>NZ_AKXQ01000010.1 GCF_000276805.1 Moritella dasanensis ArB 0140 | reverse complement strand
CACCTATTCTTATTTGTTATGTACTCGCTTTCCAAAGGATACCTGCTCCGTGAGCATCTTTTACTTGTTCAACCAAACCGTTTTGTTCTAAATGAATTAAGAGTTGTCTTACTCGCTCTCTTGTGACGCCTAAAATTATAGAAAGATCATGCAAACTTGAAGGTTTTTTAGTCAAATGATTTAGAATTGTAAGCATTGATGGAGACATTGTTTCCTTTGTGATTGTTTTAGCTAACGAAGATTTTGCTCGGTTCAATTCTTCTTTAGATAACTTTGATCCACGCTCGTTTATATCTTTGAATATTAATTCCAATTTATTATTAACTTTTTCTTTCAAGTTGTTGGCTTCGAGGTAATGGCTTTGGTCATCAAAATCACTAGGAGCATATAGCACTGTGTTTTTAAAATAGAGCACAAAGAAAAATAACAACACGATAGTTGCAGGAAAAGCCATAACGAAATAGACAAAAATAGATTGTATTTCTAAGGGTAATTGAACTAATGCGACTGTAGCCAATGTTTCCGCTACACCAGCGAAAATAGCAATAATTGTAAGAGGGTTGCTAACTTTCATGCATATTCCATAATATTGATAAACCTTGGGTACATAACATTTGTATAGTAGGACGTCTCGATCTCCCAAATCCATTCACTACTACAAAGTACAATCAATCGACTGAAAACTAAGACTATACCTCAAATAGCGTAAATATTGATTTTTGTGAAAAAGAGCCGTCCTGTAAATTAATTTTTGAGTCTTGTTAATTAAAATAAAAACTCGCTATGTATCTGAGTATATTAACTTAAATTTTTAATAACAAGCTAAACAAGACTGTTTTCTGACAAACCGTGATTGCAATTATAAGAGCATGAATAACACTGTATATAACATCAGTTAAATGGAGTTGTGTATATTCAGCAAGTCCGTTCATTGAATCGATCAGATCTGAGATGCGTGTAAGGGGTTATAGTATACGCACAGAAAAGGCCTGTTACTCTAGGAATAACGGGCCTTATGAAGTTAATCTAGTTCAGTACTGACGTACTAGCCTAATTACTCTTCAGTAGCTTCTTCTGCACTGTCTTCAACATCAATTGCGTTCTCATCAATTTCAACGTCATCGATTACAGTACATATTAACCTTCGGTTACATAGTACCGCTTGCCACTTTGTAGTAGACCCCAGCAAAAAGTCCTGCGAATACCAAAACCGTTAATAAGATCTTTATCCAAATATATTTCATAATTTTAAAATCCCAATTAAAGCGTAAATATTAAAAATAAAAAAGGCCTGTTACTCTAGGAGTAACAGGCCTTATGAAGTTAATCTAGTTCAGTACTTACGTACTAGCCTAATTACTCTTCAGTAGCTTCTTCTGCGCTGTCTTCAGCATCAGTTGGCGTTGCTGGAACGTCTGTTACTGCTGCTGCATTTTCTGCATCATCAAAAACAACGGCGTTCTCATCGATTTCAATTTCATCGATACGCTGTAAACCAACAACGAGCTCATCTTCACCAGTACGGATTAGACGAACACCTTGCGTGTTACGACCAACAGTAGATACTTCAGAAGCACGTGTTCTTACTAACGTGCCGCCATTGGTAATAAGCATAATCTCATCACCGTCAAGTACCTGTGTTGCGCCAACAACTTTACCGTTACGTTCACTTACTTTAATTGAAACAACACCCTTAGTACCGCGACTCTTCGCTGGGTATTCTGCAAGTTCAGTACGTTTACCGTAACCGTTTTCAGTTGCCGTTAAGATTGCACCATCGTTCTTCGGTACGATCAGAGACACAACTCTTTGACCTTCGTCAAGTTTGATACCACGAACACCAGTCGCTGTACGACCCATAGGACGCACACCTTTAAACTTAATTTCAGGCTTACCGTCTTCATCTAGAACCGGGTTACCTTCTTCGTCAAGTACAGGCGTTTCTTCAAACTCGCAGAAACGTACTACTTTACCTTCATCAGAGAACAACATAATGTCGTTAGTACCATCAGTAATATCAACACCGATTAGTTCATTCCCTTCACTCAGGTTAACAGCGATGATACCGCCAGCACGAGGCTTGCTGTATGCACTTAATGCTGTTTTCTTCACTGTACCGTTCGCCGTTGCCATGAAGACAAACTTATTATCTTCAAACTCAGACACTGGTAGGATCGCAGTAATACGCTCGCCTTCTTCCAGTGGTAGTAAGTTAACAATTGGCTTACCACGGGCTTGACGACTAGCTAATGGTAATTGATATACCTTCATCCAGTACAAGCGACCACGGCTTGAGAAGCACAGAATATGATCATGTGTATTAGCAACCAACAGACGTTCGATGAAATCTTCTTCTTTCATCTTCGTTGCTGACTTACCTTTACCACCACGACGTTGCGCGTCATAATCAGTAAGAGGCTGATACTTAACATAACCTTCATGAGACAATGTCACTACAACATCTTCACGTTCAATTAAGTCTTCTAAATTAATATCTGCACTGCTTGCCGAGATCTCAGTACGACGTTCGTCACCAAAGTTATCTTTTGAAGCTTGTAGCTCTTCAGTGATCACTTCAAGTAAACGCGTAGGCGTATTAAGAATATGTAATAACTCAGCAATAACTTCGAGTAAATCTTTATATTCGTTAAGAATTTTCTCGTGTTCTAGCCCTGTTAGTTTGTGTAAACGTAAGTCTAGGATTGCTTGTGCTTGAATTTCAGTTAAGAAATACGAACCTTCACGAATACCAAACTCAGCTTCTAACCATTCAGGACGAGCAGCATTATCACCAGCACGTTCTAACATTGCAGCAACGCCACCTAACTGCCAACCGCGGCTAATTAAGGCTTGTTTTGCTTCTGTCGATGTTGGTGATTGCTTAATTAGAGCAATAATGTCATCAATATTTGCTAATGCAATCGCTAACGACTCAAGGATATGAGCACGTTCACGCGCTTTACGCAGTTCAAATACGGTACGACGTGTAACAACTTCACGACGATGACGTAAGAATGCATCTAGCATTTCTTTTAACGTAAAGATCTTTGGTTGTTTGTCGATCAAGGCAACCATGTTTATACCAAACACGATTTGCATACGTGTTTGCGCATAAAGGTTGTTTAATACAACTTCACCAACAGCATCACGTTTGACTTCAACAACCATACGCATACCATCTTTATCAGATTCGTCGCGTAAGGCACTGATGCCTTCAATTTTCTTGTCTTTAACAAACTCAGCAATACTTTCAATCAAGCGTGCTTTGTTTACTTGGTACGGTAGTTCGTGAACAACGATTGTTTCTCTACCACGTTCGTTGACTTCAATATCTGCGCGAGCGCGAATATGAATTTTACCACGACCGGTACGATAAGCTTGCTCGATGCCCGCTTTACCATTAATGATACCGTGTGTTGGAAAATCTGGGCCTGGAATGTATTCCATTAATTCTTCAAGACTTAAGTCTGGATTTTTAATTAATGCTAAACAACCATTAATCACCTCGTTTAAACTATGAGGTGGGATATTGGTTGCCATACCTACGGCAATACCAGATGAGCCATTAACCAATAGATTAGGAATACGCGTTGGCATAACTTCCGGAATGAATTCAGTACCATCATAGTTAGGTACGTAATCAACCGTTTCCTTTTCTAAATCGGCAAGCAATTCATGCGCGATTTTTGACATTCTGATTTCGGTATAACGCATTGCAGCAGCAGAGTCGCCGTCAACAGAACCGAAGTTACCTTGACCATCAACCAGCATGTAGCGCAAAGAGAAAGGCTGCGCCATACGTACAATAGTGTCATAAACAGCTGTATCACCGTGTGGGTGATATTTACCAATTACATCACCAACAACACGTGCTGATTTTTTATATGGTTTGTTCCAATCATTCTTCAATTCGCTCATTGCGAATAAAACGCGGCGGTGAACTGGCTTTAAGCCATCGCGAACATCAGGAAGAGCACGACCAACAATAACGCTCATAGCGTAATCTAAATAAGAATTTTTTAATTCTTCTTCAATATTGATAGGTGTGATTTCTGTGGCTAAATTACTCATATAAGCCTTTACCCCTAAGTTTTAAAGTGCTTTCTAATTATTTTTTTAGTGATTCATTCTAGCATAATATTTACCAGCAAATACAATATATAAGAAAATTAACTCGGTTGATTACGATTTTATTAACCGCTTAGCAAATTATTTATTGGTCGGCTCACAAATAATACTTCTGAAATCATTTTCTCGTTATATACTGTGCCCATATTTTTATATTTCGCCCTATTCTTTTTCACCTTATTAACATATCAAGAAGACTTTTATGAATGTAGATAAACAGGAAATCGCTAAATTTGAAGCCATGGCCAGTCGTTGGTGGGATCCAGCAGGTGACTTCAAGCCATTACATCAAATCAATCCATTACGCTTAGACTACATTGATGAGCGTTGTGGCGGTTTATTTGGTAAAAGAGTTCTTGATGTCGGCTGTGGTGGCGGTATCTTAACGGAAAGCATGGCTCGCCGCGGCGCACAAGCATTAGGCGTTGATATGGGTAAAGAACCCCTCAACGTGGCTAAATTGCACGCACTTGAATCAGGTACAGAGGTTGAATACCGTCAAGTGTTGATCGAAGACTTAGCAGATGAACAACCAAACAGCTTTGATGTCATTACGTGCATGGAAATGCTAGAGCACGTACCGGATCCCGGTTCTGTGGTTAATGCATGTATGCGTTTAGTTAAACCAGGTGGCCATGTATTTTTCTCGACAATTAACCGTAATTTAAAATCATACTTGTTCATGATTGTTGGTGCCGAGAAGATTATGAAGATGATGCCTAACGGTACGCATGACCATAAGAAATTTATTCGTCCTTCTGAACTGCTGCATTGGGTTGACCAATCAGGCTTATATTGTCACCACATGACAGGTCTGCATTACATTCCAATCGTTGACCAGTTCAAATTAGGCGAGAATGTTGACGTTAACTATATGCTACACACACAGCTTATCGATTAATGTAAACACCATCACCTAACAACGCTCTGTTGTTAGGTGACTCATACTTTGACTAAACAACGAATCTATTATTATTACTATTAATCTATTAACCTATTAACCTATTAACCAAGTATCCGCTCATTAGTCACTACAAGCCTGCTATCTACTTCGAGCTATTCCTGTACGCTTTCTTTTTGCTCCAGTTTTAAATTTCGCGCCTATATATAGTCATTTATCTGTTCACAACGCTAAACAGTGCAACTTGTTCTATACCCACAGTGACTCAAAGTTATCCACTTTATAGGTAAAACGAAACTTGCTGCATACAAAATAACGTAATTGTTTGTAATAACAACCACCTCAAAAAATACGCAGATAATACTTGCGTGGTAGTTTTCTAAACTAATTAGCTGTAAATATAATCAAATTATTTGAGGATCCTCACACAAGTGTGGCAACACTTTTTTTTCTTTTTTTTTTCACTTTAACTGTTGATTTTTGCTAACCGTAATTGATCACTGAGGCCAGAATGTAAGTCGCTACTAACTCACCAAATTATCCACATGTTATTCAGTTTACTGCTACTTGCCAAATATCAATTATCACTCTATCTTGTATGCATGAATACAGGACAACACTACATCTTGTGTATTAACAAGAATATCAATACTAGTGTTGGTAAACACATTCTTAACATTGTTTTAAGGTTAGTCAGCTAAATGAATAAGAATTTACTAGTTACAAAACGCAGCGGTAAGCAGGAAACGATCGATCTAGAAAAGATCCATCGTGTGATCAAATGGGCAGCTAAAGGGTTGAATAATGTATCGGTATCATTGGTCGAGTTAAAGTCTCACATCCAGTTCTACGACGGTATTCGCACTGAAGACATACATGAAACAATGATCAAAGCTGCGGCGGATTTAATTAGTGAAGAGGCGCCAGATTATCAATATCTTTCAGCGCGTTTAGCTGTATTCCACTTACGTAAAAAAGCCTACGGTAAATTTGAACCGCCAGCGCTTTATGACCACGTAAAACTCAATGTTGATGCACATCGTTATGATGCTCACCTACTAGCTGACTATACTGCAGAAGAATTCGCAGAAATGGATGAGTTGCTTGATCACTGGCGCGACATGAACTTCTCGTACGGTGCTATCAAACAGCTAGAAGGTAAATACCTATTACAAAACCGTATTTCTGGTGAAATTTTCGAAAGCCCACAGTTTCTCTATATCTTAGTTGCAGCAAGTTTGTTTGCGACTTACGATAAATCAGAGCGTATGGACTACATTCGTCGTTTCTATGAAGCAACGTCAAGCTTTAAAATATCGCTACCGACACCAATTATGGCGGGCGTTCGTACCCCTACTCGTCAATTCAGTTCTTGTGTATTGATTGAGTGTGACGATAGCTTAGATTCTATCAATGCGGTATCTAACTCTATTGTTAAATATGTATCGCAACGTGCTGGTATTGGTATCAATGCTGGTCGTATTCGTGCATTAGGTAGTTCAATCCGTGGTGGTGAAGCTTTCCATACTGGTTGTATTCCATTCTACAAACACTTCCAAACAGCCGTTAAATCGTGCTCACAAGGTGGCGTTCGTGGTGGTGCTGCAACATTATTCTACCCACTATGGCATTTAGAAGTTGAATCCCTGTTAGTACTTAAAAATAACCGTGGTGTTGAAGAAAACCGTGTACGTCATCTTGATTACGGCGTACAAATTAACCGTTTGATGTACCAACGTTTAATTGATAATAAAGACATTACCCTATTCAGCCCGTCAGATGTTGATGGTTTGTATGATGCATTCTTCCAAGACCAGGATGAATTCGAGCGCCTATATAAACTTTACGAACAAGATCCATCAATTCGTAAACAGACAATTAAAGCCAGCGAACTGTTCGCCTTAGTAATGCAAGAACGTGCAAGCACAGGTCGTATCTACATCCAACACGTAGATCACTGTAATACACACAGTCCATTCGACCCAGCTGTAGCACCGATTAGACAAAGTAACTTATGTCTTGAAATCGCATTGCCAACAAAACCAATGCAACACCCTGGTGATGAAGAAGGCGAAATCGCACTTTGTACATTATCAGCATTCAACCTTGGTGCGATTAAAGACTTAAGCGAATTAGAAAACCTTTCTGACCTAGCAGTACGTGCGCTTGATAGTTTACTTGATTACCAAGACTACCCAATGCCAGCAGCTAAAAACTCAACAATGGCGCGTCGTTCTTTAGGTATAGGCGTGATTAACTACGCATACTACCTTGCTAAAAACGGTGTGAAATACTCAGACGGTAGCGCAAACAACTTAACGCATAGAACGTTTGAAGCAATTCAATTCTATCTATTGAAAGCGTCAATGAACCTGTCGAAAGAAAGAGGTCCATGTTTAGCATTCAATGAAACGACTTACTCACAAGGTATCTTACCAATTGATACTTATAAGTCAGCGCTAGATGAGATTTGTGATGAAGAACTGCACCTAGACTGGGAAACATTACGTGGCGAAATTCAAGAACACGGCTTACGTAACTCAACGCTAACAGCATTGATGCCATCAGAAACATCAAGTCAGATTTCAAATGCTACAAACGGTATTGAGCCACCACGTGGTTTAATCAGTATTAAAGCAAGTAAAGACGGTATCTTGAAACAAGTTGTGCCTGATTACGAAAATCTACGTGATAACTACGAGCTACTTTGGAACATTCCAAGTAACACAGGTTATTTACAACTTGTTGGTTTGATGCAGAAGTTTGTTGACCAAGCTATTTCGTCAAATACTAACTATGATCCACAACGTTTCCCTGGCCAAAAAGTGCCAATGACAACGCTGTTAACGGACCTGATGTTAGCGTATAAATACGGCTTAAAAACGCTTTATTATCATAATACACGTGATGGCGCATCGGACGTTGATGTGATTAAAGAAGACGAAGGCTGTGAAGGCGGCGCATGTAAGATCTAAATGATCGTTACATTCACCAAATAAACCGACACCTTTTCATTTGGCAGCTAATTAGGCTGCCAATTTAATGTATAAAACAGAGATAACCAATGAGCTACACTACTTTTAGCCAAACTAAAAATGATCAATTAAAAGAACCAATGTTTTTCGGCCAACCCGTTAACGTGGCTCGTTATGATCAACAAAAACATGAAATTTTTGAAAAACTGATTGAACGTCAGTTATCATTTTTCTGGCGTCCTGAAGAAGTAGATGTAAGTAAAGACCGCATTGATTATCAACAATTATCTGATCATGAAAAACACATTTTCATCAGTAATCTGAAATACCAAACATTGTTAGACAGTATTCAAGGTCGTTCTCCTAACGTGGCCTTTTTACCACTAGTTTCATTACCAGAAGTTGAAACATGGATTGAAACATGGTCATTCAGTGAAACGATTCACTCGCGCTCATACACACATATCATTCGTAACATCGTCAATGATCCAGCAGAAGTATTCGACGATATCGTAGCGAATGAAGAAATTTTAAAACGCGCCAAAGACATTGCCGGTTATTACGATAATTTAATCAATGCAACTCAGCAATTACATCAATTTGGTGAAGGTACACACGTCATCAACGGTGAAACAATTGTCGTTAGTCAACGTGCAGTGAAAAAGAAATTATACCTCGCAATGGTCTCGGTAAACGTACTTGAAGCGGTTCGTTTCTATGTTAGTTTTGCTTGTTCTTTCGCTTTTGCCGAACGTGAATTAATGGAAGGTAATGCGAAAATCATCAAATTAATTGCCCGTGATGAAGCATTACACTTAACCAGCACACAGCACATTTTAAACTTGATGGCTGACGGTAAAGATGACCCTGAGATGCAAGAGATCTCAATTGAATGCTTCCAAGAAACACAGCAAATCTTTATTGATGCAGCACAACAAGAAAAAGAATGGGCAGAATACTTGTTCAAAGACGGTTCAATGATTGGTTTGAATAAAGATATTCTTTGTGATTATGTTGAGTATATTACCAATACACGTATGGCTGCTGTTGGTTTGCCAATGGCGTTTGAAGTGCAAAGCAACCCTCTACCGTGGATCAATGCTTGGTTAGTATCTGATAACGTACAAGTTGCACCACAAGAATCAGAAATCAGTTCTTACTTGGTTGGTCAGATTAATGCTGAAATTAACCACGCAGATATTGGTACATTCGTTTTATAATGTCGATATCGCTGGCAACAAACTCAGGTAACTATCAGATTTCAGATCAAGATAGTTCCCTGCTCGATACACTTGAACGCACTGGTCATCAAATTGAATACCAGTGTCGCCAAGGCTATTGTGGCGCTTGTCGAACAACACTGACTTCTGGGTCGGTAACTTATACCACCGAACCACTAGCGGCTGTTGCACCCGGTTCTATATTACCTTGCTGCTGCAAAGCAAATAGTGATATTACACTTGCGGTAATCGCGACAATAACGGTTGCAGCATAATATACTCATTATTAATTAACTAACGAGTATTAAAACCACAAAAAATACCAAGCCTTAACGCGATACACTACGTTAAGGCTTTTTCATATCGTGACGCAACATTCATTTTTTCACCTCATATAATACAACTCTCAATACCTTACAAGATTGAGTGTGATTTACTTTGCAAAACCGCTAATCCTTACCCATACTCCTTTCAATAACGTACAAGCATTTTATAGCGTACAGCACTTCATGACGTACAGCACTTCAATGACGTACAAGCACTTCAATGACGTACAGCACTTCAATGACGTATAAGTACCACGACTTAAAAATAGGACCACTTTATGTTAGATGATTTAGTTGGAATCGGAATGCGCCCAGCGCATTATGAACAACTCACCAAGAGCCAAGTAGATATAGGCTGGTTAGAAGTACACAGTGAAAATCACTTCGAAATTAACTCAGAAGCGACTTATTACTTAGATAAAGCCAGTGACCGTTACCCTATCAGTTTACACGGCGTCGGCTTAGCACTTTCTTCTCATGAGCTGCTTGATACTAGCCATATTCATCACATTAAAAAGCTTGCTGACCGTTACCAACCATTTTGTATATCTGAGCATTTAGGCTGGAGTTCAATTGCTGGTCAGCATTATAGCGACACCTCACCAGTGCCTTACACAGAAGAGAACTTAAAACATGTGATTGGACGTATAGACCAAGTACAACAAATTTTAGGTCAAGAAATTGCCATTGAAAATCCGGCCTGTTATAGCAAAAATAAAAACAACACCCTTACAGAAGCGGCCTTTTTAACTGAATTACAAGCAGCAACAAACTGTAAGATACTACTCGATATAAACAATGTGCATATCAGCAGTCACCAGCTAGAATTTAATCCTTATGATTACTTAGCATCAATACCAACCCATATTGTTAGCGAGATCCACCTCTCGGGTACCAATAAACTAATAAAAGATAACCGCATCACCTTCGACCAAGAACATGGCCAGAAAGTAACTGCGGAAGTATGGCAGTTATTTGAATATTACTTGCAACATTGCAACACCATCCCGACTTTGATTGAATGGGATACCAATATTCCACGGCTCAGCGAACTACTACGTGAAGCATATACCGCCCAAAAAATGATCCTTAAATCGCAACGCTATAAAAACGCATGTTAATCAGCTAGCGCTACTGCAGCGCTGTCAAAAGTATGCTAAAAACCAGCACTCACAAGATTTGTCATGATTTGCTGATAAAAGTCAGCGGATGACCCCCGATATAAATCAAGCTCCTGCTCTGCGGCCTTCGGGCCATATAACGCATCATTACGACCAGAAAAATACATATGATGATAACAGCTACCTTGCGTCGAGCCCGACATGCCAATTAGACTCGGTCAATCCAGCAGCGTTGTGTAATTCGTTCCAACTTTGAGCCAATTAACCCAAGCGTATGCTTCACCCGTCATGTATTTTTGGTCAGTACAAGGTTGGATGCTAAAAATTGCTGGAAGATCCTGCCGGCTTAACGGGGTGTTCATGCCCGTAACAAATACCATGGCATATTTGCGATAACGCATGCTCTGCGCGGCCATTACTACTGAGTTGATGTGGGATACGTAAAATAACTTCCACTGAATCTTTATTACCCGCTAACACTAAAAACAGCGCCGTGGTATTAAAATACGGCGGAATAAAGAACACGCTCGTGCAATTAAAACCTGCAGCGCTGTATTCATCCACTTTCAAGAAGCCGAGATTAGAAATAATCCCAGAAGTACGGTATTGCCCTGTTGCTTGTCGTTTTAATGCCAGTTTGTCATTGAACTTTTTTAACCACGTCAATGGTACCCAATTCAATGCATTTAATGTCGGAATGCCGGCAAATTGCGGCATTCTTGCATGTTCATGTCCTGCTATTTTCAACTTGATTTGTTGCGCCCAATCAACAGTCGTTGTCTCTGGCGATACATTCATTAATAGTCCACCAGTTAAATTACCCGTTGAAACAATATCGGCGTCATGCATACGTAAATCAACTGGTAATTGGATCCTGACTTCTGAATCTGAATAGAGGTTAGCTAATTTGGCGATACTAATACCCGCATTGGCTAAAACCTGTTTATAACTACCCGGTAAGGTTCTGCGCTGCCAAGAAGATCCAAAGTCATGTCCAAGCGGAACACCTGTCGGCGCTGCCACCGTATCATTAATTTTCTTACCAGGTACCGAGGTCACTAATTTAGCCAGATCAACATCTCGGACAAAGCTATTGTCTCCTTGCAATGGCTGTTGACGCAATGCACGTAAAACTTCATCAGCAAATGTCTTGGTGCCCCGCCCATCCATCACTGCATGATGGGTTCTAAAAATAATATGATGCTTGCAGCTGTCTTCACCAAGTACCAGTAATACTTCACAACCGGTACTGGTTTTGACATCTAACGGACGGTTTAAGAATGGCGCAGCGTTGTCACTCATACCATCCCAATTTAAGCCACGGATAACCTCAAGTTCGGTGGTTTTTCCTGCATCAGCCCAGTGGCTAAAGCCAAGTTTACCTGAGAGTTTAAATCGTGTACCTTGCAGGGCTTCTGACGCTTTGATTACCGCTTGTTGCCAAGCTGCTATATCAATATTGCCTTGGCCTTCGAGTACCATCTGATTAACAACACAGGTAGCGGTTTCTTCAGCGTTGAAATCATCACAACTAATATAAAATCGCTCTGTTGGTGAAAGTTTACGTTTAAACGTCATCGTTCCTCCTTGAACTGTAAGACGGTTATGCTGCGCTATCGGCAGCACGGTTATCAGGTATATAGCTATTACGATTACTACCCTCATCAAGTACTTGGCTGTTAACGATTGATTTTTTAGAAAGTAACGCCGAGAGTGCGGTAGTCATATCCTGAATCAATAAATAGACGGCGGGAACCAATAACAAGCTAACAAGCGTCGCAAAAAGTACACCAAAGGCTAATGATATCGCCATCGGGATCAAAAATTGGGCCTGTAAGCTGGTTTCACTCATTATCGGCACTAAGCCAATAAACGTGGTTAACGAAGTAAGTATAATAGGACGGAAACGACGTACCCCCGCACTTGTGATCGCGGTTTCTAATGACTCGCCTTGGCTGCATTTTTCATTGATATAATCAATGAGAACTAAGTTATCATTGACCACGATCCCACTCACGGCGACCATGCCAATAAAAGACCATAGCGTCACATCAACCCCTAACAACAAATGCCCTAACAAGGAACCAACCAGACCAAACGGGATGGCAAACATCACCAGTAATGGTTGGGTATAAGAACTAAATAAAATCGCCATCACTAAATACATCGCAATTAACGCCAATAAATAGCTGCTTGTTAAAATATCGACAAACTCGACAATACTTTTCTGTTTACCGGCTTTCGACCATTTAACCGCAGTGGTTTCGGTTAATTGCTGTAAAAAACCAGCCTCAAGGTCTGCAATAACAGCCTTAGTGCTATTTTTACCCGGGTCGACAAATGCAGAGACAGACATAACCCGATTGCGTTCATAACGTTTGATATTATGATCTGCCGATTGATAGCTCACATCTGCAATAGTAAACAGCGGCACACCTTCACCACTGGGTAATTGAATGTGCATATTCTCTAAATGCCATAATGAGCTAGTTGCCTCTTTTGGATACCTCACCTGCACTTTAACTTCATCTTCGCCACGTGGCATACTTTGCACTTCGACACCCAAATATGCCTGCTGAATTTGCTGTCCAAGTGCACTTAATGTCAGTCCCATATCACGCGCGACAGGCTTTAGCGCCAGCTGTACTTGCCTTGAACTACGCTGTTGCGAGTCTTGGATATCATAGACACCTTCAAATCTTGCTAAAACTTTTTTTAGCGCGTCTGCTTGCTGGGCTAAGTCATCTAGATTACGACTCGATAACTCAATATTAATATCGGCACTGGGCGGAGTGAGATCAGAGACGAAACTTAATTCAATACTGTCTTCAATTTCTCCAACCCGATCACGCCAACGACCAATGATGTCATGGCCTGAGATTATCCGGTCGTTCGATACCGATAACTCCAAATAAACTCTGCCAATATGATCATCTGCAGCCGCTTGTGATTCGCGTGAATACTTACTTATCGGAGCCACAACTGAATACACGTGAGCAATAGCAGAAATACCGTATTCATCGGTCAATTCTTGTTGTAATTGCAAGGCTTCATGTTCAATTTTTAACAGCGCAAGTTTGGTTTTCTGGGGATTACTGCCTTCTGCAAACGTAACATTTGCATAGGCAATATCACCTTCAATGGCCGAAAATAATACTGTCCGTAACCAACCACTGGAAAGTAAGGTTAAAGAAATAAAGAATAATCCTAAAAACCCAAGTATATAACTCCAACGCCAGCGTAATACATGGTCTAAAAAAGGCTTATATTGACGGATAACGAACGTTTCTAATGTCGCAGAGAACTTTGTCTGTATCCCTTCCAATACCCGGCCAATCATTTTAACCTTGCAGATGAACCACCTTAATTTTGAAGTAAATAGGCGTGAAGTAGAGTCGTTTGTAGCTGATAACGTCGAGGTAGATTCGTTAGCAGCAGGCAGATTGGCTAACTTGCTCGTATCGTGATCATCGGGTTGATGGCTTAAATGCGCAGGTAAGATAAATAACGATTCAAACAACGAAAACAGCAGCGTGGTAATGACAACCACAGGAATAACCTGCATGAGTTTACCTTCAGGTCCAGGCAAAAACAGCAACGGCATAAAAGCAATTACACTGGTGATAATGGCAAAAGTAATAGGTTTAGCGACTTTGTAAGCACCTTCAATCGCCCCCTCAACGCCTTTGTTACCTGACGCTTGCTCGGTAAAAATACTTTCACCGACAACAATCGCATCATCAACGACAATACCGAGTACCAATAAGAAGGCGAACAAAGAAATAATATTAATAGAACCATCAAAAACAGGTAATAACCAGAAAGCGCCCATAAATGAAATTGGGATCCCCAAGCTGACCCAGAAAGATAAACGCCAATTTAAAAACAACAATAAGATGACAAACAATAAACACAAGCCACTAAACACATTACCAACCAATAAATCGATACGGCTCATGAACAACTTAGAATCGTCTTGCCAAACGTACAAACTGATCCCTTCAGGCAAATACGTTGCGGGCGATTTTACGTACTTATTTATAACATCAGCAACCTCAATAATATTCTGATCGCCCACCCGGTAAACATCTAATGATACCGCCCGTTGACCATCAAGCTGGGCCATTGTGCCCTCATCACGAAAACCATCGTGAATAGCCGCAATATCACTGAGTAAGATACGGCCACCGTCTTCATTCGCTTGTAAAATAATACTGGCAAAGTCATCTGCGCTGTCAATTTTACCTAAGGTTTGAATCAATATGTCACCCTGCTCTGTCGCCAGACTACCACCCGGTAAATCAAGTGCAGTGGCTTTTAACGTATTAACCACATCCTCAAACTTTAAGTTATATTGCGCCAAACTGTCTTCAGATAAGGCGATACTGATTTCGTAAGGTCTGGCATTTTGTAACTCAATAACAGAAATAACCGGATCTTCGAGTAAATCTAAACGAATGTTTTCTGCCAAACGCTTTAATGCCCATTCATCACCAGTACCAGAAATAATAAGCTTTGCAACCCGATAGCGTTCAATCAATTCACTGACAACTGGTTTTGCTACTTCTTCAGGGAATGAGTGTATGCTTTCAATCCTTGATTTAACTTCATCCAATACCGCTTTGGTACTATAACCATCGGCAATATCAATGGTGGTATAACAAGAGCCTGAACTCGCAAATGACGTTAAATCTAACGTCCCTGCAATATCATAAACAACGGCTTCAATACGCGTGCAGACAACCGCTTCCACTTCTCGGGGAGCTGCGCCAGGATACAATGTCGAGATCGCGATACGCTCTAATGACACACCCGGAATTAACTCTTTACGGGTTTCCGGCAACGCTAAACAACCCAGTGCGATGATCACCATCATGATCAAATTTGCAGCGACTTTATTTTTGGCAAACCAAGTAATTAAGATCCTCATGAGCGCACCACGTTCAACTTCATACCATCTACCGCGACATCAAGCGGTGTTAATATCAGTTTGTCGCCTGCATTTAAACCACTGGTGATATAAACCTGTTCTTTGCCTTGATGAAGCACATCAACTAAGACAATTTTAAGACGTTGTTCAGCATCCAACAGCCACACTTTATTATCATTACGCAGTGCTAAACGGGGAATAATAACCACTTGTTCAAATTCACGACCCGCAATTTCGGCAGTCACAAATCGGCCAGGCTGTAGATACAGAGGTTGCTCCGGATCGTTTAATACCTCGGCAACAACGTACTGCAATCTATTCTCGGCTAATCCACCTTCAGTGCCCGTAATCGTCCCTTGCCATTGATAACGCTTATTATTCACACTCACAGACAGGGTAACGAGAGGCATTTTGACTGTGTGCTTGCCAGCTGAATGCTCCGTATGCTCGTCATGACTAAATGAGGTAACTTTGAAGGGTAAGTCCATCAAGGTGAGATATTTATCCGCAACGGGCAGTCGCACATGCATCTTATCTAACGCGTATATCTCGCCAATGATTTCACCCGAATTAACTAACTGTCCTCGACCAACACTCACGGTTTTAACACGACCAGAAAATGGTGCTTTAATAACCGCTCGTTCTAGTTTTATATTGGCTAAACGTAAATCAGCCTCAGCGGCCTTAACTCGACTTTTAGCATCATTAATTTGCGGAATGTGACGAGCAAAATTGGTTGCTTTGCTCGATACCCCTCGTCGGGCGACATGGGCTTTTGCTTTAGCCTCAGCTAAGTGCAATAACGCACCATCTACGGCCTGCTTCTTTTTAATGACTTCAAGTTGATATGCTTCATCATCCATCGATAACAGCACATCGCCTGCATTAAAGTAACCACCAGCAGTAAAATTATCAGCTACCGATTTAACCCTTGCAGTGACTTCGGAATTAAGACTAATTTGTGTTTTAGCCGCAACGATGCCACGACTAAAAATAGGGATCACAGCATCGTCAAAAGCCACATCCATATAACGCACAGATGGAAAACGGTTAATTTCAGGGCTAATCTGACTTTGCGGTCTGATCACAGATAATAATGTCATGCAGATAAAGGTAAACAAGATAATTGATAGCGGGATGGATACATTTTTATAGCGAATAAACAATACTCGCCCTTGTTGCCAATAAGGTGATAACGTTGTTTTAGCTTGCTGAATACCTTTCTGGATCTTAGGTAGCAACACCCGGTTAAACTTACTGGGCTTATGCGCTTTTGATAATGTGACTATCGGCGCGACAGCCTCGCTCATAACAGCACCAGCAAGCGTTTCTTTTGGCGTCAGTAAATCACCTTGTAACAAATGCTGCTTCCAACATTGCATCACGGCTTCTGTCGTATTGATGTCTTTAGCAATATAAGGGTGTAGTTTTAACCCCAAAGACAACTGATCATGCCACAATAAAATACCCGTCGATACGGGGTAGTTTTTGGTACCGATACCACAGCAAACCCACAATTCATCTTGATTAATTGGTGGGTTATTATCATCTTTAAGCGGCCAGTTACCCAAGAAACTGAATGAACCAGCATAGAATTGGCGTTCACTGACATATTGGTAAATACGACGTACGCCGCTTTCACCAATGATCTTACCGATATGCGCTTGCCACCAAAGCTGCCAATGACTTTTGGCTTTAATTTGCTGCTTCACTTGCAACTGAATATCACGCGGTGCAATCGTATTGTTAAGCAGCACATTAATGCCTGAAGAGCAATTACTGGTTTCTGCAATGTGCGGTAATGCACCACGTAGATTCACCGGATAGAGCCAGTAATAATCTTGTTGAGAAGCGAGGAGCTGATCTGCAACCGCTCTATTTAACGCCCAGAAAAGATAGATATTCAGTGCCACTTTATGCTTTTTAGCCAGTTTTTTTATCTCAATCGTTTCAGCTAGACTGAAATATCGATTAACAATAGGGGCATCATTACTGTACTGATAAGTATTAATATTATGATCAGTGACTTGAGCAAGTTTATTCTCAGCGAGGTTCGCGGCGGCATGATCTGGAAAAGTGGTTTGCCAACGCATTTTCTTAGGTACTTTAGATTTGCCACCAGCAAATAACATTTTAATTTGCTGCCAATTTGACGGCGCAACTTTGTCTGCTGTTTTTGGTAACACCTGACACGGATAATCATGCTCACGTAATATGGTGGTAAGTCCACCTAAGCCATCCATTTGACTGTGTGCAAATTCAAACCAGTTAATGTCATCCGTGGTTTTATTTAGCAAGCCGACATTCATCCGGTCACCGATCCCAAACTCTTTACGTGCTTGGAACCACATTGCTATGTAATCTTTATTTTGGCTACTACTCATCGGTTAGCTTCCTTGTTAACCAAACTGAATGCCTCGAAAAAATCGAAACTGCTTTATTCTTGATTCTTGATTCTCTCTGTTTACAATCTAACGACCAATACTCATATTCTAAGTGACTCTCGGCATAAAAATAAACGATTTACAGTCTTGCTGGCTCTAAATATAACGGGTAGGTGGTATCAAATTTGCTGCGAGGGTCATCATGATAACTCGCAATAAAGTGTTTGCTGTGCAGCACTTTAGAACGGTATTGTTCAAGAATACGCTGGCGAGCATCTAACGCCGGTAATCCACAAACTAATGCCTGAAAATTTTGCGCTAAACAATCATTGTAAATATACTGTAACAACCGTGAAAATAACTTTTCATCGTCATTAATCACTAACAAGCTATGTAGCGACACATAACTCAGCTTGTCTCCGGCTTTCGGTAGCATCATGCCGCCAAATAACGTGGAGTAAGCATTATTGAGTAAACGCGCCACCGACATCAATTTACTGTAAGCAACAAAACGGGTTTGCTTAAAACTACTCTGGTCCCAAATACCAGCCATTGCCACTAACTGGTTGCCTTCGAACATCAAGTAATAATTACTGATAACGAGTCCTCGGTAGTACTCATCACCGTTCAACAATTTAATAAAATCATAATGCGGATAAAACTGTTTAGTCTTGGCTTGCTGTTCAAAAAACACTTGCATCATGTCGATATCATTATGATCTGCTTTTCGGATCTTGAACTTACTATCTTGACTTGGACGCGGCCTCGTTAAACAAGGCTTGGTTAAATACAACATATGCGTGGTCATTTCACCAAAGTCATAATAGGTCGGGGTGATACTGCGTCCACTACCCATTGAATTCAATGAGGCTTCGTTATCACTCAAGATCACCGTCTGCATCCAATCACTGCCCATCGCTTTGCGATAACATTTAAGCAGGTTAAATAAAGTACGGCCACTTTGAAACTCAGGGTGAATACGCAAATCATTACCATAACGGACTTTCTGACGTGCACCATTAACATAAACATCACGCTGACCAATACTGAAAATAGCCGCAACACGATCGCTTTCACGCTCAACAGCGACCCACACATCGAGTATTTGAGTCACGACTTTTGTTGCCATGAAGAAATCAGGCGTACGTTCAAAATTGATCGTAATCGCACCAGCCTGAGGTGTCGCTGCGATTAACGCGATTAATTCATCAGAATCACTTGCTTGCGCTGGCCTTGTATAGAATCTGCTTGCCATTTTCTTTACCTCTACGACTTAATGAAGCTTTATACGCTGTGTTTTCGATATCGTTACGCCGCAATGGCCTCTAGAAATACATTTGGCATATCTATATCCCAAAGTACTAAAGGCTCAATTTTGATATTGCCAATTACCATACCGCGCGCTTCACAACGTGAATAATAGAGGTCTCGAGCGTTCTGGCTACAGCATACTTTTAACGCCCCCAACTGACCAAGATCCCTAGCAAGTTGATAATGGAAACAAGCCTTTAATTCAGCTTCGGCATTCGCTGCAACCTGCTTCATTTCAAGTTCGGAAATATGACTATTTGGTTCACACAGTAAAAGATAAAATGGTTTTTCATTTGGAGTATTAGACGGTACAGCAAAAACAGTGATTGCTGTTAAGCGTGGGTTTTGCTCCGCCGACTTCATGATTTCAAGCGCAATTTCAGGACTCATTTTTTCACCGACAAGATCAATACCATCCAAGCGACCTAAAAATTCAAAACAAGGGCAATCTTGCAGAAAACCACTCACACGTAATTTATCTTTCATCGCATAACGCAGCAAGCCACTACCCGTAGTTAATACAGGGCGTACGATTTGATCTGTTGTCAATTGCCAAGCAGGAAATACTTCGTCAGTATCAAGATCGATAAACTCATAAAAATGGCTGCATATAGCCAATGGATACTTATTTTGGAAAGGAATAGTGACCACGCCTTCAGTCGCCCACAACCCTTTGCCCTGGAACTCACCTTGTGGCAGTAAATTTTGTAATTTATTTGCCCATGTAGCAGATGACGAGGTATCCCACGCGCTCACCAACGCGAGTTTCGGCCAAATTTGCTGTAATAGCTCCGCTGAAATACCACCTTGCCACTGTAATAGTAACTCTGCGACACGGTGTGATTTAGGGCATTTTAAGTCAGGTAATGCGGGGGCACGTTTGCCCCACTTACCCGTCGCGAGTACCGACACCAATTCTAATTTATGTTTAATAATATTATCGAACAAGGTAAGCGCAAACGTTGGACTCCATACCGACAAAAACGACAGTGATTTATCAGCGAGTAAATAAGCTAACGTAGCAAACTGAGAGTCCTCTGAAGAGTCAGCTAAAGACACCGACTCCGGTACTGAACTCGTTAACCCCATGAAAATGCGTTTCCACCAAGGTAATAGTTTTAAATCATCATTAACCGCGCCAGAGATCGTGCGTCTTAGTTCAGTCGGAACCCAAGATAATGACCAGTAATGCGTCCCTTTTAACATCCCTGGATTATGCTTATACATATCCATCATCCAGGGAGAAATAGCCGCATCGAGTTCATTCAAAAATGACTGTGTATACGGGATCCATTTGATCTTAGAGGTTGAACCACTCGTCGGTTGAAATCGCTCATTCGCTTCAACACTCAACTCTTGACTGCTACCAGACCTGGCTTTGTCTATTTGTGCTGCCCAGTCATCGTATTCAGTAATCGGTACTTTACGAATAAATTCTTCATAAAATAGCGAACTGGATAAATTATATTTTTTACCCGATACACTCGGTGCAATCACTTTGAGTAATGAACTCAACTTTTCACGTTGCACGGCTTGTGGATGTGCTAACGCTTTACAAAACTGTTTGTATCCACGCGAGCTCAGGCTCTGCGCTACCTTATGGGTGATCTTATAACCGACCTTTCGGGTAATGCCATTTATTAATGCCATAATATCTCCCTACTTCACTAAACGGCGAGTTAAATTGATGAGCCCTAAATCCCAATTAATATTGTTCTTTTGTAATATTTTACGTAATGATTTTTGTGCAAAGAAAGTAAACATGGATGCGTTAATTTCGCCAATACAAGGCAGTTCCTTACCTTCACGCCAGTTAGGATTACGCTCTTCAAAAAAGCCAATTTTAGGCACGCTTCGCTTCAACTCGGCAGTAATTTCGGCCACTTCACCACGCAGCTTTTGATAATCACCACCAAAGTCTAAAATTTGTTGTTGCGCATCAAAATAGCTTGGATACAGGTTCTCGCAATATTGTTCAACAACAGTTGCTAGCTCATCGAATTTGCCTTGATGATGTGGGTAATGTTTAGGGAAGTTGTTGGCTAATAATAAATAGGTTTTATAACCTTTAGAAATAAGTAACCAGAATAATGGTGTGAGTGGATCTCTTAGTTTTTCTTTCAGCAAGACCTTAACAAAACAGATCATCGCCTTATTCGTGCCCCAATATTTACGCTCTAAAATAGTATCACCACTAAAGATACCTTTTACTTCTTTTCCTTTAAGCCTAAAGCGTAATGTTTTAAGGGTACTAAAACCAACAATTCGCTTTGACTTACTCTCTCGAATTAAAATCAATCCGTCTTTTTCGGACAAATCATCGACGAACGTTGAAAACTCAGCATTGTGATAATACTGAATAAATAAGCTATGCATTTCTTTTATTTGTTGTAACGAAAGGTTATCTAACTTGATGTGATTGGCAAATATCTTGTGTTTTTTAGTGTCCATTTGAGATCCATCCTTGGCAAATGTGTGAGAATAAAGCGTATTCTCCTTCAACCTCAAGCCATCCTTAGCTTGACTGTCTTTCAGTGTTCATCAAATGAATCTGAAAGTTAAATTAATGTATCACTAAAATATGATCGCTTGAAGTAAGTTAGCAAACCGTATCTTCACAAAGAAAATCGACACAAACAGGCAATAAAAAGCAAAGTAGCCTTTATATTCAACATATAAATTTCAATAAGCACTATTACTTTAGTTTAATGCGCTAACAAAAAACATTTTAAACCTTTAGATCCGACAATTATATCTGTGGAAAAGTGACCGTAATCACAGGAAATAATACGTGGCGATAGAATAAAGGATCTAACTTTTAACCTGTTAGCATTAGCCCTAATTAGTACTTTTTAACAAGTATTTACAATTAGTTAAGTCGTTGTAATGAATGCGTATGAACAACGACTATTAATGATTAACACCGACTTTCGCGATATCGGCTATCGGTAGTGGCTATGGATAATGGATAATGGATAATGGATAATGAATAATGAAGAGTGAATAAATAGATTCATCTGACTAATGCTCGTATTGGCAATTCCAACAAACATCAAATGAGGCTCCGTTTTCTTCTGCGCATTGCTCACAGAGCCAGTCCGGATCATCCGCTTTACTTTGCATCGTTGAGATAACGTCAAGTGCGCGTTCACAATCGCTATCATTAATGACCCAAAGTTCCATCCAAGCGTCAAATGCGGAAACCTCCCCTACTGCACCAGATGAGAACTCATTTTTAAGCACAACATCAATGCCATGTCCTTCGATAATATTTTTCACATTGTTAACCAGAAAGCCATTTTCATGGGTATAGATTAGTTTCATTGACTTACTCCATCTTCTATTCAATCGGTAAATATATCAATCCTTATCGCGAGGTGCACCTTCATCGCATTTTTTACAGTTAAGTTGAAACCCTAACATAGACTCGCGCCCCTCTATTGTAATAACCCAAGGGCGACAAAACCAAGGTGGGTTGTGGCGCACATGCTGAAAATGATCACAGGCGAGTTCTGCTACCCAATCATCCTCTTCATCTTTATGATATCCAACAATTGGCTGTTGCATCTTCTTCTCCAATAAACCATTCAATAACACAAGCCATTACACCTTCATCGAATTTACACTAAATAACGCCTGAAAGGATACAGAATAATTGAGTAATTGTTATATTCTCAGTACAATACAGACCACTTCGAAAATGTTAAGTCGTTACACATAACAGCGCATTTATGCCAACTTTAGTACGTAAATACCACACGTTCGTATCAATGACCACGATTAGGAATACATAATGCTCGTCGAAACTTTGCTGCCCTTTATGGCTATTATTGCTGTCGCAACCTACGTACAAAGTGTCGCCGGCTTTGCTTTAGGCATGATAGTAATGGGGACAGTGACCACCTTTAATTTAGTGCCCATAGCATTCACCTCAGTAGTGATCAGTTTTGTTACCTTGATTAATAGCATATTTATTCTGAAAGGCTGTATGCAACAACTCAATAGACGTTTAGTGCTGTTGACCGTTGCGGGGATGCTACCGGGTTTAATGATTGGCTTAACATTGCTTGAATATTTAAGTAGTGAATACAATCAAATATTACAAAATATTCTTGGTATCGCGATTATTGGTGCTGGTATTAGCATGATTTTAAAGTCGCCACACAAAGACCGCAAACAATCTCACGAAGGCATGTTCCTTGGCGCGGGTACGGCGTCGGGCATTTTAACCGGACTGTTTAGTATGGGCGGACCACCACTGGTTTATATCTTCTATCGCCAACCTTTTACCCTTAATCTTATTCGTTTATATCTGTTAAGCATTTTCTTTGTTAGCTCAATAAGCCGTATTACCATGGTTGGTATTCAAGGCGGCCTGACGAGTGACATGCTATTGTTCTCCGTTATTTGTATTCCCGTCGTATTGGGTATGAGCTGGATTGCTAAACATTATCCACCCCCTATTAGCCTAGATACCATGCGTAAATTCGCATTTTGTTTATTGATGATTATCGGTAGCAGCTTATTGTTCAGCTAAAATGACTCGGGTGTTTCCTTGCTGACAATCACATAGTAATCAACCGTTATACTGCATCAAAATACGCTCTAGCAAGGCGTTAATACCAAGCTTTACCTTCCCTGCTTTTAGTACAGATAGGCAGACCATCTAACGTCATAAAGTTCAGCATATGATCAATCAAACGTTGGCTAGCCAAACTAACAAAACGGCGTGACGGATAAGTGAGATAGCATTTACCTTCATAGGGTTGGACATCAGCAAACAGTCGTACCAACTTACCTGCTTTAATATACTCTTCACACAAGCGCTCTGGTATATAAGCAATACCGCGGCTAGCGAGCGCACTTTCCAATGCCAGTTGCACGCTGTTAAGGCAAATATTGCCGCTGACAGATAAGAATTCATTGTTACCTAACGGCAGTTCATTAAATACTTGGCCATTAGGAAAGCGGAACATGATCGAATTATGTTGGCTAATGTCACTGAGTTTTGCCGGTGTTCCTGCTTTATCAAGATATTCAGGACTAGCGACAAAATGCAATATCTCACTGAGAACAGGACGCGCGACCATGTCGATATCAATGTTATTGAATGCTTCATCCACCATAAAGGCGATATCAATATTATGGCGGATCATATCAAGCGGTTCTGCATTCACAATAAGCTCCACAGTTAACTTGGGATTAAGATCCATAAATTGATAAATCCCGTTAACAATGAGCATTAAATCTGGCACTGGAAATAGCAGAATACGTAAATGACCACTGACCTCTGCATTTTTATCGGTTATATCAGTGATTGTTTGCTCTAAGCTTGCCAACAAAGACAAAGTTTTATCATAAAAGTGACTGCCTGCAGTGGTTAAGGTCATCGCCCTATTTTGGCGGTGAAATAATTTAACGCCTAAATCATCCTCTAACCCTTGCAAACGCCGACTGATTGTCGATTTAGGCAGATATAATAACCCAGCAGCATCAACCAAACTGCCCGCTTCAACAATCCGGTGGAACAAGGCTATATCTTCTGTTTTCATCTAGTTTCCCCTGATAGTGCAAATAAAAGTGCAAATAAGAGTGCACATAAGAGTACACAAATAAGTGTGCATTACACCACACCACATAAGATCACACCACCGTATAGTTCCATTATATGCAACCGGTAGTTCCATATAGATTCATTTTTATCAACCTTATATATTGTTATATTGCCCTCAATTGTATTATCAACGTCAATATGACTGGAATTAAGGTTATGAACCTCTACATAAAAACCATTGTACTATGCACGATTGCGGCTATTATCAGCGGCTGCAGCGCGGAATCAAAAGAACCTTTAACCCCCTCAATAAGACCCGTTAAATTATTAACCATTGCCGACATGCAGAGCGGTGATATCCACCGTTTTCCAGCCAAAGTAACCGCTACAGAACAGGCAGATCTAGCTTTTCGCTTATCCGGTCAGTTAGTTGAATTATCATTAGTTGAAGGTCAGCATGTGAATAAAGGGGCTGTACTTGTCCGCCTTGATGATAGAGACGCACGTAATACCTTGCTGCATAGGGAGGCCGAGCATGAACTTGCATCGGCAGACTTTAAACGTAAAGGGAAACTGCTCGATACTCAATTACTCTCTCAAGCAGAATATGACCTCGCTAAAGCGCAACTAAAGTCAGCACAAGCGGCTCTTTTTACGGCCCGTGATCAACTCAGTTATACGGTATTAAAAGCACCTTACAGTGGCACGGTCGCCAAGATATTGGCCGATAACTATCAGATGGTGCAAGCTAACCAAACGTTATTAGTATTACAACAAGATCGTAATATCGATATCGTCATTCAAGTATCCGAAACATTAGCAACCCGCGTGACGCAACTAACCCCAGGTACGGCTAATCAAGCGCAGGTTATATTTTCAGCACAACCGCATAAATCTTATCCAGTGACATTAAAAGAATACGCCACACAAATAACCCCAGGTACACAAAGCTATGAAGTGGTATTTACCTTACCGCAACCGAGTAATAACCAAATCTTACCCGGAATGAGTGCAGAGTTGACCTTAGACATAGCCACAGCAAAAAAAACCGTCGCCATATTACCCACCAGCGCGGTGATGAAAAGGGATACCAACGGTCAAAACATCATTTGGTTATACAACAGTGATACTCACACAGTAACACCGCAAACAGTCACCTTGGGTAAAGTCCGCTCACACGGCATTGAAATAACATCCGGTATCAAAGCTGGTGATCAGGTGGTCATCGCTGGTATTCAACAGTTATCCGCAGGACTCGTGGTGAAGCCTTTGCATTGGCAACGTGGAGTATAACCGATGAATTTCGCTCAATACTCAATCCAACACAAGGTCGTTAGTTGGATGTTCGCGCTGTTATTATTGGTTGGCGGCAGCATCTCATTTTTCGGGTTAGGCCAATTAGAGTTTCCTGAATTTACCATCAAACAAGCTTTAGTTGTGACAGCTTATCCAGGTGCATCACCTGAGCAGGTCGAAGAGGAAGTCACATTACCGCTAGAAGATGCGCTGCAACAACTTGATGCAATCAAGCATATCACCTCGATTAACAGTGCTGGTTTATCACAAATTGAAATTGAGATTAAAGAACAATATGGCGCCAACGAATTACCGCAGATATGGGATGAAGTTCGCCGTAAGGTCAACGATGCCATCAAGCTATTACCTCCTGGGGTAGCAACGCCCAATGTCATTGATGATTTTGGCGATGTATTTGGTATTTTAGTCAATATCACTGGCGATGGATACAGCAATAGAGAGCTACAAAATTACGCTAATTTCTTACGTCGAGAATTAGTGCTCGTGAATGGCGTCAAAAAAATTGTGATTGCCGGTAAAGTTGCGGAACAAGTAGTAGTGGAAATATCCCAACAAAAACTCTCGGCGTTGGGACTTAACCAAGATTACATTTATAGCCTTATTAACGCGCAAAACGTGGTTTCGAATGCCGGTAGTATTCGTGTTGGTGATGATCGTATTCGTATTCATCCGACAGGTGAGTTTAGCAATGTAACACAAATGGAACGTCTGTTAGTCAGTGCGCCAGGTAGCACCAAACTGATTTACCTTGGTGATATAGCCAAGATTTATAAAACCGCAGATGAAACACCGTCAAGTCTTTATCATGGTCAAGGGGAAGCGGCTTTATCTGTCGGCATCTCGTTTTCCAGTGGTGTCAATGTGGTTGATGTCGGTGCGGCGGTAAATCAACGACTGGCAGAACTCGAAGGCGAACGTCCCATTGGTATCGAGCTATTGACCGTTTATGACCAAAGTAAAATGGTCGATGATACCGTCAATGGTTTCTTGATCAATTTGGCCGAATCTATCGCGATTGTTATCGTGGTACTACTGGTCTTTATGGGGCTACGCTCTGGCTTATTAATGGGGCTGGTATTACTACTGACGATACTCGGTACCTTCATTGTCATGAACATACTCAACATTGAGTTACAAATCATTTCATTAGGTGCGCTTATTATCGCCCTCGGTATGCTAGTTGATAATGCGATTGTGGTCACCGAAGGTATTCTTATCGGTATCCAACGTGGTCAAACACGGTTGGAAACGGCCAAACAAGTGATATCCCAAACCCAATGGCCACTACTCGGCGCTACCATTATTGCGATTATTGCTTTTGCCCCGATTGGTCTGTCAGATAATGCCACGGGTGAGTTTTGTGCCTCTTTATTTCAAGTATTGTTGATCTCGCTGTTTATCAGTTGGATCACGGCGATGACGCTTACCCCATTCTTTTGTCATTTAATGTTTAAAGACGGTGATAACAAATCAACCCAAGATGATGACCCGTATAAAGGTGTTATATTTCAGTTCTATCGTGGTGCTCTTATGCTGGCGATCCGTTTCCGTATTGTTACGGTTGCCATGGTGATCGCTGCGCTTATTGCTTCAGTTATCGGTTTTGGCCATATTAAGAATGTATTTTTCCCACCTTCGAGTACACCGATATTTTTTGTCGATGTGTGGATGCCTGAAGGGAGTGATATTAATGCCACAGAGCAACTTGTCGCCCGCATTGAACAAGACCTAATGCAACAGCAACAATCTAAGGATGTCGGTTTAGTTAACCTAACTAGTGTGATCGGCCAAGGTTCGCAGCGCTTTGTATTATCTTATGTGCCAGAAAAAGGCTATAACGCCTATGCCCAGCTACTGATTGAGATGACCAATCTCGATACCTTAAATACCTTTATGCGTAAACTAGAAGTAGACCTGTTGCAGGATTATCCTGAAGCCCAGTTCCGCATTAAGTATATGGAAAATGGTCCCAGTCCAGCGGCTAAAATAGAGGCTCGATTCTATGGGGAAGATCCACAAATACTACGCCAATTAGCGGCTCAGGCTGAAGCTATCTTAATCGCTGAACCGACGGCCACCGGTATCCGTCATAACTGGCGTAATCAAGTCACCTTAATCCGACCACAACTGGCATTAGCACAAGCACGAGAAACGGGCATAAGTAAACACGATTTGGATAATGCCCTACTGACCAATTTTAGCGGTAAACAAGTCGGCATCTATCGTGAAAATAGCTATCTGATGCCCATCATAGCCCGCGCCCCTGCGACCGAACGCTTGGATGCCGATAGTATTTGGAAACTCCAGGTATGGAGCGCGGATAATAATCTGTTCGTCCCAGTGACTCAAATCGTCAGTGATTTTAACACTGAATGGGAAGACCCAATGATCATGCGCCGTGATCGTAAACGAGTACTGTCGGTATTAGCAGATCCGATTAATGGCACAGGGGAAACCGCAGATTCGGTATTTAATAACATCCGTACGAAGGTGGAAGCAATACCTTTACCTGCTGGTTATGATCTCGAATGGGGTGGTGAATTTGAAACAACCACAGAGGCGCAGACCTCGGTATTTAGCTCCATTCCTTTAGGTTATTTAGCGATGTTTTTGATCACCGTCTTGCTGTTTAATTCTGTGCGTCAACCGCTGATCATTTGGTTTACTGTACCGCTAGCATTAATCGGGGTGGTATCTGGTCTACTGCTTTTTGATGCCCCTTTTAGCTTTATGGCGCTATTAGGCTTGCTCAGTCTAACCGGGATGATTATTAAGAACGGCATTGTACTCGTCGACCAAATAAATTTGGAGTTAAGCCAGGGAAAAGCACCTTATGCAGCGGTAGTCGATTCATCAGTAAGTCGAGTTCGGCCCGTGTTAATGGCGGCGATAACCACGATGTTAGGTATGATCCCATTACTGTCGAACGCGTTTTTCAGTTCAATGGCAATAACCATCATCTTTGGTTTAGGTTTCGCGTCGATATTAACCTTAATTGTATTACCTGTTACTTACACGTTGGTATTCAAGATCCCTAATCGAGATTAGTGCGTTGTAAATACACCCGACACAACATCTTACTTTGCTTTAGATCTAACTTTAGCGCTAGCAAAAATGTAGTGTCGGGTATCTTTCCAGTTAATACGCAGTTATCACTCTTTAGACCTGTCATTTTGTGTGTTTTTTGAGCATATTCTTATGGGGTTATGATATTTTATAAAGCTTCGTCATAGTTTATATTCTTGGGCCGGTCATAAATAATTATCTATCAACCCCTTATATTCACGCTGTTAATTGGCATTTAAATATGTGACTTAGATCACTTAAAATTATAAGCTAAAAATTGAAGGTGATTAAGATATACGGTCTAATCACCCTATCATTCAATGCCGACAGATTATTCACTTTTTGCCATGACATACCAATTAATACTCTTTTCACTCGTGATATTTACACTCAATAGCTATGCCTCACAACTTGCGCAAGCGGATTATGTATTGGTTAAAAAATCAGATCGGACTCTTTCTCTTTTTAGCAATGATCAGTTGATTAAGTCGTATCAGATCTCCCTTGGAAAAAACCCGATTGGCGCTAAAATACAGCGCGGCGATAGAAAAACACCGGAAGGTTTGTATCAAATTGACTTCAAAAATAGGCAGAGTAAATATCATCTAAGTCTTCATATCACCTACCCAAATAAACGCGATAAAGCACGTTCGCTCGAACGTAATCTCAATCCCGGTGGCAATATTTATATCCATGGTTTACCGAATAAAAACAATGCAGCGTTACTGATTGGATCTGACTGGACGAATGGCTGTATTGCAGTCAGCAATAAAGCCATTCAAGATATCGCTAAATATGTACCCGATGGCACCCCTATCCAGATAACACCTTAACAGTCTATATGCCTGCTACTACTTAACAATCACCGTTATTTTTTTCGACATCAGCGGTTTGTCATGTGGTACATGCGCATAATTTCCTAACAATAACTGTAGAGTATGCTTACCCGGTTTTAGTGTTATTTCGGTTTCCGTTTGACCACCACCAAAATGGCGTACTTTATCTGTCGCTTGTAGCGGTTTGGTCAAATCAGGCAACACCTTAGTATCGATAAGCAAGTGATGGTGAGCGGTTTTATCACGATCGATTCCCGCCGGCGCAATGCCCATTCCACTTAAACCAAAACGCACCGTAAATGTCGGTGAAACAGTCGCACCATCAACCGGACTTATAATGTAAACATTAACCCCAGAGGGTGCTGAACTTGCCGGTTCCTGCTTTAAAGCAAACGTATTTGAACTGACCATAAACATTACAAAAAACAATGATATTTTAAACATAATTAGCACCTCATTAATGAATACTTCACTATCTCACATTAATTGTAGACTAAGGTTCGAATATCCCCGACACCAATTCGTTATAAGTAACATTAATCTAGCGCTCCGTTTTGAACATTTAATTAATAATATTTTGATAAAACCCTAACCACTTGCATGCAAAAAAATCCACACCTAAAATACGCCCTCTTTGTGATAACGCGGCCTTAAATTGATTTAGATATAGCTGATTAAAGTATTAGTAAATCTTATTTCACGTAATTATCCCAGTTGTATGACAACACCCGCCTTGCCTATACTAGCGATTTTTTGGAGACCTCTTATTAAGCGTATTTACTTAGCCTTGCTTGTCTTAGCCTCGCAACTTGTTTTAACACCGTTGACAGCAAATGCCGACCAGCTCACCAAGTATCAATATCTACCGACCAATGTTGCTGATATGCCTTTCTTTACGACTGAAGAACAGGCAGAACAACGCACGGGTGAATATAACAATGCTATCGATGCGATTGATAATGCTTTAGAACGGTGCGAAGAGACTGAGTGTAAAACGTTAGCTCAACGTCAAGCCGATCTAGAATATGCAATTGACGATCACCAAGAAAAAAATGGTGCTTCAATTATGTCTTTGCTTGGCGGGCCAGCGTACACACCTGAAGTTGGCTTAATGCTGGCTGCTGGTGGGTTATTTTCATTTAGCAGTAACCGTGAACAACAAGCACTGCAACGTTCAAGTGTGTCTTTATTTGTAGTAGGAACCCAAGGTGATGCCGGAGTTGGTTATGGGATTCGTTCTAAGCAAAACTTGTTTTTCGACAATAATGATACGCGCTTTACAGGTACGTTGACATTCAGTGATGATGCCGAAAATTATTGGGGTGTGGGTTACGATAAAGGTAAAGCACAAGATGCATCCGCCGATACCTTGATGCGAAATACCGCACTGACCTATGACGCCAATTTGTCGTTTAAAAACGGTTATGGTTTCTATTTTGGTCCTGCTTTACGGCTGAAATATTACCAAGCAGATGAAGACGAAATTCCACTTACTGCACAACAAGATGACGATTTTAACCAATTTAAAGACAAACCCTTATCCATAGGTCTGGGTGTCACATTAAATTACGATACCCGAGATGTCACCGTTAACGCATGGCAAGGCCAGTATTTCAATTTTGAATACATTAACTATGGCTCGAATATCGGTAGCGACAATGATTACCAAAAGGCGCTGATCGATTATCGTTATTACCACAGCTTTAATCCAGGTCGTGTCATCGCCTTTTACAATGCGCTGCAATGGAGTAATGGTGACGTGCCGTTTTACGATATGCCGACACTTGGTGGTAGTTTCTCACTTCGTGGCTTATACGCGGGTCGGTTTAGAGATAATAACGCCATTGAGCATACGACCGAATATCGCCACACATTCTTGCGTGATAACGGCAATTTATCTGCCCACGGCATGACTGTATGGGCGGGTATTGGCTCTGTTGCAGGTGATACAGATGCAGATAATAGCCACTTGTATGAAGATTTATTATATAGCTACGGGTTTGGCTACCGCTATGAATTACAGCCAAGAATGAATGTACGCATAGACTTCGGATTCAGTGCTGATGACAGTGGCTTTTTCCTTACTTTTACTGAAGCATTTTGATCACGACAGGCACTTTACGATGAAACGAATAATACTTACTTTATTAACGGCTTTAACAGCGCCACTCACTTTTGCAAACAACACCAATGCTATAGCAGAAGTTGATACAGCATCTAGTAATGCGTTATTCCCACCGTTATTTGAACTGCAAGATGAAACTATATTTGGTTTACCGTCTCTTATGTCTCAATATATATATCAAGAGCAAAATGCAGCGTTCCTAACACAGGAGGACACTGAGAGTGAAGTTCCCAAATTAGACCTTACAATAGCAGATAAAAAAACAGCTAATCCAGGGAAGAAATGGGAACACGCTTTACCCTTTTTTGCTGAAGACGTCATCATGAATGGTTATGACTTACCACTGCCATTTGGTATCAGTATTATTTATGCCAACGTCCAACAGGATATGACTCTGACTGATTTATCGGTTGGTTACGATGGCAGTCCAAAGTATGACATCGATTTTGTTTCGTTTGATAACACCGAATCCAATACCCACACCCCACAGTTAAAGTTAGATGCTTGGGTCTTTCCTTTTATGAATGTATTTGCCACAGTAGGTAAATTAACAGGAACGGTCGGCATTAACTTTGCTATTGATGGTGACGATGCATTAGAACAAGGAAACGTAGATTGTACTTTAATTAAAAATCGCCCTCTATGTAACGCTTTAGGAGGCGCTAGTCTTGAAGTCGAAGACATTGAAGCTAGCCTAACCGGGATGTCTTACGGTGCGGGGATGATGTTTGTCGGCGGTTGGAACAGTTACTTTATTTCTGTCCCAGTGACATTCACTTGGACTGATATGGATCGCAGTGAAACCGAGGGTTATGTGGTCAATGTGCTGCCGCGAGTAGGTAAACAGTTTCAGTTTAATAACGGCTCAAGCTTATCACTGTACGTCGGCACCAGTTATTTAAAAAGCCAGCTAACCCTGTCCGGTACTCAGTATCTGCCTGTGGGCGAAGACGGATTTAGTGTTGACTACAAAATAGAACAAGAAAATGTGGATAAATGGATGGGACTTGTCGGTGGTAGTTATAACTTAAGTAAACACTGGATGCTGGCCTTTGAGTATGGCGGTATAGGTGGGGCAAGTCGCCAACAATTTATTACCAACCTGTCTTATCGTTATTAACCATTAGTCCATGTATTAGACTAATATTGAAGAGATTGATTATAGGGATATGGAGTCTCCATGCGATTAGAAAGGAAATTCAAGAGCATCACTCGACTAGGGCTTGTTATAGTGACAGCTACCTGTTTCTCTGCATTCAACGTTATGGTCCATGCCAAACCTTCAGCAAAAGTTAAATCAACCCTAAACCGCGCTGAAACCCCGAATAAGGTGACAGAAAAACTAATCCTGCCGTATTTATTTTCTACAGACTCAATGGGGTTAAATATAGGCGTCGGTGGTATGGTCAGCGGCTATTATCAAGATCAAATGACCATAGGTGGAGCCGCATTTGGTGGTGACGTAAGTTATGGCGCAGGGCTCGGCGTTTGGGATTATCGCTTACCAAAAACAGATCGCTTATACTTTAGCATACTAGGCATGCTGGGGTACTATCCTGATCAACGAGCTTATGCCAGCCCCAGAGATACCTACACTCCGATTAGCGATCCATTAGCTGGCAGTAATGATTCATCGAACGACAATTATATTGAAGCTAATGGGTCGTCAAATTGGTGGGAAATGAAATTAGAGTTTTCATTGCCCATCGGCGCGACCCGAACTCAGGGGATGGTTAAATATGAAACTAGCCGTGGTTTATTAACCTCTGAGCCAACTGGCGGAGAATCCTGGAACCCATTAGACACGGGAGTATCAGTATTAATTCTAAGGCAATTTAATCGCTACCAAAGCTTTGAAACTGGACCTGATGCGATTGATGGTACTATCCATGCTTTTGAGCTGGGGTTGTTATACAACAATACTGACTTTGCAATTAATCCCTCAACTGGCAGTAGTCAATATATTGCCATAACCCACGATCCTGCTTGGCTCGATTCAGATCGTCGATGGACATTCATTGATCTCGAAATGAGTAAATATGTCTCGCTTGGACAATCTGAAAGTGCATCACAACGTATTATCGCAATGAATTTTTGGACTGGGTTCTCACCGTCTTGGCAACTTGAGCATGATAATGCCGGAGGTCAACAAGTGACAAATTCAGCACCGTATAATGAAGGCGCTACATTAGGCGGTTTCTATCGTATGCGTGGTTATGATCAAAATAGATTTCATGATAAAGCGGCTATTTATGGTAGCCTAGAATATCGTTATACCTTTAAAAATAACCCTATTGCAGATATACGCTGGTTGAAATTTCTACGCCTTGATTGGTTTCAATTAGTCGGTTTTGCTGAAGTTGGACAGGTAGCGGACGCCTATACGAGCAACGCATTATTTGCGGATATAAAAACCGATGTAGGTCTTTCCTTACGCTCCTTAATGGCAGGGATGGTGATCAGAGCTGATATTGCCGTTTCCGATGAAAGCACTAACCTATGGTTGATGGTAGACCATCCTTTCTAAATCGATTATAAATATACTAAACAACAGGCGTTACAACTTCATCACGCGATGACACCTCGCACGGTATGATTTAGCGTCTAAAAACCTCGTAAAAAAATAATTCCTGCATAGTAAAACATAACATATCTAGTTATTCATTATTGAATACTTTCAACATCTTGCATTCGTTTTGCTGCACACCTAGAATACGCCCTCTTTTGAATACCAATGACTAAAATTGATTCTTCTATTGTCATAAATAAAGTCTCAATTAGCGGTAACTTTCACGTATTTTTCACAACTGGAAATTTACAATCACGCCGCTTATAAATACCATTTTTGGAGATCTCTTGACTAAACGATTTTACGTACCTTTACTTGCTTTCACTCCGTTAATGGTAAATGCAGATCCACTCACCGAGTATCAGCATTTACCTACAGCTGTAACAGAAATGCCTTTCTTTTCGACAGACGCGCAAGCACAACAACGCACTGAAGAATACAACACTGCGATTGATGCGCTTGATACTGCCCTGGATGACTGTGAAGCAGAAGTATGTGAAACGTTAACGCAACGCCAAACTGATCTTGAATATGCTATCGATGATCACCAAGAAAAAAATGGTACATCAATCACGTCTTGGTTAGGCGGTCCTGCTTATACTCCTGAAGTCGGTTTAATGGTCGCTGCTGGTGGTTTATTTTCGTTTAGTACTAATCGTGAAGAGCAAGAACTACAACGTTCAAGTGTGTCCTTATTTGCTGTAGGAACACAAGGTGACGCAGGTTTTGGTTATGGTATCCGCTCAAAACAGAATCTATTTTTTGATAACAATGATACCCGTTTCAGTGGTGCGTTGACATTCAGCGATGACGCTGAGAATTACTGGGGGATTGGTTACGACAAAGGCAAAGCCCAAGATTCATCTGATGACACCTTAATGCGTAATACCTCGTTGACCTATGACGCTAATCTATCATTTAAAAATGATTACGGTTTCTACTTTGGTCCTGCTTTACGGTTGAAATATTACCAAGCTGACGAAGACGAGATCCCACTAACGGCAAGCCTAGACGATAACTTTAACGAATTTAAAGATAAACCTTTATCAATCGGCTTAGGTGTCACGGTCAATTACGATACTCGAGATGTCACAGTTAATGCCTGGGAAGGTCAATACCTTAACTTTGAATACATCAATTATGGATCGGTGATCGGTAGCGATAATGATTACCAAAAAGTGCTACTTGATTACCGTTACTACCATAGCTTTAACCCTGGCCGTGTTGTCGCTGTTTACAATGCGATGCAATGGAGTAAAGGCGATGTACCTTTCTATGATATGCCAACACTCGGCGGTAGTTTCTCGCTACGTGGTTTATACGCCGGTCGCTTTAGAGATAATAATGCCATTGAACACACGGTTGAATATCGTCATACGTTCCAGCGTAATAATGGCGACCTATCTGCACACGGTATGACTGTTTGGGGTGGTATTGGCTCTATTGCTGGTGATGATAGCAATCTGTATGACAACCTTTTATATAGCTACGGTGTTGGTTATCGCTACGAATTACAACCGCGCATGAATGTGCGTATCGATTTTGGCTTTAGTGCCGATGACAGTGGCTTGTTCCTGACGTTCACTGAAGCGTTCTAGCAAAGACCAGTTCGCTTAATAGTTACTTAAATCTTACAACTTAATATTCTCACTTTGGATTTTTACAATTAATGAAATTAACAACGCTTGCTTTATTAACTACATTGACCGCACCGCTTGCATTTGCGAACGACACAACCGTAACCACGTTAACGCCTGAAACGTCAGTAGCTATTGATAGTGTGGCAACCGAGAGTGTTGGATTCCCAGAATCATTCAAACCTCAAGGCGATGCAGTATTGGGTTTACAATCGCTTGAATCTCAAGAAATAGCAATTCAAGAAGAGCATTGGAGTGGCTTACCTTTCTTAGGTAAGAAAGCGCGTGAAATGGGTTATCAATTACCTATCCCACTGGGTTTCAATGTGTTTTATAACAAGCAAGAAGTGGGTTATGTCGCGCAGGATGATTTTAATGTGAAGCTAAATGGGCTTAATGTAATTGTTCCAAAAGACGATGTGACGATCACAGGTGAGGATGAAAGTGTGCAGCTTAAAGTTGATGCTTGGATCCTACCTTTCTGGAACGTTTATGGTTTAGTCGGCCACACGAAAGGCAATAAAAAAATAAGAGTAAACCCTGAGAATGTTTCAAACCCAGCTTTAAGTCTGCTGCCACCATTTACACTACCAATTGAGTACACAGCGAACAATATCGGTATCGGGACTGTATTAGCAGGCCAAGTGGAAGTTATTTCTGGCATGCACCCTTTTATTTTCACCGGTGTTATGGCGTTTACCAATTCGTGGACGACAACCACAGATAGCACCATTCAAACATATATCGGTTCATTCCGAGCAGGACAACGTTATGCTGTTCCCGGTGGACAATTAGCGGTGTTACTTGGTTACAACTATCAGCTAATTAACCAGAACATAACTGGTAATTATGCCTTTCCAGATTTAGGTAGAAATGGATTAGATGTAGAATATGACCTTGACCTTAAAAGTGAAGAAACGGGTAACATGTCTGTAAGCATGGTGTATGACTTTGGTCCAAAACAAGAATGGAACATGTTCTTGGAATACGGTTTCTTAAACTGGAACCAAGTGATCTTCTCTATAGGTCGTCGTTTCTAATATCGACTCTTTAGCGACAGCTAAACACGAATGTATGGATAATAAAAAGCCGCTGTTACTTGCAAAAGTAACAACGGCTTTTTAGTTCTTAGCTAAACACTCAAATAAGTTTAAACCTTATTTTGAATTCTGCTCAGCTTTCTTCTTGGCTTTTTCAACACGGCGTTCGTCAATGATGTGTTTAATCTCACCACCGATGTGTGACTCGCCACGTTTTTCAGCTAATTCCATTTGACGTTCACGTTCAGCAAAACGGCTACGTTGCTCATCTGTCACTTTATCGTGACAACGATGACAGCTAAGGCCCTTCACGTAATGTTCACTTTGCAATTCGTCTTGTGTTAACGGGTAACGACAAGCGAAACACTGGTCACATTCGCCTTGCTCTAGATCGTGATTCACAGAAACACGGCCATCGAATACAAAGCACTCGCCTTCCCACATCGTTTCTTCTTGTGGTACTTCTTCAAGATACTTAAGAATACCGCCTTCTAAGTGATAAACTTCTTCAAAACCTTGCTCTTTTAAATAAGCAGTCGATTTTTCACAACGAATACCACCGGTACAATACATCGCTACTTTCTTGTGTTTTTCTTTGTCTAAGTTGTTTTTCACATACTCAGGAAATTCACGGAAAGTCGCTGTATTCGGGTTCACAGCGTTTTGGAATGTACCGATTTCAATTTCATAATCGTTACGGGTATCAATTAAGATCACTTCCGGATCAGAAATAAGTGCATTCCAATCTTTCGGTTGTACATACGTACCCACGACTTGGTTAGGATCAATCCCTTCCACGCCCATCGTTACGATCTCTTTTTTCAACTTAACCTTAGTACGTAAGAACGGGTTCTCGTCGTTATAAGATTGTTTAACAGAGATTTCGCCTAGACTTGGGTCTTGAGATAAAAAGCTTAATACAGCATCAATACCTGCTTGTGGCCCAGCAATGGTACCGTTGATACCCTCAGCCGCTAATAACAGCGTACCGCGAACATCTTGGCTTTCCATTTTTGCTAATAAAGGCGCGCGTAACGCTTCAAAATTTTCTAAACGTACGAATTTGTACAAAGCACAAACTGTAATTTGAGCGGTATTATTGGTCGTAATTGGTGCTGACATTTGGTTATTCCCCATTGAGCTAACTGGAACGTAAATCCAGCGCTGTAGATTAAGGCGGCGATGGTAACAGAAATGCGATATTGCGACCAGTGAAATTGATCTAGGTCAAAATGTAATCCCAACACCACCGATGAAAACATCCAAACTTATACCTTAGAGGTATACATGGCACGGTTATTGAACAACTCATTATAAGATTCGCTCATTTAGGATGGCTTTTATGATGACAAACCCGCAATTAACCGCATTCATTAAGCGTAATATGCTCGATACATCTTATTTAGCAAATGCGACAAAATGGTACACGACGATCATATCGGCGATCAGAGCGCACCAATACAGTGCAAAAGACCACGCTATCACTAACATAGAAACTAGCCATCACAATCAAGCACCTGTTTTAGTTGGTATTAATGGTTGCCAGGGCGCTGGTAAATCAACGCTTGCAGATTATCTTGCGACCTATTTAACCAGCGAATATAAAATGAATGTCGCAGTGCTATCTCTAGATGATTTTTATTATAGCCACCAGCAACGTAAAAATTTGTCAGTGCACGAGCACCATTTATTACAAACCCGTGGCGTACCCGGCACCCATAATTTATCGCTGGCACACGATACATTAGATAAATTGCAATCGGCGACGAATAATACCGCGCCCGTTGCGCTACCGCGGTTTAATAAAACCACCGATAACCCTTATCCAGAATCAGCATGGCCAGTGATTCACGGTGTTGTCGATGTGATTATCTTAGAAGGTTGGTGTTTAGGTGTGCAGCCACAGACAGATGAAGCCCTGCTAGAGCCAGTCAACAACCTTGAAGCAACAAAAGATAAATACGGTATTTGGCGTCGTTATGTGAACGATCAAATAAAGTATCATTATGCTGATCTTTATAAACGGTTAGATATGTTAGTCATGCTAAAAGCACCTAATTTTGATACTGCTTTTCAGTGGCGATTAGAGCAAGAATTAAAATTAAAACAACAAACACTAACACTCAGTACCTCACTTGACCGTGTCATGAGTGAATCTGAAATAAAGTTGTTTACTGCTTATTTTCAACGCCTCACAGCGCATGGGTTAATCACACTACCAAATTTATGTAATTGGGTATTTGAGCTAGATGCTAAGCGTAATATGGTGCATTCATATACCCCACAATCAATCGAGCTTAATCGTTACCCTGCCATATTCACCGATCTTGATGGCACCTTGTTAGATCATGACGACTACAGTTTCACACCCGCCTTGAGTACGCTTGCTGAATTAAAAAACGCAGCAATCCCCGTGATCCCAAATACCAGTAAAACCTATGCCGAACTGCTCGAGTTAAGACATAAGCTCAATTTGAATGGGCCATTTATTGTTGAAAACGGCGCTGCTATTTACATCCCTGTTAACTACTTTAGCCATCAGCCTATCGGCACAATACAACAAGATGGCTACTGGGTTAAATCCCTCGTGCAGTCACGCGCACATTGGTTATCACTATTACAAACAGTGTCCGAACAGCAGGCTGAGTTGTTTACAGGTATGAGCATGATGACGCTTAACGACATCATTAACGCTACGGGGTTGGACGAGGCAAGTGCTGTCCTTGCAAGTCAAAGACAATATGGCGAACCCCTACTCTGGCAAGGTAATGCAGCTCAGAAACAAGTATTCATCCAGCAACTTAAAAAACAAGGCGCGACCATCTTAGAAGGCGGACGTTTCTTGCATGTCTGCGGTGATAGCAACAAAGGCAAAGCGATGGACTGGTTAATGCAGCAATTTAAATTCTTTAACCTACAACAAACACCCTACTCTATTGCACTCGGCGACGGTAACAATGACATTGCTATGCTAGAAGCGGCGCAATACGCCGCGATCATCTTATCACCAGTACATACGCCACCAAAATTAAAACGTAAACAGGGTTTAACCATCAGTAAGCATACCGGACCAACAGGCTGGGCAGAAGTATTATCGACGCTATTACCCAAGCTGTTATCTGAACGGTTACCAACACGAGTACCAACATTAAAGCTAACAAGCATTTAGTCAATTCAATACTTAGGCTTAATACTGCAATTCAAATATCAAGGAAGGTTTATCATGGCTGATTTCTATCAAAATGGTGTCATAACGACACTGCATAATTTAAACCAACGTCCATTAGCTGCAATGGAAGCAGAGCTCACCGAGTTTGCTAAATTGCGTTCAATGTCGTTAATTTTACCGTCATTATTCTCAGAACTAGAAGGCGAAGCACTGCCTAACATCATTCAGCATTTACAAGATGTGCCGTATTTAAACGAGATTGTCATTGGTTTAGATCGAGCCAATGAAGCGCAATATAAACACGCGTTAAAATTCTTTGGCGCGCTACCACAACATCATCGTATTTTGTGGAATGATGGCCCCCGCCTGCAAGCACTCGATGCTGAACTTGCCAAACTTGGTTTAGCGCCAAAAGAGTTAGGTAAAGGTCGAAACGTCTGGTATTGCATGGGTTATACACTCGCCTCTGGCAAATCAGAATCAGTGGCACTGCATGATTGTGACATTCTAACCTATGACAGATCACTGCTCGCCCGCTTGATTTATCCCGTGGCTAATCCACAATTTAACTACGAATTCTGCAAAGGCTTTTATGCCCGTGTAGCTGACGGTAAGATCAATGGCCGTGTATCGCGGTTATTAATTACACCATTATTACGCTCACTAAAACGCGTTGTCGGTCATAACGATTACCTTGAATACATGGACAGCTTCCGCTACCCACTCGCGGGGGAGTTCTCATTCCGTAAAGATGTACTCAACGACATTCGTATTCCCAGTGACTGGGGTTTAGAGATTGGCGTATTGTCAGAAATGCACCGCAATTATTCGCATAATCGATTATGCCAAGCGGATATCGCTGACGTATACGACCACAAACATCAAGACTTATCCTTGGATAATGAAAATGGCGGTTTGTCAAAAATGTCGATTGATATTACCAAAGCCTTCTTCCGTAAATTAGCCACCCAAGGCCATACTTTCACCAATGAAAACTTCCGTACCATCAAGGCAACGTATTACCGTATCGCCCTCGATTTTGTTGAAACCTATTATAACGATGCGGTGATGAACGGCCTGACACTGGATATCCACGCCGAAGAAAAAGCGGTTGAAATGTTTGCCCAGAACATCATGACTGCCGGACAGAACTTCCTCGATAACCCGATGGAAAAACCATTTATGCCCAGTTGGAACCGCGTTATCTCAGCAATGCCGGACGTATTAGAGCGCCTTAAAGAAGCCGTCGAGTTAGATAGAGCCGACTTTATCTCTCAATCATAGCGGATCAACTTTTAAAATGGATGGTGACGATGTTAAATCCAAAAATTGACTTACAGCTACAATTACAACAACAGTTACAGCAACGCTTAGCGCAACAGCTCAGTACGATTTATGCTGATATTAATTTGCCCATATCAATTGCCAGTTTAGTCGCAGAGTTAATGTCGACGATGCGATTAACAGAGCAGTTGCATACACCGACACCACAAGTGAATCATTGGTCAGAAAAAGACACCATCTTAATTACCTACGGAGACAGTATTGTTCATTCCGATGAAAAACCGTTACAGACACTGCATCACTTTCTCCAACATTACTGTGCGGATACCATCAACAGTGTCCACATACTGCCTTTCTTTCCGTACAGCAGTGATGATGGTTTTTCGGTTATTGACTACGCCAGTGTTAACGAGGCTTTAGGTGATTGGAGTGATATAAAGCAGATAGCCCAAAGCCATCACCTTATGTCCGACTTAGTGATCAACCATTGCTCTAGCCGGAGTAAATGGTTTGATAATTTCATTCGCGGTGAAGGCACTGGTCATGATTATTTTTACACGGCTACCACCTATGCTAATTCGGCATATCCCAACGCCAGCGATACCATAACGCATCGCGATGACAGTATAGAAGCCGTTGTCAGGCCGCGTACTTCGCCTTTGTTTCGGTCAACAACAACCGCCTCTGGAAAACAGCAAGTATGGTGCACATTTAGTCACGACCAAGTCGACCTTGATTTTACCAATCCCAAGGTACTCATCAACTTCGTGTCCATCATTCGTCAATACCTAGACAATGGCATCAAGATATTCCGCCTCGATGCAATTGCCTTTTTGTGGAGGAAAGCGGGCACACCGTGTATTAATCTGCCCGAAACCCACGAAATGGTGCGCCTGTTAAGAACGCTCATCGAGCACGCCCGTGCTGATGCCGTGATCATTACTGAAACCAATATACCGAACAAAGAAAACCTGACCTATTTTGGTAATGGTAACGAAGCACACTGCATCTACAACTTCGCCCTGCCGCCATTGTTGGTTAATACCTTGATCACCGGTAATTGCCTGTACTTAAAACAGTGGATGATGAGTATGCCACCAGCACAAAATGGCACGGCTTACTTTAATTTTATCGCCTCGCACGATGGTATTGGTTTACGGCCCACAGAAGGTTTACTGTCTGATCAAGAGATAGATCAGTTAGTCACCACAATGCAAGCATTTGGTGGCCAAATATCGTGGCGTACAGTCACAGTGGATAATAACAACAGCGAAAATAGACAAACCAAAGAAATACGCAAACCCTACGAATTGAACATTACCCTGTACGATGCATTACAAGGCACAACAAAAGGACCCGATAAGTGGGGACATGCGCGTTTCATCTGTGCACACACTATCATGCTGGCACTGGAAGGGATCCCTGGTATTTATATTCACAGCTTGCTTGGCACCAGTAATGATTATAAAAAGCTCGAACATACCAGTCATAATCGTTCCATCAATCGGCATCGCTGGCAACTGGACGCGCTGAACGAACAGCTTAACGATCCCAACAGCCAGCACGCGCGTGCATTGCACGATATCAATCACCTGATCTCATTACGCACGGCGCAGCCGGCCTTTCATCCAAACGCGACGCAATTCACCTTACAGTTGGGCGAACAAGTTTTTGGATTTTGGCGACAAAGTATTGATCGTAGCCAAAGCATATTTTGCATCACTAATATTGCAGATACGCAGCTGACACTGCCACTAGCGAATGTAAACTTGATCAGTAGCGATTTTTGGTATGACTTAATTACCGGCGATACCATCAAAGACATTGGCCAATTTTTAACGCTTGCACCCTATCAAACACTGTGGTTGAGCAACCGTTAAAATAGACCCATAATATGGCGCAGTAAAATAAAGCAAAGTCATATTGAACTATACTCAGGAGTGACATAACCAAACCGAGGATAACGTAATGAAAGTTACATCCTATATCTTAAGTGCAATATTACTTTGTATCAGTTTTACCGCTACGGCTTATAATGACGGTAAATCCAAAAATTTACTCAACGATGCCTTGAGTGCAGCCCCGATTGCATTGCGTGATGGCGTGACAGTGGTTGATTGGAATAATAATGTATTAAAGAAAGGCACCAACAATTACACTTGTTTTCCAACACCCCCCCACCTAACAGGTAAAGCCCCCATGTGTATGGACGGTCCTTGGATGGCATGGGCGGATGCATGGATGAACAAAAAACCATTCCAAGCTCAAGCAATGGGGATCTCGTATATGCTCGCGGGAGACGAAGGCGCCAGTAATATTGACCCTTACGCTAAAAGTAAAACCAGTGATAACCAGTGGGTCAAAGAAGGGCCGCATTTAATGATTATCACCCCCGATAAAGCCCTACTCGATTCACTACCGACAGATCCCCACTATGGTGGTCCTTATGTGATGTGGAAAGGCACGCCTTATGTCCATATAATGATCCCTGTTGCGACCCAAAAATAAAGCAAACGACAACTTTGGGGCTATCTTGTGATGCCCCTTATTATGTCTATATTAGAATGATGTAGTGAAAGGTACTTAGAAAAATTAACATCTCGTATTTGCCATCTCGAATACATAATAATAACAATACAGTTAACCCCACCTTATTTAACCTAGCCTTAACTCTACTTACAAACACACTCATTTATACCTTCGAATGTAACCTTCAATCGAAACCAAATGTTTTTTTACGTATTTACACTAGTCAAAAAGTAGTTTCGGTTGGTGACTTATCGAACAAACAGTAGCTTATATCGAACATTAACCCTTTCGAAGGGTGATAGTACTATCCATGTCACATTTCATTTATATAATCTCCTTTATTATCTCGACATCATTTAGTTGCAAAAAGGTTAACAATGAAAAGATTGATTGCTCATCGTGGAATGTCATCACTGGCACCAGAAAATACATTAGCCGCATTTTCTTTATGTAAAGAACATAATATCCAATGGTTTGAATGTGACGTCGACATTTTAAAAGACGGTACGATCATTGTTTCTCACGACGATACATTAGATCGTTGTACTGATAAGAGCGGTCAATTATGTAAAATCAGTCATGCAGACATCGGTAATATCGATGCAGGCAGTTGGTTTGCAGATGAATTCATTGGTGAAAAACTACCGACCCTGCAAGAGTTAATTGCATTAGCCAATAAGCTTGAGCTAAACATGAACATCGAACTTAAATCATGTGCGGCAAGTGCAGCGTTAAGTTATACCATGATTGATAACCTCATTGTTGGTTTGAAAGAACTGAACCCTGAGCGTGAGTTAATCGTATCAAGTTTCAACCACCTTGCACTAACCGAATTTAAACGCCGTAGCCCAGATACTCAAGTTGCTTGTTTATTTGAAAGCCATACCTTGTGGGACGATTGGAACTCAATTTTAGATTGGTGTAACGCCGATTATATCCATCCACAAGACAAAGGCTTAACGCAAGAAATGGTACAAAAATTTAAAGCTGCAGGTTTTAAAGTTAATGTGTGGACTGTTAATGATCTTGCGCGCGCAAATCAATTATTCAACTGGGGCGTTGACGGTATTTGTACCGATATCGCTCATAAATTCCCATCAAAATACAAAACGTTAGGTAATAAATAATGAGCTTATTAAGCAAAATTGGTTTCGACTCAAAAAGCCGTTTTTACGGTTTCTTGTCTGTCGTGCTATCAGGACAAATCATCTACTCTGCTTTTGAAGCATTTAAAGGTACGTTTTATAACTTACTGCTAGAAGTATTAAGCATCGACAATACACAGATGGGTGTATTATTTACCTTAATCGGTTCTGCGATGTTCTTCTATATTCCAGCTGGTTGGGTAAATAACCGTTTCTCTGTGCGCTCTATTTTGATGACCAGTATGTTCATCCGATTCTTGAGCATGATGGTCATTATCATTTTCCAACCACAGTTTAGTGTGTTAATCGTGATAGCCGGTCTTTGGGGTCTAATCGACGCTATCTTCTGGCCAGCAGTTGTTAACGGCGTGAACTTAATGTCAGGCGATAACAACAAAGGCATGGCGTTTGGTTTATTAGAATCAATCCGTCGTGCAACAGAGATGAGCATGAACGCGATTATCGTTGGTATCATGGCGCTAGTGAGTGGTTCAATCTTGGTTTTCCAAGGTGCGATCGTATTCTATACCCTGCTTATCCTACCAATGATCTTCTGTGTATGGAAATTCGTACCAGACAATCAACTAGAAGTTAAAGCGGGCGAAAGTAAAAACAAAGCGGCATTACAAGGTTTATTCTACGTATTGAAAATGCCGACAGTATGGTTAGCGGCGCTTACCTCTCTGACTGTTTACTGGACTTACATTACGCTTATCTACACGGTGCCATACCTGCAAGCGGTATTTGGTTTAACTACTGCAGAAGCGGCTATCTTCGGTATCATTAATACCGGTGCGATGGGTGTTGTTGCAGGTCTTGTTGCTGGCTCAATTGCTGACTTTGTATTCAAGTCATCGATTAAAATGATGTTGTGTGCACTTGCTCTTACCGTTATCTGTTTAGGCATTACCATTATGCTACCGAAATCAGCTGAAATGTTAGTGATGAACATGATTTTATTAATGTGTTTCTCGTTCAGTATCTTCCTAGCAAAAGGCATTATCTTAGCGCCGATTGCTGAAGCTGGCGTGCCAAAAGAATTCAGTGGCGCGGCGATGAGTGTTGGTTCATTTGCAGCTTATGCGTCAGTGTTCTGGGCTTACGCATTAAACGGTTGGATCATTGATACTTACCCTGCGATTGAAGCTTATCAAATGATCTTTGGTATTGGACTAAGTGTGTCTGCATTTGGTATGTTCACTGCAATTTGTCTGCTGTTATTAAAACGCAAACAAGGTGATGGCGATATCTCTGCGGATGACGCAACACTAGCTTAATATTTTGCCTCTAAAAATAAAATAGCCGCAGTAATTGCGGCTATTTTTAAAGCGCTGTACACTTTAATAATTAAAGTAAAAAATAACTTAATTATTAAAATCACAAAACAGCGGCCAGACAACATGATATTCAATCATTTCAAAATTTTATTCATCTTTATTACTGCTTTAACACTTACTTCTTGTAGCCTATTCGATATCCAGCCACTCGATGACACAACCAACGTCATTAAAATTTATGATAGATACGAACATATTGCACAATGTACATTCGTCAATGAGTTAGTCGGCTCTGAAGGCACTTGGTACAACTATTTATTTATTTCCAACACAGACCTCACGCTTGGCAGTATTCATGATTTAAAAAACCAAGCCAACGCAATGGGCGCTAACGCGATCCACATTCAATACAACTTGAGCTTTAATACATCGGTGACCTTTTTTGCTCAAGCTTATGACTGTCCGCAATAGCCGGCATTATGATTAATGGCCATAATAACTGATTAAGCTAAAGATAATACCAACCTCAGTGTTAAAGTCATTAGCTTGATTAAATTCAGCAAATGGTTCTACTTCATAGTACATCCAGGACTTATACATAAGGTTTCGATAACGGATCGAAATGAAGTAATTTTCATTGGGAATATCTTCTGCATCATTGCTTTTACTGTATTGAACACCACTGACAAGTAGCTGATTTTTACCGGTAGGCTTGATGTGATAAAAACCTATCTTACGCCTGGTGTTTGCTTCTGTCTGCAACTGTTGCCAACTGGCGGATAAAGACAAAGAACTGCTTTCCAGCGGATAAGCAGCAGCCGTTTTGATACTTGGTTCCCAGCCGTCTTCTAGAAAATAAGTTAAACGAGGCTGTAAACTAAAATCAACATGCTGCACCTGCCAATTAAACTGTATTTCACTTCTTAGGTATACCTGACTTCGACTAAAGCCAACTCTATTTTTAACCTGCCTGTCTTGACCAAACCGCTTAATATATTGAAATGCAAAATTGATCCCCTCTTGCTCGTTATCAATATCCTTTGATTCATAATCTAATAAGAGTTCATCTTCATCATTATTATCAATAACCAAAGCAAACCTTTCATCCCACTTTGGTAAATGCAAAGACACTTTAAAATTAACATCCACATCGCCTAAATCTGCGGTTCGCGGTAACCAAGATAATTGTAAATAGCCATTCGCCGAACCCTTATTCTTGTTCCCGTTACTGTCATCACTACCGATATCATCAACCCAAGCAGCTGTATCTTGCATCATGGTATTAAGCTGGCTTTGTAGCACGTCAACCGTGGGGACATTTTCTTTTTCCGAGACGATTTCTTCTACCGAGACGATTTCTTCTACCGAGACGACTTCTCCTGTCGGGGGTATGCCTTCTGCCGTTATCTCTTCTGATAAGGCAGCGAAAGAACTTGATAAACAGATACAGGCGATAATGACCTTCATGCGTAATAACACTCTACAAACAAGACATTGTTAAGATGAACTAGGTAAAGTGTATAAACATTAATGCGATCCCGCCATAATAAAATCGATGACTAGATATTCATCATGATATGTACCGAGGTTTGAATTAACAGCAGTAACATTGCCACTAAAGACAGCGCAAACGCACGTAAACGATATGGAATATAGTTAGTACCGACATGCACATAAGCATGGATATATCTGAACACCACATATGCAACTGACAATCCAATAGCAAAACCATTCACGGCGCCCACCAGTACTGTAATGATACACAATCCATAAAATACCAACGGAGATTCAAACTGATTATCTAAGTTATTAGATACTTGCACCACATCTTCCGGCCAAGCTTTGTTGTTTAACGCGGTTTTATTAAAATCGACTGCCTTGGCTTTAATCGCTTTTGACTTACGCATTATCAACAGAATATACAGTGATATAACTAACAGCATATGTCCAAGTAGTGGATATAAAATGGCTATTCCATCCATCGTGCCTTTCCCTTTTGTCTAAATTAGATAGCACTAGATATAAAGTAAAAACCAGACGATGGGAAATGATTAATCACAATTGAATTAGATAAATAAGGAAAGAGTGACAGGTGTTGAATAAAGAGTTAAATAAAAGGCTGAATAAATAGAAAGGTTAAAAATAAAAAAGCCCCAGTAAAAAACAGAGGCTTTAGGGACGTAATTAAGTCATACCGTTAAACGGATCTTGAAACCACGTCACGAAATAGCATTACATTGTTTTAGAGAATGTACGGCTGATAACGTCTTGTTGCTGCTCAGATGTTAATGAGTTAAAACGCACAGCATAACCCGATACACGGATTGTTAACTGTGGGTAAGCACTTGGGTTTTTAATTGCATCTTCAAGCGTTTCACGTGTTAATACGTTCACGTTTAGGTGTTGACCACCTTCAATTTTAGCAGGTTCTTCAATTGCAACATCACGCGATTCAAAGTTGCCTAGCTCAGATAAGCTAACCACTGCATCTTGCGCAATGAAATCATCCACAGTACCAATACATCTAGCTTGTTCTGCACTTTCATCAATGAGCCAAATTGAATTATTTAGACGCTGATCGTCAGCTTTAGTGATTTGAATACCTTTTAATTTACTCATTGTCTTACCTTCTTGTTGTATGGTTAAGCTCACCATACAACAAGAAACCTTAATAATACAAGGGATAACCGATAAAAAGATAACACTTTATGAGTAGTTTGAATTTTTGTACTTATTAGGTTAACAATGGGTTAATTCAGAGCGTTAACACTGTTAAAATACACGTTTTTTAACATTTTCTAAAGTATCTTGACAGCTAACAACCCAGTGCGGTGTCGCTGCACCACAACCTGCGGCTTTAACACGTGGATGGGTTTTCATTATCTCTCTAAAATTATGTTCTTGCACTGGGTCAACATCGACAAACAAAATATGCTTGCCTTTCTTGAGTAACGTTTGAAATCGACAAAAACGCGTATTCGGCTTTTTGAAACCTAAAAAACCACCTTCCCAAGTACAAAAGATGAAACAGCACAGGGCTATAATAATAAATGTTTCCCAACCGATAGGGCCATAATGCCAACCCGCCATATAGGGAATAATGAGTGCTGCTAACGCCAATAAACTACCGATACCAGCACCGATACCCGTTCCTCTAATAACATCTTGTTTAAATAAAGGGTCGACGTTATTCAATTTATGTTCCGAAATACTGGCATTATCTAAGCTTAATACATGGATTTGCGGTTCGGTAAACCCTTCGTCTTCAAGTTCCCTTTCAACAATAACAAGTTCGTCAAGGTCATCTGCGATGTAATAGTGTCTTAACATATTATTCACCCCCTAATACAGCTGCAATAAATACAATAAAAAGGCATAATCTTGCTAAACTTTAGTTCGGTTATTAGTATAAGTGAAGTACAAAAGGTCAATTAATGCATTATAGCGCTAATTTATAACCCACACTGTATACCGACTGCACCAGGTCCATATCGGGTTTAATCCCATTTAACTTCTTCCGCAGTTTCTTCACGTGGCTGTCGATAGTACGCTCACTGACGACACGATGGTCTTGATATACCTGCCCTATTAATTGTGAACGAGAAAATATTCGCCCCGGGTGCTTGGCTAATATTTGTAATAGATTAAACTCAATCGCCGTCAACTCGACCGGACAGCCAAAGACATGCGCTTGGTATTTATCGGGATCTAATTCGATGACCTTGGGCGTTGAGCTTGTAGTATTCGCTTCACTCGCGGCAATATTTAACGCTTGTATCGATACCGGAGATTGCGTGCGTCGTAATACCGCTTTTACCCTTGCAACCACTTCTCGGGGTGAAAACGGTTTACAAATATAGTCATCAGCACCCAATTCTAAACCAATCAACCGATCTATCTCATCGACCTTCGCTGTCACCATAATAATTGGCACAGCAGAAAACTGACGAATTTCCCGGCACAGCGTGACACCGTCTTTACCGGGCAACATGAGGTCTAACAAAATAATATCAAAAGCGTGTTCACGGGCAAGCTCAACATTGTGTTGATAAACAAGTTCAACAACATCATTGCCATCATGTACCATCACGGTTTCTAAATCCGATTGCACCAAGTAATCCGTTAACAACTGAGCAATTTTGACTTCATCTTCAACGATCAATACCTTTGACATGTTCCCTCACTTATCGGTATTAATGGGACGTTTCCTACTTTCAGGTTAGTTTAAGGGTAATGTAATTTGTATACCTAATCCACCTTGCGGTGATGCAAACGCATTTATCGACCCTTGGTGTGCATGAACAATATTCTTACAAAGCGCCAATCCCAAGCCTGAACCACCCGTTTTACGATTACGAGAACTTTCTACCCGATACAAATGTTCGAATAACTTAGCAAGCGCACTATCTGGTACCGCTGGCGCACTGTCTTCAATAATAATATCGACGCTTTGTTTATTTCTCGTTAACGTAACGAATAGCTTACCTGGGGCATCGGTATATTTAAGACAGTTTGACAACAGATTATCGAGAAGCTGATTAATACGTGTTTCATCGGCCCATACAACAACTGGTGCACTGGTGAATTGAGTATGAACGAGCAAGCCTTTTTTATCTAATATGGTTTGATGACGTTCTACATTTTGAGAGACTAGCTGAGTCAAATCAAGCGCGTGCTTTTGATAACGTAACGCCCCGATTTCAGCATTCGTCAGTTCATTGAGATCGTCAATCAATTTTTGTAAATGCGCAACCTCTTCTGATAAAGACAATAATCCGGCTTTATTTAACGGCCGAATGCCATCTTCCATCGCTTCGATTTCACCTTTTACTATCGCTAAGGGTGTTCTCAGCTCATGAGAAATATCAGCAAGCCAACGTTTTCTTGAATCTTCGTTTTGCTCTAATGTCGCAGCAAGATCGTTAAAGTTTCGCGCCAATGTCGCTAACTCATCGCGGCCAACAACGGCTAATCGGGTTTGTAACTCACCTTTATTCAACTTAACGACGGCTTTTTTTAGTTTGGTGATCGGTAATACAAAGTGACGTGATAACGGCAGTGTTATAATAAAAATCAGTCCAAACACACCGGCAATAATAACCCCAATGTTCTGGTTGTTCTCGGCCACAAACGCGATATCAAATTCATCGGTTAACGCCTTACTCGGCGGTAAGGCAATGTAACCGACAATCTCGCCATTAAGTAAGATCGATTTGGTATTATATTTATCTTTAAACCGCCCAATTAGGCTCAGTTTATCTTTGTCTAATAAACTAATCCGTAGCGCATGTTGCTTTGGTGGGTAGTTGTTCACTTGTTCCGTCATACCCGCAGGGTAATGTAAACCTTGGGCTGATAACGCTAATATCATAGGCCAATAGTCTGCTTCAGTTCGCTGTCCTCGCCGCCTCGGTGGTGGTGGCCGACGCTCAAACTCTCGATGTCTAAATTCGCGAGGTCCGTTGCCTCTGTTGTCTTCTCGTCTCTGTTGATTAGGTCTATGCTCATTCGGGCGCTCACCTTTCCTTGGTGGCGGAGGTCGCTGCAGAGACGATGTTACCAATTCATCCCAACGGCCTTTTTGTTTATAAAAAGAGGCGAGATTATCAGATAACAACTGCATACTTTGAAGCTCGCGCTGATTAACATAATTCAGCATGCCGCGATCAAAGCTCCACTGCATCAAGGTATATAAAAGTGATAAAACCATGGCGCTGGTTAATAATAGAATAAGTAATAATTTAGGAAATATACGCATCGAGTCTCCCTACCGATATCTCTAAGTTATACCTTTAAATGGCATAAATGTCTCAACTTAGTATCACTTTGCACATTTGTTCCTTATTTATTGCATCGTTCTTCCATACTCCTTCATTAAACTGAATGTAATCAAATAAAATATAAATGAATGGAGTCTGATATGATATTTACAGTAAAGCAGCCATTGGTATTCGCTGTCATGTTATCCCTACCCTTGGTGTTATCAGGGTGTAATACCAGTGAAGATACCGCCACCAATGGTGCTACAGCCGATAGCACTGAGCCAACCGAATTCGACATTTCCCTACAAGCAGTCATTAGTCAAAAAAACCTGGATCGCTCTGCGATTGCAAACCGAGATATCCCCTCGATTGATTCTCCACTTGCTAACCTAGGTAAAAAACTATTTTTTAGCCAAAGCCTCGGGGGTAATTTTGATACCGCTTGCGCCAGTTGCCATCATCCAACTCAGGGTGGCGCAGACGCGCTAAGCCTGCCTATTGGTGTCGAAGCAATCAACCCACACGTGCTTGGCCAAGGCCGTGAAAATAGTGGTGGTATCCCCGTTATACCACGTAACAGCCCAACCATATTTAATGTCGCGTTATGGGACAGTAGTTTATTTTGGGATTCTCGTATAGAAAGCTTAGGCAAAGAAAATAATCAAAATGGTGCCGCGTCAGGCATTAGTACCCCAGATAGTGGCTTTGGTATCGCTGACAGTAACGCTGGTTCTAACTTAGTGACCGCACAAGCTAGGTTTCCAGTTACGTCAGCGGAAGAAATGAAAACCACTGATTTTGAAAATGGCAGTAGCAATGATGTTATTCGTCATCACCTTGCTGCACGTTTAGGCGATTATGATGAAGGGGCGGGCGATCTAAGTCGAAATGAATGGTTAAGTGAATTCGAAACTGCGTTCAACAGTAATGTCGATGCCGAAGATCTGCTTACATTCGAAAATACCGCAGAGGCCATTGGTGAATATGAACGCTCGATGGTCTTTATTAACTCACCTTGGCGGGATTATCTCGATGGCGATATGAGCGCATTAACAGAACAGCAAAAACAAGGTGCGTTATTATTCTTTGATGCTCCTGACGAGGGTGGTGCAGGCTGTTCAGCTTGCCATAGCGGCCCGCTGTTAAGTGACGAACGCCACAATATTGTCGCCTTTCCACAGATAGGTGTTGGTAAAGGTGATGGCAATAATAGCGATGATGATTTTGGTCGAGAACAAGTTACTGGTGATGAGCAAGACAGATATAACTTCCGTACACCAAGCTTATTAAACATTGCCGCTACAGCACCTTACGGGCATGCGGGGACATTTGATTCACTCGAGAGAGTGGTGCGTCATTATAACAACCCAACTCGCAGTATTGATGATTATGCGGATGATAATGAGTGGTGCCAATTAGCGCAATTTGATAATGTCGCCAACTGCACCAACTTGTATCCTAACGTACGAGAAAACGGCGAACTTGCACTGGATAAACTTGACGATGAACGTCAAGAAGGCACATCGCGATTACCCAATATTAACTTAAATAATGATGAAGTTGACCAGCTGGTGGCTTTCCTCAATAGCTTGACTGATCCTTGCATTGAAGAGCGTGAGTGTCTTGCGCCGTGGATAGCAAATGACACCACAGATAATCCCGATGACCAAGTACTGATTGCCACGGATGTTAATGACAGTCCTTTATAACCGTTAACGACTTATACCTGAATTCATGACTGAAATAATGACTAAAAAAGGTGTGAACTAAGCTGTAAATATATAATATAATTATTGCCTTAGTTCACAAAACTCATCATCACTCACGTCATAAAAAACACACGTGATTCATGCGACAAATCTGTCATTCAAGTCATGCTAAAGTAAAACCTTAATGGATATTATATAAATATCCAGCTCAAATTTAAGGTTTATAACATGGATAACTTCATTACTTCAGTTGTGCAGGATAATATTTTAACCCTAACAATCAACCGTCCTAAAGCGCGTAATGCCTTAAACCAAGCCATGTATTTATTACTCGCGCAAGGATTTGAATCAGCACAACAAGACGATGCAATTCATGTCGTCACGCTTCAAGGTATGGGCAATATTTTTTGCGCCGGTAATGATATGCAAGATTTTCAAGCCATGTCACAAGGCAAACCAGATCAATATGGTGCCCGCTTTATGCGCGCATTAATCAACTGTGATAAACCGATTGTTGCCGCTGTTAATGGCTCAGCGATGGGGATCGGCACCACAATGTTACAGTTTGTTGATTTCCTCTACTTATCGCCAACAGCAAAGTTTCAAACACCATTCGTGGCGATGGGCTTATGCCCTGAACTCGGCTCTAGCCAATTATTAGCACAACAGATAGGCGTACGTAAAGCGCGGGCGATGTTGTTAGCGGGAGAGTCGATGCTGGCAAGTGAAGCGGTTACGTTAGGGTTTGCGAATGAAGTCTGTGACTCACCAGATAATGCAGCAATGCAAAGGTCAATCACACTTGCAAAACTGGCACCGATAGCCATGCGCACCAGTAAAGCCATGTTGATGAAAGAATCTCGACAGCAGCTATTAGATATCGTCGAATATGAAAATAAAAGCCTTGCTCACTTAGTCACTCAACCAGAATCCCGTGAAGCGGTTAGCGCTTTTATGGAAAAACGCCAACCGGATTTTAGCCAGTGCTAGCTAGCATTATTTTAAGTTACAACAGTTGTTAATAACCAGGTCTTAAAGGCCTGCACTTTTGTTAACGAGTTATGCTCAGGTCGCCAAACAATGTAATAAGCGAGCTCTGTACTGCTATCAAGTGCTGGAAATGGTTTAACTAAACGCCCACAAGCAAGATCATCTTTAACCAATACACTGCGGCCTAATGCAACGCCCTGCCCAGCCACGGCCGCTTGTATTACCGACGCTGAGTTATTAATTTTCAAGCCTTTATTGGTATCCACACCATTAATTCCCTGCACCGCTAACCAACTAGCCCAGGTCGGAAAGCCCGAACTTACCGGCATGGAATGATCGTGTAACAGTGGGAAGTTAGCTAAGTCCGTCGGCAGAGCCATCCCCTGTTTAATCAGGTCAGGTGAACACACCGGAAAGATATCTTCATCCATCAGTAATGTTTGTGATAATCCCGCCCAATTGCCTTTGCCATAACGCACGCCGATATCAATGTCTTCAGCAAAGTAATCAACCGAACGCGAATTGGTATTTAAGCGTAGGTCATAGTCAGGGTGCTTAAGTTGAAAATCATCAATGTGCATTAATAACCACTTCGCGGCAAACGCAGGGCTCACTGACACAGTAATGGCATTATTGATAATCGGTTTTTGTAATAACGCCAACCCTTGTGATATATGCTCTAAACCGAGACTGATTTCGGGCAGCGCAAGCTTAGCCTGTAGCGTCAATGTCAAACGTGAAGCACCACTACTGGCGCGGATAAACAAGCTTACGCCTAGCCACTCCTCCAATAAACGGACTTGCTGGCCTATTGCGGCAGGGGTGACACTCAGCTCTTTTGCCGCCAAAGAAAAGCTAAGGTGTCTCGCAGATGCTTCAAAAGCACGTACTGCATTTAAATGGGCTATATTATTCATGTACGACATGACCTCACTGCAATTAACCACTAAACAAAAACTATATCGACAGTATAGAAGTAGTGCTTTGTCTTATGCAAAGAATAGCCCCATAATTAATGCATAAATCTAACTCTTATCTAATGCAGACACGAGATGCATTTACCCACTCCCTATAATGAAACAGTGGAATAACAAGATGAACATTAATAGCGACCTAACCCAACCTGCAAAGGTATTCTTTAATGTATCAACATGGACACCCTCTCCGCTTAAAGGTGTATCACGTAAAATGCTAGAACGTGACGGCGATGAATTTGCAGCAACGCCAACAACACTGGTTGTGTATGAACCTAACAGTGTTTTCACTAATCACGTGCATACTGGCGGCGAAGAGTTCTTAGTTTTAGAAGGTGTATTTGGCGATGAACACGGTGAATATCCTGTTGGCACGTATAAGCGTAACCCTGTCGGTACTGAACACGCGCCAATCGTCAAAGACGGCTGTATGATCATTGTAAAACTCGGTCAGTTCCAAGACGGTGACGACCAAGATGTAGAGATCAATACCGCTAATCAAGCTTTTATCCAAGATGAAAAACGCGATGCGGTGCAATACCAATCACTGCATGCTTTCAAACAAGAAGTCGTGCGTTTAGAACGTTGGGCGCGCAACTCACATATCACCCTAGACAACCCTGGTGGCATTGAAGTGTTAGTGGTTGCTGGTGAGTTAAATCATCAGGGTGAGGTTTATAGCAAGTTTGACTGGTTACGATTGCCGGTTGGTGAAGCGCTAGATATCACCACAACTGCTGACGACTGCGTTGTTTGGATCAAAATGGGTCATCACAGCTATCGTTTATAAAAAAGCATATACAAGAAGTCGGTATACGACATCGGGTATAAAAAATGCTTATAAGACGCTGTGACTTAAAAATTTATAAACGATCATTTCGATATTTACATCTAACAAGGTCTAGTTAAAGATGAAAACAGAATTTGTCATTATTGGCGGTGGATTAAGCGGTTTATATGCAGCTTATTTATTAGAACAACAAGGTAAAGACTATATTTTACTCGAAGGTCGAAATAGACTTGGTGGTCGTATTTATACCGAAGACCAGTTTGATATGGGACCGTCTTGGTTTTGGCCAGATATGCACCCGCGCATTACTCAGTTGATTGATGAACTGCATTTACCTGTATTCCCACAACATGATAAAGGCGCATTCTTGTTTGATAAATACGAGAACAAAGCCCCACTACGTTATGAATCAGGTTATGCCGGTTCACCACCATCAATGCGGGTTGCTGGCGGCATGCAAACCGTTATCGATGGTATCAAGACTAAGCTAACCGATGAGCATATTATTTGTAATGCCAAGGCCACTCACGTCGAGTACTATGCAGAACACAGTGCCGAGCATCAAGATCGTTATTCTATCGTTACCGCAGAAATAAACGGTGCAACACAAACAATCCAAACGCGCCAGGTCATCTTTGCGATGCCATTACGCTTACTTGCCAATAGTATTAAATTTACGCCAGCTTTACCGAAGCAAGTGCAGAACAAGTTTGCAGCGACTGCGACATGGATGGCGGCGCATGCCAAATTTTTCGCTGTTTACGATACACCATTCTGGCGTGAAACAGGTTTGTCCGGTTCTGCCAGCAGCCAAGTGGGTCCGTTAGCAGAAATACATGACGCCAGCACTATTGATGCGACAAATAGCGCGACTAGCAGTGGTAATGGTGCGCTATTTGGCTTTGTCGGTATCGATGCCCACACTCGCCAATCGGCAGGTAATGAACTCATCAAATCATTAGCCGTCAAACAGCTTGTACGGATGTATGGTGAACAAGCGGCGCAACCAATTGATGTGAAGTTAGTGGACTGGAGCCAAAAAATACTGACAGCAACTGATGCCGATAAAAATGCACCTAGTGCCCATCCACATTATGGATTACGCGATATTCATTCAGCGCTAATACCTGTTAATCAACAAGGTTGGTACTTCGCGGGAACAGAATCTGCAGAAGAAAACGGCGGTTATATCGAAGGCGCATTAGAGGCAGCTGAAATGGTAATGTCACGAGTAAAGCTTTAGCCTTAAGCCTGTTTATAGTGACTGTTATAGTAACTTTCACGGTCAACAGGCTTATCCATCCCGACCACTGATTATCAAGACTAGTGATTATCAATCGCGGTTTTTAATAACTGCTTTCTCAGCTGATCATGATAATAAAACACTCGCGTCATATCTTTGGGATACCAAGAAATATTCTCAAGTAAAATCATGCTGGTATCTGATTCTGGGTAATAACTTAGCGTTGAAATATAACCGAGTACATAGCCGCTGTGACTCCACTCTTTCACCGTACCAGTATCTGATAACTGCAGGCCAAAACCATATCCTAGGTCACCCCAACGGTGCTGTCTTGTCGCTGCTTTCGATACCATTTGCAAGTGTGACTTAGCCGATAACAAATCACTATTATGTAAACACTGATTCCATGCAACCAAATCTTCGGCGGTAGAAATAATACCTGCACTCGGCGCGAAACTAGCAGGTAAATCTTTAGTCATCGCCACCAGCTCACCAACAGACTTTTCGTGATAGCGTACTGCATTATTGGTATTACTTGATGCGTTCGTATTATCCATCCCACAACGTTTAAACATCTCAGAGGCTAACAAGGGATAACCTTCACCTGATGCCTTAACGACTATTTCACCTAATATGTTATAGCCTGTATTTGAATAAGCGAATACTTCACCTGGGATCGTTTTAAGTGGCTTGTCGATAGCAACAATACCAGACAAATGGTTAAGCAATTGTCTGACAGTAATAACTGCATCCCACTTGCCGTTCAAGTATTCAAGATATTGGGTAATAGGGGCATCAAGTGTGATTCGACCTTGGTCAACTTCTCGCATGACTAACGCAGCCGTCATTTGTTTACTTAATGACGCGGTAACAAAAGGGGTTTGTAATGTAAATGCCGCAACCTCCAAGCCATCGACCACAGGCTGAGATGTCGATGCATAACTAAACGTAATATCACTCCCCTTTGCGATAACAGCTATGCCACTAAATACTCTTGGTGCATTCGTACTCGTAAATACTGATTGCAGATCTGTCTCATTATTTACAGCAGCAAGGCTTACCATTGGTAATGTCATAGCCAAGCTATACACCAAGCCATGTGCCAAACGACAGGCAAGTACGTTCGTTTTTATCATTTTATAAGTCCATGTATAAAGGTTGTGAGCAATTATCTAAATTTGCTGTTTATTGACGTGACATATAAACAAACTGTTCATCACAGCTATCAATCACAAAGCCAAAACGTGCATATAACTCACCTACTCGATTACCTTGTAAATGGCTTAGCTTGCAAGGTAATTGCTTCTCTTTGGCAAGAGTAATGAGCTGCTTTAATACCTGACTACCAATCCCTTTACCTTGATGTTCCGGTAATAAGAAAAAGCGACAGAAATGAATGTGGTTATTTTCCACTTCAATCTTATAACTGCCGACCGCTATGCCATCAATACAGATCAACATAGGCTTACCATCAGCCCACTCTTGCGCATGCATTTGCTGCTGGACGATTTCATCCCAACCAAAAATAGCTTTAATCGGTTCGTATTCCGCCGCTTTTTTTAACTTAAACGCGAAATCATAATCTTGCTCAGTCGCAAGTCGGTATGCAATATTCATTAGCCCTACATTCTGAATGTATTTTAAGAAGTTTGATTGATAACTAAAAAACGAAGAGTACCTATAAGTAATTAATATAACAAGTTTATTAGATTAGAATTTAGAAACAAAAAAGCCAACACAAACCTAAGTCTGTGTTGGCTTTTTACTATAAGTTAATAACATTGTTATCAACTCATTCAGTACTCAATATTAGTGGCTAGCGACTACCGAGAAGTAGTAAATCATCGCAAGGGCAATAACATATACTGACCAATGATCTTCTTTCATACGACCAGTCGCGATCTTAAGGAAAGCATACACAACCATGGCCGCAGCAATACCGTTACCAGAATTGAAGCTAAAGATAGTCATAGCAACACAGATGAACGCTGGGAAGTATTCAGTAATATCTTCGTAGTTCACTTTCTTCATTGACGACATCATCGAGAAACCAATGTAGATAAGCACAGGTGCTGTCGCAACAGTTGGGATCATCGTTGCTAGTGGTGACAAGAACAAGGTAAACAAGAACAAGATAGCTGTAACAACCGCAGTGAAACCAGTACGACCGCCCGCTTCAACACCCGCAGAACTTTCTAGATAAGTAGTAAGCACAGGACATGAGAAGAACGCACCAAAGGTCGTTGCACATGAATCTACGTGGAAGTTCTTTTCAATACCCGGTAAGTTACCATCTTTATCCAAGTAACCCGCTTGTGAACCCACGCCCAACAGCGTACCTAACGTCGAGAAAAAATCAGGAATAAAAAACGCCAACAAAAAAGGCAGATACTTAGGATCTAACGCACCAATAATATCTATTTGAAACAGCATGCCTTCCATGCTACCCGGCATAGCAAACAATGAATCAGGTACTTTAGCGAGACCAAACGGAATACTAATCGCCGTCGTAATCAAGATAGCTAAGATGATACCGCCACGGGTTTTCTGCGCGACAAAGAACATCACCAAAAAGAAACCAAGCATCGACATCAGCGCTTTAGCAGAAGATAAGTCACCCAGGTTAAGTACATTCTTCGACGGGTTAGCAATGACAATACCCGCTTGTTTCAAGCCTAGTAACGCAATAAACAAACCAATACCAACACCAACAGATACCTTGATGCTATGCGGTATAACGCGAACAATAAAGTCACGAATACCTAAAAATGATACCGCCATAAAGATCGCACCACTGATAAACACGATACCCGACGCAATACTTAGTGGCACGCCGTCACCTAACAAGGTAAACGAGAAGATCGCCACACTGCCTAAACCAGGACCCAGTACAAACGGACGATTGGTGTAAAACGCCATCGCCAAGGTAGTCAGCACTGTCATGACGATAGTCACCGTCATCGCTGCCGAGAAAGGTAAACCACCTTTACTCAACATCCCAGGTACAACTGCAATCAGATAAGCCATCGTTGCAAATGTTGTAAAACCAGCAATGACCTCAGTCCTTAAGTCCGTGTTGTTCTTCTCGAACTCAAAGAACTCCTTTATTTTAAACATTACTGATTTCCTTTCCATTTATAGTTTTATGCAAGATATAAGAGTGTTTTATGTGCGGGTAGTTAATCTTTATTAATGTAAAACTTTTGTTTTGAAACTGGGTGGCGGCGATATTCAATTAAGTGTTCCGGCGCTATTTCAGGGTCTTTATCTATTTGCGCCCGCAGTAAATCAAACTCAGCCGCCCACTCTAAACGCAATTGCTTTCTGGTCTCTTTCGGTAACCAACTCGCGTCTAGGCTATTGAGCATAAAGTGTTTCAGGCTTTCGATATCAAAACCAAAGTCTTCCACCATCACCCGATAACAATTAGTACTATCCGTCGCGTGCATATGCCAATCATCAGTACACGGAATTATATTTAATCCCGCTTTGGCCATGGCTCTTATCGGGTGTTTAACCTGCCACTCTGCATGATCAGGCCACTGGCTTAAGAAATATGTATTCGACGGCACCACGGTAAACGGAATACCCTGCTCCGCGTATTGCGCGGTTAGCTCAGGATTGTCGATAATGCTGTACCCGTGATCAATACGATCCACTTCCACCAGCTCGATACCAGCAACTACATTACGCCAATGCAAACCGAATTCAGAACAGTGCGCTGTCAATTTGTAACCATTGTCTTGTGCTAAACGATAAGCCTGCCAGAACTGTTCTACCGACGCGTTATGTTCTTTATAATCAATGCCAATACCCAATACATAGGGGTGTGGGTGCTGCAACATAAGTTCAACCATTTCCACAGCAAGTTCTGGGGACTTTTCACGATTGATTGATGGAATAAGGCGGATGGTAATATTAAATTGCTGCAAGGCTGTTTCGATGCCTCGAACGAGGGCTTGGTTCACGTCTTGATAACGAAGAGCAGTATCAGAAGGATTCCAAAAGGTTTCGATATATCGAACACCACAGGCATGGGCATCTTCTGCAACTTCCAAGAGTACGCGTTCGTAGTCTTCAACCTCTTGCATCAATTCATACAGAAAGGTTAATGCCGCAATACCGCCTTTGGTAGAGCCGGTTTCGGCTTTATGTGCGCGGTAATAACTCTTGGCTTCCAATTCCGATAATGGATAATCGTACTTTTTCGCAAAGGCCAGCATGGTCTCTAAGCGCACGCCGCCAAGCAAATGATAATGTAAGTCGGCTTTAGGAAACTGACTTAAAAACTGATGAAATGATATTTGACTCACAACGACCTTCTAAACAAAGTAAGTAAGCCGTGAGTATCGCTGATTTAGACCCAAGAAAGAAATGCAAAAAATGGTATGGCAATGCAAAAATAGCATCACCGCAATGCAGGATCCATTATCGACACTTTGTCATATAATTAAGCGCTATAAAACGCCTCGGCAATCTGCCAGTCTTCATTGGTTTTGTCTTGCAAAGTACGCCAAAATTGTTCAGCTTCGATAGATAAACGTGCGCGATTACGATATAAGCGCACTTGATAAGGAATGCGGTAAACGGCTGGATTAATCGGTACTAATTTACCCGACTTTAACTCATCTTTAATCAAGCAATCAGGTAACCACGCAATCCCCTTGCCGCGTAACGCCATTTCTTTATGTAACTGACAGACAGATGATTCAAACACCGGATGACAATTAAAGCCCGGCTGTTGTATCTGCGCGCTGCTAATTAGTCGTGCACTGTAGCTTTCTGCAGAATAGCGTAAATACGGCACCGACTCTTCACCTAACTGATACATAGGCAAACCGACATCATCTGCTTTAGTGACCAGTAGGAAATCACCATCGCCTAAAAATAGGTTCTGATACGGAGGTTGTAACAGGGATAAAATATCAAACGCAAACAGAAAATCACACTCGCCATTCGCCAAGGATTTAACGGCTAAATCAACTCGTAAAATATCCACACTATAGGTCAATGATTGCGGGCTTTCGGCAATATCCATCAATTCAATTAACGTCGGAGAAGACAGTGAATGTGGCGAGGCAATACGTAAGGGATCAAGGATAGGCTGATCAATACCATTGATCTCATCTAAGCCTTGGTTAAGCTGTTTTAACAAACTTTGTGCTAGGCTACGGAACTGCTTACCTGCTGGTGTGAAACAAATCGGCTGTGAACTGCGGTCAACTAACTGCTGACCAACCGCCGCTTCAAGGGCTTTAATATGCCGACCAAAAGCAGGCTGGGTAATGTGCCTTAATTGCGCCGCTTTCGAAAAGTTACGAGTTTCATTGAGGGTTAAAAAATCCTCTAGCCATTTACTGTCAAAACTCATTATGCACATCCTTGCGAAATCAGATCGCTAAATTAGGCGGCTATTGTAGCAACACTCCCTGCAGGATAAAAACCATTAACTGCATAAATGATGATGACACTTTGCCTTAATTGCGGTAAAGCACTGTACTCACAAGTTTATTAATTACAAATAATGGCGTATTTTGCTCTCGACAATCAAGCAGAATAATAGCTAAGCCCAGCTTAAGTCACTACAATTATATCAAGGTCATCAATTGATAAGTGAAAACAGAAATGCTGATATCTATTTGTATGTGTACATATCAACGATCCCATGTCGTCGATACCCTTAAGAGTATTGCCGCATTACGCCTGCCAGAACACGTCAACCTTGAAGTGATCGTCGTTGATAATGATGAATACGGTTATGCCGAAATGCTCGTCAAAGCTCAAGCCAATATCATGGATATTCCGGTTTATTATCGTCAAGAAACGGCTAAGAATATTGCCCTCGCGCGTAATTGTTCGATTGCCAATACCCAAGGTGAATGGGTGGCGTTTATCGATGATGACGAGGTAGCTGACCCAGATTGGTTAGCACAACTATTAGTAACCGCGCAAACTTACCAAGCAGATGCTGTTTTCGGTCGTGTTAAATCAACCTATCCGAGCGATACGCCGCAATGGATCATCAAATCAGGGGTGTTTGAACGGCTGCCAGTGAGTAACGGCCAAGCGGTCACCAGTGGTGCGACTAACTCAACATTAGTCAGCCAAGCTGCTATTAAAAAATACCAACTTCAATTTGATTGCAACTATGGTCTCACAGGGGGTGAAGATGCCGATTTCTTTTATCGACTGTATCAGCATGGCGGTAAATTAGTTTGTTCAAATGAAGCGTTTGTCACTGAAGAAGTCGCAAGTAACCGATTAAATCTCAATTACTTGTTAAAAAGAGCGATGCGAATAGGCGAAACCTATACCCGTTATCGCATGCAGAAAGCACCGTTAGTTAATAAATCTGCTTACTTTACTGATGTGTTTCTCAAACTGATTATACTGTTGTTTATCGTTCTGGTTAAACTCCCTTTCGGTCAATCTAAATATGCAAAACCCCTACTGCAATTGGTTGATAAGTACGGAAAGATAAAGGCTTTATTCAGTAATAAGACCGTCAAACTATACAGTTAGCACAGGCTGTTTTTAATAACAAGCGAGTCACTGATAGCAGTGACTCGTTTTTTGATAAGCTAGGGCTAGACCTACACCTACACCTACACCTACACCTACACCTACACCTACAATTAGACTTAGTATTAACCTAAACTAACCCGTTTAAGCTGACTTAACTCTAAGCGCTGTTTCTCCAAAACCATGTCACTAAATCGTTGTCGTAATTGGCAACCATCTTTATGACCTAAGATTTCCACTTGATGAAATAAGATAGGCTCGCCCTTATTCACATCAACCAGTAATGTAGCACCAGTAGCTAGCCCTAAAGGCAGAGCATGATCGTTTACCGAACTTTCTGCGCTGGTCATTTCGCCATAATAATCATAACCACCGATACAATCGAGTTTATCGCCTTTTTTAAGGTCTCGTTTAGCACGGGTGATCACATCTGATACTGGCGCGCCCATTGGACGTACCACAGATTGATGCTCAACAACATTGACGTATAAACCGTACAAGGCTTCAATACCCGGCATATGGTACGGTAAATACAGTAGGTAGTTGGGACCATCACCCATTTTATAATATGAAAGCGAATCTAATATTTCTGGTTTTTCAGTGGATATAACCGCAAATACCCCACCACTGGGTTCAACCCCACAAACAACTTCAATCACGCCAGTTTGATTCAAAATACCGCCGTCTTCTTTTAACTTCAATAAACCAACAATATCTTCAAGCGTCCCTTTAGCTAAATGCATACCTGGTACATCAGCGACTAATCCCGTTGCATTAGAAACAATAGTCATTTCCATCGACATTTTCGAGCCATCTGCAAAGGAAGCAATCATAGTAGGTTTCTGGCCTGATTTTTCAGCCCAAGGTAATACTGAATCAGGGTTAGCAAAAGAATCATGAAAACCTTTGAATTTACCCACGGCCACAATCCCAAAGCCCAACACATCAGCATAATTATACAGGTGCTTGATTAAACCCGGTTCATCGCCCCACATATTACTGTAGATCAGATCTTTTTCGCGAAATAGCTCAGCAAGTACAGGGCCAACAAGTGCATCAGTTTCAGCGCTGACAACAAAATGTTTATTAGCTGCTAACGTAGCAAGTGCCAGTTCACAGCCAAACTCAGTATCACCGGTCAACTCGACCACAATATCAGCATCGCTGGCACAAAAATCTTCAATATTGTCGGCAATAATCGATAAGGGTAAGTTAGCATCTTTCAGCAAGGCTATAATTGGTGCGCGTGTTTTGGAATAAATAGAAACCACATCAATAAAATCCAGCAGCGTGATCTGCTGTATCAAGCCTTTACTAATATAGCCAGCACCCGCGATAGCAACCTTAATATTGCCATGTTCTATTTTATACGCATCTAACAAATTTCGATTAATCATTTATGTTCCCCAGCAGCAAACAGTTATGCCATTGTTGTTTCAATTACATGGCGTAACTTACGCCGCCAATCCGAAGGTCTAAATATCGGTGAAATTTTGTGACAATTTAAAATACCATTTTTAGGCCGTGTGGCAATTGAAGCATATTCTTCACTTGTCACTCCTGTTAAATTACGGCGCTGCTCACCGGGTTGGTATTTATCTAATTCTTTAAAAATAGCGCGAGCAAAATCGAACCAACTTACCCCGCGATTTTCAGTACTATCACCTGCACTATCACCTGCACCATCACTGGCACTATCTCCAGTACGATTACCAGCAGTATTCTCAGGACTATTATCCTCACAATTCTCTGAGCTGTTACCACAAAAGTTATAATCACCAAATTCGTATCGATTGGTTTCAGCCGTGTAGTCCTTAGCCATATCAAGTACCAAATTTGCGACATCACCAGCATAGGTTGGACAACCAAACTGATCGTTAACAATGCGGATCGGCTTTGTGCCACGACTCAGGTCTAACATAGCAGTGACAAAATTTGGCCCATATTCACTAAACACCCATGACGTGCGAACAATAATGTAATGGCTCAAATAAGCCTTTATATATTGTTCACCTTGTAATTTAGTTCGCCCATATACATTCAATGGCGCTGGCGTATCGGTTTCGACATAACGACAATGATTTTTCCCATTAAAAATATACTCGGTGGAAAAATGAATTAATAATGCCCTTGTGCTATGACATTGTATGGCCAATAAATAGGGTCCATAGGCATTAATAGATTCAGCGGCACTCGTCTCTTGTTCCGCCCTATCGACATCGGTATAACCGGCCGCGTTAATCACCACATCAGGCTTAAATACGTTAAACACTGTCGATACTTGTTCTGCACTCGTAATGTCTAATGTCTCTATATCGGTGAGTAATACATCCCATTCTTGATCATCTATACGGTCTTTAATCGACTGGCCTATCTGCCCGTTTTGTCCTGTTACCAATAGTCGATACATAGGGCTATCCTTAAAACGGTTTAAAAAAGCCTTAAAACAAGTTCTTAAACTTAAGGCCCATTTTATCTTTGTCTGACAGTAAGGGATTCGCACAAGGCCAATCTATGTTTAATTCAGGATCATTCCAAATCAAACAGCCTTCATCGCTGTTGTCATAATACTCAGTACATTTATATTCAAAATCAGCAAGGTCAGATAACACCACAAAGCCATGTGCTAACCCTGGCGGTAACCAAAACTGCAATTTATTCTCAGCGTTTAATCGCACCCCACGGCACTGGCCATAAGTCGCTGAATCTAAACGGATATCAACGGCAACATCGTACACTTCCCCCATCACCACGCGCACTAACTTACCTTGCGGATTGGTTTTTTGAAAATGCAGCCCACGCAATACGTTTTTTGCAGAGCGAGAATAGTTATCTTGCACAAAATCAAACTCACCCCCAATCACATCGCGATAACGCACGGCTTGGAATGTCTCCATAAAGAAACCACGATCATCACCAAATACATCCGGTTGGATCACCAACGCCCCCTCAATGGCGGTTTTTGTTACTTTCATCTAAAACTCCTCACGTAATAAACCGTAGAGGTATTGCCCGTACTCTGTTTTCTGTAATAAAAATGCTTGGTCTTCTAATTGCCCACGGGTGATCCAACCTTTAGAAAATGCGATCTCTTCTAAGCACGCCACTTTCAAGCCTTGGTTATGCTCAATGGTTTGTACAAACATAGCCGCTTTCAATAATGAATAATGGGTGCCGGTATCAAACCAAGCAAAGCCACGTCCAAAGCGCTCAACGTAGAGCTCTCCTATCGCTAAATACATGTTGGTAATATCCGTGATCTCGACTTCATTACGGGCAGAAGGCGTTAATGACTTCGCCATATTAATAACCCGGTTATCATAAAAATATAAACCGGTAACGGCATTATTCGACTTTGGTTTCTCGGGTTTTTCTTCAATGCTTATCGCGTTACCGTCCTTATCAAATTCCACTACACCAAAACGTCCGGGATCTGTTACTCGATAACCAAATACTGTCGCGCCAGTATCTTTACTGGTCGCATTTAAGAGCTTGCCAGTGAAGTGTTGTCCGTAGAAAACGTTATCACCTAAAATGAGACAGACGTTGTCCTCACCAATAAAGTTTTCAGCGATGATAAAGGCTTGTGCTATACCATCTGGAGTCGGCTGCTCGGCGTATTCAATATTGAGCCCAAAGCTACTACCATCACCAAACAAAGCTTTAAAATGTGGCAAGTCATCAGGGGTAGAAATTATCAAAATATCTTGAATATCTGCCAACATCAGCACTGACAGTGGATAATAGATCATCGGTTTATCATAAATCGGTAATAACTGTTTTGAGACAGCTTTAGTAATGGGATGTAAACGCGTGCCTGAGCCACCCGCTAGCACAATACCTTTGTATTTTTTATTGCCCATTCGCATTTACTCCTCGACGTGTTAACTGATAATCACCACTTAATACACGCTGCCACCAGCTGGTATTGTCTAAATACCATTGCAGTGTTTTGGTGATACCCGTTTCAAATGTTTCCTCTGGTTGCCAGCCTAATTCACGTTGAATTTTACTCGCATCAATCGCATACCTCAGATCATGTCCAGGTCGGTCACTGACAAAGGTAATAAGGTCTCGGTAATGCTCGACCCCATTCGGTTTATCAGGCACCAGTATTTCCAGCGCATCACACAAGGTATTCACGACATCTATATTACGTTTCTCGTTGTGCCCGCCTATATTATAACTTTCGCCAATTTGACCTTTTATCGCCACCAGCACCAAGGCTCGAGCATGATCATCGACATACAACCAATCTCGGATTTGTAGACCATCACCGTAAACAGGCAAGGGTTGCCCGTTTAACGCATTCAAAATCATGTGCGGTATGAGTTTTTCAGGAAAGTGATAAGGGCCGTAATTATTTGAACAGTTAGTAATTAATGTCGGCAGACCATAGGTTCGTAACCACGCCCGTACTAAATGGTCAGCACTTGCTTTGGTCGCGGAATAAGGGGAACTCGGATCATAAGCCGTGGTTTCAACAAACAACCCATCTTGGCTATCTTTACTTCCTCGACAAGCTAAATCACCAAACACCTCATCGGTCGAAATATGATGAAAACGAAAACCGGCTTTTTTGTCATCGGCCAATGACGACCAATAAACCCGCGCGGATTCAAGTAAGTTGTAGGTCCCAATAATATTGGTTTCAACAAAACAGTTCGGATTTTCAATTGAGCGATCGACATGGGATTCCGCAGTAAGGTGCATGACAATATCAGGCTGATGCTGCTGAAAGACGCGATTCACTTGTGCTTTGTTACAAATATCAACACATTCGAATACATACTGCGACGACAGCAGAGTCGCTGGAATAGAATCGAGGTTTCCAGCGTAAGTTAAACTATCGAGGTTCACCACCTGATAGTCTGTATCACTCAATATGTGTCTAATAACGGCGCTGCCAATAAACCCAGCGCCACCTGTTACTAATATCTTCATATTACGGTACTCATCATTAACGCATTACGACTACTCACAGCTATGCACAACTATTCACAACCCACGTTTGAAGACCTTTGCCCATCTGATTTTCGAGCACTCGGTATACTGGGTTTGAATAAATACTTAAAATGGTAAATAAACGCATCACGAATATGAAAGCGTAAAACCCGGCTACTAAATACATCTTTAAAGCCACCGTCACTGCAACGTAAACCATCCGCACCCACCACGATCTCACTCTCATAATGGACTTTGTAACCGAGTTCCCAACACTGATAGCAAATGTCCGGATCGGCCATAAAGATAAAGTAACGATTGTCATAACCACCAATTTCGTCCCAAACCTGACGACTTATCGCCATAAAGGATGATTGTAACCAGTCTACATTCGCCGGTTTAAAATAATCGAACTCGACATGCTCATAGTGATCCGCCATACCTTTTAACAGCGGCCAGTGTCTAAGTGATGACCTGCGAACGACTTGTGCAAGCAAGCTCGGAAAACGACGCACGGTATCGGGTGTCGAACCATCATCATTAAGCTGCCGAGTACCAACAATACCGATGCCAGGGTCGCGTTTATAAATAGCGATAATATCACCCAGTATACTGGGTGACTTCCATTCAATATCCGGATTCACAAACAATAGATAATCACCAGTGCATAAGTCAGCGCCCTGGTTACTGCCTCTTGTATAGCCATTATTTTGCTGATTAAAAATGAGCGTTACACTCTCCGTATCTTGGTATTGAGACAGGATCTGTTGATTGCCACTGTCCATTGAATTATCAATAATGATCACTTCTGTATCAAAATCGCCTTGCTGTGCCAGTATCCTTTCGACATTATTGACAACGCGTTCCGCTTTAAAAAAATCAACAATAACAACAGAAATTAATATTTTCTTAGCCATAGGAATCTTCTCTTTGCTCAACGAATAATTTTTTATCGATAACAGCTGCAAAATCATGATTAGTAATATCAATGGTTTGGTCGTACCTTGGTATCGCTATTAGCTCTGTCACTGAATACACAGGCAATAACTGTTCAGGATAAACAACGGTCATATTAGGATTACTTAACTCTTTAGCAATTTGCAGTTGATGATCATCTGAAAATTCACCAAACTCCTCTAATCTCGGTACAAATATCACTTTCTTTTGATAAATAAGCATGTGATTAATACTGCCAACACCACAATGACTAATAACCAAGCTGCTCTCTTTTACCAAGTCATCCATTTTTTCTTTGCCTACCATATCGACAATCTCGCCATTGGCGGGTTTCACATCAACGTCAAAACCACCAGTTTGAATAAACCACCGGACGTTTGGATCATGATAAATATCGAGTTTTGCCATTGCTGCAATCAAACGTGGAAAAGGATAAGAATTCGTGCCGGTTGTCACTAAGACCAACGGCTTCTCTGGCGGCGATAATGGCATAACGACCTTGTTGACCTTGCCTTCCAAATCAAAGGTTTTTCCCACATAGTCGACATTATATTGGCGAGCAACCGACTCCCATTGCGACATAAACTCATCGTATAGCTTATATTTATGGATCATTTTTCCGGTATTAGACAATTCAACAACCCGTGACAATGTATCCAAATACACAAACTTTACCGGTAAAAACTTACACACTAATGCAAACGGTAAAACGAGCGGCCCACCTGTGGTAAATACGGTTCTCGGCCTTTCCTTTGCAAGAACATACAAAGCATAAAATATATTAACGAAGTGAATAAACGCATTTTTTTGAGTATTCCAGACCTTATATACTTTCTTAACTTTATTGTCATTCACTAATGTGTGAGTCGTGACGAGCACAATATCGTCAACATGATCACAGGCGCAAAGTGCTTGCGTCAGGTGACCACCTGCGGATGCAACAACAAGAACTTTTCTATTCGTCATTTAGTTTCTCCAACTTAAGTGCTTCAATTAAATATTGGTAATGACTAACCACCGTTGTTTTCTCAAAGATGTCCAACAGATTAGTTTCTAACGCCCTATTGATTCGAGCGTTAAACAAATCATGTTGTAAAATCAGCGATTCCACTTTATTAACTAATTCGTCAGTATTTTGGTTATCAACTTTAACCCCTGCATCAATCCCCTCTAAGTAGCCATCAATACCGGTATTCGCATGATATAAAATAGGTAACCCAGAAAATAAAGCTTCAACGAATACCATACCGAATGACTCGTTCTGACTCGGTAACAAAAATGCTGAATACTCCGTTAGTTTTTTTTGTAATACTTTATTATCAATGCGTCCTTTGATCGTGACGTGTTTACCTAAAGACAATTCGGATATTTTACCCTGCACTATTTTCATCTTATTTTCAGGTCCGCAACCGTATATATCCAGCTTAATACTCGGATAATCAGCTATAAGTTTAGCGATAGCTTCTAACAATGGCATTATTCCCTTGCGTTCATATTGGTCGAAACGAAAAACGGTAACAAAATTAGCGGCTTTTTTAGGGACATGCAGGTGAGATAATTGTTTCATTTCGCACAGGTTAGGCAACAGACTCGATTTGTCGGTATCGTTATTGACGCTTATGTTAAGCAATTGCTTGATTGGATTTTGTGCCCAAGCGCTGACCCAGAAAATATGTTCAGCTTCTTCGAGCACTTTTTTCCAACGTCTTCTTAGCAGTAATTTATGTCGTAAAATACGCACATCAGTGCCACCACGAACAGAAAGGAAATAAGGTACTTTGGCCCATTTTGCTAATGCTGCGCCTAACGTGCCATCAATGGCGAGTTTATGCCCATGCACAAGTTGATAATCAATGTGCTCGTTTTGAATTAGCTTTAATAGTAAATGCCGTGCAAGAAAGAGAGATAGCGTTAAGCCAAGACCGAACGGCAGTCCCCAATAGTAAATGGAGTAAAGCTGAGAATCATTTTGGATAACCTTAACTTGCCAAGGCCATGGGGTACGATGAATAACAAAAATAGTATGTCGAATACCAGAGGTGGCATCGAGTAGTAATTTTACTGCGGGCGTACTTGAACTATTACGACCATCTGGATAATCTGAGTGTATATGTAAAACATTCATATCATAACAACCTACCACAACCGGCTTTTAATTAGCAGGTAACCACTGTTAAATAGGAATTATAGGCATTAGATGCTGGTATTGGCCACATTAATGGATAAATATGATGATAGTAATTCATAAGTACATAAAAATAAAGCCAAGTTTCACATCATGTATTTTCGATACAATCAGCGACACCTGGCTTTAATAATAGATTAAGCAGTTGGGCTTAAATCTTGATGTGAAGGCTTATAAACCTTGTTACTATTTTTATAAACCTCGCTACTTCTTATAAACCTTGCTTGTATTGCGCATTAGTAGATACAGGTACTAGGTTGTTTAAAGCGGATTTTGATGCTTCATCGCCTGCAAGCAATGCCTCAAAGTACTTGATTAGCTCAACCTTATCCTGTTCTTCTTTAGAGCCTGCACCGATATTAGTTAAATCGATAAAGAACTCGTCGAACAGATCAGAGAAATCATTTACAACATCAAAGTTTAAGAATTGCTCGTCGTTGTAAATGCTTGGGTAGCCACCCTTTTGTTTATCAACAGCAAACGAAATACCTTTCACATTGGTAATTGTTGTCGCTTTTTCACATTTCAGCATGCAACCATCTTCAATCGCCGGTTTCTTACAGCCAACCGTTTGTTGGAAGAAACACTGACGACTCGTCATCATCAGGATTGGATGGTAAATACTGTAGAACATTTTGAAGTTTTTCGGACGAGTAATGTTTCTGATTTGGATACGGTTAATTTCATTAGAAATAAACGCACCAGCGCAGTTTAACTCTTCTTGTAGCGTTAATAACGCATGTGAGTTAGTTGTATTCAAGAACGGACCAGCAACCCACTCAATACCCATTTCAAAGGCTTTATAAGCAATACCAGTATTGTTAGTAACGATACGTTTTGGTTTTACTTGTTCAAGGATCTTCACTGACTCGAGGTAATCTTTACCAATAAGCACAGCCGGGAACCAAGGGATTAGACGTGGATTTTCTTGCAGTAATTTAATGTGCTTAGGGCAGTTCTTTTTCAAGCTTTCAGGGATCTTGAAGTAGATATCAGCGTCTGTTACATCCGCAAGGTGTAGATCTTTCGCATTAGCTATCATCAAGGATAACTTCGGCGTTTCTTCTATCTTAGGATGTTTAGGTAATGCCGGTAAATCAACATTTTTAATCACTTCACGTGAACCATTTAATAAAAACGCCGCTTGGTTTTTCAGGTCGGTAAGCTCTTTAAATGGTACCGTTAAGTTGGCATCGAAATTGTCGAAATTCATTGGTGCAAGATCGAATGTCGCATTACTAAAACTACGGAAACGTTTTTCAACAGTCTCAGGGGTAATTGAAATTTCATCTGCAACGCGTAATAACGACGCACTTTTCACTTCAAATGACGTAGTGCCAGCCATAATATTCAATGTTAACGGGCTATTTTCTTTGGCAGAAAACGCTAACGTTAAGGCAATTTTATCTATGCTTAAGTCTTTAATCTTGTCTGCTAGTTCAGCACCCAAGGCATTCTTATCAGTATAAAGGTCTTGTTTCACATCATGGATTTGGACTACAGAGATCGCATCACTTTTTTCAACTGCGTAGTTCACACTGTTGTCACGTGGGTTATCCGTAAACATTTTTTTGTTTAGATCGCCCTGCAGGAATGAGTTAGTGAAGCTACGATTAAATACTTTATGTAGGTTACCGTCGTCTGCTAGTAATTTACCTGAGTCAACAAAGTTGTTGATCTGCTTACGCCATGTATCAACAACAGTGTAAACATAGTGAGCGCCTTTAATACGGCCTTCTACTTTTAATGAATCAACACCAGCGTCAACCAATTGCGGTAAGTCAAAGTAGGCAGAGTTATCTTTTAAGTTCAGTGGGAAACGATGACCTTCAGCAGTCACTTCGTATTCGTCACGACAAGCTTGGCTACAACGACCACGGTTACCTGAGTTACCAACACTTACTGAACTTGAATAACATTGACCAGAGAAGGCAATACATAGCGCGCCATGTACAAATACTTCTGTTAATACGTCATGGTCATGTGCAACTGTTGTTAATTCTTTAATTTCAGTTAGGTTTAGTTCACGAGATAAGTTGACGCGCGTTGCACCAATTTTCTGTAAGAATAAAACCTGACCTTCGTTGTGTGTTGTTAACTGAGTAGAAGCATGAATGTGTAATGATGGAAAATGCTTTTTAACAATGTTGAAGACACCTAAGTCTTGTACGATGATGCCATCAATACCACTGTTAACCAGTTTATTAAGCAAGCGTACCAAGCTAACAACTTCGTGTTCTAATATCACGACATTAAGGGTTAAAAAGACTTCACAGCTGTGATCGTGTGCAAGTCGTAATACGCCATTTAGCTCATCAAATGAAAGATTGGACGCACGGTTACGGGCATTGAACATATCCAAACCACAATAGACTGCATTTGCACCAGCTACAATGGCCGCTTTAATTGCTTCTACGTCACCACCCGGTGCCAATAATTCTATTTTTCTACTCATGCGAAATAACCCACTTAATGCTTTTATTGTAATTTTTTGAGGGGGCATTCTACCTGTATATGCAGGTCAATGCTATGAATTAGGCTTTATTGATCTAGATCAATAATTCTAAACCCCTTTTCGTCCCCTCAAATTATACAATAAACGTCATTTCAGCACGATGTATAAACTGGATATAAAATCGATAACATCCCGTTATCTTATCCAGCCTACTAATACCAAACGTTACTTAGCGTCGGGTATAAACTGCTTGATAGTATTCGGTAATACCGTCACGATCATGCCGCGAACGGGATGCCATAATGCTGATAACAGTAATAGCGCAGCGCCAATTGCCATGCCGGTCATCGCAAAATTAGTACCAACATCGCCATACATACTCATCAAACTTGAAATGGCATACAGTACATAGACCAGGGATGACACCATAAAGGCGCGGCGATCGATAATAATAGAAATCAATGACATTGATATATACAGCGCAATGATCACGGCGATACTACTGATGCTCTCATCACCATTCAAAATACCGACACTTAAGAACACCGGATGAATAATCAAAGGCGCAGAAAGTAAGTGTAACCAAAATGCAGTATCAGTGCGGTTTGTCACACGTTCGCGATCTGACGAATCCCAGTACATGGCAAACAGGAAAGTTAAAATACCACAGATAAAGATCAGCACCAGGATCCAGTCCGTTAATACATTTAGCATATCGGGCGTAGCAAACATAGATACAAATGACGACACAATAAAGCCAATGGTCGCCGCCGTACCTGCTGCGATCGTAATAGGCACATTGAAACGACGCCAGTGACAATAAGCAGCGATGACAGACGCGCCAGTTGCAACCATCATTGCTTGATCACCCAAGGAGCCAAAGACTTCCATTGATAATTGAAACACACCACCAATAAAGGCGAGTAATAACATAATCGCGGGAAACGCCATTTTTCTTTTCAGTACAAAGAATTCAGCAAGTGCCCATGATAGCGCGGCAAACGTCGCTAAACCCAAACCCGGATCAATCGTTCTGACCGCCCACAATGATGAAAACAACAATAGCGCACAAGCAATAACAATAAATATGTCATTAAACCCGCCGATTAAACGAATGTTTTCTTCATCAGCAACAGTCACTTGCTTGGATAACACTTGCTCACGTCGAAATTCGTCAACGGACGAAGCAGTAAAAATTCCTTTATCTACTGCATTGTTAAGATCTTCATCTGTATACATAATGGCCCTAAAAATATTATTAATATAAATTATTTATTATAAAGTGCTGAAGTGTATTGGCTTTATTTATATGGGACAAGTGAACCGTTAAATAAATTCAAAAAACGTGTAAACAGATTGCAAATTCAGCACACTGCCAGCCGTTTTTATGAAAGTGTGACATACTCCCTACCACTGGGAATTAATTTAGTCGTATTTTCCAATTATATTTCTTACTATTTAATACATATCTTAATTGTTTATTAAAAACGTCCGTATAATCACTTAAGACAAATAACGTTTAATAGATTCATTTTTAATGCCTTTCATTGTCAGTTAAACAATAACGTATGCATTCATTCAGTGCTTAACATGCTCTATCACCGTGATACGTTATTTCAACAAGGAGATATTTTGAACCCACAAGATTATTTTAATCAACTTAATGATGATTACTTAGCACTACACCGCCGTAAAGAAGATCTGTTTTGGCAAACGTACATGGGCACCAGCGATGACCATGACGGTTTTGCCGCTGCAGAAGAAGCGCTAAGTGCATTTATATCACAGCCACATCATATTCAAGCGACACGTGACAACCTTGAAGTGCTATTACAACTAACGAGTGAAGATGATGAGCTGGTTAAAGGATTACAAGGTTGGCTCGCCTTTTTCGATGCCAATGCCATTGAAAGCGCTGAAGGCCGAGATAAAATGGCCGCCCTTATTCGTAGCGAGTCGGCATTGTTTGCTAAGCGTCAAGATTACCTGATGCATTTTAATGATGAGAATGGCGACAACCAGCAAGCCTCTTTAACTGTGCTTTCCGCTAATATTCGTACCAGTAATAACGAAAGTGTACGTCAATCAGCGCATCAAGCATTATTAGACCTTGAACAATGGGTGATGAATAATGGCTATATCGAACTGATTAAACAACGTAATGACTTTGCTCGTCAACAAGGCTTCCGTAACTTTTTCGATTATAAAGTCAATAAAACCGAGCAGATGACACCAGAGCAACTGTTTACTGTTTTAGATGATTTTGAATTACGTACCCGTGAGCGCAACCTAAGCAGCATTCAACATTTAGCAGCAACTAAAGGTGACAGCGCAGTTCAAGGCCACAACTTTAGCTTTATGTATGCAGGTGATGCCGCACGTCAACTTAACCCTTATGTGCCGTTCTCAAAATCATTACGTCGCTGGATTGAATCATTCGGCCGCTTAAATATCGATTACTCACAAGCTGACATGACCTTGGATTTATTAGATCGCCCAGGTAAATACCAAAATGGTTTCTGCCACGGTCCTATCCCGTCGTTTTATGCAGAAGATAAATGGCAGCCAGGTAAAATCAATTTCACCAGCAACGCAAAGCCAGATCAAATTGGCAGTGGTTACGATGGTATCAATACCTTATTCCATGAAGGTGGTCATGCCGCGCATTTCGCCAATGTGAAACAAAACTCACCGTGTTTCTCGCAAGAGTTTGCACCAACGTCGATGGCGTATGCAGAAACGCAGTCTATGTTCTGCGACAGCTTGTTAACCGATGGCGATTGGTTAAAGCAGTATGCTTACAATGCTGATGGTGAAATCGTACCTGATGCTGTGATCCAAGCATTAATTGCCGCTAAGCAACCGTTTAAAGCGTATGAAGAACGCAGTATTTTGGTTGTACCTTATTTTGAATGGGCAGTTTACAGCGCTGACGAAGACTCGCTCACGCCTGAGTACTTAACGACACTCGCACGTGCTACTGAACAACGTATTTTGGGTTTAACTGCAAGTCCACGTCCATTACTGGCTGTACCGCACCTATTGTCACAAGAAGCAGCTTGTTCGTACCAAGGCTACCTACTTGCGCACATGGCGGTATATCAAACACGGGCTTACTTTACCGAAAAATTTGGTTACCTCACGGATAATCCAGCCATTGGTCCGCTACTTGCCGAGCATTACTGGAAACCGGGTAACAGCATCAGCCACGATGCCACGTTACGTAGCTTAACAGGCGAAGGTTTCTCTGCCGCTTACCTTGCTGATACCTGCAATAAAACCAGTGACCAAGCTTGGCAACAAGAGCAAGCTAAGATCGTCGCTGCACAAGCGAGAGTGCGCGCAGTACCGGTTGCGCTTAACGCTAAAATTAGTATTGTTGATGGTGCCGAGACTATCGCTAACAATGCTGTTTCTGATAACCAACTATGCAATAACTTCGAGACTTACATTACTCAACGTTACGGTAGTGACTGTTAGTTAGATATAAGTACGTATCATCTGCCAATATTGAGGGATACGTACACTTTTCTAATCATGTTTCCCCCTCGGTTTGTCTTCTAATATCCCACTAAAATAACTAACTACCTCTTGATCAACACTTGATCGGAATTCAACCAACCCTTGTTCTATATTTAACCATCATCACAATCCCTCTAATTTACATTTCACATTTGGCTATTTAAATCAGTTAGATAATAAAAATACGGCTAACCAGTCGTGGTCAATAAACACACAAAGAACAAACAGTACAGATACTAATAAATAGGTACAACACGTGTCAATGAAAATCATTTTCATTATCATTTAATGCGATTACGTTCGCTTTAAATGATGTTCAACATTGATAATTCGAATTTATAAATCTATAACTCAGGTTCTGCAAGTCGAATAGGAAAGTATCTCGACCATTTTTCAGCAGGTAATAACTTTCGCTCAATAAGGAACCGGGCAACATGAAAAACAAACTCAATAAAAAAAATAAATTATTAAACTCAATGGCAATAGCGACAGCTATTTCAACCTTAGGAATTAACTATGTAAACGCTTTTCCTCAGTTTGATGAACTCGATTTACCGATGAAATACATAGTTAAATTCAAAGAAACCGACGCTGATGCGCCTTCTATGATGGGACTCAATCCAGTTTGGGGCGCCAAGCTACTTCAAGAATCCGTTCTCGAACAAGTAAACGCTAAAAAAGTGGAAAAACTCGGAAGTAAACCGCTTTATAGTGTCGAAATTGAACCACGAGCACTTACGGATTTACAGCTCAACGCTGAAATTGAATATGTAGAATTCGACCCGCCACGTTTCTTACTAAGTGAGTCAATTCCTTGGGGACAAGGAGCGATTAATACAGCGGGCTTAAACGACAGTAATACTGGGAATCGGACTATTTGTATTATCGATTCTGGTTACGACTTGACTCACAACGACCTTAGCGGTAATCAAGTATCAGGCACCAATGATAGCGGCACCGATAATTGGCACGATCCAGGTACTCATAATGCACATGGCACTCATGTCGCAGGTACGATAGCTGCGATAGCCAATGGTGACGGTGTTGTGGGGGTAATGCCAAATCAAAATGTAAACTTACATATTGTGAAAGTATTCAATGAATCTGGTTGGGGTTATTCATCCAGCCTAGTCAAAGCAATTGATACCTGTGCGCAAAACAGTGCCAATGTCGTCAATATGAGCTTAGGCGGCAGTCAATCGAGTCGAACTGAACGTGATGCGCTGCAAGAACTATCTGACAATGGTGTACTGCTTATTGCCGCTGCTGGCAATTCTGGGAACACCGCACACAGTTATCCTGCTTCATACGATTCTGTTATGTCAATTGCAGCGGTAGATAATCAAAATAACCACGCTGCATTCTCCCAAGCCACAAATCAAGTTGAAATTTCAGCACCAGGGGTAGCAATTCTTTCAACAGTCACTGTTGGCGAAGGTGTCCTGTCTGATATTGTGATTAACGGCCAACACTATTTTGACCGTGGCATTGTTCCGCACAACCGCAAAACGCTTGATGGCAAAGCTAATTATCAGTCGAGTCCTGTTGCTGGTTCTTATACAGGGAAACTCGCACGTTGCGATATTTCAGATAACAGTTATAACTGTGGTGACATGACAGGTAAAGTTTGTTTAACCGAGCGTATTGAGAATCAACGTACTGGTTATCGACCAGAAATTAATCCTGTAAAAGCTTGTCATAGCGCAGGCGCCAAAGCCGCTATAATCTATAGTAATGATGCCTTATCTGGTCTGCAAAATCCGTTTGTATTAGATGACAACAATAGTTATACAATCGTTTCGGTTTCAGTCGACAGAGCACTTGGCCTTGAACTATCAGCAATGCTAGAACAAGACGTCACAGTGTCTACAACAACAGGTGAAGACTATCAATATTATAATGGGACCTCTATGGCGACACCACATGCAGTAGGTGTCGCGGGTCTTGTTTGGAGCTATCACCCTCAATGTAGTGCTGCACAGATTCGCTTTGCATTAAAAGCTTCAGCAACAGATATCGATGTTGTAGGTCGAGACAACAGAACTGGCTATGGATTGATAAATGCGGCAGCGGCCAATGACTATCTAGCTGTAAGTTGTGATGGTCCAGGCGGAGGTAATAATAACGATGACACGAGGTTGGAAAACGGCATAGCAAAATCCCCAATGTCAGGAGGCAATCGCTCAAGCACTCTATATAATATTGACGTTCCTGCTAATGCAACTGCATTAACGTTCACCATGGGTGGAGGATCAGGTGATGCAGACCTTTACGTATTATTTAACGGTTCACCCACAACAAAGAATTATGATTGCCGCTCTTGGACTAAAGGAAATAATGAAGTTTGTAGTATTGATAACGTTCAAACAGGCCAATACCAAGTGCTTGTCTATGGCTACGAAAAGTACGATGGAGCGTCACTTACCGCGACTTATAAAAATACTAACGGTGCGACAGAATATGCCAATAGTACAAGAGTCGTTATCCCAGATAATTCATCTTTCGGCGTAGTCAGTAACATAGACGTTAAGCGTATTGGCGATGCTGGAATGGTGAATATTCAGCTTGATATCAAACACAGCTACGTTGGTGATTTAAAAGTAACATTGACTTCACCAACAGGTACCAAGGCTATACTGCACAACAATAGCGGTGGTTCAGATAAGAATCTAAATACAACTTATGATGTTGACTTCTCAGGCAATGAATCAAAGGGTCGTTGGCAATTAAAGGTCGTCGATACGAGCAGTCAAGATACAGGGAGCCTAGAAGGCTGGGAAATAAACTTCCAATAAGGAGCCGTTATGGCAAAACAAGGGACTCGTTTTAAAATTCGATATCTCAGTATTTTCTTGGTTCTGCTATTCGTAGTCCCGGTGAGTTATTCACATCAGTCCCCCCCCGTAACAGAGTCAACAAACATAACCGACCTAACAAAGGAAAACAGGTTGAATCGGTATTATGTGAAATACCAAAAGGGAGGTGAAGGCGTAGCGACAGCACTAGTGAAGGAACATAAAATCGCTATCGTTGATGTAATACCAACGCGTAACATACTGATTGTATTTGCAAGTAAGCAGTCCATTCAGGAGCTGGTTCAAAATGCTGTTATTGAATATGTTGAACTAGAGCCAGTACGCAGTTTTTATTCACAATAATAATCAGCCCCACTATACGTGGGGCTATGCGATAACGTCGAGATTTATATTACTCAACATTATGGTTGTGACAGTTAGTTGGTAGACTGTTTTTCATCCGCTAACCTTTATTAACATTGAATAATTAGTATCAATACTGATCTAAAACCCGTTTCATGACGTATTACTCCCTACAATTTATAGTCATATAGTTTAAGTACACATATTTAACTATATAGCTCAGTAAAGGCCTAACCAGGAATAAGAGCATGACGTTAACGATATTTTATGATGGTCAATGTCCATTATGTACCAGCGAAATGCAACACCTAAAACAGCACGATAAAGGTGATGTAATTCAGCTAGTCGACTTACATCAAACTGACTTTAACACCCTCTACCCAGAGATAAATGTGGATGACGGTATGAAGATATTACACGGTACTTACCAAGGTAAACGCCTGCTAGGACTTGAAGTCACTCACAGGGCTTGGACGTTAGTAGGTAAAGGTTTTTGGGTCGCACCACTTAATTGGCCAGTGATTAAAACGCTGAGCCATTGGGTTTATTTAGTGGTCGCCAAATATCGTCAGCCAATATCCGCTTTCCTCGCGAAACGTTTGGGTATCAGCACGACTAACTGCAATTCAGGAACTTGTTATGATAAAAACACAGACACTGATCATCGGCGCTAACAGCGTCATCGCTAGATCAATCGCCGCTAAAATACAAACCGATGCAGAGATGGGACTAATCGTCATCAGCCGTGATTTAAGCGCTTATTCAGCGATGCCAGACACCAGTATCAAACAGATCACAGTGCCAAACTATCAATCAGATTCGATTGAACAAGCGGTCATCGCACTAACGCAGTGCAACCACATACCGATTTCCCAAGTGTTTATTTGCAACGGTGTATTACATAACGCGCAATTGCAGCCAGAAAAACGCTTAGAAGATTTTAGCGAGCAAGCATTTCAGCAAGTCATGCAGATTAATGCCCTCATCCCTATGTTGTGGATACAAAAGCTAACCCCGGTATTAACGGGTAAAACGCCCTGTACACTCACGGTGTTCAGTGCTCGTGTGGCCAGTATTAGTGATAATCATTTAGGTGGCTGGTATAGTTATCGCGCATCCAAAGCAGCCCTTAACATGATGCTAAAAACTGCCGCGATAGAATTATCTCGACGTGCTAAGAATATCAAACTCATCGCTTTTCACCCTGGCACAACGGATACACCGTTATCGAAACCGTTTCAAAAGAATGTGCCTGCGGATAAGCTATTCACCAGTGATTTTGTCGCAGAACAACTTCTAAATATTGTTGAGAATATCGCACTGGATGGTGAAGCGAGCTATTTGGATTGGCAAGGTAAGTCGATTGATTGGTAATTATAGCGTTGATGCACCATCACACATTCGACTGTGCATCAACATTGGCGTTAGAAGTAGTATCAACTGGCTGTAAAGTGCAATAAGGATGCCCTCAATTTACAGTCTGTGTGGAGCATCTTGAATAAAATCAATAAAGCAATCAGCCATTGAATGGTGGCTAACAACCCCGTCACCATCCATCATAGTGAGCGCTTCATAACCCTCTTTCCCTTTCATGGTATACGCGGAAGAGCTACCGTAATAATGCTTTTCGTCGTCAATATCGACCCAGCCATCTTGCGTTGTATTAATCATGAGCCCAGCAATCCGTTGACCAAGAGGGCGCTGCGCGTGATAGCTAAAATCCAGATTATAGGTATAAGGGTAACTACCCGAACCTGTGCCTATTACGCCATTATTGGTTGCGTTGTTGATAGCACCTTCGAGTGCTTGCGCTATATATTTGCCTTTGATGTGATAAGCACCAATGGGAACGGCAAAGGGCAGTAGCTTGCCTGCTATGTCACAAATTGAAATATTACCTTGGAATAGCGACGTTCTTACACCACCGGCATTATGAATGGCAAAGTCGATTTGATGACCATCTTTATTCATCATATGGGCAAACGATTCAGCCACTAACGGGGCAATCTCACTACCGCCGTTCAGATCGGGAATGCGGATATGGCGCATATCTTTTGTTAAGTTAGCGATCACTGTACTTTGCAGCTTACGCACTCGTGGGATGTACTTATCCTGTAGCAAACTTTGTAGTCGTGGATCTTTTTTACATATCACCACGTTTTCATGTTCAGTGAGGTAGAGGCTCGCCTGAGCATGGATAGCATCGTCATTGGCTGTTAACAAGCTTGCATCCGTACAGAGTCTGCGACCAATCAGCAGTTCATTCTTGCCCTTGAAAGCACTAACAGAACCATCGGCGGCGAAATCAATTTCGCAGTGACCAAGCGCCTGTGAGTGGAATCCTGCTTGCACGATATAGGTATCATTAACTTGATGTCCGTATTCAGCTTCCTTTTTCAGTCCTAAGTCGCTGAAATCCCCTAGCAGGTTGTGGCTATGACCACCGACAATCAAACTGATGCCATCCACTTTCTCCGCAAGCTCACAATCCCCAGTAAAACCAAGGTGACTTAATAATATGATCTTATTAACCCCTGATTCTCGGATAGCGCGAACAGTATTTCTGGCCGTTTCAGTGGCATTAACAAATGGCGTATCTGGATCGACATTGGCTATATCGGCCATCTTATCCAGTGATACCCCAAATATTGCCACTGACTCGCCATCGACAACACGCGTCATCCAGCGTGCAGTCTGCTGCGCTGGTTGATAAGAGAGTAAGTTAGGGCGACCCTTTAAATAATGAGACTTGGTTGTTAATTCGTTAGTCAGATCCCAGTTTCCTGCTAATAATGGAAACTCAATACGGTCTAAAAATTCAGCCACTGGTTCATTTCCCATATCGAGTTCATGGTTACCAATAGTCATGACATCAATACCTAATGCGTTGAGCATATCGGAATTGGCTTTACCTTTGAACAACGAGAAATAGAGCGTGCCTTGAAAGCAATCGCCAGCATGGACAAATATGAAGTCACGATTCTTCTGCAGGGCGGTGACTTTAAGCTGTTTAGCGCGCGTGGCGATACGAGAAAACCCGCCATTGCTGACATAAGGCGATATCATTTTGCCATCAATATTCAGCTGTAATTGCAGTGACTGAGGTTCAAAGTAAGAGTGCGTATCATTTATATGCGCCAGTGTTATTTTAACTGGCTTATTCTTTTTCATCATAATGTTTCAGTTTTTATCTGTAGCTGAATCGATAGTAACAAATGAATGATCATATTATCATTCATTTGTTACAGTGAGGAATCCGAAAGTTATTCACATCATATAACGCGGAAGAAAGAATAAATCATATTACCAACTATTTAGCCCTCCCCGCTTACAGATCCAAAAACTCAATCCCAAAAACTGACAACGCAAACTCCCCTGCAGTGTGATTATTCACTAAGAACCCCACTTCTCTTACGTCTGACGATGCCAGTATCGGTGCATTGCTGATTAACCGCCCACGGAAAGAGGCTTTAAAGTCGACAAGCGGAAAGGTGAATATTTGGCGTTGGCCTGCAACAGTTTCAAAATCATGTTTGTACGCTAAGCGATAGCCATTATCGAAAACCACGGCTCTTAATTGATAACATTGACCGTCACCTTGTACCTCTATTTGAATGCTATGCAGTTTTGTCGGCACACCCTTAACAGGCCGAAAAATCGAACTAAAACCACCGTTGTTTTCAAGCGATATATTTCCGGTAAATATGCCATGATCACGGTTGAATAACATGCGCCCTTCAGACAAACCTCCCATGACGCCATCATTGGATACTCGCCAAAGGGCTATACTTTCTGCGCTGCTTAAATCTACCGCACGCGTTAAATCAATCATGATATTTCCTTAATTTGTTCGTTGCTAACACGTTCTTTCAGGTACTTAATAAACAACTGCGTCCGAGTATGTTCATAATCAAGGGTTGGGTAATAAGCACATACTGAACCATGATCAATCGTCACATCGGGTAATACCTGTATTAACTCCCCGACTTCCGTTAAATCTTCCAGCATTTTTTGGCTGGCAAGTAATACGCCCATGCCACATTTAGCCCCGTAAAATAACGCTTCAGGATTGGTAGTCGCAAAATTACCCCGTAAGGTAATGCGATTACCCGTCGATAATTTCACTTCGCGTATCGGGCGTTCGCCCCAAATAAGCATATTGTGCGATTCAAGATCTTCAATGGTTTCAGGCTTTCCATACTTGTCAATATAGTCTGGCGAAGCAAAGAACTTGGCATCGTTTTTAAACAGTTCAATGGCTTTATAACTGTGGGAGTTGAGCTGTTCTAAATCACGGCTGATAAACACATCGACATGACTCTCGGGCATTTGCCCTGGTGATGTGGTTAGCAACTGTATTTTGATTTTAGGATACATTAATAAAAAGTCGTTTAAATACTTGATGATAAATTTAGAGCCCACTGCGGTAGTAGCGCCAATTTTTAACAGCCCTGTAGGCGTTTGATTAACTGAACGCGCTTCGTCCACCAGCGACATCCATTGATCAAGTTGCAATCGGGAACGCTGATAAAATAGCTGACCCGCTTCTGTTTGATCTAACGAGCGCGTGGTGCGCTTAAGTAACTGCACGCCGACTTTATCTTCTAGCCAGTTAATGCGCTTACTGATCGCAGAGCCTGTGGTATTAAGTTGATAAGCCGCGCCATTAAAGCTGCCTTCTTCAACGACTTTAATGTAACTACGCACACACATTATCCAATCCATCCCAGCTCCTCTTATTACGATCTTGAGACTGAAACGAATACTCAGTCCTAATAAGAGTTAATCTAGCATGATTATATTCTTTTATAGCGAAAAAAAAGTCTTAACCCGATAACCCCCTATATCACTGGCATTAAGGTTAAGACTTAATTTACCATCTCGTTATATTATTTCGCCGCTTTCACCGTCGATTTTACCGCAGCTTTCACTGCAAAATAATCTAATACGATTTTAGTTTTCCCAGTTAAATCACCAACCGGTTTAAACTCAACATTGATGTTATCAACATCAATCTTAAAGGTATTTACCTTAAGGAAAAGTGCATCGGTTTTAGCTGTATTGACGTCAATATTAACCGCGACAACACGGCCATTCACGAACAAGTCAAACGCAGGGGTATTTTTATCCTTCGGAATCACCAGTTCGATACTGTAGCTTGAACCCGCATCCGCATACGCCATGGTTTTTAAACCACCGTCATCAGTCCAAAAGGTCTCAGACATACCAATGTTTTCTGCTTTCCAATAACTGAAGTACGCATGGTAGTCATCGGTATTTTCTGGTGACGCAGCACTCCACATGACGTTATCAAGTTCCACTTCTTCAGTAAAACTAAACCCGTGCTCTTGCATCGCTTTATTAATCCAAGGCAGTTTGATCGCCACGTCTTCAAACGTATCAGTCCAACCAAACTCAGTATAATATTGCAGGCCAATCTCACCTAGTAGATAAAACTCACCGTCTTTTTCAACCGTAATGCCAGAGCCACTATCACCATGAATTGCTAACCACTGCAACTCACTTTGCTTAAAATGATCGGGGTTGAAAGAATATTCAGCCAGCCATTTCTTATCAATTTCATTGTATTCAACGTACTTTTGGCCACCGTTGCGACCATTATAATTACCAAAACCGACGCTATTCACTTCATAACGTTTATCTTTTGGAAACATTTCTTCCGTTGCTAGCTTCGCTGGTTTAATGCCGCGAATTGGGGTATCCAAACGAACCAGTGCGAAATCATATATATCGTCTTTAAACTCATACTCCCCGTACTCACCGTTAGGATCGGTTGATGCAGAAACCGACTTAACCGTTGTGTATTCGCCATTTTCATCTTTTTCAAACGAAGTACACGTCACCGTATTACGATATGATTGTGATTTAGAACCGGATACGTGATTTGCAGTGATCACCCAGAACGGGTCGATTAACGTCGCAGAACCAGCATTCATATGACATGCAAAATCAAACTTACTCTGTAATGCAAAAGTCTTATGTTGCGACACTGAACGGTCATAACGCGCAAGCCCGGCATTCGCCGTCATCGAAATAGACGCTAGAACAGCTGTAGCAATAAGTAATTTTTTCATTATTTAACCTCACTTAAATTGATTGCTTCTAAGCTGTGATAGCCTTCTGACTGCGAGTAGTCCCACTGACGAGCAACACGTTTATAAGTCACGATTAATTGATCATCAATCGAGGTGGTGTTAAATACAATACTGTTTTGAACCCCTGTCATGTGCGTTGTAATATCATTTTTGATGGTCACGCACTGCTGATTTATACAGGCCGTCACATCTGACGACGAAAGCCAGTTATGGGTATAAAGGTCAAGTTGGTAGCGCCCTATCCCTTGCGCTTTCACGTTAAAACTAAAGCCACCATCATTCAGCACCATGGCATGATTAAATTGATCGGCATAATCAGCATAACTACCGCCATCCCAGCTATAGCGATTGGCGTGGACAGGTTTATCCCCAGGCATATGCTCGATAGAACCTATGTCTGTTAACGCACCGATTTTATCGCTATTCGGTTTTTCAACAAATGTATCGACACCATAGAAAAACAGCCAATCAAGTCCCGCTAATTGAATATCTTTACGATGACCAGCACCCGATAATTCATAACCATTAAACTCACTGATGATGGATAGATTATCTGTACCTGCTTTAGAGATATTCGATAGGTTATTTAAATCTACCTCGATCTCGCTGGCCGCAACAGATGAAGAACATAGCAAGATTGCTAGCATTGATTTTTTCATAACTTTTCCTTTGTAAGATGAAAGGAATAAGTTTATAGCCCGCGCTGTCATTGGATTGTAAGTTTTTGTAAGTAAATCGAGCATTAAAATACTTATGCTAAACCCTTAACATAATTGACATTTATTCTTACTATAAAGGTGATCTAGGTAGGATTTATACTGTATGAAAGCTAATCAATTAAGTCCCTTCAGGACTTAATGAGCATCCAAACTAAAGGATTATCAGTTATACAGTCTTAATATACACTGTCCGCATGAATATAAATAAAACCCCATTTAACAAAATCCCACTTGCATTAGCGATGATGATCATTGCTACAGGACAAGTCGGTGTCAGCATTTATTTGCCATCATTGCCATTAATCCGCAGTGATCTTGGTGTGTCTCAAGCCGACGTTCAGCAACTGGTCACTCTATTTTTAATGGGGTTTGGCTTATCCCAACTTTTTTACGGTCCACTGTCTGACGCAATTGGTCGTCGCCCAGTGTTTCTACTTGGTCAGGGTATCTATCTGGCCGGTACACTCATGTGTGTATTATTACCCGACAGTTATACCGCGCTTATTACCGGTCGATTATTACAAGGCTTAGGCGCTGGTAGTGCTTCGGTATTGGGACGCAGTGTGATCCGCGATAGCTACAGCGGTGCGCAGTTAACACAAGCCATGTCGTATATGTCGATAACGGCGTCTATATTACCGATTGTCGCCCCTGTGGTTGGCGGCTGGGCAGCATGGCATTTTGGCTGGCAGTCCGTGTTCAGTTTTGTATTATTGTACCTATTGGCTATTTTGACTCTCGGTTATTTTGTATTACCAGAAACCCTGCCCCATGCCGTCACTAAGTTTAAGATTAAAGATACAATACGAGGTTATTGGCATTTATCTCGAAACTACCAAGTTATCTCATCGGCGAGTTATAACTGGATTGGTTACTTATCCACGTTAGTATCCGTGTCACTGTTACCTTTCTTATTACAAGAAGGGTTAAAAATGAGTGCGGCAGATTATGGGGAAGTGATGATAATCCCTTCAGCAGGTCTGTTAATCGGTAGTTTGACACTCAATAAATTGAATAAACGTTTCACCACCAATCAATTGATGTACCTCGCATCGAGTATCATGATGATGGCGGGCTGTTGGTTAGTCTTTAATGAGATGACGTTAGCGAACTTGATATTTGGTTTTACCCTGCTAACAATCGCTCAAGGCATCAGTTTTCCACTGTCTATAAGCATGTTACTCGCGCCACACAGTAAACAAGTCGGTGCGGTGTCGGCACTATCAGGGTCTGTGCAAATGTGTATTGCTGGACTTGTCGGGGGCTTTTTAATCGAACACTTGATCAACAATCAAACAAGTTTGGGGATATTCTATTTATTTACCGGATCAGCAATCGCGCTAGTATTAACCCATAGTCGACATAAACATATAAAAAACAACCTTATTTGCTCATAAAATTTCATAACTCTCAATAAGTTTTAGTTGAATCTGCACCGCTTTCTTGCTCAAATAACGTTAACGTAATTTAAGTAATTAAAATAAGGCGAGAATTCGCCTAACTATTGAGCAAAATAACCTATATATGAAATATAACCGCGTTTTTATTAATAGCCTGACTTATGAATTAGCGCCAGAAACCATAACGAGTACTGCACTGGAGCTTCGCTTAGCACCTTTATATCAAAAGCTGCGTATTCCTGTTGGCCAACTTGCTGCATTAACTGGTATTACCGAACGTCGCTGGTGGCCGAAAGACTACATGTTATCTGATGGCGCGTTACTTGCTGCACAAAAAACCCTTGATGAAACGGGCATTGATGTCAGTGATATCGGCGCTGTCGTGTATACCGGCGTTTGCCGCGATCAACACGAACCCGCCACTGCATGCCGTATCGCAGCCAAACTGGGCGTATCAAAAAACACCGCCATTTATGACATCAGTAATGCCTGCTTAGGGGCTTTATCCGGTATGTTAGATATCGCGAACCGCATCGAATTAGGCCAAATCAAAGCCGGTTTAGTGGTGTCTTGTGAATCTGCACGTCACATTGTTGATGTGACTATCGATGATATGCTGGCAGATCCAACCATCAGAAATTACGCTACCTCATTAGCGACCTTAACAGGCGGTTCTGGCGCAGTTGCGATATTGCTTACCGACGGCAGCTTAGATTTAGCTGGCTCGTGCAATCACCAATTATTAAGTGCAGCCCACCTATCCGCACCTGAACATCACGACCTATGCCAATGGGGATTGAAAGAAATCGATACCCAGTTATACCGTGAATACATGCGTACCGATGCCGTGAAATTACTTAAAGAAGGCGTCGAATTAGCGCAAGAAACGTGGCAGCATTTTTTGGAGCAACAGCAATGGGCTCCCGAAGATGTCAATAAAGTCATTTGTCATCAGGTCGGCGCTGCGAACCAAAAGAAAGTATTAACCGCCTTAAATATACCTATTTATAAAGAATTTCCCACCTTCAAATACCTCGGTAACATGGGCACAGTATCATTGCCTGTCACCGCAGCAATGGCCGATGAACAAGGCTTTTTGAAAAAAGGTGATAACGTCAGCTTCCTAGGTATAGGCAGTGGCTTAAATTGTATGATGCTTGGATTAAAGTGGTAACTTGGATACTTCAAATATGTTAAATAAATTATTCCCTTTTAAACGTAATTACCTTGACCGTAATGGCCAGCAATATCATTACCTTAATGAAGGCACTGGCGAACCCGTAGTGATGGTTCACGGTAACCCAAGTTGGTCGTTTTATTACCGTAATCTAGTGTCGGCATTAAGCACTAATTATCAGTGTATTGTACCCGACCATATTGGTTGTGGTCTTTCGGATAAACCGGATGACAAAGATTACGACTATACCTTAACCAATCGAATTGATGATCTAGAAGCGTTACTTGAGCATCTAGGTATTACCGAGAACATTACCTTAGTGGTCCACGATTGGGGCGGCATGATTGGTATGGGTTACGCAGCGCGACACCCAGAGCGGATCAAACGCCTGGTGATCTTAAATACTGCGGCCTTCCACCTGCCATTATCAAAAGCTTTTCCATTACCATTGTGGATCTGTCGTGATACCGTTGTCGGCACGTTTTTAGTGCGTGGTTTTAATGCCTTTTCATCTATCGCTTCTATTGTTGGCGTACGTCGCAAAGCAATGAGCCGTGATGTGCGCCGCGCTTATGTGTCGCCTTTCAATTCTTGGCGTAACCGTATTTCTACTTTACGCTTTGTGCAGGACATTCCACTAAAACCAGGCGACCGTAATTACGAGTTAGTCTCTGATATTAGCGATAGCCTGAGCAAGTTTGCAGATGTACCGACCCTAATCTGTTGGGGACTAAAAGATTTTGTCTTTGATAAACACTTTTTAGCACAATGGAAACAACGTATGCCGCACGCGCAAGTGAATGAATTTGATGACTGCGGTCATTATATTCTTGAAGATGCCAGTGATGAAGTAATTGGCTTAATCACCGATTTCATGACAGAGAAGCGTTGAGTTCTATGACCATTAATAGCACAACGTCAGAAGCGATAAACTTCTGTCGTCATCTCTCACACGCCGCATTAGCAACACCCGATTCGCTCGCAGTTGCAGTGCAGCGCAGTCGTAAAGGCCAGCTTTTTTATGACGAAATTAACTTATCGTCGCTTAACCAGCAAAGTGATGAGTTGGCTTATGCGTTAAATGCTTACGGCATAACGCGAGGTATGAAAGCGGTATTAATGGTCACGCCAAGCATCGACTTTTTCATTTTAACCTTTGCGTTATTTAAAGCCGGTATCGTGCCGATCTTAGTGGATCCAGGCATGGGAGTACGCAATCTAAAACAATGTTTTAGTGAATCAGCGCCTGATGCCTTCATTGGTATTCCCAAAGCCCACCTCGCGCGTAAACTGTTTGGTTGGGGTAAACAGAGTGTCAACTTTAGCCTTACCGTCGGCGGTTGTGAAAAGCTGTCTCGTCTTACGGGCCAAATGAGCCTCAGCCGCTTATTAACAAATTACCGCGCTAGCGCTCCAGAACAAGACCAAGTTAAGCCTTATCCTATCGCGCTGTTTGATAAACGTGATTTATGCGCCATTTTATTCACCAGTGGTAGTACTGGCGTGCCTAAAGGCGTTGTTTACAGTCACCAAATGTTTGAAGGCCAAATACAAGCACTCCGCGATGACTACGGTATCGAATCTGGCGAAAGAGATCTAAGCACTTTCCCATTATTCTCATTATTTGGGCCTGCGCTGGGCATGGCATCCATCGTACCTGATATGGATGCCAGTAAACCGATAACCGCAAACCCAGACTTTATCTTTGCTGCCATTGAAAAATACCAATGTACTAACCTGTTTGCTAACCCGGCCTTAATAGAAATCCTCGGCCAAGCGGGCTGTAAACAAGATCCACAGCTGTTATTAACCAGTTTGAAACGGGTTATATCAGCTGGTGCTCCAGCAACCTTATCATCAATATCACGCTTTACCCGTTTACTTAAAACCGATGTCGAAGTATGGAACTCTTACGGTGCCACAGAGTCATTACCCCTGACCAAAATCGGCAGTAAAGCGCTACTAACCATGCAAGACATCACCGATAATGGTGGCGGTATTTGTGTGGGTCAGCCAATCAAAGATGTTGAAGTCGCGATTATTGCGATCACCGAAGATGTTATTGCAAATTGGCATGACGAGTTAAGCTTACTCACCAACCAAATTGGTGAAATAGTAGTGAAAGGACAAGTGGTCAGCCAAGGCTATTACCGTCGTGACGGTGCCACCCAACTGGCCAAAATTAAAGACCCAACGAGCACAGAGCAGCAACCCGTGTTCCGCCACCGCATGGGCGATCTCGGATATTTGGATGAACAAGGCCAGTTATGGATGTGTGGACGTAAAGCGCACAGTGTTATCACACCTAGCCAATCCTACTTTTCAATCCCTTGTGAACGTATCTTCAATACCCATGAACAAGTGAAACGCACCGCGCTGGTGGGGATCCAATACCAAGGTCAAACCATACCGTTACTGTGTGTCGAATTAAAAGATGATAGTAACCTCTCAACTGAACAACTATTTAGTGAGCTTAAAGTCATTGGCAGTACACACCAGCAAACAGCTGCAATAAACGCGTTTTTGATTCACCCTAATTTCCCCGTAGATATTCGTCACAATGCTAAAATATTTCGTGAAAAATTAGCCGTGTGGGCACAAAAACAAGCACCCTATAATCGTTAACCCCCCTAAACAAGGTTTGAACATGATGGAATTCAGCTCGCGGCCAGCAGCAGAACAGCAAGCGTTAACGGCATTATCTGCAACGACCAGACATGCCTTTGTCACCGGCGCGGGGGGGTTTTTAGGGACTAGCATCTGCCAAGCATTATGCGCGGCCGGTATTAAAGTCACAGGGTTCGCCCGCGGCCATTATCCACACCTCGTCAAGCTAGGTATCAACATGGTGCAAGGCGATATTAGCGATTTACCGACGCTGACGGCAGCGATGCAGGACTGTGATCTAGTCTTTCATGTCGCATCAAAAGCCGGTGTATGGGGATCGAAAGCTGAATATTATCAACCCAATGTGCAAGGCTCGGAAAATGTGATTAAAGCCTGCCAGTCGCTAGCTATCACACGCTTAGTCTATACCAGCACGCCAAGTGTGACGTTTACGGGGGAAGACGAAGCTGGGATCGATGAATCACAACCGTATGCTCAGTCATTCTTAAATTATTATGCCCAATCCAAAGCACTTGCCGAAAAAATGGTGCTCGCCGCCAATAGCGATAAACTAAAAACTGTCGCGCTAAGACCGCATTTGATTTGGGGACCTGGCGATCCACATTTGGTACCTAGGGTAATTGAACGCGCCAAACTTGGGCGATTAAAATTAGTCGGTAAACAGGATAAACTCGTCGATACTATCTATATCGACAATGCCGCTTATGCGCATATTCTGGCAGCATTAAAACTCGCAGAGCCCGCACCCGTTTGTGCCGGTAAATGTTACTTTCTGAGTAATGACCAACCGATCACGATGGCAAGTATGCTTAATAAAATACTCCATTGTGCTGATTTACCACCAGTAACAAAACGCGTACCAGCCCCACTGGCCTATGTAGTTGGCACCATTCTAGAATATCTGTACTTGTGGCTTGGCAAAACCCAAGAACCGATGATGACACGTTTTGTCGCACGCCAATTATCGACCTGCCATTATTTTGATATTAGCGCAGCAAAAGCAGATCTGGGTTACCAGCCTTTGGTATCTATTGACGAAGGAATGCAGCGTTTGAAAGTATCATTATAAGACAGTATTGAAGTCTGAACATTATAATAAGATACCGTAATAAGATATTGGAATAAAACAGTGTAACTGAGTCAGTCTAGTTCGACTGACTCGATAATGGGCATAAATGACTTAGCGCTTGAGAAGGGAAAATGCGTATTACTGAAAACATAACTAAATACTAAATACTAAATACTAAATACTAAAAACTAAAAATATAACAAATTGAAAATAGGACTAAATTAAAAACAGGGTTACATTGAAAGTATGTCTAAATTGCAATTAGCGCTTAAATCAAATGCGTTGAAGGTATTAACCGGATTTACTTGCTAGTTCAGGTGCGACTACTAGCTCTGGTTCAAATTCATACTGAGCATAACGGGTGATACACGCATCTAATAATTCTTCATTATCATAAAATTCACAGACCATTTCAGCAATTGTATGCAATGCATCTCGGTCTTCACTGTGAATGGTAAACATCAGTGTTTCATCACCAAAAGTTAGTTTTTCTAATAAGCTTGGGTTCTTTTCTGAAAGCATATTTTCTATCAGCAACGCCCAATCTTCACCATCGCCTAAAAAGTCATGAGATTCAAACGCTTTCCATTTTAAATCACTTAGCATCAAGCTAAGGTCGCGTTTGAAAGTTGAAAACTGAAATGGGTGGAAAACATTTACTTGCTTCATAATATCTCTCTAATCTGAGGGGGGATAATCAATAAATCATCAATAAATAATCAATAAATACCCATTAAATAACTTCTCCGCAGAGCGCAAGAAGTTAGGATGTCTCCACCCTACTCTTTGTATTGTAATTAAATGATAGATACATCATGTTTTACCTTATTAGCAGCCATAATGACCGATTACAGCACCGCTATTTGTGATATTTGTGAGCGCGACATAAACTAAACATTATTCAAGAGATTATCGAACACGATCATCACTGTCATCACGTTTTTCTCTTTGTTATACTCTGCCGTCGGCGAACACGCTGTGACGACCGTAACTTACTCTCGATTACACTTTATTTATTACACGATTTCTCTTTTACACTATTACTCGGCATCACTGCTGCATAAATATAAAGGCTTAACTTGGAATTATTAAACATTGACTGCCTTGGCAAAAATTTGCGCCTAGAAGGTTCACTAGCAGGCTGGCAGCAAGTATTTTGGGACGATAATCTCGTGTCAGTGATCAACGCCTCTAGTGACAATGAAGGCAGTAAAACCCATGAATTTGAACTCAGCCAGCACCATGATGATGCGTTAGCAGAACAGCCACCAGCCAGTATTCTCATCAAGCTCACCACCGAACTGCTTTGGCAACCTTTCAAAATAGACTATACCTTGTACGTTAATGAACAGGTCATTACCCAAGGCCAGCGTGATACCAAAGATATTGAACGACAAACCCCACAACATCCGGTTGTCGTAAAGCAAAAATTTAGCTTAATTGGCTTAGGTTCACTGGCGTTAAAGTTATTGAAAAGTGCCAAGGTTATTAAGGTAGTACTAGCAGGCGCCAGTCTGGCCGCTTATTCATGGTTATTTTCATGGCAGTTTGCCCTCGCCTTAATTGCTTGTCTGGTGTTTCATGAATTCGGCCATGTTAAAGCCATGAAATATTTTGGTATGAAGACCAAAGGCATTTACCTGATCCCATTTATGGGCGGGTTAGCATTAGGCGATGATAAGATTAATACCCGCTGGCAAGATGTGGTGATCTCGATCATGGGTCCTACCTTTGGCTTGATCATGTCCCTGTTATCTCTTGTCGCTTACTGGATCACAGGTGAGATATTCTTTGCCGGGCTGGCCAGTTTTAACGCGTTGCTGAATCTCTTTAACCTGCTGCCGATTTTACCACTCGATGGTGGCCACATACTCAAAAGTATTAGCTTTTCGATGAACAGTATTGTCGGTCTGGTTGCTTGTATCGCTGGTGCAGTGGCGGGGATATTTATCAGCTATAGCTTAGGCCTAGCCTTACTTGGCTTCATGCTGTTAATTGGTAGCGTCGAGATCGTATTTGAATGGCGTAGCCGTCACCAGAGCCATCTGTTACCTCTCGACAAATACGGACAGCTGTTTTCCGCTATCTGGTATGTAGCAACAGTTGGCGCGCTAATTGGTGTGATCTGGTACTTTGCCGGTATGGGTGATGAGTTACTTTCTCTACCACTGCAGATATTAAAAAGCTAATAGCCTGCGCTCCGACCTGGCCATTGTTACCAGTCCATTGCGACTAGTTTACTGCAATGGCCTTGTTCTCCGCCCAAATGGAGAATGGCTATCGCCTGCACGACGCCGATTCTCCTTTGAGCATAACGCTCACATTAAGTAATCAAAATACGATCATCGCTGTTGTGCTTAGGCCGTTTTTGACAATACCCGAACTTCACGTTGCGGAAAGGGTATCGTAATACCGTCTTGTTTAAGTGCCTGAAACATCTTCAGATTCGCGCTGTATTTCACTTCATAATAGCTTTGCGTTGGCACCCAGAAACGTACACCCAAATTGACTGAGCTATCGCCAAAGGCTTCAATACCGATTTGTGCAGCACGATCTTTGGCTACTGTTTCTATACTCGCCAGCGCAGTATTCAAGGTGGCAATGGCCTGCTCTGGATCGTCGCTGTAACTAATACCTATGGTGGTTTCCACTAACATGTACTCGAAGGAATTATGCAGAACTTCACCAACGATGTGCTTGTTAGGAATACTGATCTGCTCACCCTCTTCATTAGTGAGAATCGTCATCCCAAGTGTGATCTCTTTAACCACACCGACAACACCCTCAATTTTAACCGTATTACCCACCACAAATGGACGGGTTAAAATAATGGTAAAACCTGCGGCATAGTTTGACAACATACCCTGTAGGGCGAAACCAGCACCTAATGCCAAGGCACCGACGGCAGCAACGAACGGCGCTACACTTATCCCGAGTTTGCCCAGCGCGATAACCGCGACCATCACAATGACGAGTAAGCGCACAACGTTGGAAATAAATCCGCTTAGGGTGACATCAACATCATGCTTTATACACTGGGCAGCAATAATGCGTTGCATTTTACCGGCTAGCCATAAGCCGATGATGAAGATAATTATCGCACCAAAAATTTGGAAACTGTATTGCACCAAAAACTCAGTGATCATGGTGTACACACCCTGCAGTTGATCCAGTTCTTGCTGTAGATCTTCTTGTAACGCGATTTCGTCCATAGTTTCGTCCTTTATATCCTTGAATAATGATATTGCTTGCCAATACGCATTCACGTTTAATCAATTGGAAAACAAGGTTATACTTTAAATTGATTGATTGTATTGATATTAATTTCAGATACAAAACAAACCTGACTATTTTGTGACAAATTAATACTTTTTTTGCAAAGCTTATGCATTAGTACACTTTAGTATCGCTATGTTAACGATATAACCCAACTTCATGGACTATAACCCGTCATTTCCACAAACCCTTCTCCGACATGAGTCCCCTTAAAACTCACCATGCCCTCAAAATATTCAATCCCAAAACGCATGATCTGCTGTTGATTAATGACCGTGACACGTACATCAACATTCAAACCGATACTTTGTTTTTTCACCTGCAAGTCAAACGCATGGGGATAATCTAGCGTATCACTAACATGGCTAACCAACTTAATATCATTCGTATCAAGAATTTCAATACGGCCATCACTGTACATCAAACTGCCATAAACATAATCCTGTTCAGACGAACGAATACGGTAAATCATCAAGGCCTTATCGGATGATAAACGCAGCGAAAACCAATCCCATCCCTGTTGATCATCTGCCAGCATTGCCGAGCCCCATTCGCGGTCAAACCAAGCTGAACCCGTCACATTCAACCATTGCCCCTGCCATAATACTTCACCTTTTACATCAATGAAGGGTTGAGAATAATAATGGCTAGCGTTTGCTTCGCGCTGATGTTTTTGGCTATAACCCTGCTCACCTTGCAGAAAAAAGGGACTCGTTGTCTGTAACGATAATTTGGCCTGCCACGCGGCATCATCTGTACGCGCAGAACCATAACTGAGTTGCGCTGGTAACAGGTTTGAAGGTAATAGCGCAGCCGACGACTGCCATAACCAATCATCGATAGCTGCGCTAAAAGGTTCTGAGGTAATAGTGACATTGCCGAATTCTTCGCGACCATGTCGAAATGCCGCAATATGATCGTTCGTATCCGCCAGTGCGGCATGGGCAAAGTACCACTGCGCTTGACCCACCGAAGTACGAAATAACGTCCACTGCGTCGCAAACTGTATTCCAGTATCGCTCTTTAGATTTGCGGTTAAATACCACCACTCATGGCGAAAATCTTTATGCGGCGAATGGGCTTGTGGAAAATCAATCTTATATCCTGCTGACGCTTGGGTGTATTGCCGCTCTGCAGTCTCTTGATACTTAAGCGGGTTTTGCATTGATCCAGCCGGGTTTTGACTTGGCTTTTCATTCAGTATTAATACCAGTGCTAACAAGAATAAGGGTGTTAACAATATAAAGCTCAAGAAAAGTATTACACGTTTACGAGACTTCATCTGCGCCGCCTTAAGTTCAGTTTATACAGCGGGATACTTAACGCTGGTATCAAAAATAACAATCCGAATATACTGCTAACAGCAAAGGAGCCGACATTGAATATCAGCGGCATCGACCAACCAAACGAAGCCGGTAAAGCCTGACTCACCAAAGCATCAGCCAGTATTGTCGCAATTGGCCAACTTAAGAGCACACAACCACCTGCAAGTAACAGCCATTGCATCAACATATGAACAAACAACTCTCCCTTGCTATAACCCAAACTGCAAAGAATAAATAAATCCGCTTTACGCGCGAGCTCTAAACCATTCGCCGATAAAAACAGACCAAAGCACGCGATCACCAACAAGATAACCGCGATCAATTGCGTCAGCAAAAAGGTTTGCGAAAATATCTTCAGTGCTAATTTTTTAACTTGTGACGCTTGGTATATTTGTTCATCTGTTAAGCCCAATGCAATACTCACAGCTTGCTTATCGATAACGGTATCAGGCTTAAAATACACACCGAAACCACCATAAACCCAACCACTAAATTGCGGATTGGCTTGCTGTGCCCCTAACGTCAGTGAGAATCCCGGATAACCGTATTCATAGTAAATACCTTGGATATCACAGCTATATTGATTATCGCCTTGGCGAATGATGATGGCTTGATCTACCGTCAATTGTCGTTTCAACGCCAGCTGCTCGTTAATGAAACAACCGTGGGAAGTGTTAGTTGATGACGATTTTAACAGTAGTGAGGTAAGCTGCCGTGGAGATTGATAACCGAAAATTTTAACCGAATCATCGGCACTTTTCGCCCACGTATGTTGATGCAACACATACTCGTCAATATCAGCGTTATGCTGCAGCCAATCTTCTACCAGCTGTTTTTGGCCATGATGATAACGGATCAACAGATCTGCACTTAGTTGCTGATCGAGAAAGCGCACAAACGCCCGCTCAAAACTATGTACCATTAAGGCGGCAGCAATACTGGTGGTAAGTGCCAGATAGAAAGCCGCCAAGGGTAAATAACGCCGTCCAATCTGGTTACTGGCATCTTTAAAAATGTAGTTAATTCGAAAAGACTTAGCCCAAGCTCCACAGAGCCATAGCAATCCTTGTAAAAAATGCGGTAACAGCGCGACACTGGCGCTCAATAATAAACCGTATTTGAACATGATTTGATACCAGTCATGACTCGGCCACCAGCCAAATAACAACAATAACCCAACGGCTAAGATCAGGGTTATAAATCGAGGAAACCGTTCTGATACTGCGTTGTCTGAACGCGCGATATATGCAGTGCTAATGCGCTTGAACTGCTTAGTTAATGCCAGCAATACCGCAACCGATGAAATAATCACAGCCCATAACGCGTATTGCCATTGCCAAGTAAAATGACCACTCATATTAAGTGAATACAACTGACTAAACGTTAATCCCAGCAAGGGTAACAACACTGTCACCAAGGCGACGGCAATTAAAATACCGACAATACTGGCAATCAGTATCAGCCATAAAGCTTCCAGTAACATCGCCATTTTAATCGTCTGTAGCGTGACCCCTAACAAACGTAATTGCATCGCTAGTGCTGCACGTTTATACCATGCTTGCTCTCCTGCCTGAAACGCAATAAACATGCTCACAACAAATCCTAATGACGCTAATGCCATTAAATTTAGGTGTAGCGCATCGGCAAAGCCACTGCGTTCTTGATATGACCAAGGCTCGTTGAGAGATAAATGCGCAGGCAATACCGCCTCTAACGCTTCTTTTTGTTGTGCTATCGATGATGTAGAAGATGATGCAGAAGATGGCGATACCATTAATGCACTAAAATCAATCTGCTGGGGAAATAACTGCCACGCGAGTCCAATATCAAGCAATGCGACTTTGCCCCATTCCTCACTCGTTGTTAAAGCGATAGGGATAGTGGTGTTGTCAGCTAAGGTAAGTACTGCACTCTTATCGGCACTCTCATCTGTATTAATATCTGTATTAAAGTCTAGGTTAATGTCACTGTCAGCCGTCAGTGACGCCAAGTGGGCTTGAGTGAGTAACACCGCTTGGTGATTATATTGCACGGGGTTGGCAATGCTCAGCGCCAGCATATCAATCGCCACAAACTTCAGCCGTTTGCCATTCTTCAGATGTTTTCGGAACGTTAATACCGGCGTAATTTGCGTAAATCCTTGTCTGCGCAAGTCCGAAAAATCACTTTTAGTCACTCGCCCACCCTGCTCGGCAACGATATAAAAGCCGACCGGACTGGTTAACTGGGTATTAGCTTGTTGATATTGTTGTTTACTCGCATGATTTAACACCAGAATACATAACAAGGTACTGGTGGCGATAGCTAAGCTGAAGATAAAACCCAAATGTAATAAGCGATGCTGCTTATATTCTGCCATTTGGGTTTGTAATACCAACCAGAGTTCTTGCCGACCTGGTCTGCTAAACAAACAGCGAAGAAAATGAATAATATGGTGTTCCGTCACTTAACCGTCCCTCTTTGGACTCTGATTAACTAAGGTTAGCTGACCATTCGCTAATTGATAACGCTTATCCATTGTCGCCGCGACATGAACGCTATGGGTGACAAGTACCAGTGCGGTATCGTGCGACTTTACTAACTTCATCAACAATGCCACCACACGGTGACTGTTATTGTCATCAAGATTACCGGTTGGTTCATCTGCCAGTAATAGTTTAGGTTGCGCGCTCATCGCTCTGGCAATTGCGACGCGTTGTAATTCACCACCAGAAAGGGTTTGTGGGTACTGCGTTAATAAGGATTCAATCTCCAACTGTTGGGCTAATTCACGGCACAAGTCAGCATCATAACGTCCAGCTAGTTTGGCACTAAAAGCTATGTTGTCCTGTACCGACAAACTAGACAATAAATTATACTGTTGAAAAATGATCCCCAGCTTTTGCTTTCGCAGCTCACTCAGTTGCTTGTCATTCGCTTGCGCCATTAGCACACCCGCAAGCGTGATCTGGCCTTGCTGTATCGGCTCAAGTCCGGCAATAAGGTTAAGTAAGGTCGTTTTTCCACTGCCACTGTCACCCATTAGGCCAATACATTCGCCAGCTCCCACTGCTAAGCTGACATCTGACAATAATTGTCGCTGACCATGGCCGTCGGTTATTTGGTGACTCAGAGATTCGATGGTTAATGACAAATGCACTCCTTGGCAAACAGTAATAGTGGCGATATAGATGGCAAAATACCACCGTCCGTTTAAGAATAGGCTTTACGTCGGCAACAGACCAATTAATACTGCACCAATAAACAAAGCACCAAGTAGCAGAAAACCAAATCGCACAGCAATGCCGTCATTGTTAATGAATGATATAAGAACACACTGCTATTCTTTGCTATTATTATTGATTATTAAATTTAAGAAGGTAGGCAGTATGTCAACTTGGAAGAGTCTTGTGATGGTATGTGTTTTGGTACTGAGCGGGTGTACTAACATACAAAATTTACGCGATCTGGACGTGAGTTTAATTAAGATAGAATCGATACCGTCATCTGGGTTATCGCCCCGTTTTAATGTGCACTTGTTAGTCTCAAACCCCAATGCACAAGACTTAGATATTGAGGGGCTCAGTTTACAACTTAATGTCGCAGATAAAAAAGTACTGTCAGGTGTATCAAATCAGCTGCCGACACTAAAAGCCTACAGTGAAACGCCAATCGAAGTACAAACCAACGTCAATTTATTTTATATATTCAAAGTCCTCACATCCTTAAATCAACAGTCAGGTGAAGGGATCAAGTATCAGCTTAAAACAACCATAGATCCGCAAGGCTTTATTCCATTAAATGTCACTAAAGAAGGTATTTTAGATGAGGATATTTTACAGGGGCTTTCTACAATAGCTAAGTAGCATCACTACATAGTGGCGAATGGCATGATTAAAAGTAAATATTGAGATAAAAAAATACCGCTCACCATAAAGTGAGCGGTATTTTTATACTATCTTTTTATACTACAGAAGCCTAACCGTTATTTTTTAACTGGACGGCGACGACGTGGTGGCTGTGAACGTTTTGGTACATAACCTAAAATAGAATCAGGGATACCCACTTTCGCTTCAAAACCTTCCACTTCTTTACGTTCAATAACGTGCTCTAGCAATTGTTCGATAGCACATAAGCTACGGAAATCATCACGAGATACCAGTGAAATAGCTTCACCCGTTGCACCAGCACGGCCAGTACGACCGATACGGTGAACATAATCAGCCGCTTCTTCAGGTAGATCGTAGTTAACTACACGATCTAAATCATCAATATCAATACCACGAGAAGCAACACCAGTTGCAACAAGTAGGCCTAGCTCACCGGATTTAAATTCTGCAAGTAACTGCTCACGCATCGCTTGACTACGGCCACTGTGGAATGATTCCGCTTTGATACCGCGTTTTTCAAGCTGGGCAACTAATTTAGCCGCGCCACGTTTAGTCTCAATAAAGATCAACGCTTGCTTCCAGTCATTTTCAAGGATCATATGGCTAAGCAATGCAGATTTAACATCTTTATCAACCACTGTTAACCATTGATCAATTTCTGGCGCAGTTGTGTTTTCTGGTTCAATCGAGATTTCCAGTGCGTAGTTAATAGCAGTTTTTGCTAAGAAACGTACTTTGTTCGATAACGTTGCCGAGAACAATAAGTTTTGACGTTCTTGTGGTAAACGCTCGATGATTTTGTTGATGTCGTTAACAAAACCCATGTCTAACATTCTGTCCGCTTCATCAATAACTAATACTTCTAGTTCATCAAAATGAAGTGCACGTTGATGGATCATATCTAATAAACGACCTGGCGTCGCAACCAGAATATCAACGCCTTCGATTAGACGTTGTTTCTGTGGATCTATGTCAACACCACCGTACATCGCCATTGATGTAAGGTGTAAATGACGACCGTATTGTTCAACATTTTCAGCTACCTGAACCGCTAGTTCACGTGTAGGTGTTAAGATCAGCGCACGAATACGTTTACCACGTAATGTATGCTTGTGGCTGAACATTTGTAATAATGGTAATACAAAACTTGCTGTTTTACCTGTGCCTGTTTGCGCAGCTGCGATCAGGTTTTTACCCGATAAAATAGCCGGTATTGCTTTTTGTTGAATTGGAGTTGGTTGCGTATAGCCTTGTTCCGCTACCGCTTGTGTAATTAATTTGTTTAATCCAAACTTAGAAAATGGCATTTTTAATCTCAGGTATTTGATAAATAGGTAAAATAAACTTCAATAGGTAATAAACTGTTAAGGTTGGAATAAGTAACAGTTGGATATTGGCGTGCATTCTAACACGAAGCAAGGCTCGCGGGGTAATTTAACGTTTACTGTTTTTATTTCGATACATAACTTGATCTGTTTGTGCAATCATCTCTTCAAGTATCGGCAGGTGCTCATGATGGAAGGCTCGATAACCATAACTAAGCGATGTTATTTCATTTGTATCGAATTCTGACACCGCACTATTATAACCGCCCAATACACGCAATGAGAGTTTTTCCAAGTGATGTTCATCATCAGCAAAGGATGTCATGATAATAAATTCATCGCCACCGATACGGGCAATTATATCACTTTCACGGCAGCCCGCTTTCAGAACCTTCCCTAATACTGCAATACATTGATCACCGAACTGGTGCCCCTGTTTATCATTGATCTTTTTAAGATGATCAATATCAAGATAAACCAAACCGATGATTTCCTTTGCACGTCGAGCATCTTTAATACGCTGATCACCAAGAATAGATAAACCTCTGCGGTTGTTAATTCCCGTCAATTCATCCGTTAATGCCAATTCGCGAATCGATTCGTAATCTCTTAACATTTTTAAGTCAGCAGTGATTAATCGGCAGCACTGTTCAAGTAATTTAATCAAGACTGGTGAATGATCTGTTGTTTTGGTATCTATGATACAAATCGTGCCGAACAATTCACCGCAAGGCCAAAATATTGGCAAACCACAGTAAGAGCCTATTTTACCGTCAACGACTGGCGGCGACACTTTCCAATAAGGATCTGATAGTGTATTTTGAACATCTACCCCTTGCTGGTTTTCGATTATTTTTCGACAAAAGCTATCGACATCCCATGCCCAAGTATCATTTTTAGAAAGAAAGTTACTTTCGTTTTTGCTGGCTACAACGACGTTAAACTCATTTTGACGTAACTGAACTATCGTACCGCATGCCGAATCAAATAATTCAGCAATAAGATCCACTGTTTGCTGCCACTTATCCAAATTAATCATACTCTGCGGTGAGCGAGATAAACAAGCTTGACTATCGAACATACTAACTTTCCTTTTCCTTAACTAATGAATACTATACAACTGAAAGTAGTTATGAGGATATACCCCTGTAGCATTACTGAAAGTATAAATATCACTAACCAAAACTCAAAGAGCACTTGAAAATGTTTGATGCCATAAAAGAATTTATCAATCCAAGTAAAAACCCAGATATCGCCAAAGCATTCGAGTATCAAAATACACATTTGCCAACACTGTGGTTATTAGGTAAAACAGGCGCAGGTAAATCTTCGTTAATACAAGCTATCACTGGCGATAGCGATGTTGAAGTCGGTAATGGTTTCGAACCTTGTACCATGACATCGCACGCTTATAACTACCCTAAAGCAACGCCCCTACTGCGCTTTCTTGATACCCGTGGATTGTCAGAAGCAGATTATGATCCAGCAGAAGATATTGAGATCAGCGCGCAACAAGGCCATGCTTTACTTGTCATTGCTAAAGCTGAAGAACCAGAACAAAGCGATGTTATCAATGCATTGCAGAAGATTAAAAAGCAAAATTCAATCAAACAAATCTTAATCATCCACACAGCGGTTAAACAAGTAAGCGCCGATGAGCAAGCTAAAACGGTGCAATATAACCAGCAACAGTTCGAGAAAATATGGGGTGAGCAGCTCGCTTACCTTGAAGTTGATTTTGAATTGGCCAACGGCGAGACATTCGGTATACCCGCACTAACAGAAAAGCTGGCCGAACTATTACCGATCATCCAACAATTTAATCAACAGCAGCAACATGACGATACCGAAGGCGCTAACTTTCAAAAACTAAAAACTGAAATACTCTGGTACGCAGGTTCCGCTGGCGCGGCTGATGCAATACCCGCCGTGGGTTTAGTCGCCGTGCCAAGCATTCAAGCAAAAATGCTCCACAGTTTGGCAAATCAATACGGTGTCGATTGGGATAAACAAGCCTTTGCAGAGTTTATCGGTACCTTAGGATCGGGCTTTGCCTTTCAATATGCGTCCAAACTCGGTATTCGCCAATTAGTTAAACTCATTCCAGCTTATGGACAAACCATCGGCAGTGCATCTGCTGCAGTCATTAGCTTTGCATCCACCTATGCTATTGGTCGCGCCGCATGTAAATACATGTACCATAAAAGTAAAGGTGAAACGGTGTCTAATCAAGATATGCAGGACGTATACAAAGACGCATTAGCGAATATTAAAGAGGTAGCAAAAAGTGAGACGCGTTAAAAACAGCCTGACTCAATTAGACAAGCTTTCAAGTGGTGTCACCGCCGTGCTGACTTTAGCCATATTACTGCCGATATTGGTACTGTGTGGCTTTGGTTTATACGCCATTATCCAATATGGTTACACCTTACATTTTGCTATCGCGCTGGTCGCTAGTTTTTTCCTTTTCTACATACCCTTGCTATGGCTACGCAGAAAAACCAACATCAAAGTAGCGGCACAGGAAGTCAGCGACGACAGTCTGGTTCAAGCTTCTGCTGACTGGTCTGAAGCTGAAAACGTAATTTGGCAGCGCCTTAATGAAAATATTGACACACAATTAGCCGAAGATGATGCCTGGGGATCGTTAAAAAGCCATGGTTTAGTTATCGCCAATGTAACTGCACAAGCATTCTCGCGCGGAGATCTACAATTTTCAGTCACCGACGGTTTAAAGCTACTGGAAGAAGTCAGCAGACGTTACCGTGCAACCCTCAAAGACAATGTGCCTTTTGTTGAAAGCATTAAAGTCTCACACCTCAAGTTTGTTTTTGATCACCAAGACAAAATCAAAACCGGCAAACAAGCGGCGGACTTACTCAGTAAAGCCTATCGCGTTTATCAATTTATCAACCCTGTTGCAGCGCTCACTAAAGAAGTGCGCAACAAGTTGCTCGGCGATATTGCTGGTAACGTCGGCGATAATTTACAACTCAATATGAAACGCGCATTTCTGCAAGAAGTGGCTGCCGTTTCGATTGATTTATACAGTGGTCGCTTTTCGATTGAAGATAAAGACATTAAGAAAAGTACTATCGCAGTGGAAGATGAACAAAGTGAACCTAAACCACTAGAGCCTCTACGCATTGCCGTTATCGGACAAATTAGTGCGGGTAAGTCATCGCTGATTAATACAATTAAAGGCGCTCTGGATGCAGAGGTAAGTGCACTGCCCTCTACTAACGCAGTGAATGTCTATAGCTGTGCTGTCGGTGATATTGAAGTGCTGAACTTGGTGGATTTACCCGGCCTTGATGGTAATGATAAAACCAACAAAACAGTACTCAAACATGTCACGAATGCAGACATGGTGCTGTGGGTGTTAAAAGCCAACCAATCATCACGCCAACTCGATCGTCAATTTATGCTCAGCTTAGAAGCGTTTTACGCGCACAAGGATAACTTACATCGTAAGAAGCCTGTGTTTACCGGGATCTTAAATCAAGTTGATAAGTTAAAACCGTTAGCGGAATGGTCGCCACCTTATGATTTAAACCAGTCGGATTCGCCCAAAGTGGATACCATCAATAAAGCCATTGAGTACAATCAAAAACTGCTCAACTTGAATAACATCATCCCGACATCGTTTTCTAGCGAATCACAGGTCTGGGGGCTTGAAAGCTTAGAACAACTGATTGCCACTAATCTCGATGCAAGCATCAATGTACAGCGTAACCGACAACGTTTAGAGGGTGGCAATACCAGTGCATCGGCGCAATTTAAACGGGTCTTCAGCGGTGGTAAAAGCTTGTTTAAGAATATGATCTAAGCTAACTAAAGTAGGTCGTCGATATGACTGAATAACCATATCGACGACACGAGATCATAAGATCAGCATCTTACTCACTAATTTACTTACTAGCTCACTGGCACAGCAGCTGAGACCAGTTCCAGATGCTCCAAGAACTGCTGTTTATCCATTTCTCCAACAACGCGTAATTGTTGCAACTCCTGACCATCGGCATCAAAGAACAGCATACTTGGTGGACCAAATAACTGCGCCTTCGCCATCCAATCTGACTGCGCTGTTGAATTGTCGGTAATATCAAACTTCATTGCATTAATGCCTGTCATTTTAGCGACCACGTCTGCATGAGAAAATACCTGCTTATCCATCACTTTGCATGATGTGCACCAGTCTGCGTACAGATCCACCATAGTCACCGCTTTAAGTGCAGGTAAGTTATTAATTGCAGTTTCAATCTTAGTTACCGACGCTGTTTTCATAAATAACGGTTGTGAACCTTGTTCGGTACCTTTATTCATCACACCACGTTGGGTAATATGCTGCAGCGGATCTGCCATATCATCAGCCCCCGTCACCACACCAATCATAAGCATCGCGCCATAAACCAAGGACACGAACACCACCACGTGACGTAACCACAATCGACTTACTTGTATATCAGTAATACTATGGATGTACATCGCACAGCTGATAATCAACAGTGCCCATAATCCAAGTGTCACCGACGGTGCTGCAAAGCGGCTTATCAGTAATATCGCTATCGCTAATAACATCACGCCAAAACCTTGTTTAACGCGGATCATCCAAAGGCCACTACGCGGTAAAAACTTCCCGCCTGATGTACCTATAATAACTAAAGGTACGCCCATGCCTAACGCCATTACAAATAATACACCACCACCGAACAACCAGTCTTGCGTAGTCGATACATATAATAATGCCCCCGCTAAAGGTGCAGACACACAAGGTGAAACAACCAAGGCAGAAATCGCGCCCATCATGAACACGGTAAATACCTTCCCGCCAGATAATCGTTGTGATTGGTTATTTAACGCCACCTGTAATCGAGACGGTAATTGCAGTTCATAAACCCCAAACATAGCTAAAGCAAGTAAGACAAACAGTCCAGCAAAAATCACCAACAACCATGTTTGTTGCATCGCGGCTTGAATATTAATACCTTGACCCACTGTCGCCATCAGCACGCCAATCATCGCATAGCTCGATGCCATGCCAAGCACATACGCTAACGAAATATAGAAACCTTTCCACCCCGTCATGCCATCGCCTTGACCACCAATAATACTCGATAAAATCGGGATCATCGGCAACACACAAGGCGTAAATGCAAGTCCTAAACCGAGTACGAAGAATAACAATAATGCTTGAGCACGCCCGGTACCTGCGAGCATGCTAGCCAAACCTTGACTGTCATTCGCCGTATCATTAACAGCCGCTACCAATGAACTACTTGCTGCTGTTGTTTGTGCTTTTACCGCAGCAGTTATAACAGCAGGAACCTTATTTTCATTCACTCCCTTAGCATCGTTAACATCAATGCCATTAGAATCAATCGCACTCACATTAATTATTTTACGTTGTGGTAAATAACATAAACCACTATCGGCACAGCCCTGATAACTGACCTTCACATTACCGCTACCTGTGAAAGGTAACGTGACAGTTAACGCTTGATGATAAACTTTAACCAAGCCAAAGTTAGGATCCTGTTTCTGCTCTGCGACCACCGAAAATTGCGGCTTAGCTAAACTAATATCGCCATCAAGCTCATCACTAATAGCTTTAAACGAAAATCGTTTATGGTAAAGGTAATAGCTCGCTTCAGTCGCAAAGTTAAGCACCAATTTATCGCCATCAGTCGAGCGAGATATTTGAGAGGTGAATGGAAAAGCCTCGTTTACCGTTAAAAATTTGGCCTGTGCATTACTGCTCGCTTGCGCCCAGGTTGATACGCAGATACTTATGAGTAACATCAGGAAAATAATGCACTGCGCTACAGCCTTATTTGTCTGTAGTGATGTTTTTAAAAATGACTTCATAGTAATAAAAAATCCGTATTTTGGTGAACGTTTAATTGTTCATCTACAAGTACAAAACCAATCTCTTCAGGAACGGCTAAGCGAGGGTTAATTGTTAATGCGGTACTCATGATCCCAGCTTGTAAAGCCGTGTTCGCGACAACGGTTACAGAAATAACCTGTTTATGAGTATCCTGCGAAGCTAGTATGTGCGAGCTGTCATGATCAGAAAACTGCTGTCGCCTTGCATAATGTGCCGACGTGGTCAGCGCTTGATTACGTAACGGTAAGGCAAACAACGCTTGTGTTTGTTCATGGGGATTAACCACCCCCACAATAAAATCATCACCATCAGATTTTTTACCTGCAACACGAATATCACCACCAAAGTTAATCAGTACACCACTACTCGCTGCTGATACCATCGCCAGCGCTTGATCAACCGCGACTTCTTTAATCACACCACCAAGGTCTAACTGAGTAAGTGGAAAATGTAAGAGTAAGTAATCATCTTCAATCTCCCATGCACTCAGCCCCATATAAGGCGCCGCATCTTGATATATTTGCTCTCGCGTTAGGGTAGTGCGCTGTAATAATGCTTTTACAGTACCTACGGTAATATCAAAAATCCCCTGCGTTAATGCACTGTAATCGCGCACCTTAGTTAAAATATCGCGAGTCTCAGCATCGACCATTACTCGCTTTCCCTCTCGCTGATTAATCAAGGTAGTGAGCATGGACGTATCCGAATAGAAGTTAAACTTGGCTTCCAATCGTTTGGTATTAGCTTCAATATCAAGCGCAAGCTGCGCCGCATTAGACGCAGCATCAATCGTAATTAAAGTCACTTCACAAGGTACAGTCATTGCCATGAAATGGTGCGTATAGGCTTGGTTAGTAGTCATAGGTAACTCCCACTGCCCACCAATTACTCGCATAACCATTACTCTGTTCATAATAAGCAGCCAAGGCATTCATACGCCATTTAGACGATAACTTAATGCTTGCCCCCAGTTCATAGGCATTAGCATTAAAATCACCTAATCGAATATCTGAAGTGGCGTAACCTGTTGATGCAAAAGTAGGATCTTGTGCTTTAGGATCAATAAAGAAGTTCGCCCCTTGTTGGGTGTACCAAAAATAACCTGGCGCAAACGTTAACCAATCAGTTACTTTGACACTCATTTTACCGCCGAGTTGATGTGACGTTACGCCCCAGTCATCGGTAAAGAATTTATAACGAGGACGAACAACAACGCTGTCGCTAACGCTGTAGAATGCTTGCAAGTTTACGCCACCAGAAATACGAGTATCAGGACGTGAATCTTGTCCTAAAAACACCTCATCATCACCAATTGAACCGTCACCATCAATATCAACTTCACGTAGTACGGTCAAATAATGATTACTTAAATAACCACTTTTATAACCGCCATAAGCCGTGAAAATGGCATATAAATTAGGTGTGAATACTTGTGACATGCCCACTTCCATGCTCGATGTGAAAATGTCTTGCCATTCTTGGGCATTGCCACCATTTTGATATTCTTGGAATGCTAATGTCTGATCCGTCAATATCGAGCCGCCAACACTAAACGAACGGTTTTTAGTATTGTCGGTATAGAACAGCGCTTTCGCATTGGCGCCCATACTCTTGTAATCTTCCTCTTGCGAATAGTTTACCCCGGCAGTCCATTCATCACGGTCTTTATCCCGGTAGGTCACATTAGTTGACGCAGAATAACGGGTATCTTCTAGCTCAACAGGACGTATTTCATAATTGCCACGATGGGGGTCATAACCCGCTCGGATCACTTCCGAGGTCATATTTTGTGCATCTTGGGTAATTTGGTCATGTGAGCCAGATGATGGTGTCGTCGCGACCCAAGCTGGAGAAGCGCCAGAAACAGTGTCATAGCCCAATTCAGCAGTGATAGTCCAATCTAAACCAATATTTTTTTCTAATGACAACACATTATCACCGGCTTTAACTTTATCGCCGTATTCTTCAAAGCTCATATGATGGATAGAAATGTGATCGGCTGCAGATGCTGAACCTGCAACAAGACCAAGTATCGTTAACGGTAATTTTATATTCATTATTTTATTCATCTTTAATTAGTTACAACAGTGGTTTATCAACAGTGACTTATCAGCTATTCCTTATAAACCACTCACGATAAAACAGGATAAGTTTACAGGCGGTGATAGGTATATTTAGTTACAGCCACAACCGCCGCCCCCTACACCATTACCGCCAATAGAACCCTGTTTATAGGCAAATACTTTTTCTGAGAAAAAGTCAAACTCAGGCACCTCTCCTCCTGGTTTCATGGCCTTTTTCGCCAACGTACCTTTTTGCCAGGGCTTAACTGGTTTCACACTAAACCAATCACTTATCGCAGAGAACAATGACGGTTCTTCCAGCTCTTCACTTTCTTCTTGGTGGGCTAATGCGCGGGTATTTAAAATGGGATTCACCGGTATCGTTGTAGGCATAAGCGGAGATGTGACCGATAACGGTACTAATACGGGTACTAATACAGGTACTGCAACGGGTAACGCGGCAGTATCAACGCCCGCACCAAGCCTTGGCGTTATCTTTAGCGGTAAAGGTTGAACAGTTCCTACTTGTTTGGTTTTAGCTTCCAACTTAACAACTGATTCCGTTATCACTACTTTAGGTTTATTGTGAAAAGGCTTAATCGTCACAGGTACCACCGATGGTTCGACAGTCGCTACCGCTTTATCGCCTTGGTAAACAACGCGGGAAACCGACTCGGCCATGTGAACAACTTCTGCTTGCAGACTAAAGCTAGCGAGAAACACCACCGAAGATAACAAGGTTAAAAGAGAATAATGCTTCATTGACTTAATCCCATCGCTTTTAGGTCACTCATCACGACGTCACCGATATGGTTAATCGCACCATAACGTACCTTAAGTACTTGCCCTTGATAAACGTAATACAAAGCAGGCATACCAATCGGTTGAAAGTCATCAACTAATGCTTGTTCATCGTCATTTACGACCCTGAAATTGAGCCCAAGAGATTGTTGAAATGCAATCCCTACAGCCATATCCTCATCAACATCAACGCCGACTACATCAACCCCTAATGCACTCAATTCGGGGGTATGTTCATTCACTTCCGGTAATTCCGCACGACAAGAAACACACCATTCGGCAAAAAAATCAATCAGCGATACACGGTTTGGATCTAACCCTAATTGCGCCTGTGCAGATGCTGATAGCATCTCACCTTCTTGATAAGCATGTGCTTGGCTAGACAATAATAATGTGAACACCACAAGCCATTTTTTAAACATAACTACCTCTAATATAATAAATAAAACATTTCTTTAAAATTAAAAGCTTGAAAACTAAAAGCTTAAAAACTAAAACGCTACTGACCCAACACGAGCCTAGGCTTGGATTCAACCTTAAGTGCCTTCTCAAAATAATCAGCTAGATCGGCACTATCTTTAGCATCAAACACCGCACCAAGACCGCCTGCGCATTGTTGAAATTGCTTAATACGATTAGCCGAGACACCAAAACCGATAAAACTCACTTCAATGTTTAAGTTTTGTTGGATTTCGTCACACAAGCCCGCGTTCATTAAGTCATCAAAGTACCGACCTCCTCCGTTATCAGACCCATCGGTAAACAAAATTAATCGTTGAGTTAGTGACGAAGACGTCACAGGGGTAATCTTCCACGCCTGCTGCCATTTTTCAGTAAGCGTTCTAACGCCCCAAATCAAGCCTTGATAAGATGCGGTAGTACCACTGGTACTTAAGCTGTTAACATACTTAATCACGTTATTGAGATCGTTTGTAAGTGGTAAAATAAATGCCGTCTGACTACAACGATCCAACCAAGGTCCAGGTGTAACTTCTTTGAAATCTAGGCTCTTGGGTGACGAATTTAACGACCTCACTGTTTTATCAGCATCAAAATCACTACCGCGATAGGCCAAACCATCAACACATTTAGGGCTTGCTTTAGAGCTCGAAAGCCAAGGTGCTGCCATCACCCCTACTCCGGTTTGAAAAGGCACAATAGAAAAGCGAACTTGATTATTACTCGGGTCAATGTCGCTTATCACATCGGTAATGATTCTTTTTAATTCAGGTAAATCCGATCCCATCGAACCTGAAATATCCAGAACGAGTGAAAAATCAGTCGGATTTTGAATCACATTCGCCACTAATTTAGCGCTAGAACCGCTATTTGATGCAACCAGGCTTGAACTATTAATTTCAACTGGCAGTAATTTTTTCATTGCAGGTTTAAAATTATATTGCACTGATATATTGCAACCCTTGTCACCATCCAAGCTGACATTATTACCAAGCGCAGGCAGCACAAAATTAGGGCGGTAATAATCTAAAATACCGTCAATAACGGTTCGCTCATCACTTTGCTGATACCCGCAGGCAAGCCCTGCGGCTTCAGCAGCTTGACCCGTTCTAATCACAACTTGGCTGTACATCGAAAAAAACACAGTCATGGCTAATAAGCTCATAATCGCGGGTAACATAAACGTGAATGTGAGTGCTATTGCGCCACGTTGACGTGATATGGACATCATATTTTACGCCCTATTAATAACGCCGAACTTTGATAATAACGGTCACTGAAGTTACGTATAAATAAAGGGGTAATACCATTACCAAAGCTCTCGATACCCTTAATACACAAAGTGACTTGAAATAGTTCAGCCTGCTGTCCAGCATTTATGCCGGGCTTTGTACCTAGCGGTGATAAATCCTTTAATGATGATAATGGCGTAGCCGCAGTGCATTCAGCCCCTACATTTATAGGACCCGGTTGGGCAGTTAAAGGATCAAAGACTAATTGTTCAAGGTGGAGTCCAATATCAACTGACGACTTAACAATTAAATCGTTGAAATGCCGCTGTGCAACTTGTAATAACGCATCCGCTAATTGCGTCGAAATGATAGGTTGAGTAGCAGGACTTGAAGCTGGTTTATTCATGCCATTATCACATTTAGCGCAAACTACAATTGATGTAAGTGAATAAGCTAACGCATTAAGTTGGTTCTTGTGGTTGATCCCTTGGTTTATCTTTAAAACAAATAAAACCAGAATAACCATTACTAATGTAATGATAGGGAATTCGATGACAATACTGCCACGCTGAACAGCATGCGGTCTGCGTTTAGTTCGCATAACTAGCACTCCGCTCTACAGTCACTAACGTCGTGCGTTTAAAGTTTGATAAACGCTCAAAACTATCAGAAAACCCTGCAACAAATAGCGCTTTATACGGATACAACAAGGTAAACTCAGCGAAGTCTTGCCCGTCAAAACTGGTTACAAAATCATCATTTTCTAATGCAACCAAACTGGTAAAATAATGAGCTTGAACAGTGATTTTGTTACCATTCAATAATGGTAATTGTTGTTCTGACAGGGTTAATTGTAATTTGGCGGTTAAATCTTCACGCGAACTATCAACCACTAACTCTCGCGTTGCTGAAGCTAAGGCAACATCAAGCATACTGCTCACCATCATAAAGCGGCTAATTTCGATAAGCCCCAACAGCAATACAAAAAATGGCACAATCGTCACTGCAAATTCAATGCTAACGCCACCTTGCTGTCGATTTCTCATGTTAGACAGAATCATTGTTTAACCTGCTCTGTCAATAATGACCCTTGCTGTGATTGGCCTTGATAAAGCTGCTGATAATAAGCAAGATTATTTTCTAATTCAGCTTTAGTTAGATCTTGTTTTGCAATGGTTTCTGCAGCTTCAACATCGCCCTTCATAGCAAAAGCTAAGGCCAAATTCTGACGGCTTTTAGACGTCGAACTACCACGTAAGTAATGTGAATAAAGCACACCGATACCTTGCTGTGGTTGCCCATCTAGAATCCAAGCGAGTGCTAAATTATTACGGTATTCTAAATTATCTGGAGCATTAGCAAGCGCACCTGTGAACGCGACTCTTGCTTGAGGGTAGTCCTTAAATAATGCGTAATTAATGCCTAAACTGTTTAATGCTTTAGCATCGTTAGGTAATAATTCAACCGCTTTTTTTAAATCTAAAATAGCGCCCTCTAAGTTACCTAAACCTTGCTGTGCATTGCCTCGTTCACGTAATATTTGACCACGTATCACAGATGATTTATTGGTCTCAATTAGCACCAACGCCTGTGCTTGATTAAGATAATGCAGTGCTAAATCAAATTCAGACATTTTGTTGTAAGCAGTCCCTATCGCTAACAACAGGTCGGTATCGTTTGGGTGCAAATCGAGTTGCTTACGATAAATAGAGATCGCACTGTCTGGTCGGCCACTATCAAGTGCCAACTTTGCTAGATCACGATCCGACTGCATTTCTTCGGTCTGGCTTAATTGATTAGTACTACAACCAGATAAAATAAGTAAGCCAAACATAAGAAATACTTTCACCAGTGATTTTTTCATCACATACCTCCAAGGCTATCTAATAATGCGATGATCGTTGGTGAAACAATCAGGACGACTACAGGCAGCATGATTAATACCACCACAGGTAATGACATTTTCGCGGGGATCTTACCGACCCTCTCTTCTAGACGTAAATATTGATATTGACGGCTGTCACTGGCGATTAAACGCATCGTTGGCGCTATCTTACTGCCATATTTTTCAGCTTGAGATAAGGCGATGACCATGTTTTCAACTTCCACTAATCCCGTTCTCTCCGCCAAGTTATTTAATGCCGTAATACGAGAGTCCAATAAACGTAACTCCGCTTCAGTGATTAACCACTCACGTGATAACTCGGGAGTAACGGTAGTCATTTCACGGCCAACACGTTGAAATACGGCTTCCAATGTTAAACCTGATTCAACACAAATAACCATTAAATCGAGCGCATCAGGCAGTGCTAGCGCAATACGGTAATTAACCGTGCGGGCACGCCATTTCAGCCATTGTTCAGCAACAAGTCCACCAGAAATAGCAAAGATTAAGGTCTTAGCCATGACGAATTTATCGGAATCAAAATCGACATACCACTGCCACGCCATCGCACTAATAAGCATTAAGCTTACTTTGCACAATAAAAATATAGCGCTTGCTCTTGGGCCATGAAATCCAGCTTTAACCAATAGTGCGCTAATATCAGGCGCGACAGTTAAACGGCGTAACCAGCCAATTTTTGACGCTGACTTACTTAAACCAAGGGACGAATATTGCTGTTGTGCCGATTCCGATGCTGATACCAACACCAGTCGTTTTAACAGTTGCTCACGGCGCTGTGCTGGAGCACTAAATAACAGTGCTATAACCGCACCAGTAATAAGCAAAGTAACGGCTATCCATAAAGATAAAGACATTAAGCTCTCACCTTCGTTAACAAATGAATAATAGCGAAACCAAGCGCCATACTGGTAACCACATAACCTAAGACTAAATGTCCACTCTGGTTTTGAGTTAACGTAATAAATGCACTCGGATTTTTAAAAAACATCACCGAGATAAGGACTATCGGTAGGCTTGCTAAAATAGCGGCTGTCATACGCGGCTCTGCCGTTAAACTTCTGATCTTCATCTTAATAGCGGAGTTGTCATGCACTGTTCGACTCAAACTATGTAATACCTCACGCAACTGACCACCATTCTCTTCGTTCAAAATTAATGCCACGCTAAAGAAATGAAAACTCACATAAGGCAAACGAATACGGGCCTGGTTTAGCGCTTGCTTTAGGCCTATACCAATCTCTAATTTATCGCGGATCAAACCAAACTCGCGACCCAATATCCCTTGTTGATAACCGGCTATTTGAGCGATAGCTTGCGGCACTGAAATACCTGCCGACACAGCCCGTGACATTTGACCTAATACTTGCGTGAAACCAGCATTAAATTCACTATGTTGACGCACAGTCATGATCCAATAGCTCACAGCCAACACCGAAAATATGATAATCGCAATAATCATCATTCTCATTGACGGCGTAAAAAAAGGTAACGTAAACCAGACAGCAACAGCCAAAATAGCTAACAATAGTTGTATAAGACGCTTAGCTTTACGCCCAAATAAGGCGTCGACACGCGCTTTCAGATCGTGGCTATATTGCAATAAAGGGCTCGTTTTTTGCGCCCAATGAAATAAAGTTGATGTCGCTTTATTATCTGTACTGTTCACTGTTGATATCGAACTTAACCGACGCTTTAATACCTGTCGTTGACGCTGATGCTGTAAGGCTTTATAACTGCTAAATACAAACATAATCAATAACAACAGGGCTGTCACCATGACTGACATTATCGAACTCCCATGGCTTGTTTCAACTGAGATTCAAGTTGGTAGTAACGCGCCTTCTCACTAAAACGCGGCAATATTTTCGTGGATAGAAACTCCCCAACAAGATCACCGTTAACGTCCATTTTCTGATAATCAAAATGGAACAAATCATGAGTAAGGTATTGATCACCTTCAAGGCCGACGACTTCGGTAATATTAACCACTCGACGTTTACCGTCTCGCATACGTTCCACTTGTACAACCACATCCAAAGTACTAGCGATTTGGCGGCGTAAAGCAGACACAGGTAAATTAACCTCTGCCATTAACAACATGTTTTCTAAACGGATTAACGCATCGTGCGGTGTATTAGCATGCAGCGTTGACATAGAACCATCATGACCTGTATTCATCGCCTGCATCATATCAAACGCTTCAGCGCCACGGACTTCACCTAAAATAATTCGATCAGGACGCATCCGTAATGCATTACGTAACAATTCTCGCTGACCAATGGCTGCAGCGCCTTCGACATTGGCAGGCCTTGTCTCAATACTCACCACGTGTGGTTGCTGTAACTTTAATTCTGCAGCATCTTCAATCGTAATGATGCGTTCGTCGGGTGAAATACCAAACGACAATGCATTCAGTAATGTCGTTTTACCTGCACCTGTACCACCTGAAATCAATACATTAACTCGGGAACGAGCAATAATATTTAGCACATCCGCCATCTCAGACGACATGGCTCCGAGCGCAGCAAGTTGCTGCAAGCTATGTTTTTGCTCATTAAATTTACGGATAGAAATACACGTACCATTTAATGCCAATGGTGGAATAAGCACATTCACACGGCTGCCATTAGGTAAACGCGCATCAACCATCGGCGTTGTTTCATCCACACGGCGACCGATACGGCTTACTATTCGGCGCGCTAAATTCAATACATGTTCTTCATCGCGAAAGCGAACATCAGCGCGCTTGACCTTACCGCGATATTCAACGAATACCTCGGTATGACCATTAACCATGATGTCTGTTATCTCAGGATCATCCATTAACACTTGTAAAGGCCCCAACCCCAGCATTTCATCAACAAGGCGCTGGCTAATATTACGCTGCTCAGTCCCCCCAATTGGAAATTGCTGACGAGCAGCAATGTCACCGACGGCTTCAAACGTGCGAACTTCAAGTTCTTCAGGCGTCAGCGTGACAACGACAGCAGGAGCAATAATCGCCATTATCTCTTGTTGGATAACACGAAAACGTTGCTCTTCAACATTACTACTCGGTGTTACGTCCGCAACATCTGCGGATACGGATAATGTCAGTAATGACTCCGTTGGCGTCGGTGTTACTGTATTAGTTCCAAACATTACGCCCCCTTACGCCAGCGAAACACACTAGGCTTTGATACTTTTGATTCACCACTAATAACAGCAACCAATTTTTTCAATGCTTTTGCACTGCGGCTTTTTTGATTAATAGCCAATAAACCGAGCGCATTACCGGTCCGCATATCCTCTGGAGAATACGGGATTTCAACATCCAATTTACGGTCCAAAGTCGCCGCAACATCATTAGCCGTAATTAAAGATTGTGCTGCGGGTTTGGTGTGATTAAGTACCACTATCGTGCGAGTATCTAATGCGCCTGTAGATGCTAATTTCGTCAATAGCTGGTTGGTACTGCGGATAGATGCTAATGTCGGTTCAACAATCACCACACGGATATCACTGTGATTTAATGTTTCAAAGCCCACTTTATCGCGTAAACAGAATGCAGGAATATCCCAAATAACATGGTTTGCTTGTTCTAGGCAAAAATCAGACACTTTATCCATACTTGCAACATCAGGCCAAAAGTGCAGTTCAAAACCAGACGCATAACCGGTAAATAGGTATAAATCATCATTAACCTTAACCCCGCTACGTTGATAGATAACAGGCTCTAAGCGATCAGGGAATTGCAGCATTTCTAGCAATGCGTTATTCGCTTGTACACTGAATTGTAAGTCTAAATCACCGGTCAAAAAATCAAGGTCAGCACAAGCGACACTGGTCTGACTCAATTGAGATAAACCCCAAGCAATATTGGCGATTAACGAGGTTGTACCAGCGCCACCTTTGGCACTCACAACTGCGATCTTATTACGCTTTACATGATCATTCGCGATTGGATTAGACGCTTGCATTATTACTGCCCTCCTAAGCTAGATGAAATACTACTGCTGTTATTTTTATCTGCTTGATCGCTATTGCTGGTCGTTGGCTGATAATAAGTATCCACTCTTGATACAGCTTTACGACCCTCTGTTGCATCGAGCGTACGCCCAATAGCAAGATCTCTTGGTGTTGCAACCATTTGCGCTAAAGCACTCGCATTGGCGCAACCAAAGTTAGGGCTCGATTTAAATTCATTTAACACACTGTGTTTCTGCTTCCCTGCAGCACAATTCGGTACTAGGCTACGATAAGATTCAACGAATAAGGCTACATCAGCTACCGTTGATGTTTCAGCTACTTCGCTTGTTACCTGAGATGGATACACACCGGCCTGTTTTAACAATGCCGTTAATGCAGGTACTGCACTCGCGCCTTTGCTGCTATAAGTGGCTATCTTTATCCGCAATGCTGACGAATCACCTCTTTGATAAATAAATTCATTCAACGCGGCCTGATCACTTTTTGATAATCCCTTTTGATCCAGTTGTAACGCTATTTTGTGCGTAACGGCTTCTACTTGAACTTCAGGTTGACGCTGCACAGAATCAATTGCACAAGCACTCAACAAACCACACATTATTAATATCGAAAATATCCGCATAACTACCTCAGTAATAAAATCCGTTATCGCCAAGCAGTCGCGGTTGGCGATTGTCAGTACGATCTTCATTTGCTGTTGAACTTGTTGTTTGTTTGTCTATTGGCCAGGCTAATAAGCGTTCAACATCACTCATCGGGATCAAACCATCTGTTGGCAACGCGAATGTGTCAGAACGAGTCGGTTGCACTAAATAAGCCGTCGCAATAATAATGAGTTCCGTTTCTTCACGTTGAAACTCAGTTGAACGAAATAGCGCACCAAGTACTGGAATATCACCCAACAATGGCATTTTTTGTAACTGCTCAATATCTTTTGATTGTAATAAACCACCTAGTGCAAAGCTTTGACCACTAGCCAATTCTACCGTCGTTGCAGCGCGGCGCGTCACAAACGTAGGGAATGAAGAACTGCCTTCCTGTCCGCCAATTTGTACGCTTGTTTCCGAAGATACAGTGCTTACTTCAGAAAATACTTGCAGGCTAATTTGATTCGCACTTAATACCGTCGGTTTAAAATCAAGCTTCACACCAAACTGCTTATACTCAACAGATGCAGTGTCGTTATAAACCAAAGGTAGCGGGATCTCGCCACCAACAAGAAACGAAGCTTCTTCACCACTCATCGCGGTTAAATTAGGTTCTGCGAGCACCGACATCATGCCGTTAGTTGCCAAAGCATCAACAATTACCGATAGATCAGCCCAACCAGCAGGGTTCACACCACCCAGTTTTCCGCCGTAATTATCTAAAAAGGCAAATGTACCAGTACCAAAACCTTGTGAACCCCATTTGATGCCCAATTTGTTCGACACTTTACGAGATACCTCGGCAATACGAATACGTAAATTAACCTGATTTGGCATAGTGACTTGTAATTGATTAATCAATTCATCGTCATCCGTTTTAGCGACTGGCGCGGCAGCAGGTGTCCCACCTTCCGAGCTAGCACCTTGCTGAGCCTCACTTGATTGTGCTAACGCCGAGACATAACCTTCAGATAAACGAACTATCTTTTCCGCCATGCTGGCTGTCGGTACTTGCCCTTTCAAAAACAACTTACCGGCGGTGGATTCAGCGTTAAATAATGCATCAGGAAATTCATCATGAATGAGATCGTTAAGCTCTGTGACATTATGATTAACCTTCACTGTCGCTGAATAAATAACGTTTTCTTTAGCATCCAGTACATACAAAGATGTACTCCCTGTTTTCTTGCCGAACACCATGATCTTGGTATTGGTTAAAGTTTGGTAATCGGCAATACCACTACTCGCAATGAAAATAGACTTAGCAGTACTTGGCAGTACCACTAACCGCGCTTTGTTTAATACCACATCCAAAGTCTGCGCTTGTAATACTGTGCTCAGTAGTAATAACGACAATACGCTCACTAATTGTTTAATCATTTTCGGTTCCTGCATTACTCATCACTCGTTTTTCTTTAGCGCGAAATTCAACTAAACCAATATCCGGTTGGACTTGTTTAATTGCAGGTAAAATATCATCGACATTGATAGCTGCGATTACCGCATTATCTGTATCTAAGTTGTTTTTACTGCGTAAGACCATCGACAATGTACCCAGTTGATTGGCTAACGTAATTTGATTTGCTTGTGTCGGTGACACTTCTAACGTCACGGTGCTGTTATCTGGCAATACGCCTTTATTATTTTTTTGCTTTTCCATATAACGCGTAAGCTGTAAAGCGTCATTAAAAGCCAATACTCGGACGTTCTGCGCAATAGTTTTAACGTATAAACTTTGGGTTTCATTACCACGAGAACGCAGTTCTTTTTCTTTTGATGCCAGCAGTAATACATCAACATGATCACCTGGGCCAATTAAGCCAGAGTTAGCAGTTACTTGATCAACAGGTACTGACACTGCGCGATAACTGGGGCGTAGCATCACCGACAAAAAACCGCCTTGTTCAGGTTTCAAAAAATCTGATGGGCTTAATATTTGTCCTGCGACAAAATCATTTGCAGCCACAGTATTGTCTAACGTCGATATTAAAAATGTGGCTTTATCAATAAAATCGATACGAGTACTAACATCCTGTTCATTTACCGTTTTCCAGGCAAATAACGAGGCACGATAAGGACGACCAATAGCGATATCCTGTGTGGTAACAAGTACTTCATAATTATTAACGAGATCCTGTTTAGATGTACTTACCGCTGGTGCTGACAAGCTGAAAAATAGCCAAATCAACCCAAGTAAAGACGTACAAACAGACAGATAAACTAAACGTTTTGCATGCATAATTGTTACTTCTATTAATACGGCCGAAACCGTATATTCTCTGAGTTAATGTTTATTATTTATCAGCTTTAACTGTATCTAGTTTCTCAATGACAGACTCATAGGTCTGCTCAATCGCATTCGAAAGCTTGCCGTCAGAACCAAAAAATTGCAGCATAATAAGTGACATAGCAGCCGCTAAAATTGCATATTCAATTGCTGCAGCGCCACGTTGTTTTTGTTTGTTGTTTTCCATTTATTGGTCTCTCTGTTTTTATTATGTTGTTTTTAATTAATTTATAATTTATCGCTTGGCAGTCTGCTTCCGTCACAAGCTGCCAAGTTTAAGTACCTATCGATTATTCAGAAGCCGTTAAACGATAGACATATTTTGAACTCCAACTATTTATCGCTTTATTAACATCACTAATACCGTCAGTCCGCATGTTGTAGCATTTATTGCGACTAAATTGAGCAGTATCAGCGCTCACATAACAAAGCGAAGAACCCGATTTTTCCACATTATTAAAACGGAACACGGTACTATCAACAGGACTTAAGCCCTGCAGTTCAGCCAAACTTGGTACACGCCAATTAGTCTTGTTACACAAGCCTTCATTATTAATTCGTTCTACTTCAGCTAATACCGTATCAACTTCAGAACTTGAGTTACCATGATTTTTAATTCGTATCGCAGTATCTGCAGTATCAAACAATTGCCATGTTTGTTTTGACTCAGGTTGATAAGCACATACAGCCGCATCAACATCTGTCGTCATACCTCCAGCACTATCCAGCAATTGATATGTCAATTTAATTTCACTTACTAAACGGCTTAGTACGACTTTATCCTCATCACCCTGTTTTGATGCTGAGCTACTCGTCGCAGACTTATTATCCGTTTTATAGTGGTAAATTTTTGCATTTTTATTAACATCGTCAGCAGTCCAGTACCAAAATACGGTTCCGCCACCAGTATGATAGGCAATGTCATATTCAGGTTTCAGTGCAAGATGATTTCGGAAAACATCAACATCAATCGTCTTGCCACTATTAACCATGGCGGTTTCCAATGACTTTAACTGATTTGTTTTTGGTAATGACCAATCACTACGACCACAAAACTGTACGTTATTTTTCAGTTCAATAAGACCTCCAGCCCCCATCACACTTGCAATACCAGCACTAGATGCATCAAATGCCAAATCATCAGCACCATTTGGCAGCCCGTCCTTAAGCAATGTCCATATACGTTTACGCACAAGATCGCGGCTATCCATCACACAACGCCAGCCTCGTGCATACGTTGTGGCGCTTGGTAAATAGTCACCATTAATGTCTAATTTAGCAAAGTGAGTACCAATAACAGCATCCGCAGCAGCAACGCTATAACCCGCACTTGATGCACGTTCTAATCCTTTAATAGCATGTGCAGTAAGGGCGTCTGCATCAACAGCCGTCGGTAAGTTGTTAAACATGATAAGTAACTTATCCAGCGCCGAAATAAGTGCTGTATTACTCGCAACTGGTAGTTCTGAAGTAGCGCTATTCAAGTCTGCAACAAGGCTTACATTCGCTTTAATAAAGTCGTTTATTAAAGCCGCTGCAGCAAATAAATCTAAACTACGGCCATGAATATCAGCGCCATAATTGGCCGCTAATAACGTATCTCTGACACTATTCGCAGTCGTTTTTTGATCTGTTAACTTAATCAGTGCTGATAACGCAGGAGTCACTTTTAATACAGATTTGAATGAAGTATGTAGCGAGGTTAGATTAATAAAATCGACTTTAATCGAGGCTATATCGTTATTGAGCGTCGCTTTAAGTGCTTTATCAACACTGCTATCGCTTTCGAGCATAGTTGAGTAAAGCGTTAATAGGTTAATTTTATCCTGGTATTCAGTTAGCGCTAACGCGAGGGAATCAAATGTTGTTTTAGCTTCTGTTTCAGTGGTTGTTACAGCAGATAATAATGGCGTCAAAGGTTGATCCACTAACGAGTCAATATTGTTGATAACAGCAATTAAATCAGTTGATGTTGTTTGCCAATTACTATTCTGCGATGACACTAGAGCGTTCAGAGCGGTATTCGTAGATGTAGTCTCTGTTAATATTTTCGCTGTATCTGGTAATTCCCATTTTTGAATCACTCTCGTACCATATGAAGCGCTAACCTCTTGACCTGCACTAATTGCTTTCAGTGCTTCAAGATCACTAACCGTTTCAGATGCCCAATGTTTATAATAGCTGTCGCTAGTCACTAAATAACTCTTGAAAGTTCCTGCTATATAACTCGAATCAACTAAGGTTTTAACTTTCATTTCGGTCGAACCTAATAACTGCCAGTTTGGCATGTCACAAAATTCTTTGTTTAATAATTCAGACACTTTATTTGCACTAGAAGCATCGCCAGCATAAGCCCAGAACTGTGGATTTTCACCCTGAACATCATATTCAATGTAGCAACCCATATTAGAAGCTCTGTTCCAATTGCCATTGTATGTAAGAGCATTTGCTTGTTTCCAAGTAACCATTGGCACGATACGTGTCACATAAAAATCACTCGTTGCAGCAGTAGCATAAAGCGTCTGACCTGCAGGATTGATCTGATTCGAAATCGCATTTTTCTTAACACGCACACCGACTTTATTTTTAGCATAAGCTTTGGGGCCAATATGCTGCGGTCGACTAGTGACAGTCTGCCAAGTCATGCCGCCATCATTGGTAAATTCATAATGCTCAGGCTCATCATAATCCGCGCCAGTATTACTATTTGTTACCCAGTCCCAACTAAAACCATTCGTTTTAACTTCATACGGGTAATTTGTATTACCGATATTTGCATTTACAATGACCGGTGCAGTAGGAGCCGCTATCACGACTGAAACACCAGATGTAAAGGCTTGCGTGCTGATTAATACAGCGCCTGCAACAGTGCCATCGGCAGTATTTTCTTTAACACGCACTTGTACATGGCCAACATCAATATCAACATCGCCAACGTTCAGCGGTTTATTGGCCACCGTAGTCCAACTTACGCCACCAGTGAGTGAGTATTCATATTCGTTAGCCGTGCTAAAACTACTAACAAACTCCCAATCAAAGGTATTCAGGCTGTCATTCTGCACTGGGTTAGTTGGGGATTTGGGGCGTTTGACCAATGAATTAGCAGTATAAATAATGGGATTAACTAATACGTCACTTGCTGTTCGATTCTTGCTTGAGTCTGCCTTTACACGGATTTGAATATCACCCGCAGCATAAATACCATCAATAACGAGTTGATGAGGATTACCATTCACCGTCGACCATGGCTGATTCGGTATTTTTATTTCATAAAATTGTTTATCACTCAAATTATGACTCCAAGACCAGCCAAACTGATCAAGGTCATCATTCACGATAGGTCCAACGGGAGCATCTGGTTTAACGATATTTTGCGTCGGATTTGTTGATTTTTGATCTGGGCTTGCTTCATTACAACCCGTTAACAACGTACCTGTAACCACTGTCAACGCGAGCAGTGACTTGTTTACTCCTAACAACATTTTACCTATCCCTTTTATGTAATTATAAATAACTTTATGAAAACTATAGTCAAACATAAATTTTCGCATATACTAACGGGAATGAGAGTGATTATCAATTGTATTTGATACATATATTTTACTAATCATCTTTATTTACATTAAAATGACTGGTTTCCAAAAGGTAACCGGTATAAAACTTCAATCAACAAAGTGTTATCTATATGAATGGAAAATTTAAACTATCTAAAATAGCGGTTATTCTAGCGGGATGTAGTCTCGTGATTAGCTGTGGCGGCGAAGAAAGCAGTAATACAAAATCAGATCTCTATGACTACAGTAAATTATCAATTTGTGTCGATGCAGATCGTAATTATGCTTGCGGAGCTCAAGAACAAAAGGTGTCAAGCTTATGGAGTGTTGCGGCTGATAACACAGCTCCATTCGTCATCGATAATGTGGCATATTTACTTACCGCACCAGCAAGTGCCAATGTAGTGAGTCCGTTTACGACATTGATTCAAAATGAAGTGTTATTTAACCCACAAGTTTCCGGTAGTGTTGCGCAAGCACAAGCGCATTTACAACAGCTATTTGGGGATCAATATAATCTTGATTTTCATAAGCTAAATACCGAGCATGGACCAAAAGAAGCGACTAATCTATTACTCGCTTCTTTTGCCCATGCATTGTCATTAGAGGGGGATTCTAAAGCGTTAAAAATCTCGGCTGCTGTAGATAAAATGGTAAGTAGCGGTAATTTTGATATAACTGGAAGCTTGCAACAAGCAGATTTAGATAATACCTATGTGAACTTAAATAAGCGCTATTTAATTCCTGGTTCATATCCGATGCGCACGCTATTCAGTGGTCGTGCAATCACGATGAATGAAAATACCGGCATGTTACTTGCGCTTACCTCTGGCGACAAATTACTACAAGTTGATACCGCCACAGGATTAAGTAACACCTTCACTCCTGCAACGACGACGCAAACATCGCCAGTGATAAGTACGTACGATGACCATGATGACGACGACGACGACGATGATGATGACCATGACGGGGATGATTGTGATGATGATTACGGTTCCCTTTTCGGTGATGACTGCAATGGCGGCGGCACAACCCAACCGGCATCAGCCATTTTATCAGCCGCTCAAGGCGACCATAATAAAAATGCTTATTTGATTTATCAGCCAACGATCTATGGCGATAACACCATGAGTTCTACCTGCAATAGTGCTGGTAACAACGGTATTTTCTTAACCGAATTAGGCAAAAATAGTCAAGTTTCTCCCCTGTCTTCTGCACCGCAAATTAGTACCTACAGCAGTGCATCTGGTGGTACAACACCTCCAGTAGTAGTGCCGGTATTGCCGGTTTCATCTGCGGCCTGTAAAAACAACCATATTAATACCTTAATCGTCTCGCAGAATCACGACACAGTGACGGCCGTATTTAGCAAAGGTTATTATGGACAAAGTGCTGAATTAAAACAGTTAGTTAGCGGTACTTTAAAGCCCACTGGTAATAGTTATGATCTATCCTCAACTCAGCCAGTACTCATATTAAGTAAGCAACAAAAATCATTATTCGTGCTGCAAAATGCTGGTACTCCAGCGGTTGTGATTAATGCTCAAACCTTGAAATTACAAAGTGAAATCATAAAAAATGACATAGATAAAGCCGCATTCGTCAATAATGATAAACAGCTGATTGTCAGTGATCAAACTAATACCCTCCGTTGGATTGATATTGCGCAAGGTTCATCAATCGCAACATTAGCATTAGCTGAAAATGTGCTTAAACTCACTTCCGACCCCACTGGTAAATATAGTGCTGCGTTAACAAATAAAAACTTGTACCTTATTGATAATGAAACAAAATCCATCATCTACTCGCAAGCTTATACCCAGCGTAACGTGTACGGAATGAGCATGCTGAGTAATCGCATCATTATTAGCCGTGCGGGTGCGATTGATTATATTCAATTTGATAATTTGACCGGTACACCAATCAAAGTAGCCAAGCAGATGTTATCTAAAGACTTGCTACAAAATTGGTCAACAAAGTCCGGTGCTTCATTAACGGATATGACGCTTGCAGAACTACTGCGAGATATTGGCGAAGAGGATGTGATTAGCCAACAATTTAGTGATATTGACCTGCAGTGGCGACCAACAAGTGCCACTAATATAGAAGGCGTAAAAGAGGTTATTATAACGGGGGATTATCGCGGCCAACGCATTAGCATATCTAAAATGCTATAACATCAACTGGCAGCGATTAATTACTTAAATCCAGCACGAGTCCACTCAGCATCACCGACAGACGTTCAATTTTAATATTGGATAACTGTCGGTAATCAAAATACGGGCACACAACTAAACGGTTTTTGACATCAATTGCAAATTCATCGTCTATCCACACCAGGTTAGCCTCTAGCTTACCTGATGAAAGTAACGCCTTTGCATAAGTACGTCCGCATATAATATGAATAGTTTGGGTATTGGCATTAAGTACTGGCGGGCTAAATAACAAGGCAGTTGCACTACCCGTTTGCAGTAAATAACTATCACGGTACTGCTGCCAAGTCGGTGCACGTTGTGCAAAGTCAAAATCGGTAGGGTTTAAGGCATACAAGAGTTTTGCATAGACGTTAAATACTTTACGCCAGCCATTACCACAGGCTTGACCGATAGCATTCACTTCACCACTGACGAGTGAATTAACGTTGCTTATGTCTTGGTATTCCAACATATTCGGCGTATTTGCTAGATATACTGCAAAGGTAAATTTAGAACAGCCAAGGCCTATGTTTGTCATTATGTCACTACGCCTATATATTATTAAACAGAGGCGTATTATACATAGCTATTAGCAACTTAAAACATACTTCAGTTCAAGTAAAAGCAGAAACATTAATGACTCATGGTATAAGGTATCGAGCCTATGATCCTGCATCGAGAATTATTTCAATAGAGTGACTTTGATATCAGCTAATTCATTTTGGAACGATTCGAAAACAGTATCCTCGGTATAGATAACATATAATTCATTCACAATTCTAGCCAAAGGTAAGTCCTCTAAGCTGTCAGTATAAAATCGTAACAAACTGAATTCAATGTTATTATCTTCCATTTCGTTAACCACTGCGACCTTTTTAGCGTCACCGAGAAGTTCTATATAATGCCCATCAGATAAACTCGAAAATAAAACATGGTCAAACTGATCAAGGAAGGGTAAGCATTTTCCATAGATTTCAGGCGCAGCAGACGCAATTATATTTATGCCAGGTTGTTCTAAATGCTTTAATACTTGTTTATTGATAAATAAGCATAAATACCTGGAAAAAATAAATCCAGCGATACTCCAGTATTTACTTTCCGATTGAATTATTGTTAATCTTTTTTTAAATTCGAACCTACCTACAAGACCAGTACATCGATGATAATACAATCTTAAAATAGGTAGGAAAGTAAACAAATTAAAAGGTAACAAAATAAGTGTAAATATTACCCAGTGTTTAAAAGAATTAACTCTGATTAATGTTAGGTCAAGATCATAAATTGATACCATTTATCTTGCATCCAAAGCCCATGGACATCTTAATAATATTTTGGAATAAAGCGTGAAATCCGCATTATGAATCGGATTGGTAAAGGTTGTCGTTAATACAGCAGTCTTTACATCACAGCTATCATTGATATTTGAAATGAAGTCAAACACGTCTAACATCGTATTTCCGCTATCGACAGCATCATCTACAATGAGCACTTTACAACCTGGTTTTTTTAAACAAGAAGCATCACCAGAAATAAGTTTCACATCCGAAGCGCACCTTTTCACTTCGTTATTTTTAAATTTTCTCTCTTGATAATAGACTTCAAGGCTTCTTAAAGAATCTAATGAAAACTTAGGTAAATATTTTAACATATTGAGGATTTTCAACTTTTCTTTTTTCTTTGTTGCCGGTCTTTGTCTTTTGACAATTAATTGATTAAAATTCGTAAATGAACTTTTAGCCTCGACGACATACTTGCCACCAGTCGCAATGCCTATCACCACGTCAGGGCGGAAATCCCGCAATGCTAAACTCGCTAAATTGTCACACTTTTGTACAAAATCATCACCTATTAATGTTAATACTTTCATTTATACCTCTCTACGAATATCTAAATAAAGGTTTTAAATCACTTAATAATAATTATGTTGGGAAAGTTAAATATTAAAAAATATAGGTACTAAACAAAATCAAGGCGCGCTTATTCATCATAATATATACAGGCCGTCACTTATATTTAATGCCATGATATTTGCACTAACTCACCTGCAGCATAACTATAGACTAACTATTAATAATGGAGTGTTTCGTGCTGAAAGATGAGCGCAAAATAGAATTAAAACAATTATTTAAATATCTAAATAATTTATTATAAAATAACGTTTTCGTTAAATACGATGACTCACCATGTGCTTAATTTGGTCACAACAAGACTGTAACGCCCCCTCGAAAGGAGCAACAATCAGCTGTCATTGTCAGCATGGCGAACAAGTGTTTATGAATGACTAATTCCTTTATAAAATTAATCCAGATCAATAAAATCGCTGTTATACAGCCGTTTCAGCAGACAGTCATTTACAGCCTTATCTCACGATGTAAAAATCACATCACTCTCGATATTAAGGCTTATGCATGCAAACAACTCTCGACCAAGCGATGTTACAAATTGCACTCGATCTCAATTTAAACTTGCCGTCAGGGCATCATTACCAGCGTTTAATGCAGTCGCTACAGTCTGTGTTACCTTGCGATGCCAGTGCCTTGTTTATTCTTGATGATTCAGGTCTATTGTCTGCCGCTGCCGTAAATGGCTTGACTGATGAAGTATTAGGACAAAAATTTGATCCAATGCAGCACCCTCGCCTACGCGCGATTCTAGCCAGTCGCGAGCCCGTTCGATTCCCAGCGAGTTCGACCTTGCCAGACCCTTTTGATGGGTTATTAAAAGATGATCCGAACCGCTCGATTGATGTGCATGATTGCATGGGTTGTAGCTTATATGTGGAGGACCATTTAGTCGGCCTCATTACCCTTGACGCTATGCAGGTCGGGGCTTTCAAGCGTATTGATGATATTACTGTAGCCACTTTTGCAGCATTAGCGGCGGCAACAATAAGAAACGTTAATCAAGTTGAAGCATTGCAAAAAAGCCACCAGCAACAACAGAATATGAATCAAGTACTGATCCAAGAGGCCCGTAATAAAGGCGGTGAATTGGTTGGTATTAGTCCTGAAATACAAACCCTGCGCAACAACATCAACATGGTGGCTTATTCTGATTACGCCGTGTTAATCAGTGGTGAAACCGGTACAGGTAAAGAGCTAGTTGCCCACGCGGTACATTCACAATCCTCACGCGCAACCAAACCGATGATTTACGTAAACTGCGCCGCGTTACCAGAAAGCCTTGCTGAGAGTGAATTGTTTGGTCATATCAAAGGGGCATTTACCGGCGCTACCAGTAATCGCGCGGGTAAATTTGAGTTAGCAGATGGCGGGACTATTTTCTTAGATGAAATCGGTGAGTTACCGCTGTTAATGCAAGCTAAACTACTGCGAGTGATCCAACAAGGCGAAGTACAACGTGTTGGCGCAGATAAGAACTTAATGATCAATGTCCGCATTATCGCGGCAACTAACCGCGAGTTAACCGAAGAAGTCGCTGCGGGACGTTTTCGAAGTGATCTATACCATAGGTTAAATGTGTTTCCAATTAAGGTTCCACCACTACGCCATCGCCAAGGTGATATAGCGGTATTATCAGGGCACATACTCGATCGTGTACGCAGTCAATTCAATGTAGCTAAGTTGCAATTGCACCCACAAGCATTAACCGCACTTAATCATTACAGCTGGCCTGGTAACGTACGAGAATTAGAACATACTTTGATGCGTGCCGGACTCCGTGCAATTCAAGCACAGCACAGTTTGATCTTACAGCAACACTTATCCGATGAAGTGAGCCACACTTACACCTATTCAGCAGAAAGCGACTCGAATACAGAGGCTGATGATTTACCCACGACTTCATTTGAGCTACGTGGGGCAGTAGAAAGCTATCAAACCAAGCTTATTTCCCATGCCCTGCAGCAATCTAACTTCGTGTGGGCGCAAGCAGCAGAGTTTTTACAGATGGATCGCGGTAATTTATACAAGATGGGCAAAAAACTCGGTATTGAGCCTAAAAAATTACGCGCTGCAGAATTGGTTTAAACAACATTAACGCATTTCCGATGTGATAATTACATCATAAAGGTTGTAGTTATTACATCAAGTATAATATAGCAAAAACACAATACCGTTAAATATCAACAACATAAAAGTTGGCACATTAACTGCAATGTAGATTATGAGATCATCGTTAATTCGATATCAATCATATAATTATAATGGAGTTTCAAATGTTCTGTATTCAATGTGAGCAAACGGTTCAAACACCTACAGCTAAAGGCTGTTCTTATACTCAAGGTATGTGTGGTAAAACGGCTGATGTTTCAGACCTACAAGACATACTAGTATTTAATCTTCAAGGTGTGTCTTTCTGGGCCGAACTAGCACGTAAATACGACATCATCGATGCTGAAATTGATGCTTGGGCACCACGTGCATTCTTCTCTACATTAACTAACGTCAACTTTGTTCCAGAACGTATCACTGAATACACTGAAATTGCTGAGCGTTACAAGATCCAATTAAGCACACAAGTAATGGCAGCCGCTGCAGCAGCTGGCGACACATTACCTGCATTATCTCCAGCAGCGCAGTTTGTATTACCAAGCACAGCTGAAGAAATCATGAACTTCGCACCTGAAGCAGCGGTTAACCGTGGTCATGAAGAATTACACGAAGACATCATTGGTCTACGTTTATTATGTCTTTACGGCCTTAAAGGCGCTGCAGCATACATGGAACATGCCCATGTTCTTGGTCAAAGTGAAGAGTCTATCTGCGCTGAATACCATCAAATCATGGCATTCTTAGGTACTGAACCGACAGATGCGAATGCGCTACTTGAAACATCAATGCAAATTGGTTTATTAAACTACCGCATCATGGAAATTCTAGACCGTGGTGAAACGAATACGTTTGGTCACCCACAACCAACACAAGTAAACGTGAAACCAGTTGCTGGTAAATGTATTCTTGTTTCTGGTCATGATTTACATGATTTAGAAAAAATACTGCAACAAACCGAAGGCAAAGGCATCAACGTTTACACCAATGGTGAAATGTTACCAGCTCACGGCTACCCTGAACTAAACAAATACCCACACTTAGTTGGTAACTTCGGTAGCGCTTGGCAGAATCAGCAAAAAGAATTTGCTAACTTCCCTGGCGCAATTGTGATGACATCTAACTGTCTAATCAATCCAAACGTAGGTCAATACGCAGACCGTCTATTCACACGTAGCATCGTGGGTTGGCCTGGTGTTGTGCATATTGAAGGTGATGATTTCACGCAAGTTATCGAATGTGCATTAGCGCAAGACGGTATCGCGCACACAGAAATCGAACACATGATCACTGTTGGTTTTGGTCGTAACGCGCTAATGGAAGCTGCTCCTGCAGTTATCAAAGAAGTTAAAGCCGGTAACATCAAGCACTTCTTCCTAATCGGTGGTTGTGACGGTGATAAAGAAGAGCGTAGCTACTTCACTGACATCGCTGTGAATACACCTAAAGATTCAGTAGTACTAACGCTGGCTTGTGGTAAATACCGTTTCAATAAGAAAGAGTTTGGCGATATCAATGGTATCCCGCGTCTATTAGATGTTGGCCAATGTAACGATACTTATTCTGCAATTCAATTAGTGTTAGCACTGGCTGAAGAGTTTGATTGTGGTGTGAATGAATTACCGCTAAGCATTGTTTTATCTTGGTTCGAGCAAAAAGCAATTGTGGTGTTATTAACCTTATTCGCTTTAGGTATCAAAGGTATTTATACCGGTCCTACTGCTCCTGCGTTCTTAACTGACAACTTGATTAAAGCGCTACAAGATAACTTTGATATGCGCAGTGTTGGTGACGCTGAAACTGACTTAGTGACTATGTTGTCTGGTAAATAGCACTCGCTGAACAATGCGGTCATATTCCGATATGCCGCATTGGTTAAAGACGTTCGACACGCCGTAAACCCATCCATGGGGGCTTGAGGTTGGCATCCATGCCAACAACAGTCGACTTACTTTAATCAATGCTCATGGTTTCAATCTGCATTCATCTTAGAAATACAATAGCTGTTACTTATTCAATCTGCGTTTTAATCAGCGCGATGATTTTAATAACAGCTTTTTTAAAAAAAAATTATTCCTAAATTATCACTGCGATAGGTGCAATAATGTCTTCTTCAAATACGCCGTCTTCAACTATTTCGCCACCAGCACTTAAGCCCCTAAAATTAAATAGCGCTGGCTTAGGGCAATCAACGACGAGCAAAGAAAAACCTGCGCCTGTAAGCAGTAAACTACAAGCTCCCAAGTTAAATTTCTCTCTTGGTGGTTCTGATAACAACAATTCAAAAAGCACAGCTAAATCAGCTACTTCTAAGCTAACGCCCCCTAAGCTTAACTTTGCTCTTGGTGGTAATAAGTCGTCGGGTTCTTCAAAACTAGCAACACCAAAGCTGAGTTTTTCACTTGGTGAAACAGCTGTAAAACCTGTTGTGATAAAAAATGTAACAGCAACAACTTGGTCACCGACTACAACGTCATTAGTATTGGTAAAGCGTGAACTAGAAACGCATGACTCGATGAGCTTTACCTTTGCGGCAGCAGACCAAACCTTATTTGATTTTAAACCGGGTCAATTCGTGACATTAACGGTAGAAATCGACGGTAAAACCCATTATCGCGCGTATTCAATTAGCTCTGTGCCACAGCAAAAACAATTACGTTTAACCATTAAGCGTGTCCCTGACGGTTTAGTATCGAACTGGTTAGCGGATAACTTAGCTATCGGCGATAACTTATCGGCATTGAACATTGCCGGCCAATTCAATAGCAGCGATTGCCAACACAAAGCAAAACTACTTTTGGTTAGCGCAGGTTGTGGTATCACCCCAGTCATGTCGATTGCCAAAACATTATTAGCACAAGATAGCGACGCTGACATTGAATTCTTACATTGCGCCAGAGACAAAGACAACGTTATCTTCCATGCTGAAATGCAGACGTTAATCGCTCAACACCGCAATTTCAAAGTGCAATTATTACTGGAAAACAGTGATGGTTTTGCTACTTTCAGTCGTGAAAACAACAGTAACGCGCTAGCACATCAAACAGGCATGGTGAGTAAAGACGTTATTCAACAGTTATATCCAGATTTACAAGATCGCACTATCTTCTTATGTGGTCCTGTTGGCTTTATGAAAGCAGTAGAGAATATCGCTCAAGAAAGTGATTTTGACATGGCGAATTTCTTCCAAGAAAGCTTTACGCCAGCAGCAGACAACAAGCAGCAAGATAACATCACGTCAGGTGCATCAACAGCCAGTGTGATGTTGTACGTACCCGACTTTGCTGTAGAGAAAGAAGTTGCACAAGGTTCATCACTATTAGAGTTACTAGAGAATAATGGTGTGCCGATTATCGGCGCTTGTCGTGCAGGTGTGTGCGGCTCGTGTAAATGTAAAGTCACGAGCGGTGAAGTAAAGTCCACCAGCAGTGAAACGCTTACCGCTGCAGAAATTGAACAAGGGTTTGTATTAGCCTGTTCAAGTACAGTTGAGGGTGATGTGACTGTCGCACTCAGCTAGTAAAGCTAATGAGTGAAATAACATAATACACCATTATTTACAGGACCAATTTACAGGGTCAATAAGCATCGAGGTATCGTGAAGTGGCAGGCTTTATCGGTAGCTCGATTTTATTTTTCGAGCTATTCCTCAATCCCTCTTTACACTCAACTAATGTATGGCTAGTTCTCTCTTAGATCAATAACGCGAAGCCCTTTCTCCCCGAAGTCGCTTAACGCAGCTACTCACTCAGTGTATCTTCATATCGATTCCCACACATTTACCCATTCGTGTAATAGGATTAATTTTCATTATTACAACCGGTTATGAGCGTATCTGTTTAATATTTTTCACTCCGACTTATATCTACAACTATGCCCAAGTACCCATAATTGAGTACTTAATCTACCAAAAGTTTTAAATATCACATAGAATCTAGCTGCGCCAACTGAAATAGATTCCAGGGGCGTTTATCTCCGTGTTTACAGGACAAACACTCCTAATCATTTTATAACTTCAAGGCCACTGTAAATGAAATCCCTAGGATTCAAAACCACAATCATAACCTCGGTAGCAGCGTTAATTACACTATGCTTAATGGCATCTAACTGGCTCTCTTACATCACTTTAAAAGAAACAACAATTCAGAACGTTGATGAAATGTCAGCATCTCTCGTTAACAATGAAGCCTACAAAATTGAAAGTTGGTTTCAAGATAAAATGCAGGTTATCGACTCGTTAACGGCCCATTACCAAGCAGGAATAAGCGGCGACAGTTATGTTGAATTAGCAGCTTTAAGTGAGGATATGAGTGGATTAAGTATGGTTGTTTACGGTCTTGATGATGGTAGGTCATTTGCTTCTTTAGGTCCCAGAAATCCGAGCGAATACGACCCTAGAACTCGCGAATGGTATCAAAAGGCTAAGGCGACAAATGGTCTCGTTCTAACAGATGTCTATAATGCCGCTTCTACAGGGAAACCTGTTATATCAATATCAAAAAGTGTTAGCGATGGGGTTATTTTGGGTGATATAGAGCTGGATATCTTGGGTGAAGTCGTTAACGACATCCAATTTCCCGGCGCGGTGACTTTGATTTTAGATGATTCAGGTAAGGTAATCGCTTCTAACTCGAAAGTGATGACAATTGGGACTCATTTTGCGGATGTTGGTATGGGAGATGTACAGCAGGCAATATTCTCTCAAGATGAAAGTTATTTTAATTATGAACTCAATGGTGTCGAAAAATTATCTTTCACCAAGAGTATAGATCTAACCAAAGGGCAAAAATGGTATCTTTTTATTGGCGTTGACAAATCTGTTGCTTATGCCGCTGTAGACGAAGCACTAACCAACGCTATTGTGGCCTCATTTATCATGCTTACTATCGGGATTTTGCTTGGTTTTACAATATTAAATGTCATTTATCGCCCAATCCTTACTCTTAAAGAAGTCGTAGTAGACTTATCTCAGGGTAATGGCGACCTTACACGCCGACTTCCCATAACGAGTGATGATGATTTGGGTCAGATTTCAGGCGGAATTAACGCCTTCATCGCCAACTTACAAACATTGATGCTGGAAGTTTCGCAAAGTTCCGATCATATTTCAGGTAGCGTTGAACAGCTTAAGAGGCAAACGGATGCAAACAATGAGGTGTTAAATGCGCATTCGATAGAAACAGACCAAATCGTTGCAGCGGTCGAAGAGATGAGTGCCACAGCTGGAGATGTAGCTAATAACGCCGCAGAAGCGTCTCAATTCACCCACAGTGCAAACTTGCAAGTTTCAGATTCAAGGAATATCGTGACCAATGCGGCAACAACGGTATCGCAACTTGTTGAAGATGTTGAGCGTACATCGAACAGCATTGCCGAAATAGGAAAAGATACGGTTGATATCACGAGTGTACTAAAGGTTATAGGTGATATCGCGGATCAAACCAATCTGCTCGCGTTAAACGCCGCCATCGAAGCTGCACGCGCCGGAGAGCAAGGGAGAGGTTTTGCTGTCGTGGCCGATGAGGTCAGAGCATTAGCATCAAGAACTCAAGTTAGTACAGCTGAAATTGAGCAGACGCTTAGTAAGCTACAGAATGGTTCAAAGACCACAATAACGGCGATGGAATCTACAAAATTAACTTGCAAAAAAACAGCCGAAAGCACAACACTAGTAGCAAAAGATCTTGATGCTATCGCACTATCGGTTACGCAGATCAATGATTTGAATGCACAGATTGCGACCGCCGCTGAAGAGCAAAGTTCTGTTGCTGGTGAAATAACCCGTAACATGGCTTCTATCCGTGAAATAGTAGGCGAGCTATCTGCAAGTGGCGAAGCGACTGCGAGCGAAACCATCAACCTCGCTGCTGCGAATAGCCAGTTGAAATCCGTTGTTGGTAAATTCAAGTTACAGTAGTTATATGTTGAATGAATAGACCCTCAGCTAGGTGTGAAAATCCTGGCTGAATAAATTCAGCTGTCGCGTATTCGCATCATACAGCTGACCATGACGCATGTTATAGTTAATGGGGTGATGGCGGGTGTTTGCGGTTCATGTAAGTGTAAAGACTTCAACAATGAGGCTAATATACTGAACCAGATTAACTCTGCTAATCTTAATAAGATACATCGTAGAGGATAAACTCAATGAATTATAAACATATATTAGTTGCTGTCGATTTAACTAACCCCAGTGAAATAGTGATGGGTAAAGCGACCGCATTAGCAAGAGAGACTAATGCTAAGCTTTCGCTTATTTATGTTAGTGCGCATCATTTGAAAGTGTCGGCTCCTGGCGGCATTCCGTGGTTAGCGTCGCATGACATCGAAGATACAGACCCAGACGAAAAAGAACAGGAACAATACCAAACAGAGCTCAACGCATTAGCTGAACAGCTTGACTACCCCGTTGAAAATAGGTTGGTTTTAATGGGTGAGTTGGACGTGGAATTAACAATAGCTATCCATCAATTAGAAGCTGATCTATTAGTGTGTGGACACCACCATGATTTATGGAGTCGGTTATTATCTTCAATACGAAAAATTGCTAACGCCGTCGACACCGATTTACTAATTGTTTATCTTTAAAAATAATAGCTAAACTTCATTCAGGCCTTCAACTGCGATAGTTGAAGGCTAACTCCTCCCCCCGCCGTTGCTCTCTTCTATTAATTTCTCATTATTTAAAAATGCCCCTTGACCTGTCTAAGGCTTCATAGTTTATAGTCTAGCTATCAACGAGGGAGAATCGAATGTATAAAATTTCTGAATTAGCGCAAAAAGTTAACTTAAGCCGTACGACTTTGCTTTATTACGAAAAGCTCGGGTTAATTTCATCGAAACGACAAGCGAATGGCTACCGAAGCTATTCCGAGTTCGATCTCCAGCGCGTTAAGCTCTTGCAACAATTACAGGCCGGTGGATTGTCACTTAAAGAATGCCAAGCATGCCTTGAAGCCAAAATTAATCGTGAGCAATTACTGCAGCGACTACAGACATTGGATGAAGATATTGCCCAAAAGCAGAAGTCGAGAGAACTGCTTTCGTCCATGTTAGGCATGAGTTCAATGCGAGATTGGCACCAAGCGACAGATAAACACGCGCCATCAGCCCACTTAGATTGGTTAATGACGCAGGGATTCAGTGAAAAACAAGCGTTAAGGTTAAAGTGGTTATCAAAAGATATGAATAATCATGAGCAGTATATGCGTGAATTTGAGTTCATCTTTGATGGATTAGACAGACTCGGTCCAAGCTCTACAGGTGATGCAATAAAGGCATTGAGTAGCATTCCAGTTAAAACGGGTGAACTATTGGAAATTGGTTGCGGTAAAGGCGTCACGACAATCGCCCTCGCTAAACATACCCAATTTGCTATTACTGGGTTAGATAATGATGAATATAATCTGAGTTGCTTAAAAGAACATTTAGGACAGCAGCTATCCCTTAATAAATCATCGTCACTAGAACCCGCACGACCACCGTCACTACAACAAATAGAACTGATTTGTGCCAGCATGACTGATATGCCTTTTTCAGATCAACAATTTGACGTTATCTGGTCTGAAGGCAGCGCTTATATCATGGGGGTTAAGCAGGCATTGGAAAGCTGGAAACCCTTTATTAAACAAGACGGGTATTTAGTGGTTAGTGATTTAGTCTGGTTAACGGATTCACCCGATGATGAGGTTCAGCAATTCTGGCTAGACGCTTATCCTGACATGGCCAGCGTTGCCAGTCGACAACAAATGATAGAAGACGCTGGTTATCAGGTGGTTGATAGTTATACCTTGAGCCAAGCATCTTGGGACAACTACTTGCAGCCTTTACAGCAAAAGGTTGCTCAGTTAGAAGACCATGTTTTTGTATCCCTTGCTTTTGCAGATTTACAAAAAGAGTTAACAATTCACAGACAGTATTTAGGCCAATATGGCTATCAAATGTTTGTACTTAAACTTAGAAATTAAAGTGAAAATGAGAATAACAATGACTATTAATATGACAATCAGAACAGAAACAACAGCAGATCATAACGCAATAGAAACCTTAACTTATCGTGCCTTTGAGAATCACCCACACCATTCTCCCGGCGCAAAGCCGACCGAGCATCTTATTATTAATAAGTTACGTGATGCTGGCGTATTGACGGTATCTTTGGTGGCTGAAGATGACACAGGCATTATTTGCCATATCGCCCTCTCTCCTGTCGCGATTAATGGCGTTACAACTAATTGGTATGGACTTGGACCAGTAGCCGTTGCCCCAGAGCGCCAAGGTGAAGGGATTGGTCGCCAACTTATCGAAGTTAGTTTAACAGCAATAAAGTCCCAACATGCAGCTGGTGTCGTCTTACTGGGTGAACCTGAGTATTACGGTCGCTTTGGTTTCGAAACCCATGCAAACTTAACGCTTGAAGGCGTGCCGCCTGAATACTTTATGATTAAGTCATTATGTGATGATGACTGCACGACGACAGACAAGGCGACCGCAGACAAAGCAATACCTGTGGGCGAAGTCACTTATCATGCCGCTTTTAGTTAGCGACAAATTTGCGACTGTTTGTGATAATGACATACAGTATGATTTACGTTGTCCAAGATGTCGTAGAACAATCGTGATGTGCACAAATGGCATCAGCACGGATTGCAGCAAATAAACGAGAGGGATTAAGTATGTTTGATATTAGAAAGTTGTTCGGAATAGCCCCTAAAATGGAAAGTGATGGTTCGTTTAGTCCTTCTCCCGTCGCGTTGAAATTAGCGACAAAAAGTAAGACTAATTATGACCATAAGGTATATGCAAATCCTTATAAAGGCAGTCAGCCTAAAGTACTCATGGTTTGCTGTGAAGAAAACAATATGACGATGAAAAATGGTAAACGATTTTTCACCGGTAATCACCCCGTCGAGATGCTAGTTCCGATGCTGCATTTGGAACAAGCTGGTTTTGAAATTGATGTTTATACACCGACAGGTAAGCCAGCAGAAATTGAAATGTGGGCAATGCCACAAGAAGATGACGCGGTAAAAGCGCTTTATCAAAAACATAAAGCTAACTTTGAGAACCCTCATTCGCTAAGTGATTTTGTGACAAATTCAATGAATGATGAGTCACCCTATATTGCGGTTTATATACCAGGTGGTCACGGTGCTATGCTTGGATTGCCAGAAAATAAAGACCTAGGTCAGGTGATTCAATGGGTTCATGCACAAGACAAATATATGCTGTCTATCTGTCATGGCCCAGCAGCACTGTTAGCAGCAGGTCTTGGTGATGATAAAAACACCTTTGTTTACCGCGGCTACAAGATCGCAGCATTTCCTGATAGCTTAGATAAAATGACGCCACTGTTTGGTTATTTACCCGGTGCAATGCCGTGGTACTTTGGTGAAAAACTCCGAGACATGGGGCTAGAGATCGTCAATAAGAAAGCGGATGGTACCTGCCATCAAGACAGAAAGCTTATCACTGGTGATAGCCCTGATGCGGCGAATATGTTTGGTGTAATGGCTGCCGAAGCACTGCTTTCTAGCGTTTCTAAATAAACACATCATAACTAAAATAGGTGTCGTGTAGTCGATACCTATCTCATTTAAATGCTGTGAATAAACTCAATGTAGATCCAACAAAACTAATTCTACTTGTCCAATCTTAGAAAGCCTTTTACCACAAAAACCGATCACATATTTGACACCGTATTTAGATACTGGGTTTATACTTATTTTACTAACTAATACGGACTAACCTCATACTTAACAAAGTAGGTTTAATATGAATAAAGAACGTCCACTACTAAAATGGGGCATTACAGGTACTGTGATTTTTGCACTGTGCTGTTTTACTCCAATTCTAGTTATCGCTTTGGGGCTTGTGGGTCTTTCTGGACTACTTGGTTATTTAGATTACGTCCTACTGCCTGCACTCGTTTTTTTTATTGGGTTGACGGTTTACGCATTATTTAAAAGTAAGAAAAAAGATAAATCTGATTGCTGACATATAAGCCCAAAGAATGGAAAAATAAATGCATAAATGAATGCGATTCTAGTAAGCAGCAATTAATTCAAAACACTCTTATGACGATGTTGATACGTCTTTGGGCTTAGTCCATAAAAGCGTTTGAAGATACGACTAAAATGACTGCTACTGATAAACCCGAGTTCAAAACTAACTTGAGTTATCTGCATCCCCGTCTTAATCAATTCCGCTGCTTTCTTTAAGCGTTGTTGCTGCTGAAAAGCCAACGGCGTACAACCAAAATTAGCTTTAAACTGATTGAAGAATTTGGTTCTGCACATACATGCAATACGGCACAACTGGTCTATCTCAATACTCTCGTTTAAGTGCTGCTGAATAAACTCAACCGCCATGGTTAACCCACTGTGGTCTGGCTCTTGTTGGCAAAACGACATCATAAAATCACGACTTTGCTGGCGTAACAAACGTACCGTCAATTCCGATACCGCTAAATTAATCATGTAACTACGATCAGGATCGTCATCCACATACAACTCGGTCATACGTTGCAATAGTGCCTGCGTCTGCGAATTATGATGAGTATGTAGTAACTGTTGTTGATATTGCACAGGGCCAAATTCACTGTGCTTTTCAGCTTGGGCATTAAGGTTATCAGCTATCTTCGCGATACGGTCGGTGGATATTTCAATCGCAAGACAACGAGTTGGCGCAGCTAAACTGGCAATAGGAAAATCAATTTCAACGCTTTGACTTGGCGCTAATACAAAAGATTCATGGGGTACAAAGTCACTGTCATAATTCGAGTCCTGACTGTGCATGACCTTTTTACCGCTGATCATGGCACAAAACAACGGGTTTTCTGACTTCAACTCCACCCGCTTAGCTTGTTGAAAAGTATCATAAATACTTAACTGAGACTCGGGGCCGTCATAGCTGGTTTGGTTTTCTACCATGACTTCTGGCTTAAATTCTGGATCGAGGTTGGATCCTCTATTAGGCACTATCTGCATCACACACTTCCTTGTTATGGACTGACAGTCAATTTTTGCGAACTCCCAGCGCAGTTTATGACACACCGTCATGATAACTTCACTCTCTCGCAAAAAACAATAACTAAAGGAAAGAGTTATGATCTATGCAGCACCTGGAACCAAAGATGCACTTATAAATTTTAAGCCTCGCTACCAAAACTTCATTGGCGGTCAATGGGTGGAGCCTCAAAACGGCTGTTACTTTGACAACATCAGCCCAATCAATGGCGAAGTCATCTGTCAAATTCCACGTTCAAACTACTTAGATATCGAACTTGCATTGGACGCAGCACATAAAGCCAAAGATGCTTGGGGTTCAGCCTCAGTAACTGTTCGCTCTAATACCCTACTTAAAATCGCCGATCGTTTAGAACAAAACCTGACTAAACTAGCCATCGCCGAAACGTGGGATAATGGTAAAGCCATTCGTGAAACATTGGCCGCTGACATTCCTTTAGCGGTTGACCATTTCCGTTACTTCGCAGGTTGTTTACGCGCTCAAGAAGGTAGTATTGGCGATCTCGATGAGAATACTGTCTCATATCATTTTCATGAACCACTCGGTGTTGTTGGCCAAATAATTCCATGGAACTTCCCTATTTTAATGGCGGCATGGAAACTAGCACCAGCATTGGCTGCTGGTAACTGCGTGATCTTAAAACCTGCTGAACAAACACCCGCATCTATCTTGGTATTGATGGAATTAATTGAAGACTTACTACCAGCTGGTGTACTGAATATCGTCAACGGTTACGGCGCTGAAGCAGGCCAAGCACTGGCTAGCAGCACACGTATTGCTAAGATCGCCTTTACTGGTTCAACACCTGTTGGTTCGCATATTCTAAAATGCGCGGCGGAAAACATCATTCCATCAACCGTCGAACTCGGTGGTAAATCGCCAAACATCTTCTTCCCCGATATTATGAACCATGAAGATGCTTATCTGAGTAAATGTATCGAAGGCGTGGTATTAGCGTATTTCAATCAGGGTGAAGTCTGTACTTGTCCATCGCGCTTGTTAGTACATGAAGATATCTATGAACAGTTTATGGCTAAGATCATCGAACGTACCCAACAGATCAAACGTGGTAATCCATTGGATACCGAAACCATGGTTGGCGCGCAAGCGTCAAAAGAGCAATTTGAGAAGATCTTAAAGTACATCGAGATTGGTAAAGAAGAAGGCGCTGAACTGCTTATTGGTGGCGAGATAGAAGAAGTGCATACCGATCATGAAAATGGTTTCTATATCCAGCCGACCCTGTTTAAAGGCACCAATAAAATGCGTATCTTCCAAGAAGAGATTTTTGGCCCAGTGATCGCAGTAACCACCTTCAAAACTGAAGCCGAAGCATTAGAGATAGCCAATGATTCTGAATTTGGTTTAGGGGCGGGTGTTTGGAGTCGCGACATGAATGTGGCGTATCGTATGGGACGTAAAATCCAAGCTGGTCGTGTATGGACAAACTGTTACCACATGTACCCTGCCCACGCAGCATTTGGTGGTTATAAGAAATCCGGTGTAGGTCGCGAAACTCATAAAGTGGCGTTAGAGCATTACCAACAAACTAAAAACTTACTGGTTAGCTATGACGTTAACCCGCTTGGTTTCTTTTAATTAACCTTCTATTTTAATTAGCCTTCTATTCTAGTTTATTCAATTAGCAACTTAACGGTTATCTTATTATCGTTAGGTTGCTCAATTCTGATTCTGACCCTGCTGTTGTGTACTTTATAACTCATCCATGCCCAAATCAATTTAGAGCTGCAAATCACTCACAATATGCTCATATCGATTTGCCATACATTTTCTTATGTGAGGAATGGGAGTTGTTTGTCATATCATAAATGATTACGCGGCCCCTATTATGAACGCAATTGGAGTCCTAAACTAGGTTCGCTATAATGCTAAGGTGAAAACGGGTCCTTAGCGAGCATCGCAACAGCTTAAATATTCACTATCTGAGCAGCCTCTTGGGCACAGAGCGCCGCAACTATGTATTCCGAATATCAATTCACTCAGTCTGGACTGTCTTAATATGCCCTATCTTTGTTAAGGGGGAATATTATGTCTAATTAAACTGCATATGAAAATTTTTAATGCAATTATTTAAATGAATAAAAGGAGTAGATGTTCAGACTTTTATTACTATTTTATAACCAATAACAGTATTGAGTTTACTGTGGGTGAATTATCATATCACTGAGGTGATGTTTATCCACTAAATTAAGTCGGTTACCTTTATCAATAATGAACTTAGGTTAATACCAAATCTTAAGTTTTATATCAGTAGCATATTTATTATTGAATAAGGACGACGGACGATGAAGTTTTTTAAATACCACTTTTTAACACTATTAGTTACCCTACTTGTTGCAGGTTCCTTTGTATCATCTGCAAAGTTATCTGGGATTATCAACCCTTTTTCTTTGACCTTATTAAGGTTTGTTATTGCTGCTGGTTTGTTATTGCTGCTGGTTTACTCATGCCACTCATTCTTTTCAATAAAAAATATAGGAATGGGATAGCTAAGGCGCTACCTAGAAGTCTGGTTATGAGCCTATTTTATGCTATTTTTTTCATTTGCATGTTTGAAGCCCTAAATAGCACAACAGCTTTAAATACAGGTACTTTATATACGTTAGTGCCATTTATCACTGCAATATTCAGTTGGTTTATTTTTAACGAAAGAATATCTACAAAAATGCTTTTTGTTTATCTGTTAGGTATAGCCGGTACTTGTTGGGTGATCTTTGGTGGTGATATTCATGCACTTTTGGCGCTCTCTTTGAATAGTGGTGACGCTCTCTTTATGGCTGGCTGTATATCGATGGTTTGTTTTTCAATTTCGATGAAGTTGCTCTACCGAGGTGATGAGATGCTGGTGTCGGTATTCTGTACATTATTAGGGGGTGCTTTTTGGATGTTGTAGCGCTGCTGCTGTTTAACAAACCACTTGAATGGCATTTATTGGATGACAATTTACTGTTTCACATGGGATACCTCGCAATATTTACCACGCTTATATCCACATTTATCATTCAAAAAACGACGGTGGTACTTGGCCCAACGAAAGTAATGGCTTATATCTACTTAAGCCCCCTCTTCGTCGCAATACTTATGTGGATGTTTGAAGGGAAGACCATACCCAGCATTGTGCTCCCAGGTATGATCCTTTCGATTTCGGCAACGGTATTATTACAATTACAAAATAGGTTTAAAAAGTTAGGTGCTTAAGTATGGTTAGGAAAGCTAATTTTTAGAAAAATATTCAATAAGAAAATCAATAAACGTACGTACTTTTTGTGATTGCTCTTTGTGATAAGGATAAACCGCATAAAGTGCGTGTTTATCCGCTTCCCACGATGGTAACAGCTTAATTAACTCACCTGATGCGAGCTCTTTCTTAACGAACAGCTCTGGTGTAAGCGTGATCCCGAGACCAGCCAAAGTCGCTTGCTTTAGCGCTAAACTATTATTAACAACATATGAGCCAGATTCAAGATCGATAGCTTTAATTTCATTTTTTTTTCGAAATACCCAATGTCGAGGTGACGATGATAAGTTATAGATCAAGCAATTTTGAACACAGAGATCATCGGGAGATGTTAATACTTCGGCCTTCTCAAGATAACGAGGAGAAGCACAGAGAACACGTTTTATATCCATAATTTTTCGTGATTTAAGACTCGAGTTCTTTAATTCGCCACCACCTCGAATTGCAACGTCTATTCCCTCTCCAACCAAATCGACATATTGATCACTCATGATAACCTCAACAGATATCTCAGGGTGAAGCAGCATAAACTCACAGACAACAGGATTTAATTGCAATAGCCCCATTGACATCGGCATGCTGACTTTGATCAATCCTCTGAGCTGATGAGGTGATTCCATTATCGATAAATCAGCGTTGGATAACTCATCGAGTATAGTGCAAACATGATTGTAGTAGACTTGTCCATTTTCGGTAATATGCATTTTTCTAGTCGTGCGGTTTATCAACGGACTTTTTAGATAGTCTTCAAGTTCATTGATGTTTTTACTGATCGCGGCTTTAGACAACCCCATGTCTTCGGCTGCAGCCTTAAAACTACCGAGTTCAATAACACGGCGAAAGACAGTAATAGCTCTTAACTTATCCATTTATAATTCAAAACCTTCCAATTGTACACTACCAGTAAACTATGATATCACTGGCCTGGTGTTTATCCACTAAAAAAAAATAGTTATATTCATAACTCGTTAGCGACAAAACCCCAGAGTAGTAAATTACGATATTACTATTTATATCTCACTCAAATGAATAGCAGTATTTTTACCTTTTGTAAAAACAGGAGTATCACATGGCAGTTTTAGATAAAGGCGTATGGTATCCCAACAAAGCGCTGCACGAATTACTGAAAGAAGATAGTTTTAATCTTTCTGCGGTTCCTGAGCTGAGCCGATACCATTTATACATTTCCTACGCATGTCCGTTTGCACATCGTTGTGATTTGGTGATTAATTACCTTGGCTTGCAACACGCTATTTCAGTATCTTCGGTTGCAGCAAAACGCGACGTCGGCGGCTGGTTATTTGATAAAGAACACCCAAATAAAGTCAATGCAGAGCCAAGTTTGGTTGCGTTATACCAAAAAACAATGCCGACCTATTCAGGAAGCGTCTCGGTGCCAGTGCTCTGGGATAAAAAGCTAAATCGTATAATAAGTAATGATTCATCATCAATGGCAATGGATTTAGCGACTAAATGGTTGCCATTAGCCAGCAATCAAATTGAACTGGTTCCAGAGCATTTAAAAAATGAAATCACATCGCTAAATAATTGGTTGCATCAACATGTTAATCGTAAAGTTTATCACGTCGGTTTTGCGACCGATCAAACAAGCTATGACGCAGCCAGCGAAGTGCTATTTGAAGCTTTAGAGAAACTAAATACTCGTATTAAAAAAACACGATATTTGCACGGGAATAAAATCACGTTGTCTGATTTGTTCTTAATCCCGACGCTAGTACGTTTTGAGACTGTCTACGAAGTACATTTTAAGGCGAATAAGAAACGGCTCAAATCGTTTGAACATCTTTATAACTATATGCTCGATTTAGTTAGTATTTCAAGTATCAGAGATACCATCGATATCGATTATATGAAACTTCATTATTACTTTTCTCATAAGCACATAAATCCAACAGGTATTGTTCCCGCGGGCCCTGAAATATCTTGGTGAAACCCGCGGGTTAAAAACTAATGACAATACACTGCAACACAATAACAACAACGAAAACAAGGTGGAAATATGAATAAGCTACAAGTAAATCAGTTGATAACATCCCTATACAAGGCCGTAGATAAGAAAGATTTGAACTACTTAGAGTCTATCCTTGCCGAGCATGTAAATTTTCGCATCGGTAATTTCGATACCATTACCGATAAGCGCACGGCACTGGACGCTAATAAAAAATTCTTCGGTAGCATAGACTCTATGAAGCATAGCATCGACAAGATATGGTCCGTAGACAAAGATATCCTATGCAGTGGCATGGTAGATTATATTCGCCATGATGGCACTGGGCACAGTGCATATTTTTCCACCCAATTAACCCTTATTGATGGGAAAATTACCGAGTATTTTGTTTACGCCGATATTTCGGGACTTTGAATAATAGCGACGCTATTTGTTATCAGATCGAAAGCCATGTGGCAGACGCAACATGCTTTTTGCTTGTCAGCTATTTAGCAATTTAGCAATTTAGCAATTTAGCAATTAGCAATGATGCCAACTTAAACTAGTATATTTAAGCGACGACTAATTTGATTAAACGTCGCTTATCGTATCGGCCGTAAGATCCAAGCAGGCCGTGTATGGACAAACTGTTACCACATGTACCCTCCCAACGCAGCATTTGATGGTTATAAGAGATCCGGTGTTGGCACGAAACCCATAAGTAGCACTAGAGAATTACCAACAGATTAAAAACCTACTTGTTAGCCATTATCACTTAACCTCTTCATATAAGTGTATCAAGTGAGCAAAACCAACCCCAGAACAGAGTAAGACTTTTATTAAAACTCTCCCTTTCCTTAAAGTTACATTGATCCTTTTTCGATATTCGTTCGTATAGATTCATTAAGAATGATGAGTCGGTAGGGAAAACTAACGTACTTAGATATCACGGTATGGCAGACGTCGATGGTTATACCTGTTGCTGACTTACAAATGTTCTTCAATAAAATTGAAAATTTGTAAGTCCGATTAACCCATTGCTAAAAGATGAGGCGTTAATGAATATTTTCATTTTAGATACTGACATTCAAAAATGTGCACAATACCACTGTGATCAACATGTGGTGAAAATGATTTTAGAAAGTGTACAACTACTCTGTACTGCATTAAATAAAAAAGGCTTCGTAACTCCTTACAAGTCGACCCATTCAAATCACCCTTCTGTATTATGGGTTGAAGAGTCTTATGACAATTTTTTGTGGCTTAAACAATTAACGTTGGCACTCAATAAAGAATATAAATATCGATACAATAAAGAAGTAGATCACAAATCAATAGCAGCGCTAAATGAAATTAGTCACTATTCATTTCCGGCCATTGGTCTAACCGCGTTTCCTCAAGCGATGCCAGACAAGTATAAAGTTGATAGCGATGCCGTCAGTGCCTACAGAAATTTCTATATCGGGGATAAATCCAAATTTGCAAAGTGGACTAAACGTGTGGCGCCAAATTGGTTTATCGAAGGGTTATAAGCGCCGAATAAGGCATTAATGGAAGCCGCTGCATTTACTAAAAAATGGTGAGTTTAAGTGAGTTATTCCAAGACGTCCAAAGAATTGGATAAATCACAATACGATAGAGTTTCATGGCAGTGGGTTGGGTAAAGTTAGCTTTGACGTTAAGTTGCTGAGTGAGAAAAAGAGACTTGTAAAAAGCAATATACTGGCGAGATGAGTCGCCAGTATATTTACAAAAATCAGCAATAATTAAAAAGTATACCCAACATCAAGTGTATAAGAGCGTCCAGGTGCTGGTACTCTACCGGCAGGTGAAACATCTAAACCTCTAAAGTAATATTCATTATCAAATAAATTATTTACCGCAAAACCCACTGTTAATGCTTTATTACCTTGACGATATAACTCTGAAGCCACACTTAAATTAACGACGGTATAAGATGGTAATTGACCTGCAGTACCGGCATCATTCTCTTCTATTGTATTCGCTAGATCTGAAAATGATTTACTGTAGTAATAAGCCATTAGCCCCAAATCAACCCCGTTTAAATCGTATAAAGCACTAGCGGATACTTGATGATTAGAAGCATAAGGCAGTTCATTACCGGCAAATGCACCTTCAAGTTGCTCGGTATCTAAGTAGTTGTAAGCGCCGCGCAGTGTTAATTCTGGTAACGCCATTGGCGTGAATGAGCCTTCAACCTCAATCCCCTGATTACGGGTTTCACCGACATTTATAAACTGGCTAACAGGTCGACTGTATTGGATTTTATTTTCAAAATCGATGCGGTAAAGCGCCAGATTAAGGTTACTGCTTACTGTCGGAGTAAAGCGTATACCCGCTTCATAGTTCCATGAAAGTTCCGACTCAAGAGTTTGATCTTTTGGCCATAATTGACTTATCTGTGGCGTTCTTAGCGATTTCTGTGCATTCGCATAGGTAAACCACTGATCAGAGAATTCATAACCTAACGTTAAGCCCGGTAGGATCTCGGTAACATGGTTATCTTGCTTATAATTACCGCCAATATTGGTAAACGTCATGCGTACGTCTTCGACACGAACACCCGGCGTAAAGGTTAAACTATCATTGAAAAAACCAAGTTTATTACTCGCATAATAAGCCATGGCATTGGTATCCATATGCCAGTCACGTGGCGTTGTCGTGATGCCCGTAACATTATCGGTTTGGTTAAGCTGATAGCCAATATCTTCGTTAACATAACGCACACCCGCGATCCAATCTTGCGTTATTTTACCGTCAATATATAAATTCGTTCTAGTTTCAAGACCATATACTTTAAATTCTCGCGGTGACGTTCTTAAGTCTGTTGGATCTTGAGTTGTATCACCCCAATGGTCTCCTAAATTTCCATCGGTATCTTTGCCTTTATTATAAAAATCCCACTGAAAATTACGCTTACTTTTATTACCGAAAGCAATCACATCAACCACACCATAATCAATGACACTTAAATCACTTAATACATGGTTATACTTCACTGAGACACGCGTAGTATCAGCCGCAAACTCATCATTAGGGCGTAATGACTGATTACGATCTTCTTCGTATGCAGACGTATTTAACGCACCAGGTAGCGCTGTGTCTGCATCATAATATTGCACTGTTGCTTCTAAGGTATTACGATCATTAATATACCAGGCTGTTTGTAACATCCAGTTCTGTACGTCTGTATCTGAATTCTCGCGGAATGATTCGCCAGTTAAAATATTTGTATCAAAACGTAATGAGAAATTATCAGTCAGCGCACCACCAGTGCTGATATAAGTATCATAAAGATTGTGACTGTTACCGCTGAAGGTAATACGTTCGTTAATGCTAGTTTGCCACTGCTCAGGGATTGGTTTTGATACTAGATTGATAACACCACCAACATTATTCGGTCCATATTGTACAGCCGCACCACCACGCACCACATCAATTCGGTCAACCATCTGCAGAGATGCAGGAAATAATGACTGTCCAGTGTGGCCATAAGGCGCTAATGTCATCGGAATACCATCAAGTAAAAATTGGGTATAACCACTTCGACTCCCCTCCAAACCTCGCACTGATACATTTGGCAATACGCCGGTGCCAGTTTCATCCGCGATTTTAATACCAGGGACTTGTTGTAAGGCCGTATCAATTGAGCGAACCGCCGTTTTTTTCATCACTTCAGAAGTGATAATACTGCGATTCCCTTGGTAAGTTCGAACTTCAGCAACTTCCGAATTCCCTAATATACTGGCGCTAACAACCGAAGTTTCAATAACCTGCGTCTCAGCAGCATATGCATAACTCGACATAATGCCTGCGAATACCGCAATAACAAGGGGATTGATTTTGAAGTGAGGGTGATTGGCTTTCATGGTGAAATGTTCCTTATATTTACACAATGTTTATACAATATTAAAAATAAATCGCACGCCAAAAATACAACTCATATACCACAAGGTACGGGGATTTAATGCCGTGCTCATAGGTCATAAATAGCGTGTGGAAATCAACGGAGACAAACTTACTAGATTGGCGCCAATCTGTAAAGCTAAATGATAATAATTTTCATTACCAATAGCGATTTATCCATAAAGAGGTGTAAATGTATTAATATCAGAATTTTAATTTAGTAGTGACAATAGGAAGTATGCAATAAAACGGGAGGGTGCAGACTGTAATAGTCTGCTTACTGATAGGAATAGTCTACTTGCTACAAGGTCGCGTGGGACACTATTCACAAGGTGTTTATAGTGTCTTTTTCCAGGCATTGAGGTGTTGATAAATTAAATTCTGTAAACCTAATAGATCTTTATTTTTTAACGCTTCCACCATAGCAAAATGTTCATCACGGGACTGTTCAGAAACATGAGGGCTGCGCCAAGCATTGCGACTAACCCGAATGCCCTTCTCTCTTAATTCATTAATAAGATCACACAAAAATACATTCTGGCAATAGCTATAATAAAAACTATGAAAAGCATAATTAGCGCGTATCTGCGCCTGTAAATCCAATGATTCAACCGCCTTTGCAAAAGTAACAGCGTGTTCATATAGTTGTGCTAAACCAGCTTCATCAATTTGCATAATGACCTGAGCTGCAGCGCCTAACTCTAATAACAAACGCGTTTCCGTGATCTGTTCGCGCTCATCAGCACTGTGAACTCGGACCTTATGACCACGATAAGGAATATGCTCGAGCACATTACGGTTAGTTAACTCAGTAAGGACCTGACGCACAGTGAATCGGTTCGCATCCAGCATTTTCTCCAGTTCATTCTGACGTAAAAACTCACTGGTATCAATTTCATCACTATGAATTTTGTCTTGTAAAATATTGGCCAATTCAGCGATGCGCTGCTCGGATATGGTTTTTTTTGTCACATGTATCTCGATCTCAGAAGCTGTTAGGCAAAATACTAACTAAAACAAAAAATTATCACAACAATTAAATTGGCGCCAAAAATATTTTATTGCACAATTAACATGTTTAAAAGCAGAAAATAACTATCCAGTCACTGCAATTAACGGGAATACCACTTAAAAAGTGGCAGGGAAACTAACCATTGTTGTTATAACGGAATACACATCGGCTTGTTAGCAATCGGGTCCATCATTATCGTCGCATTTAACGAGAACACCTCTTTTAATAATTGGCTATTGAATACTTTATGCGGTTCATCCTGTGCAATTATCGCCCCCTTTTTCATGACAATTAGGTGATCACAATAGCGACAAGCTTGGTTTAGATCGTGTAATACCACTACCAAGGTTTTTCCCCGTCGATTCATCTTTTGCATCATCTCCATTAACTCTACCTGATACGTTAAATCAAGATAAGTGGTTGGCTCATCAAGCAAAATATAATCTGTATCTTGTGCTAGTACCATCGCGATCCATACCCGTTGTCGCTGTCCACCTGACAGACTATCAACAGCGCGGTCTGCCAGGTCGCATAAACCAGTTTCGATAAGCGCAGCTTGAACCTCGTCCCGATCCTGTTGACTTAATCCGCCCCAGTGCGAAAGATAAGGATTACGCCCGCAGCTAACCAGTTGTCGAACACTGATCCCTTCAGGAGTGATTGGAGATTGAGGGAGTATTGATAATAGCTGGGCTTTTGTCTTATGGCTTAATTTACTGAGATCTTGCCCTGCCAAACTCACTTTACCCTTAGTGGGTTTTAGACTACCGGAAATAGTCTTAAGTAAGGTCGACTTACCGCACCCATTAGGACCAATCAAGGCGGTTATTTTACCTTGCGGAATGGTTATATTCAGACCGTCCAATATAACGACGCCAGCATAACCTATAGTTAAATTTTCAATCGTTAACACATTACCAACCTTTATATCGATGGAGCAAAAAAATGAAATACGGCGCACCTAAAATAGCCGTCAATACGCCGGCTGGTAGTTCTAATGGCGGTGCTAGATTACGAGCGAGCGTATCAGCGCTAAGCACTAACAAAGCGCCAACTAAAGCAGCAATAGGTAATACAAGCTGATGGCGAGAGCCAACCAGTAATCGAGCTAAATGGGGAGCAAGCAAACCAACAAAACCGATAGTGCCACACACTGCGACACTGACACTGGCAAGCGCGACAGCAGATAATAAGGCCATAATCTGTAAGCGCTGGGTATCAACCCCTAATGCCTGTGCGGTTTCTTCACCTAACGCAAATAGATCTAAACGCCAAGCTAAGTAAAAGGAAAATGGCACGAGGGTCAGCAACCAAGGTAACAGTGGCCAAATATAACTCCAGTTACGTCCCCATAAACTCCCCGTCAACCAGATCATGGCACTGTTTACTTCAATAGGATGTATCACTAACAGAAAATTAATACAGCTGGATAAAAAAGCACTCATAGCAATACCGACTAGGGCTAAACGCGCCGGACTCGGTTGTTGCCAGCGACTCAATAACCAGATTATCAACGCCGCACTAAATCCGCCGAACAACGCGACAACAGGCAACCAAACACTGCCGATATTAGGCCAAACCAACAATACAGTACAAGCAGCTAAGCCAGCGCCACCACTGATCCCCATCAGATCGGGTGACGCGAGTGGATTACGGATAATACCTTGTGTTAATACTCCTGAAACCGCGAGGCCAGTTCCCACCAAGATAGCAATTAATATACGTGGCAAACGGTAATCATTAACAATGAAGTCCTGTTCCCCACCTTGCCATAACGTGTGTAATACCGTATTTATCGACAACGTTTGCGCACCATAAATCAAACTAATGCCTGCTAACATCAGCAATAGCATCGCGCCACCGAATAATAATTGTTTATAGCGGCTCATTTATGACTTACCTCTTAACACTAGATAGATAAAGAAAGGTGTGCCGATAAGCGCAGTCACAATACCAACTGGCGTTTCTGCTGGCGGCACAATACTGCGGGAAAGTAGATCTGCCCAGCACACTAACGCGCCACCAATCAGGCCGCTCGCAGGTACTAGCAAAAAATAGTTATGACGAAACAGTGCACGAGCAAGATGCGGGGCGATCAAACCAACAAATACGATAGGCCCAGCCAGCGTGACAGAGATAGAAGTAAATAATAATACCGTTAAACACACTCGCCCCCTTAGAAAGGTGACATTGATACCCAAGCTACTCGCTGTCTGTTCTCCCAACGCCGTTAGGTTAAGTCCTCTGCAAGTTGAAAGCGCTAGCACAAATGCCAATAAGCTAACAGGCCAAAGCTGTGACCAACTCTGCCAGTCCACTTCACTCAGTGAGCCGGATAACCAATGCAGCATACTGTACGCCATATCATCAGCAATGATTAGCGCTGCACGAGTCAGTGATGTCAATAAACCATTGATCGCAATACCAGCAAGTACCAGTCGCAAGGGATTCGCATTTTGCTGTAGCCCCCCGCCTAATAAGAAAACCAGCAATCCGCCTATTAATGCTCCGGCAAACGTAGCAACTTCACTGGGTATATGCGTCAAGACACCGAAACCTATGCTATTCAATGCCATCAAGCAAGCGGCCCCGGAATTAATCGCAAATAAAGTCGGGGATGCTAAAGGGTTACGTGTCAGCCCTTGCATTAACGCGCCAGCAATACCCAGATTTACGCCAATCAAACAGGCAACTAAACTACGTGGTAAACGCAGTAAAAAGATGATCTGTTGATTAATATCATTATTATCAGGCGCGCTGATAAGCCGCCATACATCTCCCGCTTGTAACAAAAAATCTGATTGGCCATATAACGAAATAATAAAACCAATTAATCCAACAGAACATAATGATAACGCTTTAAAGCCGTTAATTTGTCTCGTATTTAGGTACATATTCATCGCTGCATTTGACTTGCTAGTGCTGTTGCTATCTGCTCGGCAGCTAACATACCCGAAGCTAGCGACCAAACCTCAGGCGATACTTCAATTATCTGTTTAGACTTGGCCACTGATAACATTTTCCATAATGGGCTTTTTTGCCATTTATCCAGTACCGTATTCTTCGTGTATTTACCCACTAATAACCAATCTGGATTGGTTTTTAGTAATTGTTCAAAACTGGTTTGTAAATAAGTATTATCATTATCTGCAGACAACGGACTCTTCAAACCCAGTTCAGCAATCACGCTACCCGCATAAGAAGTCGGTGTATGTAACCACATTCCTTTGTCAGTAAGCACGGCAAATTGAAAGGTTGAAACAGTTTCCATCTGTTGTTTTAAGCCTTGCATCATTTTTTTGTGCTCAGCTAAGCGATTGGCGACCTCTTCACTTTTACCGACAGCTGTCGCAATTTTCTGCATCACCACGAGGTTTTCTTGATATGTAATGCCGCGGTTTTTTAATAATAAGGTTGGCGCAATACGCGTTAGATCTGAATAAATGGATTGGTGACGACCTGTATCAGCAATAATCAGATCAGGCTTCAACGCGGCTATCGCTTCGATGCTTGGCTGATAACGGGATCCTACAGATTGCCAGTCACCGATATGATCACGCACACTTTTTATCACTCTATTTTTATCGCCATCGTCAGCAATGCCCACAGGTGATACGCCAGCAACGGCAAGCGCATCAACAAAAGAAAAGGCTAATACGACAATACGAGTTGGTGTTGTAGTCAAGGTTAAGGTACCCGCATCATGCTCTATCGTGGCAGCTTGAACTGAAGAGATTCCCAATATCAATTGGATAATGACAAATAGTTTAAAGATAGGTTTAATGAGCATCTCACACCTCTAAAAATAAACGTAATAATAATCATTATCATAACCATTGTCATTAAGTATATTTTATTTCAGCATATAGCATTATTTATCATGCCTGTCAGATACGTCAAAATACCTCAAGAAGCAGCTAGAATTTAACTCTATAAAAAGTTTACAGCGTGCTACAGGATAGTTTGATTCAGGTTTTTTTACATGATTAAAACTTTGCGGTCTTTTGATACGGTTAAACAACTTGCATTTCCTCACCAACTAATAGATCATTTGTATAGTCAATTAACCTTAATTGGCTACTTCATTACACAACTATTAAAATTAGACGTTATCAAGGTTAGACACTATGAACAGTTCGCCGCGCTATATTCAGATCCAAGACTTCATCCTTGAAAAAATAAATACCCATGTTTGGCTGCCTGGTAACAAGATCCCAACAGAGCTAGAGCTAACCAAACAATTTAACGTCAGTCGGATGACAGTGAATAAAGCCATACGCGATCTAGTCAATCAAGGTCTGTTAGAAAGAACGCCACGTCTAGGTACGTTTGTGTGCCAGAAAAAGGTCGAATCATCCCTGAGTGATATCCGTAATATTGCCGATGAGATCCGCCAGCGCGGTAAAACCTACAGCAATAAAATACTGCGTCAGGTGACAATACCTGCTGATGATGAAATAGCGATGCGCTTGGGTGTTAAAATAGACACGGCTATTTTCTTTAGTGAAATCATACATTACGAAGACGATGTCGCATTACAGTTAGAAGTGCGTTGGGTCAACCCACTGTTCGCACCAGACTACATAACGCAAGACTTCAGCCTAGCGACACCTAATGAATACCTAACCAAAAACTGCCCACTAAGCTCGATTGAACATACTGTTGAAGCGGTTATGCCTGTCGCCTCTATCCAACAGCACTTAAACTTAACAGCACTACAGCCTTGCCTGTTACTCAATCGTCGCACTTGGAGTAAGCAAGATTTGATCAGTGTTGCCCTACTTTATCATCCAGCAGATAAATACAAACTAAGCCTGAAAGCTGAAATATAGCACTGCCTATTCCACGCCAAATCAAATGATTCAGCTAAACTATTACCTTCTCTTACGTTAAACGATTACCGTCAGACCGTGTCGATTCAATATCGACACACATCATAAAAAACACCTCAAATAATTAACAAAACAACAACCAGGTCACAACAAATCGATTTGTAACTTGCGCTACATCCTTAAATTGTCTATTTAATTGTATATACATTTAAACCTGCATTTTAATAAAGGTTTATAATGTAACTTATACTTTAATCTAACAACGTGAGTGACTGATGAGTTTATTGCTAACCAATACAACAATTGTATCTATGGATCAAAGTGATTCCGATTACCAAACCCAACCTCATTGTTACATTGCAATGGCGTACGGTAAGATCGTCGAGATTGGTGCAATGCAACAATGCCCAACAGCCACTTTCACTCAGGTTATCGATTGCCAAAACCGCCTTATCACGCCGGGTCTTATCGACAGTCACACCCATCTGGTATTTGCAGGCAACCGCGCTAAAGAATTTGAGCAACGCTTAACAGGCGTGCCGTATGAAACAATCGCTAAACAAGGTGGTGGTATTCTCTCAACGGTTAACGCCACTCGCGCAGCAACGGAAGCAGAATTAGTCGAACTCGCACTTAAGCGCCTATCAGCACTGACCGCAGATGGCGTCACTACGATTGAAATAAAATCAGGTTATGGGCTAACGCTCGAAGACGAATTGAAAATGTTACGCGCAGCCAAGCAATTAGAGCAGTACGCCAATATCAAGGTATCAACCACACTGCTCGCAGCTCACGCCGTACCACCAGAATATAAAGGCGATGCCGATAGCTACATCCGTTACGTGTGTAACGAAATCATACCCGCCGCTGTTGCCGCTAAGTTAGTCGATGCTGTGGATGTGTTTTGTGAAGGTATTGGTTTTAACTTAGCGCAAACCAAAGCCGTATTCGACGCCGCTTTATCGCATGGTTTAAACATCAAAGGTCACACCGAACAATTAAGTAATTTAGGTGGTAGCGAACTGGCTGCCAAAATGGGTGCGACCTCGGTTGATCATATCGAATACCTTGACGAACAAGGCGTGAAAGCACTGGCTGAACATGGCACTGTCGCTACCCTATTACCTGGCGCATTCTACTTTTTAAGAGAAACCCAATTACCGCCCATTGAACTGTTGCGTCAACATAACGTGCCAATGGCGTTAGCAACCGATTTCAATCCGGGCACCTCGCCTATCGCGTCATTAACTATGATGATGAATATGGGCTGTACCTTATTTAGATTAACGCCGGAAGAAGCACTGCGAGGCGTAACTTGTCATGCCGCCCGTGCATTAGGGTTACAAGATTCTCGCGGCCAAATTAAAGTCGGATACGATGCTGATTTAGCAATCTGGGATATCGACCATCCAGCACAGCTATCATATGAAGTAGGAACACCAAGACTACACGCACGCATCTTAAATGGAGCGCTTTGTCATGACTAAACCTATGTACCCGGCAACAAGTAATCCGACAACAAGTAATTACGAAACGACCAAAGCGGATATCTGGCAAGGTCGTATTGACGCCGAGGACGGCGAAGCTGGTATGCGTTTTCATCAAAAGGTGCTCGTAGCAGATAAAGACGAACTACTTACAACTGACAGCCAAGATGGTGTTGTGCTACTCGGTTTTGCGTGTGACGAAGGCGTTAAGCGTAATAAAGGCCGTGTGGGCGCAGTACAAGCACCAGATGTGATCCGTAAAGCGTTAGCCAATATGGCTTGGCATCATGACCATCCAGCTGTGATGACGACTAATGAAAGCACTAACACATCAAGCTTTATTGATGGCGGCAATATCTATTGCAACGATACTGATTTAGCCCGTAGCCAACAAGAACTGGCGAAACATGTTGAAGCCGCACTGAACAAACAGAATAAAGTCATCGTATTAGGCGGCGGACACGAGATCGCTTGGGGCACATTTCAAGGACTTTCTCGGCACTTACAAACAGTTTATCAGCACTTTCAACGCACAAACGTTAACAAAGCCAATGTAACTAAACCGAAAATCGGCATTATCAACTTCGATGCCCATTTTGATTTACGTACCTATTCAGCAGACGATAAAGCATTCCCCACCAGCTCTGGTACGCCTTTTAATCAAATAGCTAAACACTGCCAACAACTAGGCTGGGAATTTAACTACGCCTGCCTTGGTGTCAGTCGCGCCAGCAATACCCAAGCGCTATTTACCTTAGCCGATGAGCTTGGCGTGCATTATCGCGAAGACCACCAACTGGCCTCTTATCACCTTGCCGAACGTATCAGTGAACTAAATACATTTATAGATCAGGTCGATTACCTCTACTTAACCATAGATATTGATGTGTTCTCGGCAAGTACAGCACCTGGTGTCAGCGCACCCGCAGCGCGAGGTATATCCCTTGAAAGTGTCGAAGCTTTATTACAATCCATCTTTAATGCTAAAAACGACGCAGGAAAAGCCAAGTTATTAGTGGCAGATCTGGCCGAATATAACCCCAATTTCGATATAGACAACCAAACCGCAAGGCTTGCAGCGCGACTAACGTGGGATATCTCCCGCGCTATGTTCACACTTAAATAGCTCAAGCAAAAATAGCAGGCCAGATAAAAACTGAATTGCTCATTAATTAAAATACCAAACAAATTAAAGTGAAAAGGAAATCCCAATGACTGATAAACGTTTAGATACATCTCGTACTATCATTGCCCCGCACGGCACAAAGCTGAATACCAAGTCGTGGCAAACCGAAGCGCCATTACGCATGTTAATGAACAACCTGCATCCTGATGTTGCCGAACACCCACATTCATTGGTGGTTTACGGTGGCATAGGTCGAGCTGCACGTGATTGGGAATGTTACGACAAAATAGTCGAAGTACTTAAACGTTTAGAAGATGATGAAACCCTGTTAGTACAGTCCGGTAAACCAGTAGGCGTATTTCAAACTCACAGCAACGCACCGCGCGTACTCATTGCTAACTCAAACCTAGTACCACATTGGGCTAACTGGGAACACTTCAACAAGCTAGATAAAGCCGGCTTGATGATGTACGGACAAATGACCGCAGGTTCTTGGATCTACATTGGCTCTCAAGGCATTGTCCAAGGCACTTACGAAACATTCGTTGCCATGGCTAAACAACATTTTGATGGTCAAGCCCAAGGTCGTTGGGTATTAACGGGCGGTTTAGGTGGCATGGGTGGCGCGCAACCCCTTGCAGCAACCATGGCTGGTTTTTCTATGATCGCCGTTGAATGTGATGAATCACGTATCGACTACCGTTTACGCACAGGCTATGTTGATAAAAAAGCCACCACACTTGATGAAGCATTAGCGCTACTTGATGATGCAATCAAAAGTGGCAAACCAACCTCGATTAGTTTATTGGGTAATGTTGCCGATATCTTCCCAGAATTAGTCAAACGCGGCGTCGTGCCCGATTGTACTACCGACCAAACATCAGCACATGATCCACTGAATGGTTACTTGCCTCAAGGTTGGACCATGGCGCACGCTGCAGCAATGCGTAAAGAAGATGAAGCCGCCGTGGTTAAAGCCGCGAAACAGTCAATGGCAATTCAAGTTCAAGCCATGTTAGACCTACAAAAAGCAGGTTCTGCAACCGTTGATTATGGTAATAACATTCGCCAAATGGCCATGGAAGAAGGCGTAGAGAATGCGTTTGATTTCCCAGGTTTCGTTCCTGCTTATATACGCCCTTTATTTTGCGAAGGCATTGGTCCTTTCCGTTGGGTAGCATTGTCAGGTGATCCAGAAGATATCTACAAAACCGATCAGAAAGTAAAAGAACTGATCCCAGATAATCCGCAACTGCATAACTGGTTAGACATGGCGCGCGAGCGTATTCAGTTCCAAGGTTTACCAGCGCGTATTTGTTGGGTTGGTCTAAAAGACCGTCAACGTCTGGGATTAGCCTTTAACGAAATGGTTAAAAATGGCGAGCTAAAAGCGCCGATTGTGATTGGTCGAGATCACCTCGATTCCGGTTCAGTTGCCAGTCCTAACCGTGAAACCGAAGGTATGATGGATGGTTCTGATGCCGTATCTGATTGGCCACTATTAAACGCGCTGCTTAATACCGCCAGTGGCGCGACGTGGGTTTCACTGCATCATGGCGGCGGCGTTGGCATGGGCTTCTCTCAACATTCCGGTATGGTCGTACTTTGTGACGGTACTGATGACGCGCATCAACGTATTAGCCGTGTACTGCGTAACGATCCTGCGACAGGCGTGATGCGTCATGCCGATGCAGGTTATGACCTTGCCAAAACATGTGCTAAAGAACAGAATTTAGACCTACCTATGCTTGATACAGCTAATAACAATAATAATCATAATAAATAGATAATCTTGGAGAAATAAACATGTACCAACTAACAATTAAACCAGGGTTATTAACGCTGGCACAACTTCGTCAAATCAGCCGTGCACCAGTACAGGTATCACTTGATCCTAGCTGCCACGAAGATATCCACGCCAGCACTAAAGTCGTTAACGACGTAATTGCCGAAAACCGCGTTGCTTATGGTATTAATACTGGCTTTGGCTTACTGGCTAACACCCGCATTGCGCCTGAAGATTTAGAAACCCTGCAACGGAGTATCGTGTTATCCCATGCAGCTGGTATCGGCGAATTAATGAATGATGAAACCGTACGTTTGATGATGGTGCTTAAAATTAACAGCCTAGCACGTGGTTTCTCCGGTATTCGTTTATCAGTAATCGAAGCATTAATGCAGTTAGTTAATGCCGAAGTATACCCTTGCGTACCGAAAAAAGGTTCTGTAGGTGCATCTGGCGATCTTGCCCCGCTTGCTCACATGAGCACAGTGTTGTTGGGTGAAGGTGAAGCGCGTCATCAAGGTAAAATCATCACAGGTGAAGAAGCATTAGTCATCGCCGGTATGCAAAAAATAACCCTAGCACCGAAAGAAGGCTTAGCGCTGTTAAACGGTACGCAAGCTTCTACTGCGTTTGGTCTAGAAGGTTTGTTTGCTGCTGAAGATTTATTTGCTTCAGCCACTTTATGTGGCGCAATGACAGTTGAAGCCGCACTCGGTAGCCGTCGTCCGTTCGATCCACGTGTACACCGTGTTCGTGGTCATCGCACACAAATGGATTCTGCGACTATGTATCGCCATATTCTTGGTTTTAGTAGTGAGATTGGTAATTCTCATACTGCCTGTGAAAAAGTCCAAGACCCTTACTCGCTGCGTTGTCAGCCACAAGTAATGGGCGCGTGTTTACAGCAGATACGTAATTCTGCAGAAACATTTGAAGTCGAAGCCAATTCAGTATCGGATAACCCCTTGGTTTTTGCTGATGATGGTGACATTATTTCAGCCGGTAACTTCCACGCCGAACCGATTGCCATGGCCAGTGATAACCTTGCCTTAGCGATTGCAGAAATAGGCAGTTTGTCTGAACGTCGTATGGCGCTACTGATTGATAGCAGCTTAAGTAAATTACCACCTTTCTTAGTGGACAATGGCGGCGTTAACTCAGGTTTCATGATAGCGCAAGTTACCGCGGCTGCTTTGGCTAGTGAGAATAAATCATTAGCCCACCCAGCGTCAGTGGATAGTTTACCGACATCAGCTAACCAAGAAGATCACGTCTCTATGGCAACCTTCGCTGGCCGCCGTTTAAAAGACATGGCCGAAAATACCCGTGGTATCTTAGCGGTTGAATTGTTGTCAGCGGCGCAAGGACTCGATTTCAGAGCACCTCTTAAATCTTCGCCATTAGTAGAGCAAGCGAAAGCGGAATTACGCGAACGCGTGACCTTCTACGATAAAGATCGTTATTTTGCGCCCGACATTGCTAAAGCCAATCAGCTTATTCTCGAAGCTAGCCACAACAAGCTTGTTACTACAAACATGCTTCCGAGTTTATAAGTTCAGGAGCCGATACGCTTAATCTATATTCGCAGACTTGACTCTACATTAACGGTTAACCGTTAAAGATGGTCTGCGAATTTTTATATTTTATCTACGGTAATATCGACGCTTTGTTTCCCACCAACACGGGGATCGATATAACGACCGCTATCAATATTGGCACATTTTATCTAATCCCATCTACTCTAATCTAATCCAATCCAATCCAATTTCACTTTACCTTAAGGCTTAGACTCAACAATTACTTGCCCATTAATTACACAACGCACCTAGACATGACACGCTGTAAGCAATTAAACGAAGATAATATAACCTTCAGTCGTGTTGTACTATTCGATATAGGACATTTGTTGTATATTTGCGCTAATATATTTTATAGATATACCGTTTTTTAATTATCTATTTATCAAAAAATAAACTACCACAAAGGAAACACCTTTTGATTGATTCAGCATTAGCCGACACCATAAACTGGACCACAAAACTATCTCCAGAATTAATGACGCAACTGACATCAATTGCACAGGTAAAGAAGAACCTAAAAACCAGCGAACTCGAAGGGTCCGATATTGCCCATCAAGGTCTCAGTTTTATTCTTGAAGGTACCGTGGCAATCTGCTTACAAACACCAAACCTAAAAACTGTTAATAGCGTCGTTATGGGGAAAGGTGGTTGGTTTGGTGGATTTGAGGAAGGTGAATCTGACTATACGCCATTCTTTATAAGCCAGATAGATCCAGTATCTATCGTCCATTTCAAAAACAGCCAACTGCAGCGTATAGCCGAACAGCATGTCGAGATATACAAATGGTTTCACGGTATGTCATTTGATGTAAAAGCCAAATGGCTACAAGCACAAATAATAATGAGTGCAAATACCTTATCGCGTGTAATTTATCTGCTACTTGAAATCGCAACCAATAAGCAGAAGTTACAAGGCGAAATACCTAAAATCATGATCTCGCAGCAACAGATAAGCCGTATCACAGGTATTGCCCGTCAACGCGTTAATGAAGCAATTAAACAACTAGAAAAAGAAGAGATGGTACATTTAGGCAGAGGTTGTATTTATTTATCTGATATAGCTGGTTTGAGCGCTAAGCTCGATGACATAGATCTCAGTGTTAGTGATCCAAGAAGCTTCTTTTTTGAATCGCAAATAAAGGGCTGGATTTAAATATAATGTTGCCATTAATGTAAACCCAGTCACTTACTATCCACAGCCTTTAATGACCAATAGCATTCAATTGTTTATCATGGGGTTTGGCTAACAATATTACCGAACAAATAGCACCGACCAGTGCCAGTCCCATATCTGACTGGGTATCCCATATATAACCTTGGGTACCTAAAAACGCTTCAGCATCTTCACCCGTCGCCAATGCAACCCACCACTCAATCAGTTCGTAGAATGCACTAAAGGCTAAACTCACCGAAATAATGAATAATACTCGCCAACGCGCACCATTGACGACATTTTTGCGAATAAATAATTCTCGGGCAATCAATGCTGGTACAAATCCTTGGAAGAAATGCCCGACTTTATCGTAGTTATTACGCTCAGCACCAAATAGACCATCAAAGAAAGGGACTTCGGCATAGGTATAATGACCGCCTATCATCAGCACAATGCAATGTGCCAAAATGAAAAAGTACAATAGCGAGGTAAGCCTGAAAGACCGGTAAGTTGACGCCAGAATAACAGCACCAATAATGGCAGGTACGACTTCAAGAAACCAAGTAAACTGATCTTTAGGCTCAATACCAGACCATACTATTACCACAGTAAAAGTTAACATCCAAAGATATTTAATAACGCTACACTCCATAAATAATAGTTAGACTACTAAGTATATTAATGCTGCTCAAATGTTACAAGTGAAATGCCAATCCCCCCCGGCAACTTCTATTTCGATGCCTATCAGCGATTAACCAGCAGTGGTCAATAAGTGAACAACCCTGAAAATCGTCGATAAAATAACCGTGATAAATATCACATTATTACTTGCGGGGTAATTAATGTCATAACTTACTGATTATGAAGAAAGTTTAAATAGCATGTAAATACAATGATATAAGCTAATAAACCAGACTTCTAATCTAAGGAGGTAGATAAAACTGGAAAATCACACCAATGTCGGTATTATCTCGCCCCTCACCCCTTAGTGAGAATTTTATGCAAATAAATGCATGCCAGATTGGCGAAGATGTACCCGTAACAACGACTACCTCAGAGCGTCGCAAAAGCGACAAATTGGTTCCAGCATTAACGATTGGCTTCATTAGCCTATTCTTATTAGCTGCGATCATTGACCTCCCTCGTTTCACAACCTTAATTCAAGACTTATTTTCAGCCGCTGCTGGACAATTTGGTTACTTTTGGCAATGGCTAATGGTAGCAAACTTTGCAGTTGCATTATGCATCGCGGCGACCCGTTACGGTAAAACCCGTATGGGCATGAAAACCAAACCCGAAATAGGCACCTTCCGCTGGTTAGCAATGATCATGTGTACGCTATTAGCAGGTGGTGGTGTTTTCTGGTCTGCAGCAGAACCGATTTATCATTTCATTACTCCATCAGCAAGCTATCCTGACATTACAGGCTCGACTGTTGAAGCAATTGTGCCGGCTTTAAGCCAAAGCTTTTTGCATTGGGGCTTTCTCGCCTGGTCTGTACTGGGCACACTCGCAACGATTGTGTTGATGTATGCGCATCACCACCATGGTATTAAGCTACGCCCACGTGCGTTACTTTTCCCTATCGTTGGTAACCGTTTAGAAAACCATTGGTTTGGTGCTGTAATTGACGCTTGTTCAATTATCGCCGTAGCTGCTGGTACTATTGGTCCTATTGGCTTCTTAGCATCACAAATGGGCTACAGCCTTGAAGTGCTAACAGGCCTTAAAAACGACATGAACTCTCAGCTGATGATTTTAGCTGTGGTAGTGTTGATTTGCGCTGCATCAGCTGCATCAGGCATGGATAAAGGTTTGCAGTGGCTTAGCCGCTTAAACGTTATCGGTGCATTTGCATTGCTAATCGCAATCTTAGTCTTGGGTCCAACACAATTCATCTTTGAACAATTTGGTCGTGCCTTTGCAGTTTACTTGCAAGACATGCCAACCATGAGTATCACTAACGACAATCCAGGTTGGAATGTTTGGTGGACTTGGTTCTTCTGGGGTTGGTTCATTGGTTTTGCGCCTATGATGGCTATTTTCATTGCGCGTATCTCTGAAGGTCGTACTATTCGTGAGTTGGTATTGGCTGTTGCCGTTGGCGCACCAATTGCTACAAACTTCTGGTTCGCGGCACTCGGTGGCACAGGTATCTTCTTTGAGCTACAAACGCCTGGGATTATTTCTGGACCATTAGCTGAAGCAGGCTTGCCTGCGGTATTGCTAGCAACATTACAGCAACTACCATTAAGCTTTATCTTGTTACCTGCATTCTTGGTACTGACAACCACGTTTGTCGTGACAACGGGTGACTCTATGGCATATTCAATTGCTATGGTGGTATCAGGTGATAATGAACCAGATCGTAAACATCGCGTATTCTGGGCTGTGATCATGGGCTGTGTTGCGGCGGTATTATTGCTTGCAGGTGACGGTGGTTTGAATGCATTGCAATCATTCATTGTTATCACGGCTGTACCAGTATCATTCTTAATTGCTATCACCCTGATAACAGGCCCGATGGCTGCCATTAAGATGACGCATGCACAAGAAGCGTTAGCTGCTGAGAAAGAACTAGCACAAGCGTAATGGCTATTAGTTTTGTAACGCTATTAGTCTTACAAAGCTGTTAACCTACAAAAAAAGCCTGACTTTATAAGTGATATTTACTTAATAAAGTCAGGCTGTTTTTTATCTTCAAAATCGTTTTATCTTCGAAATCGTTTTAACCCTTCTAATCGTTCAAATAGTACTTCTTATCAATTCAACCGTTGATTCAGCGTCTTTATAGTCCACTGGTATTTCGATCTGCTTGCCTTCTTTAGTAACAAACAAAGATGGAAAACTGCTGCCACCTATCGAACGCGCAAACCTAATTTCAGTTAATAATGCTTGATGCGTTTTGAGCGCTAAAAACTCGGTCTCGAATTCGGTAATATCTAAACCAATACTTTTTGCTAAAGCCACCAGCATAGCGTTATCGCTCGGATTTTTAGCTTCGGTATAATAGCCGACTTGAATAGCATTCAGCATTGTTAATTCGGCACCTTGTGAACGCGCGGCAAGAATGGCACGACAAGCAGGATAAGTCGCACGTCGAGGGCTATTCTCGGTCCAAAATTCATAATTGAACTTGGTGCCGAGAAAGTTCTCAATTTTCTTCCAGTAAGAAGCAATTTGCGCCTGCATCATTTCTGGCATAGGGTCGTCGGTATCTGGTGCTAAACCGCCCAATACATAAATAACTTCAACGTCATCGGCAAGGGCTTGTTTAATTTGCTCCCACACCGGTTTATAACCCCAGCACCACGAACACATAGGATCATAAACATAATACAATTTTGGTTTTAAAGCTGACATTGACGTTTTCCTTTAATCACTGCGTTCTGAACGATTTTCAGCCACGATATCTGAATCTTGCTGGGCGTAAAAATCGACTCTGAAACTGGTCTCATCAGACATGAATTCAACTTTATGCCAATACTCAGGAGGGGAAATTGCGGTCTCATTTTGCCCAATCACTATTTCTTGTTCGATTGCACCACGCCTTTCAGCAAAGCCATAAAACTTTAACGAACCACTAATAACGTTAATTTCACCGTAAACACCCGCGCGGGTATTATGCAAATGCAGGAACATTTTAGGAATATTTGCAGGCGTAAAGACAGGAGTTGATTTGTAGTTCACAAAGTCTGTTGGGATAACAGGCATAAGCACCTCACTTTTATAGAAATACGTGAATGATAATTAATCATTGATTGCTATAAAATATACGCCCATTATGAGTGAGCGCAAGTAAGGTGTTATAACGGTTAGATGTTACAACAGTTATAACACCTATAAATACTAGGCGGTAAGCGACGCACCACGTGTTTGAATTACATCACGATACCAGAAAAAGCTTTCTTTACGAGTGCGTTCTAACGTGCCACTACCATCGTCACGACGGTCGACATAAATGAAGCCATAACGCTTATCCATCTCGGCAGTGGAATTAGCCACTAAATCGATCGGCCCCCAACTAGTGAACCCCATCAATTCAACACCGTCTAAAATCGCCTCTCTGGCCTGTACAAGGTGATCGTTCAAATATTGAATGCGATAATCATCTATGATCTCGCCATCCGCAGTCACTTCGTCACGCGCACCTAAGCCATTCTCAACAATAAACAATGGTTTTTGGTATCTGTCATGCAAGAAGTTCAATAATATCCGTAAACCTTTCGGATCGATTAACCAACCCCACTGACTTTTATCTAAATACGGATTCGGCACACTATCAACGATGTTACCGACTTCTTTTTGCTTAGGATCGGCACTCGCGCAACCACTGGCATAATAGCTAAACGAGATAAAATCGACACTGGCATGAGCAAGCGTCTCTAAATCGCCCTCTTCCATAATGACGTCAATATTGTTGTCTCTGAAGTAACGCAACATATACCCTGGATATCGACCACGGGTTTGTACATCGCCAAAGAATAACCATTTGTTGTTCTCATGCACCGCAGCCATGACATCATCGGGGTTACAGGTATAAGGATAATTCAGCGCACCCAATAACATATTACCAATTTTCCCATCGGGGATGATCTGTTTACACAGGGTAACCGCTTTGGCACTGGCAAGCAGTTGATGGTGTATGGCTTGATAAATCGCTTGTTCATCCGCAGCTTCGGGTAAACCGACGCCGGTATAAGGCGCATGCAGTGACATATTGATTTCATTAAAGGTCAGCCACAGTTTTACTTTATGCTGGTAACGTGTAAACACCGTCGTCGCATAGCGTTCAAAAAAACCAATCAGTTTTCTGTCAGCCCAACCACCGTAGTTTTCAACTAATCCCACTGGCATTTCATAATGCGATAACGTCACAAAAGGCTTGATATCATGCTTGGCTAATTCATCAAAAATACCATCATAATAAGCCAGACCCGCTTCATTGGGTTGGCTTTCATCGCCATTCGGAAATATACGCGTCCAGGCAATCGACAACCTTAGACACGTAAAGCCCATCTCTTTAAATAATTGAATGTCTTGTGGATAGCGATTGTAAAAATCGATGGCGAGATCTTTAATACCCGGTGTTTTATCCGCACTTTCTTGATGCTGGCTTAAAATGCCATTGGGCAATAAGTCTGCTGTTGATAAGCCTTTACCGTCTTGCTGAAATGCACCTTCGGTTTGGTTCGCAGCAATAGCGCCGCCCCATAGGAAATCCCGTGGAAATAGATTCATCTGTCCCTCAATTATTTATCACTATCCATGTTGAGCTCTAGAGTAAACGATCAAAAATAATAACTCATTGAAGAAGCTCACATTTTCAATATTGAATTAGGCTAACATTGATTTTATTAAAAATTTATAGATGTAATTATAATGAGTGGGATTTATGAATAACAATTATCAAGCATACTTATTATGATAACATTTGGTAATGAACTTCATCTTTTTCCCCTATCAATGTTAAAATTAACGTCTAACAACCGACGGCTAATCAAATAGAAGGTCTTCTATGCTGCAAAAAGAACTCAAACAAGCAAAAGCAATTGAAAACGTATATAACTCAGCATACTGGCATTTAGCACAAAAAGACTACACGCTTGCAGAAGTACGCGCCAAGCTTGAGCGCAAAACAGAAAATCAAGACTGGGTAGAAACGGTACTAGCCGACCTCATTGAGAAAGGTTACATCAAAAGCGATTTTGACTTTGCAATGCGTTTTGCTGAGTCTGCGTTTCATAACGAGCAAGGTAAATCAGCCATCACTCGTAAATTACGTGCTCGCGGTGTCGGCCAAAAAGAAATAGCAGAAGCCATCGAACAAGTTATGTATGATGAAAATATCGATCAGTTCGCCCTCGCCGAATCACGCTTAAGCAATACATTTCAAAACTTCCACAACACTACCAAAGAAAAAGTCTACTCTCAGTTCACCACCAAAGGCTTTTCACGCGCCGAAATTGACCATGCCCTGTCGATGCACCCAGAAAAAGACACCTTAAGATCTAAGCTTGAAGTTAAAGCTGAAAAAGCAGACCTGAGCAAAGAAGTCATGAAGCTATACCGTAAAGGCAAAGGTAAACGAGTGATACTCAATGAATTGCGTAAAAAGCTCATTGACGTTGAAGAGTTCGACAGTCTGATTGATCAACTTGAAGAAGCGGGTGATATCGATTTTTATCAAAGCTGTATTGATGTGTTGGCCAAAAAACGCCTTGATATTAAGAGTGGCGCAGGAAAATCGAAAGCTTACGCGTATTTATCTGGTAAAGGTTTTGACTCAGACCAAATCAAAGAAGCCCTGAATCCGTCTGATTAATGGCTAATTTGGCTGCCACTGCAATTTATTTGCAATAACTTTAGCCAAATCCTAAAAACTTTGTTATATAGTTTCATCAAAGATAACCCAGTACCGAAATCGAATAAGGAATAGACAATGACAAACCAACATACACACGGCGAAGAAGGTCACGTACACGGTCCAGGCTGTAGCCATGATCACGCACCACAAGCTCCTATCGTAAGAGATGGCGCTAAAGTAGGTCGTAACGATCCTTGCCTATGTGGTAGCGGTAAGAAATTTAAGAAGTGTTGCGGTTAATAAGCAACGCTTTAATAAATGTACTTTGAGCTAATATAGTAGACGTACTAAATTAGTCCAAAGTAGTACAGTTAATGACTGTCGTTATTAGCTGTACTAAAAAGCCCCCACAACTATTTCTCTTTCTCTCTATATAAAGAAAAATAGCTGTGGGGGCTTTTTGCTAACTGGGTATTGACTATTTAACGCTGTAATCGCTCGATTTTAGCCCATAAATAGAGAGAAGATACGTGCTAACCGTCAGCGGTAATCTTGGTAATAAGTTCTTGCTGTACTGCTTCTGATTTTTCAATTTCAATCTGGCATGTACCAGCAGCAATATGGCCACCGCCGCCGTATTTAAGCATTAGCTCACCGACGTTCGTTTTCGAGTTGCGGTCAAAGATAGATTTACCCGTCGCAAAGACGATATTTTGCTTTTGGAAGCCCCACATCTTGTGAATCGAAATATTACATTGTGGGAATAATGCGTAAATCATGAAGCGGTTACCGGCGAAAATAGTCTCTTCGTCCGTTAAATCAAGTAACACTAAGTTACCATGCTCGGTTGCACAGCGCTGAACCTGTTGTTTAAACATAGTTTCGTGTTCGCGGTACAGTTCAATGCGTTCTTTCACATCGGGTAATTGTAAAATGTCATCAATATTGTGGTCTTTACAATAATCAATCAGATCCATCATCAAGGCATAGTTAGATATTCTGAATTCGCGGAAACGCCCTAATCCAGTTCGCGCATCCATCAAGAAGTTCATCAGGTTCCAGCCCTGCGCGTTTAATACTTCGTCGCGATTGAACTGTGCAGAGTCACCTTTATCAACGGCCTCCATCATTTCAGTCCATTCAGCAGGGAATGTGTCTAGACCACCATAAAAATCCCACACAACACGTGCAGCAGAAGGCGCATCAGGATCAATGATGTGATTAGCGCGTTCGCCAGTATTACGGATTGTTTCAGAAAGATGGTGATCAAAAGTCAGATAGGCACTTTTAACATAAGGTAGATTAGTGACGATATCATTCGGGGTAATATCAATTTTCCCGTCTTGCATATCCTTAGGATGAACAAACTTAATGTCACTGATAAGGTCTTGCTGCTTCAATAATACTGCACATACCAAACCATCAAAATCACTTCGCGTTACCAGTCTATATTTTTGCTCTGACATATTCATTCCTTTGTCACATAAGTTTAAACCTAAGATGACTAAAGATAACCGCTTAGAAGTGTGAGAATCAAGCGGAGATTACCCCAGATAGGTGTTACTGTTATCCAAGCTTGATCTTGCGCGCAAAACGAGCCCAAGATGGATGAATAACAGTCATGATTTATTTCATTTTAACTTAACGACATCGCCCGACACTGTAGTCTGATAACCGTTCAATATCCATGCCCAAAACCAATCTTCTTGTACTTCTACATTAATAAGCGCGTCACCACCTTGGGTTGCAATAGCCGCATTTTGAGCACGTACAAAGCGGTCATTTTGTTGGATTGGAATAAACTGAAATAACATGATACCAGTTGCTGTAGCAGAACCAGGTCCAAGAACAGTATATTGACTCTCGTCGAGACTTTGTGTTTTCATCGATGTGCCAGAACAACCCGCTAAAACGACCGACAACAAAATAGTACTTAATGCTTTGACCACTTTCATTAACAAACCCTCAAATTGTAGTTAAAATCTATAAACAGTCATTAGCACTTATAAATAGACTCAGTAGTGCTAAGTCTAGTGATGCCTAAATAAAATGCCCACCAAGGGTAATAAATAGTGACAAATAAATCTTTATTTACTGATAACACGCAATTTTTTGATATTTAACCACAAGAAAACAATACCAAGTCCACCTTTTTACAACTCCAATTATGCAAAAATATAATGATGAGCTAAGTAGCACTTTAGTATGACCATGCCATTACTACTTTCAGCTGAAACGGTTTAATTTACTCGTAACACTTTATTGTTTCGCGTTAACTTGCTATAAACATATTTAAAACAATTAGTATGGCGTTTATTTGACATATAAACCTAACAGCCGTAACTATATTAGGGTATTAAAGGGAATTTACATGGGTTCGTTATCAGTTCAATGGAAGATAACTTTGCTTTCTGGATGTTGCATTTTGCTTGTCGCAATATCATTAATCAGTTTTACACTTTCATCATCAACTTCCAATCAAGAAATTATTCAGCTTCAAACCAGCGATTCTGTCGGTGAAAAATCCGAACAATTACTCATGAGTGAAGCCAACACACAAGCTTCGATCGTGCAAAAATACTTAGATGAAGCGACTTACCGTGCAGAAATGCTCGCCGAGAGTATTGCTTTCTTGCAGTATAACGCGGAAGAAAACTTTACTAGCAGTGACCAACTGCGTAATTCCGTCTCGGAATTGCTAAAGCGTTCGATCCAGAACTTCGATAATATGCACGCTGCATTTACGACGTTTTTACCCGATACTCTTGATGGTGAAGACGGTAATTATGCGAACGCCGATTATGTCAGTTCCAATGATCAAGGCCGTTTTTCTGCCTATTGGTATAAGAACAATCAAAACGAGCCGACGCTGACCATTAAAACTGAACAGCAGATCAACAACTCATCGCAGGCTGCCAGCGGACAAGCAGACAACTTCTGGTATAGCTGTAGCACGACTAATAACCGCACGTGTGTCATCGAACCTTACTTATATAATGAAAGCGGTATTTCGCAGTTAATCAGCACCATTACTGTTCCCCTGCGTAAAGACGGCGAGGTCATTGCAGTCACAGGTATAGACCTAAAAATCGATGTGCTGCAGCAATATGCATTAAGTGCCGACCAAGCGCTATTCTCTGGTGCAGGCAAGGTACAAATTGTCAGTAATAACGGTCAATTAATTGCAACCGATGGCGATGATTCTACCATTGGCTCACAAGTCAATGATCCGCAATTGAAGCAGTGGTTAGCGAATGGCGTAACCCAATCACAATGGAGTAGCGATCAGCAATCTCTAACAGTGTTCATGCCGATTAAACTTAATGCCGTAAACTGGGGCATTGTCATTACGATGCCAAGAACAAGCGTGATGGCCGATGCGTTAGCGCTAAATCAACTGATTGAAGTACAAGCTGCAGACAGCCTTAAGATCCAAATCATCACAGGGGTTATCGTTACCCTCTTTGGTTTATTGATTATTTGGTTTGCAGCAGTAAAATTAGTCGCGCCAATTAAAGCCGTCGCCAACCGTTTACAAGATATTGCCACTGGCGAAGGGGATTTAACCCAACGACTCGATGTCAGGTCTAGCGATGAAATTGGTGAACTCGCAACATGGTTCAACCGCTTTTTAGATAAGATCCAAGGCACAATTAAAGAAGTGATTGAAACCTCTAACGCCATCAGTAACACCTCAAAACAAGCCGAGGAGATCGCAGAACAATCACGCCAAGGCTGTGAGTCACAATTTAAAGAAGTGGATATGGTGGCAACGGCTTCTGAAGAGATGACGCAGACATCAGCATTGGTATTAGAGAATGCCGACAGAGCCGCGGAAATGGCTAGCCAAGCAGAACAGCTCGCGCAAGGTGGTCAATCAGTGGTTCAACAATCCGCTGATACCATGCAAGAATTAGTCGAAAGAATGGCGATGGCAGTACCAATCGCTACTGAGTTGGAAAAAAATAGCGGTAACATTAGCTCTATACTGTCGGTAATTGAAGGTATTTCCGAACAAACCAACCTACTAGCACTGAATGCAGCCATTGAAGCGGCAAGAGCCGGTGAACAAGGTCGAGGCTTTGCAGTGGTCGCCGATGAAGTTAGGTTGCTAGCAAGTCGTACTCACGACTCAGTCGACGAAATTAGAGTGGTTATCGAAGATCTACAATCAGGTACTCGCAGCGTCACAACCGCGATATCAGAAGGTAATCACCTTGCCCTTGAAACCGCGACACAAGTGAAACAAGCAGTCGAAAGTTTGGCTGACATCTCATCCTTCGTCGCTGATATCCAAACCATGAACAGTGAAATTGTTAACGCAGCCAGCGAGCAAAAAACAGTATCAACAGAAGTGAACGGTAACGTGGCAAATATCCGCGACCTAAGCCAGTCAATGTTAGATCAATCGACTGCCGCAGAAAAAGTAGGTCAGAATATTGCCCAGCTATCATCACAACAACAGGCATTAGTGGGTCAGTTTAAAGTAGATTAGTTAGTCAGTTAAAAGTGAATTAGCCGTTAACTAAAAATGCCCATCATCAGCCGTAATACTTGCTGATGATGGGCATTTTATTTTGTGATAAATGAAAGCGCTAAGCTTTAGAGTTAGCTTTCTTTAATTTAAGCTTAAGGCTTAAGCTTCAACACAGCATCAATATCAGCCGCGCTATGACGCTCAGGTACTTGCTCCCACTCCTCGCCAAATGAACGGTTAACAACGCGACCACGTTGCACAGCTTCTCTTTCTGAAATCATGGTAGCCCAACGCATAATATGGGTATAACTTTCGACTTGTAAGAACTCACCTGCATCATACAGTTTACCAAGTACGAGATTGCCGTACCAAGGCCAAATAGCTATATCGGCAATACTGTACTCTTCACCTGCAACATAGGTATGTTGCGCCAATTGCTTATCTAAAACATCTAACTGACGTTTAGCTTCCATGGCAAAGCGATTAATCGGGTATTCAAACTTTTCATCCGCGTAAGCATAGAAATGTCCAAAACCACCGCCTAAAAATGGTGCCGAGCCTTGCGCCCAGAACAACCAGTTAAACGTTTGCGTTCGAGCTGCGCCTTCTTTTGGTAAAAATTGACCAAACTTCTCAGCTAAATGCACCAAAATTGAAGCCGATTCAAAGACGTTAACCTCATCATCACCTGATTTGTCGACTAACGCGGGAATTTTTGAGTTTGGATTAGCGCCCACAAACCCTGACGAAAATTGTTCACCTTCACCGATGTTAATTAAATAGGCATCGTATTCAGCTTCTTTAATGCCTAATGCTAATAACTCTTCGAGCAGGATCGTTACTTTCTGGCCATTCGGCGTGCCCAACGAATAAAGTTGTAAAGCATGTTCGCCTACAGGTAATGCTTGTTCGTGAGTAGCGCCTGATACTGGACGATTAATACTAGCCCATTGATTACCGCCATCTGTGTTATGAACCCAAACTTTAGGTGGTGTATATCCATTTTCCATAATGTTCTCTCAATGCTATTGGTTTTGTTTAGGAGACGTGAGTGAGTCAATCACATATGCATGAAGCGGTTAGGCTGTTATAAAAGACTATATTGATGTGCGATATTACTCAAGGAGTATGGGACAATATTGTCCGCTAAGAAGATAGGCGTTGATGCTTTTTGTGAATTAAAGCACCCCGCCTCCCAGATAACCAGCTTACTGCTGTCTGGGAGCTAGGGTTGGATTAGTCATTTATATTACAAGATACTCGATAAGAATTTCTTTAATCTTGGATGAGAAGGGTTTTCAAAAAAGTTAGCTGGTACATCGTCAACAAGCAGTTGACCATCTTCCATAAACAACACTCGGTCGGCAACTTCGTTAGCAAAGCCCATTTCGTGAGTCACGACAACCATAGTCATGCCTTCTTCGGCTAGTGATTTCATCACCTCAAGTACCTCCCCAACCATTTCAGGATCGAGTGCTGATGTTGGTTCATCAAATAACATCAGATCAGGTTTCATGGCCAACGCTCTGGCAATTGCCACTCGCTGTTGTTGACCACCGGATAACTGACTTGGATACACATCCACTTTTTCAGCTAAACCGACTCGAGTAAGCAAGCTTATAGCATCTTTTTCGACTTGCTCCTTGCCCAAATTTGATACCTTTAATGGCGCTAGCTTCACGTTTTCTTTAACCGATAAATGCGGAAAAAGATTAAACGATTGAAACACCATACCGACGTTTTCACGTAGGGTATTAATATTGGTCGAGGAGTCATACATATTGATGCCATCAATCGTAATATCGCCTTCAGTCACCGTTTCCAACTGGTTTAACGTACGTAGAAATGTAGACTTACCCGACCCCGATGGGCCAATAATAACCACGACTTCACCGCGCTTAACAGTAACTGATACTTTTTTAAGGGCATGGCACTTGTTAGGATATATTTTATCTACATCAGTGGCGATCACCATATCATCGCCGTTATAATTTGCTCTAGTCACTGGTTGATAACCTCTTTTCTATGCGCTGAACGCCGAAAGATAACGTTGAAGTAAGTACAAGATAAAGTGCAGCTACCGCAAACCAAACCTCAAAGGTAGCGAAACTGCCCGCAACCACTTCTCGCCCAGCTTTGGTTAAATCAGTAATTGAGATCACTGATACCAGAGATGAATCTTTAATTAAGTTAATAAACTGACCAGCCATTGGCGGCAAAGTACGTTTAAATGCCTGTGGTAACACGACGTAGATCATCGCTTTTGGATAACTCATACCCAACGAACGTGCAGCTTCCATTTGACCAGGTGAAATAGACTGGATACCTGAACGTATGATCTCAGCAATGTAAGCACCGGTGAACACAGATAAAGCTGCAATACCCGCGGTAAATCGATCTAAATCGAAAATAGTGCCTAAGAAGAAGTAAACAATAAATATCTGCACAAGTAACGGTGTGCCACGGATCACTTCGACATATAAAAAGGCGAAGTTCCGGCTTAAAGGATTGGTGGAGATACGCATTAATGCCGCGACTAAACCAATAATAACTGCAAAAAACAGCGAGATAAGTGACAACTTAATCGTCATCAACAAACCTTGTAACAACACACCCATACTCTGTTGATCGAGGCTGGATACTGTATCACCTTCAAAAACCAAATCGCCATCACTGACAAATAGATCATCTGCTTTTGCGACAACCTGCGTTGGTTCACCGTTATCGAACTCAACAGTGATAAGACCTGCGTCATTAATGATGATGGTGCCATCATACTCAGCATACGTTTCTATTGGCGAGGTATCTATAATGTAGGGAACCACGCGATTCCATTGCCAAGTATAATCAATTTTTTGTGATGCTGAATAGATTGAAAATCCTACTGCGACCAAAACTATAAGAGACAGTAAGTGCCACATCCAATTATTTTTTTTATCGTGCATATTAATCCCAAATAAAGAGCTAAAAAGCCAGTAACAGAAGGCTACTGGCCCATTCGCTTATTTAACTTGTTTTAACCAAGCATCACTCTTGAACCACTTGTCATAGATACGATCATAGGTGCCATCACCTTTGACTTGACGCAAGAAGTTATTCAGGAAATTAAGCATGTCATGATCACCTTGTTTCACAGCCCAACCAAGCGGCTCGTAAGTAAAAGGTTCAAGAATAGATTCAACTTTATCGCTGTTTTGCGCAGCATAAATAGAAATAAATGGCATATCGTAAACCATTGCATCCGCTTTGCCGTTGATGACTTCTAAAGCCGCGTCTGTTTCTGTTTCAAACGCATTGTATTTGGCTTTTTTCAGCATTCTTTTGATAACAACTTCACCCGTTGTACCAAGTTTACCCGCCACTGTATATTTAGGATTGTTCAGATCTTTATAGCTGGTAATTTCACCCTTAAGTTTCGGGTTAATAATGATAGATTGACCGACAACAATATACGGGTCAGCAAAGTTAACTTTCAGATTACGCTTAGCAGTAACCGTCATACCCGCCATGATCACGTCACATTTACCGGTAATAAGTGCAGGGATAATACCGTCCCATGCCGTATTAACAGGTACATATTTAACACCCATTTGTTTTGCCATCATTTTACCTAAATCGACGTCAAAGCCGATGTAGCTATTATTCTTTGATTTCATCTCAAACGGCATATAGCCAGCATCAAAACATGCGCGTAACTCACCCGATTCAGCAATGCCATCTAATACAGCACCGGCATTAGCGCTTGCAGAACAGAAAATCATTGTACTTAAAGCGATAATTTTGCTGATTTTATTCTTTTTCATATTAATTCCTTGTTATATTTTCGAACAAATTAATCCATTAGTCGGTGTTTATTCATAATTACCATTACTTTGAGCATATCCAAGCAAAGATTACGCTTACATATTCATATCTAAAAACACTAAAAATCAGTGTTCCACTCTATGCAAACTCAATAAAGCAGCTAATTAGACCTAAATATAATGATAATTAAAAATATAGAACCACTATGCACCAGGCTGAACTAAATAACATTGAACTAAAACACATAACAAAGAATTAACACTGGTAACAACAAGAAAAATAATGCAAACGATAAAATAAGGTGGTCAATACTGATTAAAACGCAGAAAATAAGAGGTATATTTATTGATTGTTAAAAATAAGCCTCCCCTTAAGACCAAAATTAACAGGTTCTTTATAGATCCAGATTAATACGAACAACCTCTTCGCATAGATTACAGCAGGTACAGCACAACAAAGTCATCGCCATCAATTGGTAGCACACTAATCCGCTGCGGGTTAGACAGGGTTTAATTTATCCATAAAAAAGGCCTGAAAATCAGGCCTTTTTTATATTTTACTTTTTACAGCACAAACTTAGAACTGCTAAGCCAGTGTTAAGTTTTAATACCATGCATCCCACCGTTAAGGGTTAGAAACGGTATTTGATCCCGAACTCCCATGCATCAACATGGGTGTTGGCAAAATCATAACGGTTCCAGCCAAAATATACAGGCAATGCGGTTACAAACTCGACTTCAACCCCAGCTCCATAATGGGTGCCCCAACCACTGTCATCAAACTCACGGGTCATCGCTCCCGAGGATAACTCATACTTACTGGCCCAACGCATTTTGCCCACTTGCAATACTCCGCTGATATGATCAGTCAAAGCCAAATTAAAGATCATATCAAGCACGCCAGCATCTGCGGTGACCGGATAAACCTGCTGAGCACTATCTAAATAGCCGTTGGCATCAATAGCCTGCCCAGTTAGCGTTGTTTCAACCTGCCCTAAATTAACATAACCTAATTCAAATGCTAACCAGGGGGTAGTTTGTAGTCCGATATAACCGCGGAAACCCGGTCGAGACAAATCACTTTGGCTAACCTGAGCATCTAAGCCTAGCTGAGTTAGCTCACGCTCAAAATCATCGTTACGCTCTTCACTTTTGACCGCCAGTACGCTCATGCCGATGTAAAAACGTTTCTGCGTGGTTTTTTCCAATGCCATTGTTGTTGTCGGCGTCGTCACCCCCTGTAGTTCTTGAACAATGGGAGTCGCAGTTACCACAGTTGTCGTCGTACTTACTGGTGTATTTTCCGTCGACGTGCTGTCGGCGGCCTGAGCTGACTTCAACATAATAGCCATAGCAATCAAACTATACTGTAATACCCGCCAGTAAGTAGTGCCTGTTTTTGATTGCATTACGCCCCTTGTTAACGCCAATAATCCAAGTAATATCACTAAACTTTCAGACATTGACCCCGCGCCACCTTTACCCTTCGTTGTCACTTCAATGGGTTCAAAGAGTGCCGTAGCGACACCGCCAGGATCATTCACGGCACCATTGATTTCACCATCTGCATCATTCGGTCCGCCATCTTCAATGGTGAGCTGTACACACCAATGACCCAGTGTTAATCCCGCCACGTAAGCAACATTGCCCGGAGGTGGGCAATAGCCTTTTTCGCCGGGTGCCGAGCTCAGCTGATTATTGGCATTTTCTGTAAAATCGACCCAGTCTGTTGGCATCAGTTTTCGATAAATAGCATCGGCGGGGATTGCTTTAAACTGCGCCAGCACAATATTAACGCTTTGCCCTGCTACAGGCAGATCATCGACAATGAAATTGAAAATACCATTATCAAAATTATAACGGGTTAGCTCCTCAGCAACGCCGCTGCCCACTTCATGAAACTCGGCAATATTCTCGGCTGAGACGCCAGAACCCGCTTCATTACCGGTTTGACTAGTGCTTCCTGAGTCAAATGCCACATGCCCTAATCTCAGTGACAATCCGGCCTCAGTTTCCATTAAGAACGCCTGACTATTAATCACTTCGCCAGCAGACTCACTGCGTATTTCCTGAATAACATTACTGGCCAGTGCAATATGGTCAAGGTAATCAGGGATCCCATCAAGATCACTATCTGTTAAGCCCTCGCTTTCATCGCTAATACCATCACCATCGCTATCGCTACTACCAAGCGCTATCACATCTTTTATTACTCGCAGGGATGTTTCTACCATAGCGGTTTTTTCACCATCACTTATCTGCACCACTAACTTATAACTACCTGCAGCCAAGTCCGCTGGGTTAATAGTGAATTGACTATTCGTACTATCAATATCACCTAAAGCACCGTCACTGGATGACCAATCATAACTGTGGTTATCACCCGTATTTGGGTCGGCAACCACAGCGTGAATAGTGAACTCGTCATCATCATTATGGATAATTCGTTTAATCGCACTATTTTCCGTAACCGTTGCTGTAGCACTAAACCGTACCTTGGGGGCAACATTTTCTTCATAAATCGTGATTGTGTGGCTATCTTTAGCACCTATAACCGCATTAGTTGGTTGGTTCATGGTAACCGTAATGTTTTCAGTCCCCTCACCTACGCCATCATCCCTTACGTCAAAGGTCACGGTTGCTGTTATTTCACCTTTGACTGCACCTGTTATTTTTTGCAAGCTAACGCTTCTATCGGTAAGGTTATGATCTTCAGGGTTAACCGCTGTTCCCGATATAGTAAATGGAATAGTCACTGGATATATTGCAGCCTGTCCATTAAGGATAATATCAAAGGACACCTCGCCCTCTTCTGCGGTATCTTGGTTTTTACTGAACTCCACCAACGGAATAACATGCAGTTTTTGGGTTAGATTGGCGTTGTTACCAGCGGAATCTACTGCTGACCAGAGGATGTTATAGCAACCAGGTGCAAAATGGGTTTGCGCTGATTTGCCAACCGCATCATCTTCGCTAACACAGGCGAACAGATCATATTGAGCAGGCAAGGTTCCATCTTTACCATCTTCGACAGTTGGGACAACCAAACTGACTTTAGTAAATAACCCCGTGGCATTTACGGCTAAGTCTCCGATTAAATCTTCCAGCGCGGTAAATACAGGGGCGTAATCATCCCGAGTCGGATCAGTTCCAGCTAAATATTCATCTAAATTAGTGACGCCATCGCCATCTAAATCCAAACTAGCATCGCTAGCATCCAGCGGATCTAAGCCATTTGCAAGTTCAAACTCATTGCTCATGCCATCGCCATCGATATCGCTATCAACATCATCACCGATTTGATCGCCATCCAGATCGCCATCCACTGCAATGCTAAAGGAGAGTGAATCGCTGGCGCTGCCGTCTGATACACTCACTGTAATATTACTGGTGGTCACATCGACTTCTGCTGCCGTAGGCGTACCACTGACCACACCACTTATTGCGTTAATCGTTAACCAGCTTGGTTGATTACTTAGGCTATAAGTGAGTTCGGCTGACGTATTATCCACATCAGTTGCACTTGCCGTAAAGCCATAAGCAACGCCTGCGACAGCGAGTGTTATTGGTGATGCTGATATTACGGGCGCATCATTCACGTTGGTGACTTCAATACTAAACGCGGCTAAGTCATCGGTGACATTCGAGCCGTCTTTTACCGTCATAACAATGCTGGATGTCGTACCAACATGCGTATTAGTCGGGGTGCCCGACAATTCCCCAGTTATGGTATTGAACGTAGCCCAACTTGGTTTGCTACTGATACTGAATGTTTTTGTATCATCACTGTCCACATCTATCACCGTAGGCGTGAAGCTATAAACAACGTCTTCTGCGACTGTGGTTGCTGGTGTGCCGCTGATAACTGGTGCGTCATTTTCATTCGTCACCGTAAGATTGAAACCACTCAGGCTGGCTGTCGCAGCGCTGCCATCGGTCACCGTAATAATGATATTACTGGTTGTACCAATATTATCATTCGTTGGTGTACCAGATAACACACCCGTTATTGTACTGAATGTCGCCCAACTTGGTTTGTTATTAATGCTGAATGTTTTTGTATCACCACTGTCCACATCAGTCACTGTAGGCGTGAAGCTATAAGCAGCGTCTTCTGCGACTGTGGTTGCTGGTGTGCCGCTGATAACAGGTGCGTCATTGGTGTTGGTGACCGTAATAGTAAAGGGTACTAAACTATCCGCGACACCCTGGCTATCCGTTACCGTAATAACAATACCACTGGTTGCTTTAACATCGTCATTGCTTGGTGTACCAGATAACACACCCGTCGTTGAACTGAATGTTGCCCAACTTGGTTTGTTAATGATAGTGAATGCTTTAGTATCATCACTGTCCACATCTGTCACTGTCGGGATGAAGCTATAAGCGACATCTTCTGCGACTGTGATTGCTGGCGTGCCACTGATAACAGGCGCGTCATTGGTGTTGGTGACCGTAATAGTAAAGGGTACTAAACTATCCGCGACACCCTTGCTATCCGTTACCGTAATAACAATGCCACTAGTTGCTTTAACATCGTCATTGCTTGGTGTACCCGAAAGCCCGCCCGTGGTTGTGCTGAACGTTGCCCAACTTGGTTTGTTAGTGATAGTGAATGCTTTAGTGTCATCATTATCATCATCGCTGACCATCGGCGTGAAGTTATAAGCGACATCTTCTGCAACTGTGGTTGCTGGGCTGCCAGTTATAACTGGCGCGTCATTTTGACCATTAATACTGATGGACACGGTCACTGTATTCGAATCAAGCGAGCCATCATTAACTTTATAGCTAAATGAATCCG
>NZ_AKXQ01000009.1 GCF_000276805.1 Moritella dasanensis ArB 0140 | reverse complement strand
CGTAGCGGCTTCGTTCAACAAGAGCTTCAAGTCGGAACTAAAATTGTTGGCTATGTTCCGCTCCGCTTCACAATTATAGCCAACAATTTTTGTCCGCTTAAATGGGCGTTATGTAGTGGCTAAGTAAAACTGTACACCTAGAGTGACAGACTTTTTATCTTCACTAAGTGATACTGTATACGGTGTTATTAATATTTTATTATTAATGCGTTGTTTGTTGTAAATCGTATCGTCTCGCTTGTCATTTTAATTTATGCCAATATACTCAGTTAGATAGCGATAATACTAACTATTGATTTAAGGGAAAGCGATGGATATCTGGAATGTCATTAGTGATATTAAAGCGCAAATTAATCTTGTTTTCGGCAGTAAAGCAACATACAGCGAAGAAGTCAGAATGAGTCTGGCAGTCATACTTGTCGATTTGGCATGTATAGATAATGATTTTTGTAATGATGAACATAAATACATAAAAATCAAATTGTGCAGTTACTTTGAGATAACGCTGGATGAATCGTATATATTAATTGAAAAAGCGACAAACATTGCAGAAAACAATTTGTCTCAAGACTCTTTTGCAGAATATTTTAAACAAAATATATCAGCAGAAGAAAGAGAAGAAATGCTAAAAATCATGAATGAAATTGTTTGGGCTGACAATGAGTTTGTCTCTTGTGAAAAGAGATTGAAAACCCGTTTTGCAAAAATATTAGGTGTTCGTGAAGACTGTTCTTAGTCATAAACAATTTGTTCCCTCATTACTTATTATCACCATTCGCCTCAGCCCACAGATTATCTCGTTGTATTCGATTAAACGGCTTAGTTCGTTGCGCTTAGATCGTAGCGTCAGTTATCTAAAATTTACGCGAAATAAAAAGGAAACATCATGTTATTAAAAGGCTCGTGTCATTGTCAGTCTGTTAAATTTGAAGTTGAATCAAAACATCCTTATCCGTTTAACTTTTGTTATTGTAGTATTTGCCGAAAAACAGCAGGCGGTGGCGGGTATGTGATCAATTTAAGTGCTGATGCTGAATCTTTGACAATAGAAGGCAAAGAATATATCGGTATTTACAACGCCAAAACGGATGGGGGATTTAGCTCGATGGAGAGAAATTTCTGTCGCAATTGTGCTAGTGCATTGTGGGTTTATGACCCGAAGTGGCCAGAGTTACTACATCCATTTGCATCTGCCATTGATACTAGATTACCAGTGCCTCCTGAAAGAACACATCTTATGCTATCAAGTAAGAAGAGCTGGGTAGAAGCCGATGTTAAAGCTAATGATAAATGCTTTGCAGAATACCCAGAAGAAAGCATAGCGCAATGGCATGAAAGATTAAACTTAGTGAAGTAATTGCAATAACGGCTATCAAAGTATAATAATATCTAATCACTGCTATTTGCAGTGTTGTTTGAACATGAGGAATACAATGAATTTTCCAAACGATATCGACGGCGATGTAATGCGCAGTCTAGAAGAAAATGGTTTTGATTTTGACAGTGAAACCGAAGTTGAATTTAATATAGACTTTAAGCATTGGCCGCTTACAGATAATGAAAAAGAAGCGATACAGACACTATATCCAAATTGTGAATTGATCGAGCCTGAAGAAGCAGACATAAATAATGGGGACTTATTTGGCTATGTGCAGTTTTATGTCGTGAGAAAAATTGACCACGAATTCATAGTGAGCACTCAGAAGGCAGTAACAAGCCAAATGGAACAATATGGCGGTTGGTGTGATTCATGGGCCGTTGGTTTGGTTCACGCTCACGCATAACATATACGGTGTCGTGCAGACGGCACCTTACTCATTTTAGCTCGGTGAATAGGACATGCGCAGTATTTCTTAATCCACGAATGATTGGAACAAACGAACGAGGTTATGTTTTATGAAATATTGTATTTATCTGTTGAGTCTTTTTCCTTTTATTACCTTCGCAGCAGATGTACATATTGATATCACTGGTGTTAATGGGGGCGTTGGTCAGATTATCGTTAGTGTCTGGGACTCGGAAGATAACTATCTCAATCGCGTCTTTATGACAAAAGTGGCTTTAGTTAACGATTTAAACAACGACAAGATACGCGTAACATTGACAGAACCACTTCCTGAAAAATGCGTTATTAACGTATTCCATGATATAAATATGAACGGTGAATTGGATACAAACTGGATTGGTATTCCCAATGAACCTGTTGGTATTACTAATAATGTAAAAGGTCGGTTTGGACCACCAGAATACGCAGATGCAGAAGTCAAAATATCATGGGCAGAGCAAGTATTTGATATTCATGTGGAAGGTATTTGATTTAGGCTGTTGCAGTATGCGGTACATGAAATACCCGTCGCAGCGTTCTCAATAACCAATAATTATCACGGAGGGTAAATGGTTACCATTGAAAAATTGACAAGTTCGACAGCAGAAGATGTGCTTAACGTTACTTTAGCCGAACAGCAGACTAAGTTTGCAGGTAGCGCAAAAGAGTTCCTTGCAGATGATAGTGAGTCGATTCATCTTCACGTGATTAAATCTGAGCATGAGGTCATCGGTTTTTTCAAAATAGACGTTATGTACTCAATAGGCGATGAATTTGATGTTCAAAATGGACTCGGCTTAAGGGCGTTTGTGATTGACCAGAACCAGCAAGGAAAAGGATTGGGCACAGCATCTGTGAAAGCTTTGTTTCCCTATCTAAAACAAAACTATTCATCTTATCGCGCTATTTACCTGACGGTTAATTGTCAAAACCCTGGTGCTCGAGCTTGCTATGAAAAAGGCGGTTTTGTCGATACGGGTGAAAAATACCTTGGTGGCGCCGCTGGTCCTCAATATATAATGCAGGGTAACATCGCATAATAAAGCCACTCGGTTTTGTATCTATAGGAAATTATGGTCAACCTTCTTAGCGTAATTGAAAATACAATAAACGAAAATAACGACCTGCCATTTGCTGTGTATTCCTCATTCAAAGAGCAAAACCTGCTTAATGTCCCTATTGTTAAACCGTTATTGATGGTTGTGCTTAGCGGAAATAAAACACTCGGTAAGGATAACGAATTGGTCTGCCACGCTGGCGATTTCATTTTTTTATCCCATCGTCCAGCCATCAATATCCGCAACATACCAAAAGATAAAGCTTATTGTGCACTGTTAATCGAGTTTGATTATCAAGATTTTAATGGCCTTCAAACCAATGCGATAAATAAACAAGATTATTGTATTGGTAAAGTAACTTCCACGTTAGATAAATGTTTACAGCAATTTGTTGAAAGCGCGCAGTGGGCACCAAAACAGTTATGGTCGTTACGAAAAAGAGAAATCATAGAACTGTTGTGTCACATGGGGCATTACGATATTTTATCTATGCTCGGTAATCCTAAAATAGCGCATCGGCTGCATGACATGTTCAGCGAGAAAAATTGTTATCAATTATCCATCAAAGATATTTGTACGCAGTTGGCTATGAGTGAATCGACGTTACGTCGAAAACTAAAAGCAGAAGGCACAAGTGTGCAAGAGATTAAGGATCAAGCAAGACTTGGTCTCGGTTTGCACTTGTTACAAACCACGCGTGATTCAATTGTTCTGATTGCTGAAAAGTGTGGTTACCACTCTCAATCTCGATTTTCAGATCGTTTTAAGGGTCGGTTTGGATTAACACCCTCAGAACTGAGAAAAACTAGAATGGCGGATTAGGGCGAAAATGTGACTGTTTTTAGGCTATAGAGAGTGCAAGTAAAAGACTAATATATGGTTTCAATCAAACATACGAATAAGGATTATTATGCGCCATACACTTAAGCTTCTATCTGTTTTATCGCTCAGTGTTTCTGCATCTGTATTTGCAGGTTCTTTTACATTATCGAGCGAAGACATTGCTCAAGGGCAATATATGTCTAAAACACAGGAATTTAATGGATTTGGTTGTTCAGGCGGAGATGTATCGCCACAGCTTGCATGGGTGAACGCACCGAAAGGAACAAAAAGCTTTGCTATTACCGCTTATGATCCCGATGCACCTACTGGCAGTGGTTGGTGGCATTGGCAAATTGTAAACATACCGATGACAGTGATGGAAATACCGGCTGGCGCAGGGGGTACTAAAACTAATCGTGCACCTGTAGGTAGTACACAAATAAAAAATGATTACGGCAGCCGTGGTTTTGGTGGCGTATGCCCGCCAGAAGGTCATGGTATACATCACTATCGCTTTACGGTACACGCACTTTCTGTCGAGAGACTTGAGTTACCTGAAGATGCTTCTGGTGCGTTGGCGGGCTACATGATAAATGGAAATACCATCGAATCAAGTACCATTGAAGCCTTGTACAAACGTGATTAGCTAAATAAATTATGATTAATGAAGAGTAAGATATGACTAATGAAGAGTAAGGTATGAGTAATTGATACTTACTCTTCACTCAAAATTTAGATCGTTAATGTTTTTACAGTATGCGTGAACTGATATATATGACCAATAAATCTTTATTAAAAACAAGTTTACTTACCGGTTTAGCGTTAATTGCATTTGCAGCTAACTCGGTACTATGCCGTTTAGCCTTGGGCAGTGGTGCTATTGATGCATCAAGCTTTACGATAATTAGATTGTTGTCAGGCGCTCTTGTCCTGTCCATTATTTTAAGCATGAAAGGACGTCATAAAGGTGTGTCATCTAAAGGCAGTTGGACTGCTGGGCTTATGTTGTTCCTTTATGCTATTACATTTTCATATGCTTACCTTTCTGTTGATACTGGTACCGGTGCTCTTATTCTCTTTGGCGCAGTGCAAATTACCATGATATTGCTGTCGCTTATGTCTGGTACGCGATTGCATATTAGCGAGTGGGCTGGTGTTATCGTTGCTTTTACTGGGTTTATTTATCTAGTCCTGCCGAGTGTTACCACACCTTCAATTAACGGACTGCTGTTAATGACTGTTTCTGGGGTTGCATGGGGGGTTTATACATTAAAAGGGCGTAGTTCCAAAAATCCGTTGATGGATACGACTTATAACTTTTTAAGAACAATTCCTTTTGTGGTGTTATTAGTCGTTTTTACTCTGCATAATCTAAATTATTCATCAGAAGGGATTATGTTAGCGTTGTTATCAGGTGCTATAACATCTGGAGTCGGTTATACAATATGGTATATCGCGCTTACCAGCTTATCCTCAACACAAGCAGCTGTTATTCAATTGTCTGTTCCAGTGATTGCAGCACTGGGCGGGGTTATGTTTGTGTCTGAAACCATTACAACTCGCTTAATTATTTCAACTGCCATTGTCCTTGGTGGTATATTAATGGTGATTTTAGGTAAATATTATTTCACTCTCAATAAGTCGAAATAAAAACCGGGCAGCGGCTTCGTTCGAATCAGAGATTTAATAGTCGGCTGCTAACGGGTAATGAACGCAGGCGCACTTTTGTTGCTAAAATACACATTATAATAATATAACCAAACCTAGCGTTGCTGTTTGCTGCGTGGTGTGAACATGAGGAATACAATGAACTTTCCAAACGATATTGACGGCGATGTAATGCGCAGTCTAGAAGAAAATGGTTTTAACTTTGATAATGAAACCGAAGTTGAATTTAATATAGACTTTAAACATTGGCCTCTTACTGATAATGAAAAAGAAGCAATACAAAAGCTATATCCAAATTGTGAAATGATCGAACCAGAAGAAGACGATATAAACAATGGAGACCTGTTCGGTCATGTGCAGTTTTATGTCGTAAGCAAAATTGATCACGAATTCATTGTGACGACTCAGAAAACGGTAACAAGCCAAATGGAACAATATGGCGGCTGGTGTGATTCGTGGGCCGTTGGTTTAGGTCACGCTCACGGATAACATATAAGTAACGGTGTCGTGTAGACGGCACCTGATCCCGCAATGACTCCATGGTATCTTGTGGGTGTCGGTATTGGAGGGGGAATTTGCCGCTGGGCGGGTGTTAAGGATTTTTTAACCAAGGAGAAAGGTATGAATACTGAGTATGACAACAACAATATTTTCGCGAAAATTTTAAAAAATGAGCTTCCCTGCATAAAAGTCTACGAAGACGAATATACGTTGGCTTTTATGGATATAATGCCGCAAATGGCTGGGCATACATTGATCATTCCAAAGGAATCTGCAGTGACGATATATGATCTTACTGATGAAGCTGCTTTGGCTTGTATGCGTACAGTTAAATTAATTGCTTCAGCTATTGAAAAAGCAGTTGGGTTCGATGGTTCTACTGTATTTCAACATAACGGTGCAAAGGCAGGCCAAACAGTGCCTCACTTTCATTTTCACGTGTTGCCAGGTTCAATATTTGATGCAAGTAGTATAAAAGGGCATGCGCTTGAACTTGCCAACCCTGATGACCTAAAAATGATGGCTTCTAAAATAATTTCATGTATTGAATATGTTTAGCCCTCATCAATGGGGTTTCCAAGGTATGACTGATGACGCGATTGACGCATCCAGCTTTACGGTCATTCGCTTAACATTTCATTTATCAGATCATATTTTTAGATAATAGACATATACTTAACAGCGAGGCGTTTATTGATGTATCTCGCCAACTATCAACTATCAACTATCAACTTTCATCTATAAAATATAACAAATAGGTAAATTTATGATTCGAAATATGTCCTTTGTCGTTTTTGCCTTGGTTGCGTCTTCTTATGCCATTGCTGAACAAAGTCCGATTAAACCGGAAAGCCTGATCTCACTTCAGAGTCACTACTCGGTCAAAGAAACTGCAGATAGGTTTGAATCCATAATTAAAGGTAAAGGCTTAACCTTGTTTGCTCGGATTGATCACCAACAGAATGCCGCTGGTGTGAACTTGAAACTTAGACCTACAGAAGTCATTATTTTTGGTAATCCTAAAATAGGCACGCCGTTAATGCAGTGTGCTCAAAGTGTGGCAATCGATTTACCGCAGAAGGTGCTCATTAGTGAAGACTCACAGCACAAGGTTTGGCTTTCATACAACAATCCCGAATACATTAAAGTGCGACATCATATCCAAGGTTGCGATAAAGTCATCAGTAAGATTTCAACCGTACTCAGTAAATTAAGCACCGCCGCTGTATCCAAGTAATCAGTTTCTTAATATCAGTGCTTGCACGATTTGTTGTGACGTTAAATTATTAACTAACACGGAGTTCTATTTATGAAAATGAAAATAAAATTGTTAGTATCACTATTCGCTGTAGCGTTAGCCCCACCTGTCTTCGCCGATAAACCGGAGTGGGCCGGTAATGGGAAACCGACCTCAGAGCAAAAAGAAGCACATAAATCAGCGATGCAAGCAAAAGATGACGAACAAGAAAGTACAAAAATAAAAAAGGACAAGAAAGACAAGGAAGATCGTATAGAGAAAGTGAAGGGGAGTGAAAAGCAAAAAGAAGTCATGCAGATAAAAGATGATGAACAAAAAAGTACCAACATAAAAAAAGAAAAGAAAGATCGTGAAGATAAAGTAAAAGGCATTGAAAAACAAAAAGATAAGAAATTGAGTCAAGAACAAGCAAGTCTTGATAAAGACTCACTGAAAGGTAAAAACGCGAGCGAAACCGGGAAAAAATGGTGGAAATTCTGGGGTGAATAAACTTGGCTATAAGCAAGGTGACCATTTAAATTGGTCACCTCTCTACTCAAGCCAATGAACGTACTGCAACTGTAGTGGACTAATTGAATTTAACAGCGTGTTTACGCAAAGGAATATACTGACATGCCGCATGTGGAAATCAAATATACCGATAACCTAGATATAGATACAGACACGATTTTTAATGTAATAGAAGGTATTATTACTGAAAATGATAGCGGTGCCGGTGAATGTAAATCAAGAGCATATCCTTGTTCTCAATATAAATACCCGCATATGTTAGTTACAGTCTCTTTATTAACGAAACCGCACCGAGATGATGCATTTACGCATAAGCTAAGTGACCAAATTGAACATGCAATAAAACTAAATCTTAAGCAAAGTTTGTACTTTTCGCTCACGATTGAATATAGCCCTGCTTACTATTCTACCAATATTCATCTTGTTGAAGGTGACAAACTTCCGCGTATGACAGATTAATGATGTCTTCACTTAGAGTGTTATGAAAATGAGTCGTTCAGAAACAAGTAAAATAAATAATGCAGCAACAAGCTGTCTTTGTGGCGCGGTTAAAATCACTGCAGAGGAAATTAATCCTAAATTCACTGTCTGTCATTGTCAGTCTTGTCGCACTTGGGGTGGCGCACCGTTCTTTGCTGTCCAGTGCGGGACTAAAGTGCATATTGAAGGTTCTGATAACGTCAAAATGTATCAATCGTCAGCTTGGGCGTCTCGTGGCTTCTGCGTTGAATGTGGGACGCACTTGTTTTATAAACTGAAAGCAAGCGGCGAATATAATATGCCCGTCGGTCTGTTTCCAAACTTAAAAGGTCTGGAAATGGATATGCAGTATTTTAGTGATATGCGCCCGAGTTATTACTGCTTTGCAAATCAAACAAAAGAAATGACCACGGCTGAGATCATGGCTTATTTTGACACTCAAATGTGATCGTAGAGCACAAATGCTATTGAAGAGTGATAAGTACAGTCAGTGAGCGTGATTTAAGGCAAGGTAATGAATAATTTGGTTTTAATGTACCTTTTAATCATGGTGATGATAATCTCGTTTGTCTTTTCCGTTTGGCATTACACTGGACAGAATAAGCCTAAATGGGTTAGCGCTTTGATCGTATTTGCTGTCAGTTTAGCCGGTTTTATTGCGCTCGACGGTTCGACGTTACCCATCTCAATCAGATAGCGTACTTATTATGCTGCATGGTTCAGGTTGGCATAGCCAGTATTTCATACCTTGTCATATAAACCTTAAATAGACTGTATATTAACGGTTTATTTATAGCTCTCAGACATCCCATCTCGTCGCGATAATTCACTGAAGTATTACACTATTTATAAACTGAAGGCGAATCTTGATTCGGGCGAGTCTTAAATCGTCTGTGTAGCCACATATATTGAGTCCTATCTTTATTAATTATGTGTTCGATAATGTCATTGCCTCGCTTGGCATCTGCAATTTCATCTTTGCTCGGAAAGTTATCTAGTGGCGGCAATATTTCAATAGTATAACCTTTATCATCGGCATTACGAATGACACTAAATGGTAACACTTTTGCCTTTCCAAGGCGTGCGAGGGTACTTGCTCCTGTGATTGTTGCAGCATCGGGCATAGCAAAGAAAGGGATAAAGGTTGCGCTTGAACGTCCGAAGTCTTGATCTGCTGTATACCAAATAACATCAGTATTTCGAAGGCAACGAACCATTTGACGAAGGTCACGTTTAGGTACAAGTGCTTTATTCGATCTAAGACGACCTTTTACCTGTAAGTACTCCATTGCCGGATTATTATGCGGACGATAAACACCGACACCAGGATGGATTTGACCAAATATTCTGGCACCCATTTCAAGAGGTAAGCAGTGTACGGCGAATAAGATCACTCCATGACCCTCGCTGAGCGTATGTTCTATATGTTCTTGACCTTTAATCGTCATATGCTGCTGAACTTTTTCGTCAGACCACCACCAAGCGTTAATTATATCGAAGATCGCTTTACCAATCTCATCAACATTACGTTCAAGAAGTTGTGCTAGTTCTGCCTTTGGCATATCCGGAAAACAGAGCTCCAAATTGCGCTTTGCGATATCTATACGACGGCTAATAAGTTTTTTAGCTAAACGACTAATGATAATCCCTACCTTCATTTGCTTATCTAAAGGAAGTAATTGGGTTAGGCGCGCCAACCCGGCCCCAAACCAGAGTAACCAAAATTTTGGATGAAACAGGTGACTTGAAAATGTAGCTTTTTTTATCACAACAACCTCTAAAAACGATGCGTCAGAATAATTACAACGCGTAGATAACACTAAGGGTATTTTCGATCAGAATGAATACACAATAAGGATTTCAGTTGGTGAGGACAATACGTGAAATTACTAGTTTTATTTTAAACTATAGATGAAATACTGAGGATATAAGGGATGGATATTGAATTGTATAAGTATACTCGTATATTCACTAGTATATTTCATGCCCATTAATGGGTATAATCTTATCAAAACATAATGTAAAACATTGTTATAATAATAAAAGGCGAAGAGTTATGAGTTTGTATTACTCTGTAATGTTAGCGGTGTTGATGTTGTTAACACCATGCTTGTTTTTTATACACTCTATAATTAATTATAATCGTAGTTTTCGGTCAGCTAAGTGATGTTACCTTGCTAGTTCCACATACAGCAGTTTCAGGCGCAGACTTATAAACCAGCAAGCATGACCACTAGCCAAACCTTACTTCATCACCTATCTTAGTATTAGTCATCTCTGATAACGGTAATGTAATTAAGGAGATAATCCATGCCTGTTTTAGATGCATTCTTCACTAAACTCTGGCAGCAATATTGTGTCATTAGCCCGCAAGCTGTCGATATACATCAGCTGTTTGAAAGTCGCGGTGAAACGTTAGTGAATGATCATGTTGCTTTTCGCACCTTCGCCGACTCTCATATTGGTATCGATATATTAGAAGATGAGGTATTAGCCCTCGGTTATCGACACCTTGATTCTTATCAGTTTGATGTGAAGAAGTTGGATGCACGTTGTTATGTGCATGACAAGTCACCGACTAAGATCTTCATCAGCGAACTGCGTTGGTCGTCTTTATCCGCACCCTCTCAGGTCATTATCCAAGACATTATCGAGCAGACAAAAGCGACATTGAAATCGCCTTTGTTGGAACAGTCGAGTCGGGGACTTAGCCCATTATTAAGTGCGGGTCGCTTATGGCAATTGCCAAGCTATGCAGATTATCAAACCTTAGCTGCAGAGTCCGAATACGCAGCTTGGCTATCGGTCTGGGGGCTACGAGCGAACCATTTCACCCTATTTGTAAATCACTTACAAAACACCCCCGAGTTATCACAAGTTGTGGCGTTATTACAACAACAAGGTTATCAACTGAATGACGCTGGGGGCATTATTAAAGGCACGCCATCAGATTTATTAATTCAAGCAGCAACCATGGCAGATACTTGTGTTGTAGATTTCAAAGATGCTGGTGAACAAATGATAAGCAGTTGTTATTATGAGTTTGCACAACGCTTTAACCAAGAAGATGGGACGTTATATCAAGGGTTTGTGCCGATGAGTGCGGATAAAATATTTGAATCGACCAACATGAAATCCATACTTGGCAGTGCGACCTCCGACGACGAAAGTTAGGCGTTAACAGCCTAGGGAGTTATGAATGGCGAAACGAATTGTTGTTTTAGGGCTTGGCCGTATTGGCGGTGCAATTGCTCAAATTCTCAATAGTCACGATGGTTATGATGTCACTGGCGCTGATATCAATCCTAATGCCGTTGCGCATTTTAGTGACCAATTCACAACCAAACTATTATCACACTCGTCACCTGACACGCGAGATTATAATGCGTTACTCGCAGGGCAGGACGCGGTCATATCAGCATTAACATTCAACGATAACCCCTATGTAGCACAGGCCGCGTTAGCGAATGGTTGTAGCTACTTTGATTTAACCGAAGATGTCCGTTGCACCCAAGCCATTAAAGAAATCGCCATTGCCGCAGCGCCTGGTCAGGTATTTATGCCGCAGTGCGGTTTAGCGCCGGGTTTTATCGGTATTTTGGGTTATAGTTTTCGGCATAATTTCGACCGCCTTGATAGTCTTAAGTTACGTGTAGGGGCATTACCTGAATACCCGTCCAATCAAATGATGTACAACCTGACGTGGTCCACCGAAGGGCTAATCAATGAATATGCAAACCCCTGTGAATCAATCAAAAATCATATCCCCACATTAACCGAACCACTTGAAGGCCGTGAAGTATTCTCAATTTCGGGTGTTGAGTATGAAGCGTTCAATACCTCCGGTGGTCTGGCGAATCTTTGTTATAGCTTGGACGGGCAACTGCGAGAATTGACTTACAAAACCATCCGTTACCCAGGTCATTGCAAGTTAATGAAATTCTTGTTTCATGACTTGCGCTTAGGCGAAGAGGGCAAACGTCGAGATATGTTGATGGAGATATTTGAAAGTTCAGTCGCCACCACAATGCAAGATCTGGTATTGATCTCTGTGGTGGCTACGGGTTATGTCGATGATAGATTAAGGCAATGTAGCCGTACTTTCTTACTTCGCCATACCGCGGAGCAAAGTGCGATCCAGATATCGACAGCCAGTGCTGCCGTTGCCACGATTGATTTAATATTGAATAGTAGCGAACAACGACAAGGGTTTGTTGAACAAGAAACGTTAGACATCGAAGACTTCTTAGCAAACGACTTTGCTAAAGTTTATCGTGATGCTGAATTAAGCATCTAGTTTCGGCTTTTAGTTTAAATCATGAGGATAATCACATGCATGAAGCAATTTTGAAAACCGTACTTGGCGATTTTTATGCGCAAGATAAACACTATGGCAGTGCGTATCTTGGTGACAAGCGCTTTGACAGCGAGACGAAAGTGGATGTGATTAGCCCTAACGATGGTCAACATTTTGTGTCCATCAGTCATGCTCAATCCGATGTTATTAAACAGGTTATAGCCAGTGCTAAAACTGAGTTTTATCACTGGCGTAGTGTGCCCGCGCCGCAACGTGGTGAGTTAGTAAGGCTGTTTGCAGAAAAAGCGCGTGCAGCGAAACATCAATTAGCCACCATTATTAGCCTCGAAGCGGGTAAGCCCTTTCAAGAAAGCTTAGGCGAAGTACAAGAGTTGATTGACGTATGTGATTTTGCTGTGGGTTTATCTCGACAACTGTATGGACTCACCATCGCGACAGAAAGGCCCAATCACAGAATGATGGAACAATGGCATCCCCTTGGTCCTGTTGTCATTATTACCGCGTTTAATTTTCCCATGGCTGTGTGGGGGTGGAATGCCGCGATTAGCTTAATTTGTGGTAACAGCATTATTTGGAAACCATCAAGCCAAACACCACTGAGTGGATTAGCCTGTCATCAATTATTAGTGTCGGCCATTAAGCAGTTTGGTGCGAATCCTACTCTGAGTAGTATCGTGTACGGTGAAAAATCGCAAGTCGAGCAATTAGTCGACCATAAAGACATTGCATTGGTCTCTGCGACAGGCTCATGTGTAATGGGACGCGCGGTTAATTGCCGTGTCGCCGCGCGAATGGGACGTACACTATTAGAGTTAGGCGGTAACAATGCCATGATTGTTTGCCCGAGTGCGGATCTTGAATTAGCCATACGTGCGATCACTTTTTCAGCCTTAGGCACTAGCGGTCAACGCTGCACCACGTTGCGTCGATTAATTGTGCATCGCAGCCTGAAACATCAAGTCCTCACCAAGTTAGAAGCGATTTATAAGACCGTGAGTATTGGCGACCCCTTTGATGGCAATAACTTAATGGGGCCACTGGTCAATCAGCAAGCCATTGATACCATGAAAACGAGTATTGCTACGGCTATATCTCAGGGTGGTGTATTGATTACGGGTGGTGAGCAAGTATCGAATTTAAGTAATAAAGGGAAAGACGACCACGGTTTTTATATCACCCCTGCTATCGTTGATATTGACCCTAAGGCGTCGATTGTCCAGCAGGAGACGTTTGCACCGTTATTGTATGTACACAGCTATGACACGCTTGAACAGGCGATCGCCATACAGAATGACGTCAGTCAGGGGTTGTCCTCCGCGATATTTACTAAAGACATGACTGAAGCCGAAATTTTCGTCAGTGCAAAAGGTTCTGACTGTGGCCTCGTCAATGTCAATATTGGTACCTCGGGCGCAGAGATTGGTGGTGCGTTTGGCGGTGAAAAAGACACGGGTGGCGGCCGCGAAAGTGGCTCCGATGCATGGAAAGCGTATATGCGTCGTATGACGAATACGATTAATTACGGCAACGAGTTACCTTTAGCACAAGGCATTAGTTTTGATATGCCGAAAGGTGATTAAGCCGTTAATTTCATAATGCGCAATTTTGTTCAATACTGGGTATCAGGCAAACTGTATATTGTAAACCTCAATCAATGTAGAGGTGTTTATGATTACAGTTATCTTGTCTATGGCTATTTTTGCTTTGGTGGGGGCTATCTCTCCGGGCCCTGTTAATATTATTGCGACCAGTTCTGGCGCTTGTTTTGGATTTCGCCGTACCGTACCGCATGTTTTCGGTGCCACCGTCGCGTACGCTTTCATCATATTGTTGCTTGGTTTTGGTTTAAACCAAACGCTAGCGCAATTTCCACAAATTACCGATATTTTAAAATACCTGTGTGGACTGTATTTGTTGTTTATGTCATTCAAAATTGCCACCGTAGTACCTTTAAATGTAACCGAAGGAACAGAAACGTTAAAAGGGATGGGCGATCTTAAACATGATTCTAAAATAGAACAACCGCCAGCGTTTATCGACGGGGTATTATCACAAGGCTTAAACCCGAAAGCATGGTTAGTATCTATGTCAGGCGTAAGTATCTTTGTGTCTGTGCATGCACAATCCACATTCTATTTACTTGTGTTCACCGGGATATCATTTATTGTATGTTTTATCGGTATCGCAACTTGGGCTGCAATGGGTCATGTCATCCGAGACCGATTATCAACGCCGTCACAACAAATAAATTTTAACAGGATGATGGGGCTTTTACTCAGCGGTACTGTTGTGTCGATGTTTGTGGGTCTGTAGTAGTGATGTTAGCGAAGCCAATAGACTTGAGATAAATAGACTTGAAATAATAAGCTTGAAAAAATAGGCTTGATAATAGACAAGGATGAATGTCATGAAGCAGGACAAAGCCGTATTCTTCAAACAAAGTAAAGTGTTGCCATTTGTCGAAATGCGCCAAGCATCACGTTCGAATGCTTGTTATCAAGGACATACTCACGATGAGTTTTCATTTGGTGTGATTGATACTGGCATTGCTGATTACAACAACTTAAAGCAACATAATAGTATTGGTCAGGGCGATACAGTGACCATTAATCCAGGTGATATCCATTCATGTAATCCAGCTGAAGGTGATTGGTCTTATCGCATGTTATTTGTTGATACTGGTTGGGTTGGTGAGCTGCAAGCTGAGATCAGTGGCATAGACAGTATTGATTATTCCCCCTTTACCAATCGTTATCTACGTAGCCAACAAGCGTATGGCAATTTTGACTCGTTATTCACCAATTTATTACTCGAATCTAATCCGTTATCGGCAGAAACATTACTGATAGAATATATGCAGCGGCATTGGTTAACGAAAAATAGAGAGAAATCCGCCCCGACACATGTCCACAGAGTAAAAGAAATGATTGCTGACCAGCTTGATATCAATCATTCACTCACCGACCTTGCTCACGAATCAGGGCTAAGTCGCTTTCATTTAATTCGTACGTTTAAACAATTTTATGGTTTGTCACCGCATGCATTCCAATTAGACGAGCGAATTAAGTGTGCGAAGACATTACTTAAATCTGGGCACTCTATTATTGATACTTCCAATGCATTAGGGTTTGCAGACCAAAGCCATTTACAACGAAACTTCAAGAAACGCTTAGCCGTTACGCCAAAACAATATCAGTCATTTTTTGTTTAATGCTTTTTCAGGTTGTCATTTATTGCACAAATGAGAATTATTCTTATAATAGATTTTATAAACTCTATTTTTCCCTCGGTTATTGACCAAAGGTATTGTGCGTACGATGCAAAAAGAAAACCAAAAACAAGTGAACCGTTTTACCCGCATCGAAAAGTTGTTGGATTTTATCAATGAAAACATAGACCAACCGTTATCAGTTGAAATTTTAGCGGATAAAAGCTGTTGGTCACGCTGGCAGTTACAGCGCGTATTCCACCTTGAAACTGGATTGAACCTCGCACAATATGTTCGAGAATTGAAACTGAGTTTAGCTGCGGAACGTTTATTAGGCAGTAAACATCGGGTTGTTGATATCGCGTTAGCGCTCGGGTTTAGTTCTGAAGTGAGCTTTAGTCGTACATTTAAAAATATGTTTTCACATTCACCTATAGCGTATAGGCGTCGTGGTCAACGGCTTGGATTACGCACACCCATCAAGCTCTGTTCTCGCGTGTTAGATAGTTTTGATTTGGCGGCCAGATTATTACAAATCCGTATTGAAACACGTCCGGAATTTACGCTTCACTGTACCTCTGGTGTTATTTCAGGGCTGTTTTCATTAACGCCTAATTACCAACAACAAGTCCCGCTTATTTGGTCTGAGTTTGTCGATAACTTGCCTAAAGCTGAAATGCTGTCCTTATTGGATGGAAGTTCATCAAAGGCGGATAATATAGAGCTGATTGGTGTTGTCGGTGTCATTCAAGCAAAAGATGATATTGATGCGATCCCTTATTGGGCCGGTTGTACCGCGGATTCTTTATGTGGTTCTACATCATTAGATACGATTACTGTACCTGCACAAGAGTACGCAGTCATACCTTTCACTGGTCCAATTAAACAATTAGAACAAGTACTTGCTTGGTTGTTTTCACACTGGCTACCGGATTCAGATTATGACAGTATTGATGGCTATGAATTGGAGATCTATCCGGCTAATTATGATCCTGAAGACGCTACTTCTTATATGGAATATTGGCTACCAATCGAACCTCGACGTTAAAATAATTTGAACTTTTCAATTCTTGCACCAAATCGTTAATCTTTTTTCTAAATCTCTCTATACAATGCAAACGATAATTATTATCATTTGCATGAATTGAGATTTGGAGTCCGAATGTTATACCAACCTACTCGTATACTATCCCCTGTGGCGTTTGCCATTATCTGTGCTTTATCTAGTTCGGCATTTGCTGAGCAGTCTATTAGCGATAGTGCTAATTCTAGTACTAGTAATAATACTGAAGAAAAAATGACTGTTTTTGGGAAAGCATATAGAAATACCGCGACCAAGACGGCATTAGCGCCGATGGATACACCGCAAGCGATTACTGACGTAGACAGAGAAACGCTTGATTTACGAGGCGTGAAGTCTGTTGCTGAAGCATTGCGATATGTACCCGCTGTTAATACAGAGTTAAGAGGTGGTGCTGTTTCTCGATTGGATTTATTTAATATTCGGGGCTTCATTAATTATCAGAACTTTTATGACGGCTTACCGTTGATGTTTAACGGTTGGAATTTACAACCGCAAATTGATTCTATTGCACTTGAGCAAGTTGAAGTCTTTAAGGGACCGACCTCGGTCTTATATGGCAATATTCCCCCTGGTGGCATGGTTAACCTTATTGCCAAATCACCACAACAAGAACAGCGTACCGATGTGACGGTGACTGGTGGTAGTTCTAACCACAAAGAGCTTTCTGTTGATTCTACAGGTCAGATTGCAGATTCAAATTTATCTTATCGGGTAGTTGCTTTAGCACGAAAGAAAGAGGGACAAGCTGATACTTCTGAAGAAGAGCGTTATGTATTTTCACCTTCAGTGGATTGGCAGGTATCTGATAAAACGTTAGTTAATTTCAATGTTTATTATCAAAATGATCCATCGGCTGGTATTTACACGTCAGTACCTGGGGCGGGTAGTGTATTAGCAAATCCGAATGGCAAGCTTGATTCAAGCACTTTCACTGGTGATGAAAATTGGAATACCTATGAGCGTGAAGTATTGATGCTCGGTTATAAAATTAACCATGAGTTTAATAATAACTGGGCTTTCTTGATGAATGCGCGTTTTATGGATGCCGATGCTTACCAAGAAAATACCTATAACACGGCGTTGCAGAGCGATATGCGCACTGTTGGTCGTAATGCCTACCTTACCGATGAAACATCAACAAGCTTTGTTATCGATAATCAAGTTTCTGGGCGTTTCAATACAGGCGTTCTCGAGCATAACGTATTATTAGGCTTTGACTATCAACAACTTGATTCGCGTATTATTTATAAGGATGCGAGTGCGCCCTCGGTTGATGTGTTTAATCCTAATCATCAACAAATTGACGGTAGTTCGCTTAATTTCACTTACACCACTGATTTTGATCTAGAAAGTAATCAAGTCGGGCTTTATGTACAAGACCAGTTGGTATTAGGTAATTTAGTTGTGATTGCTGGTGGCCGTTATGATGAATATGAGCAGACATCAAAAGACCATGCTTCAGGTGCTGATACTGCCGCAGCCATTAAACAAGATAATTTTGCGTTCCGTTTAGGCGGTTTGTATAACTTTGATAATGGTTTAGCACCTTATGTTAGCTACGCGCAAAGTTTCGAACCTGTCGTGGGTGCTGATCGCCATGGTAATGCTTTTGTGCCGTCAACGGGCGAGCAGTGGGAGGCAGGTCTGAAATATGAATCTGCAGACATGAGCAAACGTTTTGTGGTGTCATTGTTCAATATCACCAAGCAGAACGACTTGACGCGTGATCCAAGTGGTTCACCGTACGATCAAGTTCAAACGGGAGAAACGCAATCTAAAGGTGTCGAAATTGAAGCTAATATCATGCTGACAGACAATATTGACCTTGCGACGACTTATACCTACATGGACATGGAAGTGACTAAAGATAGTACTGGATTAGAGGGTAAAACCCCGATTTGGGTGCCTGAGCACGCTGCTAATGCATGGTTAAATTATTATCTTTATAACGGAGTTGCTGCAGGTACGACTATCGGTACGGGCATCCGTTATGTGGGCGAAACACAGATTGATGCACTTAACACCGATCAAGTACCTGATTACACCTTAGTAGATATGTCTATTTCTTATGATCTGTCTTACTTAAGCGATAGCTTGGATGGTTCAAGTGTGTCTGTTGTAGCGAGTAACTTGTTTGGTACGGAGTATTACTCTTGTTATGACTCAAACAATTGCTGGTTCGGTGCTGAACGTAATATTACCGCCAATGTTAAATTTAGTTTTTAACCCGTAACTTCACTTTTAACCCGTAATATGAATGGAGCGAGATGCAATGCCTGAAGAACTCATGTCACTAGATCGTGATGCTGATATTCAGGCTGTGAATTATACCCAATTTTTTCAAACAGCTTTATCTATCAGCCCTTTATTGAAAGGGGTGTTGGAAAGCCCAGAAAAAGCACCGTTTAATCCACAGCTAAACAACCAAATGGCAATGACGCAGTTGTATGATTATTGGAGAAACACACACCCAGAGGCTGGTTCTGCGTATTGGTTAACGCGAGGTTGGACGATGCTGATATGGCAACCATTATACCTCGCATTCATTGGTGCTTATGGCATACAGGGAGTTCCTAAATTAAGTTTAGTCGGTCAATTTCAGGGCGGGAATGGCATAGTCGCAGGGTTTAGTTTGACTAAAAACCGATTATTTACTGGTGAATTACAGGCGCTAATTAATTATGCAGGCAGCGAGTTAACATCACTGTTTACCGCTTTACGGGAACAGTTTTCACAGCAATATCGTTTACGCCCTGGTTTTGTGGCGCATTTGTTGGCTGACAGCGTATTGATTAACCTTATTGCATTTCAGCAATTACGCACCGATTTAGATGTGTATCAACAGGCTAAGTTGTGGTTTTCAGCGCTCGAATTACCAGATAAATACTTAAATGCTCTTTATAAAGAACCTAGGTCTAACTTATGGTCAGTTAAACGAATTAGCTGTTGCATGCATTACCGTCGTGACGATGGTGAGCTGTGTGCGAATTGCCCAAAGAATAAATAGGATACAAATGTTTGAATTAAAAAACGTTGTTGTTAACCGTGAAGGGCGCGACATATTGTCGATCGATAACCTCTGCATTGATAGCAATGAATTTACCGTGATCCTCGGACACAATGGTTCAGGTAAATCGACACTTGCACAAGTATTGGCTGGTCAACTTAAGCCTGATAGTGGCCAAGTGAAGTTTTCAGCGCAAATGATGACGGAGCTATCTACCAGATTGCTTGCGCAAAAAATAGCATTTTTACCTCAACGTTTACCTGAGGTGGCAGGGTTGACTGTTGAAGAGCTTGTGCGATTAGGCCGATTTGCTTGGCGTGGCACATTTGGCCGCTACAACCAACAAGACTCAGATATTATCACCACGGCTATGCAGCAAACCAACACTGCGCATTTCAGCAAGCACACCGCGGATACCTTGTCTGGTGGTGAACGTCAACGAGCATGGATTGCGATGTTATTGGCACAGCAATCCCAAGTGTTGATTTTAGATGAACCGACCTCTGCACTTGATGTTAGTCATCAATATGATTTGTTGTCGCTGCTGCAATCGCTTAACAAAGAAACTAAACAGGGGATAATTGTCATCTTACATGACATTAATCTAGCGCTAAGGTTTGCGACACAGGTTGTTGCGTTAAAGCAAGGCAAAGTGAGTTTTACTGGCGATCATAGAGTGCTATTAGATTGCCAGAATCTATCTGATTTATATGGCACTGAAATTACATTAATCGATCACCCTAGCCGAGACGAAAAGGTTGCTGTTGTATGTTAATAAGACAAAGAATAATGCAATGTATTAAAGTATTTATGACGACAGTATTGGTCGTTTTCCCGTTATTTTCACAGGCCGAAGTAACGGTAACAGATAGCCAAGGTAATAAGACATTACCGGACTACGCCCAACGAGTCGTGGTGCTTAATTGGGACCTAGCTGAGCAGATCTTAGAATTAGGAGTGATCCCGGTTGGTATGCCTGATATTGCCGGTTATAGAGAGTGGGTTGTTCAACCAACTGTACCTAATGAAGTACAAGACATCGGTACGCGCGTTGAACCTAATTATGAAAAAATAGCCTCGTTAAAGCCTGATGTTATTATTATTGCATCTCCTCAAGCTGATTTACAAAATCAGTTAGCGAAGATCGCGCCGGTATTATTTTATCAAACATTCAGTGCCTCGCACGATAATGCGCAAGCTGCATTAGATAACTTTAGCTATTTAGCGGGCGTGGTTAATAAACAAGATATTGCTGAAAAAAAGCTTGCTGAGATGAAGAGTAAGATCCAAGCGTTGAAGTCACGCTTATTACTTGCTTATGATGGAAACTTACCCGCAGTAACCACAATGCGCTTTGCAAGTACTACATCTGTGTTCCTGTACGGTGGCAATTCAATGGCTGAGTATGCATTAGATCAGCTCGGTATAAAGCCTGCCTTAGATTTACCCTCGACTCAATGGGGAATCGTCCAAAAGCGTATTTCAGACCTGCATACCATCACCGATGGCACGGTATTGTATTTTAAACCATTTGATCAAGAAGCGGCATTATCACGTTCTCGATTATGGACTTCGATGCCATTTGTACGCGCCAATCGCGTTAATAGTGTCGCGCCAAGCTGGAGCTATGGTGGTGCTATGTCGATTAAGTACACGGCAGAAGCGATAACTGAGAGTTTATTAGAATTAGCACCTACACAGGTTGATGACGTAAACCAGTAGTGCTTAGTTTGTTTAGTATTTACTTATAAATAATTTGTTATACGGGAAGAGAGATGTTGAGGTATTTAATGACAGCGCTGGCACTTATGCTTGCGCTGTTTTTATCGTTACAGTTGCAAACTGATATGACGATCACGAAACAATACGCATTAATAGCGGGCCTCGAGCCGCTCGAATTTGTTGAAGTTGACTTTGTTTATGCCGTGCTACCAAGATTAGTTGTTGCTATGTTAGTCGGCGCAAGTTTGGGCTTAGTCGGTAGTTTGATGCAGCAATTGACACAAAACCCTTTGTTATCACCTCTCACATTTGGTACATCTTCTGGTGCTTGGCTGGCGTTAGTATTAGCCGCCGTTTTTTTCCCTGATTTAGGCGTTGAAAGTAATACTATGTTTGCCTTGGTTGGCGCGCTATCAGCAATGGCATTAGTATTATTCATCACGGGCATAAATAATCTATCGGGCTTGCCTGTTATTCTGGCAGGTATGGCGGTGAATTTGTTACTTGGTGCTTTCGCGACAGCCGTGATTTTACTTAATGATCAATATGCTAAAAACTTGTTCATATGGGGCGCGGGTGATCTTGCTCAAAATGGCTGGGATTGGGTGCAATGGCTAACTCCAAGAATGTGCGTTGGCTTCGTCATTTTAGCGGTTGCGCCAAGAGTACTCACGTTAATGCGGATTGGTCAGCAAGGCGCTACTGCCCGTGGTTTGAGTATTATGCCTCAATTTTTGCTGTTATTACTTTTAGGAGTATGGTTAGTTTCCTCGGCAATTACCGCCGTTGGTGTGATCGGTTTTGTTGGTTTATTAACGCCGAACATTGCGCGGTATTTAGGTGCTAGAACGGCTCGGGATGAGCTTTTTTACAGCTTATTATTAGGCGCTCTATTTTTAGTATTAACAGATGCATTCGCGGTTTGGTTAAGTAAATTCACGTTGGATTTCATACCGAGTGGCACGGCTGCTGCCGTTATTGGCGCGCCTGCACTAATCTGGTTTAGCCGCAGCGCAGTCAAAGCGCAAGATCAAATGGTATTTCGCTTACCTCAAGGTATTAGTTATCTTAAAAAACGTGTAATAACGGCGATATTGGTTGGCCTTATTAGTTCGATACTGCTTGCGAGTTTGTTTGTTATGAAAGAGAGTAGCTGGTTGTTTTCATGGCCTGATGCATTTTCTTGGTCTATTCGATGGCCGCGTATTTTAACATCGTTAGCTGCAGGTGCTGGACTTGCTGTTGCTGGTACTATTTTGCAACGCTTGATTCATAACCCCCTTGCTAGCCCTGATATTTTGGGTATATCTGCAGGCGCTATTTTTGCGTTGGTATTTGCTAGTATGTTTTGGGGTATTACTATTTTTGAAGCAGGCCCGTTAGTTGCTTTTTCTGGTGCGATGGGGGCGTTATTGATTATCTTGCTACTTGGCAAAAAACACGATTACTCACCACCTAAACTCATTCTTACTGGTATCGCGTTGACTGCCTTAATTGAAGCCTTTGTGCAATTTGCATTAGCGCGAGGCAATGATGATGTTTATGGCATCCTCGTTTGGTTGGCCGGCTCGACTTATAGGGTAAGCGCCGAACAGTCGGTTACACTCGCATTTAGTGTGACGCTGTTATTACTGGTCGCATTTTCATTGTCACGCTGGCTCACATTAATATCTGCGGGAAGAGATATGGCATTTTCACGTGGTTTAAATGGTTCTGTTGCCTTTGTTTTATTACTTTGTTTGGTTGCCTTATTAGTCGCGTTTGTGACAGCCAACATGGGACCCGTTGCATTTATTGGCTTACTAGCGCCGCATATGGCAGCCATGTTAGGCGCTAAAAGTGTCAAACAGCAGCTTATCGTAAGCGCCTTGATTGGTGGTTTTTTAGTACAGTTCTCTGATTGGCTAGGTCAAGTGGTGTTGTATCCCGCACAGTTAGCTGCCGGCATTTTAGTTTCTATTATCGGTGGTAGTTATTTTATTTTATTATTGATTAAAGGACGTGTAAGTAATTATAATTAAATGATTATTTATCATAATAGGGAAGTGACATGATTTTAAGAAAAGCAACGGTAAATGACATCGATGGGATAAGTCAGCTAATTTCTACGCTGGTTATACAATATATTTTTCCGACTTGCAGCAAAGAGGGCGGTCAGTTAATTTTAAATTCGATGACACCAAATAATATATTAGCTTACCTTAAAGCTGGTTATGAGTATCATGTTGCGGAGATAAACGCTGAACTCGTCGGCGTCGTCGGCATTAAAAATAACAGCCATTTATATCACTTGTTTATTGCTGACTCCCAACAGGGTAAAGGACTATCAAGAACGCTGTGGGAGATGGCTCGAGATGTGTGTTTAGCGAATGGTAATACAGGCTATTTCACGGTTAACTCGGCTTTAAATGCGACAGGGGTGTATTTAAAATTTGGCTTTGAACCTACTTGTGGAGTTCGTGAAAAATTCGGTGTTAAAGATATGCCGATGGAATTGCATGTTACTCGTTAATTGATGCGCGATGAAGAACCGTTAATTATATTACGCTTTTAGAGTATTGAATTATTTTATTAACAAGTTAAAGTATGTAACAAATTAAAGATGCGTTAAGTAAGTACTTAGCCCCTTAAAATTTTTAATTCATTTTTAATTCATTTTTAATTCATTTTTAATTCATTTTTAATTCATTTTTAATTCATTTTTAATTCATTTTTGATGAAGTCAGAATAAGTTGTTCTATTATGAGAAATAATAACGGTTTTACATTAATTGAGTTAGTGATAGTTATCATTGTATTAGGTGTTTTAGCGGCGACTGCAATTCCAAAATTTATCAATCTACAACATGATGCTAGCCGTGCTGTGGTCCAGAGTATCAGTGGTACATTAAAAACCGCGATGGACTTTGTGAATGCGAGGAAAGAAATTGATAATGCAGATTTGAAAGTCGATTATAACGGTAATACTATCACGCTGGAAAATGGTTATCCCACGCCTGATGCTACACAAATGCGCTATTTATTGGATATGGATTTACCAACTAGTAATGCATGGACATTCAACTGGTTAACAGTACCTTGTGATGACTCTGAATTTTGTATTGTTGGTAATCGTGGCGTCGGTGACCAAGTTCCTGATGCACCGGGATTTGACTCTGGAAGTGCGGTATTCTTTTGGCCAAATGGCTATGTTCTCGATAGTTGTTTTGCTTATTATGCTAACTTAGAAATAGATGGAACCGCGCCTATCATAGGTTTTGTCGATACTGGTTGTTAGAGTTTTAATTCAATAGCAATAGCAATAGCAATAGTAATAGCACTAGCCCAGACTAGTGCCTCTTTTTTACCTCATTCTTCAAAAAGTTAATCCTCAGAGAACTATCTGTCATTAAAATGGTCTGTACTGCTTATGTTGGTTATTTCCATACGTGGATTATTGGGTGTTATATATGCGTATAATAGATAAGTCATTGTAAATACTATTTTAAAGGCTATAGTTGAGTAATAGTTTATTATGACTAGTCGGCTTGTATGCAAAGCATCACTAATAAGACAGGATATTAATAGGATGATTATATGAAGGGAATTATGGCAACGGCCGTTATTACTGGCTTATTACTTTCGGGTTGTAGCGAAGAACAGGTCGTTATACCCGAACCCGATTCACGGCCAGTGAAGCTGCAAGCAGTTGATGTTGGAATTAAAGATACGTTTCGAACATTCCCCGGCGTAGTTGAAGCGGGCGATAAAGCCGTACTTGCCTTTCGCGTTTCGGGCGTTATATCGTCGATGGACGTGAATCCTGGCGAGAACGTAGTGAAAGGGCAAAAGCTTGCTAGCTTGAACCAAGACGAGTTCTCATTACAGGTAGAACAAGCCCAAGCTAATTATGAACTCGCCTCTGTTCAATTTAAACGTGATGCTAAATTACGTAAAACCAACGTTGTTTCAGAACTCGCATTCGATACTTCTAAAGCTAAGCGAAATCAAGCCCAAGCGACACTAAGTAAACAAGAATCTAACCTGAGTTATGCGACATTGGTTGCACCTTATGATGGTACTTTATCATTATCGTTAAAAGAAAATCATGAATATGTCATGGCAAAAGAAGCGGTGGTTCACATTCAGCGTGCCGGTATTATTAACGTCACATTCCAATTACCTGAACAGCTACTCGCACGTTTCAATAACGACTATAGCCGTAGCCCTACCGTTATTTTTGATACAATTCCCGGTGTAGAGTTTCCTGCACAGTTTAAAGAAATCGATACCGAAGCGAATGCGACCAATTCAAGCTATAAAGTAACTTTATTTATGGATCGCCCTGAAGGTAAAAATATCCTTCCCGGTATGGCTGGTGCGGTCCGTATTGCACTGCCAAAAGGTAATTCTGGCGCACTCTCTCCGCAAGCGCTAATGAAAAAAGGTGATACATATTATGTATGGCAGATCGATGATCAAGGCATTGCTCATAAACGCGAAATTGAATTAGATGAAAATGGACGTGTGTCTAAAGGTCTGAATGATGGTGACAATGTCGCAATCTCTGGCGTTAACGAATTACGTGAAGGTCAGAAAGTAAGATCTTGGATCAAGGAACGAGGACTGTAACATGCATAAATTACCCTCTATCGTGATGGCGCTTGGTGTGATAACCGTATTACAAGGTTGTGATAAACCGATTATAGAGCCAAGACAAAAAGTACAGTTAGTTGAAATCACGACCGTTCAGCTAGCTGAAGATTCGGCGAGATTATCGTTTCCTGCAATCGCAGTTGCTGCGGATAAGTCTAACTTGTCTTTTCGTTTACAAGGCGAGGTTATATCGGTGACAGTACGACCAGGTGACCAAGTCGAGGCCGGACAGATTCTTGCGCAACTTGACCCGACTTATTACCGTTTGGAAGTAGATGATGCTCAAGCTGAGTACGCGATTGCAGACAGTCAATATAGCCGTTCGGCTAAACTGGTTGATCAAGGTTATATTGCACCATCACAATTTGATGAGCTTAAAGCACAACGTCGTATTGCCAAGGCAAGATTGGATATCGCTAAACTTAACTTGAGTTTTACGGAACTCAAAGCACCAATCACCGGTATTATTTCCCATGTGCCGGTTCAACAATTTGAAAATGTACAAATTGGTCAACAGGTGATGAATATCCATAGTACAACGAGTGTGGATATCCAATTGCAAGCGCCGGATATTATTTACTCGAAAAGCTCAGCGACTAAAATTGAAGAATCGCGACCTGGTGCTAAGATTATTACCGCCGATGGTCATGAATATAGTGCCCATCTAAAGGAGTTCACCACTGAACCCGATCCTAATATTGGTTCATTCGTTATTACGCTCACGATGCCAATGCCGACAGACAGATTTATTCTCGATGGCATGGCTGTTGAAGTGCATGCTGATGCGCAAAAATTAAATATCTATAAGAAAGATGAGCCCTTTATACCATTCGAAGCGATTGTAAATGAAGATGGTGACGACTTGAGTTTAACGCAGAAGTTCGTTTGGGTTGTTAAGAGTGATAATACCGTGAGTAAACGTCAAATTGTGACAGAGAAAGTGGTCAACAATGGTGTGCGTTTAAGTTCTGGTTTAGCGGTTGGCGAAAAGGTTGTGATTGCTGGTGGTAATCGCTTACGTGAAGGTCAATCAGTTAAAATACTCGATGAATCAATAGCTCATTCAAACAAACCGACAGAGGCTGGACAATAATGAAACAAGATATCGCAGCCTATTTTATTAAAAATAAAGTGATCAGCTGGATGCTCACACTCATCTTCTTAATTGGCGGTTCGATGGCCTTTTTCGGTCTCGGCCAATTAGAAGATCCTGAATTTACCATTAAAGATGCAATGGTTGTTACTTCTTATCCTGGCGCTACACCGTTACAAGTGGAAGAAGAGGTGACTTACCCGCTGGAAAAAGCTATTCAACAATTAACCTATGTCGATGAGGTTAATTCCATTTCCAGCCGTGGATTGTCACAAATTACAGTGACGATGAAAAACAATTACGGCCCTGATGATTTACCACAAATTTGGGATGAATTACGCCGTAAAGTCAATGATATCAAATCACACTTGCCACCAGGCGTTGCTGAGCCATCAGTTATTGATGATTTTGGTGATGTTTACGGTATTTTACTGGCGATAACGGGTGACGGTTATTCTTACAAAGAACTGAATGATTACGTTGATTATTTACGTCGTGAGATTGAACTGGTTGACGGTGTAGGTAAAGTTTCAGTAACCGGTGTACAGCAAGAACAAGTCTTTATTGAAATGTCGATGCAGCGTTTAAGCAGTTTAGGTATTTCGCCATCGACTATTTACAATACGTTAGCAACGCAAAACCTCGTATCAAGTGCTGGTGCTATGCGCGTTGGTTCTGAATATATCCGTATTCATCCAACGGGCGAATTTACTGATGTTGATGCGCTTGGTGATTTGATCATTACCGACACGGGTGCTCAAGGACTTATTTACTTACGTGATGTAGCGACGATCAGCCGTGGCTTTAAAGAAGTCCCTGATAATCTGGTCACTTTCAATGGTAAAGTCGCGCTGAATGTCGGTGTATCGTTTATTTCTGGTGTGAATGTTGTTGAAATGGGTAAAGGCGTTTATGCGCGTTTAGCTGAGTTAAAAGAACAACAACCAATTGGTATCGATATTGATGCGGTTTATAGCCAGCCTGATGAAGTAGATAAATCAGTGAAAGGATTCCTCGTGAGTCTGGGTCAAGCCATTGGTATTGTTATCATTGTGCTGCTGCTATTTATGGGCGTGCGCTCTGGTGTACTTATCGGACTGATCTTATTGCTAACTGTATTGGGTACGTTTGTATTCATGAACTTGATGGGCATTGATTTACAGCGTATTTCACTTGGTGGGCTGGTTATTGCACTGGGTATGCTGGTGGATAACGCCATTGTCGTGGTCGAAGGTATCTTAATTGGGGTCCAGAAAGGTCGAACTCGCCTGCAGGCTGCAACCGATATTGTCACCCAGACTAAATGGCCTTTGTTAGGCGCAACCGTTATTGCTGTTACTGCATTCGCCCCAATTGGTTTATCTCAAGATTCAACGGGTGAATATACCGGAACGCTATTTACTGTTTTACTTATCTCTTTGATGTTAAGTTGGTTTACTGCGATTTCTATTACGCCTTTCTTTGCTGATATGTTCTTTAAAGGCATGAAGGTTGATGCAGATAGTGCCGAAAACGACCCATACAAAGGGATAGTGTTTGTTACTTATAAACGAATATTAGAAACGTGTATGAAATATGCGTGGACAACGGTGTTCTCATTAATCTTGATGTTAGTTGTTAGCTTGTATGGTTTTACCCAGTTAAAACAATCATTTTTTCCGTCATCAACAACACCTATGTTTATGGTTGATGTTTGGTTACCGGAAGGGACTGATATTCGCGCAACCAGCGAAAAACTGCGTGAACTTGAAATCATGGTCAGCAGCAATGAAAAAGTAGCGCATGTATCTTCAAGTACAGGTAAAGGCTCTCAGCGCTTTATGCTAACTTATTCACCAGAAAAAAGTTATGCGTCTTACGGTGAATTAATTATTCGAGTGGATAGCTACGATGACGTCATGCCAATGATGGCTGAGGTGAGCGAGAAACTCGATTCTTTGCATCCAGATATTGAATATAAACTCAAGCGTATCGCATTAGGTCCTTCTTCTGGTGCTAAAATTGAAGCGCGTTTAGTAGGCTCAGATCCAACGGTATTACGTGGTTTGGCACAACAAGCTATCGATATTATGCGTGCAGACCCTGGGGCATTTTATGTGCGTCACGATTGGCGTGAACGAACTAAAGTGATTGAACCTGTCTTTAATGAAAGTCAGGCACGTCGTTATGGTATTACTAAGTCAGATGTTGATGATTTACTGCAAATGGCATTTTCTGGCCTTACGGTTGGTCTTTATCGTGATGGCACGAGTTTATTACCTATCGTTGCTCGCTTGCCTGAAAATGAGCGTGTGGATATCAGTACGATTGAAGGCATGAAAATTTGGAGCCCAGTACTGAAAGGTTATGTGCCGTTACAGCAAGTGATATTAGCGGTTAATGTCCGTTGGGAAGACCCAATTGTCGTGCGTAAAAACCGTAAACGTATGCTTACCATTTTTGCTGACCCTGATCCATTAGGTGAAGAAACGGCTGCGACTTTACAAAAACGTATCCAACCGTTAGTAGAAGCAATGGATTTCCCACCGGGCTATTCGCTCGAATGGGGTGGTGAATATGAATCATCAGCAGATGCACAAGCATCGTTATTCCAGACGATGCCAATGGGTTATCTGTTTATGTTCTTAATCACTATTTTCTTGTTTAACAACGTGAAAAATGCGGTGATTGTATGGGCGACGGTACCACTGGCCATTATTGGTGTGACGATGGGGCTACTCGCCCTTAATACACCTTTTGGTTTCATGGCGTTACTCGGTTTCTTAAGTCTGTCAGGGATGCTGGTTAAAAATGGTATCGTATTACTTGATCAGATTGAAATTGAGATCCACAGTGGTAAAGAAAGATATGAAGCGGTTGTTGATGCTGCAGTGAGTCGTGTTCGTCCGGTTTGTATGGCGGCGATTACGACAGTATTGGGCATGGTGCCGTTACTACCGGATGTATTCTTTAAGCCAATGGCAGTGACCATTATGTTTGGCTTAGGGTTTGCGACTGTACTAACTTTACTTGTTGTACCTGTACTTTATCGCATGTTACATCGCTTAAAAGTACCTGAGGTAGTGGGTAAGTAATACCGACCATTTTCTTTAATAATAATAAAAACAAGCGCCTATATGGCGCTTGTTTTGTATGTGTGTGTCTTTTTTACTCTCAAAAGAGAGTATATGATCACCACCTCATAGAGTCGTCAAATGATTTTACCCTTGTGGTTGCCTTTAGTGGCATATTTAATGCGCCGATGAACCGGCGCAGCAGTCACAGCCTTGTCATTGTTCTGACCGCCACGGTCGCAATAATCGCCTTTTTGAGTGGCAGTTTTATACTACTTTTTGTTATTATATGAATAACAAAATAAATACATTCATACATTCATAGATACATCGGTGAGCAAAATAAAAAAATCAAAAATGTTTAACACTATCGGAACAATTCTTATTATTCTATTTGTAATTGTTTATTTAAAAACAGATTTAATTCAACAATTAACTGCATTTACGGCTTCATTTTCAGTTGCTCAGCACATGCTTGCTGGTGTGATTCTATGTGTCGGTCGATTAATATTTGGGTTTTTAACTGCTATCTACTCGTCAGTGCTTGGCGAATATACTTGGGCTGACGGTATCAACATTTTCATCCTAAGCTGGTACGACAGTGTTGTTATTGCTATTAAATTTTGGGTTCTAATGTTTGTTCTATTCATATTTAGAATCGGCACACTATAATTAATAATTAATAATTAATAATTAATAATTAAAATAACAACAAAAAGCACTCAAATGAGTGCTTTTTATATCAGAAATGTAGAATAATATTATTATTTTGTTTTTTTATCCGACATTCCACACCCCGTTTTATGCATAAATTTGTTGATATGTGGGCCCATACAATCAATAATTATTCGATTTCGCACTTTAATATTCAGCACTAATTGCTGCTCTTCTGAGACAGTTAAAATGTCGATACCTTGAAAGCAGAAGAATACCCAACGAACGCTCAAACTATGTTGTCTTCTGACAATTCTGCAGTGACAAAGTCAATGAAGTGCCTTACCTTTGAAGAGACGTATTTACGACTCGGGTAAATCAAGTAGACATTGATTTCTTGATGTTGATAGTCATTAAACAATTCGATTAATTTACCCGTTTCTATTTCATCGCCAAGATTAAAGCGAGGCATTCTGGTGATCCCGTGCCCTGCAAGGCATAAAGATAGCTCCATTTCAGAGCTGTTAGTTAGAACTCTGCTTTCGACTTGGATCTGGTGTTGCTGGCCAGAGCTATGCTTTAAAGACCAAGTATTAGGTTGTTTCAGGTTGCTGTAACTAATGATTTTATGTTGCGCAAGGTCAGCGAGTACTTGTGGCGTGCCATGTTGTTGCAGATAATCCGGTGAGGCTATTGTGACACCGTAAGAGTTGAATATTCTCTTGCTGATGAACGTTGAGTCGTCTAGCTGCGCAGAGCCTCGGATGAGTACATCAAAGCCTTCTGTGACCATATCGACTTTACGGTTATCTAAATCTAACTCGAGGTTAACTTGTGGGTAGAGGTTTAGAAACTGTGAGAATATGGTTTGCATCCGAGAATTACCAAAACTGGTCGGGCAGCTGACGCGTAATGTGCCTTTAGGCTCTAATTGACGGCCGTTTAGGGTTTCTTCTGCTTGCTCTGCATCACTCATTATCTGTTGGCATTGTAGAAAGTAGATCTCGCCTTCGGGCGTCAGGCGCAGTGAGCGAGTGGTTCTGTGCATGAGGCGCACGCCAAGTCTCGATTCTAGTTTATTAATTTCTTTACTAATATAGGAAGTAGAATGGCCACTACTTTGAGCGGCTAGAGTAAAGCTGCCCGTATTGACGACTTCCACAAATATGACCATGCCGTTGAGCAGTTGCGCGTTATAAGCCAAATCAAATCCTTTTCTATTAGTATGTGAATAACCCCCATCTTAGTCAATTAAGAGTCATATGGAAATAATCATTTGCCATTCATGCTATTAATCTTTTGCTATGCTTACTCTATTATGAACTTATCAAGTTTGCATGCGAGACAGTAGTTAAGAATAGCAAACGTATAAACCGCATTTACAAATCGAATTTTAAAAGGAATCACCATGAAAGTTTTAGCATTAGCAGCAAGTAACAGTCGTCAATCAATTAACAAGCAACTCGTGAGTTATGCAGGTGAGGTATTAACGTCAAAGGTGATCACCAATGCTGAAGTTGAAGTGATTGATATTAATGACTTTGAAATGGCGTTGTATAGTATTGATCGTGAAACAGAAAGCGGTATTCCACAGCAAGCACAAGCGTTTTACGACAAAATAGGCAGTGTTGATGCGATTATCATTTCGTATGCAGAACACAATGGTTCATATACCGCTGCATTTAAAAACTTATTCGATTGGACTTCGCGTATTGATCCAAAGGTCTATCAAGGCAAAAAAATGCTTATGTTAGCGACTTCACCTGGTCCCGGTGGCGCAGGAAGTGTATTAGCGGCTGCAACAGGATCTGCACCTTATTTTGCTGGCGAAGTAAAAGCCTCGCTTTCAGTGGGGAGTTTTTACGATAATTTTGATATGGAAACAGGTCAATTACGCAACGAAGAAATACAGACACAGCTCGAAGATGCACTTGCTACGTTAAAATAATCTGCTCGTGAATTGGTTGATATTAATCTGTGTTCGACATTTAAACGCTTGCTTATAAAGATAATAAGCAAGCGTTTTTTATTCGCGAGAAACTATATTTCTGGCTAGATTTCGTCAATCTTCTATCTAGCGTCCAAAGCAGTTAAACTTTCTAAGCGTTTAAGCAAAAATTCATAAAAACACTTCACGCGGGCGCTGTGCTTTGAATCTTTATGATAAACAAACCACATAGCCTCTTCAGAATCTGGTGAGTTTAATACCACTTGTACCAATGATGGGTATCGCTTGGCTTGATGCTCCCCGATAGGCCCAATCCCCATTCCTGCAATGACAGCTTGGCTTACATCCGGAAAGTGGCTGCTCTGAAATACAATCTTGTCTTTATCAATATGTTCAACGATATGACGCACAAAAGGGATCCGATACTTATCTGGTGTCGGCAAGACCCACTGGTGATCATTGAGTGTACTATTTGTTGTCGGTTGGCCAAATTCTTTAACGTACTCAGCAGAAGCGTAATAATTTGTTGTAAAATTCGTTAACTTTTTGACAATTAAATCTGTGCCGTTTGGCTTTGGACCAACGCGTAAAGAGACGTGCGCAGCGCCAGATTCTAATGGCACTATGTCATCTGTCGACAATAATATAATACGTATTGCTGGATAGATGTCTCTGAAAGCCTTTAATGCAGGTGCTAGCTGTGAAGAATAGGAACTGATGGTGGAGATACGTAGCTCACCGCTAATATTACTTTCTACATTCTGTAGCTGATGCTCTAGTTTACTAAAGCGGGTTATTAGGCCGGGCAATTCCGCGAGTAAGATCGCACCTGCGTCTGTCAGTTTATAACCACGCTGGTGCCGAAAAAATAATTTAACTTCCAAGGCTGTTTCGAGCTGATTAATACGTCGTAGTACGGTCGCATGGTTGATATTTAGCGATTTACCTGCTTGGCTTAAGCTACCATCAATGGCAACTTGATACGCTATTTTGTAATCATCCCAAGAAATGTTTTTCATATGACCATTCTTTGTTAAGTGGTTGTTGGCTAATTAAAAGGAGCTTTTAAATGGCTGAAAAAGTTCTGTGCATTTATGCACAATAGTTTCGCATTAATCACTATTTTTTAATAGTCACAATCACCGTATTATTAATGAACTGATGTAGGGGACATATTCGAATGTTAAAAAATACGAAAACGGCTTATGGCTGGGTAGCCATTTTATTGCACTGGCTTATGGCACTGACCATTTTTGGCATGTTTGGCCTAGGCTTATACATGGTAGAGCTGACTTATTACGATGCTTGGTACAAAGGCTCACTCGATTTGCATAAAAGCATCGGTATTCTGTTACTTGGTCTATTATTTATCCGCACACTGTGGCGCTGCATTAATATAAACCCTGACAGCGCTGATGAACATGCTAGCAAATTTGAATTGAAAAGTGCGCATTTAGTGCATCTCGGTCTATACCTGCTTATGTTTACATTAATGTTAACAGGGTACTTAATCTCGACAGCAGATGGCCGTGGTATCAACGTGTTTGAGTTATTTACGATACCCGCAATCCCATTCTCTATCGACAACCAAGAAGATATTGCAGGTGACATACACGAGATTTTGGCATGGGCGTTAATTATCTTAGCTGGCGTCCATGGGTTAGCCGCGATTAAGCACCATTTTATTAATAAGAATAATACGTTAGTACGTATGTTTAAAGTCAAAAAATAGTAACCGACTGTCACTTTACGCATTGTAAAAATCAATTAAATATAAAAATAATGAAGGATTATCAGATGAAAAAGCAAATCTTAGCCGCTGCCATTGCAGCAAGTTCACTATTCGCCGCAGTGGCACCAAACGTAGCGCAAGCTGCTGACTATAAAGTTGATGTTGCAGGTGCGCATGCTTCTGTGCAGTTTAAAATTAAGCATTTAGGTTACAGCTGGTTACTCGGTCGTTTCAATACATTTGACGGTGGTTTCTCTTATGATGCCAAGTCACCAAATGCATCACAAATCAACATGGTTATTGATACTGCAAGTTTAGATTCAAACCATGCTGAACGTGATAAACATTTAAAAAGTGATGACTTTCTAGATGTGAAAAAATTCCCTAAAGCAACATTCCAAAGTCAAAGCATGGCATTCACGGATGCACATAATGGTACAGTAACAGGTGATTTCACGCTTAAAGGTGTTACTAAAACGATTACTTTCCCTGTGACTAAGATTGGTGAAGGTTCAGATCCTTGGGGTGGCTACCGTGTTGGTTTTACTGGCGAAACGGATCTTAAATTAACTGATTACGGCATTACGACTAACCTTGGTCCAGCTTCTACTCATGTTCAAATGACATTGAATATTGAAGGTGTTCGCCAATAAAATAGCCTATTAATATAAGCCAGTAGCTACTTAAATGATAATGTAGTTACTGGCTTTATTTTATTTGGGTTGGCATGGTATTATTTATTCAATAGAATACAGGCTCTTGGTATTACTTGGCGTAGATAATGAAGATAATTAAATCGGTTAGTATTATTTTAGTCGTAGGGGTTAGTCTATTGCTATTTATGCTGCGTCCATTTGGCTTGTTCGATAATCATCTGCCTGTTGAAGCAAATACCACTGTGGTATTTTCCCCTGACGAATTACTTGCAAAATTACCTCATGGTAACACTTTACTTGAAATTCTCGATCTCTCTCGATTTGATGGTGATGAAGCGTTAATCAAAATTAACCTACTGGCTGAACAGCGCACATTTAAAGACCATCCTCTATACCAAGCTTATTATTTTATGGCCATGAATAACATCATGTTACGTTTAGGTCGTATTGATGATGCTTTCACTTATGCTACACAATTACTTCTTCTCGCTGAACAAGAAAATTTGCAATGGGTAAAAGCCAGCGCCTTATCAGAATTGGCAATAGAGCGAACCAAACGTGGTGATCTTGATACTGCACTCGACTATTTAAATGAATCAGTAAAGATTGCAAAAGAGATTAATGACGAAAAACTCTTAATCAAATCTTATAATTCATTGGGTGTGATTAGTATTCTGTCCAGCGAATATGGCAAAGCGCAAGACTATTTTCATCAAGGTTTAAAGCTAGTCGAGACAAACCCAAAGCATTTATATCATAGTAAAATTATCGGTAACTTAGCGGTTATTTATATTTACTTAGAAGAGTGGAACAAGGCAATTGCGTATATTGATCAGGCAAAGGAAATATATCGCCAAGATAAACGCTTAGAGCCTGCGATTATGTCGATCTTGTTGACGAATGAATCTAATGTCTATTTCCGTTTAGGTGATGCCATAAAAGCGCGTCAGGCTTATGTTGATGCTAAAGAAACACTCGAAAAAGATTCCAGTACAAGATTACAGGCCATCGTGTTAAACAGTCTATCCAATGTGCTTTATCTAGAACAGCAATACGAATCTGCAATCACGGAATCTGAACGTTGCCTTCATTTAGCAGGGATACAAGATTTACCCTTGCAACGCGGCCTTTGTTATAAAAGTAAAGCGCACAGTAATATGGCGTTGGGCAACTATAATGCAGCCATTGAAGATCTAAATGCCGCGATTAAAGAAAATAATAAAATAGCCCACACCGCTTATATTACCAGTACCCAGAAGCTGTTATCCGAAGCATATGAGAAGTTAGGTAATGATGGCGAGGCTTTGAAGTATTTTAAGCTGTATTATTTAGGTGACAAGGAAGTATTGTTTGATCAGCGCCAAAGCGAATTATACCTGCTCGAAGAATCGTTTAATGCTGAAACATCTCGTAATGAACTCGCGCTGTTAAAAACCAAGAATGAAATACAAGATCTTGAGTTAGAGACACAAACACTGGTGACTCGGGTTATTTTGGGCGTGACATTTTGTGTTTTGCTAGCCCTTGGTTATGTTCTTAAAAAGAATCTCGACATTAAGAATAAAAACCAATTATTGCAGTATTCAAATAGCAACTTAGTCGAGTTATCAACAAGGGATGCATTAACAGGCTTATATAACCGCCGTTATTTTGATTACTTCATACAGCGTTTAAGGCAAGGTCGTTCCACTTCTCGAGATTCAAGCTTTACCCTCGCAATTATGGATCTTGATCATTTCAAAGCGGTTAACGATAATTATGGTCATGATGTTGGCGATATCGTTTTAATTGAAGTTTCAAAACGTTTCTTGTTGAATTTACCGTCATCAGATTTAATTATTCGTTGGGGTGGGGAAGAGTTTATCTGTGTTATTGAAAATCAAGGCGATATAACAAGCCTACAAACGTTAGAAAAAGTGTGGTCGGCAATAATAGATGAACCTGTATCGACACCAGCAGGCGACATTAATATCACATTATCAATTGGTGCTGTCACTGATATTCCAGCTGCAGAGTTCATGGCTAGCCACACTGAATTACTTAAACGCGCCGACGAACGGTTATACAAAGCCAAGCACACGGGTCGTAATCAAATTATCGCCCTAGATTAAAGTCCGACATATACAGTTACCTATGCATTGGGCTTTGTATGTCGTTTCCTATATGGTTTTATGCAGAGTTTTAAGCATAGTTTTATGTATAGTGTTATAAATAGATTTGTAGTATTTTGCTTTCTCAGGTAATTACATAATACTTTCGGAGTTAGGGTACATGGCGAGCATAATTTGTTTTGGTGATAGCATTACACGCGGTGAAAGTGACGCTGTCTATGGTGGTTGGGCAGACCGTATTAAAACGCGACTAATTAAACAATTTTTGGAAACAGATCAAGACAGAGTAAGTGTTTTTAATATGGGTATTAGCGGTGAAACCACTGATGGTCTGATACAACGTTTTCAACCTGAATGTGTGACTCGGCTCAGTGCTGATAATAACAATACCGTGTTATTTGGTTATGGTGCAAATGATCTAGCTTGTGAAGACGGTGAGCATCTTGTCGTTATCGGCTCTTATATTCACAATTTAAGCCACTGTATTGAGTTTGCGCTTGAGAAAGGCGCTTCTGTGGTATTAATCAATGTGACGCCAATCGCCGCTCATCTTGATGGTATTCCCAATATCAATCAGCGTATTCGCGATGATGCAACAATCAATCATTATAATAAGGCCTTATTAGACTTGTCTGTGAAGTACGATGTGGCATTAATTGATGTTTACACGCCATTTAATGCGGATAAAGAAGCGTACCTAACGGCTGATGGTTTACATCCAAACAGTGCGGGTCACGCGTTGTTATATGAAGTCATTACGTCGTCTTTATTATCATAACCGGACTATTTCAGTATCAATTGGCGTTAAATAAACAGTAAGTGTTGTGGAATGTAGGTAATTGCTTGAATTGTGACCTACACTAATCTCAAGTGTACGTTTTATTGAGGTTTTTTTTGATCTATACCTACTTACGCTATTATTAATTTTGCAATCTTCTTTGAAGGCTCTATGATGAAACTTCTCCTATTTAAGAAAAGCGAGCAATTATGAATAATTATTCTGATACACTGTTTGAAGAAATGAAATTACTGGCTAAATTCCCAACAAAATCTCACTTAGAAGGCATTAAGGTTCACAATGAAGCCGGCCCTTCAATTGTCAGTGCTGCGAAATCACTTTTTGATAAAGGTCTTATTACACGAGACGATGGCGGTTATTTAACTGATAGCGGTATTGAAATTGCAGACCACCTACACCGTGTTTTAGCACCATTAAGCTAAAATAAATAAGGCGATTGGCTCAAGCAGTTAGTCGCTGTATATGTCGACCAACTTCTTGAGCTATCTACTTCTACTTCTACTTCTTATTTTCCTAGTTATCTATTCCTTACTTCTCACTGACTTTACTTATTTAAGCTGTTTCACATAATCGTGAGTCTTCATGGTCAATGTTAGAGCGAGAGCTTATTTTTGTCGCATTGCTGGTCATATTAGCAATCGCATGAATACTTTCTTGCTTGATATTTTGATTACTTTGCGACGATGATAATAATTGAATATGATCTGTTACACTTTCGATTGCGCAATCCAATACTTCATTTTCAAGTGCAGCAAAAGCATCTTCAATATAATCCGCTAATTCAGTTAAATCAGGTAATGCAGATCGACAAGCAACCAATCCCACGTGAATCGAACCGTTGTAACTATAGAGGGTTATGTTGAGTGACATACCCGGTGGTAATACAGAGATAGGGAAGCACTTCTCCATTTTAGCGCCCATCATGTATAAGGCTTTGCTTGGTCCTGGCACGTTAGAGATTAATACATTGCCCATTGGTGGCAAGATGGTATCTAAGTTTAGTAATTCACTCGCAGCGGCTAAACCTTGGCTTGCTAATGTATAACTGGTTAACGCTTCTTTGGTTAACAGTTTCGTTTCACTTTTCAGCTTTTGGCATGACTCTTTGACTGTCATTAATCGTGCTAATGGACGTTCACCTGCGTAGGCTAATTCAACTAAACTAATCGCAACTTGGTTATTTGATTCTGTGTCTGACGCATCACGTAAACTCATTGGCATTTGTGCAACAAGCGGTTTTTTAAGCACAATATTACGTGTTTCTAGGTAGTTATGGATCGCCATATCACAAATGGTGACTACCACGTCGTTAATCGTTGCGCCTGTGACACGACCGAGTGTTTTTACACGTGCTAATGGTAGTGATGTCATTGCTGCTCGGCGCGCACGTTTTGGACTGACTGAAAACGGTGTTTTGGGTGCCATGAAGGGTGTCGGCATATCCGCTTTATACATAGAGGTTGCTTGAAACAGTAATTTGGTTGTTAGTTTAGTCAATGACGGTATTGATTTTACGTGCCCTGTGACTAGTTTTGAAGTCTCAGAGAACAATGAAAATGCACTTTTCGGGGTACGTTCTTTTTGTCGGCGTTCTACAGCCCAAAATGCGGTCATTGGTGATTCGGCATTTTTGCTTAAGTAAGCCATCAATAGTTGGTTTGCTTTTGCACCGTCAGTAAATGCATGGTGGACCTTAACGTAGATAGCAAATTTGTTATCTGCTAAACCATCAATAAGGATCATTTCCCACAATGGACGGTTACGATCTAGCAAGGTTTCATGTTGATGTTCAACAAAGCTGAGTAGTTGATTGTCATTACCTGGTTGTGGCAACATGGCGAAACGCACGTGATATGACAGGTCGATATTATCATCTTCTTGCCAGAAATATTGGCCGGTAATTTGCTTTTTTAATTTTTGGTTGAACGGTTGTTTAATATCTTGTTGTGACATTAAGTTATCAAATAGGTCTCGACTAAAGTTACCAGGATAATTTTCTGGTGTTGAGAAGATTTGTAATCCTGCAACGTGTTTTGGGCTTGTTACTGATTCTGTGTATAAAAAACCCATATCAACTAACGTGAGTGCTTCCATAGTCATTTCCTATTTTCTTAATGTGATTGATAGTTTGCGTCCGATGAGTCGTACCGCACATATCATCACATTTGATGTTATGACTTACTGTCACGGATGTTAAAGTTATGTGTATACTACAGTAGTACTCATAAAGGAATATATCATTTTGACATTAATTTACCCAAACGACATATTTACGTGACTGATTGGCATGATTTTAACTGACTGAATCGAAAGGTTTTAATGTGGTATCTGATATGTTAATTTAATACTTTGTACTGGTTTTTCTAATAGTTAGATTAAAAAGGATTATTAATCTAACTCAGCTTGTTAAAACGGTAATGTTATGGGTAACTTCTCACTTGCTAGTTTTTAATGCTGATTGGTTATTTTTATAAATGGCATAGATTAGAATAAATGACGGCGTCATTGTCTAGGTTATAAATTGGAATAAATATAATGAAAGAAATACTAAGAAAAAAAATAATAACGGTTTGTGAGAAAAAAATAGCACAGAAGGGAACAAACGTGGGTCTATCATTTTATGCATTTTTCGCGAACAAGAATGATGATCCAGTGTTATTAATGGAAGCTGCTACATGGTGGATAATGACGCATAAACTCGATCATTTTGAGAAAGCAGTGAAGATAAAAGCCCTGGTGGAATCAGACATAGTTAATAGTTAATAGTTAATAGTTAAATGGAATTCTAATTCGCGTTTAAGGTTACGTCAGGACTAAAATCAGTTGTTTCAGTGATTTTAACTAGCGGTGTGGTGTTAAAAAATCGCATTTTATAGTGGGTATGTTGATTATTAGCTTTCGCGCGAACAGACAGTGCTACCCGATGAATGGTATTGGGGTAAAAGAGCCAACTACGCCAGATACTAGCATCATCAATACGGTGAGCAGAAAAGCTTAATTGAATGTCATCAATACAGCCACGTTTTACCTGTGGATGTTTTTCTTGCGAATGCTTATCCGGTAGAGTGAAACTGAAGTCTTTCAACGGAATAGATAAACCCAAGCCCCATGCTTTGATGTATGACTCTTTTAACGTCCAGTAATCAAAAAACCGGCTAGTTTGCTGCGTCGTTGATTGCATGAGCAAATCATTAACCTCAACATCCGAAAAAGAGTATTTAGCGATACTCAATACATCACTGGTACGCAGGGTGTTTTCTACATCACACCCTATATCATCACTAAGCATGACGGCACAAATTATCAAGTTATTGGTATGACTAATGTTAAAGCGTAATGGCAGGGGGGGATTAACAATTTCAGGTTTGTCTTTTTCACCTTTTACAAACAGCCAATCTTCTGGTGATACATCTGCGTAGTGTGATAATAAGTCACGGACAAAGGCGCGGGTAATTAGCGCACTGTGACGGTCTTTTTCAAACCGAAAACGTTGTTGCTTTGTCGTTTCGTCTGCGGATAATAGCTGACTATAAGCACGTAATAATTCAGGTTGCTGGATAGTTTGCGGATCAACTGACCATAAATGAATTTCATTTGTAGTGAGGGTGAGCTTATCTTTTACGCCGCTGTGCATAATTAGAATGGATACCAGAATAATTCGGTTGCCATAACACGCTTGATAATCGCTAGCGTTACGACCAAGACAATTAACCCCATTACAGTGTAGTCTTGCTTGGTCATTGGTTTTAAGCTGTACCAAGTACGTTTGTTGTTATGACCAAAACCACGTAGCGTCATTGCATTTGAGATCTCGTCTGCGCGATCTAAGCTAGAGAAGATCAATGGTCCTAAGATCTTGGCGACATTTTTAATACGTGACAGCACGGATACATTCTTCGATAAATCCACGCCACGTGCTTGTTGGGCATGCATGATATTGACGAAATCATTTTTAACATCCGGTAAATAGCGCAATGTTAAGCTAACCGCATAGGCAATTTTGTAGGGTACACCGAGACGATTTAAACTTGCAGCAAACTCAGTAGGGTGCGTGGTAAACACAAAAACTAATGCAATTGGAAACATACTGAAGTATTTCAGGGTGACCGTCAGTAAGTAATATAACGTTTCTTGTGTTAGGGAGTAATCACCCCATAACGGTAATAACACTGTGCTTGAGCCAATATATTCAACGCCTTGCTGTGGTGCTAACAAGAACATGAATAAGGCATTAATACTAAGCACACTGGCTGTGGCAATTAATAATGGTTTATAAACTGAAAACGGTACTTTAGTTAATTTAAGTAACGTGCAGCCAGTAATAATAAGCGCGAGTATAAGGCGTAAATCAAATGTGGTTAATACCACTGTTACCCAAGCTAAAAACAATACAAACTTAGTGACCCCATTAAGCTGATGCAGAGCTGAGTTGGTATTGACATAGTTAATACCAAAATCAATTTTCTTGGTTTTATTAATACTACTTTTATGCTTTTTCTTAATGTCGTTATTAACTGTGTTTTTATTCATATTGCTTTTATTAGCAGCGCTTTTATTAAGTGTGCTTTCGCTATTAGTGTTGTTCTGCATTATGACGGTGCCACTTCAGATTTAATAAATTGCTGCATAAAACCATCTGTATTTTCGATACCGACCGCATTAGCGAGGGTATACAGACTGGTTATTTTTAAATTCGCACGGTCAAGCAGAGTAGGGTCACTGAACACTTGTGAAACAGGTGCATTGGCAATCAACTTACTTTCTGCGATCACAACTGAACGCGTGGTGTACTCTAATACGAGGTGCATATCATGAGAGATAATGAGTACTGTAATGCCCAGCGTTTTGTTCAGCGTTTTAATGAACGACAGCATCGAGGTATAGTTACGATGATCTTGTCCCGCTGTTGGTTCATCTAAAATCAGCAATTCTGGCTCGAGTGCTAGGATAGATGCAATCGTGACACGTTTTTTCTGACCGTAACTTAGCGCTTCAATTGGCCAATGACGATATTTCATCAGACCGCATAAACCCAGTACGTGCAGTACTTTCTCTTGAATAAATGCGTCATCGTGGCCACGGTTACGTAGACCAAAGGCTATTTCATCAAAAATCATGTGATTGGAGATCATGTGATTTGGGTTTTGCATCACCACGCCGACCTTTTGAGCCCGCTCAAAGATAGAGAGGTCAGCGATATCTTCACCGTTCAGCTTAATTTGACCCGCATCAGGTGCTATAACGCCCATGATCAACTTAGTGATGGTTGATTTACCCGAACCGTTCTTACCTAAGATAGAAACAAATTCACCGCGATTAATACTAAATGAAATCTCTTCAAGGGCGTTCTTTTCGCCAGTGTAAGAATACGTTAAATCATTTATTTCAAGTAATTTATCTGCTGCTTGTGGCTGCACGATAGGTGCTTGTGCATTAAACCAATTGGTTAATGGTGTTTGGTATTGCTGTAGATCCATTTTTTCGATATAAGCTGGATTATCTGCAACGGTAATAGGGCAGTTCGCCGCTTTTAATGCCGAGATATACAGTGGTTCGCGGATACCATGAACCTGTAGTAAGGGCGATACGATTAATTCATCAGGCGACATATCGGCAATGATTTGGCCACGTTCCATTAAGATCACGCGGTCGACATGACAGTGGAGTACATCTTCGAGACGATGCTCGATAATGATAACCGTTTTGCCTGTGTCTTTATGCAACTGGTCGATAATCTCGATGGTTGCTTTACCTGTTTTTGGATCTAGGCTGGCCAATGGTTCATCAAATAACAAGATGTCAGTATCGTCAACCAGAATACCAGCGAGTGATACGCGCTGTTTTTGACCACCAGATAATGCATAAGGTGAATGATCGAGTAAATCATCAAGATCAACCATCGCGGCCGTTTTCTGTACGATAGGTAACATTTCGGCTTGAGGAATCATGTCATTCTCAAGTGCAAATGCAATATCTTCACCAATACTTAAACCAACGAATTGGCTGTCTGTGTCTTGCAACACAGTGCCTACCGATTCGCTATAGTCTTGCATGCGTAACCCCGATACAGGCGTATCATTAATGGTTAAGCTGCCAGACATCTCGCCTTTTATAGCATGCGGAATCAGGCCGTTTAAGCATTGTCCAAGGGTCGATTTACCACTTCCACTTGGACCAATAATGACAATTTTCTCTCCTTTCTCTATCCTTAGATTTATGCCGTTGAGTGTCGCTTTATCTTGCGAAGCATATTTAAAAGAGAAGTCAGAAAATTCGATGGTCATTGTTGATTAACCCTCGGTCAAATTGCGGCTTTGTTTCTTACGCTTGGCAAATGCAGTCAGTAAGATGTAGCCAACAACAGCGATTAATATCGTGTTACCTGCAGCAATAATGGTTAATTGCGTCATTACTTTGGTAAACGGTTCTGCATAAAGCACTGTATCGAGTAGTGCGGATACACCGTAACCGACAGTGTTACCGACTAAAGCAAGTACAACAAAGAGCGCCATGTCTTTCATCGAAAACTCGCCTTTCTCTAAACGACCTTGTGTCAGTTTAGGGAACAAACCGATGATAAGACCAACGATACCTGAGCCTAATACCCACGTTAACCAAACACCCCAGCCAGAGAATAGATCTGTAACCCAATGACCGATAAAGCCTACTAAGAAACCAACTAATGGACCAAATAAGACCGAGAAGAGTGCAAGCACTGCCATCGCAGGTTTAAGTGTCGTGTTTGCAAACACTGGAATACCAAACATTGGTAGTCCGCCGATGCCATATAAAGCAGCACCAATTGCAATCACAACAACGGTTTTAGCTGAAAGATTCATAAAAAGCCTTGGGGTAAATTAATACGAAAAATTAAAGGTGCGAATTATAGCGGAATACAGGTTATTAAGGAAATAAACTTGAGGTGGTTTAGTCTTTATAGGTACTTAACCTTCGGTACTGTTTAGTTATACGCCAATAATGCCGCCTAAATATTGGTTATTTAATAATGACAATAAGGGGGTTATGATTGAAGCCTATGATATTCAACTGCTGTAGCTGGATCTGTAAGGGAGTAAACATGAATTTAAAACCAATAAAAACCGCTATTATAGGTTACGGATTTTCTGCAAAAACATTTCATATTCCTTTTGTTAGTCACTTGGCTGAATTTGAGCTAACTGCAATCAGTAGCAGCCAACGTGAAGCGGTTACAAACGATTTTCCTGAAGCTGAACATTTCTTAACAGCCGATGCCTTATTACAAGAGTCAGATGCGGAATTAGTGATTATCACTGCGCCAAACGATGTGCACTTTTCATTAGCTAAAGCGGCGTTGGAACAGAACAAACACGTTATTATCGAAAAACCCTTTGTTATCGACGTCGCAGATGGCGAAGCTTTGATCGCATTAGCGGCAGAAAAAGGGTTGATTTTAAGTGTCTATAATAACCGTCGTTGGGATGGAGACTTCCTCACCGTTAAAAAGCTAATTGAAGACGGTAGTTTAGGCGAGGTTAAATGTTTTGAATCCCATTTCGACCGCTTTAGACCGGAAGTACGTCAGCGCTGGCGTGAACAATCGAGCACTGGTGGCGGCATACTATTTGATTTAGGCCCGCATCTCATTGACCAAACATTGCAGTTGTTTGGATTACCCAATGCGATCACCGCGCAATGCTTAATCATGAGAGAAGGCTCTACAAACATAGATTACTTTAACCTTGTATTGCATTACCCAGACCACATTGCCACGTTACATTGCGATCTGTTCAGTGCTGCACCCAATAAGCGTTTTAGTGTCAAAGGCAATAAAGCGAGTTATGAAAAATACGGCTTAGACCCACAAGAAGATCGTTTAAAAGCAGGCGTTGTGCCGGTCGATGCAAGCTGGGCAGATGAAGCACCTGAGCAATATGGTCATTTATATACTTTAGATACAGTTGCAACGGTGCAGACTGAACGTGGTGGTTATCAACATTACTTTCAGGCAATGGCAGCCGCTATAAATAGTGAAGGCCAAGCACCAGTGAATGCTGAAGATGCGTTGTGGAGTATTAAGTTGATTGAATTGGCGATGGAAAGTAGTCGCTTAGGTCAGACTTTAACTGTGCCGAGATAGGCTTAATTATTTTGATGTTGACGGCGCCATACCGATACTTATTCATAGTTATCGGTATGGCGCGTTTAGTCTGATTTCGAATGGTAACTTATAGCAGTAAGATAGTCCCCAATCCTAAGAACACCACAAAACCCATGATGTCAGTCACTGTTGTCAAAATAACAGAACCTGACAATGCCGGATCAATTTTCATTTTATCTAGTGCCACGGGTACTAACACACCAGCGAATGCGGCAGTAATGATATTCGCTACAATCGCTAAGCCAATAACGATACCGAGCATGACATCGTTAAACCAGTAAGCTGTCACTAAACCAATCACTAATGACCACAGAATACCATTGAGGATTGCGACTTTGAGTTCCTTGAATAACAAAGGCTTCATGTTCGCCATCGAGATATGCCCCAATGCTAAACCACGGACAATCAAGGTTAAAGTCTGGCTACCAGCGATACCGCCCATGGATGCAACTACTGGCATTAATACTGCCAACGCAACAACTTGCTGGATCGTCGCTTCAAACATACCGATGAACCAAGATGCTAAAAATGCGGTTAGCAAGTTTATACCCAGCCAAATAGCACGATTCTTAGCACTTTTACGAACGGGTGAAAATAGATCTTCGTTTTCATCGAGACCCGCTGTTGCCATTATTTGTGATTCAGCATGTTCGGCTTGCAGTTTATAAGCGGCGCCAATATCTAAACGCCCGATGAGTAAACCGCCAGTCGTAATAACGGGTAATGCGGACTCATTACTTTGCGCCACTTTGTCTGCGGCAATGTAGACATCTTCATTGGCGTTTAAGGTGAGATAATCCTCTTCAATTAACTCTGCCACGCGTAATAACGGATCTGCACCAAACAATTGATTGATACGAACCACCCCCTGCCAATTACCGCGGTTATCAACGAGAAAAACCACGTTACAATGTGATGAACTGCTACGGCGAATTAATCTTAATACTACTTTTATTTTGGTTTTAGCCGGAACAACAAGTGGCTGATGATCACACCAATGTCCCACTTCGTCATCATTAAACTGTTGTGCCGCCGAGTAGTGCGATAGCTGAGTTTCATCCATCTTCGCCAGCACGGTTTCAAGATGGTGATCGGGAATGATATCTTGTAATTCAACTAATGTGTTGGCATCAATATCAGTGAAAAGTGTCAGTAATTCTGCATGTGTTAATGAATCAACAATAGACTCACCCGCATCTGCACGCATCTCGACTAGTATCGGCAGTTTTATATCGGCAGATATTTGTGCCCAGGTTTCTAAACGTTCTAAAAAGGGCAGAGATTCTAACAATAAGGCCATATCGACAGGCGACGTTTCATGCTCAAGCTTTTCAATAAAAGCTTGCTGCGCTGATGTATCAAGATTATTTGTTAGGAGTTCTTCAACTGCATTTTGAACGTCATTTTCTGGCATCGTCCGACCTTATATGTCGATGGTATGGTTATATTAGGTGGGATTATCAACCTTAAATGATTATAGGTAAATAGTTTTTGTATAAAGTTTCATTAGGATACATAAACGATGTTGATGAATTATATCTGCAGTATTTATCGAATAGAACAAAGTAGCGGCTGTTATAATTATTAAGTTTGCGGGGAGCAAACTATACTTTATTTGCCATAAACAGGATTAAGTGGAATTAACGTCTGTTTTGTCGAACTGTAATCGGAGTACCATAATATGAAATATTTATTATTAAGTATGTTAACAGCCGCCGCGTTAACCCTCAGTGGTTGTGAATCAGGTGTTGACTCGCCAAGTGGATTTAGTCTACCTGAGGGGGATGCTGACAGAGGTCAATCAGTGTTGGTAAAATATCAATGTTTATCATGTCATCAAATGGAAGGTATTACACCGACCGATGTTGTAGATAACCCTGAGTTATCCGTTAAGTTAGGTGGTAAAACAAGTGGCATTAAAACCTATGCGGAACTTGTTACTTCAGTTATTAACCCGTCACACAAAATCGCCAAGGGTTATCCAAAATCCACATTACAGGTGGATGGGGTATCAAAAATGAAAAGCTATAATGATGTGATGACCGTCGGTGAATTAGCTGATCTGGTGTTTTTTCTGCAGTCTAGCTATGAGTTGACCCCGTATCCAAGAACGCAATATCGTTATTACGAAACGCTGTAACGTCGAAACTGAGTTTGCTTATCTCCCACCTAACTAGCGGTGTTATTGTATGCACTAGTTAGGTGACTCTACCGGGCTGTCATTCCTGTTAGGAAGGATAGTTATCTAACCTCTTACACCATTCTCTTGCACTATTTTCATGCACTCTCTTCATGCACTATAAATGTTTTCCATTGCACCATTATGGCTCTCGCGACAGCATGTCTTACAATATCGGTGACACAATGTCATCTTAATCAGCTGTATATTTCGCTAATTCATCGTTAAAACACCGTTCAAGGATAAGTTAAGCTATTAATTACTGTTTGCTTTAGATCCTTTATCGAATAAATATTTTTCTAAAGCTGGTATCAATATTGCTGTGTTAATAGTGTATTCATCGCGATTAAATCATATTTAGAAGGCGCCCTATGAAACTCTTACTTTCCGGATTTTTCTCCAATAACATGATTGTCTCAACTGCATTGTTAATAGGTGCAATACTGTTATTTAGTTATCAGTTTTTTATTGCTGGCTGCTTATTACTTGGTGGCGGCATTTGTATTCATGTTTTGTTATTTCAACAAATTAAGCAAGAGCAAAAGGTGCTGCTCACTGTATTAGCCGTTAGTCAGCAAGGTCAAATGAATACAGGTATAAATACGTTGTTAGCCGACAATAATATCGTCATGTTCTTACCCATATTGACGGCCATTATTGAGTTTAACAAACAGAGAAAACGTGATTTCAACGAGGTAAATAATCAAAATTTAGAAATTGGATATTCTGCTAAAGAGCTAGCGAAGAATGCAGATGAAACAGCGAAACAGTCGGATGTTCAACATCTTAACTGTTTAACAACAGCTACTGCTACAGCGCAGATTAATGTGAGTTTAACGGATATATCACGACGAATTGAAGATATTAACCATGCCGTGATAGACGCTAAAGATAATTGTCAGCACAGTTTTAAAACCTTGGTTGATAGTAAACAGCAAGTCTCGCAAGTGAATGATGTCATCATCCATACGCAGCAGAGCTTGCAACAACTTAAAGAAAAGTTAGATACGGTGATTTTGATGTCGAGTGTGATTAGCGAAATGGCCGCACAAACGAATTTACTGTCAATCAATGCCACGATTGAAGCCGCAAAAGCAGGGGAATACGGTAGGGGATTTTCTGTTGTTGCCGGTGAAATGAAAATGTTAGCGCAGCGTAGTCAAACATCAGCGCAGACTATTACTAATAAGACCAAAGAAGTAACCGAAAATATGCACGCTGTAGAAAGCTATATGCAAGATGCTATTGGGCATATTGATCAAAGTGGTGTTCAGGTTGAGTCTGCTTGTGAACATCTTAATAATATCGTCAACATGACCGAAAATATGGCGGTTGATATTGACGGTGTTGCTGTTGCAACAGAGCAACAAATGTATGCGCTTAAGGATATTACTCAGGCGGTTGAACAACTTACGGAGCTTGCTGCACAAAACAGTCATATGTCGATACAGCAAGCTAATGTTGCTAATCACCTTCATCACATCACTCGCATTATTCAATAAGGAGATTAATATGAACAATACTATTCTGATTTACGGATTAACTATATTAGTCAGTATTCTACTTATTGCTATGAGCATTTATTTGATTAAAGCTCATCAATGTAATGCATTACGGAGCCAACAAATAACGGGCTTTAATATAGTGACTCGGTTACGTGAATTACTCTCGCATGTACAGCAGCATCGCGGTATCAGTAACGCGTTACTGAACGGTGATGTGAGTTTGACCAGCAGATTAACGCCGTTAACGTTAAAAGTAAGTAATAGTATTGACGGTATTAACAAAGAATTTAAAGCCGGGGATGTTGACGAACAATTACAACCCTTGCCACGATGGGAATCGATTACAGAGCATTGGTCGCGACTATCGACAAAAACGAATCAATTAACGAGCGCAAATAATTTACAACAACATAATAAATTGATCCTTAATATATTATATTTTATTGATGATATTGCTGAACAACATCAAATATATAAAATTGTTGATGCGCAAGGTGAAGCGATGCGTCACATGTGGTTGGAGCTCTTGTTTACGGCAGAGAATATAGGCCAAATCAGGGCCATTGGTACCGGTGTGGCGGCGGCGAATACATGTACGAGCGTTGAACGTATTCGGCTAAATTATCTGTGCCATTCATTACAGCAAAGTTTGGACGATGGACTAATGTTAGCAAACAGCGAACAGATACGGCAATTATTACACGTTGTCGTACAGCAAGTTACTATCGCGGTACCGAGTATAAAGGCGGAAGAATTCTTTAATCTTGCCAGTATTTGTGTTGAACAAATATTGCAAGAATTTGATAAACAGTTGCAACAATTTGAACAGATAATAATGCCTAAAAACGAAAACAGAACTACTGTCCGCGATTAGATATTGGGGTTCTCTATGGTGACAGTTTGATTCATATCAAGAAGCATTGGATTATAAATCATCGTTAAACGGAACCGCTATTTATCTACTTATTATGAACTATGCTTTTAGTAACATTTTGTTTAGACATAATAAGGAAAGTAACATGCGCTTACCTCTCTCTTTCTTATCTATTGCTATCTCTGCAGTGTTGTTTACACCGTCTACCTTCGCTAAAGTTGTCGGTACGCTCAATAATGTCGAAACGGATGCTTCCATTCTGATTGATGGTGTTGTCGATACCGCATGGTCAGTAGCGCCTATACTAAAGGTTAATATCAACAAAATACCTTATCAGCCTAACAACGGCTACGAAGGTATCAAGCAAACCACGTATACGATCCAGTCAATGCGCAAGCAAGGAGATATCTACTTTCTTATTCAATGGGATGATCCGACAGAAAGTGTGAATCGCTTTCCATGGATGCAGCAAGCTGATGGTAGTTGGCAACAACTGATGAATAAAGATGATACTGGCCATGATAATACTTATTATGAAGATAAAATGGCCATCCTCTGGAATATCAACCTAAAATCTTTTAAGAAAAAAGGTTGTGCAGCCGCTTGTCATATGGCGAAAGATGGCATGCAGAAAGGCATTGCTGATAAAGCGCCTGGGCGTAAATATACAAAAGCTGGCACGACGATTGATATGTGGCATTGGAAAGGTGTGCGCTCAAACCCTGTTGGCCAAGCGGATGACCAATATATTCATGATAATACCGACCCGAAAGCCAATAAAAATTGGGGGCGTTCTGGTGATGCAAAAACCGGTGGTGGTTACAACAATAATGTCAAAGATGGCCAGCCGATGTTTGTACAAACCGACCTAACGAATGAATCAGTTGTGGTTCTGGATGCTAAGAAAATGCCGCTTGATTCAAGTTGGCAACAGACAAACCGTATCCCAGGTATTGTCACTGCGCCGTTTACAGGCTCGCGGGGTGATTTAACGGCTAAAGGGGTTTGGAGTAATGGCATGTGGACGTTGGAGATACGCCGCGCTATGGTGACGATAGGTAATAAATCGAGTATCCAAGATGTGCAATTTACCGATCTTTCTAAAGCCTATGATTTTGGTGTGTCAGTATTTGATAACTCGCAAATTAATCATGTTTATCACGACGGTGTACTGCAAATGCGCTTTAAATAGTGGCGTTATGCTTACTGATAAAATGAGGAGTTGATGTGGATATTAAAGCGTTGAATCTAGCCTCTCGATTAGCTATTTCTGGATTATGTCTATCCATTTTATACGGTATATTGTATGCCGCGATGGCCATTTCACTTAGTACGACGGGTCAGATCGCTCAAATTCCTAGTCTGAACACGGTGCAGCAAAAGTACGCAGGCATTGCTATTGTTAGTGCAATGAAAGGCTCAATGTATGATCATGTTTCTGATGATGATTATATTGAGGTCGTGAAGGACTGGGTTGAAGCTGGTAGCTCGCAGGCGCTCTATGATACTGACATCGCGCCAATTATGGATGAAGACTGTACAGCTTGTCATAGCCTAGGTTCAACCATGACAGACGCGATGACATCGATGCCATTAACAACTTATGACGAAGTAAAGGCGTTGACCAAAAAAGGTATTCCTTGGAACAAGCTCGCGGTGGAAACGCACACTCACTTATTCGCGATTAGTATGATGGTGTTTATCCTTAGCATGTTGCTATCGATGACACATGTCTTCGATTGGATAAAATACGTGTTGATAAGTGCTGCATTCCTTGGCTTGTGGGGCGATGTGTTATTTTGGACGTTAGCTAAATTTGTTGGCTTTGTTGGTTATTTAATTCCGCTGACCGGTGGATTACTTATCAGTGGACTAGGGGCGATGGCGGTCGTGGTTTTAGTCGATTGCTGGTTCAGGGTGCCTTGGATTAGTAAACGCGAAAACAGTTAAATTTGTGTGCAGAGAGAGTGCCGAGAGAGTGCCGAGTGTATGAAAGAATGTATGAAAGAGTCTTCGAGTTATATTTTTCTGAGTTGACGACGATTTAGATTGATAGGGGAGTGGCAATGCGATTTTACTTTTTACCGTCATCCTTGTATGTTTTATTACTGGTATTACTCAGCCCTGTCATACTCCACGCAGCGCCTGACAAAGAGCCCGAAACCCAAAAGTCAGGGCCGCCACCTATGCTGGTGGAAGTTAGCCTCATTACCCGTGGGACTGCAGAGCCGATGGTCGAATTAGTCGGGAGTATTCGTTATGCGCGAGTCTCTCGGGTCGCTGCCGAGATTGGTGGCATTGTCGAAACGATTCACTTTACCGCCGGCGCTAGAGTCAAAGCGGGCCAGCCTTTGGTAAAACTGCGCTCAGACTTACTTGAAGCTAGGCTTGCTGGGACACGTGCCAATTATCGTCAGGCTCAGCTTGAACTCGAACGTGCGGATAAAGATTTACGTCGTATCAAAGCGTTATTCGCCGATAAATCTGTTTCCGAATCCCTCTATGATGAAAATTATTATCGCGTACTGGCGCAGAAAAAACGCGTCATCGCCCTCAAGGCAATACTTGACTATCAGCAGTTACAGATACAAAAAACCCAAATCAATGCACCGTTCGACGGCTTGGTTCAAGCAAAACTGACAGAGCAAGGAGAGTGGGTTGCTGCCGGTGGTAAAATTGCCGTGATTGCTGATGATCAACAGCTAGAGGTTGAAGTCGATGTACAGCGACATCTGCTAGACTTTTTAGATACTGGTCGTCAAATTGTAGTTCGCAGTGCTGGGCAAAATTATACCGGCTTGTTTATGCATTTTCTACCTCAAGGTAATGTCGCGACACGGAGTTTCACTGTCAAACTAAAGCTAGAGCAAGCGCGAGGCTTAATTGCTGGTATGCAAGCATACGTTAGTTTACCCAGTGGCTCTAAAATCGACAGTTTGCTGGTGCCAAGGGATGCGGTTATTAATCAGTTTGGTAAACAGGTTATTTTTCTAGCCGTTGATGGAAAAGCCAAAATGGTTACGATTCAGATCTTAGGTTATCAAGGCATGCTCGTTGCTATAAAAGGGCCTGAACTTACAGATTTACAGCACGTGGTTACCAAAGGTAACGAACGCATACACGACGGTCAAGCGATACGTTTTTAAGCTGAGCGCCCATCACACAGAGATCGTTTATGGATATTATCCGCTTCTCAATGCTAAAACCTGTCACCATTCTTGCTGGTATTATCATGTTGCTCATGTTTGGCGTCATCAGCCTGACACGCTTACCTTATCAATTAAGTCCTACGGTGATCGAACCAGAGATACAAGTAAAAACCAGCTGGCGTGGGGCAACGCCTTACGAGATTGAGCGTGAGATCATTGAAGAGCAGGAAAATACCCTCAAAGGTTTGCCCGACTTAATCGAGATGGAAAGTGAAGCGCGCAACGGTCAAGGCAGTGTTACTTTACGTTTTAAGGTCGGCACCAGTGTTGAACAGGCGTTGTTGCGCGTGACCAACAAGATCAACGAAGTTGCCTCTTATCCTGCCGAAGTCGATAACCCTGTGGTGAATGCCTCGGGAGCGACAGCGTCTCCGGTGATCTGGATGATCCTGAAAACAAAGGAGGGTAATCGACGCCCAATCCAAACTTACAAAACCTTTTTTGAGAATGAAGTTCGACAGCATATTGAACGAGTTAAAGGAGTATCTGAGCTGTTCATTGGTAGTGGTACCGAAGAGCAGATGCACGTTATCATCAGTACCGAAAAACTCGCCGCTTACGGGTTGACAATCAACGCCGTGATCGAGGTGATCCAGAGTGAAAATACCAACGTATCAGCAGGTACGTTGGGGGTCGGTCGGCGTGACTTTCGTATTCGTACCACGGGTGAATTCAAATCGGTCGCAGACATTGCGGCAGTGGTATTACGCTCGACTGGGCAACAACGGGTATTACTTAGCGATGTCGCTGAGATCCGTCAAGACTACGCCAAGAAAAATTCCGTGGTGTTGCACAATGCGATACCGGGTATAGCCATTGGTGTACGTCCGGAAACTGGCACTAATATCCTTGAAATGACCAATCTGGTGGAAGCGCGTTATCAATGGTTGAATGAAAATAGCCTTGAATCAGAAGGGCTTTATCTCGAGTGGGTTTACGATCAGCGTTTCTACATTAACGGCGCTATCGATCAGATCCAACAAAATATCATGTTTGGTGGGCTACTTGCTATAGGGGTGTTATTGCTCTTTTTACGCAGTGTCCGCGCCACCATTGTCGTTGCTACGGCTATTCCAATCAGTATTATTGGTACTTTTATCTTTCTTGATTTTTTGGGGCGTAATCTCAATGTCGTCAGTCTTGCCGGGATCGCTTTTGCTGTTGGTATGCTGGTGGATAATGCCATTGTCGTTATCGAGAATATTGTGCGTCACCGCCTGATGGGCAAAACAGCATTCGATGCCGCCTTATATGGCACCAAAGAAGTCTGGGGCGCAGTGCTCGCCTCAACCATTACGACTGTTGCGGTATTTTTACCTGTGGTGTTTATTGAGGAAGAGGCTGGGCAGCTATTTCGGGACATTGCTATCGCTGTTGTTGCTGCGGTGTCGTTAAGTTTGTTTGTATCGATATCGGTGATCCCGATGCTTGCCTATCGGTTGTTCCGCGGTCAAAAGCAGGTAGCCGTCAGCAAGCGAACGTTACTTGATAGGCTAGGTCAATGGCTGTCAAACCGAGTGATGGCGCTGGTTACACAGGCAATACGTAACTGGATGACGCGGCTGACGACTATCTGTTTACTGACTGGATTGGCAATCACATCAGTTTGGCTATTAACACCGAAAATGGAGTACTTGCCACAAGGAAATCGTAATCTAGTACTTAATATATTGATACCACCACCTGGGTTATCGACAGCTGAGCGGGTTGAAATAGGCGAGCATTTGTTTGATATGGCACTCCCGCACATCGGGGCTGATATCGATGATGTGCCAGCGATCAAGAATATGTTTTACGTCGGTGCCGAGGGATTTATCATTTCAGGGGCTATCAGTGAACACTGGGATCGTGCCAGCGAACTGCTGCCTTTTTTTACCGAACTGATCTACAGTATTCCAGGCATGTACGGCGTGAGCTTACAACCCGGGGTATTTGAGTCTGGACTAGGAGAAGGGCGAGCAATCAAACTTAATGTTAGTGGTAATGATTTGAACCAAATTGCGACCGCGTCAGCGACGCTGTTTAATATGATTAATACTCAATTGGCAGGCAGCCAGATTCGACCTATACCGTCTATTGAGCTCACATATCCAGAAGTACAAATTTTGCCAGACCATGATCGTTTACGTGCTAACGCTATGTCGACGCGTGATTTGGGGGTCGCATTGGATGTACTCATGGATGGTCGCGTTATCGGGGATTACAAACAAGAAGGCAAAAAGAAGATAGACCTGATCATGAAAGCAGATGACGGTGAGTTTGTTACTCCAGAGGCGCTTTATCAGGCGAATTTAGCCACACCCAAGGGTAAGGTCGTACCGGTGTCTTCATTAGCTAAATTGCAGCAAACCACAGGCATGGCCTTGATCCGCCATCTAGAAAGGAGCAGAACCGTTACGCTGCAAATTACCCCGCCGAAATCAATGCCACTACAAACTGCGATGGAAATCATCGAGCAACAGGTAATTCCTGATATGAACAGTATGAACTTACTCGATGGTTTGCTCGTCAATATGAGCGGAGCTGCTGACAAGTTAGTACAAACTCGTGAAGTATTGCAGTGGAATTTTCTATTGGCCATTCTTATTGCATACTTACTGATGGCGTCGTTGTTCAGTAATTTTATTTACCCGCTGATTATTATGCTAACGGTACCACTGGCCAGTGCTGGTGGTTTTATCGGTCTTAAATTATTGAATATCTTCATCGTACCGCAACCAATGGACGTATTAACCATGTTGGGTTTTGTTATTCTTGTCGGCGTGGTGGTTAACAATGCCATCTTGATTGTTCATCAAGCACTGAATAATTTTCACTCGGGGAGAATGGACTATCAGCAAGCTGTGCTTGAATCTACCCGCAGTCGTCTGCGCCCTATCTACATGAGTGCGACCACCAGTATTTTTGGCATGTTACCGTTAGTATTGATCCCTGGGCCGGGGTCAGAGCTCTATCGTGGTCTCGGTAGTGTTATTCTCGGAGGGTTGGCGGTTTCAACTATATTTACTATTTTCGTCATTCCTGCCATTTTGGTGTTTGTGATCCGGATGGAAAAACGCCCTAGTGAGTAAATACCGACTAGGGCTATTATTAGCTAAACAAACTCGTTGCTTCTACCGGGTTTTGTTCCACTTCATGCAGGTATTTAACTTTTGCTTCGCTAGAAAAATAAGGTTCAACTAACATGATAATACGCAATACAATACGCTGAGTTATCACTTGTAGATCGTAATCTTCTTCCGCTAATTGTGTATCCAACGAATTTGTCGCAATCAAGCAGATGGTATCTGCCATCGCGTTTTGCTGCGCTTCTGACATCTTGATTTCACTGCTGGTGTTTAACGACGTTAGCATCTTTAAGAAAAAGCTATGATGGTTATTGACCAAACGCATAAAGCGACGTTTCAACAGTTTGTTCTCATCGAAGATAACTTTCATATCACGATAGAAGAATGAATATTGTTGAATTAAACCGACATATATATTCAGGTATGCCCAGTAATCTTCAAACGCTTGTACATCATCTTCATAGAATGACATGAGCTTATTAATTGCCGCTTCATACTCATAAAACAACTCAGTTAATAACTGGTCTTTACCATTAAAATGATAATACAAATTACCAGGGCTTATTTCTAACGCATTAGCAATTTCAACTGTGGACACTTTTACGTGTCCGTACTGGCTGAACATCTCTAAACTACACTGTAAAATCCTGTCACGTGTTTTCATCATTTATCCCTAAGCTGATGCTGGTACAGTTTTGCTTGTTGTATCAGTGGTGATTGTGTTTTTCGCTGATGTATTCTTTACAGGTTGAATTATTTTTGTATCTAAGACTGGCGTTTTAACTTCATCTTGCTTTTCAGTATCCGCTAATATTTGTTCAATAATAGCTAAACACTCTTGTTTAATACCCGAGTTACCATTGGGCATAGTAAGCAGTGCTATTTGTTCTGTTACAGATGTTGTTGCACTTGTTAGTACTTCATTTTCAAGCTCTGTGAACGCAGAGTTTACATATTCAGCGAGGTCTGTTAAATCAGGTAACGCAGAACGACATGAAACTAAACCAACATTAATTAAGCCGTTGTAACTGTACAGCGTAATGTTCAGTGACATGCCTGGTGGTAATACCGAAATAGGGAAGCATTGTTCCATTTTTGCGCCCATCATATATAACGGTTCACTAGGACCCGGTACATTTGAAATTAGCACGTTACCCATTGGTGGTAATATGGTGTCTAAGCTTAAAAATTCGCTAACAACAGCAAGGCCTTGGCTCGCCATGGTATAGCTTGTCAGTGCTTCTTTAGTCAGTAAACGTGTTTCTTTTTTTAATTTGATACACGAATCTTTAATTGTCATTAGGCGTTCAAGTGGCGATTCACCACGGTAAGCAAGCTCAACAAGACTAATTGCTACTTGGTTATTGGTTTGCATATCACCAGCTTCACGCAAGCTCATTGGCATTTGTGCAACAAGTGGTTTCTTTAGATTGAAGTTCTTGTTTGCAAGGTAGTTGTGTATTGCCATATCGCAGATCGTGACAACGACATCATTGATCGTTGCCCCTGTCATCTTACCAATACGTTTAACACGTGATAGCGGCAATGCAGAAACAGCAGCACGACGAGCACGTTTAGGGCTGACGGAAAAAGGCGTTTTGGGTGCCATAAACGGAGTCGGCATATCTGCTTTATATACATTTGCAGCTTGGAATAACAACTTAGTTGTGAGTTTAGTTAGCGATGGAATCGATTTAACTTGATCTGATAGCTTCTTAGATGTCTTGGTAATTGACGTTAGCATGCTATCGAGCTCTTTTTCTTTGTGCTCGCGTTCAATATTCCAAAACGCCGTCATCGGTGCGTCGGTCTTTTTACTTAAATAAGACATTAATAGTTGGTTAGCTTTGGCACCGTCAGTGAAGGCGTGGTGGGCTTTTAGATAAATGGCGAATTTATTATCTTCTAAGCCATCAATCAATATCATTTCCCATAATGGTCTGTTTCTGTCTAACAGTGTTTCATGTTGATGTTCAACAAAATGCAGTAACTGACTTTCATTGCCGGGTTGCGGTAGCATGGCGAATCTTACATGGTAAGACAGATCGATATTGTTATCTTCTTGCCAGTGATATTGACCGGTAAGTTGCTTCTTGAGCTTCAAATTAAATGGCTGTTTAATTTCATCCTGCGACATTAAGCTGTCAAAGAGATCACGCGTAAAGTTACCTTGGTAATTTTCAGGTATCGTAAAAATTTGTAATCCGGCTACATGTTTAGGACTGGCAACTGTTTCTGTGTACAAGAAACCCATATCAACTAGCGTTAGTGCTTGCATGTTATCTAATCCCTATGCGGTAAATCCATAAAATAAAGTGTTTAGATACTAAGCTCTACTTTTAAGTTCGTTCTATATCTATATGGGTATATGTTAGTTTGTTGTTTTGTATTTGTAAATAGTGACAAGGTGTTAAATGTACTTTTAAGAGTATGAAAATAGTATTAAATATATTATAGATCTTGTTACTTAACTATTTTATTGCATTTTTTGTTAAATTTTTAAAATCAGAGATGTATAGAAAAAGCTTTATAAACAAAGAGGTCTGACCTGTTGATGTTAATTACAGTATGTCATGTTGGCGGTAACTTTGGTGTTATTTGTAACAGTGTTTAACAGCAGATAAAGGCCATATTGATGCATTATTATTTAATTTTTATTTGTTTTTTAATTTTTTATTCATTTATCTTGTCAATTTTGGCACAGGTTGTGAGCATTTTAACTGAGATTTTAGACAGAGAGTCATAAACGGGTTGTTATGCGCTGAAGCGTAAAGGTAGAATATCGAGAATTAAATTTAGGATTAAATATAGAGTGTTAAATACTAAGGGATACATCTCATGTTAGTTAAATCGTTTTGTTGTGCTCTATTGTTACTGTTAATGTCTGGCTGTAGTCAGAATAGTGCGATAAAACAACCCGCAAGCCCCCCAAAAATCAATGTTCCAACGGCCGAGCTTGCTTATGTGCAGGGGTTGTTGTTATCACAATATAAAGACTGGCGTGGTACGCCGCATAAATGGGGCGGGATGAGTAAGCGCGGTGTTGATTGTTCAGGTTTGGTTAAACTTACTTTTGAGCAGCAATTCGCCTTATCGCTACCGCGGACAACCGCAGAGCAAGTAAAAGTAGGTCGCTCGATCAAGCGTCAGCAATTGCGCACGGGTGATTTAGTGTTCTTTAAAACGGGTGTGAACGTTCGGCACGTGGGGATCATGGTTGATGAATTTCAATTCTTTCATGCATCGAGTAGTCGTGGCGTGATCATATCTCGTTTGGATAATCCCTATTGGCATAGCCATTACTGGCAATCAAGAAGAGTTAATTTATAAATGATGGCACAAAAATTAATTAAAGTTGTGGTTGGATCGAAGAATCCAGTGAAAGTTAACGCGTCACGTAGTGTGATTGCGCAATTGTATCCGGACAGTATTGTCGAATGTGAGGGACTAAACGCACCTTCTAATGTACCAGACCAACCAATGAATGCAGCTGAAACCCGTGACGGTGCGATTAACCGTGTTAAGTATTGTCAGCAGCATGCTGAGGCTGATTTTTATATTGCGATTGAAGGCGGTGTCGATCTGCTTGATGACGGTCCCGCTACATTTGCATACGTTGTCATTGCGTCTAAAGAGCAGCAGTCTGTCGGCCGTAGTGCTGCATTACCTTTACCTGCGCCTATTTACCAATCGTTACTTGACGGTGAAGAGTTAGGACCGGTGATGGACAAGTTATTCAAGACGGTTAATATAAAGCATAAAGGCGGGGCGATTGGCTTGTTAACCAATGGCCATGCCACACGTGAGAGTAACTATACCCAAGCGCTGACATTAGCCATGGCACCCTTTTTATACCCAGATCTTTATGATCAATAGTACGGGTCGCCAATAACGCGATGCGCTTGTAGTTTCAGGCTGTTATTTGAACGCTTTGTAATTTAATGTAAAGGTTTTTGATAAGCCCTATTGATAATAGTTCTCATTTGTGATTATTATTAGCATATAGTTTATAAGCGTTTATAGGGATAGCAGTATGGCGACCAAGGTTAATTTAAGTATATCAACACATAAACTGGCAGAGTTGATTCAAGCGGGTCACTTGTGTGTAGCAGACTTGAACTGTTTAGATGCTGAATCTAAGCAGCAAGTTTGGCAGTTGTGTTTATGGAGTTGTAACAAACGCGTGCATTGTTCTAAACCTTGTACGCAGCAATGTAACAGCGGTTATTGTGCCGATACTACAGAGCGAAAGACTGATAAACACTCAGCATTAATTGAAATTAATGCTGAGTGAGGTCAGATATTCTGTTTCAATTACTGCGATTTTATTTTCAGTCTTAGTGACTTCATAAAAGGTGCTAGTAACGGTGTGATTAAAGGTACTATCAGTGGTACTACTACACCTGCCATAATCAATGAAAACGCAATTATTTTGTTTATTTCTAATTGCTCATCATAGAAAATAACAGACCCCAATAATGCAAAGATTGGCACTAATAGTTTAAACGGACTCATCACGCTGAGCGGATACTTAATCAGCATTTTATTCCATACCCAATAGCCTAATAGCGTTGTTGGATAAGCCTGAAATAATACCGAGGCGAATGCAGTTGAGTTGAGTGAGGTGGTTAATTCGTCATAAAGATTAACGCCATTGACTAAATATGCCATTGCAAACAACGGCAGTGGTGCAAACAGACAAGACCAGGCCACAAACGCAAACATATCTTTAATCGCCAGCTTTTTAACCATTAAGCTAATGCTACTAAAGCCTATTGCCCCAATGAATGCAAATATAAAGCCCACCAAGGTAACTGAGCCGTCAGTAATATTGGCAATAAAAACCAGCCCAACTAAGGACAAGGCCAGACCAATTTTGAGACTGGTACTGATTCGTTCTTTTAGAAAAATTACGCCCATCAGCACACTAATGAAAGCACTTAATTCTAAGATGATACTGGCTATGCCTGCAGATAAGCCGGTATATATAGACATCGACATCATGCCCCATACCCCAACACCAAAAATGATGCCATAGAGTGCAATATAGAACCAACTTACATCAGGCTTACGCACAAATAGGATCGCCGGAAATGCGGCAAAGGTGAAACGTAATCCGGTTAAGACGTAGGGATCTATGTTGTCGACACCGGCCTTGATAACAGAGAAATTAAAGCCCCATAAACACGTTATCGCGACAATGATGATTAAGTGAATCGGTGATATTACTTTTCCGTATGTAGGTGATAAAGCACTTCCGTGCTTAGGTGATATTAACTTTTCGTTCATAATCATACCTCGTCGTTTTAGTGTTTGACTAGTATGTCGTGTTGCTAAATAATAAACAGATGCACTTTTTACTTATTTTTAGGGTACAGTTGTTTTGTAAAGGGTTCGGTAAAGGATTTGATAAAGGGTTTAGTAAACAAGGTTGGTTTAATCGACATCGTTCCAATTGATAGGGAAGAGAGAACATGGCAGCGCGTTACATTACAATTTCGGATAATATTATTAACGATATAGACAAGGGGGTATTACTTGTCGACCAACGCATGCCGTCGTTAAGACAGTTTACGCAGCTACATGAAGTGAGCATGACTACCGCCAATAACTGCTATCAGCGTTTACTCGATTTAGGCTGGTTACATGCAAAACCACAAATTGGTTACTTTATTACTCAGCCGCTGAATAAACAAAGCACGCCGATATACCCCCAATTTAATGCGCAAATTAGTAAGCCAAAAACCAGCCAATCCATTGACCAAGGGTTACGTGGTCCATTTTATACCGCGCAGCTGCCTGTTGAGTTATTACCTCAAGATACCTTGAGTCGCTGTTTACGCCGTGCGAGTCTGCGTGCAGGTGCAGAACTGTTTGCTTATCCCGATTATCAAGGTGATATTGCATTGCGAACTGCATTAGCCGGGCACTTTACACAACAACACTTTCCGTTAAAAGCTGATAATTTAGTGATCACTAATGGCTGTATAGATGCCGTTCGCAGTGCCATCGAAATCACCACGAATCCAGGGGATAGCATTGCTGTATCATCACCTTGTTTTAGTGGATTGCTGAACTTATTAGAGAACATGGGTAGGTTGGTGGTTGAGATCCCTTGTTACAACGCTCAGCTTGATTTAGTGCAACTTGAAGCGCTACTTCACGGCAAACGTATCGCTGCTTGCCTATTCAGTGCCAACCATATCAATCCACAAGGTTTTTGTTTGAGCAATCAACAGAAACAAGGTATTGCCGAGCTTGCCCAGCGTTACCAAGTCCCTGTGATTGAAGATGATATCTACTTGGAACTAAGTTATTCGCATACCACACCGTTACCGATTAAATATTGGGATAAGTCGGGTTGGGTATTGTGGTGTAGCTCGGTATCGAAAACCATTGCGGCGGGGTATCGTTTGGGGTGGTGTGAACCTGGTCGATTTTTTGATGCGTATTTACAGTTGCGTAATGTGCAATTTTTTGGCGTTAATAATATCGTCCAGCATACGGTGTGCGAGTTTATTAATACTGGACAATATGCCAAACACTTGAAGAAGTTAACCACCACATTAGCAGCCCATGCGCGACAGTACCACAGTGTGCTACGAGAATTACTGCCTGAAAATACCAAGATAAGTGTTGCCGAAGGCGGTATGGTTATCTGGTTACAGCTCGAAAATATGCACAGTCAAACCGTCTTTAGCGAAGCCTTAAAGCAAGATGTGCCATTCCGTGCTGGAGGTGAATTTACCACGCTTGAATATTATCAAAACTGTCTTAGGTTAAACATTGGCTGGCCAATCGTGGCGAATGAAAAAGACACGCCTGACCAACAAGCAGAAGCCCTGGCGTTAAGGGCTAAGCTGGTTATTTTGTGTGAATTGATTAACGCCAATGTTGCCGTGAAATAAGCGAGTCGATTCCTTACCGTTATCACGGTTATGCTTCGTTCAGTACATCCGTGGCAGTGCCAAGATACATTTCAGCAGCTAACAATATTGATTCATGCAAGGTTGGATGCGCATGCACGGTATGCGCAATATTGTTGGCTGTAAACTTGTTGTGTATGGCTAAACACACCTCACCAAATATCTCATCAGCATTGTTACCTATCATGCCACCACCAATTAACGTGTGGTCATCGGTATTAAAGATTAACTTGGTTATGCCATTGGTGTTGACGTCTGTATTAGCGCGACCGAGAGCGCGCCAAGGCAGATTAATCACCTGGTAATTTAACGTACTACTGGCTAATTGCGTTTCTGTCCAGCCTAACCATACAACAGTCGGAAAGCTGGTGGCCATAAAGGGCCGAGTTAATCGATCATGTTGCGAATCGGTATCGTCAGTGTCTGCGATAAATACCGCATCATAAAGGCAGTCTGGTAATGCCTTCTTTTTACTCGTGACCGATAACTGCACTTGGTTATCAATGAAATTAAAAGCACTGATTTCTGCTTGGGGTTTGATTTTGAAAAGCCGTTTCACATAACGCTGAAAGGTTTTATTGATGTCTTTGTCTAACTCTGGGAATACATCATCGCCAGTAATGATGATATCAACCGTTGCGCCTAAAGCTTGGTAGATAGTCGCTATTTCAATCGCCGCAATACCTGCACCAACAACAGCCAGTTTAGCAGGAATAAAGGGCAGGGAGATGGCTTCATTATAATGCCAAACGAGCTTGTTAGGCGCTAGTTTAAGAACATTATTATCTTGTTTTTTTTCATTTGTTTTAACTACACTATTTTGGCTGCCCACATAACGCTGACTATTAAAGTAATATAGACATTCTAGCTGGTCGAGTTTATGTTGGATGGCAGCAAGGTCGATGGTCGGTTCGCAGTAGCTAACACCTTGTGAATTTGCACCTCGAATACTGTGAATTGATTTAGCCATATGGAGTAGGGCGTGAGTTCGGACTATCGTCGTTTCGACTTTATGTGGTTGTGTTATTGCTTTCATAGCAACTCTCGTTAGCACGAAGAAAGTAATAATTTAACACATGGTTAATACCTATTTATAGGTGTTACCCTGTTATTTGTTATCCATGTCGCAATATGATTATGCTCATATGCATATCAATAACAGATAAGTATGCTGAATAGTTAAATTTAAGTAGATTTTAATAAATTATTTGGAAATTAGTTGAACGATGAAGTTGATTAACTCAGGTTGTCAGCGCATACCTTCAATAGACTACCACTTGGTTGATTTATTTTATCTGATTTAAATCAATTATTTATCGTGTATGTATGAATGTTTTATTTTCATCCCATTTGAAGGTATTACTCTCACTTTTATCTCAAAAACAGCACCTTAAACACAAATGATTCATTAACTAAGGTGTAACATTCTGTTATCAACGTTTTTGAAACAAGCGTGAAGCTTTTACTCTAAATATGACTTGCTGTTATGTTTGATTAGTCCTAGCATTATACTAATTAGGTATTTTATGGAAGCCTAATATTGCCGCTTATTAAAGGATGTGATAATGCCTGTATTAGACATTGAAGCCAAAAAAATATCAGATAAACCAGTTTTTAATTCAAATAAAGCCACCAGTAAACCTGACGCTGTTAGATTAAATGATGTTGAGAAATTAGTTGATGCGGTACTTGCTGAAGTTGGAAACCATATTGTCTTGGGACTGCCGATAGCAATTGGTAAAGCTATTACGTTTAGCAACGCGTTATATCAACGAGCAAAGGCTGATCCTAGTATCACATTACAAATTGAAACGGCTATATCGTTGGAAATCCCCAGGGCTAAAACAGATCTTGAAAATAAATTTCTTGCCCCATTTGTCAGTCGTCATTTTGCTGATGTGCAAGAACTTGATTATATGAAAGACATTAGAAACAAAACGTTACCAGATAATATTACGGTTTTTGAATTCTTCTTTAAAGCGGGTAGTTTTATAAACAACGCACAGCAGCTCAATTACACAAGTACCAATTATACCCATGCGGTTCGAGATTTAATTGATAAAGGTGTTAACGTTGTTGCGCAACTTGTTGCGGAGCGACAAGTTGATAATGTCACGACATATAGCCTTTGCAGTAACTCAGATTTAGCATTAGATATGATCCCTGTGTTAGAAGAGTTAAAGGTGGCAGAGGGCAGAAAGTTTGTCTGTGTAGGTGAAGTTAATTCTAATATGCCATTTATGCGCAACGATGCCGAAGTCAGTGCTAATACCTTTAATTTTATTTTAGAAAGCCAAGAAAAAGACTATGCATTATTTGCTACCCCTGAAGATGCGATTTCAAACGCAGATCATATGATTGGATTTTATGCGAGTAGTTTGATTAAAGACGGTGGAACACTGCAGCTTGGCATTGGTTCACTTTGTAGTGCACTAAGCTATAGCTTGCTACTCCGCCACCAAAATAATGAAGGTTATAATGAAATTTTTAATGATTTAAAAATTGCAGATAAATTTCCTATCGTGGCAAAAGTCGGCGATAGAAGTATTTTCAGCCGGGGTTTATATGGTTGCAGTGAGTTAATGGTCGATGGCTTCATGCATTTGTATCGAGCGGGGATCTTAACTCGCCAAGTCTTCTCCGATGTTTTATTACAATCGTTGCTGAATGACGACGTTATAACGACTGATGTGAGCATAAATACACTCACCACATTACTTAAGCATAAAGCCATTTCAACCGAACTAACCAAGAAGGATCTCGCTTATCTACAAGAATTCGGGGTATTTCAATCGGCAGTCACTTTGTATCAAAACAGGTTATACAGTAATGGCGAAAGTTGCACTACAGATTTGGGTCAAGCAGGTGCCCTTTTATGGGTTGAGCTGCATTGTCTCGGGGATAAACTTAAAGGCGGTATTGTTATGCATGGCGCCTTCTTTATTGGCCCTAAGACATTTTATAAAGCACTGAATGAAATGACTGAAGAAGATCATGCTAAGTTTTGTATGACAAGTGTGAAGTATGTGAATGATCTGTACGATCATTTCTTGGGTGATCAAAAAATTAAAGCGATGCAACGTAAAGAAGCTCGCTTTCTAAACTCTGCAATGATGGTGACACTGGATGGTTCAGTCGTCTCGGATGGCTTAGAAAATGGTCAGGTGGTTAGTGGTGTGGGCGGGCAGTATAATTTTGTCGCTCAATCTCATCAAATGAAAGACGCCCGATCGATTCTTAAATTACGCAGTACGTGTGTACGCAATGGTGAACTGCAATCCAACGTATTGTTCAACTATGGGCATAACACTATTCCTCGTCAGCTACGTGATATTGTGATCACTGAATATGGCATTGCAGATCTACGCAGCAAACCCGATCATATTGTTTATACCGAGTTAATTAAAATTTCTGATTCTCGATTCCAGCCACAATTGCTTCAACAAGCAAAAGACGCTGGCAAAGTGGCTGCTGATTACCAAATTCCCAGCGCATTTTGTCTTAATTTACCTGAAGCAATAACTGGTCTTTGTAACAAGTATAAGCAGCATGGCGTATTCCCTGAGTATCCACAAGGCAGTAGCTTTACTGATTCGGAATTAAAGTTGATGAAAGCCTTAAAATCGTTGAAGAATAAGGGGACGTCAAAACACGGAAAGCTTAAGTTATTGTTACAAGGTCTTACTGGTACGCAAAAAACGGCTGAAATTGAACACCTGTTAAGTCGTATGGATCTAACTAACCCCGTGCAATTTTCCGAACGTATGACCCATAATTTACTGAGTAAGGAATTAAAAAACAACTAAGTAATAATAGGTAGAAATGTTAAACTGTCCACAATCATTATCAGCAGATGAAAAATTGACTATGAGTAGACGATTGTGGACACCGTTAATATCTTCCATACTAATTGCGGGTAGTTTAGGGGGCTATTATTTATTGAGCGATTATCAGCGACTAGCGATGCAGCAAGCCGCCATCACTGATGCCCCTTTTAAACAGCTTTCTGCTTATGAAATAAGTGATAAGCGAATTCTAACGCTTCAAGACAAGCTCTATGATGATAAGCAAAATGCCAAACTTTGGTTTCAACTTGGTAATGCTTACATGTACAACGGTGAATACGATAATGCGTTGTTAGTGTTTGATTACTCTGTCCGATTAACTCCCGAGCCCACGGCAAATCTTTATTCAGCCAAGGCTTCTGCATTGTATTATTCGCAAGGTCAGCATCTCACTGGTGAAGTTCAAACATTACTGGAACGCGCATTATCACTTGAACCCAACAACCAAACTGCATTAATGATGTTAGCGGCAAATGAGTTCATGAATGTGCGTTATCAGCAAGCTATCGATCTTTGGGTACAGTTACTTGATTCAGGGCAGGAAGGTTTAGATAGGGTGTCGATTATTAATTCAATTAATCAAGCAAAGCAGTTCATTCGATAATGTCACCATGCTTATAAATAAACAATGCCGACATCACGTCGGCATTGTTATTACGTTACAGCGGACTAACAAGTCGCTTCATCACTAACTAATAAGTCGCTTCACGTTTTTCCGCTTCAGCTTCCCATTTTGGTACAAGTGTCTTCAAGAATTCTGCTTTCTCTTTGTTCATCTTGTCCATGTCCATACCTAGTGCCTGTTGTGCAAGTTCTTTGGTTGAGATATCTGGTATCTCGATTGGATCGGTAATGCCTTTTTTCGCAAGTAGACGAATTAATTGAGTTCGCGCATCTGTTGCACGGTCTAAAGCGGTGCCTAATACACGCAAGGCTACTTCTGGCGCATGCATATGCACACCATGAGATGCAATTGCATAATCCCAACGCCATTGTGCATGGCGGATATTGAGTTGGATCTCATCCATTTCAGCTTGCGTTGCGCCTGCGTCCCATGCTGCTTTTGCTTCAAAATGTGCTGCAATGATTTGCTTTTCAGCCAACAACTTCATCTCTGTTACTTGCTCTTTACGTGTTTTAACTACATCTTGGAGCATTTCTTTACTCTGTGTATGGCAGGTTGCACAGGTATCTTCGAAACGATCAAACGGGTTACCCACTTTATGATCGGTGAATACCGTACCATCAGCATTTTTCACTTTCGGCATATGGCAATCAACGCAGGTGACGTTGTTTTTACCGTGGATGCCTTCACGCCATGTTTCATAACCTGGGTGTTGGGCTTTCAACATTGGCGTTTTAGACACTGAGTGCGTCCAGTCTTTGAAGCCAATTTCGTCATAGTACTCTTCCATTTGATCAACCGTGGTGCCTTTATCCCATGGGAATTTAACGGCTTTGGTTGGACCGGTGAAGTAATACTCAACATGGCATTGACCACAAACTTGTGCTTGTTTATCCAAACGACCTTGCTCCGAAAACGGCTTGCCAATGGTTTCCATTGCACGTTCTACGTGTGGGCGGGTCAGTTTAAGTGCCGGTTCACCATTTTTGAATGCGTCGCTACGAGTATCATGACAATCAGCACAACCAATCGCATTCACCACTTCAGCACCGCCTTTAGCCCATTTACCGCTAAAGTAAGCATCTTCACCATTTTCTTCGATAAAGCGTGCTACATCAGGGCCTTTACAGCTCCAACAAGACATAACCATAGGGCCATTTTTAGCATTCGTTGGTCCGCCTGTACGCAGAGTATTACGAATATCATCGATGGCATAGAAATGCCCACGGGCTTTATTATAGTCTTTAGAAAAGCCATAACCAGCCCACATGATGACCATATTGGGATCACCTTGTAGTGCGTCTTCTAATTCTTTACTTTCACTGGTCGCTTTCCAAGTCTTGTATTGATCCGGGTGCGCTTGTTGAAACTTTTCGTTACGAGGTTCTAATTTTTCTGTTACTTGATCTGCAGCAAACACAGATGTACTCATACTAAGTAACAGTGTTGCTAATACAACGACTGCGCCTGACGTTGGTTTAAGCGTTTTATATAAACTAACCATGTTGTCTCCAATTTATAATTATTTAGATTGACCAAGCGTTGTGAGAGAGGCAATAAATAAAAATCGGAACGTAATTATATTTTTTAATTTAATCTTTATGTTCAAGTTAGACTGATACTTTTTAGATATGATTAAATAATATAAATACCGTATTTAAAATATCTTAAAATTGCTTCTCTATATATATTATTCGGTTATTACTGGCGCGTTTGTTGTTTTCGATCAAGTTATGAAATCGGTATTATTCGATTAATAAAAATTGCATGAAATTAAACCTATAAAGTGTGATCTATACACTAGATGACACGTCTTGACATTAACTTACATTTTAATAACAACTCATAATCTTTCTAAAACAGAATCTTATGCGTTTGTTGACGTATATCTCAAATATCATATTAACTCATTATGAGTACTCATCTAGGGGTGTCATATTTACACGTTTTAAAATATAGTGGCGTCGTTAAGCGTTGTGGCTGGCATTGTAAATAAGAATTATTATTAATAAGAATTAGTGTTACTCAGAAAATAAATAATAGTTAAGTTGAAATGATATTTAATTTAATAATTATTTTGTCTGAATAATTAAACTAACGAAAATTAAAATGTGTTTTTAATTAATACATATTTTTATAATTCTCATAGAAGGATGCAAAATGGGTAATGTAAAATTAGCCATACGTACAACGATTAGCTTTCTGCTCATCATATGTATCTATGGTTTGAATTTCAGTGTTGCTGCGGAGTCGTCAGACCACGATGCGTTAACTACAAGCGCTGATAGTCGACACCAAGTGACGTTTATTCGTGATAGTGATAATGCGTGTACGCAATGTCATAAAGACTCGAAAGAAACACGCCAAGGTACGCACGGTGAAAAAGCCACCGTTAAACTTGGTCGAGATCTTAAATGTGTTGAATGCCATAACACGATTGGTCCTGACCACCGCGAAAATGCCTCTCAAGTAACCACGTACTCTGCAGCGCAATCTGAAGTCGGCACGCATAAAAGCTTGCTTGATTTTGATGCGATCTTAAAAGCAACGGGTAATTGTACTGAATGTCATACATCAGAACGCCTACAAGAAAAAACCTGGGTACACGATGTACACGCTAAAAAAGCCACCTGTTCGTCTTGTCATGTGATCCATGCCGATGGTGAGAAAGAAGGCATGCAAGCGCTAGAACGTAAGGCTCAAATTGCGCAGTGCGTTGATTGTCATAAAGACTTTAACTTGATAAAAAAAGATAAGGGAGAATGACATGGCCTGTTCTAGACGTAATTTATTAATCGGTGCTGGTGCGGTGATTTTCACTACGGGTGTCGCTAAAGTCGCTTTAGCCAAAAAGTCATTAGTTGCTACGCAAGACGTTGGTGATAAACGCTACGGTATGGTTTTTGATGAAACCGCGTGTATTGGTTGTACTGCGTGTACAGATGCATGCCGTGAAACCAACAATGTACCAGAAGGTGTATCCCGTTTAACAATCGAACGGAGTGCGCCGATGGGCGAGTACCCTAATGTCGATTACACATTTACACGTGTTTCTTGTCAGCATTGCGATAATGCACCTTGTGTCACGGTTTGTCCTACGGGCGCTTCGTATGTGGATCTGAAAACCGGCATTGTAGATGTGCATAGTGATAAGTGTGTTGGTTGTGGTTATTGCTTAGCGGCTTGTCCGTATCAAGTACGATTCTTCCATCCGGAAACAAAATCTGCAGATAAATGTAATTTCTGTCGTGATACCAACTTGAAAGCCGGTAAATTACCAGCCTGTGTTGAATCATGCCCGACAAACGCATTAACCTTTGGTGATCTAAACGATCCGACGAGTGAAATAAACAAAGTCATTGCCAGTAATGCCGTTTATCGTTCGAAAATCGAGTTAGGTACCGAGCCAAAGCTGTATAAAGTGGCGGACACAAAAGGGGAGATAAAACGATGAATACATTTGTAAGTGCGTTTACGTTTGATTCTTTGGTCTGGGATTGGATCATTGCTATTTACCTATTTTTAACCGGCATGTCGGCAGGCATGGTATTAATTTCGATACATTTGAAGCGTAAGGTTATTGAAGGTAAAGCGTCTGCTAACGGTATTATCAAAGCAACGGCAATCTTAGCGCCGTTAGGGATCATCTCAGGTTTAACCATTTTGATCTTTCACTTAACCAAACCCTTGGCATTCTGGAAGATTTTAATTTACTTTAATACCAGTTCTGTCATGTCGATGGGCGTGATCTTGTTCCAAGTTTATATGATTATTTTATTTACTTGGATTGCCATTATGTTCAAGGATGAACTCGCTAACTTGCTGCAGAAATTATTCAAAGGTCGGTTGGCTTTTGTTAATCCGATTGTCGATAAACTAGCGAAACTTGAGAATGCAGTAGAACTATTGTTAGCACTGTTGGCTATCATGTTAGCGGCATATACTGGCTTTTTATTATCGGCATTGAAAACCTATCCGATGTTAAATAATCCGGTATTACCTGTGCTGTTTATCTTCTCTAGTGTGTCATCGGGTGCAGCGGCTTGTTTAATGCTAGGTATTGTTGGCTTCAAAGAATCGTTTCACAGTAAAAGTGTGCAATGGATCCACAGTATAGAACGTCCTGTTGTGGTGTTTGAGCTGTTTGTATTACTGACATTTTTTACAGGCCTTATCTTTGGTGGTGGTCAGAATGAAGTCGCAGCAATGGCCGCAATTGGCGGTGGATTCTGGGCAACTTGGTTTTGGTATGGTGTCGTTGGTGCGGGTATGTTAGTGCCACTGGCGCTTAACTTTTTTGTACCGACTCAAGCCCAACATAACAAGGCCTTTGTGTTATTAGTTACCTCGTTAAGTCTTGTTGGTGTATTAATGCTGCGTACATTTATTTTGTATGCTGGACAAATGACGGTTGTTTAATTAACGCTAAGCAAATAGTTTAAGTATTAGTTTAACTCTATGATAAGAGGGTCCATTAGGGCTCTCTTTATTCTTTATGATGAATGGATCCCTTTATGATCCCAGAAATTGGATTGTTTTCACTTATTCTTGGTACGTTGTGCGCTATTTTAGGTGCTGCTATTCCGCTGTTTGGTATTTTTACTAAACGACCACACCTTAATCGGTATTCGTGGGCATTAAGTTATGGTGCATTTGGCGCTGTGACGACGTCTATCTGCCTGCTCGCTTATAGCTTCACGCTTGATGATTTCTCTGTTACTTATATTGCTCAACATTCAAATTCTCAGTTACCGTTTTTTTTCAAAATAGCAGCGGTATGGGGCGGGCATGAAGGCTCGTTGTTATTTTGGGTATTCTCATTGTCGTTATGGTCGGCGGCGATAGCCTTTGTTAACCGCAACCATAATCAAGCATTTATCAGCCGAGTTCTCATTGTTCTAAGTTTATTAACCGCCGCGTTTGGGCTATTCACCTTATTGGCTTCGAACCCTTTTTCACGATTATTTCCGGTACCAATGCAAGGACGAGACTTGCATCCGATGTTACAAGACGTTGGGCTTATTTTTCACCCGCCGCTGTTGTACTTGGGTTATGTCGGATTTTCGGGCGCATTTGCTTTTGCTGTAGCAGCGTTAACGATGCCTGATATTAATATTCCTTGGCCACAGTGGAGTCGAGCTTGGACACTTGCAGCTTGGGTTATGCTCACCGGTGGTGTCGCACTGGGTTCTTGGTGGGCGTATTACGAACTGGGTTGGGGCGGCTGGTGGTTCTGGGATCCAGTAGAAAATGCATCATTGCTACCTTGGATAACAGGTACGGCTTTACTGCACTCTTTGATCGCCAGTGAAAAGCGGCAGGCGTTGATTAACTGGAGTTTGCTACTGTCGATATTTACCTTTAGTTTGAGTTTACTAGGCACCTTTGTCGTGCGCTCAGGGATCTTAACGTCTGTACATGCGTTTGCGGTAGATCCAACACGTGGACTCGTGCTGTTAGTTATCTTAGCCATTTGTGTGGTCGTGCCATTAACCTTGTTTATGCTACAAAGCGGGAAGATTAAACCGTTGCGGTTACAGAGCCTAGTCAGCCGGGAAGTGCTGTTTTTGGTTTTGAATAGTGTGCTAGTGGTGGCGACATTATCGGTATTACTCGGGACTTTTTATCCGATGATATTCCAAGTCTTTAATCTTGCAAGTATTTCTGTCGGTGCGCCTTTCTTTAACACTGTATTCGTGCCTCTGGCGCTATTGTGTTTTGTATTAATGACCATCGCGCCTTTCATTCATTGGCAAAAAACCAAGTTGGAAGGTCTAAAGGTTAAGTTGTTATTGGTGTGGATTTTGGCGGCAGTTGTCGGATTGCTCGCGAGTTACTTATTTAATGATAATTCGTCTGTGTTTGTCTCTTTGGTATTGATATTGTGCGCAGCTATGGTTACGTCGGCCTTTGTGGGAGGCGTGAGTATAGGGCATTTAGCCATGACGGTTGCCCATATTGGCGTTGCGGTCACAGCGGTTGGTATATTGCTTGTTAGTTATAATTCAACTGAGGTGAGCGCTAAGATGAGCCCGGGTAGTACAGTGGAACTTGGCGATCTAACCATTCATTACCGTGCTACAGAATGGCTGGTTGCGGCTAATTACACGGCTGAACAAGCGTTACTCGATGTCGTCGATGCAGACGGTAATATCGTCCAGTTGAAACCTCAAAAACGTCATTATCCAGTGCGGGTGATGAATATGAGTGAACCCGCGATCCATTCAACTTGGCTGCGCGATATTTATATCACCATGGGTGAGAAAATTGGCCGCAATGCTTATGCGATACGAATACAGCATAAAGCATTTATAAACTGGCTATGGGCTGGCAGTCTAATGATGATGCTTGGTGGTATTTTAGCGATAGGACAGCGTTATGAAAGAACATAAATTAATGCTAATAATACCGAGTCTGATAGGACTGTTGTTTGTCGCTTCAATGATGTTCGCGCTAACGGCTCAAGAAAGACAAGTAACTCCCTCGGTGTTAGTTGGTAAAGCGATGCCCGAGTTTAAGGTAAGAAGTTTAGAGTCTAAAGCTGATTGGCTAGACAATACTATCCTGAAAACGGATAAATCGTTCACCTTGCTAAATGTCTGGGCTTCATGGTGCGCTGTGTGTCAAAGCGAGCATGATTTTTTGATGAACCTAGCCAGTAAAGATAATATCCGTATTGTCGGTCTAAATTACCGTGACGACAGGGACGCAGCGAACCATGTTTTAACCATGCTTGGCAGTCCTTATGTTGCAACTATCTTTGATCCGCAAGGTCATTTAGCACTGGATATAGGCGTTATTTCTACACCCGAGACCTATCTATTGGATAAGCAAGGCATCGTGTTGTTTCGTTATTCTGGTGCATTGGATGAAGCGGCTTGGCAAGATTACTTCAAACCGTTAATTGTAGATCTAAATTAACCAAGCACTCAATCAATTAAGCAATTAACTAAACAAGCAGCAAAGTAAGGAACAAGTGAAATGAAGTTGTCATCGGTGTATGTTTTTATTGTCGCGCTGTTCGTGGTTTACCCTTTATCTGCGCAGAATCAAAGAGAAAGTAGCAGCTTATCTGACACTGAATCAACGCAATCGGTAGAGATATTTTCGTTTGATTCTATTGAGCAACAAAATCGGGCGATACATTTAGCGCGCCAATTGCGTTGTCCTCAATGTCAGAATCAGAACTTAATGGAATCGAATTCGCCGATAGCCAAAGATTTACGACTAAAAGTATATTTAATGGTGAGCGAGGGGAAAACAGATCCACAAGTGATTGATTTTATGACTAGTCGTTTTGGTGATATGGTGTTGTATAAACCTAAATTTGAACCACGAACGTATGTATTGTGGCTCGGACCTGTGTTTCTGATGTTGTTATTTGGTTGGTTAGGTTATCGTAAAGTCACGGCGTCGATAGTGGATTGATGCGGGGCTTAGTTTAGATTGATTAGTGTCGATTTTTAACGAACACCCAAATTATAAGGTTATTTGGGTGTTCGTTATGATTTTAGCCGTTATCAAAACTAGTTAGACAGTGATTTACTTGCCGTCTTTTCAAGCATTAAGATAAGCGCAATTGCAGCAAGCATAGCAACGATAGCATAAGCTAATAATGCCGGTTGGCCGGTGACTTGTTCGAAGCTAAATGGCGACAGATTACGCTCTAGCAATGGCACTTCAAGCCCACTTGAGTTCGTACGCCACGTTAATGTCTCTTTCCACGGCCATACTTTACCCAGCGTACCGATCATTAATCCAGTTAAAAACGTCAACGCGATATCGCGGTAATGTTTTAGTACCCATGTCAGCACATGCGAGAATGACAAAATACCAATGGCACAACCAGCAGCAAACGTACCCAGGGTGATAATGTCGAGAGACTTTGCTGCAGCAAGAATAGGGGTGTACATCCCTAACATCAACAGAATAAAGCTACCTGAAACGCCCGGTAAGATCATTGCACAAATGGCAATTGAACCTGCAAGTAAGATATTGATTGATGTCGGTTCAAGGTTAAGTGGTTGCAGCACGGTAATGCTATAAGCAAAACCAATACCTGCAAGCACAGCCACAAAACGGCTGACTTTCCAGAACTCGACCTGTTTAAACATGTGGTTGACCGAGATGATGATTAACCCGAAGAAAAAAGACCACAGTGGAATAGGGTGGGTGTTTAGCATCCAAGTAATAACGCGCGCTAGTGTTAAAATACTGGTTAGAATCCCTGCCAATAATACGATCAAGAATGTACCATTGATATAATCAAACGCAGCTTTTAGACCATCATTGCGGATCATACCGATAAGGCTAGGGGTAATACGACTAATACTGCCTAGCAGCGTATCGTAAATACCGGTAATGAAAGCGATAGTACCGCCTGACACACCTGGAACCACGTCTGCAGCGCCCATTGCCATGCCTTTTAGAAAGGTAGAAAATTTACTCATGATTTTACGTCTACTTTATTGATTAAAGGATAAATTTGACAGCATTATAAACTGTTTGAGTGAAAAAAATGTCATAACAGTAAATACTTTTTTGCATTTAATGAAAAGAATCTTAATCTCGCTAAATAACGGCTCGGTCATAAAATGCTTGCTGACAGCTTGAATGCCAACTTTAATTACTAATATAGCATTTACCATCAACCATCACACTTATTGCCGTTATTTTTACCCAACTGTGATATCAACTAAATATTTAATAACATTGTATATTAAATGTCATATTCTTCAATTAACCTCAAATCCGCTATATCAATAATCAAAGGATTTGATGTGAATATACTAAAAAATGTCATAACAACTACTTGCTTCACTTGTGTGATGAGCGCTACTGCTCTTGCCGACAGTGATATCTATCTGACTAATAATTCTAATCAAGCGATGTCAGTTACAGTCAACCATACCGGTTCTGATTTACTCCAAGAAGGTTCTGAGTGGCAACAACACGCACAGACACTTAAACCGTGGGAAACCAAAATGGTGCTAAGTTTTAATCGCTGGGAAGGTATAAAGTCAGGCGATAACTACCAGTTTGAAACGTTAGTGACCAATGAAAATGGTGAGTCGCTGTCTTTATTACAACAAGTGAAAGGTTATTGGTACAAATCGTCACTCGAACACGGCGCGAGTGCCAATGATCTCGCGTTGAACTGGGCGGATGATCGCGATACTTACCGCTACTTATCTCAATATAATAGCAACAGTACAAGCACTGAAATTGCGTTTAAAGCCAGTGCCACGGGGCGTTATGATGATATACATTATACGATCACGCCGCAAAAAATGGATGAGCAGCCTGAACATGATGGCAACGCGCTGAAAGTGATGTCATATAATGTATGGGCTCTGCCTGTGATAGCGTCGCATATAGGCAAACGTTTGCAGGAAATACCTGAGCATGTGAAAGGTTATGATGTACTGATGCTACAAGAAGTATTTGCTGCTGGTCGAGGTGCTTTCTTACGTGATCTTGCCAAGGAATACCCGTATCAAACCAAGATGTTAGATAAATCTGGTGTAAATGTTTACGACGGTGGCGTCACTATTGTAAGTCGCTATCCGATAGTTAACGAAGGGCAATATGTTTACCCTGACTGCTCTGGCACTGATTGCTTTGCCGACAAAGGCGTAAATTATGCTGAAGTGATCAAAAATGGTAAGGCTTATCATGTTTTAGCAACGCACACCGCGTCGTTTGATACCGATACCGCACGTGATTATCGTCAACGTCAGTTCAGTCAGATGCGTGAGTTTGCTCATACACAAAATATCCCAGTCACAGACACCGTGGTTTATGGTGGTGATTTTAATGTGAATAAACGTAAATTCCCTACGGACTATCAACAGATGTTTGTGAATCTTAGTGCTGATGAACCGGAATATGCTGGTTATACAGAGTCAACATTTGACCCTCGTATCAATGCTTTTGCTGGCAGTGCATTATCGGGTGGTAAAAATATTGAATACCTTGATTATATCGTCGTAAGCAATGAATTTGCGCAGCGTAATGAAAACATAAACACAGTGAAAGTACCCCGTACCACGGTCGCTAGTTTATGGGAACATTGGAATTTGTCCGATCATTTCCCCGTTAAAGCGGAGATCCGTTAATGCGGGTTCGGTTATTTTTGGTAAGCGCTGCCTTTGCTGGCAGTGTTTATTTTTTCATTTCGAGTGAAAATGAACTGAATGGGGATAAGCAAAGTGAAGCGGCTCCGTTATCATCTGCTCTCGCCAATTCAACATTAAAACAGCCTGGTGTAGTATCAAATACAACAAGTAAAAACATAAAATTAAGCAGTATGAAAGCAGAAGCGGCTTCGTTACTGCAATCAGCACAAGGGCAAACGTTAATAACAGCGTTAACGGCATTTTGGCAGCAATGTAATCAGGAGCCTCATTGTGATGACATGTTACTCCAACAGCAGTTGTTACTTGATGAAGATCGGTATCAGTTATTACTTAATTTTCCTGAATCTTTGCAAGAAGAACAACGCTTGATGGGTGCGTCGTTAATCAGTCACGATACTAGCTTGGCTGATAAAATAGCCAACGTTCAAGCCATTCGTGAACAAGTATGGGGTGAAGATGCAGCCTTGTTATTCAAGCAACAAGATGATTATTATGATTACCGCTTGTCGCTATTGGATCCTGATAGTCGTTTCAACCGGAGTCAGGATGCTGATGACTTTATTAGCGAATACAATAAAATGTTGGTAGAACAAGGCGATGACTTAACTCGCGTTGCTTTAAGCACTGATACCGCTAAGTATGAAGAAGCGTTGAAATTAATCCCTTCGACAATGCCAGAAGATCAAGCTGTACGTATTAAGGATGAGCTGGGGTCGCAATACCTGACTGCTAACGAGCAACAATCTATTCGTCACCGAGAGCAACAAATTGATGCCCAAAACCAGGACGTAACAGATTACCAGCAAGGATTAAATCAACTTCAGACGAACCTTTCTAATGAACGAGACACGACTAAAAAACAGATGACTAGTGCAGATTGGCACGCTTATAAAGCGGAGCAGTTGTATCAATATCGACTTAATTTTTTTGGTCCTTAAGTGCTAGGTAAACATCTCCGCCACATTCAGCTTTGCTCAAGCAGCCAATGGTATGCCGATCAAAAATTGGTGTAAATAAAGTATAAATGCACCAGTTAATACTCCGCCAACAATGATCGCGATAATGTCGTTTATGCCGTTCGGTTTAAGTCCTGGGATAACGCGTGATGTTCTCTTTTTCATCGAGATCCTCGCTGCTGCTGCCCAAATGATGAATGCGCCGAAAAGTATAATATCGGCCAACATACCGTTGACGAGTAGATGACTTAATGCCCATAATTTTACCGCGATGAGTTGAGGATGCTTGGTTACTTGTTTTATTTTTCCGGGAAGGTAAGGCGCGACAAAAAGTATCATCGCTGGCAACATCAATAAGTAAGTCAGATGCTTAAACCAATAAGGTGGAACATAGAGAAGTACAGGCTCTAATCTAAGGGCTGCATAGCCGTTGGCGATAAGTACGATACCTACAACTGATATGAGTGAGTAGATAATTTTCCATCCATTTTCGCTTTTGGTGGCCATTCTGTTTCTGAAGTCTTCGGCAATGATTGATATTGAATGAATTCCGAGAAATAGGAATAAGCCTGTGATTAAACTGAACATAAAATATTTCCTTTTAAGTTTACAAATTAAATTTCACGATAACCTTGTTTAAGATAACTAACATTGTGTGAAATCAAATTGCGCGCAATTAAAGTGAGGTGGGTTACTCATCGCAGTATTTCTGCCCGTTACGGTTGTGACAAAAGTAGCAAAATCCACAATTAAAATTAGTTTAATTTGGTGTAACTTTACATCACTTATTGGAAAGTGTATAAATGTTTTAAGTGTAGAGTCATTACTCTAATTTACGCGCTGTAAAGGAATGACAAGTGAATAAAATAAAAACACTCTTAGCTATCGTCGCTGTCTTTGCTTGTGTATTGATTGGTAAAGTGAATGTCTATGTTAAATTTATTTAATTAAATCAATAAAATAACTTAATTGGTCTTGTTAAGTAGAATTTCAAAATGAAAAATAAAATACAAGGATGCCCATGAAAAAAATTATAACCAGGTTATTGTTGATTGTACTCGTTGTACTTTCTCCCATTCTCTATGTTCTTTATACATTTGCTTTTACCGGCCCTATATCAGATGAAGAATTTCAGAAAAACCTTCCTGAAATAGTAAACAACCTTGAAGTTAAATTTGACGGTGAAGGTGACGAGACCTTAGTGTTTATTCACGGTTATCCTGACAGTTTGGAGCTTTGGGACAAACAGGTCGAGTATTTAAAAGACGATTATTCGATTGCTCGATTCACTCTTCCTGGGTTTGAGTTAGAAGATAATGGAGAAAGACCGCATTATAATATCAAGCAGATCAGAATGATTATAAACGCTTTCATCAAAGGTTTAAATAGAGACAATGTCACTGTTCTGGCCCACGATTGGGGTGCTGTTTATGCTTCTCAGTATCTTAAGAAAAATGACCTAGTCGATCGACTGGTATTATTTGATATCGGTAGCTTTGGAGCAGAAAAACGCCCAACGATCAATGTTAAATATACTTTTGCACTTGCTGTTGCTTGGACTTTACCTGAGTACCTCGGAGATAAGTTAGCATTGTATACGGCTGATAAAATTTTAAAAATTGAAGATGTAGATCCTAATAAAACCATCGCCGATTTGCGTTCAGATCCCCGTATGACTTATCCATACTGGCATTTATGGAACTCTGTATTGACGAAAAGTACAACAAAAGCGACAAAGATAGAAGATTATGGCACGCCTTTCTTGTTTATGTACGGAAAGGACAAAAAAGTCTGGTTCCATGCTAAAAGCTGGGAAGCACAGTTACAAGAACAACATAAGGGACAAGTTGAAGTTCTACCTGGCGGTCATTGGTTTATGCAATCTTCGCCTGACCTGGTTAATAAAAAGCTCGAAAATTGGTTAAACTCTAACTAAAGAAAAAATAGCTGGCCACTTGCTTACTCATTTATCGATGGTTTTGCAGTGGCGCAGTGAATTAACTTAATCCTAATCCTTTTTATCTAATTCACTGAAATCGATACCGCGTTCAATTGCAAATGCACGCATTGCACGTAGGTTTGTCGCATTTTCTGATAGATGCGCAGCAACCGAGCGTAGTAGGTTTGCTGCAACCATTGCATCATTTTCGATTACGGCGATTAACTCACTGGCACCTATGCGTAAAAATACGCTGTCTTCTATCGCAATCAAATCTAATAGACGTGGCGCGTTGTGGATGACGGCTAAATCACCGATTAATCGGCCTGGTAAAATTGCGGTTACCAAACGTTGCTCGACTGCCGTTGCTGGCCAGTATAAACCAGCGGATCCCTTAACACAGAGGTAAGAAGCATCAGCTTCTTCTCCCGCACTAAAGATCACTTGGCCCGCTTTTACTTTGTACCATTGCGCACTAAAGGCGAGTAGGCGTTGCTGTTTTAGATCAATCTTAGCAAATAATTCTGTCTGCGCGACCACCCGTATTTTTCGGTTTAAATCCTGACGCGCATCTTCATCTTGTAGATCATCCTGACGCTGTGCACCATCAATTCGGCCATCAACAATTTCAACAAACAAATCGAATTTTTCTGGATGATGAAATGTGTTTTCAATGAAAATAATGGTGGTATCAGGCATCAATTTACTAATACGTTCACGCGTCAACGCGCGGGCATCAGCATCGTGGCTCGCCAATGCACTTCGAAGGATCAGCAGATCAGGTTTTTTGATCCCCGCGCGGCTGAACGCCACACGTTCTCTGAACACTGCCGGTAAGTTTTCTCCACCTTGCGTTGTTGCCACATCATATATAGATTGTGCGACCAACCGTCTTAGACCATGTTCTGTCAAGACATCAACAACTGTATCCTCAACTAACTTTGCTCGATTACCGGCCAAACTCGAAACGCGACCATAAATGGCATTGCCAAGAACAGACATAACAGGGAAATATTGTAGCGGGTCGATTGGAATGAACAAACCACCGAATTTTTCGACCATGTCTTTAGAATTCTTTATTCTAATTTGCAAAATCTGCTCTTTAAATGCATCTGTGAACCCTGGGCCAATCTGCTCGGCGGAAAACGCAAAAGATACCGTCAGCATTAGGGAAAAATCTTCAGGGGCTAATCCGCTGTCACCAACCAAGCGTCTTTTCGCTACAATCACTCGGAGGCGATGATAAAGGTCTTCATCCATATTCAAACGGCGAAACAATGGATGGTCAGTACCGTCGGTACCAAACGTAGCTGAAAGCCCTTCGATGACAGTGGCAGACATTTTTGCAAGATAGTCAGCAATGCCTTCGTCTTGTAACAGTTGAACAAAATTATCCTCTTGTGACAAGGTTACTTGTGTCAGCACTTTTGTCGTCACAGCATAAAGCAAGTTGCTACCTAAAGGGGACACAGGATTGAATTTTTCAGGGTCAAAGGCATGCACGATATCATCGACACCTGCTTGCGTTAATCGCTTGGCTATTTCTGGGCGTAAACGCACGATCGCTTCTGCGAGTTCTTGCTGGGATTCAGGATCAAGACGCGATTGCAAACCTCGGCGCACAATTATATCGTCAGTCCCCATTGCTTCTACCAACTGGAACCACCAATCTTTAATCTCATCACACGACTGAAACCCGGCTATTTGAGGCGCTATCCAGTCCGATTCAAACGGGTCGACACTGTTACCTGCGCGTGCAGACTCTTGTTGCCAATCTGTCATATCAACCGAAATATCCGCGCCTAATGCAGGCTCATAATTAAAGGGCATTAACAGGTTTTCACCGAGCGTGCCTTGAAAAATGTGCGGATTGGAATTGGCATAGCCGATGCGATTGGCGAGTACTGTTTGATGTAAGTCATTCATGTTATGACCTGCTATCTGCACCGACCCCCTGTATGGGATTACTTCACGGGTTAATATATCAGCAAACGCAAGCGCCGCAGACTCGCTGTTGGTCTGAATCGCAACGCGTGCGCCTTTGGGGATGCTTAAGTTAATATCTTCGAGTACTGAATGGTTAAGGTCGTCACGCACAGTTACATTCTTCAGCTCAATGTCACCATGAAGACTGGTAAACGTATCAGGTTCGCCATCAAATAACGCATCGTTCACTAACGTTTTTGACGTGAAGCGTTCGGTGACGACTTCCCAGCGTAACGCCATATCTTGAGTTTGATTGTAATAAGTCAGTAATTCTTTCCAAGGTGATGATAGATCTTTGTATGCTGCAAGTGCGGCCACGAGAGCACCGACAGTGATCTCCCCTTGAATTGCCAAATAACCACCCACTGAATAGAAAAAGAAGGGGGTTAATTGATTGATGAAGTTGTTTAAGAACTTCATGAAGAATTTCTTCTGATAAATTTCGAAGCGGATACCGAACAATTTACCTAAACGATTGGAGAACAAGGACAGTCTATGACGTAATCCACCGTTAGTACGAATATCACTGACGCCAGCAGCCGTTTCGCCAATATCTGCGGCTAATTTACGTATTTCCTGAATTCTAGCTTTATTTAATAAATTAATCTGACGTTGTAACTTAGGAATTATCCATGCCTGTAAGGGAATTAGGGTGATGGATGCAAGGCCAAACCAGAAACTTTGTGCAAATAAGAAGGCAAGAATAGTTAACATCTGCCCAGCTTGAAGGATAGGGCGTGACAACATATCGCCCATCAATGATCCCATTGGTTCCGCTTCAGAAGTTACCATCGACACGAGCTCACCTTGGCTGGTGGTGCGGAAATATGAGCGAGGGAATCTTAAAATTCGAGTAACCATTTGAAAACGAAATCGTCTTAATAAGCGCTCAGCTAAGACCCCTTTCAAGGTGTTTAGCTTCATCTTCAATAAACCATTGGCTAATACTGCAATTAAAAAGCCAACACAAAGCACCATTAAAAACTCGGTTTGACTGAGTATCACACCGAGTACTGTGACATCTTCGCCCGTGCCACCAATCGCATCGTTGATGATGCGTTTAGGGAGCTCCAGCGATATGTAGAGGATCGGAAACGTTAGGAGCGTGACAGCTGATAGAATCAACTGATTTCGTTTTGAATATTTCCAGATAAACTGAAAAAGGCTCTTTTCCATTTTCGATCTCCTCTTGATGGGTTATTTATGAAAATGCTTTAATTAGTATTTTAATGGCGATGAAGCTATTATTTATCGAACGTCTTATTTTGCTTGAAGTGCCATTGTAGCCATTTTCATGATGCTTTCAAATGACGCTGCACCGGCAATAAATAAACCGTTATGGCAGAACATCGCATCATCAAGACCCGTTACGTCTTTAAACGCCTGTTCTGATAAACCGGCCCATGGTTTCGGCAGTGACTTTCTATCTTCGAATGAACCGAGTTCAACCGGTACTGCTTGAATAGTCCATTTACCAGACTGAGATGGATAAACCATGAATAAAGCTTCAGGCGCTAAGTTTAAAACCGTTGTTTTCCACGGTGTATATTGCGTTAATACAATTACTTTTGGATCGTTGGCGTTATTAATCGCTTCAGCGACAATATCTTTTGCATTAATGCCACCTGCAGCAGATGCAATGAAGCGTGTTAAAATACGCGATGCAAAAGCAACGGCTTCATCAAAACAGCCATCAAAATCACCTTCTTCTTGCCACGTAGGGTTAAACATTGAAATCGTTTGGCTAAGGCTAATGCCTTGAGCAACACCTTCAACATGACCGCAATCGATGGCGTCAATCGTAGAGACTAAACCGGCGTCGACAGAATCGGCGATCTCTTGGTTGCCTTGACATATTTCTAAGCCATATTTCTGCCAAACTAACCCAAAAGAAGAGTAGGGAATACCATTTTCGCGCTGGCCTGCACCACCACGTTGATGATGATCAAAACGACCGGTATCAGGATCATATTCACCACCGACATCGATCACAATATCAGCTTCGCCAATCACGCTTAAATCACGTGTACGGACGAGCTTGAAAGAAGGAAAAATCTGCTTCAGTGTTGCGATACTGAAAACATCATCTGCATGAAATTTACCGTTGTGAGTTGCTATTGTTTTATCATTCATTTTTATAGTGTCATTTTAGAAAGGGATAAGGAGATGTTGCACATTATATGCAACATTAAATTTTATTAAAGCTCATTAAACTATAGCCCGTTAAGCTAAAGTTCATTGAATTGGTCTAGCCATTCGGTAAACGATGGTGATACGTGCGTCACGGTACCAGCGCTATAGTCAAAAAACCATACCGGCGCATCTGCGTTGTTACGCTCACAATCGCTAAGCTTGAAACAAAACATGTTGCCCTTACAATCAGAGGCAAACAAAACATGGCCCTTTGGCATGCCACTCATTTCATACAGCTGTGAGAGTGACGCTACATCGTCTAGGCTTAAGAAGTCTTGTACTTCAGAAACATCTGAATTTAAATCGCAAATTTTAGTCAGCACATTAGGTGTGTGAACCAAGCCATAAGTAGATATTAAATACTTATATGAGTCTGGTAAAACACCTTTTAATTTTAGTTCAAGCTCTGCAATATCATCAATATTTATTGGTACCATGGCGTTTTTACTGCCCCAGTTTTTTACAAATTGATCAATGCTATTCATTTAGAAATACTCCAAGACCGATAAGGCTTATCACCGTAATTGACGATGAAAACTGTCTTATTTTTATAATAAAAACAAGATACACAGGATAGTCATATGATTCAATTAATTATTGATTTATCGATTATTTGAAAGCTGCAATCTAGAGATAGTTTAAATTTCAGTACACTTCCTATATAGTTTTATCTATACCGCTTTATTTGTATCGTTTGAACATTACCACATTGATTACCACTGGAATGAGAGTTTACTTATGGCTGAGTTATTTAAAGACGTTTATTGCCCTGCATTTTATGATCAATTTTCGGGGGTATTAGCTAAGGTATTACCTGAGTTTGATACGGTGAAGTTTAACCAGTTAATCTTTACTGACGACTTTGTAGAGTATGAATTAAAGCAGCGCATGCATCATACCGCCGCAGTCTTGCATCACTTTATGCCTGTTGATTTTAGTATCGCCGTAGACGAACTTAAAAACATCATTCAGGAATTGCGCAAGCAGGGGATTAAAGAGCAAAGTCTCGAATATATGTGCTTGCCTGCTTACATCGAAATGTATGGACTTGATGATTACGACAGCGCAATTGATGGCTTTGAATTTGTCACGCAATATACCAGCTGTGAGTTTGCCGTTAGACCTTTTATCATACGTTATACCGAAAAGATGTTAGCGCAAATGTTGGCATGGACAACACACGAAAGTCGTCATGTACGCCGATTAGCCACTGAAGGTTCTCGACCTCGACTGCCGTGGGCGATGGCATTGCCTGCATTAAAGAATGATCCAGCGCCTTTACTGCCTATTTTAACTGCATTGAAACAAGATGACTGTGAAGTAGTGAGGCGCAGTGTGGCGAATAACCTTAATGACATTGCCAAAGATAACAGTGATGTCGTGGTCAAAATTGCAACGCAGTGGTTAGGAAATAACACCCTGACAAACAAACTCGTGAAACACGCGTGCCGCACTTTACTCAAACAAGCCCAGCCTGAAATTATGGCGTTGTTTGGTTTTCAACAAGACCTGATAAAACTCACTGCAATGGCCATCACGACACCGGTCGTTAAGGTCGGAGATAAGCTTAATTTTAATTTTTCGATTGAAAATACCAGTCATAACGCCCAGAAGTTACGTTTAGAATACGGCCTGTATTACCTGAAGAAAAATGGCAGCTTAGCGCGGAAAGTATTTAAAATTAGTGAACGGGTGATAGCCGCGAACACGCAAGAACAGATTAGCCGACACCAAAGCTTTAAAGTGATTAGCACTCGGGTATTTCATTTAGGGATTCACAAACTGACTATCATCATTAATGGTCAAGAATGTGGGGTCGGTTCACGTCAAGAGGCATTACATAGTTTTGAACTAATAGAAAGTTAGCGTTCAAAAAACGTAAATATCTTTATATTTTGTTATTTATACGGTTGTTATAACCAAATAAGACTGTATTTACAGATTAATTTATAATAACCGTGATATAAATCGCTTGCATCCAAATTACATTTAAATTACATTATCGCCACTAAATCGAGCTCCTCGATTATTTTGTTTTTATATGGACTTTAAAAGACAGTGATACAAATCATTAATCACACATTTCGTATTTGCCTACCGTACCTCTGATCTCTGATTAGCGCGAGCACTTTACAGTTTCGCCTAAAATCTAGCTTTTTCTCTCGGTTGCCCTGCGCAACTAACTTGTTCGTTTGTTCTGTGCTCCGCTTTTAGATTCTGCTTTTAGCGCGACTTAGCTCTCGAATATGCATTTTTTTATTTAAAATTTGAAGAATGATGAAAAACTCAAACCAAAATTCAAATCACAACAGTGATTGGTCTGATGTATTTGTACATCTAGATCCGCAAGCACAGCCGCATTATCTAAACGCTATCGAGCATTCTGCCCGCGAATTATCTGCGATGTTTACCGCGATTAACGCGCCGTATTCTGGACTTGAACCTGCGCAGTTAAACGCACAAATCATGGCGATGCCGATTGGTAAAGCGCCGATTGCACCGCTGGCAGCCATCATCACCAACAATGTTAATCTGATTGGTAAAAATTCAATTATCGTGCAACACCCGCACTGTATTGCTCATTTACACACGCCGCCGTTAATCCCTGCACTGGCTGCTGAAACTATTATTTCGGCACTTAACCAATCAATGGATTCATGGGACCAAGCATCTTCTGCTACTTATGTAGAACAGAAAATGACAGATTGGTTATGTGAGCTATTTGGTTATGACCTTAAGCAATCAGCGACCAACAATGGCGCTGATGGTGTGTTCACTAGTGGTGGCACGCAAAGTAACTTGATGGGTCTGTTGTTGGCACGCGATCGCGCTGTCGAGCAAATCTCAGGTGAAAGCGTTCAGAAAGACGGCTTACCAAGTTACGCGAAGAAATTACGCATTCTGTGTTCACACACAAGTCATTTTACCGTGCAAAAGTCAGCCTCGTTAATGGGCTTGGGTGAACGTGCAGTGATCACTGTCGCGACTGATGAATTCGGTTGTTTAGACATTAACGCACTGAATGCAACGATTGCTGACTTACAGTCACAAGACTTGATGCCGTTCTGCGTGGTTGGTACGGCTGGCACCACAGACCTTGGCGCGATTGATGATCTGCAAGCGATTGCGGCGATTAGCGAACAACACAATATGTGGTTCCACGTTGATGGCGCTTATGGCGGCGCATTGATCTTAAGTTCACACAAAGATCGTTTGGCTGGTATCGAGTTGGCTGATTCAATCAGTACTGATTTCCACAAGTTGTTCTTCCAACCGATTAGCTGTGGCGCATTGTTGATCCGTGATAATCACAACTTCAAATACTTATTACATCACGCTGATTACTTAAATCGTGAAACTGATGAACTACCAAACTTGGTGGATAAATCAATTGCCACGACGAAACGTTTTGATGCGTTGAAACTGTTGATGTCTATGCAAGCCTTGGGTACGGATAAATTTGGTGCGATGTACGATCACCTTATCAGTCTGACTCAAAATGTCGGCGCGTTAGTGACTGCAACTGACAAGTTTGAATTGTTGGCTCAGCCACAACTAAGCACTGTGTTGTTCAGATATAACGATCTAATAACAAGCAGCGCTGTAAGCACTGAGCGTGAAGAACAAATTAGCATGATCAATCAGCGTTTACGTTTAGATCTGTTAACAGCAGGGCAGGCGGTATTAGGCGAAACCAAAATTAATGGTTATACCTGTCTAAAACTGACGATTTTAAATCCATGTTTACAGTTAAGTGATTTTGAAAGTTTGTTTAGCAAGATAGCTGATTTTGCTGCAGAGCAAGATTATATCAAATAGCTTAAAGTTTATAGAAAGTAGCTTAAAGTCATTTAGAAATAAATAGGTTTAGAAATAAATAGAACAGTGGTTGATGTGTTTCGAATAGATCAGCCATTTATAAAATAACAATTAAAGAATAAGTTTAAGGAATAGATATGTCTGTATTACAAATTGGTGCTGGTGGTGTTGGTTGGGTTATTGCGCATAAATGTGCTCAAAACAATGACGTGTTTGGTGACATTACAATCGCATCACGCACAATCGCTAAATGTGACAAAATCATCACCAGTGTTCATCACCGTGACAACTTAAAAGACAAGACTCGCAGCTTGGTATCTCGTCAAATCAACGTTGATAACAAAGATGAACTAATTGCACTTATCGAAGAAGTAAATCCAGACCTAGTAATCAACGCCGGTCCTCCGTGGGTAAACGTAGCGATCATGGCTGCATGTGTTGCGACTAAAACCGCTTACCTAGACACATCTGTTGCAACTGATTTATGCAGCGAAGGTCAGCAAGTACCTGAAGCTTACGATCCACAATGGGCATTCCGTGAAGACTTCGTAAAAGCCGGTATCACAGGTATTCTTGGTGCTGGTTTTGATCCAGGCGTAGTAAGCGTATTCGCAACATATGCATACAAGCACTTATTCGATGAAATCGACAGCATCGACGTAATGGATGTAAACGCAGGTGATCATGGTCAACGCTTTGCAACTAACTTTGATCCAGAAACAAACATGTTAGAGATCTTAGGCGACTCGTTCTACTACGAGAACAAAGAATGGCATCAAGTGCCTTGCCACAGCCGCGTAATGGAATTTGATTTCCCGGTTGTTGGTCAGCAAAAAGTTTACTCAATGGCGCACGATGAAGTACGTTCATTAGCTGAATTCATTCCTGCAAAACGTATTGAATTCTGGATGGGTTTCTCTGATAACTACCTTAAATACTTCAACGTAATGCGCGACATTGGTTTATTAAGCCAAGTGCCTGTTACTACTACTGACGGTATTACGGTTGAACCACTGAAAGTATTAAAAGCGATCTTACCCGATCCAACATCACTAGCGTCAGGTTACACGGGTAAAACATGTATCGGTACATGGGTTCGTGGTACTAAAGCAGGCAAGCCACGTAGCGTATTCGTTTACAACATTTGCGACCACGAAGAAGCATATAAAGAAGTTGAGCATCAAGCGATTTCTTACACAACTGGCGTACCTGCAATCACTGCAGCACTACTTTACTTCCAAGGTAAGTGGAGCGATGTTGGTTTGTTCAACGTAGAACAACTTAACCCAGATGACTTCTTAGACTTGATGCCGCGCATCGGTCTAAAATGGGAAGTTCAAGAGCTGGACTGCGAGTAATGTCGGCGCTTCTAAAAACACCGTATTTCATGATCCATGAAGATAAACTGCTGCGCAATCTTGAGATCTGCAAGCAGTTAAAAGATCTATCGGATGTGAAATTGGTATTGGCATTGAAGTGTTTCTCTACATGGGGAACATTCGATACCATCAGCAGATATTTAGACGGTACAACCAGCAGTGGTCCGTATGAAGTGCAGCTAGGCCACGAGACGTTTCCCGGTGAAACACATGCTTACAGCGTGGGTTACAGCGAAGATGACGTGATCGCGGTACGTGATATTGCCGATAAGATTATCTTTAACTCGGTATCACAACTAGAACGTATGCAACCTTTGTTGCCTGCTTCAAGCAGTGTTGGTTTACGCATTAACCCTGAAGTGAGTTATGCAGGGCAAGATCTCGCAGATCCTGCACGTGCTTATTCGCGCTTAGGTGTTAAAAAAGCGGGACTAACAGTTGAAACTGTCGCTAAACTTGATGGTTTGATGTTCCACATGAATTGTGAAAACAAGGATTTTGTTGCTTATAACACTATTCTTAACACAATTTCAGAGCAGTTTTCAGCGCACTTAGATCAAGTATCTTGGGTGAGTTTGGGTGGTGGGTTGTTCTTCACTTATCCGGGTTATCCGGTTGCTGAATTAGCATTAGCACTGAAAGCCTTTGCTGAAAAACATCAAGTTCAACTTTACCTTGAACCAGGTGAAGCGGTTATTACGGATACCACAGACCTTGTGGTATCGGTATTAGACGTTGTTGAAAATGATAAGAAAACCGCAATCGTCGACAGTGCGACTGAAGCACATCGTTTAGATACGCTTATCTATAACGAGCCTGCGAGTTTTGCTGAAGCAACAGAAGATGGTCAGCATTCTTACATTATTGGCAGCTGTTCATGTTTGGCAGGGGATATATTTGGTGAAGCCAATTTCCCACAGCCATTACAAGTCGGCGATCGTCTAACGATTAAAGATTCAGCCGGTTACACCATGGTGAAACTGAACTGGTTCAATGGCCTAAAAATGCCAAGCATTTATTTTCAACGAGCGGCGATTGACGACGCTAACGGTAAACGTGTTGAAGGTAAAATAGAAACCCTGAATCAGTTTGATTATCAGGATTTCAAAGCGACATTAGGCAAAGTTTAATCTTGCCGAATGTCAGCAACAATATGAATGATACCTTTCACAGGGTGGCAATTATGAATAAAAGATCAAAGAAGGTTGAAAACGACGTGAGCGAAGTTTTAAATTATGTGACTGAAATGAATAACGATAAACCAGTGACGCGCGCAGTAATACCTACCGCGTTAAACTTGGATTCGTTTCTTAGTCAGCCAGCACGTGTGCTAGCGACTAATAGCTATTTACAACGCCAAGAACAGCGTGAGTCAAATGCTCGCAGCTATCCGCGTCGTTTGCCATTTGCGTTAAAACGCGGCCAAGGTATCTTTGTTGAAGATACTGAGCAACAGATCTTTATTGATTGCTTAGCTGCTGCAGGTACTTTGGCTCTAGGCCACAGTCACCCCGATGTAACCGCTGCGTTGATAGAAGCTGTGCAGTCTGAAATACCAATGCAAACGTTAGATCTAATGACACCAGTCAAAGATCAGTTTATGACGCAGCTATTGGATCTACTACCGGGTAACATGGCTGCAAATGCACGCATTCAAATGTGTAGCCCTTGTGGTTCAGATGCAGTTGAAGCGGCGTTAAAGCTGGCTAAAATTGCCACTGGTCGTCGTTCTATTTTAGCATTCTCGGGTGCTTATCACGGCATGACGCATGGCGCGTTAGCGATGATGGGTAACTTAGGGCCTAAATCTGCATTAAGCATGACGGGCGCGGATGTGCAAATCATGCCATTCCCGTATGCACCTCGCTGTCCCTATGGCTTAGGTGAGACCGGTATTAAAGCCAGCCTTTACCAGTTAGAAACAATGCTAACTGATCCAGAGTCTGGTGTTGCTAAACCTGCGGCTATAATCGTTGAAGCAGTGCAGGGTGAAGCAGGTTCATTACCGGCAGATCCAACTTGGTTACGCGGTTTACGTGATATAACTAAACGTCACGGCATCTTGCTTATTATTGATGAAATTCAAGCGGGCATGGGTCGTACGGGTAAAGTATTTGCATTTGAACACGCAGATATTGAACCGGATGTTATCGTGGTGTCTAAAGCGTTAGGCGGCGGTCAACCATTAGCTGCTATTGTCTATCACAGTGACTTTGATAAATGGCAGCCAGGTGCGCACGCGGGTACGTTCCGTGGTAACCAACTCGCAATGGCCTCTGGGTTGGTGGTGATGCGTCACCTTGCTGAAAACCAATTACATTTGCATGCAGGTGCGATGGGCGCGAAGTTAAAGCATGATTTAGAAGCGATTGCCTCAGACGTTATTGGCGATATTCGTGGCCGTGGTTTGATGTTAGGTATCGAGATTGTTGATCCTAATGGCGAACGTGATGTGCTAGGTAACTTGCCACAAGATGGCGTTCGTGCCAAAGCGATTCAACAAGCGGCGCTGCGTCGTGGTTTGATTATTGAATTAGGCGGGCGTTTTGGTTCGACTATCCGCATGTTACCACCGTTAATCATTCAACCTGCAGAGATTGATGTGGTTGTCGCTATCTTAACGGATGCGATTAACTCTGCTGTTTAGGCTGTCAAGTTTCAATAAATGATGAAATTGCTTAACTGCTAATAATTCAGCGTTTAATAAAAAGGCCTTTAGTACTGTATAAAACAATGATAAAGGCCTTTTTTGTGGCCTTTATCACACTTTTGAAGATTTTTAACAAGAAAGTGATATTGAGAATCATTACTATTGAGTGTTAGTATACTTGATGTCTTTAAGCTAGAGTTAATGGATTTGACTAGTATAGCGCCAGTTCTACCACCTAAATTACTATTATATATTTTAAAATCAAAGAATTATGGTGTTGAATACCAACCTATCGTAGCGCTTGATACACTTGAAGTATTTGCTTATGAAGCTTTATCACGTTTTTATGATGATAAAAATAATCCCATTGCCCCAGACCAAGTTTATAAGGCTTTGCATCACAACCCTCTGTCATTATTTCAAGTGGAATTCGCACAGAAAAGGTTACAGCTTCAACATGCCCCGAAGAACTTCAAATTATTCGTTAACTTAGATCAAGATTCTTATTTTGCTTATGGTGATGATATCGTAGAGCAGTCGCTAACAGCGAAAGAATTGAATCCTTTCATTCAGTTGTTTTTAGATCATAAAGACAATGAGGTAGTTGTAGAGCTGATTGAAAACTCCGAGATAATCGATGCCAAAATGAGTCTTAACATGATCAAATTAATGGCGTCATACAATATAAGAACTGCAATTGATGATGTCTGTAACGAACAGTCGATGCTTTCAACCGCAGTATTAGAGCAAGTTAATTTTATTAAATTCGATCGTTTTGTGGTATTGAATAAGCATAACGCAAAATTTTTATTATTGATTCGAGCCTTGATTGCTTATGCTAAAGCTGCAGGCAAGAAGACGATTTTGGAGGGGGTTGAAACAGGTGAGGATCTAGCGTTTGCAAAAGCTTTAAATATTGATTATGTTCAAGGTTTTTTATTTAAACCGCAGTTTGTCACTGCATATAACACCGAAAGTTAATACGTCGACCCTCAGATAAGTAAGGGTCGACGCTGGAGTAGCATAATAAGCTAGATAAATAATAGCTTGTGATTATGCGTTTTTATTTCAGTTTAAACTGACCAACAATTGCGACTAACTGCTCGTTTGAGCTGGCTAGTTCACGGGTACTGTCCATGGTTTTTTGACCATTATCAGTAAGCTGATTAACCATGCCTTGGATCATCGTCATGTTACGGTTGATTTCTTCCGTTACCGAACTTTGCTCTTCAGCGGCAGTCGCAATTTGAATACCAAGGTCATTAATTTGCATCACAGATGTCGTCATTGAATCAAGGTTATCATTCACACTTGCTGTGGTTGCCGCTGTTTGTTGACAACTCGCCTTGGTGATATCCATCGCACGTACAACAGTGTCTGCACCATTGCGTAAGCGTGAAAGCATCTCATTAATCTCAGAAGTACTTTGTTGCGTTCTTGCTGCAAGGGTACGAACTTCGTCAGCAACAACGGCAAAACCACGACCTTGCTCACCAGCACGCGCTGCTTCAATTGCCGCGTTCAATGCCAGTAGGTTAGTTTGGTCGGCAATTTCGCCAATCACGCTTAATACTGTGCTTATTTTGTGGGTATCTTCATTCATTGTTTGAATGTTCAATGCCATCGCTTCAACTTCGTTTACTAAGTCTGCAACACCGTGTACAGCGCCTTCAACAACCGCTTTTGATTTATGTGCTTCATCGGCTGATTGCTGGGTAAAGGTTGCAGATTGCGCTGCATTTTGGGCAACACTGTCGGCAGTTGAACTCATTTCAGTCACAGCAACAACAACTTGATCGGTTTCGCTAGCGTGATCAACCAATACCGTGTTGTTGTGTTCCGTTTGCGATCTTAATTGCTCAATACCAGATGAAATATGGTCTGTTGATTGCGATATTTCTAACATCATATCTTGCAAGTTGATCACGAAGCGGTTTACTGCTTCGGCTATCTGACCTAAATCATCGTTACTTGTTACAGCAAGGCGTTGGGTTAAATCGGCATTACCATGGGCAAGATCAACAACGGTCGATTTTAACGCTAGAATAGGGCGGTATAATTGGTTAAGTGCAGCATATACAATCGCAGATGCGATGATAATAAGTAGTAGGGCACCAAATAGTGTCTTTTCTAATAACTCTTTTACAGTCGCGTAATGTGCTGATTGATCTACGGTAATGAGTAAATGCCAGTTCATTGAATCATCAAGTTTGATGCTTTCAAAGTAACTTACTTTATCTGCGCCATTGACACTGAATTCAGTGACACCTTCATCATTATTCAACATTTGTTGTTGCAGTTGCGCATAACCCATGTCGTCAGCTAGTTTGCTTTGACCTGGATTATTAATTTGTACCGTCGATGCGATTGTCGTGCCTTGGTTGTCGTATAAACTTGTTACCGCATTGGCAAATGCCGAATCACGTACCATGTCGTTCAGTACACCTAGCTCGATATCAGCAAGTAATACACCTTCTAGGCGACCATTGTTATAAAACGGTTCGGCAATACTAATAAGTAACTGTTTAGTTAGCGCATCTTTATACATGGCCGTAACGATCGTGCCACGTTTTTGTTGTGCTAGGGTATACCAATCACGGGTACGGGGATCATAACTGGCTAAATCGCGTTTGCCACTTGCAGCGCCATAAGAGCGACCATCGGCAAAACCAACCACAATATCACTGGCCTTTGTTGCCGCTGTGATTTGTCGAACCATTAAATGTAACTGCTCGTCATCACGTGCTTGTGAGAAATCTGGCGCAGTGGCGATTAAACCTTCTTTAATCGTTTGAAACCAAACGTTGATCTTCGCCGAGGTAGTATCAACTTTTAGTATAGAGTAATCATTGATATTACTCGACATAGAAGAAGATAGTTGGCGATAAGAAAAGAAGTTAGAAATAGTTAAAGTTGTGATTAAGAGTAAAATAATGACAGAGATTATTCGCCCTTTAAAACTTGATAGAAAATTCACGTGAATCAGTACCCTTTAATGGTTATAAATGTCGCGATTTAGCTGATTTGTGGATATATGTTCAGCTTGTTTGCAATTTTTACATATCCTAACATTCATATGAAAGTTGGAGTAGGATTTTGTAAGCGATTGTAACGTAAATTTTGGTGGGAAGTGTTTGCTTATTAACAAATAACCAGACTTTACATCTATAAAGTGATATATAACAATATAAAGTCTGATATTTAATTTTATGGAATTCTAAGCGTTGACCTGGTTATTTTAGTTTAAATTGGCTAATAATAAGCGTGAGCTCATCATTACAATTTGATATTTGATGGTGGAAATTGTCTTTGGCATTCAATTAATACCAAAGACAAAGGCATTATAAGCAGATTTTTTAGCTCAATTTGAATTGGGACACAATGGTAACAAGTTGTTGATTTGAACTTGCTAGCGTATGGGTACTGTCCATGGTTTTTTCACCGTTTTCAGTTAATTGCGATACCATATTCTGAATCATCGTCATGTTACGGTTTATTTCTTCGGTGACTGAGCTTTGTTCTTCAGCTGCTGTAGCAATTTGAATACCAAGGTCATTAATCTGCATCACTGAATTGGTCATCGAATCAAGACTGTCGTTGACACTGGCTGTGGTATCCGCTGTTTGCTGGCAACTTGCTTTAGTGATATCCATTGCACGGACTACTGTATCTGCACCACCACGTAAGCGCGTTAACATTTCGTTAATTTCTGAGGTACTTTGCTGTGTTCTTGCAGCAAGTGTTCGTACTTCATCAGCAACAACTGCAAAGCCTCGGCCTTGTTCGCCTGCGCGTGCCGCTTCAATTGCTGCGTTAAGTGCGAGTAGGTTGGTTTGATCGGCAATCTCACCAATAACGCTTAAAACAGTGCTGATTTTATGGGTATCTTCATTCATGGTTTGAATGTTTAGTGCCATCGCTTCTACTTCATTGACCAAGTCGGCAACCCCCCTTACAGCGCCTTCTACAACGCTCTTAGATTGGTGTGCTTCATCCGTTGATTTCTGCGTATAAGTTGCACTTTGCGCTGCACTTTGAGCAACGCTGTCAGCAGTCGAACTCATTTCTGTCACAGCCACCACTACTTGATCTGTTTCACTGGCATGATCGATTAACACGGTATTGTTATGCTCTGTTTGTGAGCGCAGTTGTTCAATGCCAGTCGAAATGTGCGTTGTTGATTGTGATATATCGATCATGATCGTTTGCAGGTTCGCAATAAAGGTATTGACGCCTTCTGCTATCTGGCCTAAATCATCTTTACTTGTAACATCCAATCGTTGCGTTAAATCGCCGTTACCTTGTGCGAGATCTTGGATTGTAGATTTTAATGCAATGATTGGTTGGTAAAGTTTATTAAGGGCAACATATATCAGTAGCGATACCATAATAATCAAAATAATAGCGGTGATTAATGAATCTTCTAAGCTATCAGCAATAACAGCGTGATGCGCTTCTTTATCCAAAGTCACTAATATGTTCCAGCTTAATTGATCATCAAGTTTCACAGACTCAAAATAGTTGATTTTTTCTTTACCGTTAGCTGTAACAGTCACTTTACCACTTTCTTCTGCTAACATTTGTTGTTGTAATTGTGCAAATTCGACATTGTCTGCAAGTTTTGACTCACCTGGCTTGTCTATTTTATCTGTTGACGCAATGGCAGTACCATGCTCGTCAAATAAGCTCGTTGTTGCATGTGCAAATGCCGATGCTTTTACAATATCTTCAAGAATATTCAATTCGATATCGGCAAGTAATACACCCTGTAATTGACCATTTTTGTAGAAAGGTTCAGCGATACTCACCAATAAATTCTGGGTGAATGCATCTTTATACATAGGGGTAATAATGGTTTTACCTTGGCGTTTTGCCTCTTTATACCAATCACGTCCACGTGGGTCGTAATCATTCACAAAGCGCTTTCCTGACAGGGCGCTGTATGAACCGCCATTTTCAAAACCAACAAGGATATCTGTTGCTTTGGTTGATGCATTGATTTGTTGCACCATTAGGTTAATTTGATCGTCATCGCGGGTGACTGCAAAATCGGGCGCCGTACCAACCAAGCCATCTTTGATCGTTTGGAACCACGCGTTGACTTTATCGGATGTACTGCTGACTTTCAGGGTTGAATAGTTATCTATGTCGCTTTTCATCATGGTAGATAGTTGGCGATAAGATAGAAAATTCGATATTGCTAGCGTCGTGATGAGCAGTAACATAATTACTGTAATTATCCGGCCTTTAAAACTTGATAAGAAATTCACGTGGGTACATCCTTATAATAAATAAAATCGAGAGCGTATACTCGCGTTAAACAGCGATAACACTATCGCAATTACATTGTTATTAGCTTATCGGCAGTAAATTGTCATATCGCATTTAAAGTTATCAATGAGTGATCTCCATCACGAAAATATCCTGCTTCTAATCATTAAGTAATAAACTATGATAAAGACGCGGATGGACTATCGTTCGATTTAGAGTTGTTGTTCGATGATTACTGATGAAGCTAGAAAGTAGGCGTTGACCCTAAGTTGAGTAAGGGTCAACGTATTTATGGGGAAGGGGGGCTTATTTAAGCTTAAACTGGCTCACTATAGACATCAAATGAGTATTGTTGGTCGCCAGTTCGTGCGAGTTATTAAGGGTCTTATCACTGTTATTTGTTAATTGGTGCACCATGGTTTGAATTGATGTCATATTACGGTTAATTTCTTCTGTTACTGAACTTTGTTCTTCAGCTGCAGTGGCAATCTGAATACCAAGGTCATTAATTTGTAATACCGATTCAGTCATTGAATCTAAACTGTGATTGACACTTTCCGTTGTTTCGGCGGTTTGTTCACAGCTTGCTTTCGTTGTATGCATTGCTTTAACTACAGAATCAGCGCCGTTACGTAAACGCGTTAGCATGTCACTAATTTCTGCTGTGCTCTTTTGTGTTCTCGCTGCCAAGGTTCTTACTTCATCGGCAACAACGGCAAAGCCTCGACCCTGTTCACCTGCGCGAGCAGCTTCAATAGCTGCGTTAAGTGCGAGTAAGTTAGTTTGGTCGGCAATTTCTCCAATGACACCTAGTACTGAGCTGATCTTATTGGTATCTTCATTCATTGTTTGAATGCTGATAGCCATGGCGTCAACTTCGGTAACTAACTCGGCAACACCATGAACAGCGCCTTGGACTACTTCTTTAGAGCGTCTAGCTTCATCGGTTGATTTTTGCGTAAAGGTTGCAGACTGGGCTGCACTTTGAGCGACACTGTCAGCAGTTGAACTCATCTCTGTGATCGCTACGACAATTTGTTCGGTTTCACTTGCGTGCTCTAACAGCACGTTATTATTATGCTCTGTTTGCGAACGGAGTGCATTAATGCCATCGGATATGTAATCTGTTGACTGAGATATCTCTAGCATCAATTTTTGTAAATTAGCTGTGAATTTGTTTACTGCTTCTGCTATTTGACCTAAGTCATCGTTACTATGTACCTTAATACGACGGGTTAAATCGCCGTTACCTTCAGCCAAATCTACAATGGTTTCTTTCAACGATAGAATAGGTTTATACAAGCGGTTTAGTGCAACAAAAATGATGATACAAGCTAAGATGACAAGGATCAGCCCCGTGATAAATGCACTGTCTAAGCTATCGGCTATTTCGATGAAGTGAGATGATTTATCTACTGTGATAGCTACTTTCCACGAAATATGATCATCTAGGTTTAATGTCGTAAAATAAGCAAGCGTTGTTACCTGTCCTTGGTTAAATTCAAATGTACCTTGTTGATTATTTGACAGCGTGTTTTTAAATGGTGTAAATGCGGCATTAGCCGAATCCAGAGGCTTACCCACAACTTGACTATTATCTGTTGACGCAATAGTCATACCTGTCATGTCATATAAATTAAGCGTGGTATCTTTAAACGATGAGTTCTGAATAAAGCTGCTTACGGTCTCCAGGCGGATATCTGCTAATAACACCCCTGTAAATTGGGCGTTATAATAGAAAGGTTCAGCGATACTGATCATCAATCCACCGGTTGTCGCATCACTGTAAATACCCGTGATGATTGTCGAACCTTTTTGTTTTGCGTCTTTATACCAGTCGCGGACTCGTGGGTCATAACTGTCTAAACTTAGTTTACCGTCGATTGCGGTAATTGCGGTACCGTCTTCATAAGCAGCTAATATATCGTTTGCGTCGGTGGCAAGGGATACTTGTTTCACCATAAGCAATAACTGTGCGTCATCATGTGGTACTGCAAAGTCTGGTGCCGTCGCGACAAGGCCTTTTTTAATGCTTTGAAACCAGCTGTTGACTTTATTTGCGGTGCTATCAACTTGCAAGTGTGAATATTTATCAATATTACCGACAATAGAGGTAGATAATTGTCGATAAGAAATGAAACTGGCAATCACCAGCGACGAAATAACAAGCAGCATTACAACTGTAATAATACGTCCTTTAAAACTAGATAAAAAATTCACGTTACTTAATCCTTCAGAGCATTATTTGAAAGTATGCTTATGGAGTTGCACAGATTGCTGGATGATAGCTATAAGGTTATTTATTGTATATTTGTTTATATAACAACCTGTATCTAGATCACCTTTGTTGAGAAGTATATTTATCGTTTATTCTCTGTTTTTAATAAATCGAGTGATTAATGACCAGTTATGGTTTACTGCTTAGTTTTATTGTTCTTTATGCATGCTTATGGTGGTGTGTTATTTTGTTGTTTATAGAATTGGATATTACCGTATTTCAACTTAATTGATCTAAGTCATAATGAAAGTAAAGCTAAGTAATATTATTCGACAGTGACAATCTATCATTATACGCTCCTCAACTTTTAAACCTCCTTCTTTAACTTATGGTTCTCTATTTATGAAATCTATTTTTAAACCGCTGTTCTTCGTTTTTGTGTCTTTGTTTGTGCTTGCAGGCTGCAGCGAAGACAGCAATCCCAAGGAAGGCAGTGAATACACTGTTATCCCAACGCCAATGTCTGACTTACCCGATGTTGTCGAAATTTTCTCTCTGGCGTGCGGTAATTGTATGAACATGGAATCTATGATTCCTACAATTGAGAAGATGACTAAAATTGAGATTGCCAAAACCCACGTTACCTTTAATGAAAGTGCGCAACGTTCTGCTTATGTTTATTATGCTGCTGCAATTCAAAATGGCGGTAAACCTAGTCATGAAATGATGACCGACTTATTTGCTTATACGCAAAGCGGTGCTGGTGCAGATAATCATGACCACGGTGAAGGCCAAGCGGAAGCAGAAGAACCTGCAGTTGCGATGACGCCTGCAGAGAAAAAAGCAGAGATGATTGCCATCTTCGAAAAATACAATATGAAAAGCCCAATTGATCTAAGCGAAGCACAGCACGAAGCGGTTTATCAACAGATGGTAAAAGCAGAGACGGTTGTAACAAATGCTAACATTGCATCAGTACCGGCTTTCTTAGTTCAAGGTAAATACTTAGTTAATTCAGCTGCCCATAAAACACTAGAAGACTTAGCTGCAACAATTACTTACCTGAACACTTTAGATAAATAGTTTAGATAACCACTTAGATAAGTCGTTGATATGAATAAGCGCTAATATATTTATAGTGTTAATCCTAAAAGAGCTATTGTGAATTATTCACAATAGCTCTTTTTTTATATCAACTTTCATTCAAAAGTAGATCGTATCGTTTGTGAACTTAAATAAAGATATTTGTAGATTGATTGATAAATTATTGAGTTGAATTAGTTGATAACAGTAGACATTACAGCGAATGAATTTTATGATCGCTAAAATTTTCGATAAAGAAGTATACATAATGACATTAGCAGCAATTGATTACCGCGCTGAAAATAGTGCTGAAGCGTTTGTAAAATCACTTCGTGAAACCGGTTTTGGTGTATTAACCAATCACCCGATTAATCCCGCGTTAGTTCAAACCATTTACACTGAGTGGCAAGCATTCTTTGAAACGGAAGAGAAACACGGATTTTTGTTCAAACCTGAAACGCAAGATGGCTTCTTTCCTGCGACAGTGTCTGAAACAGCCAAAGGTCACAGTGTTAAAGATATTAAAGAGTATTTCCATGTATATACTTGGGGCCGTATCCCTGAGTCATTAAAAGAAAATATTCTCGCGTATTACGAGCAAGCGAATGCACTTGCTGCTGAGCTACTTGACTGGGTTGAAGCGTTTTCGCCAGCAGAGGTATCGGCAAATTACAGTATGCCTTTATCAAAGATGGTTGAAGCAAGCACGCGTACGTTATTACGTGTTTTACATTACCCACCAATGACTGGTAATGAAGAAGTCGGTGCTATCCGTGCTGCTGCGCATGAAGATATTAATATGCTTACCGTGCTACCAGCGGCTAATGAACCAGGCTTACAAGTGCTTAAGCAAGACGGTACTTGGTTAGACGTACCGAGTGATTTTGGTAACATCATTATTAATATCGGTGACATGTTGCAAGAAGCGTCTGGTGGTTATTTTCCATCAACGACACACCGTGTGATTAATCCTGAAGGTGCTGACATGACGAAAGCGCGCGTATCATTGCCGCTATTTTTACACCCTAAGGCTGAAGTGGTTTTATCTGAACGTTATACTGCTGATGAGTATTTGACTGAACGTTTACGTGAGCTTGGTGTGCTGTAATCGTTTGTAGTGAAAATATTTAACTTCTTATTTAACTGATAACTACTTCTCTGATAGTGACTGTTATTTATAAAATAATCATGAAAGCATCCATTATTTCTCTGGTAATTGATGCTTTCATTTTCAACTATTTATTGTGCAAACAAATGCTGATAGTTGTTAATACCCATCTCTGATACAAGCACTTGTGTCGCTTGTGCATGACTCATCTTAGTCTCTGCTTTTTCAACCAAGATCATTGCTTCTATATCAGTTAATGCAAACCCCGCTAAATTTAAATTAATCAGTACTGATTGCAGTGGTGATAACGATGGATTAAAGGCGGCGTTTTCAATATAACGGCCAGTAATGACAGTACCCGTTGTTGTTTTTAACGCAATGCCAGCATGGCAATGGCTGTAAGGTGCATAGCTGGTATTTGCAGCTTGTAGTGCAGCTTGTACTAGCGATGAAGCGTTTTCTTGCTGCAAGGTTAAATTAACTGGTTTAGCGGCTAATAGTGACTCGCTAATACCGAGATCAATTGGACCGAAAGAATCGGGTAGCAAGGTAGCTAGGGTTTTAACACCTGTTGCTTTTAAGTTGACACTTAACGTTGGTGCACAGTGTAACTCATTCATGAATTGGCGGCAGTGACCACAAGGGCTGTCGGTAACCGTAATATCTAAAATAGCCGATTCATGATGACTAAAGGCATTATTAATAGCGGCTTGTTCAGCATGGACACTGTTAAATAATGCTTGATGCGTAAATTCATAATTGGCACCAAAATACAAGTTACCCGAACCAGCTCGTGCAATTGCGCCGACATAAAAGTCAGAGATTGGGGCAACAGAATAGGCTGCGGCTAAGGGTAATAAGCTGAGTAATAATTCAGGTGTTTCTAATGCAGAATGTAGCTGTAATAGATCAACATCATCAGCGCTAATAACACCTTTAAAATCAGGTTTAGATATTATAGGTAGCAAATGGCTTTGAAGTGATTCTGGTAAGCACGAAAGTGCAGTAAGGAGATTTTCTTTCATAACGTTGGCCTTGTTAAAAGTGGCACTGAATAGAGAATTAAATTCTATCTGAGTACCACTTTGCAACTAAAACCGACTTATTACAAGGACAAAGCTCTAAATTATAGAACTTTTAGTACTAAACCGTTTAGATAATAACCTTCTGGATAGAAGCTAGCCGTTGGGTGATCGCCTGCTTGTGATAAACGCTCTACGATGTAAGCGTCACGGCCTGCATCGAGTGCTGCATCAGCAACGATTTTTTGGAATAAACCATCTTCCATTAGGCCTGAACATGAGAATGTTAACAGTGTGCCACCAGGCTTAAGTACTTGCATTGCTACGAAGTTAATGTCTTTATAACCACGACAAGCACCTTTCATTTGCGCTTTACTTTCTGCAAATTTAGGCGGATCAAGAATGATTGTATCAAACGTACGACCTTCTTCACGGTATTGGCGTAAAATTTTGAATACGTCAGCACGTTCGAAAGAAGCGTTTGATAGATCTAGGTCATTATGCTCTAAATTACGTTTTGCAATATCTAGCGCAGGTTGCGATAAATCTACGTTAGTAATTGATTTAGCGCCAGCTTGCAGTGCGTAAACACCGAAACCACCTGTATAGCTGAAGCAGTTAAGTACGTCTTTGCCTTTTGCATATTTTGCAGCAGCTTGACGGTTGTCACGTTGATCCAGATAGAAACCAGTTTTGTGACCATTTTTGATATCAACTTCAATTTTGATACCGTTTTCTTCGATAATCACAGTTTCAGGTGGCTCTTCGCCTTTAAGAACGCCTTTAACTAGTTCTAGGCCTTCTTTTTTACGTACTGCTACATCTGAACGTTCATAGATGCTGCATTCTGGGTAAAGTACGCTTAATGCTGCAACGAGTGTGTCACGGTGGAAATCAGCACCGGCTGATAATAGCTGACATACTAAGAAATCGTTGTAACGGTCAATCGTGATACCTGGAAGGCTATCTGATTCGGCAGCGATTAAACGGTAACCAGTTAAGCCTTTCTGTTCGATTAACTCATCACGTAGCGATTGTGCTTGCTTGATGCGTTTTTCAAAAAATGCTTGATCGATTGCTACGCCACGGTCGTAATGCCATACACGTACACGTATTTGAGATTCAGGAGAGTAGCTACCAGTTGCTAGCCATTCGCCGCCTGCACTCATGATATCAACAGTGCCGCCAACTTCTACTTCGCCTTTTACTTTCTGTACTGCGCCAGAGAAGATCCAAGGGTGTCTACGTTTAAGTGCTTTTTCTTTGCCTTTAGCAAGGATAATTTGAGCTGTCATTTCAATCTCTTATCGTTTTAAATTTAGTTATAAACTATACGTTATATAACAGTAAAGGGACTCAGTTTGAGTCCCTTTAAAAGTCAGTTGTAAAATAGCTTAATCGCTATTCGATAACTGCGCTTAATTACATTACGCGCATGCCAGGTTCAGAACCTTCATCCGGGTTTAGTACGAAGATATCGCTGCCGCCAGGGCCTGCAGCAAGTACCATACCTTCTGACATACCAAATTTCATCTTACGGGGTGCTAAGTTAGCAACCATAACCGTTAAGCGACCTTGCAGTTGCTCTGGTTCGTAAGCTGACTTGATACCAGCAAATACTTGACGCGTTTCGCCGCCCACATCTAAGGTTAGCTTAAGTAGTTTCTTAGCGCCTTCAACATGTTCCGCTTTTACAATTTTAGCAATGCGTAAGTCAACTTTTGCGAAATCATCAAATGCGATCATTTCACCAATTGGCTCTTCTTTAAGGTGCTTGTCAGAAGCAAGATCAACAGGCGTTTCTTCAACGACCACTTCAACTTCCTCTTCAGCAACCACTAAGTTTTGCTTAGATGCTTCAACCATCGTTTCAACTTTGTCCATTTCTACACGTTGCATTAACGGTTTGAATTTGTTGATTTCGTGGTCTGTTAATACTGTTTTGTAGCTTTCCCAGTTGAATTCATCGTTTAAGAATTTTTCAACTTCAGCAACCATCTCTGGTAATACAGGTTTCAAGTAAACCGATAAAATACGGAATAAGTTGATGCCCATAGTACAAACAAGATGGGCTTCTGCTTCACAGCCTTCTTGTTTGATTAATTGCCACGGTGCTTTGTCGGCAATGTAAGCATTGGCTTTATCAGCCAGTGCCATAATTTCTTTAATTGCTTTGCTGAAATCACGCGTTTCGTAGTACTGTGCAATAGTATCGCCAGCAGCAACAAACTCAGCCAACAATGCTGGCTCTGAAATTTCGCTTGCTAGTTTTGCATCAAAACGTTTGTAGATGAAACCAGCAGTACGACTTGCAAGGTTAACTACTTTACCCACAACGTCAGAATTTACGCGTTGGGCAAAATCTTCTAGATTTAAATCTAAATCAACAATCTTATTGCTTAGTTTTGCTGCGTAGTAATAACGTAGGTATTCTGGGTTTAAGTTGTCTAAGTAAGTACGCGCCATGATAAATGTACCGCGTGACTTAGACATTTTCTTGCCGTTTACAGTAACAAAACCGTGTGCAAATACGCCCGTTGGTTTACGGAAACCCGTACCTTCAAGCATTGCAGGCCAGAATAGGCTGTGGAAGTTAACGATGTCTTTACCAATGAAGTGATAAAGTTCAGTCGTTGAATCTTTTTTGAAGTATTCATCAAAGTCTAGGTCATCGCGACGATCACATAGATTTTTGAAACTACCCATGTAGCCGATTGGTGCGTCTAACCAAACGTAGAAGAATTTACCTGGTGCATCCGGGATCTCAAAACCAAAGTAAGGTGCATCACGGCTGATGTCCCACTGCTGTAGACCGGCTTCAAACCATTCTGCTAGTTTATTAGCGATTTCTTCTTGCAATGTACCTGAACGTGTCCATGCTTTTAACATGTCACCGAATGCTGGTAGATCGAAGAAGTAATGCTCTGAATCTTTAAGTACAGGTTCAGCACCTGATACCACAGAACGTGGTTCGATCAGATCTGTTGGAGAATATGTTGCGCCACAGTTGTCGCAGTTATCGCCATTTTGATCTTCGCTCTTACATTCTGGGCAGATACCTTTAACAAAACGATCTGGTAGGAACATTTGTTTTTCTGGATCAAACAGCTGTGAGATTACACGTGTTTTGATATGACCATTGTCGCGTAAACGCGTATAGATCATGCTTGCAAGTTCACGGTTTTCATCACTGTGCGTTGAATGATAGTTATCAAAACCAACATTGAATTCAGCAAAATCCGCCATATGCTCAATTTTAGTTTGCGCGATCATTGCTTCCGGCGTGATGCCACGCTCTTGCGCTTTAAGCATGATTGGCGTGCCGTGTGCGTCATCTGCACATACATAAGTACATGTGTGACCACGTTGCTTTTGGAAACGAACCCAGATGTCAGTCTGGATATACTCAAGCATATGACCTAAGTGAATAGGACCATTGGCATAGGGTAATGCGCTTGTTACTAAGATTTTGCGTTCTGATGTCATGAAATCTGATTCATCTTGTGGTTAAAAATAAAGTTGTCCGATGTTACCTGATACAGCTTATAAAGCATAGATGTTAGGCTAAAAACCCTGCTATTTTTAGCGTATTTATTTGTGATTCTTTGCTTTATCATTGATATAGTAGATTAATAAAGTAGAAATGCTTAAAAGCTAAACACTTAAAATTCAAAAATGAAGAGGCGGTTATGGATATAACAAAGATCACTCAGCTTGTTGGTATTTTTCAGCCAAAAGGTTGGTTGAAAAATTTAGCAGACAGTAATGTACTCGAAATAGTGAATAACAAGGATGGTTGTGCTGAGGTTGCGTTACGTTTACCTTTTCCTTCTTTAGATTTTGAACATGAACTTGATACCAAATTAACGCCCAAAGTGATGTTAATGAAAGGGGTGGATGCCGTTAAGTGGAACATTCAACTTGATATTGCCACCTTAGCGCGTTGTAACGACGCAGCTGCTATTCCTGGCGTTAAGAATGTGATTGCTGTCGCGTCAGGTAAAGGTGGCGTAGGCAAGTCAACGACAACCGTTAATACAGCGCTGGCATTAGCAAAAATGGGTGCGAAAGTCGGCATCATGGATGCGGATATTTACGGACCATCAATCCCGCTTATGCTCGGTGTGAGCGAGTCTCGTCCAGAAGCGTACGATGGTAATACCATGCAAGCGATTAACGCGCATGGTTTAGCTGTTAACAGTATTGGTTTTATTGCTTTAAATGACCAAGCGATGATTTGGCGTGGGCCAATGGCGAGTAAAGCGTTAATGCAGTTGCTTGGCGAAACACATTGGGGAGAACTCGATTACCTGTTTATCGACATGCCACCAGGCACGGGTGATATCCAATTGACCTTGAGTCAAAACATTCCGGTAACAGGGGCGTTAATTGTATCAACCCCGCAAGATGTTGCACTCGCGGATGCAGCGAAAGGCATCAGCATGTTTAGACAAGTAAAAGTGCCGGTTTTGGGTGTTGTCGAAAATATGAGTACCCATATTTGTAATAATTGTGGTCACGAAGAAGCCATCTTTGGTACTGGCGGTGTGGTTAAAATGGCAGCACGTTTTGATACCGAATGTGTGGCTCAGCTACCGCTACATATTGACTTACGTGCGGATGTTGACGCGGGCATTCCAACGGTTGTTGCACAGCCTGATTCTGTGTTTTCAGCTGTGTATGCGCAACTTGCAAACGACATCGTCAGTAAGATGTTCTTTCAAACGCACACTATATCAACAGAGATCCCAATCAAGCTTACCTAATGTTGCGATTTTTGTTACTAAACCTTGGTGTTTACTAACTTATTGTGGGTATTTCCTAACTTATTATAGGTATTTTTAGGTTTACTCTAGAATGACGGCCTATAAATTTCTATAATAACGGCGTCTTAAGCCCTAACGGATCATTTAATTAATGAATAATACATCTAACTCTTGTGTGATCATCGCAATCGCAGGTGCTTCTGCATCTGGTAAAAGCTTATTTTCTTCAACAATCTATAGCGAACTTGTTGCAGAATTTGGTGAATCTCAAATTGCAGTAATTACTGAAGATTGCTATTACCGTGATCAAAGTCACCTCGAGATGGAAGACCGAGTTAAAACAAATTATGACCATCCACAAGCGATGGACCATAAATTATTGTGCAGTCATTTACAGGGTTTGAGTGACGGCCAAGCAGTAGAAATTCCAACGTACAGCTATACAGAACATACGCGTATGGCTACAACGACTAAATTGACGCCGAAGAAAGTGATCATTTTAGAAGGTATTTTATTACTGACAGATCCAACTATTCGTAACATTATTCACGCAAGTATATTTATGGATACCCCGTTAGACATTTGTTTTGTTCGTCGTTTACAACGTGATGTTGCAGAACGTGGCAGAACAATGGAATCGGTTATTGAACAATACAATGATACGGTACGTCCAATGTTCCTCCAGTTCATTGAACCATCAAAACAATATGCAGATCTTATTGTGCCACGTGGTGGTAAGAACCGTTTTGCGATTGATACATTAAAAGCAAAAATTTGTCAGTTATTAAACGATTAATATATTCGTCAAATAACGATAACAACGCGACAGCATCTATTAAAGAGAGAAAAAATGCGCCTGTGCGATACCGATATTGAAAGATATTTAGATGATGGTCGAATTACTATCGAACCAAAGCCTGATCAAAGTAAAATTAGCGGCGTAAGTGTTGATGTTACCTTAGGCCATGAATTCCGAGTATTCCAAGCACATAATGCGCCTTATATTGATTTGAGTGGCCCTAAAGAAGAAGTGGCGATCCAACTTGATAAAGTCATGAGTGATGAAATTGTTATACCTGACGGTGAAGCATTTATTTTACACCCAGGTGAATTCGCTTTATCGGTGACATTTGAAAAAGTAACGCTACCAGCAGATATCGTTGGTTGGTTAGATGGACGTTCGTCATTAGCGCGTTTGGGTCTGATGGTGCATGTAACTGCGCACCGTATTGATCCAGGCTGGTCTGGTCGTATCGTACTTGAATTTTATAACAGTGGTAAATTACCGTTAGCATTACGTCCTAAAATGACCATTGCAGCGTTAAACTTTGAAACACTGACTGCACCGGCTGCGCGTCCTTACAACCAACGTAAAGATGCCAAGTATAAAAACCAGCATGGTGCTGATTCAAGTCGTATTAACCAAGATGATAACGACAATCAAAGTGCATAGTCATCTCTAAGCATTGTTCTTTAGTGAATGCTTGATATCGTGTTAATGCAAATGCAAATGCAAATGCAAATGCAAATACAAAAATGCCCATCACTGTCATAGTGATGGGCATTTTTTTCATCTTACGTTTTCTATCTAAAAGATAAGGTGTGCTACACCAGTAATGATAGGTAATGTGATGAGGGTACGTAGTATGAAAATAGTAAACAAATCGACGATGTTGACAGGGATTTTACTGCCCAATAATAACGCGCCGACTTCAGACATATAGATAAGTTGTGATACTGATACACCGGCAATAATGAATCGAGTCATATCGCTTTCCATTGATGTAGCAAGAATACTCGGTACAAACATATCGGCAAAACCAACCACTAACGATTCAGATGCAAGCGCAGCTTCTGGAACGTTCATGAATTCAAGGTAATACATGAATGGTTTACCCAGTATCGCGAATATAGGGGTGTATTCAGCAATAAGCAGACCAATCGTACCAATCGCCATGACCACTGGCAGGATACCAAATACCATATGCGTCGCATTTTTTAGGCCTTCGACAAACACTGTGCTGTATGACGTTACTTTTGATGCGCGGTCAACGGCTTGATTAATACCCCATGAGAAAACCGTATGCTCTGTAGGAATTGACTCTAAGTCGTGGTTTTTTGGCGTACCATCAATATAGATATCTTTTTTCCAGCAAAGTGGCGGTAGCTTAGGCACGATGATTGCTGCAACGATACCAGATAAGGTAATCGCCATGTAGTAAGGTAAGAAGTATTGCTCTAGATTAACCTGAGCAATAACCACAAGGCTAAAGGTAATTGATACCGCAGAGAACGTGGTGCCAATAACAGCCGCTTCACGTTGAGTATAAAATTTCTCTTGGTACTGTTTATCCGTTAATAGGATACCAACGCTGCCATCGCCTAACCAAGAGGCAATACAGTCAACCGCTGAACGTCCAGGCAAGTTGAAGATAGGGCGCATGATTTTAGTACATAGCGCACCACACAATTCTAACAAACCAAAGTTAAGTAGCAGTGGGAGTAACAAACCTGCAAAGATAAATACCGCAAACAAGGTTGGTAATAAGTCGTTTAGTACTAGGCCACCGGTGTTTTCATTCCAAATGTATTCTGGACCCACTTGAAAAACAGTTGCGATAGTAAAGGCGCAGCTGATCAGTCTCACGATGAGCCAAAGTGGCGTCGGCATGAATAACTCTTTCAGAAAGGCACGTTCAGTGATAAATGTCGGTTTGATCAGGACGGCCAATGTGGATGCCACAGCCATGAATGTAATGATGGTGGTGATGATGTTGAGTAAGTAACCGTCCAACAGTGCAAGTAAGGCTTTGGCTAATATCGCCACTGGGATCGTCATTTGACCTTCATAGGTCATCGGCGTCATGAATAAAAACAAGCCGATTAACGAAGGTATTAGAAATCGAAGTAGTGACTTATTACCTGTGCTGGTTTGATTTACATTTTGTGGAGACTCTGCACAAACGTTAGTATCTTTCATTAAATTATTCCCTTTTTTATAGCGTGAGAAACAGCATCAAGTGAATGCTTATCTTCATCACTAAATATTCCATATTCAATCTTACCTAAGGTCATAAGCTATCGAATCATCATTAATTTGATGTATTAAATCCTGATATCTTATTTCAGAGTAACTTAAAACGCTGTTGCGACCTCGATTGCTGGGGATAGTAACTGTGAACATACATGTGAGAAACATATTATTAACACCCTGTGCCGAGTGTCATAAAAATAAAATAATTTATAGTACTTTAAGTGCGGGGAGTCACAAAAATAGACTTTTATGGAGGATGTTTGTGTTGGTCGTGGTGTTTTTTTGCAGTTTTATATCTCGTTAAATAATAGATATGCAGTAATTATGATTAATGTTTCGCGTTTCTGTTATATAAGTGAATATTAATTAAATCGTTGGATTCAAATTCCGTTTGTTTTTTAAGCTGATTATTGATTTTACGCTGAATATAATTATTTAGCGTCTATCATTTGATAACAAGATTGTTACTAATTTGTATACGAATGATGTTGTTTGTATCTGAAAGCACGTCTTTATTGTAGAGGTATTATTTACATTTCAATTCCATCTTTCTAAGGTTTGTTGATTAGTTGTTACAGCCGCATAGCTATTAGGGTTGGTATTTTCTGGGTTATCTTCTGCCATTATTGTAATTACATGATATTCTTAGGGTAGATGGTCTAAATTTAGTTCTCAACGCCGTGCCCTTGCTGTTCAAGGCCATTGTTATGAGTAATTGTTAAAAGGTGGTTTCAGGATGAAAAAAGTACTCCTTGGTATAGGTGCATTCATTGCAATTATTATCGTAGTAGGGATTGTTGCAGTTAAATTTTTGGTCAATGAGGAATTGATTAAAGATAATTTGATTGAACAAGCGAAACAATTTACGCAACAAGATGTTGCCATTGAAGGCGATTTGAATCTCACTTTCTATCCCCAAATTGGTTTTGAGCTCGGTAAAATAACCTTATTCAATAAGCATGCATATGCAGACTCAAAACAAATTGACGTAAATAACGTGCAGGTTGCAGTCGAGTTAATGTCATTATTTACTAAGACTATCGTGGTCACTAATGTGGAAGTGGATGGTTTTACTGTCAATATAGAAACACTTGCTGATGGCCGCAATAACATGGACGAATTGTTAGCGACATTAGTACCAGCCGAAAAACCTTTATCAAATGAAGATATTCAAGCGATTAAAGTGACGCCAGAAGGCGAGATCGCGCAAAGTGAATATAAGTTTGTGGTTAAAGGTGTGAATATTAGCAACGCTCAATTATCGTTAAACAATCGTCAAGATGGTACTTATCATAAACTGTCTGACAGTAGCTTAACGGTGGGTGAGTTTGCTTTTGACAAGCCGGTTGATATTAAGCTAGCGGCGAATTATCGCTCTAACGAGTTAACAGCTAAGTTAAATACCAGCCTAACACTGACGGTTGATGAGCTGTTTAATGAAATTAAATTAACCCAGCTTGATAATAAATTAACGTTAACAGGGTCAATGCTACCACGTCCAGAAATGAACATTTCACTGCAAGGAGATGTGACATACGATATTGCTTACAAGACAGTGAAAGTGGCAGGACTTAAATTAGCTGTTGATGAGCTTATTATTACCGGTGATTTGTCTGCAGATGTGTTTGCCAAACCAAGCTTAGAATATAATTTGGCAATGAATACCCTGGTTGTTGATGACTGGTTGCCTAAGACGGACGCGACGAATACAAACGATGCAGTGAAAGGATCGAGTAAAGGCACTGGCAGTGCTAAGAAAGCCGCAGCAAAGCCAGTGGCTGAAGTTGAACCAGACCTGAGTGCGTTATCAAGTGTGGATCAAAAGGGCACATTAACCATTACTAAAATTAAACAAGGCGACTATGTCTTGGATAATATTAAGCTACAAAGTGAGTTAAAAGACGGTGTATTGCAACTCACCAAGTTATCTTCCGATTTATATGAAGGTAAGTTAATGGTAAAAGCGTTATTAGACAGTAACAAAAAACCCGCGACGTTCAACTTGAACAGCACCCTAGAAAAAGTACAGTCAGAGCAATTGGTCACTATCGCCGCCGGTAAGAAAATGTTAACAGGTTTGGTGGATGTAGACGTACGTTTAAGCGGTAAAGGCTTGACGATGACGAAGCTTAAATCTGTGACCAAAGGTACTATTAATACCAGCTTCACCGATGGTGCAGTGTTGGGTATGAACGTCGCTCAAGAAGTGCGTAAAGCGATTGCCATGTTTAGCAGCAAATCAGAGACGACTGCTGATGAAGCTGAACAAACAGACTTTAGTGCAATGGTGGCAAACTTCAAACTGGGTTCGGGTAAGCTTACATCAACGAAAATTGATTTGGCTTCACCTGCAATTAAGGTTGATGGTAAAGGTTATGCAGACTTGATGCGTGAGAAGCTTGATTTTACGTTCAATGGCTCGGTGGCTGAGAATATTGGTGGCCAATCGAGTTCAACAATGGAAGAAGTACGTGACTTACGTTTACCTATTGATGTAAAAGGTAGTTTTGCAGCGCCAAGTATTAAGGTTGATTTTGGTTCGATTACCAAACAACTTGCTGAAAAGGAAAAAGATAAACTAGTGGACAAGTATCTTGGTTCAGATGAGAAAAAAGATGAACTTAAAGGTAAGTTTTTTAAAGAGCTTAATAGACTCTTTTAATATTTAACTGTTCGTTACCATAAAAAAGCCTGTTAGCTAACTTATTAAAAGTAACTAACAGGCTTTTTTTTCATCTATTTTCTACATAATGTTTAATTTCGATACTTAATTTTTATCTACCGTTAGGCACCAATGATTTTCTGACCATAGAGATACAATTGTTGCAGCAATTTCATCTTACGTTCGTCATGGCTGTTTTCAATAGCGAGTGCATCTAATCGTGCAAAATAGCGCGGAGCACTGTCTTCTAATACTGTACGACAATGATTAAGCCATTTTTGTTGCTCAGGCATTGACAGTAAATGTGGGAAGTTACGTGCACGATAGCGGAAGAACAACTCGTTAAAACGCTCATCACTAATTTTCAGCTTCAATCCTGCTAATTGCTCTGGTGCTGTTTCACGTAATATTTCAAAGTTAGCTTTATCACCCGCGCTGAAGAAACCATCGTAGATCATGGCATCGACGTTGTTTGATTTTGGATATTCACGGTCAACTTGATACACACCAACGACATTTTCACGTAACGTTTTACTTTCTTTCAAGCGTTTTAGGTTGGCTAAACAAGCGTTACGATCTATGCCTAAACGTTCTGCATTTTCAGGTAATAAGGTCTTTGCGGGTGCGAGCACTGGGCACTTATTGATATGAATAAGCTTCAGTGGGATCGGGGCTAGATCACCAAGATCTTTTTTCGGTGTATATAAACGCTCACGCAGTTCATCAGCGCTTAGTTCTAATAGCGGCGTAATGTCTTGGGCTAAGTCAGCCACAATTACGGCGTTATTGTTGGTTGGATGCCAAGCCAGTGGCACAACCCAACTGGTAAAGCCACGCGCAGCGCCAAACATACCACTGACATGTACTAAGGGTGTCATGTTGATTATGTCGATCAATGATTCAACTTTACGTTTGTTCCGTAGGTTAAATAAGAAATCAAATAACTTTGGTTGTTTGTCTTTAACCAGTTTTGCCATTGCGATCGTTGCGTATACATCTGATGTTGCATCATGGGCATTCGCGTGTTCGATGCCATTGGCTTTGGTTAGTAGTTCAAGACGCATGCTTGGTAAGCCATCATCATTTTCTGGCCAGACGATACCTTCTGGACGGAGTGCATAACAAGCGCGCATTAAGTCAATAATATCCCAACGCGAGTTACCGTCTTTCCAGGTGTGTGCATATGGGTCGTAGAAGTTACGATAGAAGATGTTACGTGTTACTTCATCATCAAAACGGATGTTGTTATAACCAATGATACAGGTGTCTCTCTGGCTAAACTGGGCTTCAATTCGTTGACTGAACTGCGCTTCATTCATGCCTTCTGCTTGCGTTTTTTGTGGCGTAATACCGGTGATCATGGCAGCTTCTGGCGAAGGCAGGTAATCATCTGATTGACGGCAATAAAACATGTCTGGTTCGCCGATCACGTTAAAATCCATATCAGTGCGAATACCAGCAAATTGAGAAGGGCGATCAAGCGATGGGCTTAACCCAAAAGTTTCATAATCGTGCCAGTAAAAAGTGGGTTGTTCACTTACGTTATTAGTTGTTGTTTTTTGTAAGTCTTCTTTCATCTTAAACCTTGTTTTAATTGGTTTTAATTGTAAATTGTTAAGTTTTATGTTTATTTTTGTTTTTTCTTGTTATGCTTTGTTAGGGATATTTCTTGCATCACAGATTGCATCATATTAACACTTACTTTGCATCACGGCGGCCTATGAGTATTACTAATACTGAATTACGCAAAATCAAAGCTCCATATACAGGGAAGCCTGAAATAACAGATACAAACGGGTTAACAGTTCGTATTACTAAAAAAGCTGTTATAACGTTTAATTTTCGTTTCCAATGGTTTGGAAAGCCGCAACGGATGTCCATTGGACGATATCCTGAGGTTATGTTAAGTGAAGCTAGAGCGCAAGTTATAAAGCTAAGAAGGGCCGTTTTTGATGGTGATGACCCTCGATATTTGGGTGAAGTTTACACTGAACAATCTCTGTTTGGTAATATTGCCAAAGAGTATTTATCGTTAAGAGTTGATAAAGATTTAAGCCCAAAATCACAAACACTTTATCATTCAACATATAATAAATACATCAAACCGATGGCAACAATTAATGTTGAAACATTTAGTTATAGGCAGTGGATTTCTTATTTCGATAAAATTAACCATGATACAAGCCCTGCAAATGCCGGAAGTATTTTAAAAAGATTTAAGACACTTATCAGATGGGCCAAATCGAGAGGAAGAATCAGTAAGTGTTCGCTTCTTGATATACCAACCTCTGCGGTAGGATGTGCCCAAGGTCAAAGAGAACGGGTTTTGGAATGGCATGAATGCGCTCATTTTTGGCGTGAAGTTGAGATGAGTCGAACTACACTGGCAACGAAAACCTGCATCAAATTATTAATGCTAACATTTGCTCGAAACAGTGAGATTAGAGAAGCATCAGTGTGTGAATTTGATTTAGAGCGAAGAATTTGGATTCTACCAGCAAATAGATCAAAAACTAAGAAACCTGTTAGACGGGCGCTATCAGATCAAGTGATAAGCTTAATTAAATCATTAGATCCTATTTATGGAAAATCAAGAGCGTTATTGATTCCAGGACAGAAAAAAGATAAGCCTCTTTCTGCACATGCACTTAATCGCTTTGTACAAAGATTGAATGATAAAATGAACGTTGAACAATTTGTACCACATGACTTCAGAAGGACGGGTGCAACACGTTTAAGTGAAAACGGAGTAATGCCACACGTCATAGAAAAAATGCTTGGACACGAACTCGGAGGCATTCTCGCTATATATAATAAGCACGACTGGATTGATGAGCAATTAGTTGCTTATACTCTATTTTCAAAGATATTAAATGATAAGTTGCAGCAAGATTAAATTGTAAGGTATTGAGCAGTGTTGATATCGGCGACTACTCAATAACTTAGGCTGAAATTCACATCATTTTTCGACTATCTATGAATTTCAATACATCACTAAGTTTGTATTTTGCTGCGCCATTTCCGTATAGGCGGATCGGAGCGGCAATATCATGAAAATTTGAGTGAGGTATTAACTTTTGACTGATATAACCTCTGTTGACTCCTAGTATTTTGGCAATTTCATTAATATTGATTAGACGATCAGTATGTTGTTCGAGTGTTGTTTTGTTCATTTTTGACACCTTTTGATGTTCTTATTTTTGTGTATCATCGCATGAAAAAATGAGAATGCAATGTTTTTATTTATGTATATCAATGATTTATAATTTGTCAACCAACTCGTTCATCGAAATAAATGATGTACAATCAAATAGTTATATTTTATGAAATACTCATAATTTATTTGTAGTTTATTATGGTTGATATTGCAGATAAGACTTTCTTTGTCGACCGTCCTTAACAGGACGAAGTAAACCAGTTGTTTGTACCAACTAATTAACCTGGTGTTAATTCGCGAAGCGGACCAAGAAAATTAAGCTTTGATTTTGTAGGATCTAGTTACCGAATTGTAATCATTATTTGCCTCAATCTAATTTACATCCGAGACTTACTCACAGTACTTGAGTCATGTTTATCGTATCGATATAGCATGAGTATTACCTGTCCTTGAAGGCTCGTGTAAGGCGTAGAGCAACTTAAAAACCGATCTATCCAGAACATAATGGAACAGTGCTTGGTTGTACTGCGACAGTTACTGATTTTACCTTTGATTATTCCCGTAATGAACTCTCTGATAGTCCATTTAGAAGATCAACTCTCCCATAAACAAAAAGATTCAATCTATTTAGGCTATGAGGTCTATTACTTCTATAGCTTTACTATATAAAACAGTTGGTTGAGTTTATCAATTGTTATATGTAAAAGTATAGAAAGGTTAAAACTCAACCATATAAATAACTATAAATAAGTACCTATATAGGCGTATAGTCTGAACTTATCATAAAACAAGTTATTACTCACTTTTTAAGCCAACTATTAACTAAGTATTTTAAGTTTAAGGTATTGTTAACTATGTATTTTAAAATATAGTGAAATTATAATGGATTCGTTTTCTCGAGATCTCAAGGTCAATATTCAGGCTGGCGCACCAATTATTCAAATTATTAGCCACGATACATTACGTCTTCAAGCAGAGGTTATTGAGGCCGGTGAATCTGATGGTATAAATCGCCAAGTTTATTTTTGGAATCGAACTGAAGGATTACGCTGTTATCAGGATGGTTCAATAGATGACACAATATCCTCAGTAGATGCAGTGTTAGATTGGTTTTTATCTATATATAATAATGATGATTTTTCAGATTCAAATATGGAACCTGAAAACAGTATTTTACTGTTAGACGATATACGTCATGAGCTTGAAGGTGATAACCCAGATTTATTCAGTAAACTTCGCCTGTATGCAATAAAAAAAGGTAGTGGTGAGAATCTTGATCGTACGTTAATGCTTTCTCAACCCGTGCCTAATTTACCTATTGAGCTAGAGAAAGATACCCATATTCTACACTTGCCTTTACCTGATAGAGCTACACTAAAAACGCTCTTAAATGCAACTAAAGAACATTATGACATCCTGGATCGAAACTTTGATGAAAGTAGTCGCCTAATTGATGCAGCACTTGGGCTATCAAGTTCAGAGGCACAATTAGCATTTGCTAAGGCCGCTGTTACTCGATCTCGATTGACAGAATCCGAGGTTGATATTGTTGTTGCTGAGAAAGAACAAGTAATTAAAAAATCAGGCTTACTTGAATACTTTCACCCTAAAGTCGGACTTGATGACTTGGGTGGTCTGAAAAATTTAAAGGAATGGCTTGACCGTCGAAAACACGCATACACAGACGATGCTCGTGAGTTTGGGTTGGAATATCCTAAAGGGATTATGATGTTAGGTTTACCTGGCACAGGTAAAAGTCTTGCTGCTAAAGCAGTATCAAGTAATTGGCAATTACCCTTATTACGTTTGGATATGGGTAAGGTCTTTGGTGGTATTGTTGGCCAATCAGAAGAAAATATCCGTAATGCCTTACAGCTAGCCGAAACAATTTCACCTTGTATTTTATGGATAGATGAGATTGAAAAAGGTTTATCTGGACTACAGGGTTCTGGCGGTAGTGATGGCGGAACAACTGCACGTGTTTTAGGGACATTTTTAACTTGGATGCAAGAAAAAACTAGCCCTGTATTTGTTTTAGCTACAGCGAACCATATTGAAATGCTACCACCTGAATTACTACGCAAAGGACGTGTAGACGAGATATTCTTTGTCGATTTACCTGTACTTGAAGAACGAGTTGAGATTTTAACTATTCATCTCAAGAAGAGGAATAATCGACATGAGATGTTCACCGAAGACGAACTTCTAGAACTCGCTAAATTGAGTCAAGGATTTACAGGTGCTGAATTAGAGGAAGCCGTTAAAGAAGCTCTATTTATGGCATTCAGTGATTCGAAAGATATTGATGCCATTTTTATAAAAAAAGCAATTGAATCAACCTCCCCATTATCAGTCACTATGCATGAAACGATTAAAGACACTCGAAACTGGATAAATGGTCGTGCTGTACCAGCAAGTAATGCAAAACCTGAGCCTCTCAATTCAAATACTGACAATAAGCAGCCAAAGCTAAAACAAGAAAGTAAAAATCCATTTATCAAGTCTCAAGGATAAGGTAATGACCAATCCTTATATTACTGCGCTAAACGACCAGGTTTATAACGGTGCACAAGGTGCTAAAGCGATTGATGATTCATTCGAACCTTTTCGCCGTTATTTAGATAATGCTCAACGAGCATTGGAAAAAAAAGAAGTAAGCTGTGAATGGCAAAAACTTCCATCTCCCAATGCAGTGTTATCATGTAAACAGTCTGTATTTGAAATAAAGCCCCATACGTTAGTTGAATTTGACCTGATGGATGAAGGTTGGTTTGAGATAATAGAAGATTTATATGAAGAAGCTCCATTGTCTGATGATTTTGATCCAGATCTTAATGAATCAATCAGTATTGGTCGTGGTAAATCTAGAACAAAAATAACCTTAGACAATGATGACTTTAAACAAGAATCACAACGGTATTATATAAAGCTAGGCAACTGTGAAGAGTCGACAATTTCATGGACAGGCTACTCGTTAAAAATTCAGCCCTTATCTACTTCATTACCTTCACAGCTTGAATTATTACAACAAGGCCAAACTTATCAAGCAAAGAAAGTAGATAATGCAAGATACCGTTTAAACGGACTACCGGATGCAAACAAAACTATTTTGTTCGGCGATAAAAAACTAACCTTTAAAATTGTGTCTGATTTTAACTACCCAGACAATGTAATTCATATCGATGGTTGCAGCTATGTTGTCGCAGATAAAAAACCTAATATTGCTAATGCAGATATCGATAACATGACGAAAAACTGGCTTGCACAGATATCCCTCGCCAACTTATTAGATGAAAACAACAACACGCTACCCAATGAATGGTCTTTGGGTTTGCATGAAGGCAAAGTGACCTTAGATACACTTGACGATACTTGCCCTAAAACCTTGCGACATGAACAATTAATCAACTTAGAAATACAATGTAAACAAAATACCAGTGACGTTAATTGGATCCAACTCGTAAGCCTCGATCACGGCGATGACACAGGCACGAGTCAAGATCCCTTAGAGTACTTTTTTGAAGATCAAATAGATATTCTTGATCAGAATGAGAAAGCACATGCTAAAGCAGGCTATCGCATTTTAAAATCACGCCCTGAAGAGCGACAAATCCTGCTTTGCCGTAAGAATGATGGCAAAAGACAAGCTGTTTTACCGAAGAGCAAACAGTTAAAAGTAAAAGTTAATACGCAAGCACTTTGGCGCCAGAAAGAAGCGATCACTAGCTTAAAGCTATCGCCGGCAATAGATCAAAAGCCATTGCTAGATTTATTGAAAAATAGAAGACAACAACGATGGCCTGAATTTATACCTGTGAACTCCGATACATTGGAATGGTCGGTCCTTACTAATACCAAGTTTGATGGTTGTGATAAACAAAGGGAGTTTGTAACAAAAGCTCTTGCTACGCCAGATTTTGCCATTTTAGATGGACCTCCAGGTACAGGTAAAACAACAACAATCCTAGAATTAATTATCCAATTAGTACGTCAGGGAAAGCGTGTATTACTTACCGCTTCAACCCATGCTGCTATCAATAATGTATTAGAACGCGTCGATGAAAATCATTTAGACAATGAAATATTTCCACTTCGGATTGGTGACGAAAATAGAGCGGTGGGTGTTGAGCATTATCAATATGATAATTTAGCAGATACATTTTCGAGTTCATTAAGCGGTAATGATCATGATCAACTACTGGTTGATTCGTCAAACCTTGTCTGTGGAACAACAATGGGTATTTTACGTTTATTTAATAACAAAAATTTATCCTTTGATACAGGTGAGTCGCCATTTGATGTGATGGTTATTGATGAGTGCAGTAAAACTACATTTGCTGAATTTCTTGTACCTGCACGTTATGCTAAACGCTGGATTTTAGTTGGTGATGTGAAACAGTTATCACCGTTTACAGATCGCGAACAGATCACGGCTAATTTAAAACAGTTAGTTTTAAAGCATAAAAGTCGCGATAGAAAAGAAGAGTTACTCACCGCTGAAACTCAACGCGCCTGTTTTCTCTTAAGTGAATTAAGATCGTTAAGTCAAAATAACAATGGTCCTCGAGAATGGGGCTACCATGACAAAATTATAGTGCCAGTAACAACACTAGAACTTGCTGCACTCGAAGCTGAAATATTAGCGCGGTCCACAAATAAAAGCGTACAAACAACCTTTGAATCAGTGTGCCTTATAGGTGTTAAAACTGCCTGTCAGGGGGTTAATGGCTTAACACAAAAGCAATTACAAATTAAACCATGGTTACTCTATGAGTTCAATTTACTCTTTTGTGAAGAAAAATTATTACTATCCGCTCAAAATTCGATGCCTGCGGATAGCGTCATTTTAGATCCCAAATGGGGCTTGTCCAGTCATGGGTTTCGTCACAAAGCAAGGTGGGATGGGGCTCATCACTTTACGATAAAAAATGGCAACCCAGAATCCAATGCCACAAATATAAATAGCCAATGGCTAAGGTATAATAAAGAAACTAATTGGTCAGAAGAAGTTGTTTGGCGTTTAGAACGTGAATATTGGTTACGCTTTTTAAAAGTCGGTGCAGGGAAAAATGGCCAAAATAAAGCGCAAGGTATTCGCAAGCAACTAGACCAGCTATTTCCTCAATCACTTAATGCTACAGGGCGAATTTATGGTATTAGAAATATGGCCTTTCCTTCTGTATTAGAAGCACTTTCAGGTTCTGGCACATTAAAACAAAAAAATGATGCCGAAAATACCTTAAATATTGGCTTTAATCATAATGAAAAGCAATGCCGACATACAACGTTAACCTATCAGCATCGCATGCACCCTGATATATCACAATATCCCCGAAAGCAATTCTATTCAGATGATAATAGCCAAATATCTCTATTAGATGGTCGTCAAACAAAAAACGCAAGAGAGTGGCAATACAATCGATACGATAAACATGCGGTGTGGTTGGATGTAAATGGCAATACACATGGCAATGCCAATGAGCAAGAAGCCAAAGTAATTATCAATGAGCTATCTGCATTTTGTGATTGGGCATCTCAGCAAGATAAAAAATACAGCGTCGGTGTTTTAACCTTCTACAAAAAACAAGAAAAATGCTTACGAGATAAATTACAGGCTTTAACCGGCGACAAGCGTTCTTTCGCAAGATTTAATTTTAAGAATGTCGAAATAAAACTGAGTACTGTTGATTTTTTTCAAGGACAAGAAGCCGACCTTACCTTCCTCTCGATGGTTAATACATGTCGTGATGGCTTTTTAGACAGTCCAAATCGTTTAAATGTCGCTATTACACGGGCTCGTTTTCAATTAGTTGTTGTCGGTCAACATGCTTATTACCGAAATAACTCTAGATCAAATGAATTAAACGTATTGGCACAAGCATTGCCAATACGAAAAAGCAAAGGGTAACCATGCAAATCACATTACAACGCCAAGTTAAAGCTGTTTGCCACCAAGTACTCGCAACAGTCAATGTAGAACAAGAAAGACCGGATCTTCAGCGTATTCTTAAGCAAGTTGAAGATGATATTGGTCGTTTACCTCCTCGACTCATCGATTATCTTGAAAAGGAAAAATTGACGAAAAATAATAGCTTAACAATGTTAGGCGGAGAAGTTATTGATAGTGGGAAACATTCTGCTACAGAGCGAGGCCTTTACCAAATCTGGTATTTACAAGATGACGCATATCTTACGCAAGAACCTCTTTTGATGCAGAGGGTTGTAGCGTCAAGTACACGTAAAGGGGGTTATCAACAGCGTAATCAGTTTTATGAGTGGGCGGAAACAGAAAAAATAGGTAGAGAAAGCAAGTTCCATTGTGAGTTTGAGACTGTTCTTTTTAATGACGGTACAAAGGTACAAAAAAATAATATCAGTAACTTATGTGTTGAAGTATTAAATACAGGTATTAAAAATAAACAACAAGATATAACACTGACACTTACTTATAGCCTAGATAAAGGTACATTTCAGGTTGATTTTAAATTAACAGGCAATCTGCCAACTAAAATTAATGAACGTGAGCAACTTGTTGAGATAAATAATGCCTATTCGGATGAACATAATGATGACTTTATGTCGAGTATTATCGAAAGTATTGGTATGCAGTGGGAGGATTCCTCATTAAAAGCACTGTGTAACACACCTAAAAGTCATGATGCTTTATCTTCATTTATTATGAGTAAACAAAACTTATCTGCAATTGATACATGCTTTGGTTATTTTGATTCAGGTGAAATTAAACTTTTACCAATCAAGCCAAAGGATGTTGTTACCGCTAAAGAATGGCAAATACAATCGTTAAATCGGTTGTTTAAATCAGGTTACCTCTCGGTACCTCAGGCTAATTACAGCCAACAAATATGGCTTGCTCACCTGGCGGTTAAGGATTATAAATTACCATTATTGCAAGGTGATGAGCTACTGCATGCGTTAGACCGACAGCAAAATCCAATGAGCTATTGGCATGCATCAACAGCAAACTTTCTTATCCCTACGAATACAAAAACGCCATTACCAAGTGTGACGTTTAAACAAGGTCAAGTATTGAATATAAATGATTTGCTTAGAACATTAGTGTTAAGTGAACCGATCAAACATATCATTTATTCTGACCGTTATTATAAATCAGCACTGCATGCTCGAAATATGCATGAAATAGTCCGAATTAGCGGCGCAAAATCAGGCGTGATTTATAGTTGCGAACCCAATGCTAAAATACCTGAAGATTGGTCGCTTGAAGTAATGCAAAATAAGAAGGATAACCATGATCGCTATTGGATCATTGAAACCATGAATCGTACGATTATATGGAAGGTTACAACAAGTCTAGATTTTATTGATTTTTCCCATAAAACGCCAAAAATACAATCGCCTACAACATTTGTACAACTTGAACAAAGTGATCTTCCTGATTATTTACAACAAGCATTGTCAACGAATATCGCTAAGGAAGCTATCGCATGATCACCTCATATGACGCAGAATTCACTATTAATTACGGTGAAGAGCATTTAAATAATATTTTTGTATATCAAGATAATAAATCCGGCTTAGGTGAAAACTTTGATGATGATGGATTTCATATTTGTACTGAATTCAGTTGGGTTGAATACCTAAATAGTCTTGAAATAGACAAAAGTTTACTGTTATCTACCAGTAAAATAACAAGTGATGATGCGATTAGATGTTTACAAAAACTAGCTGATGACAACATTCAAATATTCTTATTATTAGATAATGATGAAGTCAATCGCAACGCTATTGAAGTTTTATCTGGGCGTTGTTGTATTCGAATCGGCGTGGCTCAGCAAGGGTCATTGATAATAGCAGACCATCAACAAGATGAATTTAAACAAGGCGTTATCTTTTCTAGTGATGTAGTTGATAATGTGAATTTATCTTATCATATAGATTTAGAAGAAAATCAAGTCGATGATTATTATCGTTTGTTCTGTTATTTGTTCTGGACTAAATCGACAAGTGAATATTTAATTCAAGGCAAAAAGCAATCTTGTTCAAACGGTGACTCACCAGTCAACTATATTGATTTACCACATCAACACGTATTATCAGAGAGCTTATTTAATCACCTTAATACTGCAATAACTTATCAGAGCTCAGTGATAAGTAATGGACTCTTATTAGAACAACTATCACAAAATAAAACTGCTACAAATGTCTTGATGACATTAGCGCAGGCAGCAAAGCAGCCATTATTAAATTTAATTAACGCGACTGACCATATTCAATTATTTGAAACAAAAGCATTACCTCAGGTCATTTTATCAAAAGATGAAGCTTGGTTATTGCCAACAACAAGTGATGTCAATAGCGTTAATTGGGCGCTCAAGTTAACCAATAACCAACGCTGTTCTGTTGAAAATTATCAAAATGAGTTATTCAATACTGGCTATTGGGATCTGAATAAACAAATTAAGCTTAAAGACATTTCATCAACAGTGCGATTTGTTGACAAAATTGATCATGAGATTAATTACGAAAATGAAATGCATGTTTCACTCAACAATACCGAATGTAAAAGCTTCACTGATTTTGAGGATAAATCAGCGCTTAAGATTGCTGATGAACTTAACCTCACCAAGTTCAATGACGAAAACTTAGCCAAGAATATCCATTACTCAATGACAATAAGCCCCCCTTATCTAACAAATAATGCCAAAGAAGACCCTTTACATCAACATTGGCGAGATCTACAGCAGCACTGGGTTGATGAAGTTGAGCTTTTAGATCGTAAGCAAACTCAAATAGAAAAAAGTAAAGATACAGTCAGCGACAATGTAAAACGTTTTATGAATAACTTCTTAACAGGTCAATTAAATAAGAAACGAACTCAAACTAGAGAGTTAGATAAATTGAAAACGATTAATTTATCTAACCTTTCGTTACATGAAAGAACCAAAGCTGAAGAAGACATTAATGAACTTATTTTATCACTCTCATCATCAATGGATAAGGTTGCAGAAGCAACTGATATTGCAGAACAAGAATTAAAGTGGGATAGAGAAAATTCAAGACTTACGCAAATCTTAAATGCAGCAATAAAAAATAGCTCTCAAGTTATAAACGAACTAGAACAATTTAAATTAAAATCTGTTGATGAGACGAAAGAAAACAATATCGCACTATCAGATAACTGGCAGCATTGGTTAGTCAAATTCTGCAAGACAGACTTTGTAGATAACGTTGCTGAGTATCCTATAACGAAGATTAATGAATTTAGAGCTGAAAACACCAACAACCTGAAGGAATATCTCCGTGTACACCTTAATGACATGCCTAATGAACAATTAATTATGGGATGGAATACGTTAATTAATACTTATAAACAAAATCCGCACCTAGAAAAAGAGTTACCTCAAACAGCGGATGATATTCGAGTATGGTTAAATTTCCATGCAAAAAGTGCGACCAAAAAATTGAAACAAACAATCAAAAATCTAATCGATGCTGACGTAAAAAATAACAAGCAAGTACTTTCCGAAGAAACAAAGCGCGTTGAATCTGCAACCGTTGCTTTTAAAAAAATGTTCTCCGAATATGAGCAAAAAGAGAATGGGTTAAATAGGGGACATAAATCACTGACGAATAAAGTGGAACAATTAAAAAACAAAAAAAATAAAGCTTCATCTGACTTAAACGTACATAGCACCAATAAGAACATTAAAGTTAAAAATAAAGATTCGGTTCTTGCAAAGTTATTTGGTAAGAATTCAAATAACATCAATAAGTCATTTGTTTTGAATTGGCCTAAAGAAGAATTACCTGATGTTGGTAATTTGTATACATTCCAAAAAAATCGCTACCTTGCGATACGCTACAAAACTGATATTGAATTAGCAAAACAAGAGGCAACGAGATTGCACGCTAACCTCGTTGTAGAAAGGAATAGTAAATAATGGCTGAGCAGAAAATTACTTTAATTATTGATGAGGATGGCGCTATAAGTGCTAAAACTCAAGGGTTTGCTGGTAACACTTGTCTGGATGCATTAGATGAAATAATGGATGTTCAACCTGTGACCAGCATTCGAACGACAGATGAGTTTAATCAAAATGTAGTACGTAATGTAGCTAAAAAAGTAACGCAGGGACGGTCATAAATGAGTGTCGTAATCAAAACTTTAACACCGTTTACTGAGTGCGATGTACTTATTGAAGCACTGACGTCGTTAAATGTATCAACAACAGTAAATGGCGTAAACATTATAACTGATCGACATGATTATCAAGGTCAGCAATGCTTTGTTTGGAATGGTGATACTTATTTGTTTCGACATGATTCAGATGAACTAAATGGACGCATTGTAAATAATGCTATACATAGACAGTACACCCCAACGAGACAGTTTTTATCTAAGTTGGAGATTGCGTACAAGACTGCTTATCAGCTACATTTAGCTCGTTTAGCTGAAGCGGAAAGACTGCGCTTAGAGCAAGAACGTCTTGCCCGTGTTGAAGCCGTTAGAGTGAACGCAATTGCGAAAGCAAAAGCCCAGGGCTATCGAGTTAAAGAACAGAAGAAAAACGGTAAAATACAGCTCGTTTTAACAAGAACCATTTAGTCATGTTTGGTACTTGTTTTAACTTAGCTAATATTGAACCATCAAGCAACATTTACGGTCCTGGAAACAGATTTGTGATTTGGCTGCAAGGATGTACGCTTGCATGTAAAGGTTGCTGGAATACAGCTATGTGGCCCCACAAAGAGAATGAATTGATTGAGCGGCAGAAGTTGTTCAATCAAATAATGGATGCACCAGGTATCGTTGGTGTGACTTTTCTCGGTGGTGAGCCGCTACAGCAAGCCGAAAACCTTCTTTGGTTAATGAAACAGCTATCAGAGGAGGGGCTTGATATCATGCTTTATACTGGTTATGAATTTGCTGAAATACAGTTGTGTAGCAATAAACAAGGTATCTTTAATTTTGTAGACATTTTAATTTCAGGTCGTTACCAACATTCTTTACGTAATACCAACCTATTATGGCGAGGGTCTGAAAATCAAAAAGTTAACTTTTTAACAGCTAAATATAATGAAACAACAGTCTCTGAATGCAATCAAGTTGAAATTTATATCGGAGAATTCGGTGAACTTTCTATATTAGGGTATCCAGAGCAGGAGCTAATAAATGCACTGAGTAAACCTGGCTATTAAAGAGGGCTGGTGATAGTTCGCGAAGCGGACCAAAAAAAGAGTTGGTGTGTGGTGTGTAATTGTGTAGCTAAAATGGTTGAGTAGTAATCTTTTAAAATGCATATTTTAATGAATTAAGAAAAAGTAAATTTCGTTATAATCGTAATTCACGCTACCACTTCATATCAGTTTGCCATTGATTTACTCTTGTGAGAAGGGCTGTCACATTGCAACTGCTTACATGATCATACCAGACACTGTTTCCTTAATAATGACCCGCCCGAAGACAAGGCGGAAATGAACCAGTTGATGGGAGTAAGGCTACAGGGGCTTTGCCAATAACTGGGTCATTATTCGCGAAAGCGGCAAAAGAAGCCTTATATTAAATGCTGTATGTTGTGCATGTTTTTCATATCATATAAGATTGAAAATTGTTTGATACTGTTAGAGGATCGTTACTATGACTCAGGTCGTCAGAAGAAAAGCGCGTAAAGTACATAGCGAAGCTAGTGCTGCGGCTTTTGCTAAGGCTATGAAAAATGTTGCAATACCTTTAGAGCCTAAAGGATCTAATCACGATCGAAATTCAGCCAGCTAATTTTGGTTTCGAGTGTTCACAGGTTTCGAGTGATTATCCTAAGCCGCTTTTGCCCCAAACCTCGTTAGAGCTGTTACTCAGTCGAAATATATTCATATCAATTTTCCATACATTTGCGGCTCTTCTCCGCTTACATGAGCTTGATATTTGGATAAAAGGTTGAATGGGTATCAGGGACTGATGTTTGTCTGATCTTGAGTTTGAAGTATTCAATGTCTCGAATCCCTCTTGCTCTTCGCCTGAGTAAACCAATAGAGACATTCCCAGCTTCAACTCGAGCGTTGGTTAATCTATATTTTGCGTAATTACAGACGCCAACTTTTCTGTCCAGTAGTGCGTCTGCATAATTACTCAAGGACAATATTCTCGTTGATCTCGCAAGACGGCACCAAGCTTCAAGAGCCTCTACCATCGACTCGTAACACGGTTCATCCCATATTGCTTGTAACTGCTCTTTCAGCATATAAACAATGCAGAGCGTCTTGTTACTCTCGAGTAAGTCAGCAAGCTTATCCGACTGTCTGTCATCCAGTTTATGGGCGTTTTTTAGCAAGAGAAATAACGTTCCCTTGATCATTTTTTTCTCTTCATTAGAACCATTTCGAAAGGCTTTTGCGCGTTCTTTTTTGATTAACAAACAATAGTTTTGCATCACATGAAATCGGTCGAAAACAATATCTGCGTTAGGTAGCATTTGCCTTACTGCGGATTGATAAGGTTGACCCATATCCATTGAAACTGCTTTGATACCGTCTCTCGTAGCTGTTGATAGTTGCTTGAAGAACGAAATAAGGATCGCTGCTTTTCTACCATGTTCGACCCAAATTAAATGACCAGAAACCAAATCGTATACCACTGTCATATAGTCATGTCTTTTAGCTCGGGCTACCTCATCAACTCCAATATGGATTAAGTTGTTAAGCTTCTCGGGCTCCAAGCCAGGTAGGGTTGAGTGTAGATATTCCTTATCAATATTTTTTACCGTCTCCCAGCGAATACTTAGATGTTGAGAGACTGCGTGAATGCTCATGTATCGGCACAATCCACTGATGAACTGACAGAAACGCGTTGTGTATCTCGCTCCTTTTGCAACATATTCAGTAGCCTCAATCAACCTTCTGCCGTCTTTATCTCTGGTTTGAGCGAGTTCGACTTCGATGTGACAAGGATGACCACTAACAGGCAGGTCTTGTACCTGTCTTCTAACGTAGTGATCGACTGTACATAGTCTTCCAGTCCTTGGTTCTTCAACCTTAAATCGCCTGTCACGGCGGCATCGTACAAGAACGGAATGAGTCCCTTTTTCTATAGAAAAAGACTGTACACATTGGCCTTTAAAGCTAAATAGAGCGGATGATAATGATGGCAAGGTATATTCACTTATTCACAAACAAAGAAGTGTTGTAAATGATAGTGCTATTTATGATCTTTCGTATGAATCGACTCACCTAAGCGGAGAAGAGCCCTTTTTCTAATGGTTAATAACGCCGCATTAAGGTGCGACCAACGTGTACCACACTATTGGACAAAGCTAAAATAGCATCCGTTTGGGAGTCACTCTTAAACGATATGTTAGGCATTTATTTCTTACCTTTACCTACACCAAATCCCCCTCCGCTCACAATTTCTCGAGAATCGAGGAGATCTCTCGAGTAATTATGATCCTCAGATTTTACCGCCTTGTTTAACATCTGCCGTGGCGTTAAAGGATAATCTTGTTCGAATTCTTTAGGGTGCCACTCTTCAATATGCGTTTTAAGGTGCTTGGGAAGCATATTCTTACCACAATATAGACACTTTCGTTGTTCAGTTTCGTTGTTCAGGACTTAAAACTAAGGGTTTTGGTTGAATTTCATTAAGTATTTGTTTGGCTTCTTTAATTCCAGCCCAACCATTATGAGCTTTTTTATATGTACAAGCATTTTCTTTCTATCAAAGCTCTTACCGCAAATAGGACACTCTTTTTTCATATCATAGCCTTATACCAACGCCCCAGCTCAGCCGCGCGCGCCTTTGGCGCGTCGGCTGGATCGCCGTGTTATACGTATTATTTCTTGCTGATTCCAACATCCTTAATGCTGCGACATTTGCCACCCAAATGGATATATGCATGACAATTTGGGCACACTGGGCGAAGATCTTCTATCTGGTTCACGGTATACTCTTGATTTATAAGATGTAGTGGCTTTATGTGGTGAACATGAATAAATCCTTCTGCTTCATTCCCATACACTTCTTTAAAATTAAATCCACATATTATGCAAGAAGTCCCATAGTGATCAATGCACTTCTTGCGTGCCAACGAATTTCGTTCATAAGCATTTACATATAACTGCTTTACGCTTCCTTCAGTGTATTTTTCTGGGCTTTCGATTTCATCTTCAAACACATTAGTTGCATTGCCTTTACTTGTTACTACGCTTGCAATATTTCCATTTAATTCTATGGATATTTCATCATTTTTCTTAAATCCCGCTTCAAATATCACATCAGACAACCTAGCTGTTGGCTGCTTTAAATCTGGGGAGATCCAACATCCATTCTTATCTGTGTGCCTGATTCTAGCTATATACTTTTGGTCATCAACCAAAATTGTAATATTTACTGCTCCATTTCGCACAAAAGGAAGCATATGCTCTTGTTTAGAGTGAAAGCTAATCTCAACGGATTTTGTTTTGTCTGCATATTCATTCGGACATAGAACCTTCCCGGTAACCTTCATAACTTCTCCGTCCTCTGATACATACCAACGCCGTTTTAAGCGGCAAGTAATAGTTTGTTAAAATGTGAAACGAAGTGGAGCCGAGGAAACTGTTACGAGTCCGACTTGAAAACCCTCGTTAGGCTTATTTAATGCCAGATGATAACTCTAATATGTCCTTTAACTTTACATCTATATACCTTAGAAGTCCGAGTGCAGCAACTTGTTAGGTAAATTACTTTACACTTTGATTCGCAATGGATTTTGATAATGCTTCAATGATGGCTGCGCATTCAGGGATGTTTAATAGATCATTCTCAGCAGCAACCTCAATTAATGGCTGCAAATCACTTAACGGTAGTTCACTTGATCCGTGTGGACTAAAGCGACCAGAATCAGGGGCATTATAACGACACCGAATCGATTTCTCTTCATCATTCCAACTCGAAATTCCGACTTCAAAAGAGTGTGTGTCATTAATAATTCTAGTTTTACTTTTATCTACTTTCATAGGTATTCCTATATATATATTTAATGTGAAATAAGACGTTAGGCAATTATAATACTCCTAATAACAATTTAAAATCAATAGGATAAGTAGCACAACTGAGTTATAGATCTAACCTGGTACTTGCGTGAAACTAAGACTTGGATCTATAGAGACCTATCATGAACGCATGACAAAAGTATAAATCCAATTAAATCAGAACGATAGAGTCATTATTGCGGTGAAATTAAGACTTTTGACTATGAAAAATGAGAAGTAAACAAAGGAAATTGGTACTATTTTCATTATACCTGTATATACAACAGGTAAATCACGTAAGAGAATAATTGATTTTGGGATAGAAAAGTAATGAATAAAATAACACATTAGATTCAACACTCTAAGGCGGTATGTGCCCCAAATCAACTTAGAGTCGCTACTCACAGTCGCTACTCACTCACTGTGATCACTCACAATATGTTCATATCGATTCACTATATATTTGCTCATGTGAGGTATAGGAGTAGTTTTTCATATCACAACCACTCAAGCACCCAATGATGAGTGCCCGTAATGCGTAAATGGTTTTCAATCTTTTAATTGGATGTTAAAAGTAAACAAGTTTGAGTTACTACATATATAGGTTGCTGGTAACGCAGTCATGTTATTGAGAGCGCATACAAATATGCCTTTCTGGCTAATTATTGTCCAATTCAACTTTCTCCAATATGGTGAAAATAATCTAGGTGAGATAACGGAAAATATGCGTATTAAGTTCAATAGGCCGTGTATGGACGATTTGATCCCAAGATCAAAAAATATTCCGACTAGGAGTGCTGATTAACCATTTCACTACAGTTCATTACATTAGTAAGCTTCTGATTTCAACAACGGAGCACCGTTATCACCACTAATTGAAAGTATTTCACATACAATACTGTAGAATTTAGGCAAAATACCAGGAACAGTTTTACTATTACCATGATCATTCATAGAACGAATGTTTGAAAATTGGCCCCAGACCTGATTTTTAGTGATATATGTATTCACTTCATGATGTTTAGAGTAACGCTCTGTTTTATAAATTCGTACATATTGCTTAATTTCTTTAATTTGTTCGTTTGTAACACGATAATCTAATTTCAACCGTAGATCAGAAAAGCGTGGGTTATCAAAGATATTGAAGGTTTGTGAAGTAACTATTTTATTAGGTTTTATTTCTTGATTAGTTTTAGAATTTTCCAGTAACTTATTTAATGTCGGACTTTTGCTACTTTGAAGAGGTTGCTTAACAGCCATCTGCTCTGCAAGCTCCACTAAATATTCGACCGGTATTGAATTAGCATCTGTCCATGCTTGACTAACCGCCATGCCTTTTTCTGTTTTCTCAACAATAAACCAAAAGCTTATATTTGAATCAGAAGTGAGGTTAATTAATTCAGATTCAATACCTAACTTATTAACAACAGATATATGAAAGAAATACTCATTCTTCAAGATGTCTGATGAAGCTGTATCTTTTATAAATCCAAAACCTCTATCGCTATACTTTATGACATTTCCGTACTTCAATTTCACCAGCGGGTCTTCATGCAAAAAATTAACGGCTTTATGTTCTGTTACTAAATAAGAATTATAATCGGCATTTTTTCCTGAGTTGATATTAAAGCGTGCCATTGTGTTGCTATCAACTCTGAACCACCTAGTTTCATCATATCCACGAGTCTCGACACCATATTTAATATCTAATTCTCGATTCTTCTCTCTGTCGTGAAGATCAGTTAAGCACGTACCACCTTTTGCTTTCACCTGCTCCATTAATTGGTAGTATTCCTTCTCTGATGATGCAAACATTTATTTCTCTTTAATATTTATTAAGTTACTGATATTGTAGATGAAAATATTACTTTCCTCTACTCCAAGATAGAGAGATATTCTATTTCGACTTCCATGTCTCAACCGTGAAACCCAAGTCGGAGGGCTTATATAGTACCTTAACGGCTCATGTGAGGAATTGGTGTAGTTTTTCACATCGAAACCGCTTACTACACTCGATTATGAACATAAATTTTTTCCATCTTTTAACTGGACACTAAGGCGCTTACGCCCCCATTATATTTGAATTTCGTTCACTGCGATTAATAGTTTGTAGTTATGTTTCCAAAATTCTTGAGAGTGCAAACCACCAAAACTTATTTTATCTGAATAAGCAAATTCCTCATCGGATAAACATTTTGGCCAGTTTTCAAAAAGCTCTTTTTTTCCATTATTTTCAGTCCAAACATCAGCCAAGACTATGGAATAGCGCTTTCTCGGTTCAACTTTATCAATCAGCCCCTTTTCTAATAACTCAATCGAACTACTAAGGTGCATTCTTTCAATATCAGATTTGACACTATTGACTTTTGATTCCGGTGAAGTAAAACGCTTTGCTTCAATAAGAATCGTTGTGTTATCAGTAAATATTACAGCATCAATATGTGCTTTATTCTCTAAACTAATAGGGGCTTCAAACCATGATATACAATTTTCACCAATTTCATTTTCCATTGCGGCTACGAAATTATTTGTTAAGTTACGCTCAGTGAACCCTGTTGATTTATGAGCCGGATAATATTTATTTAGAATGTGAACGTAGCGTAAGTATGTTCGGTTAAATGCATTTCTAATATTATTTATCATAACTAACCTTAAAATATAATGCCTCATTAAGAATCTAAAAATTGTGTGCTAAAATACCAGCATCGCTAGATCGTCCGCTGTTTTTATTTCTTTTAAATGACTTGTTAGTTTAGAAAATGGTAAATGCGAATCTGGTGTCTTTTATCTCTTTCGTCATAATACAATTTGGCGCTAAATCGACATTATAGTCATCCGCATAATCTATAACTGCATTCTTGAGCTCTGTTTCTGACAGGGCATGATGAATCCCCAAAGACCACATGCTACGAATATCATCTTCAGCTCCCCTAACTAAGCTAATTTTACAAACGTCTTCCATCATGCCTCGGATGCACGATGCTGCACTTTTATTTTGCTTGATTTCCAACGCAATATATTGATTCAACTTAGCTCGCTTCTTACGGATAAGGAAGTCAATTGCCATATACTGTTTATTCTTTGATGAGCGTTTATCCATAGAATACTGAAATTATCTCAACCATTGATCAACTTCAATTTGATCCTCAATAAACATAGCAAATTCAACTTGAAGCCAAATTTCCCAACCTGTTATATCATTGCTGTGAATCAGATTCATTCGCCGGATGATATGTGCTTGATTGAAGAACTTCGTTACTAAGTCAGTTATAAACTTGAAATCACTTTTAACCATGAAACACCTATGTTGATAAATAAACTAACATTTTAATCGTGCAACTGCGTACATGAAAATATTCATTTTATAAAAATAACCTTATTATACTGATTTTAAATACATTTAATAACTTTTACATAGATTAGCCCAGAAATAAGAGCATGCTCATATGCAAAAACAACGAGACCTCACTATTAAAACGTAACGCATGTAACAAGTTGATTTACTTATCTTTGAAAGATAAATTCAGTACATAACGCGCAATATTCAAAAAACATTGGTAAAACTCGACATAATGTATTTTTAGCTAAATACGGAGTATAGAGGTAGGGTGAAAAAGGTTAAGAAAATATGATTAAAAGTAATGAATAAAATCACGAATTAGCCTCAACCGACAACACTCTAAGGCGCAATGTCCCTCTTTTTTAGATAGTAAATAGCTGACGCACAAACACCCCCATTGTGCCTTAGAATAATCACTCAGCCATTAAGGGCGCAAGAAAGGATTTGGTTGTTCGCTCTAAGCCGATTTCGCCCTGAAATCCGTAAGAGCAAAAGCTAACTCACATCCTGTTAATGCGAGTTAGCCATACGAGAACTTATCTGAAAGAGAGTGAGGTATAGAGCTGCGGTGATCAAGTTGTGGGGTCAAGCCCATCCAACATTTCGCCAATGATCCGCTTGTTCTTTATTCTGTTCAACTCCTACTCCTTCCATATACATCTGGGTGACATTGCGAGCGGCCCAACCACCGGCTAGTTCTGCTGCCTGAAGCAAGACAGAAAATTGATAGGCTTTGTCATTTTCTACCGTCTCAATTAGATCACTTACAGTCATGTCGAGAGCATAAGTTACAGAGGGCTTTTCTCCAAAACAAACCAGAAATCTTACCCAAGGCCAGTCTTTGTCGCTAATGGCCTTGTCTATTAAATTGTCATATTCCAGCATTCCATGAGGTCCCACGTGGGCTAACAGATATTTGAGTAAATCACGATCGGTTGAGTCACTAACGACAAAATCATTTAGCCAGTCATAATCGTTAGGTGTAAATGAAATATCTGCTTTTAGCTCCATTAATAAGGGGTATAGTTCTTCTGCATCACGTAATATTGCACTGTAAAAAATAGAGCTAAGTGAAATTGAGTGGTTAGCTAGGTGTTTTATCGTTTCCATCGCCAAACGGGTAAATTTATTAGAGATAGCTATATCAGCTATGGATTCACAGACTTCAATCTCAAATTTAGAAAGCTTAAGTAGTTCAGTTAGAAATTCAGCATCGAGAGAGCTTACACTTACAAAACTAGCGTAAATATATTCATCTAGCGCCCCTGATATTATTGCCCCACTATCATAAAGTTGAGGAAGGAGCGACTTACAGCCTTTAAACCAAGCCATGTAGTACGCTTCTGCGCTCTTTTCATTGTCTTGATCGAAATCTACGCCACTGTCTAAAAACAGCTTAGCAATAGTTCCATTGCCGTGGTCTAGAGCTATTAGAGTAGCAGTGAGCCATGATTCTTTTGGAAGAGATGCTGCGAGTGTATCCGCCAATCGGAGGTTTCCCTGGCTAAGGGAATTGTCTAATAGGGTCTCGTAATCTATGTCAGATTCACTTTTAATGCAAAGCTGCACGAACGTGGTTAATTCTTCGGGTGAAGTATTGGCTTTGGTCGCTTCTTTCCAAATATCCCCATTACGATCTAAAATATCGGCATCGTTAGCCAATAAGATGGCAGTAATCGCAGTATGGTGATTTATTATAGCTAACCAGAGTGCTTCGTTACTGTTTTGGTGAATATCTACATCTGCGTCTATTAAAAGTTCTACTATGAGGTCGTGACCTAACTGACAAGCCAGTAATAATGCTTGATTATCATTCTCTTCAATGTCTACATCTCGTGCAATTAAATCTGAAACAAGTTTGCCATTATTAGTTTGAATCGCATTTATGAGTTCATTAAATAATGATGGACTATCATCTTTCATGACTTCAGCTTTCATTTATATTCCTTATGTAGCAGTTTCTTAAAAAGGGACCTTAGAGTATATCTAAAGGTGATCCCTGACTATTTTTTATTAGTGAGTATCAAACGAAGTATTATCGCTAATAAAGCGACACCCAATGTCGTTTCAATAAAACAATCTTGGATGGGACATTTCTTTTTAAATCAATTAATATGTATTCATTGATGAACCTTGTAGGAAGACATTTGCCTTTAGTTACCAGAAGTCTTCTTTTTACCTTGAAGAAATTATGTCTGATACCCGAACACTGCGCCATATGGCGATACTCCGTTATATTCCCCAAGATCCACACTATACGACCACTCGAGAGTTAAGCGACAAGCTGAATAATGATGGTTTTGACATTAATATGCGGATGTTACAAAGAGACATTGAAATATTATGCTGCCAACATCCTTTGAGTTGTGATGATACTGTAAGGCCACATCGTTGGTTTCGTATTCAAGGCGTGAGCGATGCTTCGTTGGAGATGACCCCAAGCACTGCACTTGCAATTAATATGCTCAGTGAGCAATCTCATTATTTATTGCCTAGGCAAGTGCATGACAACCTGAAAGGTTTCTTCTTACAAGCAACACAAAAATTTGCTGTTGCACCTGAAAACCCTTTATATCATTGGCCGTCGCGCATTGCTAATTTATCGCCAGGCTTCCAGCTTTGTAAGCCGTTCATTGATGACAATGTGATGCAGGTTGTCGAAAAAGCATTGATCCATCAGCTGCCGCTAGTGATTAATTATCGTCCGCGCCCACCAAGGTATAGTAAGCAGTATCAAATAAACCCATTGGGCCTTGTCACTCGTGGTCCCGTTTATTATCTCATTGCAACATTACAAGAAAGTGGTGATTATCGACACTTTGTATTGCATCGAATTCAAGACGTAGAGTTAATGACTTCCGCGCAAAATCCTGTTCAAGATTTCGATTTATCGACCTATATTGAAAGCGGTAATCTGAGTTTCCCTAAAGACAGTGAGATCACACTTGAACTGAAAGTGTCTTATGTCGAAGGTTACCACCTGCTTGAAACGCCAATACACCCAGAACAAGAAGTCACCTACCCGGATCCTTATCACTTCATTGTAAAAGCAAAAGTAAACCATACCGAAGAATTGAAATGGTGGTTAATGTCGCTTTCTGACATTAGTGAAGTCATGAGCCCAGATTTTTTGAGAAATGAACTCGCTGAAAGTTTAGAAAAAGCGGTAGGTCAATATCGATAGCAACTAAAGGCGTTATTTATAACGCCCTTGAATTGAAGGTGGGAGTCTTTATTTAAGTTGTTCTGATTTAATCCAGCCAATTTGGCTTTTTGGCGGCTCTTCATCACGAATTCGTTTATAAGCATCACTTACATGATATGCCCATACTCGACATTTAGTTCGGCGGCCGTTCAGTGTGTATGTGATCAGATATTCTTTCATTGCATTGCACTCTTAATTGATAATGTAGACACTATTATCTATATCATTGCGTCAACCTTTGACTTGAACTAAAACGACATCTCATGACGCATTGCCGATTTACACTAAAGACCTTAAAATTATATGGGCGAGTATAAATGCTACTGTGGATCACCGATACACCAGGTCAACAACACGAAACAGATGAGTTGATTATTCGTACTCCAGGGCAAATAAGTGCGATCAGCCCTAATAGTCCGGCCTTTGTCGTTATTGATATTCGAGATTCGGTTCCTGAGGTTATGAATTGGGCTTCAAAACGCCAACAAGCCACGTTGTGGTGGAAGCCAGTCATTGATGTTCCCGCGACGCATTGTTATGTAAAAGCTGCTGAGTGTAGCGCAGCTGAATTTATTCCATTACTGAGTGATATATACCACCGAAATGGTATGATCAACGTGGCACCCTCAGAGTTAGAATCTATCGTAAATACCTACCGTGTTGCCCACATTTTTCTCGCACCCAGTGAGAAAGGTCACTTACTCAATTATCAATATTGGTCTTTAGGTTACGTGATACACCGCGATAGCAATGGAAGTATTGATGATTTTCAACGAGTGACGGAATTGGGTGAAAACCGTTTTAAAATTAAGACAATGAATTGCCTTATCATCCCTGATGATGGAAGCAATTTATTACTTACGTTTGCGGAAGCATGCGTCTAATTCTTACTTTGTATAGAAGGTTAACCGAAAGCATTATGGCAACAGAAATAGAGAAATTCATTCACCAGAATACGAAAACCAGTCACAAAAGATGGGAGTCGATCGTCATGTATGCTCTTCATTTTTCATTGAGGGATGTAAAGCTGTTATCGCAATATAAGATTGGCCCGTACTTGGTTGATGGGTACTTCCCCGATTTGAATTTAGTAGTTGAAATTGATGAAGCGCACCATGACTTTCAAATTGAAGACGATATCATTCGCGAAAACTATATCCAAGACAAGCTTGGGTGTGAGTTTTACCGGATTGATATCAAGAAGTCAGTGTATGAGCAAGTCGATAAGCTGATAGAAAGGGTAAGAAGCATCTCAACATCAGAGTGGACGATAGAAATAAAAGTAAGAAAAGAAGGCGAATATTCTAAACAGAAAAGAGAAGAGCTAGAAGAAGTAGGGGCATTTGATTTCTTAACTCATTTACAAGAAGACCTTGAGCAACTGGATATTATGGTAGATACCAACCATATAGGAACCCCATTAACGCCTCCTAATGGAGAAGTGGGATTTATGGTTAACTTTAATGGTTTAACATTATGCTTGATCGTCACAAAGAGCTTAAAGCCCAAACTTCTCGTAACCGATTACGCAGAAAATATTCCGGAGTTTTTGTCACTAGAGCTTTCAGACTGGAAAAATACGACTGGAAATAAATATAAAGTGATCGAAAACTTCAAGGGGCAAAAGTCTAACGATGAAGTATTTGAATATTTGAAAAACATTTTAAATCAGTTGCTTAATCGATAATGATAGGCGACTTTAGACCATTGCTCAATTTCGGCATTTAGCCGGCTGCTACCCATTACTTATTGATTAAACAAGGTTCAAGATGACCCCTTCATTTTTAAAAAATAATATCGAAAACATACAACAAATTCAACAGCCCAGCTTTAAAATTGCAAATTCTTACTTTAAGTACCGCACTTATGATGTTATCGATGAAATCTTAGATGAGTGTACAGACGGTTACATTGGCCGGAAACAAGTTACGGTATATTTTGAAAATCAGAATTACTATAAAGGTTTTTTTGCTGCGATGATTTGGGGGGGCATTTCTACGGGCGGTGTCACCGGTGACAACCTAACCAAATTACTTAACGTTACTCCGGAACGGTTAGAAAGTATCGTATCCGTTGTTAAACAGTTATTAGAACAACAGAAATTTTCACAAGCGTACAACTACATGGAAAGAGAGGGGAAGTTAAAAGGACTAGGCGATGCGTATTTTACCAAGCTGTTTTTTTTCATTGCCGCTGCGGATACCTTGGCTATTATCCCTCCTATTTTTGATAAGTGGACGAAACTCGCATACTGCGCATTGTTGATTGACGAGGGAAATGATCAATTGGCAAAACAGTATATTTCTCGAGTAGAAGGCGTTGAGGTTAAATTGAGGTCGGCCACTCGCAGAGTTGCTTTTAACGATTTTGTTCTACGGATGAATCGATGGGCAAAAGAGTGCGGGGTGGAGGTGAATCAACTAGAAAGCTATATATTTGGTACTCATCGCTCTAAAGATAAAACGAATAATAATCCCCGTTTTTATTTTGAGTCTTTTGTTGCTGCTCATAGCTTAGGTGTATTCGGCTCTCCAGTGACAGTAAGCGTAAATAAGCCAAAAGAAAAAGTCTCGACAAGCCCCTTAGCAATTGCTGTCGATCTAAAGGGGTTCGCAGAACACTTTAAGACGTTGGATAAAGCCCCAACTCAAGAGCAATTGTTTCCCATGCTCATTTGCTATTTTGAACAAAGCGCTCGGGAAGATATTAATTGTCGTGATTTGGCTTATACGCTTCAAGAACAGTATGGCTTTTGGGACACTTCAAAAGCGAAAGACAAATATCGAGCAGCTTATGATGCGATTGCCGCATTTTTTGTTTACGGTGAACTCCCTAAGCATCGTGAAAGATATATTACAAACGTACAACGACGGGCTAGGTTCACAGCAGAGTTCGGGGTGAACTTAATTGTCAGTCAGAATGACAACCGTACCTTTTCATTAGTTGCACAGAAGTAGCCGTTACAACGTTAAGCCTACTTTGTAGTAGTCAAAAGCTCAGTGAGAATGCACTGAGCTTTTTTACTAGCAGGTTTTTTGTTTATATGTACCTTAATAAAGGTTCGAAAAACTGAATGCAAAGTATGAAGTCAAGAAGGGTACTGGTAGCAATTCGCGAAGCGGACCAAGTAAAGGGTTCGGTATAGGGGTTGAATAGTAATCTTTTAAAATACCTATTTTAATGAATCTAGAAAAAGTAAATCGTTAGAATTTACTAATAGCAGTTCAATTAGAGATCGTAACTTGAAAATGCCGCTTTCTGAGTTCGAGTGATCATTATAAGCCGCTTTTGCCCCTTTCTGTATAGAGCTGTTATTCACTCACAATATATTAATTTCAATTTACCATACATTTTCTCATGTGAGTAATTGGAGTGATTTTCATATCACAACTGCACACGCGCTTTTTCCCCTGTAGCGACTTGTATCCCATATTACAATACGCATCTAATTAGGAGCCATTACATCATTACAGTTTACACGGTGTATAAAATGTACGTAGTAGTTCATTGTTTAAGTCATGTCAGATCTTCAAACACTCAATTTTAAATCAAGATCAAAAAACCTCCAGACAGGAGGTTAAATATCAATTAACTACAATACATAACGCATTATGCTAATTATTCTCTATCTATATCGAGCAACTCATAGACTGCACAAGCTGGTGAATAAATTGATTGTTCACAAACGAGTTTTCGAAATTGCCCTTCAGTAAGATCTACCAGGTCATTTTTGTATGCGTTCTCATAGTTAGTTAGATAGATTTCATCACAATCAGTAAAATCAGTAGTACTCCATTCAAGTTCTATAAAATCTTCGATATCGATATCGATATCGATATTATCTATCTGTTTCTGAACTCGATAAATAAAATCATTCCAATTTTCAGAGGACATGTGGATTCCACGATTGATAGGAAGATCATAAACTATGCCATTTGCATAATATGGTTTACTCTCTGTTGATATTGGTATTTTACACACAACGTTATCATTGAATATTAGAACACCAATACCGCCGTTATTCTCGAATCGCATAATATCGCACGAAAACAAATCTGAAATCTCCGAGCTCGAAATATCGAGACTCTCCGACTCATCAACACCATTAATTAGAGATGTAATTTCATTGACCCATATGAAAATTTCAGGAGCTCGCTGTAATTGCTGGAATGAACTAAAACCACAAGATTTTGAAATCGATTGATACAACTGGTTTAGTGTTAGTAATCGCGTTTTTGGATTAGTTTTTTGAAACAGAAATTTTACTGAACGTTTAAAAATTTCTGGTGTGGTTATTATTGCGGAACAATACATAGCAGACATAATTTTATCCTTAGTTTAAATATAAATATAAATATAAATATAAATATAGGTATGAGAATATGTCATTTTATGAGCATATCTATATTTATGAACTAAGTTCATTATGTGATAAATAGTGTTAATTAGAGTTATTGAAATTGATTTACGAATGACATACCGTAGGCTCAATCTAGCACTGTTAATACATTAATGATTTAAATTTAAATGTCAATATATTTTTGTGATTCAACGCTATGTTTAAAATAAGTATTCAGCAATGATTCTAAATTATTTGTATTTAATTTTAGCTGTGGTTTATGAACTCTGTGTTTGAACTTTCTTCATGATGGAGCCTTGGACGGAGGCCTGTTAGATTCTAATATTTCTGATAGCCAAGTCCTAGAAATTGAGAACATACTGCTGCGCCACCATATATTCTCGGTAACTTTCCAAGAATAGAAATAATTTTTGTATGTGTTGATAAAGAAGCGGTTCAAACAGCTGTTACGGTAACTGATAAATATGATCGCCTAACAAAGATTAAATGTTTTTTAGATAGCGGTACTTTAACTCAGGCAGAGTTTGAAACTGAAAAGAAAAAAATATTAACTGAGAAATAACACTTAACGAAGTTATCAAGGGCGACGCGTTACACTCGGCGGTTTTGGTATAGAGTGTTTGGTTGGTAAGTTTGTCTTGTCGCTTTTTATTAATATAAATATACTCAGACACACAACTGGAATTTCTCGTTTTAAGGCGTAAAATTCAGGTATGCTTGCAAAGTAATAAACATGTTATGCAAGCGTTAGACATATATTCGTGCATGGAGTTTTATGAAAATTATTTTTGTTGATGCAGAAAATGTTGGGTTTAAAGGACTTGAAGCAATTGACGCCAATATTATTGACAAAGTATTAGTCTTTTCTAGAGTTGAATCGATCCAATTGTATTCAGAGCAAAAACTTTACCTTTGTTTATCTGAGTATCCAGAAGGAGCAAACCAAGCTGATTTTTATATAATTTCTTACTTATCAAGGGTGTTGGCCACAGTTTCCAAAATTGAAAAGCAAACTATAGAATTTATATTATATTCTGATGATCTTGATTTGATTAATGCCTTTAAATTCCAATGTGATTTATTGGGAGCAAAAAGCAGAATAGTGTCATTTAATCAAAGCGTCAAGACATCAAATGTAGTTTGTCATATTGTAAAAGAACCAAATTCAGAGCTTATTGAAAAAAAGATCTTTAACATGCTCAATGAGCCTACGGGCCTATTTGACATTCAGAGCTCATTGAATATATCAAAGCCTGTTTTCACTAAAGCAGTTAACGAATTAGTTAAAAGCAATAAGATTTGCAGATCAAGTAAGAATACTAAACATTGGGTTCAAACCAAACATGCCTAACATATAAGAGCTTTAAACTAAAATAACAGTTGGCTATGTTCCGCTTAAGTAGCATTAATATCAATTTAGCCATACTGCTCCTAATGCTCATGAATCTTGTTAGTGCCATAACTCTATCAAGCTCTTGTCCAAAATCTAGTCTTTGTGATCTAGTCTTAGGTTGTGATCTAGTCTTAGGTTGTGAACTAGTCTTAGGTGTGATCTAGTCTTAGGTGATCTAGTCTTAGGATCAATCACCTTGGCTACATGTGCCTAAAACGTATCATTTATCCTGATAACTACGGGAATCCTGCATAATTTCTTTATTATCTTATACTTAGGTTATGATTTTATTGAGGTACTTCATTTGTCAGTTATCACGGATCAAGCTCATCTGTTGACTGAGTTAAAAGCTATAGATATTCGTCTTCAACAAATTGAAGTTGAAAAACAGAAACTTTTAGCTGATAGACAAACATTGCTAAAACAACAGTATCAATCATCAACCTGTAGTCCAATGACTCCTGAACAAAAGGTTGAAATATTTGCAGGCCTATTTAAAGGGCGGAATGATATTTATGCCACAAGATGGGAAAACGCAAAGGGTAGAAATGGTTACGGTTTAGCTTGTGATAACGAATGGAAAAATGGGGTATGCGCAAAGCCTAAAGTAAAGTGCGGAGAATGCCCAAACCAGCAATTTAAGCCAATCACTAAGCAAACCATTTATGACCACCTTTCAGGTAAAATAGTCATCGGACTTTACCCTCTCTGCAAGGATAGTCATTCCCATCTACTGGCTATTGATTTTGATAAGTCGGATTGGCGAGAATCCATTCAAGCTGTATCCAAAGCATGTTCGACTCATGAAATTCCTCATGCAATTGAAATCTCACGTTCTGGCAATGGCGCGCATTTATGGGTGTTTTTCTCCGAGTCTATACCAGCCAAAATTATTCGACAGCTTGGCTTTTACATATTAGATAAAGCCATGGATATTCAACCTTCGCTTTCTTTTGAGTCTTATGACCGATTGTTTCCCAATCAGGATACGATGCCCAGTGGCGGTTTTGGAAATCTGATTGCGCTCCCTCTGCAATTGAACGCAAGACATAAAGGGTTCAGCTTGTTTGTGGATGAACAATTAATGCCATACCCTGACCAATGGGACTTCTTGGCGAATATAAAACGTTTCTCACTGAATCAAGTACTCAAACTTATCGGTTCTTACCAACCAGTAAGTAAAAAAGAAGCATTTGAACTCACAGACCCTTGGGATACAACAAGTAAGTCAAACCTCAATAGTCTTGTACCTCATTGCCCTGCGACCATAGAAGTCACATTAGCGAACCATATTTATATACCAACTGATTCATTGCCCAGTCCTTTGCTCACTAGTCTAAAGCGTATTGCGAGCTTTTCAAATCCAGCATTTTTTAAAACCCAGGCGATGCGCTTTTCTACTCATGGTATCCCACGGTATATTAGCTGTGCTCATATTGAAAATGGCTATTTATCTCTTCCAAGGGGCTGTCTAGATGATGTGAGCTCACTTTTAACACATCAAGAAATTAGCGTTACTTTCAATGAACAAAGAACCAATGGACAACCGTTAAATCAAATCAAATTCCTTGGTACATTGAGAGGTGAACAGCAGAATGCTGTCGATGTCATGGCTTCTCATGACACGGGGATTTTACACGCGCCAACGGCTTTTGGAAAAACGGTTGCCGCTATTGGCTTAATTACCAAGCGAAAAGTAAATACACTTATCTTAACCCACAGCAGGCAACTGCTAGACCAGTGGAAAGAGCGGATCCTGTCATTTACTTCAGGTATTGATGTTGGTGTGTATGGTGGTGGGAAGAAAAATCCGACAGGGCAGGTAGACATAGCAACTTATCAAAGTCTCATTGATAAACGCGACAACTCAATATCAGCATTAACCCGAGAATATGGCCAAGTTATTATTGATGAATGCCACCATATTTCAGCACCTCGATATGAAATGGTGATCAATGAAATAAACGCCAAATATGTGCATGGACTAACAGCGACACCAGATCGACAAGACGGACATCAAAAAATAATGTTCATGATAGCTGGCCCTGTAAGGCATAAAGTAATTTCAGACCATGGCAAAAACTTTACTCAGACGGCCCATATAAAACAAGTAGAAAGTCTGCCGCCCTCTGAACTCACTGACACAGATAAAAGACCGCATATCGCTTCTGTCTATCAATGGATCATGGAAAATGACGAAAGAAACCAACAAATTATTAGTGACGTAATAGACGCCGTTAATGCAGGCCGTAACCCACTCCTTTTAACGGAAAGAAGAGAGCATGCCCAAGTATTATTAAATGCATTGGAAGCCAATAAACTGAGCGCTGTTATTCTTCGAGGTGCTATGAGAGCAAAAGAGCGGGATGATGCGAATGAAAAATTAAAACATGCTCAAGTGATAGTGGCGACAGGTAAGTACATTGGTGAAGGCTTTGATCTACCACGCCTAGATACATTATTTCTGACAATGCCGATATCTTGGAAGGGCTCACTTACACAATATGCAGGACGTATACATCGACAATCGGAAGGTAAATTTGACACTGTCATCTATGACTATGTTGATACTGAACTGCCAATGTTAAAGCGGATGTTCAATAAAAGAAGTAAGAGCTATAAAACCATGGGATATGAGATTTGTAGTTCTAAATAACTTGCGACCGCTCACTTTGGTGTGTTAATTGGATAGGCTTTTACTAGCAGGTTTTTTGTTTTTAATATTAGCTAAGTTAATTTTGTCTCTTCTTTGTTTATATCTACATTAAGCCACAACAGTTCGAAAAAATTAATACAAAGTATTGAGTCAAAAGAAGGGGACTGGTATCAATTCGCGAAGCGGGCCAAGTAAAAGGTCGGTATAGGGGGAATACCGTAGATAATGGGATCTTTTTTGATGTGCCGTCCAAATGGACGGAGTAAACCATTACCTTGTGGTCGCTCTGACCTATCTAAGTTACTCCTCTAATGAACGACCTTGTTACTCTAGCTAATATAATGGTATTATTAATTCCGTTTTAGTATTGAGAATTATTATGATTTGCTTATCTAATGAAGCAATTTTAGTCAGAGATGAGTTAATTAAAAGTGGTCTTGAAACACCGATGGCGAATCCATCCTTTTTAACCTCAACGCAAAAAAAAGACGGAATTGAAAACCACTTTGTTGAAATACTTAAATTATTAGGTCTAGACCTTACAGATGATAGCTTAACTGAAACGCCTCATCGAATTTCAAAAATGTATGTTAATGAGATATTTTCAGGACTCGATTACCAATCTTTTCCTAAAATTACGACCATAGAAAATAAAATGCAAATTGACGAAATGGTTAAGGTTTCTGATATAGCATTAACGAGTACTTGCGAACATCATTTTGTGACAATTGATGGCTTTGCTACAGTGGCATATATTCCTAGAGCTAGGGTGATTGGTTTATCTAAAATCAACCGTATTGTGCAGTTTTTTTCGCAACGGCCACAAGTTCAAGAACGTTTAACTCAACAAATACTTGTTGCACTGCAAGTATTATTGAAATCGAAAGATGTTGCAGTTTCTATTAATGCTACTCATTATTGTGTTAAGTCACGTGGTATTATGGACTCATCAAGCTATACAACAACAAAGTCTTTAGGTGGTGTTTTTAAATCTCGACCCGAAACAAGGGCTGAATTTTTAAGTTATAAAGCATAATCGTCACTTTGACTAACTCTCTAATTAATATTATTTTCTTGTTTAGGAATACCGAATGCATCTATTTGTAGATAACCTTACCGTTATTGATTGTTCACTATTAACATCAGAAAAAGGAATTACTGGTGAAAGTTTTAATGTAGATTTAATTTTAGGTGGAAACCTAAATGACGAATCTATGATTTTCGATTTTGGTTTAGTAAAAAAAGCGATTAAGAAAATAATTGATGATGAGGTTGATCATAAATTGGTTATTCCTTCTCATAATACAGGTCTTAAAGTTAATGATTTAGGCGTTAATCAGCAAATTGACTTTAGCTATGCTGATAGCAAACATGTGTTCTTAAACAGCCCTAAACAAGCATTTGTGTTTATGGATACAGATGAGATAACTAAAGATGCGATTAAGCAATATTTAGAAGAAAAAATATTAACTCAATTACCACCTAACGTAACGTCAATAGAGCTTAACTTACATCATGAAGTTATCGACGGGGCTAGTTTTAGATATTCACATGGATTGAAAAAGCATTATGGTAATTGCCAACGTATTGTTCATGGACACCGTAGTCGCATCAAAATATTCCAAAAATCAGAGCGACAAGCACATCTCGAAGAGTTGTGGTGTGAGCGATGGGAAAATATTTATTTAGGTACCGAAGAAGACGTTGTTGATTTGGAGATGGTCTCATTATCGCAAACAGCACATAAACAGATTAATGGTGAATATGTAATCTTCTCCTATATTGCACCACAAGGTAAGTTTGATCTTGCTATTCTGAAAAATGAAGTAGAGATATTACCTGTTGATACCACTATTGAGAATATTTCTGATTACGTTGCAGATAAAATTGCCCAATTACATGATCTAGATAATGTGAAAGTTCATGCTTATGAAGGTATTGGAAAAGGTGCAATAAGTAGTTAATCAATAAAGTGGCTGATGATATGGACGTAGATTTTATATCATCAGCCTTTGTATTACCGATATTAGTATTAAAGTTCGGTTTTATCTTTTAATGATGCTTGATACTTATCTTTATTTGCTAGATATTGCGCTAATCCTTTACTGCGTAAGTCACATGAAGGGCAATCACCACATCCAGAGCCAATAACCCCATTGTAGCAAGTCAGAGAGTGCTCTTTTACAAATTCTAGTTGGTTGTAATAATCAGCTAAAGCCCAAGTTTCAGCTTTATTTAGCCACATTAGTGGTGTTTCGAAGGTAAATTCTTTATCCATCCCTAAATTACATGATTGATTAATCGACTTAATAAACTCATCTCTGCAATCTGGGTAGCCTGAAAAATCGGTTTCACATACACCTGTGATAACTGTTTTAGCGCCTACTTGATATGCGTAGATACTTGCAAGGGTCATAAATAGTATATTACGTCCAGGTACAAATGAATTTGGTAAACCGTTATCCATCAATTCATGTGATACCGCTATATCATCACGAGTTAGAGAACTAATCGCTAACTCGTTTAAAAGACTGACGTCTATAATCTTGTGGTTAGCCACATTGAAATGAGCGGTGGCTTTTTTTGCAACCTCAATTTCTTCGCTATGTCGTTGGCCGTAATTAAACGTAATACAATCAACAGAATCGTATTTTTCTAAGGCTTGGATTAAACATGTGGTGCTATCTTGACCACCGCTAAAAACTAGGACCGCTTTATTTGACATTAGTATGTCCTTTTAAAATAATATGATACAGTTAATTCGTTAACTGTAATAATATACAGGTGTATAGATGAAGTATCCAGTAAATGAAATTTTTGAAACAGTACAAGGGGAGGGCCACTTTACAGGTTATCCCGTCATTTTCATTCGATTACAAGGTTGTGATGTTGGTTGCGCATGGTGTGATACGAAACAAACTTGGATTGTTGACCCTGATATGCAAGTTCAGCAAGATATTGTAAATAAACCATGTAACGATAAACCTCACTGGGCTTATTTTACTGCTAATGAGTTTATCAAAACCATACAAAAAAATAAATTCATAGCAAAACATATTGTTATATCTGGTGGTGAACCATGCTTGTATGATCTCATACCATTAACAAGTGAGTTGGAAGAATCAGGGTATTTTTGCCAAATTGAAACATCGGGTACTTCAGTCGTGAAAGCAACGGCGAGTACTTGGGTAACTGTATCGCCTAAAATAGAAATGAAAGGTAAGTTACCTGTGTTGCAAAGTGCTTTAATTCGGGCGAATGAAATAAAACATGTTGTAGCAATGGAAAAGCATGTTGAAGAGTTAGATATTCTGATCAGAGACGTGGATATTACAAATAAAGTCATGTGTCTTCAGCCTATTTCCCAGCAAAAACGTGCAACAGAACTTGCAATAAAAGTGTGTATTGAACGGAATTGGAAATTGTCAGTACAAATGCATAAATATATTTTTATAGATTAATATGAATAAAACTCATTTTATAACGACCTGCTCAGCACTAAAAAAAACGAAAGCGAGTCCTTTTCATCAATTAGGAAGTGCTTTAGTCAATGCATCATCTACGAAAGAGTTAGTATCTCTTTGGAAAGATAATGTTAATAGGGTCCCTTCTCCAAGGTTTGAAGCTAAAGATCTCTATAGAGGCGTTGCATGGAAAATGGCGTTAGACGCATCTATTAGCTGTAATATGAATCTTATGGTTATCTCAGCTGGTTTTGGACTAATTGATAGTTCAATTGAATTACCGAGTTATGACGCTACATTTGCTCGTCCATCTGGCAACACGGGAAATTCAATACCGGCGCCATTAAATGAATGGTGGGATGAGGTCCATAAACAATTTGAAAACAACAGTAGTTTTAAAGAATTATTTACTAAATATAGTAATGATAAATTTATCATTTGTTGTGGTAATGATTACTTTAAAGCGATTAAAAAAGACCTGACACAAGCGGTTCCTTTTTTATCAAACCCATCAGAGCAGCTTGTTATTGTTACATCTTCATTGGCAGATTGTGATGATTTACTACGACCATTTTGTATCGAGTCGAGCTCTACAGTAAAGCAGTTGGCAGAGATTGCACCTGATGGAAAAAAAATAACCGATAGAACAACGACAGTCGCAGTCGCGACATATTTCGCTTTTTTATATTCGAAGAATAATGCTCCATTTTCAAAGATTAGAAAAGAAATTAATGATAAAATAGATAGCATTAAAGTACAAAAACAGGTTAAAAGAACCTCTCGCGATGATGACTATATTGTTAAGTATATCCAAAATGCATTAATCACTGACGCTAAGTTGTCAAAAGCTAAGACATTTAAGCAATATCATTCAGATGGAAATGCTTGTTTAGATACACGCTTTGCGAAATTATATAAACAAGTTATTGAATCTAAATAAAGTAACCCCTAATTGAAATAAAGAGTTCATAGTGAAACAGTTTGATTTTTACTTCCCTGATAATAAAGATTTCGTAGACCCTGAATTTAATGGTATTACGAATACAAGAACTAAGCATTATCGTCAGTATGACGATGGTGCATATCCGCATGAGATATTAAAGAAAAAAGCATATGACGGAATGCTAGTATCTTTGGCTGCTGTAGGCACAATGCAGAAGAAAGGGAAATATTACGAACAAGAGCTAACGGAAGATTTTTATTTTGGTGGTGCTCGAGAGTTTTTACGATTAAATGAGCCACAACATCAAGATATAAAGTTGATGGGGGATTGTGGTGCTTTTGATTATGTTGGTGAATTTGAACCTCCATTTTCAATTAATGAACTGATTGAATTTTATGAACGAGGTAAGTTTGATTACGGTATTTCGCTGGATCACATCGTATTTCCATATGCTAAAGATGATGAAGCGCTAGGTAAACTACCGCATGCGGACATAGCAGAATCTGAACGTCGCATTGCAATCACTCTTAATAATGCAAAAGAATTTTATGAACGCTCTCAAACGTGTTCATTTGAAGCTTACGGTGTAGCTCATGGTTATAGCGTAGACTCATTTGTCCGCTCTGTTAAAGAGTTAGAAGCAATAGGATACCGCCGTATTACTATCGGAGGTATGATCAAGTCAAAGACGCCTGATTTACTGGCTTTACTTGAAGTATTGTCTCGTGAAAAACATCCAGACACTCAATTTCATTTACTGGGTATCTGTCGCTTTGAAAACATTGATTCCTATATCAAATTCGGCGTAACAAGTGCAGACAGTACATCACCTTTGATGCAGGGCATTAAGGGTGGTAAATATTATGATCTTAATCATATAACTAGTAAGGTTGAAGAGAGCTTATCAGCTCGAATACGTCAATGTGATCATACAAATGTACAGAACCTGATTGAGTCGTCTCGACATTTAATGAAAGCTGTTGTTGCTCAGATGAGTGCAGATGACGAGTTTGATATTGATTTGTCTAATACTGCATTATCAATGAACGAGTGTGTTAAGAGATTAGAAGTTGATTGCATTGAAAAATTGATTGCGTACGAATCTGGCAGTTTGGATTTTGAACATGCATTTAAAGCATTTAAAGCATATGAAAAAATAACAAATCCTAAATATCTAAATCCACTTCTTAGCCAAGTTGAAAAAAATAAACTAGCTAGAGAAATGGAACATTATAAGACTTTCCTTAAAGATAAATTGTGGATGCATTGTTCATGTGGTATTTGCGATAAAGGCGTTATGAATATCATTTTCAGAAGTAATCAAACTAACCGCCGCCGTGGTATTCACAATTTGTCGGTTATAACTGAATTTAAAACAATCATGTTAAAACAAGTTAATGATAATGAAGGTTGTAATTAAATGGTAATGCAAGTTTTAAGAATTGAAGCAATTCAAAAAGAAGTTAATGGTGTTACCGTTTATACTGGTTGGGTTGAAGGAAAAAAAGTTCGTAATATTGCCAAAATCGTACATATAACCCGTGAGGGTGAGTATATCCAAGGCTATCAACGTTCTGAAATTCCAAAACATATTGCAGGTATTACTGATTATGTTGAATCTACTAATGCGACCATTTTAGCTAACCTTGTTGTTGGTTTTGATAAAACGGTAACATTTGAACCTATAATAAATGGCAGTAGTTTTGGGCATCTATTAGTGCCTTATGATCCTGAACTTCCATCAGACTTGTTACCAGGCGCTATCGTCGATGGTCAACAGCGTAGTGGTGGTGTAAAAAATAGTTTTCATGAATCTTATCCATTACCTATTTCTGTATTTATCTCTGAAGATGAAAAAGACTATATCCAGCAATTTTTGATATTAAATTTAGGTCGACCATTAACTAATGTACAGCTTAATGCATTGGCTTTATATGATGATATCTATAAACCACCGGCGTTAGCTGAAAAAGCATTTCCATTATCAATGTCTGAAGAGTTAGGCTTCCGTAATCATAATTCGCCATTGCATGGACTGATAAAGTCAAACGGAAATAAAGAAGGGTTGATTGCAGAATCTTCAATCACTGAGTTTATCTCGAATGTTGAGCGACAGGTGTTAAGTGTCATCGGTGTTCGTGTATATCAAGACTTGAATCCTGAAACTCGTTTATTATTTGCTGAGATCGTAGTTAATTTTTGGCACGCTGTAACTGATGTATTTAGTGATGATTGGAATAAAAAATCACGAAATATGTCTAATACCTACATTATTCATGGTACTACGATTATTGCTTTCTCATTGTTATGTCGTCATATGATAAGAGAGTTTAAAAAGTTACATTCTGGTATCCCGAGTGCTGAATTTTTCAAAGGTGAACTTGAAATAATCAAAGACCACTGTCATTTTAGCTCTGGGACATGGAAACTCGGGATTACTAAAAATGATGATTACCCAGAGTTCTCAAATGATGAATATTTAAGTTACAATCGTAGATGGAATGACTTTCAAAATACAACATCTGAAAAGCAATTACTTGCTACGCATGTGCTAAAAGTGTACGAAAATCAAAAAGGATACAAAAAAGTGTATCCATTTATTTTTAAATAAATAGGATTACTTTGATATTAAGCCGGTTACTTACAGTAATCGGCTTTTTTATTACGTATTTATCAAAAAATTGACAAACGAAATACTTTGAAATAACTATTTATATTACAATTACTTAATATCTATTAAAAATAGGTCGGTAGACGATTATGGGCTATATTTCACTAGCCTGATCGTCCTTGACGAGTAAAGCACTAGCAATGGTATTTGAATCCCGAGGTAAACCCAAAGGCGTAATGTACACTCAGATCAAGATTGCCATTATACAAGCAGGCAGTTCCGTCAAAAGCTATGGTGTTATCAGATAAAACAAAGCATGAGTCGACGTGGTAATTGTTGGGATAATAGTCCAATGGAACGCTTCTTTAGAAGCTTTAAAACGGAATGGATGCCAAAAAAGGGTATTCAAATAGATGAAGAAAAGCTAGCTATTACGAATTACATAACAGGATATTACAGCCAAGTTAGGCCACATCAATACAACGGTGGTTTAACTCCGAATGAATCAGAACGAAGATACTGGTTAAAACACAAAACCGTGGCCAAAATCAGTTGACCACTACAGATAGATGTACCAGGTTTTAATGTAATTTAAAAACACCTCAAAATATTTTCAAGAAAGATAAAATGTTTATGGTGGTGTAGTTGCGAAGATGGATACTGCTGAGGAATACGATAAATATCGTTCAGCACTTAGAGAGCACGAAAATGTGATTTGGTTTAAATAGGTTCAGTAAATACCCATTAAATAGCAGTTTCAACTTTATAAAGTTTAGCAGGTTAATTATGAGTTCAGTAAAAGTAGGTTCTTTGGTTCAAAGTCATATGGCTTTTTCAGGGGTTGGAAAAATTGCTTCAGTTAATATACAGAAAAAAGAAGTCGACATTGCTTTTTTCCATTCTCCTCAAAACTCATCAGAGCGGACTATTACTGTTAATGTTAATGAATTACGGATAGCGGAACTTCAATTACAATCAATTGTTTTTTGCCGGTTTGGAGTAAATCAACGCTGGAAACAAGGCTTCTATGATGGTGCAAGGCCAAATAACCAAATTTTGGTAAAATTTAATTCCAGCCATTCAGATGTGTTTGATATCGAAGACGTTTATGTCCCTAATATTAATAATCATTCAGCTATAATTGCTCAGGACTTTTTAAAGGAAAAGTGCACTGTTTCTCCAATACTTACCGATATGCGAAATAAATTTTTCAATTCATATATTGAACAACGCATTGCATGTGAATCAATTCCAGCTTTGCTTGGTAGCGCTGTTGAGCTTGAAAGCCATCAATTAGCTGTAGTCAGTCGTGTCCTCAGCGATAACAAACAAAAGTATCTTTTGTGTGATGAAGTTGGTTTAGGTAAAACTATTGAAGCGGGCTTGATTTTAAGGCATCACGTAACAGATTACGGTCGAGATGCAAAAGTGTTTGTTCTAACTCCTCCTGCATTGATGAAACAATGGAAAAAAGAATTGGAATCAAGGTTTCATCTTGGTGATATTTTGGGTTTAGTTTCAGACTCATTAGGTGATAACTTTGATGAAGACCAAATTATCTATATTGGTGAATATAAAGATATTACAAAACTGTCTAGTCAAATTGGCAAAGCAAGTATGGTCATAGTTGATGAAGCTCATCACTTGTCTAAGTTAGCTTGGGATGGAGGAGTGATTGATCGGTTTGTGTTTGATGCGATAGCAGAAATATCGGACTCTGCTATCTGCTCATTACTGTTATCAGGTACACCTTTAGTTGGTAAAGAAAGAGATTACCTTGCCATGCTCCACTGCCTTGAGCCTAAAAAATACGCTTTAAATGAAATGTCTGTTGAGCGATTTATAGAACAAACTCATAACCAGGCTGAATACGTTTCACTTTATCGTAGTTTAGACCCCGAAATGGAAGATGATGATATTGAAAGTGCGTTAGAAGGGATTGAAGAACTTAATTTGAATGATAGTAAATTGGAGTCTTTAATCGAACTCGCGAAGCCTTTTGTTGACTTTTTTAATGATGAAGACGTGGATTTATCACAAAGAAAAAAAGCTGTTTTAGATCTCAGAGCATACTTTGGAGATTACTATACAACCAACTTTCGCATGCTTAGAAACCGCCGTGATTCTAGTAATGGTCACTTTGATAATAGCAATATAGAACATTTATTTCCTGGCTTAGCGCCTCTAACTACAATGAGTTGGAATCTTCCTTTATCAAGAGTTCTACTTGATCAGCAACTTGATGATTTAAGAGGGATGAAGGTGTCATTAAAGTCACCTGTATTGACACGAGAAACCTACCTTTCCTGGATCGAAGCTTTAATGTTAAGTCCTGAGTACTTTGCGGAAAAAATTAAATTGGATGCTTTAACAACATCATTGTCCGAAGAGGAACGTGATTACTGGTTGGAGATGCTGAACGTATCCAAAAGTGAGCAAATTGCAAAAGATGAGGCTTTAATTAAGGGGATCATCGGCTGGAAAGAAAAACATTCATTGGGTAAAATAGTTGTTTTCTGTGGTGCAATTTCTGTTGCAGATAACGTTTTTAAAACGTTATCAACAGTATTCGAATGGGAAGTCGAACGACACGAACCTGGTTTAGCTCCTAGGTTCACCAGCGAGGAAAAGATTAGAATTTTGGTTTGTGATCAACATGGTGAAGATGGGTTGAACTTGCAGGGAAAGATAAGGTTGGCAATTCATTATTCATTGCCTTTAGAGCTAAATAGAATTGAACAACGCAATGGCCGATTGAACCGTTACTGTGCACAAAGCAAAGGAGTACATCCCGTTCAGAATATGATTATGCTACCTGAGAGGGAGGGATTTTATAATGGTTGGGCCAAAGTGTTGTGTGATGGAATCGGTACATTTGGAAAGTATCGAGCAAGTATTCAAGAACCCATTGACCAGTTTTTAGGTAAGTCGTGGACATCTGTATGGGAGTTTGGACCTCAACACCTTAAGGAAATGACAATAGCTTTAAATAGTCTTAATGGACTGGTGAATACTGAGTTAAGAAAACTTGAACTACAAGATACAATGGACAAAGATACTCTCGACGTTCGCTCGTCTATTAAATTCTCCGAAAGAATGACATCAGAGGATGAAAGGTTTGAAATATCTTCTACTGATTTGTCTAATTGGATAAGTAATGGATTGTTATTCACCATGAAAAATGGAGACTTACCAAACACATTTACGATGTCATTTGTGCATGAAAAAACTAGGGTCAACGTCAGTAATTTAATTAAGCATTGTATCATTGGATTAGACTTTGATAATTCAACATTCGCAAATCCGAAAACTCACCAAATGTCTTTTGAGCGAACTTTATGCGCTGAATCTGGCGCTTACCCATTCCGCTTAGGCCAACCATTTGTTGATGCAATTTACAGACTTACTAGTGAATTAGCTTACGGTATCAGCAGTGCGTTTATCAGAATGGTGCAAGCACCTATTGAACCTAAACTGATATTCAAAACACAATGGATATCTACATATTGTGAAGATGAGTTAGTACCAAATCAAATACGAGATGACAGTGTTGCAAAACCCATGATTGCTGAAACACTCTACCAATCAAATGGACAAATTATTTCAGAAGGTGTATTGAGTTTTCTCATAGGTGCTCCATATTCTAAAAAGCAAACTAAAGTCGATGCTGCTGGCACAGTAATTAGTTATAGCGACAAAAATATCTCAATAGAAAAAAATGGTCAAGATGTTGTAGATCTATGGGAATTTGTAGAGCAAACATATACCCAACCTGTATGGGAACAGTCAATTGATGCTGTCTGTGAGCAAAGTCAGATAGAACAAGAACGTAAATATAAAGATCAAAACCCGACAATTGATTTAAATAAAGTCTCAAGCCAGTTGTTATCTTTACAAGCTATCTTATTGGTGGGGAATTAATCTTGCTTGGATGTAATAAGATAAAATTATCAGAGATACTTCCTCAATCTAGCATCACCAAAATTTGCCAGCAGTTATTAGACTTTCCTGAAAGTCAGTATACGCAACGTCTACAAACTGCGATGCAAGATCCAAATGTTACTCTTTATGAATTTTGGATGTTGGCAAAGGACTGTTTGTTTGCTTGGCGACTTTTTGAAGAGAAGCCATCATTAAATCTATTTTTTAAGCCATCAATAGAACAGATTAAGTTTGCACAAGATTTAGGATTATCATTCGATGCGGCCCGTAATGCTCTTGTGTTGCACAAAGATATTGCAGTCGATTATCCTGAGTTATTTGATGTTTATAAGCTTAGAGAAAAACGAAAAACTGAAAAAGTAGAAATCGATCCAGCTTTATCACACAAGTTAAAAGGAAAATATACCCATTATACCAGTAATGCTCAAAGAGAAGCTGTAAGAACCACACTCCTATCTGAGCCTGGTAGTACTATCGTCGTGAACCTTCCTACAGGGTGCGGTAAGACTTTTGTTGCTCACTCTTGTGCTCTATTTTCAGAAAATCATCAATTAACTATTGTAGTTGTTCCAACGATAGCTTTAGCTATTGAACAGGGTCAACGTGCAAAAGAATTCTTGGATCTTTCTGATGCTCAAACGGTTAAAGGATATTGCTGGCACAGTGGCTTGAATAAATCGGATAAAGACAATATTCGTTTACAAATTGACTCCGGCCAACAACGTGTTCTTTTTGTCTCTCCAGAATCATTAACTAAAAGTTTATTGCCTTTATTGTTTAGACAGTCAAAAAAACGCATGATCGCGAATATAGTCATCGACGAAGCTCATCTGATCGATACTTGGGGGGCTGGGTTTAGACCAGAATTTCAACGAGTAGGCCCATTGATTTTGTCTTTAAAACGCGAATCGGGACACTCGATTAAAACGATTCTTATGTCGGCAACATTTACAAATAGAAATCTAAACACGGTTAAGAAACTGTTCTGCGCTGAGGGTAATGCACCTATTATTTATAACGGCTCTTTTCTAAGACAAGAAATGTTTATAGCCAAAAAAGAAGTGTCTAAAGAAAATCATATGGATACGGTGATCAATAAGATCACCCACTGCCCTAAACCGATGATTGTTTATACATCTTTGATAGAACAAAGTACTGACATTATGGAAAAGTTAATCAGCCTCGGTGTTACACGGTGTAAAGCATTTACCGGTGAAACTGATATAGAAGGTAGGGAGTTGATTCTCAAGCAATGGAAAAATAATGATCTCGATATTATTGTTGCGACATCGGCATTTGGCGTTGGAATGGATAAAGGAGACATTCGAACAGTTATTCACGCATCTATTCCTGAAAACCTTGACCGATATTATCAAGAAATTGGCCGTGCGGGTCGTGACGGACTTGCTTCATATTGCGAAATTGTGTACCACAAAGGTCAATTAGAAGAAGCTCGTGGTCTAAACCGAGATGCAATTATTACGGTTGATGTAGGTCATGAACGCTGGGCGTTAATGAAGAAGCACGGTAAACAAATTCATCAAGGTTCTGAATATCGTTATTATCAGGTAGATCTGAGGGTGTCACCTGAGCGTTTAAATAGACAAACGGACAGCTCAACAAAATGGAACGTTCTAACATTACTTCTCATGCAAAGAAGTGGATTGATAGAGTTGCTATTTAATCCGGTTCCATCGGACATACCTGAAGATAAGATTGAGTCGGAAATATTTTGGGCTAACTACCATAATTCAATCACAGTAAAAATTATTGATGAGCAAGAGTGGGAACAAACATATTGGCAGGATGTTGTTGAGAAACAAAGACAGTTAGAAATGCTATATCAAAAAGAAGGTTTATCTGTTTTTGAGAGTTGGTTATTTTCATCGTCACCAGGTTCATTGTGTCAACTTTTGTATCAGTTTTATGAACTAGACGGTATTAAACCAAGTTATGCATGCGGCAGCTGCCCTGAATGCCGTGAAAAAGGTAAAATGTACATGAAATCATCGGTAGGGCATCAAACATCTCTTATTGGTTTGGGTCACTCAAAGCATGATGAGATCGAACACATTTATTTTAAAAATGATAATAAATCAAAAGAGTTAATAGCCGAGGCTTTCATTGCATTACATAACAAAAGGAAAGTAAGCGGTATTGTTTGCTCCAAATCGATAACAGAATTAGTTCACAAGCAACACCCGGTTGGCCTGCCGTATTTTTGGGCTTGGATCTCAATTAAAGATTTCGAAGAGGATGAAGAGTTATCAAACCGTTATTCGGTCGTAATTATTGATGATAAAGAGCAAGGAACCGCAGATTTACCCTTTTTTTACACTGGTTATAATTATTTTTTTGCAAATGAAGAGTTAAAAGAACCAAAAAGTTTCCATAGACGCTGGTGGGAAGCTGCAAGCGATTCAATTTCCTTAATTAATTTTATGAATAAAGTAGGGGCTTAATAATGTCCATAATAAACAATGCAGCTAAAGGAAGTAATATTGAGGCTTTGTATTTGTTAGATAGAACAATTACTCAGTTCTCACTGAAGAACCCGGATAAATATCTCCCAGAAGATAAACTTATATTGATTACAGCGCCGAATAATCTCTTCGAAGGCGATGAAAAAGATGACAGTGGTTCTTTTAAGCGTCTAGTTAATCCAGAAAAAAAAGTAAGGGAAACATTGGCATTTTGGGGGGCGAATGGGTTGTGGGACGTTTCCAAGGAGGGCGTCAAGAGTCATTCAATACTTGATAATTCAGATCAATTACCTAAACGCTTATTAAAACTGATTGCGAGTAAAGAGTATGATTTATTGAATGGTAATGATATTGAACCATTTTTAAGGTTTTTAACATTATTTTTATGTATTGATGAAATAACCTTTGTTGGCCAACAAATATTAGATGGGAAAAAAGCTGGTGAACTAGTAGAGAAGTTAGTTGCTGATGATTTAGTAAATAATGCAATGTCATTAAACTCTAATGAACGTCCTTTCTTTTTTTCATATGCATATTTATTAGGTTTTTTGGAGCAAATTGATAAACGAAAGTACTTCGTTGATCCTACGCGAGCTATAAGAATATTTTTACCTGACATTTTTAAAGACAAGAAGCCTTTGTACTTTGGTGAGTTTTTATCGAGATTAAATGCCTGTTTGCCCGTGTTTGATGAAGGAGAATATCGTTTACTTGTTGAAGATAAAATGATTCGTGATGTTGATGATTGGTCGCCGGATAAAGGTATTCGGTTATCAGCAAGTTTAAGTATTGCTATTGAAAGGCTTTGCCGTGAACGTAGAATCGTTTGTGATTTAGGTTCGGACAGTAAAAACAGATATTACTTAACATTACCTAACGGAATGGAAAAAATTATCAGCAATATTCAGTATTTAGAGGGTTAATCATGAGCATCAAAAATTATTGGCCTGCTCTTCAAAATGTTAAATCATGTATCTATAGTGAGGCTGAGGAGTTAAGTGATGCTTTACTTCTTGCTGTACATACTCCAATGAGGTTGGTGAGCACGACGTTTGTTGATCCGCAACCACTAGAAAAAACAGAGCACGATCTTTTAACGCATTTATTAAATACCAAGAGACCAATTCCTATTGTAGGTGAGTCTGGAGGAGGAAAGTCACATTTAGTGCGTTGGTTGCATGCTAAATTAGAACTTGAACAAATCGTAAAAGATGAAAAGTGGCATATTGTTCGTATTCCAAAGAATGCGACAATGGTACAAGTTCTAACTCGGTTATTGAATGGGTTAGAAGGTGAGGCTTTTGAGCAAGTTCGCCAAGGTATTATGTCCGTTGGTTCTAAAATTTCGCAAGAATTGATTACAGGGCTATTTTATACCTATTTACAAGAATCCTTTAAAGTTATTAGAGAAGATTCGGAACATAAAGCTAAAGATGCAAAAAAGAACAAAGACCTCACTCAAGCTCAGAAGTTTAAAGATAAATCTAATATTGCAAAGAATTTAAAAATTTGTTTCTCTGATCCAGTATTTAAAAGCTTCTTTACCGGCGACTCGAAGCCTATAACAAATACTATTGAGAGATTAAGCCAGTCTAAAAGTTACTCTGAAGTGTATGATGCTGTCTACTCTGTTTCGGTTGATGACATTAATGTTAGTAAGAATAATTCGTTTGAATTAGATGAACTTAGTCGTGATGCACGTAAAGCTTTTGAAGCCTTACGCTTTTTTACGTCAAATGATTTTGAAAATGAACCTCGTGCCAAGATGTCTGTAGAGATTATTAATCAGGCCGTTAATGACACCACTAAGCTTGTTTTTAAGCATTTATTTACATTTAATAATGGTTCATTTCAAGATTTATTTATAGATATTCGACGCGCCTTAAAAGATGAAGATAGAACTTTGGTTATTCTTGTCGAAGATTTAGCTGCAATCTCAGCAATTGATGATGTTCTGTTAGACAGTTTACTCCAAGAAGATATCTATGATGGTAAGCAAGAACTGTGTCCATTAAAGTCTGTAATAGCAACGACAACAGAGCAAGAGACATACCTGAAGCGTCGAGAAACTATACTTACACGCTCGACGTTTGAGTGGCGTATACCGACGGATGAAGACTTGCGTAAGATAGAGTCTACTACTAACGACATTGATCTTGTTGTAGATTTTTGTGGTCGCTATTTAAATGCCGCTCGTCTTGGCATTGAGGTAATAGAGTCTCATTACCTTAAAGGCAATACATCTGTTCCGATCTGGTCATGGTCTGAAGAATTGTCTGAACATGATGAAAATACACTATCAGATTTTGGATATACATCTAATAGCACGCCTTTATTTCCCTTCAATAGAACCGCCATAAGTAATTTGGCAAAGCTCAAAGTATATAGGAAAGGTAGCAGTAAATTTAATCCTCGAATTGTGATAAAAGAGCTCCTTATTCCCATTTTACGGGACAATCACTCTGATTTTCAAGGTGGTATCTACCCATCGACTAACTTTACAGATAAATTCCAAGCTATATGCCCAGACTCTATTAGAGATTGGTCGATGAGCAATACCTTTGATAAGCCTATGCGTAATCGTTTAAATAGTTTCTTAACTATTTATGCATCATCTTATGGTGTGAGACAGAGCTTTAATGAAATAAAAGATAGCATTACAACGAATCAGGTTGAAGCTTTTAACCTACCCTCTGATAAATTTAACGAATTAGCGGTAATTGTTGAGCGATGCACGAAATGCTCAGAAAAATTAGATGAGTGTGTTTGTGGTACAGTTGAGTCCAAATGCCCTGAGTGTTCAAATCTATTATCAGGTTGTATCTGCAAAGTTTTACCAAAATGTAATAGCTGCGGTAAAAGTAAGACTGAATGTGTCTGTAGTGAAACTGAATTATTAGAAATAAAAATTAATGACTGGTTTAACAATAAAACTAGGTTAGATGCTGTTACTTCGAATGATATCCGGAAACATTTACTAGAAGTATTGAATAATGATGCAACTTTGTCACATTACGGTCTTGTGAGTACAAACAAATGGGGGGGGAATAAATCACTGTTCGACTTTGCATTAAAAGGTGCTCGATATAATATTTACATCCCTAAATCTGTTGCATCGATAGATTTAGAGGTAGTTTCTATTTGTAAAGAGGGTCAACTCAACGATAGTGATGAATCCTTTAAACTAAAAAAACAAATAATCGCAATCGTTCGTTACGATTACCATAAGAAAAAAGGTAATGGTTGGAACTATCCTCAAGGATTTGATGATTATTCGTACTATATGGAGTTTTTCTCGGCTTGGATCCCAAGTGCAATCAAGCTTTGTTTGAATCACGTTAGAATCGAAACGCCTAAGTTATTAGCGAAGCAGAAGAGTTTATCTATTGCATTAGGGTTTAAGGACGATATTAAGGATTATCTAAATCTATTTATTCAAAAAAGCTTACATATCGCTGATAAGTTACCAGTACCCATCAACAGTGATTTTGCTCAACTTCAACAGCAACTACTTAAAGACTGGGATGAGATAAGGGAGCAGTGGTTAATGAGGGTCTCTTACTCTCCTTCATCTGGTGGAGGAGAAGTTGGTGTTGATGCTCCTTTGTTTTTTAAATACTTAAAAGACTCAAAAGCGCATAAAGAACAAGTATTATCAGCCGAACAAAGACGGTTGTTTAGAAGCGCTAAAACAGACATATCCGATTATTTAATGGTCCTATTTAAGGCAACACAAGATTTTGTTAACACTGATGATGCGCAAGAACAACTTCAGGTTCTTGATGATGTATATAGCTCTATTCCACCAGAGATGATGCCTGGATCATTAACTATAAGAAAAGCTAAAAATCACATAAATAAGTTAAAAGAAAACTATGAATGGTCAATAATTGAAAACTCTCGTAAGTTTGTTAATGCAGATGATGAAATTGAAGAATTACGTGCATTATATAAAATAAATGGTGAAAAACTTAAGCAATGGTTAGTCGTTTTGGAAGATTTTAATAATGTTAAGTCTTCCGCTTTGCTAAAATTACAGCGGAGTAATATTGATAATGGCGGTGATAAGATGAATGAGTATAAATCAAATATCGAGCTGTATTTTGATGTGATCGATTCAGCAATTGGAGAATTGGAAGTTAAAGAGGAGGTTTCTAATGACCTTTAAGTCCAATGTTCATTTATTGCAAACAGAAATTAATAATTATAAAGAACTTGAGAAAAACATTTCAGTTGTCGATAGTTACTCTACAATTGCGGGACGCTTGAATGATATATCCACATGTCTAAAGAAAGAGGTGAAAAAAAGCCAACTGATTAGATCCTTAGATGATGAACCTGGTGAACACTTATATTCTGAATCAGAAGTTTTCCAAGAACTGCCTTATTTACTAGAGCTATCTACTTTATCTCGACAAGCTTGGGATGAATTTAAAGATAAATCATTGCAAGATAGTAATAATAATTTGTTTAATTTACAAGATAGTGTGAAAAAAAGCACAAAAAAGTTTTCTGCGTATCACGATTTATGCTGGGCTGATTGGATTTCAATTAAACAGAAAGATTTTGTTGTACCAGAATTAATTTTAGAAAATCAGAAGAAAATATATAAAGATAATGAGCTTTACAATAAATATAAGTCTTTGTTAGAACTTTTTCATCAAGAAAAAAAACATTTTATTTTTGATGATAAGCAACTACAAAGCTTAAAAAAAGTTATAGGTCAATTATCTGATTTACAAGGTCAGATGAAAAAAGATAACTTACCTCAACCGGTACAAAAATTCTTTGATTCAGTGAATAATTATCGATTTACACGCCCAACACTGGATTTATTAACTGAAGAAGTGTTCATTTGGTTAAAAGAAAATGACATGTTAAGTCAATTTATGGTGACACCAAATGTCTGATATAAAAACAATAATGCTAAAATGTCTTGATGAACTTGAAGAGAGAGAAACAAAGTTGCTTTCATGGGGAGACACCGATGTCTCCCATACAGAAAGTGAGTTGCTAGATATCATAACTAAGCATATCGGAGTATTTGACAGTGCGAGTGAAATTATTGAAGAGATGCTTCGAGTTTGTTTTATTTTCCAAGTTGAAGGAGAATATAATGCCAAACTATATCGCTCAAGGATGGCTGAGACGGTAAGGTTACAAGTTTCATCAAGGCAGTGGTTCCATGGGCAAGAGTTACATAAAACTAAAACTTTGGTCTCAGACTTTCGTTTCCTCCGACGCCCTCGTCGATATCCATCTCGTTCAGAACCTTCTGAAAAGTTAATAGAGCTATTGAAATCGAAAGGCAGCATTAATCAAGTTCAATCAGAGATTATTGATCTGTTGCTGACTAATGGTGAACATAAATTTAAGCTAGCTGGATTTCAATCAAGAGCAACAGAACGTATTTTAGAAAAATACGATCAGCATTTGAAAAAACAATTTACCCCTACGGCATCGATAATATGCTCAGGAACAGGTAGCGGCAAGACGCTATCCTTTTATCTGCCAGCAGTGACACAACTTGCTTCTCAATTACTTACAGACAGTACTCCAAGAGTCAGAATTCTAGCAATTTACCCGCGAAATGAACTGCTTAAAGATCAATTTTCTGAAACTTATTCCGAAGTTAGAAAGTTAGATTCATTTTTGCAACAACGTGGTTGTCGAAAAATTCGTATAGGAACGTATTTTGGAAATACCTTTGATAAAAGTTGTGAAGACAATAAATTGTTTAATACATTATCTTGCCCCTTCAATAGTTGTGGTGGGAAGTTACATTTTAAAAAAGCAAAAAACCATCTTCAGTGTGAAACGTGTTTGAATATTATTGATGAGGGAGAAATTGGGTTAACTCGACAGTCTCAACGATTTAATCCACCAGATATATTATTCACCACAACTGAAATGCTGAATCAAAGGTTAAGTGATAATTTTTACAACCATCTTTTTGGTGTTAAAACTGGGTATACAATTCCGATTGTATTAATGGATGAAGTCCATACTTATGAAGGAAGTAGTGGTGCTCAAGTATCATATTTATTAAAGCGTTGGATGAAGCGCTCAAATAATGCCCCACACTTTGTTGGTCTCTCTGCAACGCTAGATGACGCTCAGCAATTCTTTGGTGACTTAACAAGCACAAAGAAAAAAGATGTTGACCTAATTGAACCTAAAGAAAGTGAAATGGAAGAAGAGGGGGCTGAATATATGCTTACCCTTAAAGGAGATCCTGTTTCTCAATCAGCTCTTTTATCAACAACAATTCAGGCTACCATGCTTGCAAGTCGGATGTTAGATCCATTAAAAGGTGCCAACTTAAATTTGTCTGATGGTATATTTGGTGAGAAAACTTTTGTTTTCACTGACAATCTAGACGTGATCAATCGAATGTATAGTCAACTCTATGATGCTGAAGGGTGGTATTCTCCAGGGTATCCCAAAAACAAACCTTCTTTAGCCTATTTGAGAAGTGTTATTCATTCTGATTATATGCGCCCGCAAAAAAAAGAGGAAAGAAGGAATCTTGGATTAGAGTGGGGAGCAGTTACAAAAATTGGCCACGATATGAGTGCCCAATCTCGGGGAAATGTAGCTAGAACTTCTAGCCAAGATTCAGGTGTAAACAATAGCTCTGAGATTGTTGTTGCAACGGCATCACTTGAAGTCGGATTTAATGATCCGAAAGTTGGAGCTGTGATTCAGCATAAAGCGCCAAGGAACATGGCATCTTACCTGCAAAGAAAAGGTCGTGCGGGTCGTAAAAGAGGCATGAGACCTTGGATGTACACGATACTTTCCGATTATGGTCGGGATCGAGTTACTTTTCAGCAATATGAACGTTTGATTAGCCCTAAAGTTAAGTCGTTCAAACTACCAGTTGAAAATTCGCATATACAAAAAATGCAGGCTAACGTTGCTATCATTGACTATTTAAGTATATTAATTCCTCATATACATGTCTGGCGTACTTTATCAGACCCTAAACAAAATCTTCCTCGGTTAAAAAAAATAAAACTGATAGTTTATAGATGGTTAGAGGTAGATAATAGTGGCATTGAAAGGTATTTAAAAGACGCCTTAAGTATTGATGATACAACTCTGAAGCAAGTGTTATGGTCCTCGCCACGTTCAGTCATGATGGATTTTCTTCCTAGTTTACTCCATAAACTTGAAACTAACTGGGCGGTAAATGGTGAAGAGTGGGCAGGGTTAATCAAAGATATAAGACACCCAATGCCAGAGTTTATTCCGCCTAACTTATTTAGTGAGCTTCATACCCCATCGTTATATTTAATTTTAGAAAGGGGAAGGTTTGATAACCCCTGTTCTGAAGGAGAAAATATGGATTTATTTCAGGGCTTAAAAGAATTTTCTCCTGGAAGAGTGTCCAAGCGTTTTGCTGTAGATAACGAAAGCGATACTGATTGGTTAGTGCCTGAAGGGTTTAAACCATCTCCTGGCATTCATACCAGTATTAATTTTGATATAGAAGAAGCTTTCTACCAGAAGGAACATCAACAATACATTACAAAAGTTCTCGATGAAAATGATCAAGAAGTGGACGTATATCATCCTATTAAAGTGAAAACTCAGCGAATTCCAAGTGACAAAAAGTTTCATAATGACCCAAGAATAAACTATAACTTATCTCCAACAAGTAACTCCTTCCTTCGATGGTGTTCTGATTTTAGAACACCTTATGATCGAGGCGAAAATATGCGCATTCCTCAGAACTGTGATTGGGTTAATATTATTTCTCAGATGAAATTTTTCATGCATGATGAAATAAACCCCGTTGAAGTGATTAGATATACAACCGGAGCAGATTCGGAAATTAAATTCAGGAATAGTAAAGAAACATCTTTAACGACATTCAACTGGACACTAGATAGCAGACCTGTTGCTATTGGTACTCGTCTTTTTGTTGATGGTATAAAAGTTGTATTCGATATTGATGACGTACAACGAAAGAATATGGCGTCATTTGATAATAATTCTTCAGCTTTAAGATTTTCGTATCTTGAAGATTCTTTTGTTTCAAATGAAGTTTATAAGAACAATTTTTTCTTTGCAAAGTGGGTTTTTGAGTGTGTTACAGCGGTACTCGTTATCCTTATGGAAGAAAACAATCAGACCTTGAATGAAGCGGTAAATGAATTGTCTACATCTTCTGGATTAAGACTACTACATAGTATCCCCTCTGAAGTGTTTAACATGAAAGAGAGCCATGAAGATGATGCTTCTGGTAAATCAATTTTTAAAGATCAGGAGTTGCAGGAAAAGTTAAAAAACTATTTTGAAAGTCGTGAAGGCATTCAAGAAATACAGCAAGCACTCAGTGCTGTAAACCATAACGAATCAAACTCTGAATATATGGATTGGATAAAAGAGGTTCTCGGATCAACAATATCTGGTGCTATGGCAAACTTGATTGTTCAAGTTTTGCCAGATGTAAACGATGGGAGTGTCGTAGTCGATCATTATTGGAGTAATGATAAACTTAATATTTGGCTAACTGAGTCTGAAATAGGTGGTGTGGGCATCATCAGTCGCTTTAAAGATGTTTATATTGATGATCCGCTGAGTGTCATGATGCAATTTAGTCGGATATTTGATGCTGATGAAAATGAACAAGTAGATTTCGATTTGTATTATTTACTCAATGAGAAAAAGAAAAAACCAGAGCTAGCAAGTGCGTTTGAGCAACTACGGACTTCTATAGGTTATAAGCAAAGAGTTGAGTCACATGATATTTTAAATAAAGTGGTTTCTAATACAGGGGTATTTACCTCCCATACTTGGAATACGATGCTACATACCCGCGTGTTTAAGCCTGGTAGTAACCAGGAACACGATGAATTTTTATCTAACCTATTATCTGAATGGCGTGGTATTGAAGACAAAATGGGGATGGAGATTCCACTCAGTATTATTTCTCATATACTGGCTAAAAGACACCATAAAGGAGCAATGCAATTAAGTTCTTATCGTAATTCAATTTTGAGTCTTTTGTGGCCTCGCGGTAACCAAATTCGCCAAAGTCGTTTGGATAATTATAATCGATTTAATTCGAAGCAAGTTCGAACTGAGAGGTTGTTACTCTCTAGTATTTTAGCTACTGATGCAATTAAGGTTGTTTATAAAGCAGGATGGGAAGAAAAGGTTGAATCGTTCCTGACAGATGACGGACGATGTGTATTGTCTATTTCAAGTCGTGGTCGAAATAAAATTGGTGCAATCCTAGCTATTATTAATACTATGGTAATAGATATGGGGGGGCTACTTATTTATCCCAGAGTTTCATTGTTAAAGCAGTCAATAGGAATCATTGAATTGAGTATTGAAATATCGGAGATCATCCAATGACAATTTCGCATACAAGACAAATCATGACAAAAACATTTGCTGGTAAACGACAAATAAAAGAAGTAATTTCCTCTATGTTAATCAGTGAAATTTTGAATCCGAAAGAGATTTGGCTGGTTAGTGCGTGGGTCAGTAACTTTGACCTCTTAGATAACCGTGCAGGAGCATGGGATATATTAAACCATTCTTGGGGTCATCGAGTTATACCTTTCTTTGAAGTATTAGAATCGGTTGTTTCAAGTGGTTGCAAAGTGAATGTTGTAATAAAAGATCATGAAACTAATTGTAGTGCACTCAATCACCTCAGGAACGCGTTATCGAGTTACCAGAACTTCCAAATACTATTGACTGATGATCTTCATACTAAAGGACTATTAACTAATGATGCATTTTTAAGTGGATCCATGAATTTTACTTATTCTGGGACGAATAGAAATGATGAAATGATGACTTTTGAACGCTCTGATAGTGTTGTTGCAAATACTTTTTTGCATTTTAGTTCATCATATCCTCTAGAAATTAATATCAAACAAGAACCCATTGATGACACAGAAGAGGAAAGTGATGACTGGTTATTCTAACGAAGAGATTTTACAGAATTTCTTCTCCTCTGACAACAAAGTTCAATATATAAATACTTCTAGTAATAGCATCAAAAAAGTTAATGATGCTAGAGATTCACTGAATTCTTCTTCTCAAATGAAATACATGGTTAGTTTTGATGGGAGTTTCATTCGTTATTACGTATTTTGTGACGATCTACTTTTGACGAACCAGATTAAAGAGTGGATGAGTAGGTCGTTAGGAACATCACATACTTACTTGACTGAAATGCGAACAAAGCCAGTATTTAAGTATGAAGAAATGTTATTAAATCGCTATAGCCATGGTGTAATTGTAGTTACTCAGATGCAACCATCCAATATTTATGTAGGTCAACGTAACAAGCAGGATTCTGTTCTTCTTAAAGAGGATAATGTATATATTGACACCGTTATTAAACGTACAATTGAAGCAGTAAACCGTCGACCTACTTTAGAAGTTATACGTACAAGACCACTGGGACGAATACTTCGTGACTTCTATTGGTCATGTAACCAGTGTGATGGCAAAAAAGCTTTTGAATTCTTTGAAGAGATAAAGAAGCAAGAGTTACTAGATTATCGAAATATAACATCGATTGAACTTCAAGCTTATGAAGCCGGTAATGAGTGGGAGAAGATCATTTCTCACCATCAACTTGAGCACCTCCTTTGTGGCGTCGTTTCTTTGAAGGTGACCGAATTAGTGCTTAAAGCGCACCTTCAGGCAAAAGATATTGATGTAGATAAACTAAACCAAATAAATTGGTATGAACTTGAAGACTTATTAATAGATCATCAAGCTTTTTTCTTAAGAAAACCCATGCTTAAAGAAGAAAACCAGTCATCTGTTTATTACTGGAAAGCTTGGGCGATCATTGCATTTGCATTAAATATTACTGATTTTGAATCACATATCCCGAGTATTGTACCTTCTGAGTGGCTATCTTCACTGCTGAAGGTAGATAGAAAAAAATCTGCATCAAATATTCTTATAGAGTCACCATTAACTCGCCTAGTAAATGCGGACGCTAATTTAGAAAATTCTGTTGAATTGCTTAAATATGGGGAAACTTGTTTTGAAAGTGAAATAAGGCCACTAGTCGAGTGGTTATTTGAACTTCCTTTAATCATTGTAAGACAAATTAAATCACAAAAAATACTCCGTAATATATTCAATCAAATGGAAGAGGTTTATTACGAACTATTTCCGATAACTTTTGAGGGTATTTCAGAGGTTGAAGCTGTAAAAGTTAATTCTCCTGACGATGACGGAATTGATGCTGCCACTCTTATTCCTAGCCAAGATGAGTTACAACCTAAAGTAAAACATGTTGAAAAACACATTGAAAGTTGGCACGATTGGTTTTGCGGGAAAGAAAAAGCTTTATCAGTTAGTTATGAATACTTCAGAGAGTGGCCAATAGAATGTTTTGATGCTCTTGCTGTGTTAACTGCAATTGAAGAAACGTCAGATGCAGATGTCATTCGAAATGTTTTACCACATTTTTTGAAGTGGATTGATGATAATCTAATTAAACCTAGCGCTTCATTATGGGTAGTTTTACTAGAGTTAATTGCTATAGATGAAAATAAATCAATTATTACAATAGAATTACTTCATGAACTCGCTGAACGTTGTTTAACCTCTGCTCACTCGAAGGATGAATATGTACGGGTTGTTGAGGGGTTATCTATTTGCCTGGAGGATGGCTTAACACTACATACGCTATCAAAGTTTATTGATGTTTTTGACTTACTATATCAACACACTTCTTTGAAAAGTCAAAATCTGGCTGTAACATTTAGAGATACGATGGTAGTTTTTGGCTGTCACAACTGGGGGAAATACACAGTAAGTCAACGTGTAATATTTAGTGAAATGCATTATTTGCTATTAAGCTATGAGTTCTCGCCCCCTAAGTGCGAATTAGAGCATGAGCAAAAAGTTGATTTGACTGATATTCAAGGGGTCGTTGGTATTTACTCGTTGTCTGAGAGTGCTTTAATGAGAGCAAAAGGGGTTATTACTAAGTACTGTCCGAAGATGCAAATAATTTTGAATTCAGATAAAACTAATACATCCGCATTAACAAATATGGTGAAGAAGTCAGACCGTATTTTATTCTGCGACAGAAGTGCTGCGCATCAAGCGTATTTTGCAATTAAAGCTATCTCTAAAAATATCACTTACGTGAATGGAAAAGGAAGTACTTCAATAGTGAGGACGTTTTTTGATTCTCTATCTTAATATAAAGTCAAAGCTCATTTAAACTTTTTAGTATTTAGCTTTAGTAAGCGGTCATTACGAATATATGACAAATTAATTTGTAGTGGTCGCTAATTTTCCCCCTGGTTTATTTCTACGTAGGCGCAGTGTGGCAACAAATATCTGAGCACAGCAAAGCTCTCCGATGTCTGGATTTATGATATCAACGGTTGGTCCACAGTAGTCGATAAACAGTTTATCACCAGCAATATGATGCTGGCGCATACTATATTTCTGGGTTTTAAGCCAACGGGTATATAGCTCAAAGAACTGTGTATACGCATAAGCTGTACCGCGATATTGTTGTTGACATTCTTCCCACAACAACCGCTTTGTAATGCCTTGGCGCTTTAATTCTTTGTAACACTTAGCTAAAATATCTAATTACTTCTTGTTTTGTAACAAGAGTGCCGCACATCATGCGTATTATGGTGTAAAGTCTATTAATAAAGATATCCTTTATCCTGATGGAAAAGGTTCATCATCAATTATTAGAGTGTTAATGGACTACTTGAATAATCAAGATCTAATAGCCGCTTAAACAACCGTTACAAAGGAATTATGATGGAAATTACATCTGAGTTAAAAGAATTAAGTCTGCGCGTTGCAGAGCACCTAATTAAGCATGAACGTGGTGATTTCTTATTAAGTGTAGCTAGTGGCCAATTATTACCTGAGGAAGAAGGTAACAATTGGTTAGAACTGAAGAAAAAAGTCGTTGATGGAAATGTGTCAGATGATGAGATAAAGCAATTGGTATTACTTTCATCTCATCATCCATTTAAAGATGCTTGTGAACTGTATTTAGTTTGGAAGTAAAGATATTGCTATTTTAGATTGGATACATTGTTTAATGAGTTGTATAGCTTTAATAAATGGTCAGACAATTGCTTAATATCTTTAGGCAAATTCTGAATATCATTCCATTTTCGTAATATTCGATGGCCATCAATATCAACACCAAAGTCCCACACGCCTGAACTCCAATGGCAATGTGGGACTAGGTATTCTAATTTTTTAATAAAGTAATCTTTCAGAGTTACCTCTTGGTTTTTTATGATGTAATCGTAATATATCTCATCAAATAATTGACCTGTTCCTGCAATTCCAGCACCGTGTAATAAACGTGAATATCGAGGTTTCTTACCCCAATCGTCAGAGAATACTATTTTTACACTCGCCCAAAAATCATGAAGTATTGCTATCATTGAATTGAATTCATCTGGTTTTGCTGTCCCTGTTTCAGGATCTCGATAAACATACAAAGCACCTTCTCTTAAACTATTGTCCAACATTTTTATCATCGAGTTATCGGCAACAATACCATCTGGATTAGTGATTGTTTTTATCATGCCGCTTAGTGGAGATTCTTCATTGTTATTTAGATGCTGGGTGAGTAACGATGGAAATTTTTTACGACGTAAATCAGGTGGGAGCAAACCTTTCGTATAAGGTGCTAGTTCATATAATAGTGATTTTGATAAAGGCTTAGTTGAATTGACTAGCATAAATTGCTCACGCTGTTCTTCTGCACTGTCGGTTATAAAAACAGATGCGGGCATTTCAAAGTAGTGACTATCAGCATCTCTTAGTGCAGCTGTTCGTTGTTGACCGTCAACTATTAACCCAGGCTTAACCCAGTCCTGACTATCAGTATTGAAGGGAATATTTAGATAACCAATATTTTTATTATTTTCTAGTTCTTCAAAATAAACGCTAGAATTAAATGCGATGACAATTGAATTTGGGATCATTGAATTTGGTGATTCAATATATTTTTTAATTCCGGATATATGCTTTATAACTTCAGGACGTTGATAACCTATAATGTGATTTAATGTATTACGTTTTATTCTTGAAATATCACATACTTTATCAATTAACTTGCCTTCGATCGAAATGCTAAATAATTGACGGTCTTCACTTTGCTGGATTTTTATTGCAGGTAATCTAATTATCTTCATAGCAATATGCCTATTAATTATCTCGATTGTTGAAGTCGAGTGTACTTTACTTGTATGTTGTGAAAGCCACGACGTTTGTTTCTCTCCGCCCCGCGATAGATCACTACGTTGATACCTATATCATCACATATCTCGCAGCCACAACTCTCCCATGGACGATCTGAAAGAGTTTTATGATAAGCGTCATACATATGACCCCTTCCTTCGGTGTGCAACATTTCATACTCCATCAAAATGTGAAGAGTATCATCAAGTGTAGCTTTATATGACTCATAGGCTTGAAGCGTATTTAAAACTCTTTTTTCCATAATTCTTGCTACGTCATGCGATATAGAACCTGATTGTATTAAATTTTTTAATTTTAGATTTGCATCTATTTGAGGAACTTTAAGCGCTGTATAATAATCACCACTGATAGTGTGATAATTTTTTTTACTATCTTTAAACGCTTGAAGTAATGGTGTTGTGCTATCAAAACTTGATACACCAAGATTGCTGAATTTCTCCGCATGCTCAACTCGGGATATTCCTAATAGATGAAACTGTGTTTTACTTTTTTTTATGTCTTTCAAATATGATAAAAGTTCTAGTAATTGATGAGACTGTAGAGGAACTAAACCACCTAATGTGATTTTGTCATATCCCATTTTCATCAACTGCTTTACAGAGTCACCATATGATTGAAGATCCCATCCATGAGCAACGCCATAAGGAATAAAGTTAGTAGACTTAGATTGGATTAAAAATTGTTCAGCATTATCTAAGGTTAAACTTTGTCTATATCGACTATCTTCTAGTTGAGAAAAAAAAGTCTCAATATGTTTAATTTTATTAATATCGTGAGGCGTAGAGTGTGATATACGTTCTAAGTATTTACGTTTTTTATTTATGTCATCATTGTTGGTATACATGAAAACGATGTGATCTAGCGATATGCCGTAGTCAACGCCGCTTTTTGTGTAAAAGTCGATAGTATCTTCAACCGTAAATGGTGGTTTATCTTCAAATGCGTAAGAGAACGCTCCGCAATCTCCAAATACTTTGATATCAGAAGGTAAACGAAAAAAACGATGTGATTTTTCTCGATAAAATCGATGTCTTTGGGCTGCACTATAAGTCGTTTTTCCTACGTGACCAGGAATGCCATCAACAATCGCTTTGGATACGAGTAGGCCATCGTAAGGTTTTTTCTCAAATAGTTCATGTGCATAACGATCATCTCGTTGACGAACTCTATGTTCATTTCTTTCTTCTGTATTGAAGTTAAAACTAGGATCCACAAAATCTTGGCTATCAGGAAAAAAATATTTGATCACTTGTAATGTCCGTAAGCGAAAATTTATGTTTTGTATTGTAATTTAATTCTTGCGCTTTAGCTACTGAATGAATTGTTTAAAATATTAGAAATTCAAAATGTATGGATGAATGTATAAGTTATTTGAATTATTTAATGTGACTGTTTGAATATTGATTACTGGATGTTTTCGGTGCAAAGCATCGGTATACCTCATTTCTTTGAAATGAGAAAAAGACCATTCTGTACTGCAATTAGCTAACTTTGAAGCATGCTCAGAGGGTGAGGAAAGGTTCAATGAACAGGGAAAGTAAAGATCTAGAGATTTTCTGTTCCACAGATCATATTGAAGAATATACAGTTGAATATCTAAAATGAATCAAACTCGAATATGAACGATTGTTCAGCATTTCGATATCGATTCAGAGTTAGTAATAGAAGTTAACGGTCGATTTCAACGATCGTTGTTCTTGTAACAAAAATAGAGTGGATAAATAAAATATTAGTTATATAATTTTTCACTCTGCGTGAGAGTGAATAAAATTCCATTCGCACTACCTGTATGTGACGTGTTGGTAGTTGATCTGCCGTTCTCGGTAGGTGATCTACCGTTCTCGGTAGAAGAATTAATTGCCTCTCTTCGTCTTGAGTATATAACTTTTGTTTTAAAGGCCTTTGTTCCTTATATTAGTTATATAATCATTATAATTGTTACAACCGTTATAATAGTTATAACACAAAAGATAGATTTAAAACAGCAATTAAACCCAGGCATTTAACTTTAATTTACTGTTTTAATTGACAAAAGTATTTATTTTCAATATGGAATATCCTTGTTAGCTAAAATATGATCACTTATCGTCACAAGATGTTTAAGTGAATATATTTATATTAACGTCGTCAAAAACACACTTAAACAATCCGCTTAGCGTATCTGGCGTGTAAATCCTGCATCCAAGAAAAAGGTTTAACTATTGTTGCCGAGCATCCAATGACACATCAAGCGCTCACCACTAATCATCCTGCAATACAACAAGCATTAGCGAGTTCATGTTAGATCTTGGGCGCCATGGCGCGTGATGATTATGAGGCTAGACGTAAGCGCCAAAATCAAGAGATTGTGAAGACCTGTATAAATGTAAATCGGTTGATGTCGAATTACATAAAAACTATGCTTCTGCTGGAGTGAATCATGCTGATATACAAGATGCACTTAGTTGCTCTTGATCTACGGTTGCGCGTGTACAGAAATTAATGTGATGCACAACTAATCATATATCATTTAGGCAAGAAGTGGTTACCGTGACGTATTGAAACTAGGAAATTGAATTCTGTTTGTTTAACTTAACTTATTTATCAGAACTATTTATGAATTCAAATATTGGTATTAACTCACCCGGGGGACATTCCATTGCCTGGGCTATACGGCATAGCTTTTCTACTGATGTAGATACCGTTCCACTTTCAATCCTACTCATATAACTAGGTGTAATATTTGCTCTAGATGCAACTTCTTGTTGGGTTAGATCCTTTTTAACTCTAGTGATCTTTATCTGTTTCCCAAAAGTTTTAGCAAAATCATCCATTTATAAAAACCTTTTTAAAGCAAAAATGATCTCATATAAAAATATTTTTATCGATACCATACATGGTAATAACTTTCCTTATATGGAAAGTTTATGCTATGTTTATAAACTTGAATTGTACTTTTATTGTTTAGGTCTGTGGATCCGGTGAATTTATGGGAATCGAAAATGAGTTAGTCGAATTTCTTGAAAAGAATATCAAAGACGGGGTGAATAAGCCGAGGGATATTGAAATTATTAAATTTTACTATGGATTAAAAGATTCACCTTGGCCAACGCTAGAGGAAACTGCCAAGATTTTTTTAATTGGTAGTCGAGAGAGAATAAGGCAATTAAGAAATTCTAAGTTTAGAGATCATGTTGATGAAAATGATCTCCCATCGCTTCATAAATTTGTGAAAATATTACAATCCAAAGAGTATTGGCTGGTGTCAAAATTCGAAAAAAAAATTCATGAGTCTGGATTAATAAATCGAAATACTCACATAAAAGGTATCTTTAACCTCATTGAGGATGTCGGCGTTTTTTGTGGTTTCGAAATTTATAATTCTGATCTAAAGAGGTCAACAAGAAGGTCTTACACAGATAACAGAAATAGCTTTTTGATTAAAGTTGTAGACATAAAAGAAGTGGCGAAACTGCTGAATCAAGGCAAAGGATTGGGCCGTTGTGGCGTTGCGAATTTAAATTATTTAGAAAATGATCTTGGTAATTATTATCAATTAATTTTGTCATTGATTGAAAACTCTCCTGCAACTTGGGTCAAAATCGATAGAAATGATTGCTGGTATGTTTTCGAAAATATAGACAACACTCTCGTTAATTATAGTGAAAAAGTTTTTTTGGTAATCGACAGTTGTGATTCAAATAGACTAGCTAAAACTTATAGAAATGCATTGGATGGAAGAACATATAAATACCCGTATCCGCCTGTAGAGATTATTGAAGAGTACTTAAAAAATTCTATATATTTTGTTAATACTGGGTCTGAATTAACATTCACAGGGAAAACTACAAAATTAACTGATATTGAAAAAGATTTAATTTTATTTTTTGCCTTACAGACGACCTTATCTTTTTCGACCCTAGATAAACATCTATCAAAAAAGGGATATGGAAAGCCATACATACTTAAAGCGACAAATTATTCTCCTTTTGTGTTTGTAGATAAAAGACAAGGCCTTAAGCATCATGTATATAACCTAATTGGCCAAATTAAATCAACCTCAAAACTTCAGCCAGATTTGAATATATATGAATCATTCCTGCTCAGGTTGAGATCATTTCTTAATACCGGTACTGATAAAATAAGTGATAAAGCGACTAGAAAAGAGCAGTATATTCTTCAAGAGTGGCTGTTTAAAGATAAAACTCATGAGCATTGCGCGTTATGTGGCGGGGAATTTAGTGTAAAGACTCTAGTTGCTGCACATAAAAAACTTAGATCTGAGTGCAATGATATAGAGCGATTAGACCCGTATATTGTGATGCCGTTATGTTTGATGGGCTGCGATTATCTGTATGAAAATATGTACATATATATCGATGGTGAAGAAGTGAAACGTGGGATCGAGTTTCCGGATTTAAAAACGGAATCTAACTACATAGACGCATTAATTGGACGCAAAATTGATTCGAAATGGCTTTTGGGTAATCAATCTTACTTTCGGTCTCCTAGCAAAGCATAGTTGCGTACAAACTGCTGATGTGGCATTCAATCAGTGCTTATTGATAACAAATTTTGTGACTAAATTTACTAGAAGACTTAAGGGCTTGTATGAGAAAGAATAACGTTTATGAATATTTTAAGTCTTTGAATGGAACTCTAGAGTACGATTTTGGTTGTGACATGAGTGAAGTTCAGCAGCGAATTGATGATGCGTATGGTCTGTTTTTTGGAAAGGCCATCTGTGTTGTTGCAGATTGGCGTTGGATCGATATTGAATTAACTAAAGAAGAAACGAAACGTCTGCCAAGCGATTTAAAACCAATGATTTTGTTTGCAGATACAATCCTAATTGATTCCCCTTACAGAGGCATAGATTGGGTTCTAACTTCAATACTATCGGAATACCAACATCCGGGGCTATTTGTGACAAGGAATACATGCTATGTAATAGTAGGGAGTGGGTTAAGGTGTCAATTACCGTTTCGTGATCTTGCTTTATTTGATTTTTAGCCCCCCCCAAGTTCCACGTTATTCTATTAATTACTGGTTATTCATTCGCATAGCGGTCAAGTTTAAATTCAAAATTAGCTTATTTAGTGCACATTGATATCAATTTAGAAAAAGTGAATATTTCTATACTAAAAATCAATGGTGATGAATGAAAGATGCGGTGATTGACGCTATATAGCTTCTACAAAGGTAATCATCATGTCATAAATTATGATTACCTATTTTGCCGGTGTTATGTGTCAGATTGGACGCATAACACATATGTTCTTAATTCTGTTAATCAAGAACAAGTAAGCCTTCATCCTATCTCTAGGTCGAATCATAATATGAAAAATAAAAAAATCACTTCATCTGTCAAATAGCTGTTAGATCATCATCTACAGCAAACACATATTTAGGCTCACTTAGTGTAGTCTCACTACTGCCTATTTATACAGGGGCCTAGACATTATCGATTAACTTTTTTCTGGCACTATTTAAAGAGTTGGCTCATATTCCTAGTTAGGCTTATATGTCCAGTTAGTTTGAGGCTCAGTGAAAAGTGTGAACTTTTTATTATTCATCGTAGGTTAATATACTTCAACTCAGTTAGTTCAAACCACATCGATTGCTTTGATTGAACTAATTGAGTCATGTCTCTGATTAATTTAATAATCTATTTTTATCGAATAAACTTTTATTTTTCAACATGTAATAAACACAGCGCCCGAGTTTATGCGATAGTACGGCTAACGCCTTTGCTTTACTCATGCGCTTTTGTAGCTTTTTAAAATACAGCTGAGCTTCAGAATTATCACGTAAATATAAGGCCGACATTTGAGAAAATGCTAATTTTAAATGACCATTACCTATTTTATTCCCCCGAGAGCCGTAGCTTTTCCCTCCGGAATCCGCTTTGCATTTAATTAAACAAGAGTATGAAGCAAAATTCTGTACAGATGCAAAGCGATTAATATTACCGATCTCATAAAGAATTGTAAGCGCTATAATTTGTCCAACTCCAGGGATAGATTTTAATAATGAATAGTCTTGAGTATTATGTTGTTTAGCCATTGCTTCAATGTGACGTTCCACCTTTGAAATATCTTTATTCATGTGTTCAACTGTATCAAGATCTAAATTAACACTGCATAGGACTGATTCGTTAGCTTGTTTGAAGATATTACGCATTGATTCTCGAGATTTTGGATAACGTAAATTAACAGTGGGAGCTAGCAGGTTATATTGATTCGTAGTATTTTTTACGTGTGCTTTAAGTTGTGCTCGATAATTTACCATGCGATTTCTTCGGCGAAGTAGATCTCGTGTTGCACGCATTTCTTCGGCATAAACATAGGCAAGAGGAAAGGTACCACTACGCATTAATATTGCAATTTTGTATGAGTCAATTCTATCATTTTTTGCCTTACCAGCATGGATTGCTTTCATATATAAAGCATGGCCTAAAATAAATTTTATATTGTTATTTTCGCAGTAATCAGAGAGCCAATACCAACAATCCATACACTCGACCCCAACTACAATGTTGTCGATGAAAGGCGCTAATATTTCACATAACTTCTCAGTCGATGGTTTTATTTCTTTATGCAGTACTACGATACCGTTACCATTGATAATACAGATATATAAGCTGCGTGCATGTAAATCGATACCACAATAATAAGGGTGTGTCTCGTTATAAAATCTCATTAAATGTTTCCTTTTATTTATTTATATTATTCAAACTACTAATTAATTTAGTAAGCGAAGAAATGGGTTCAACGGGCATTTAGCGCTTGTGAAAGTGAATCTCGTTCTCTTTGTGACAGTGATAATTCATGTTGCAATTGTGATATCTGTTTTTGAACTTCTATTAGTTGAGTCTGCACCTGGCTTAATTTTTCAGCCTTTATTTTTAATTCTTGTAGATCAGTTTCTAATCGTGAATTATCTTTCGTAAAAGCAGTTTTTTCTGTTTGTAGCCGAGCGATCAATATGTTCTGATCTGCTATTGATAATTTAACAATGTCTAATTGTTTTTGAGCTTGTTCATTTTGTGAGTGCTTAATTTCGAATTTAGCTACATCTACTGTTAGTAATTTAACCTGTTCTCTTAATTCAGCGTTTTCTGATTCAGCTTTTTCCAATTGAAAATTTGCAGATTTAACAAGTGATTCTGCTTCTGACTCTGCTTTATTTTTTGCTATTTCAACTACAGTAACCTCTGCACTGATATGTTTAAGTTTTGCGGTAATCTCATTAACAGATTGGATATTTAGCTCTTCTGCTAATTTAATCCGCTCTTGGCAATCGACTTCTTTTTCATCAAGTAATTCGATACTCTCTGCAAGTTGTAATTTTTGACGATTTACAATTTCCGATAGACGGGTTGTTTTGCGATCAACAACAAGCTGAATTTCACTTGCCAACAACTTTGCAATTTTGCTGCTGCCGAGTTCACTTTCCATTTTTGAAACTTCAGCATCTCGTTTATTAAAAAAATCTCTAAGAAAACCTGATACGGTTTCAGTTCTGCCGCCTGTGATGGAAATAACCCCTCGGACAGTCGGTTTGACACTTGCTGTTAGCATATTTGAAGCTATTTTTTCTACTTGTTCATAAGTGATTTTTTGTTCAGTCATTTGCATGCCTTATTTAATTATTTAAATACCTTCAAAAAGGAAGCAGGAAACAATGGTTTCCATCATTTTTTGTTACCTTTAAGGCATTCCGTCAAAACTTGTATTGACTTAAATGCATGCTAATCAACTATAATAAATATTTCGTGCAGAAAACTTAGAAATGGGTGGACACTCTAGCCGTGAATAATGTAGATAAAAATTTTGTAGTTTTATTAGATAAGTTATTGCTGGAACATAAAAGTGAAGTCAGTGACGGTTTATTTAAAAACTTGGAGACACTGTTAAGTGATTTGAAAAAAAAAGGTGTGTCTTTCACTGGTATTAATAAATATCAGCCTGTCTTGATCTATGGGAAATCAAACTTATCAAGATTACTAAAACAATATGTTGATCCGCATTTATTTGCAATGCAAGACGCATTACACAAGCATTTATATTTAGATATCAGCCTTACTGAAAGCTCTCTGATTGATTTTAAATATGGTCAGGTCACAGAGTATTGCGACAATCTACAACGTGTTGCCAAGCGTTTGTCAGATAATGTAGAACTTAATATTAAATATAATGCCACATCAGATATATCTTTTATTAGAATTTTTTTGCTCAATATTCATTCGCTTGTTTCAACTGACTCTTTCAAAACGTGCAAAGTCTGTTTTAGACGAATATTGTCAAAAAGATATTGTTGGTTACACAAATCTGACGATAATAAATTTTATAATCAAACAATACGAGTCACCAAATTTAAAAATGTAGAAATGAATAAATTTATAGAAAAGTGGAAAGCTAAAAGAGCATTTTTAGGCGATCATCCTCACCTAATAGCAATGGAAAGTGGGCAGTATTCTGGAACACAAGGCGAGCTTATTAATGCAGATGAAACCTCAGTTGCTATTCCTGAAGATATTTATAATTTGATTAAATCTTTTTCTCAGCCTACCTGGATTGACGGTGGGGAGGCTATTGAGAGTTTCATTAAACATGAATTACCACTAGTAAATAGAATTACAGAAGAACAAACGAAGAAGGTTGATTCTTTTAGTAAATATGTCAAGAGAATATATAAATCTGATTTTTTAGATAATCGCTATGAAACTTCAGTGTCTGAGCTTTGGTTCTTCTTTACGCTACTAGATGCAGAGTGTTGGCTCGAAGCTAGAATTGAAGCTGAAAAAGAACCTGATCTACGAATGAAAAATACAGTTGAACGAGACAATGAAATAATGAAGTTAAGAGAAGAGGGGATGTCTTACAGAAAAATAGGTAAGGAGATTAATATTAGTAAAAGTCTTGTCGAGAAAGTATGTAAAAGTATTGCCTGAGTTTTATTTGTTAATACCAAGGTGAATTACAATTACTTAGTATGATGGCGATAAGACTTTTGCAAGATTCATCTTCTATATTTCTTTCTTAAGCAGTATCAAAAAACCGTCGTATATTGATACCAGCCTTCCATATTTAAAACTGGTGTCAAAAAAGTAGGGTGTAGACTTAATGATACTTTAATTATATGATACCCCCATATTTGATACCTTCTATAAAAGTGAGTGACCAATGCGTATCTTCTCCTATTGCCGAGTCTCTACAACAGAGCAAACCACCGAGAATCAAATAATTGCTATCCGTCAGAAAGGGTATGAGGTGAATGACTCTCGTATTATTAGTGAAACGGTTTCAGGTTCTGTTGAAGCAATGAAGCGGGATAAATTTAAGATGCTAATCAATCACCAGATAGAAAGTGGCGATATGTTGGTTGTCTTGAAGCTAGACCGTTTAGGTCGAGATAACATAGACGTACAAAACACAATAAACCTGCTTACAGAGAAAGGCATTAAAATTGTTTGCCTTGACCTCCCTGTTGCAGATCTTTCTAGCGCAGAGGGTAAGTTGATGTTGCAAATGTTTTCGGCCTTTGCTGAGTTCGAGCGAAACAGAATTAGAGAGCGAACAAAAGAAGGGCTTGAACGAGCTAAAGCTCAAGGTAAAAAGCTGGGCAGACCAGAAGCCCACGCCACAACGCATTCAGTTCAGGTAAAAAAAGCAGAGGGGTTATCGCAATCAAAAGCAGCAGAAGCATTAGGTTTGGGAATTGCTACAGTGAAAAGACATTGGAATAAAGCGCATTAGTCTAAATATAATCTATCAGTTTCACATCTACGATGAGACTATTATTCCATAATAGATTCCCCCCAAATAAGTGAAATATCATTTCCTGGTGCCAGTCAAACTAATTTTTTATGACCAGCGAATGACATTTAGTTATACCACAGTGTTTAATAAAAACTGACTTATCTTACAAAGAGCACTTTGCAGTTTAGATTATTTGCTTTACCTATTTATTTGGGGGAACTTACTTACGCTCGGTTTATCCCAAAATCGAGCATAATTTGCTAAGTCGCTTTCGTCCCCTTTAGCGAGTTAGCGATTTCATAGCTTTTACAACTGAATTCAAGTAAGACGCAGTAAAACTCGTTATTGAGCAAGGATATACCAGACAAGCAGACGCGATAGCTTGGGTATTTCATTAAGTGCTATCACGCATTGGGTTAAGGCTGAAAGTGGTTCGCAAGCCAGACCAGGAACCAAACAAGAAAGCTTAAACCTATCTGAATGTAATGAACTTGATATGCTACGTAAAGAAAACGCTAAACTGCTGATGGAGAAGGAAATCCTAAAAAAGGCCGCAGTCTTCTTTGCCAAGGAAAGCGAGTAAGGTTTCAGTTTATTGCTGAGTATAAGAAGACATTTCCAATTCGAGTTACATGTAAAGCAATGGGCGTAAGCCCTAGTGCTTTTTATCACTGGCTATCAAATAGAGCGTCGCCCAATAAAGATGTAGCGCTCGATATTAAGGCAACAGAGATATTTAATTCTCACAGAAAAATACTAGGCTATCGCAGATTAAAAAATGAGTTACGCAAAGAATGATTTGATGTTGGTTATTATAAAATATGGCGCTTAATGTCGCGCTTAGGCTTGCAATCTCGCTACCCAAAACGATTCAAGGTAACTACTGATAGTAAGTATAATTTTAATATTGCAGATAACTTGTTAGACCGTAAATTCGATGTTCAGCAGCCCAATAAATATTGGACAACGATATCACCTACGTTTGAACGTTGGATGTATTTAGCCGTTGTAATGGATTTATATTCAAGGCAAATCATTGGATGAAGTATTGCCGACAACATGAAAACATAAATGTGTTTGCAGGCGCTACAGATGACTTACTAGCGACAATGGAGATGATACCCAGCATGAGCGGCAAAGGTGAGTGCTGGGATAATGCACCAACAGAGCGATTTTTTAAAAGCTTCAAACATTGATTCACCATCGGTATTGCTTTATTAAATTTATTTGAAATTATGGCTATCTTCACCACTGTATTTCTATGGTGTATTGGAAAATCTGTGACGATTTTGATAATTCTGAGTGAATCAATGATTTAATTAGTCTTTAAATCATATTAATAAAAGAATTATACGAGATGTATGCATTTTAGTGATACATTGTTTAATTACATGTTTTATATATCAAAATTTACGGTTTTGGTCAAAAATATTAATCTTCTTAGTTAATTTGGTGCTATAGATAGTATGAACAAAAATGCTATAACTCTTCGTCAATCATCTGCATTGACTTTGACAAAAACGAATAACTTAATTTCGTTAACTAAAAAACTGCTCTCTGCGAAAAATGCGTTAGCGCGGCCAATAAATAATGATAATTGGTGTGAAGAGCTATGGTCGTGGGCTGATGCAAATAGTATTGATGAATCTACTATTCCAAGAACCGTAGATTCTCTTGTGCAACTCAGTAAGCTTGAGTTATTTAGCAACCAACTGCGAACGGAACCCCCTGAATCACTAGGTAATTTAATACAGCTAACTGATCTATATTTAGCTGGTAATAGACTCGTTGAACTGCCTAAATCGTTAGGTAACTTGACTCTGCTTACTAAGTTTCGTTCGCAGGGTAATGATCTGGTTGAATTGCCTGAATGGCTAGACAACTTAACGCAACTCACTGAGCTTAGTTGGTGGGGGGACAGATTAACAGAGTTACCAGAGTGGCTAGGCAACTTGACTCAACTGACTA
>NZ_AKXQ01000008.1 GCF_000276805.1 Moritella dasanensis ArB 0140 | reverse complement strand
TAACAATACCATTACAACAACAGTGCAATTACAACAACGGTACCATTACAACAGTTGACAACAAATATTCCCAACAGACACTTATAGTCAAAGGTTAACCCATGATTAAACAAATTATTCCCTTTATTTTAATGTTCATGTTAACTGGCTGCACAACCACTGAATATGTAACAACAACACCAATAACCAAAATAGTCACAGGCGATTTAACCCATTTCGCCCAGCAACAACGCACCTTTGCTTGGTACCCAGGCCAGAGCAAAACGTTCTTGCCCGACAGTGTCAATGCAACATTATTTACCGAGTACACCGAAGAAGCCATCGCAAAGATAATGCAGGAGAAAGGCTATACCTTAATTGACGATGCGCAACAAGCAGACTTTCTGGTGGGTTATGGCCTAGCGATAGAGTCCGAATTATCTGATGAAGAAATTTTTGATAAAGTCGGCAATACCGTTGGCTTAGTCCTGAGCCACGATCAAGCAACTGAGTTCCAAAAAGGCAGTGCCTTAATTGCATTTTACAAACCGCAAACACTGCAGCCGCAATGGCAAGTATTAGCGCAGGGTATCGCCAAAAATAAAGCATCAACCCAAGCACGTAAAAATAATATTTATGCAGTCATGCATTCTATGCTTAATAAAGTACCAACACGTGCAGCTGAATAATCGATACCGAGCTAGTTTTATCGACTGTAAATTGCTAAAAAATCACCCAAATCTCATTATAATAAGTGATTAAACAAGCGATTACTGACAATTAAACGCCAAGATTAGTGTATTCATGCTACCTTGGCGTTTCTGTATCTACTTCTATTTAACTTGGAGAAAATCATGTCGTTATCTATCAAACCAGTCGCTATCGCGGTACTCGGTGGGCTACTTACCATGGCCGGTCCTGCTTATGCCGAAACCATCAAATTACGTATTTTAGAAACGACGGATATTCATACCAACGTAATGGATTATGATTATTACAAAAACAAGCCAACCGAGAAAACTGGCCTAGTGCGTACAGCCACACTAGTAAGAGAAGCCCGTGCAGAAGTAAAAAACAGCGTATTAGTTGATAACGGTGATTTATTACAAGGTAGTCCAATGGGTGACTACATGGCAGATAAAGGCCTACAACCAGGTGATGTACACCCGGTTTACAAAGCCATGAATCAACTGGGTTATGAAGTCGGCAACCTTGGTAATCACGAATTTAACTACGGCTTAGACTTCTTAAAAGAAGCGACAAATGACGCTAACTTCCCGTATATCAATGCCAACGTTATCGATCTTAAGACCGGTAAAAACATGTTTACCCCGTACATCATCAAAACAAATACCTTTACTGATACTGACGGCGTAGAGCATCAAGTTAAAATTGGTTACATCGGTTTTGTACCACCGCAAATTTTAATCTGGGATAAGAAAAACCTAGAAGGTAAAGTTGAAGCCTTAGACATCAAACAAACAGCAGAAAAATTTGTACCACAAATGAAAGCACAAGGCGCAGATATTATTCTAGCGATCCCGCATTCAGGCGTATCGGCTGACCCGTATAAAGTAATGGCTGAAAACTCAGTTTACTATCTAACACAAGTACCAGGTATTGATGCGATTGCGTTTGGTCATTCGCATGCCGTATTCCCAAGCGAGAGCTTCTCTAAGTTACCTGGCGCTGATATTGAAAAAGGCACAATCAACGGTATTCCAGCTGTCATGCCTGGTCGCTGGGGTGATCATGTCGGTATCATGGATCTAGTATTAGACAAACAAGGTGATACTTGGAAAGTAACGCACGCACAAACTGAAGCACGTCCTATTTTCGACAAGTTTACTAAAAAACCATTAGTGAAAGCTGACGAGAAAATGGTTGCAGCAGTACAAGAAGACCACAAAGCAACACGTAACTTCGTTAACCAACCTATCGGTAAAGCAAGTGATGTGATGTACAGTTTCCTTGCGCTAGTACAAGACGACCCAACAATTCAAATTGTTAACTTGGCGCAAAAAGATTACGTTGAACGCTTTATCCAAGGTGATCCTGATTTAGACGGTATTCCAGTACTTTCAGCTGCAGCACCGTTTAAAGCTGGCGGCCGTGGTAACGATCCAACTAACTTCACTGAAGTTGAATCGGGTCAGCTAACCTTCCGTAACGCAGCCGATCTATACCTTTACCCTAATACCCTAGTGGCAATGAAAGTAACAGGTAAAGAAGTAAAAGAATGGCTTGAGTGTTCTGCTGGTCAGTTTAACCAAATCGACTTAAACAGCACTGCACCACAAGGTTTAATCAACTGGGATGAATTCCGTACTTACAATTACGATGTAATGGACGGCGTTAAATACGGTATCGATTTATCGCAACCAGCACGTTATAACGGCGATTGTAAACTGATTAATCCGAACTCAAGCCGCATTACAGATTTAACGTTTGAAGGCAAACCAGTAGATCCTGCGCAGCCGTTCCTCGTCGCAACAAATAACTACCGTGCTTACAGTGCGAAGTTTGCTGGTACAGGCGAAGCATTTGTTGCATTTGCATCTCCAGATGAAAACCGTACTGTACTTGCAGATTACATCAGCCGCGTCAGTAAAGAAAAAGGCCAAGTAACGCCAAGTGCAGATAACAACTGGTACTTCACACCGTTACAAAGCGATAAGAAACTAACGATCACGTTTGAAACAGCACCAGGTGAAAAAGCCGCTCAGTTCATCAAGGACAAAGGCCAATACCCGATGCAGTTTATGCACGAAGATAAACTGGGCTTTGCTATCTATAGCTTAGACTTACAAAATAAGAAATAAAACAAAAAGTAATACGTTTAGCTAAGCGTTGAACCAGGTATTTGACTAGACGTTTTTCTCTGTCGGCTTACGTCAAGTAGCAGGCGTAAACAATCCGTCAACATCAATAGTTGATCGACATAAAATACCGCAGCCAGTCTGCGGTATTTTTTTAACTTAATTTCACGGCATAATTTGCTAAACTTCAATAATAACTATTTCTGTCGACAGGACGTCATATGAGTAATAACAAGCACGATAAAAGTGAAGCCAACGCCGCTAACGTCAATAACACAACACCTTGCTACTATGAACAGCAAGGCAGCGGTAGCCCTATTGTGTTTATTCACGGCTCTTACGCGACGACATCAACATGGAAGAAGATCATCCAGCAGCTCGCCAGCACACATCATTGTATTTCGATTAAGCTACCCGGGCACGGTGGCATGCCCGATCCCGCTGATTTTTCCGCGCCAAACATAGAGACTGAACTGGCGATAGTTGAATCCGTCATTGCTGAAGTGTGTGAGCAGCGCGCTCAAACTAATCAACACGATCAATACGAACACTCCAATCAATTAAAACAGCCCTATCAATGCAAACAGTCCAAGCAAACTATTCAGCTTATCGGCCATTCTTTTGGTGGTGTAGTCGCGCTTGCCCTAGCGCTGAAGGGATCGGTAAATATACGCGCGTTAACCCTATTTGAACCGGTAACGACTTGGGTGTTTACAGCCGTCGGTGACGATGACATGACAACACAGGTCAATAAATTCATTCAAGGTTATCGTCAAGGTATCCGTAATAATGAACCTTACGTATGTGGACAGGTCATCGATTTCTGGGGAGGAGAAGGTGCATTTGAGCCCCTACCCGATTTCATTAAAGATGGCATGGTACCACTCACCGAAAATAACAATCGTCATTGGACCCTGTGTGAAAATACTTACCATGACAGATCCGCGTTGCAAGCATTAACCATACCGACCAAATTAGTGTGCGGGTCGGCATCAAACCCGATTGCACAAGCCATTGTTAGTCATTTAAGTCATGAGTTACCGAACAACAAGCGTTATACAATCACAGGGGCTAGCCACTTCTTAGTGACCAGCCATGCCAGTGAATGCCTTGCGATTATTAACGAGTCGGCATAAACACTGCTTACACCTAGCAATCAAAAAAATCCTGACACTATTACAGTGTTTACATCTCATTATTAAGTAATATTTCGGTCATTTGTAGCGTCGTAACTATGGTTAATACTATAAATAATTTAGGGGTAGATGGATGCTTACTCTTCCGACAACAAAAGTACAAGATATCATATTTGATGCTTTCTCATTAACCAATGACGGCGTTGCGATTTTTGATGCAAATGACATTGTCATCTATTGCAATGACAGCATGGCTAAGCTATTTAATGACACTGCAGAACAAGCGTTAAACAAAACTTTTAGTGAGTTAATCAAACAATGTTTCAATAACACTGAAGGGTTAAATATTGAATCAGACGATATCGAAGTATGGTTGCAAGCCGCCGACCATAAAAGACGCAGCGCGCCCTTCCGCAGCTTCGAAACGGATACTCAAGATGGCCGTTGGCATTTAGTGACAGAGCAGTTGGTGTGCGATGATATCCTTTATTTTCACAGCACCGATATCACAGACAAAAAACACACAGAAATGCAATTACAAGCATTAACCAAAGAGCTACATACCCGCGCAACCACCGACGAATTGACAGTGATAAGTAATCGTCGAAATTTTTATGACATGGCTGAAATAGAGTTTACGAAGGCACAACAAAAACAACCCCTTTTGACGTTAGTGGTCATCGATATCGATAACTTCAAAGTTATAAACGATAGCTTTGGTCATGCTGCTGGCGATATGGTGCTTAAAGCATTTGCGCAGAATATTAAGTCCGAACTGCGCAGTGGGGATATATTTGGCCGTCTCGGTGGTGACGAATTTGCAATCCTACTCCCGAATACCGATTGCAACGAAAGTTTACCGCTTGTAGAGCGGTTCCGAGATACGATAGCGACAATGAAAATCGACCACAAAGAGCAACGTATTCAGCTCACCGCATCCATCGGTATCGTCCAGTATTTACCTGTAATGCAGTCAATCCATGACATGATGAATGCGGCAGATACAGCCTTATATCAAGCTAAATCAGAAGGGCGTAATACCGTTTGCAGATGCTCGATTAAACAAGTTGAGTCGGCAACAGCGCCAAGCATGATTAGCTATACTTACTGATTTTATCTCTAAATATCTCTTTCTTAAATGGCTTAGGTAAATAATCATCCATTCCTGAATCGAAGCAGCGTTGGATATCATCTTCTAAAATGCTCGCGGTTAGCGCAACAATCGGCATGCGCGGCAAAGCATAAGTATCTTCATACTCTCGAATGCCAATCGTGGCATCAAAGCCATCCATCACCGGCATCATGCAATCCATCAACACTAAGTTAATATGTTGATGGCTTTCAGCATACATATCAATTGCTTCTTGGCCGTTCTTAGCCACGATAACATCAAGTCCGAGTTGGTTAATGTTAATGGATGCCACCTTCTGATTAATTAAATTGTCTTCAACTAACAAAATAGCCCGATTTACCGTTTTAGTTATCTCATTGGTGTAGGCTGTACCATGCAAATTAAGATCGTCGATCATATTAATCAAGCGAAGGCCGAACAGTGGTTTGGTAATGTACCCATCCACTAAATGTGCATAATTAAATTGCTCACTGTGATTACTCCGTGCCACTAATATCGGCGTTGCCCCTACCTTTTGACGCAAGGTTTGCAATTCTATTTTAGCCAATTCAACTTCTTGCTGATTATAAATAATAATCGAGTTAGGTTTAATACTCGCCGCCACACCATTAATGTCAGCACACGCGGTGGATTCGATCCCTAAGTCATTGAGTTCTGATTGTAAGAATTGCGCATCTTCAGTATTGATAATAATGGCTTGAAACGGCGATACAGTTTGTTTCGGCTGTGATTTTTCGATACCAACAACAATCGTAAAATGGAAATCACTGCCTTCACCTTTAATCGATGTGATGGCGATATTCCCGCCCATCAAACTGACAATCTTAGCGCTAATAGACAGCCCTAAACCGGTACCACCAAAATGCCGCGTGGTGTTATTGTCTTCTTGTTGGAACGCTTCAAATATTTTGCCATGCTTGCCTGATTCAATACCGATGCCGGTATCTTTAACCGAGAACGACAAGGCAATATTATCAGAATCGACCACTCTAGACTGTAATGCCAGAGTGATTTTACCAGCCGCTGTAAACTTAACGGCATTAGACGCCAAGTTCATCAGCACTTGTCTCAACTTATGCTCATCTAATGTAACTAACGCTGGCAGCGCGGGGTCAATTTTAATATCGAGTTCAATGCTTTTAGCTTGCGCTTTAGCTGCGATTAATGATGCCGTATCAAACAATACTTCTTTGACATTCGATGTGTGCGGCGAAATCGCTAAATTGCCCGACTCTATTTTTGATAAATCGAGTACATCGTTAATCAACATCAACAAGGTTTGCGAAGATGAATCAATCGTCATCAGGTAATCTTTTTGGATAGGCGACAACTGTGAGTCTTTTAAGATCTCAGCCATACCAATAATACCGTTGAGTGGCGTGCGTATTTCATGTGACATATTGGCCAAAAATGTACTCTTGGCCTTATTTGCTATATTGGCGTTATCTTTTTCTTGGGTGATGGTAGCAATATTCTGTTTTAACTCGGTTTGTAGTGCTGCTAAATGCGCAAACGAATCACTCATTTCGTCATCGGTATTGTTCTCAATACGCTTGTCATAATCACCCGTTGCAATAAAGCCGATATTACGGTTTAAATCCGTAACACGGGCAATAATACTGCGTTTAATTAAGCCATAAATACCAGCAATGGAGATCAGCAAAATAGTAAAGACGGTTAACAACCGAGTGAAGGCTTTAAATAAATGCACATGAAAATCATTAACGGCTTGTTCTGATTTGGCATTAATCTGGTCAAACTCTTGGTTTAGACGGGTTCTTAATACCTGGAACTCTTGAGTGATCGCCCAATGGATGATGGCTTTTTCTTCATCGTCCTGACTAGCAGCATAATCATTGGTTAATTGACGCCACTGTGCCATCAACGACAATATATTGTAATTATCGTGCGTCGGATACAGTTCAACATATTTGCCGTAACGGGTTTTGATTTGATCTAAATTGCTATTAATCACAGTAAACGCATTAGCGTCACCATCTATAATGTATTGCTGAAAAGCGGAATATGCCTGATACGCATCACGGTCTGCGTTAAGAATAAGGGTACTGGCATGGCGGTAAACATTGGATTGCTGGTCAACCGCAGTTTTACCATAATCAATCAGGCGGGAGCCTTCATATATAGAAAAAAGTAAACAAAATATAAAAATGGCCATCAGCCAATTTAACTTGGCACGTATCGAAGAAAACATAAAAGTCCTTTTCATTTTCATTTAACCGCCCTGTCAAAATCAAATCACTTGATAAAAAATTAAAAGAACTAATACTAAACCATGAGAAGGGAGTCTATCATCGCCATTTTTAATTAGCATGTATAAATCATCTTTAGGACCTGCATTTGTGACCGGCGGCCTACATACATTGAGCCCTATACTATTAGTGGTACGCCTATAGTGTCACCGCAGAGAGTGTGTCATATCACCCAATTTAATGGCTCGAACGCGTGCTGTTATTTCCTTTCCTAGGTTATTAAGAGATAATTATCATCTCGCTATCTTTTAAGGCCAATTACGATGTCAAATATCCTCTTACTTGCGAATCTAAACTGTGATCGGGTGTTACAGTTGGATAGACCATTAGCAACCGGTGGCCGCCATTATTATGCTGATAATGGCCGACGCTTAGGGGGTGGCGGTGCCAATACCGGATTAGGATTAATTTATGCGGGTCACAAAGTAGCGCTAGTGAGTCAAGTTGGTAATGATAAGACTGCCGATTGGTTATTAGCAGAAGCCAGTATTCAGGGCTTAGACTGTAGCTTATTACAGCGTAATGATCTGGACACACCGGAATTATTATTAGTCATGACACCCGATGGTGAGCGTACTATTATACGTCCGCAACGCCCTGTTTTTACCTTAGGTGCTGCTCCCGACATGAGCCAATGGCAGGCGTTATACATTAACTCTTCCGCTGTCGGTTGCGAGCGCTGGGCACAAGCCGCGCTTGAATCGACCTTGGTAGTCGCTCAATTAGCCAAAGATAGTCGTTGTCGCCCTTGCCATGTATTAGTCTCGTCTAAATCGGACATGAACAATCAGGGTATAAACACGAACAATCATCACGACATCTGGCAATATGGCCTGCAAATCGCGGGTGACCAACTACGTCATTTTATTATCACCGACGGGGAACACGGCGCTGTTGCCTATAACCAACACCAGGCGATTTCCGTCGCGGCAGTGGCGGCGAGTGTCATTGATACTACGGGGGCTGGTGATGCATTTGCGTCTGGATTAATCCATGGTTTACTTGCCAATCAAGCTATCGCACAAGCGATGACAACGGGCTCTGAATGGGCTGCGATTGCGGTTGCCACTGCCAGTTCTATTCCTGGGGTAGAGTTACAGCAGTATTTAATTAACTCATATTAACTAATAACGTCATCACCTCCCCCTCGTTTTTTATAGATTTAACACTACACACAAATATAAATGATAACTATTATCATTTATATTTGCATTTGTTTTTATAGTTATTTATTATCCTCCCCCTATTATTATAATAAGACTATAAAAAATGAAAAAAACAGCATTATCTATAGCTTGCATCAGCCTTTTACTCAGTGCATGCGATGATTCAAATTCAAACATAGAACAAACAGCTAAAAAAGTAGCTGAAGAAACGACAACAACGGCAATGGAAATTAAAACCTCAGACATAACAGCTATCTCTACTACAGCAATAAAATTTACAGTCCCGAGTGTTACCGCTACCAATGCTGCGACAGTAACAAATATCAAAGCTAACTTTGGTGAAGCAAGTATTGATCAAGTCACCGGCGAGATGAATTTTAGCCCCTACACAACTGATAGTAGCAGCATCTTAAGTGGCGAAAGCATTGCCGCACAACACAACTATAACTTTAAAATTATCTATCAAATCGATAACGCCATTTATCAACTTAATGGTTCAACATTACCGTTATATAACGATAAAACCAACAAACCAGCAGTACGTTTTAGTAAAATAAGCCTAGATGGCATCCCCTTATCTACCGAAGATCAAGCGCGAGCGGCCAATACCAGCGACTGGAGCTGTGTAACCGATAATAGCAGCGAACTGATGTGGCAAGCACCGCAGGCAAATGGGCCATATGCATTTGATGCAACTTACTACTGGGGTGATCGCACGATCAATAATCGTGATTACAGCGAAGCTAGTTGTATACTCGGCGGTAGCTGCAATACAGACAGCTTAGTGGCAATAGCAAATAAACAGCAACTGTGTGGGCGTTCGGACTGGCGTTTAGCAACGCGAACTGAATGGCAAACACTATTAGATAAAAAACTGTTCGATGAAGACTCAAAACAATCGCCAATAAACAACTTTTATTTCCCTTATATCGATTCAAATTTTGATGAAGCCTATTGGACTAACTCGTTCACCATTTATGCCGATGGCCACGATAACAACCCAGTTGATGATGATTGGCAAGGCTCAAATGCCCTTGTTGGTGATGCGCATGTCATGTGGATGACTAAAGATTTTAACTTTGCCAATATGCCGCCGCGCTCAACCAATGAACCGCACTTCACTATGTTAGTAAATGGCACAGTTATACCAGATGACAAAAAGAATGAAGTCCCAGCCATAACAACACCATTAACACCGCAAGATATCGCTGAAGGCGTTGACGAAAATCTTAATTGGCAATCTCGTTTTGTAAAACACGGTGCACTTGGTCAAGCACTCGCAGCACAAGATACGACAAAATGGGCTTGTACAGCTGATCAAGCATACAAATCAGTGTTACCTAATACCCAAATGTTATGGCAACGCATCAGTAAAAATGAACCATTAAAAAATTACGCGCAAGCCGTGGAGTACGCAAAGAAAGTTAATCAGGCTAGTGGATGTGGACAAACCAACTGGCGCTTACCAACCGAGAATGAATTAAAAAGCCTGTTGGTGAATACACCTATATTTGGGGGAGTTCCAAGTTCACGCACCAGTTATATCACCAACGTATTTAATGATACTGTCGTTGGAGACTGGATGGAGGGCATAAATAGTTATTATTGGACTTCAACTATCGATACAGATAATCCCAAAATAAAGCATTCTGCAGTTTCATTCCAAGATGCCTTTTCTGAAAGCAGTTACAGAGATAATACCGAAATGCATCGCGTGCGCCTGATCTCAACAACGAGATTGCAACCATAATGACAACACACACATTAAAAAACCTGCAACGTCAACTCACGCTTATCACCTTCTGTACGCTATTAGCTGCATGTGGTAGTGACAGTTCAAGTGATAGTCCCATTACAGGTACTGGCGCTGATGAGAAAAATACCGATAACAATCAACTTTTGCAGTTAAATCCGCGCATCCAGTTAACCCAAGGGCAGGCAACAACAAAGCAATATGCCTTAACCGCAACGCAAACATTACAACTTATACAACCGGGCTTGTATGGGCACGCCAGTGTGCAAGGAGATATTTTTACTTATCAAGCCAACGCGCTCGCCCAAGGTACAGACCATGTAAAAATCGCGGTGGTATCAAGCGATAAAATTGAAACGATAAACTGGTTGATTCATGTCAATAAGCCAACACCTCGCTTTACGACTGTCGTATTAGGAGATGACAGTAAAAACAAAGCTTGGCAATGCGTAGCTGATGCTCAAACACATCAAGGCGTGGTTTGGGCAACACCATTACAACCAGCATCACAGACTTATGCTTGGGGTGATTGGCCTCCGACCTTACCCGCTTTTCAAGCTCAGTGTCAGTTCACCGATAGTGATGGCAGCAGCCAAGCATGTACCACTGATAGACTGGTTGAATACGCTAACCAGCAAAGCTGGTGTGGCCGCAATGACTGGCGTTTACCGTCAAGTTATGAAATGAAGGCGCTGGTTAGTGAGCAAGATTATGCATTAGATAAGAATCAAGCGGCAATTGACCCTTACTTTTTTGGCGCAACCGGGTTTGAAACCTATTGGCTAGCGGATGATGATGGCCAACCACACAGTGACAATATCGCACCCACACTTGATTTTGCAACCGGTCGTTATACACCTCTGATGCAAAACAAACGAAAACCTAAATCGGCGATGCTTGTCAGTGGGGTTAAACGGGATACCACATTACCTTCAGAGCAAGAACAGCCTCAGGCAGAGAAAGACAGTTTTATCCGCTTAGACAATGACGGTCAACCCTTAGCTAAATCGCGACAAGATGCAGATTATAGGGATAGTCCTTGGCGTTGTTTAGATGATATGCGTGGCTTAGTACGTGATAATTTATACTTACGTGATAAGCAGTTTTCTAATGTTTATTGGTTGACCCCTGATCCAGAAGATATCACCAGCACCACTCAGACATTATCAAGACAAGCTGGGGTTGCCGATGTCATCGATAAGGTGAATCAAGCGCAATTTTGTGGCCGTCAAGACTGGCGATTACCTACAGCCGACGAACTGGCAATGTTGCTCTATAAAGGCGAACAAGAAAGTAATTACAACTTGTTATATGCAGCATCATTAAATCAACCTGAATCAGGTGATTACTGGGTTAAAACAGCCGCTGATTATGGCTTGTATAGCTTACCATCGATGGCTAATTTACAACCAAAATCGACGGTAGACACTGACATTGGTCGTGTTTTACTTATTGCCACAAAGTTTGAACAACGTGCAACGGAAGATCCACGCTCGGTAAACAATCACGCTCAGCCTAATTTTAGTGATTTACGACAAGCTTACGCCAGTAATAGTGATTATTGGCCACAACCTTTTGTTGATAATTTATTGAATTATCAAGAACTAGGACCAATGCCTAAACCCAGTTTTCCTAATGACAATCCTTACAGTGAACGAAAGGTTAGCTTAGGCGAAAAGCTGTTCTTTGACCCTTTCTTATCACAAGCAGGTGATGTGAGCTGCTCGAGTTGTCACGATCCTAAATTAGGTTGGGGAGACGGACAAGAGGTGTCTATTGGTCATGATCGTCAGCGTGGAAAGCGTAATGCGCCAACCATAGTCAACAGCGCCTTCCTGCCGACTTTATTCTGGGACAGTCGCGCTGCAACATTAGAGCAGCAAGCATTAATGCCGATTCAAGACCCTGTCGAGATGGCTGAAAGTTTACCCAATTTACTATCTCGGCTCAATGCACACCCACAATATCCGGTTCTGTTTAAACAAGCCTTTCCCGGAAATGCCATAAATGCCGACATCACAGAACAGCAACTAGGTATGGCACTCGCCACTTTCCAACGCACCATCATCAGTAACGACAGTCGTTTCGATACGTTTGTCAGTCAAGCTGATAATACCGGAGATACCAGTGCGCTTTCTGATAAGGAACTGTGGGGATTGGATATCTTCCGTCGTAATGGCCGCTGTGTGAATTGCCATATGGGTGCCGAGTTTACCGACCATAAAATGCAAAATGTCGGGCTGACTTATTACCAAGGCTTTTATGAAGATCTAGGATTATACAATGTGGATGGCAAACCAAGCAGCGTCGGTAAATTTAAAACACCGTCGTTACGAGATGTGATGAACAATCATCCTTGGTTCCACAATGGACTGCTCGATACGATGGAAGGTGTCATATCTATGTACTCTGCAGGTATGGCAGACAATGCGCCATTTGGTTGGAATAAGTATGACCCGACATATCCGGTATTATCTAAACAGATAAGACCGTTAAATCTAACAGTCAAAGAAGCACAAGCATTACAAGCTTTTCTAACGACGATCACCGCACCAACTCGCCAAGTGCCTGCGACCAGAGCGGAGTTAACATTAAATTAGGGACGCATTAATGATTAACGATTAACGATTAACGATTAACGATTAACGAGAATAAACAAGAGAACTGATAAGCAGGTGTTAGCCATTAATACCTGCTTATTTAAAGGTGTTTATCTGTGGAAACCAAATTAACGCTCACCAACAAGATAAAAATAGGTGTGTTTTGCACGATACTTCGGTGAAAATTGGACACCGTAATAGCAAGGTATCTTGTGTTCACAAACCTGATTAATCACATCAAACCCCGCATTTATTTTACGAATTGAAATCGGTTCTTTGGTCACGATAATCATCGCTGCAGAATCCGTTATTTTGGTATTAGGAATAATGCTATTAACCGTATTCGCATTAATGCTACTGTCGTTTGCGGCAATGACGATAGCCAAGTCTTCACAATCTGCTTCCAAGAACCGTAACGATTTAGAATTAGAAATTAATGACGAGATATCACTGATATTAAATTTCAACACGTTATTTTGATTCAATATCGTCGCCATATGATGAATAAAGCGAAATGCCGCCAGACGATGATAGTTATTAAGCTCATCCAGATTAAGCCAAATGGTCGCGATATAGTTATCATCAATTATCTGCTTTCTGGCACGATAACCGACAGTGTCGATATGTTCTTGTTTGTAGACGACAACCACCAAATCCGATTGCACTAGATTCGGCTGCGCTAGATTCGCCTGCGCTAGAGCCGATTGTGATAGGTCACTTTCCTGCGCAACGTCATGTTCAGCAGTAATGGAGTAAAAACTAATGTCGTCATTATTCTCGAGCTCAACCAGAAGAGGTTCTTGCCCCATAAATGACAATACTGTTATACGGCTCATGCCGCCATTATATTGTATAGCTGGATTCATACAAATTCCCTTTGATATCCTCAACTCATATTAATATTATGGAATAAAATAAGGAAAGTCGTTAAAAAATAACTATTATTTACTAAATTAAGTGACATAAACCTCTTTATGGGTAATAAAATTAAACCTTCATAACAAAAATAAGTTATAAAAAAGCCTGCACATGGCAGGCTTACGATTAATACCGATAACGGTTCTGGTAAGCTAAATGAATTAGCCGACTGTCGCTGCCATCAGTTAACTTTCATCTGTTAGCTTTCATCTGTTAAATAGACGCGCGCTTTTTGCGCTCGTTTTTTAGCAAGGCTATTAAGGTGTAAACCTGACAAGGTTAAGGCGATACCCGTAATAGAACCAATTAAGGCTAATGAACCAAACCAGACCAAACCAACCAATGTTAACGTTTCTGTTTTCACTTCTTTGTAGTGGTCAACATTATCGATATAAGACGCCATACGATAAACCTGGTTAGATAAGGCCATCGTGTTCGCTTCTATTTCGATCACGCGGATATCATAACGTAGGGTCATGTTATTTTGCTTGATCTCTTTAATGTAATCTTTCTCACTTAAGAATTGCACATCCGCTTGCTCACGCTTCGCCTCTAAATCAAGTAACGCAGTATATTTATTATTAGCCAGTTTCTTTTGTTTAACGGCTAAATTGCTATTACTTGCACTTACCGCATTTTTATAACTACGGCTAAGTTGTTTTACTTCGTCGTTCTTCTGCTGGATCATGTCATCTTTTAATCCGAGTAAATCCGCATAATAACCGTCAAGAAACTTAACAGACTCTAAATCTGGTGTGTTATCTTTAGCAATAATCGTGTTGTTATTGATGTTATTAATCTGTGTTTCAACATAACGGATTTTTTCATCGTAATCTTTTTTCACTGCAGGTGAAGTAAAGAAGTTCGAATCATCTAACGCGACAATCTTGTCGGCGTTCAGCTTATCAAGCTGTGCTAATAAACGAGTACGCTCCGCCTGCACTAAATTAGCACCATTTTCAGTACGTTCCATCGATGATTTAAAACGCTGCTCTTTCTTCAGTGATAGCTCTTGTAACAACTCTGACTTTTCAATTTTAAGCTGAATTAACTGCTGTCTTTTTTCTGCTAGCGCCTTGCTTAACTGCGGGACATTTTTTGATAAGTACTTATTACGTCGTACTTCATAAGCGTATTGCGATTGATAGCTTTCATTAACAGCCGTCTTATCACTGTCAATTTGCTGCGTTTTAATATTGTAATCTTGCAATGCAATAACGATATTATCTTCATTAATTTTGATCTGATTCTCAATCTTGCTGATCTCAATTTCACTGAGATTAATTTGACTATTAATAGATGAGAATGCGCGTTCAAAACCATTAAGTAAGGTTTCAAAGGTAATAAGACACAAGAAACTAATGATCAACAAATACATAGGGAATGATTTACGTGAATGCCAAAGCCCTATCACAAACGGGATCTTGGTTAATTCTACCAACGAGATCATCACAAAAGGCGCTGCCAATGTGAATGCACTGGTTAAATCATTATCACTTGTCATTAATGACACTGAAATACAAAGACCGATAAAGACCACTATAATCTCAACTAACCAGGCGATTTTACGTAAAAATCGACTATGTTTGTTCAGTTCATCAACTTCCGTATCACTAACTTTACCGGCATTTTGACCAGTTCCTATGATATCGCTCATTTGTTTAACATACCTCAATAATAAAATGACACTTTCACTGCGTTACCTCGAGTAACTTAGCAGTAAAGAATACAACCACTGAATTTTCATTCAAAACCACTGACATTACACATTGCTGGTCGTGATTAATAATCTATTATAATAAATCACAATCAAGTACTAACATGTATAACCATAAATTCTAGCTGCGCATATTAACGCTTACACAATAACAACACTATGTCGTTCACCACAAAAACAGAAAATATAACATATAGCTCAAGCTCACCCGAGCGTGTCAATAAACCATCATAACGTATAAAACGAAGCAATAAGCATGCCATACCAATCTAAGTTATTAGTATCAACTTAAGATTAGATTGAACAATAAACCTCTGTTATCCACGCCTATATAACCACAAATACGAATAGTTATCATCTACAAATTAATAAAAATAAAATAAGCCCATCACGTTAGTAGCATGCACAATAGTGCTTTGTTAAACTCTCGCTGTTGTTATTTGCACTATTATCAACACGTTTATAATTAAAACACTCACCATCGGAAGCATAACCATGTTTAACAAAGCCTATATTATTGCCTGCTGTTTACTTTTCTCTGCCAGTGTTGCCGCCACCACCGAGTTAACGCGAATCGTCCTTGAAGACGGTACTGAAGTGGTGTTGAATGACGATTTCACTTGGCAATATGTATTGTTGAATCAGCCGAAAACTGATGCGAATACTGCTACAAAGACAAAAACGGCGTCATTAGCACCGCAATTAACCCCTGCGGCAATGGCTAACACAGCATTAATGACCACCCATGTATCTCAAGGTGTTCGCGTGACATTTAAATCAGCCAGTTGGGATGATAGTGAATTAGGCCTTAATTTCGACATTACAAATAACTCGCCATTAACCGTGCTCAAAGTGACCATTGCGGCAACATTGTTTGACGATAGTGGCAATAAAATGACAACCAGTGAGTTTGATGTCTGGCAGGCTCAAAATAGATTACCGGAAACGTATTTACGTAAAGGTCAGCAGCGTGTGAGCCGCACCTTCAAGCTTGATGATATCAATGCCAGCCAATGGCAGAAACAATTCATCAGCTTTACTATTATTGCTGTAGAAACCCGCTAGTTTTACAACAAAAAGGCGATATCAACATGATATCGCCTTTTGCTTGGTTAGCTTTAGCTTTAGATAGTTAAGCCCTAATCCGAGCTTAACTCAGCATGCTTTTCACTGCTGTTATCAAGGCTACTATTATCAAGGCTTTTCTTTTCATTCTGCTTTTCACCGCGTTTGGCCAAGGCATAATAAAATAACGGCGTTAGAATTAAGCCGAAGATAGTTACCCCGATCATACCCGAGAATACCGCCACGCCCATCGCTTGACGCATTTCTGCACCTGCGCCCGTGGACAATACCATAGGTACAACCCCCATGATGAAGGCAAACGATGTCATCAAGATAGGACGTAAACGTAACCTTGCCGCTTCTAAAATAGCATCCAGGGTATTCAACCCCGCATCTTGCTTTTCTTTGGCAAATTCGACAATCAAAATGGCATTTTTAGTAGCAAGGCCGACGAGCACGATTAAGCCGATTTGAGTGAATATGTTGTTATCACCGCCGTACATCAGTACCCCACTGATCGCAGACAGTATCGTCATTGGAATAATCAAGATGATCGCCAATGGCAAACTCAAGCTCTCATATTGCGCCGCTAACACCAAGAACACTAACAAGATAATCAAGGGGAAAACCAACATACCGGTATCACCAGCCAGGATCTGCTGATAGGTAATTTCAGTCCACTCATAACTCATCCCAATCGGTAAGGTCTCATCAAGGATCTTTTCAATCGCTGCTTGCGCCTGACCCGTACTGACGCCCGGTGCAGGGCCACCATTGATCTCGGCTGTCGTATAGCCGTTATAGCGCATCACACGATCGGGTCCTGATGACTGGGTAATGTTAATAAACGAGCCCAACGGCACCATATCACCCTGGTCATTCGGCACCTTAAGCTGACTCACTTGCTCTGGCGTTTGGCGGAATGCTTCATCTGCTTGCATCGTTACCTGATAGGTACGGCCAAACAAGTTGAAATCATTCACATACGTCGACCCCATGTAAGTTTGCAGGGTTTGAAATATTTGATCGATAGACACACCTTGTTGCTTGGCTTTAGTACGATCAATATCTAAATCAAGTTGCGGTACATTGACCTGATAACTTGAAAATACGCCCGCTAATTCAGGGGTTGCCCAGGCTTTATACTGTACCGCTTGCGTGGCTTTGTATAAGGCTTCATAACCTAAGTTAGCTTTGTCCTGAATTTGCAAACGGAAACCGCCAATAGTCCCAAGTCCTTGTACCGGGGGTGGTGGGAAAATCGCAATAAACGCGTCTTCAATACCGGCAAACTTTTGATTCAGTTGCTGGGCAATCGCATTGGCACTTAAATCAGCTGTGGTGCGGTTTTCAAACTCATCCAAAGTAACAAACACTACGCCAGCATTCGGGCTGTTAGTAAAGCCGTTAATACTTAAACCAGGGAAGGCGACAGAATGTAATACCCCAGGATGATCAAGGGCAATATCAGACATGCGACGAATAACGGCATCAGTACGCTCTAACGATGACGCATCAGGTAATTGTGCAAACGCCACTAAGTATTGCTTGTCTTGTCCAGGTACATAACCGGTCGGTGTTTGTGAAAACTGCACGCCAGTTAATACCACTAAACCGAAATACAAGATGCCGATAATGCCGCCAAAACGAATGACTTTACGTACCAACCAGGTATAGCGCGCCGATGCACGATTAAACAAGCGGTTAAACGGGGCAAATAACCAGCCGCCTAATAACTTGTCCATACCACGGGTTAATCTGTCTTTCGGTTCGTCTCGACCTTTTAACAATAACGCCGATAATGCCGGACTTAATGTCAGTGAGTTAATCGCCGAAATAAACGTCGAAATAGTGATCGTTAAGGCAAACTGTTTATAAAACTGCCCCGTCAAACCACTCATAAAGGCTGTTGGAATAAATACCGCCGCAAGTACCAATGTAGTAGCAACAATCGGTCCGGTTACTTCGCGCATCGCTTTTTGGGTTGCAGCAACAGGATCCAGGCCATCATCAATATTACGTTCGACATTTTCGACCACAACAATCGCGTCATCAACAACGATACCAATGGCTAATACCAAACCAAATAACGATAAAGCGTTTAATGAAAAGCCCATTATATACATGAAGGCAAATGTACCGACTAAGGACACAGGTACCGCAACCAATGGAATAATAGACGCGCGCCATGTTTGTAAAAACAGCACCACCACTAACACCACCAGCAACACAGCTTCAAACAAGGTTTTCACTACCGCTTCGATCGAACCACGTACAAATACGGTTGGATCGTAGACAATCGAATATTCTAAACCATCCGGGAAGTTCAGGGATAACCGTGCCATGGTGCTACGCACGTCATCAGAGATCTGGATCGCATTAGAACCCGATGCTTGAAATACCCCCATCGCCACGGCTTCTTTATTATCAAGTAGTGAGCGTAGCGCATAGGTTTGCGCGCCAAGTTCAACACGCGCAACGTCTTTTAAGCGGATGATCTCGCCTTGTTCGCCAACCCGAATGATAATATCTTCAAATTCTTCCTGGGTAGATAAACGCCCTTTGACATTAATCAGTAACTGAAAATCTGCGCCACTTGGCTGCGCGCCTAAACTACCCGCGGCCGCTTGTTTATTCTGTTCACGTACTGCGCCAATAATATCGGCAGGCGCAAGTCCCAAAGAGGCCACTTTATTTGGATCTAACCAAATGCGTAAGCTGTATTCCCCGGCACCAAATAAATTCACCGCACCAACACCGTCGATACGCGCTAATTCGTCTTGTACATTTAACGCCGCATAGTTAGATAGATACAGCATGTCATAACGGTTATCAGGCGCGGTTAAATGCACTACCATGGTTAAATCGGGTGATGATTTCTCTGTGACCACACCAAAACGCTGTACCTCTTCAGGTAAGCGCGGTATTGCACGATCAACACGACTTTGTACTTGGCTTTGGGCTTTATCAACGTCAGAACCAATCGCAAAAGTAACGGTGAGTGTAAGTCGACCATCCGAAGTGGCTTGTGAAGACATGTACAACATGTTTTCAACACCGTTAATCGCTTGCTCTAAAGGTGACGCCACTGTTTCGGCAATCACTTTCGGGTTAGCACCCGGATAACTTGCCGATACCACCACTGTTGGCGGTACGACTTCTGGGTATTCAGTAATCGGCATTAAACCGACGGCTATCGCCCCTGAGATAAAAAACAACAGTGAGATCACCGCTGCAAAAATGGGTCTTTTAATAAAAAACTGAGAAAACATATTCAACAACCTTGTCTATTGCAGGTCTAACATTTATTTATTACAGGTCTACAAATAACCCGATATCTATTTAGCCACGCGGGTTAATATTAATTCGCGCGCTTGTTCCAATACCGCTTGTCCGTGACGTAATGCCGATAAATTATCTGCCGTCGCCATCTCAACCATATTCGGTTCGATAACCATATTTGGACGTACCTTTTGCAAACCATTCACCACGATCTTGTCGTCTGCAACAAGACCTTGCTTGATGATCCGCAGGCCTTGGACTTTTTCACCCAAATCAACGCCACGGTATTGCAGTTTATTATCCGCATCGACAACCAACACAAATTTGTTATTTAAGTCGGTGCCAATGGCTTTATCGTCGACCAAAATACCATCGTAAGTGGCACTACCGGCAATCCGTAAACGGGTGAATAAGCCCGGTAATAAATCATTGTCTTGATTAGCAAAGCGCGCTCTGACTCGGATCGTACCTGTGGTGTGGTTAATCGCATTATCAACAAAATCAATCACCCCGGTGTGGGTAAAATCGTTTTCATTTGCCAGTGCCATAAACACAGGGTTGCCATCAGAACGTTGGTCATTACGTTTACGCTGCGTCGTTAACTGCACATATTTAAGGTAAGTTTGTTCATCAACATCAAAATAAGCGTACATATGGGCAGTCGATACTAGGCTGGTTAACTCTGTTTTACCTGCTGTTACATAATTACCCATCGTCACATTGGCATAAGACACACGCCCAGCAATCGGTGCTTTAACCTGAGTATAAGCAAGGTTGAGTTCAGCACTGACTAACGCGGCTTTAACCGACGCCACTTCCGCGGTGGTTTGATGCATATTCGCTTGACGGGTATCGATTAATTCTTCTGATACTGCTTTCTTTTTATATAATTTAAACGCACGATCGTAATCATTCTTCGCCAATTTCTCCGCGATTTTGGCGCTGCTTAACTTTGCTTTTAAGCGCTGTACTTCAGCGGTAAAGACACTCGGATCGATTTGAAATAATGTAGCGCCTTTCTTAACGACGGCACCTTCATCAAAACTCACTGCATTAATGTAACCTGAAACACGCGGGATCAAAGTAACCTGCTCTGGCGCTTCTAAACGGCCAGTAAACTCATCCCATTCAGTAACCGATTCATTTATCACTATGGCGACACTCACTTTAGGTGCTGGTCTCGCCTGCGCTTCCGGTGCTGATGTCTCAGTACCGCATGCGGTTAATACCAGCGCGGTTAAACTGGTGAGCATAAATGTACGGAATATATTACTTTTTTTCATGTGGTGACGTCCCTTCGTTACATTGTTTTGTAATCAGCAAATCAAGATATTGTGTATCAGTTGATACCGACGGGTATGATTATTACGTGCTGGTCAACACACAATTACATACCATTCGGTACAATTTATTTTGTACCGACCGGTACTATTTATTTTGTACTGACCGGTATGATATATATTTTTATAATAGAGTCAATGGTTATTATCTGTAAAGTCACTGGACAGAAGACGACACACTGTCTATCCTATGCGCATAAATGAAGGTAATAAAAGGGCTAAAAAATATGTCTAAAAGCAGTTGCGTTGGTCGTCCTAAAAGCTTTGATGTTGATGACGTTTTAGAAAAGGCATTAGCGGTATTTTGGGCTAAAGGTTATGAAGGTACATCACTGACTGATCTAACCCAAGCGATGGGGATCAACAAGCCAAGTCTGTATTCTACATTTGGAAATAAAGAAGAGTTGTTCATAAAGGTCGTTGATTTATATGAGCAAAGACCCTGTGGGTTTTTCCGTGCCGCATTGGCAGAAACAACGGCAAAAACCATGGTTGCTGCGATGTTGAATGGCGCAGCACAAAGTTTTACCGATCACAGTAATCCACAAGGTTGCATGATAATTCAGAGTGCATTAACGGGGAGCGATGCCAGCGAATCGGTAAAGCAGGCCTTAATTAATCGCCGATTAGAACATCAAAACGATCTGAAAAAACGCTTTGAAGCCGCTTTACAACAAGGTGATTTAACCACCGACTACAGTGCCGACGTACTTGCCCAATACCTCGCGACGATTATTCAAGGTATGACAATTCAGGCAACAAACGGCATTACTGCCGCAGAATTACAATGTGTAGCCGATCTCGCGCTCAGTCATTTCCCAGGACTGGAACGAAACTAGCGTTAGCTTTAAACTTGAGTAAGAATTAAGTAAGAATTAAGTAAGCTCAAGCACGGGAGTCGCTAGCCATTGTTGCAGTGCTCCCCAGCTTGCTTGCGCTTCAGCAACCCCTTCTTCATATCGCAATTTGACCTTATGTTTGTCTTTCTCTAAGCGCGAAATGTCTGACGGTGCTTGGGGGCGAATCACAAAGACTTTACCTTGGCGTTCCCACTCTGCAATCTTATCTAAGGCGTTATTATAATTGTCATGACGTGCATGCAGCGCTTGATATAACTTCGGGTATTTGTAACAAGCAATACGACAAGCCAAGTCCATTTTCATGGCTGATTTTCGGTAACTATCATGCTGACTTAAAATAATGACCAAACGATCACAACCCGATTCAAAAGCATGCTCAGCTGGAATAGCATCCAATATGCCGCCATCAAGATAAGGCATATTATTAATCATCATGGGTTTAGAAATAAACGGTAAACTCGAGGTCGCAATAAGGCTGTCTAAAACCTGATCTTGGGTGGTTAACTGTTGCGAAGAAAAATAATCAGTCTTGCCGGTTTTACAATTAAACGCCCCTATTTCGAATACTTCTTTCATATTAAACAACATATCAAAGTCATACGGCACCAACTGTTTGGCCATGGCATGAAAAGTAAAAGGGGTATTGACATAACTGCCGGTTTTAAGCAGATGTTTCATGCCCATATAACGGGGATCATCATGGTATTCAAGCTGAATATTCAAGTTACGTTTATGCTGCTTAGACACATACGAAGCCGAATAAAGCGCGCCTGCAGATACGCCTGACACATAGGGAAAATGAATAGCACACGTGAGGAAATGATCTAATACACCCGCGCCAAACATGGCTCTTAACCCGCCACCTTCAACGATTAAACCGACTTTATCTAAACTCACGTCACTCATTACCGACTCCATTGATGACAACCTGTTGCGAACATACCTAGGCAACACATTATCCCTCCCTGACAACAAAGTCTAATGGTTTCAGCTAATAAGGCATTGATATCAATCATATCTCGCTAATGCGCTGCAATGGTGAGGTTATTTAACCAACGCCCGCTTAAGTAGCGATGGAAACACAACGACAGTTTTACTATTTCTTCAACCAACAGCAGCATGTATACGTGGTTAAAATCCCAATCTAATACCAAGGCAGCAAATGCAGTCGACGGTACGCCAATTACCCACATAGCAATGAGATCCATGCGTAAACAAAAGTGATTATCGCCACCAGCACGTAAAATACCGTTGATAATAATCATGTTAAGCATGCGCAGCCATATCGCGCAGCAAAGTACAACCAACGCGGGAGAAGCAAGCGGATATAATGCATCGCTGCTGAGATTTAGCCAGGACAAGATAATATCTTTACCCAGTAACAGTAATAACCCGATAACCAAGCCGAATGCTAACACCGTTTTAATGAAGAATTTCGACATCGTAAAGGCTTCGGTAAATTCATCGCGGCCTAATGATTGTCCTAACAGCACAAAGATTCAAAGGGACCGAGCAGGCTAAATACCGCTAATTCGGTGGTCCCCATATGGCCGAAGATCATCTGATAGCTCAGCATACCAATGGCCCATAACACCGCGCTGGCCGTCGACGGGATCGCAATGTATTTGTATGCAGCCCATAATCGACTTGGGTCGGTCTGGGTAGGTGCGCTGAGTAACCAATGTTGACGCCAATGTAAAAACCAGAACATAAGCGCCACCTGCAGCAAGCGGGAAATAGTGGTCGCTAAAGCCGCCCCAGCGACGCCCATGGCAGGTATGCCCAAACCGCCGTTGATCAACCAGAAGTTCAAGCCAATATTGACTATGATAGTGAGTCCACTCAGATATAACGGCGTAACAGTATCACCTGAAGAGCGCAGCGCCGATTCACATATCATGACTAAATGCGTGAGTAGCAGTACTGGAAAGCTGTACCAGAGGTAAGTTGATCCTAACTCAATCACCTTCGCATCCGTGGTTTGCAACAGCATGATGTAGCCGGAAAACAGGGTAATAACGAAGGTGACAGGTACTAATATTTTAACACCGCACTGCATGGCCAACAGCGTGATTGTTTTTGCCGCACGGCGATCTTGTTTACCCCAATATTGCGCCACTAATACCCCATTAGCGGATGCCATACCAGCCATGATCATAATAGCGACAAAATGCCATTTTGAGGCGGTTCCCACTGCAGCGGTAGATTCGATACCAAAATCACTGACCATTAATACATCGGCTAACGCGAGTATTGCCGCCAACGCACTTTGGATCGCAACCGGAAATCCTAGCTTGAACATCTTAGATAGCATACCGTCAGCTATGGTATTACGGCTTAAATTGGTGTAGTTTTTAACAGACATTGGTCTTCCTTATTTTGAAAGGCCACTATAGGTAAAGAGGACTAAAAAGAGAATGTGCGAAAATAGACAAAACCTGTGCGAATCCGTCATTAGCGCCATGCAACCTAAATCGCAGTGGCATGACGAAGTCTATTTAGCCGATGCTTGTAAGGAGCGTTTTCTGACTACTTCTGACATTCCCGAGTTAAGTCAGGAAGACATTTTTATGGCGGGAATGGCTGAGCTGAGCGATGGTTATCATGTCGAGCGCTATGGCGTTGCGGTTCACACCTTGATTTTCACCCTAGCAGGCAGCGGTATTTTAACCACGGCAGATCGGGTTGAATTGATCGAACCTTATACCTTGCTGGTGATCCCTGCGCATACCCCCTTTCGGTTTGAGCTGAACAGCGTCGATAACTATTGGAAGATGGTATGGTTATTACCTCAACCTACCGCTAAGTGGCAGCACTTCGCCGCGTTGGGGCAAACCATCTTACCCTATCATCAGTGTGAACAAATATGGTCGTTGCTGAATTTGATCCATTGCGAGATTAATGGCCGCACCACTTTTCGGCGTTTGTTGGTCAGCGAATTAAACCTGATATTGACGGGTGTAGAATCTAAATTGACCCGCTCTGCGTCACGTGTGCATAGCGTATTTAATGAAGTTGAAAGTCAGCTGCATTTGCCATGGACAGTGAAAGAGATGGCAGCACGCTGCTTTATTAGTGAGGAACAGCTGAATAGGATCAGCAAAAATCTATACGCCATGTCACCCAGAACCCGACTGATCCATTTACGAATGGAGAAAGCAGCTGATTTACTGCAATATCGGGAGTGGACAATTTCGATGATAGCTCAGCGCTTGGGTTATAAAGATCCGTACAACTTTACCCACCGTTTCAGGAAGTACTTTGGCTGCTCACCGAGTCGTTATCGCAAAGCATTAACGGAAAATGTACAATAATATTTAATGTCGGTTGCGTATCGCGCGATCGGCTATACGGTCAATCAAACCCGGTACCAGTAATTTAAACCAGCGCCCTAACCGACCCCGCAGCGAAGTAATAAGTAATCGTTGTCGGTTGCTAATGGCATGCAGGCATAATTCTGCACACTGCTCTGCCGTCATCAGTTTGCTTTCGTTCATCGGGGTTTCGCCCAAGGCTTTGCCATCCGACCCAATTGCGCGTTTATGTGTTTCGGTGATCACAAAGTCTGGGCAAATAACGGTAATATCAATACCGTCATCATTTAATTCAATCCTTAATGAATCGAAAAAACCAATGATGGCATGTTTCGATGCGGCATAACCAGTGCGGTAAGGTACACCCGTTAATCCTGCTATTGAAGCCACTGTCGCGATACTGCCTTTACTTGCTTTAAGCGCCGGTAATGCCGCATGGGTAAGATAAACCGCGCCAAGGTAGTTCACTTGCATCATACGTTGGTAAATGGCTAGGTCCTGCATTTCATCGAACCGTCCCCACATGGTTATACCAGCATTGTTCACCACAATATCGATACCGTTATACTGTTCCAACGTTGCCGCAACCAAGGCTTTACACTGTTGTTGATCGCTGATATCACACGGGAAGATACTAACCTCCCCGGTTAATTCATCAGCTAACGCTTGCAAGCGCTCTTGATTACGCGCGGCTAGCATTAATTTAGCGCCCGCTTGAGATAGTTTAATTGCCAGTGCCCGGCCGATCCCTTCAGATGCACCTGTGATGATGATTATTTTACCGTGAATACCGTCCATGGGTTCTCGCTATTTAGTTGTGTTGTGGTCTGATATTTTACTTTACGGTATCGGATGAAAGCATGGTAGTTTTTAATCAGTTTTTTCAAACTCAAAAAAATTTATTTCGCATGTCAAAATAGAGTCCATTTACTTAACCATTCTCCCATATCCCCGAAGGTAAACAGGATCAAGTGGTTCTGCGAGCGTAAGTATTATTAGTCCCACCACTTATTCTGGATTTGAGCATCGGTGAAGCTGCTGCGATTTTGCATTCGTTGATAATAGTTAAACAGTTGTGGAAACTCATTTTCATCTAACCAGTTACTGTAGCCCAATAAATCAAGTCTTGAGAGTACGACAGTCCAAATCACATCAGCCAAGGTATAGCTGTTACCCAACAAATATGTATTTCCTTGCAATGCCTTTTCAGCAAATGTTATGGATGCCAACGCTTTGCTTTCAACGTCCTTGATAAATTTTTCATCGACTCTAAACGTTTTACTTTTCTCAGAACGCTCAGCGCAAACAATATAGTTGCTTCGAAGTTCCGGATGCTGTTCAGCCATCAATAAAGATTTTTTGATACGATCATCCAATATTTTTTCAGATTTATCCATGGAAGGATGTCGTGCATAGCTGAGGATTTGAAGATCAACATCATCCGCAAGATCAATTAATTTTTCCATTAACTGGTTATCACGCTTGCTGTTAGGCAGCAACGAGTTACCTTCAGGTAATGAAGCAACAGAGCGAATAATACTGGCTGAATCAGTCACTATCTCAGTGGTGTCGTGACGATATTCCAGCGTCGGTATAACACCTTTCGGATTCAATTTTACATACCAAGGTTCCAGTTGTTCTTGTTTTCGTACGATGTCGATGATGCGCCCAGACCAGGCTATGCCCTTTTCTTCAAGTGCCAATCTGACCTTCATTGAGCATACTGACAAGGGGTGGTGATAAAGCGTTATTGAAGTCATCGTATTAACCTTTATATTTGAATTGAGAATAAGGAATAAGGAATAGCCATATTTAAGCGCGCGGTTTTATCGACATCATTCGAGGAAGAACGTCTGCTTCTGCTCCATCCATATAACGGTGTTTTAGTGCACCAGCAATATGGGCAAATAATGCCGCCAGTAATGTGTATACCATCAGCACATGCGCTTGTTTAGCGAGTAGCCCCATCTCAGGATTCTTACCAAACAACAAAGGTAAATCGACTGTTCCAAATAGACTCACAGGGTAACCAAATAAATTGGTCATAGCATAACCGCTAAATGGGATTGCCAACATCAACAAATATAATGAACCGGTAATTATTTTTGACAGGATTTTCTCCCACGTTGCCAACACGTTGGGTAATTTTGGTGAATGATTAATACGACTCCAAATTATCCGAAGAATAGCCAATTGCATGAAGATAACACCAAAAGATTTGTGCATGCCAACGATCTGCATTTTGCTTGGATCTGCTTTATCTAATCCGACCATGTAAGTTCCCACTGCAATGAGTGCGATTAGCATTAAAGCCATCCCCCAGTGCAAAAATTTAGCAAACATCCCATAGCCTTGTTCTGTTATATTTTTAGTTTTCATCATTGAATTTTCCAATCTCATTGTTGGCAAATAATGCCTTCTATAATTACTTGTACCTAGTTTATTGTAATTTTATACGTTGATATATAAGCTAACGGTCAACTCACTGTCCACTCACAGGCTCTAATGTGAATATTTTAACCCTTATGGAAACTTTCGCTGCTGTTGTCGAAACAGGCAGTTTTACTGCAGCAGCTGAAAAGCTGGGGCTTTCTAAATCATTTGTCAGTAAACAAGTTTCAATTTTGGAACTAGACCTAGGAACTCGCCTACTTTACCGTACCACTCGTAAATTGAGTTTGTCTGATGAAGGAAGTCAATTCTACAGCCACTGTAAGATAATCATGGCCGAAGCTGAAAATGCGCGAGCTGAAGTCATGGACAGCCAAAGAGCACCTCGGGGGAAAATTCGTATCACAGTGCCGCAAAGTCTTATCATCTCGGGCTTTGGTCGATTACTGATAGAGTTTCAACTTCAATACCCTGAAATAGAGCTTGAAGTCATTGCCAGCGGACGAATTGAAAACTTGGTGGAAGACGGTATCGATATTGCGCTAAGAGTAGGTCAACTAGAGGACTCAAGTCTTATCGCTCGTCGTTTAGCAGAGTGCACGTTTCAGGTAGTTGCTTCGCCCCAATATATAAAAAAGTGGGGTACACCGCAGCAACCAGCAGATCTGATGCAGCATAATTGTTTAATTTATGGCGATTCTAAAATAAATCGAGGCTGGCCATTTCGCTCTCCCAGCGGAGAATTAATTACCGTAAAAGCAAAAGGAAGTTTGACAAGTAATGATGGTGGCTTGGTTGTTGAAGGAATCCTCAGTGGATTAGGCATTGGCTTTGGCCCCTGTTTTCTATATAGAGACCACGTTGAAGCGGGACGATTGCAATTGTTGCTTAACGATTATTATCAACCAGCAACTACAATTTCGGCACTTTACCCGCTCAATAGAAATTTATCCCGAAGGATTAGAATTTTGATCGACTATTTAGCTGAACGGTTATCTGAAGAGTAGATGCTTAACAGTAGAGAACGAAGACATAACAGAAAGCACATTATAAAAAGTCCAAGCGTTGCAAATCGCGCTGAATAAAATAACGCTATTTGAAATGAGGCCTGCTAATACTAATACCAACCCCTTAACAATATGGATATTAAGGGGTTATGAATCAATCGTTGCTAAGATCGTAACCACAACCTAAGCAGTTCACCATTAAGTTCGGTGGCATACAGATAATCAGACCACATTTAGGACACTAAGTAGTATTAAGCAATAGCTACATTAAACGCTGATGGACTTTCAGTGTCTTTTTTTACCCTTGCATCAGAGACATTTGTAGCATTGAAAGTGACGGTAATACCTTCCTTTATATCTCGGTCACTACCTTGTAATTCTCGAGCATTAAAATAAAAATCCCCATCCTTCGATTTAATAAAACCAAACCTTTTCTTCGGTTCCCATTTACGCACTTTCCCACTCAATGCACTTGTCTTATCTGTGGTATTTTTAGATTTCAAGGTAATAAAACAGCGGTCATTGGTTTCTTGAACAATATCAAAAAGTGCACTCCTACTTTTAATCAATTTCTTTAAGCTCTGGAACCCTTCACTTCGTGGATCAAAAGAAGAGTCAATTTGCTTAATCATGCTGCCCATGTCGCCAAGGTAAACAGGATCATTTCGTTCCACACAACGATCATAAGCATTCAATAATAGAGTATCTAAGTCATTATTATTGTTTTGAGTAACTTCGAATAAGTTATCAGTGAATACAAAATTGTGACATGCCTTTCTAAAGCGTTCTGGGGTATTCTTCTTACCAATGGCCATTACGTGTATGCCGTATTCTCTAATTCGCTGTGCGACACTATAAAAACCACCATCACTCGACACAATACAAACCGCATTAATACGTTGGTTATTATTAATGACTTCAATCGCATCCATGACTAAAGCATGGTCTGCAGCATCTTTACCATAGTGAAACTGCTGTTTAGGGCTTGATGCTGTTTCGTGTAAGATATCTATCCATGCTTTTTGATGCGAGTCAGTCCAGTCGGCATATACCCACTTGATGGCGACAACACCGTGATTTTCAACTTCCTTCAACATCGCTATGTATTCATTGTGCGAAGCATTTTCTGCATCGACAAGTACTGCAAACGTTAATTCTGTTTTCATCCTTTCTTTCCTTTGTATAGTCCCTTAAATTAATAAGCACTCTTTGTAAGATGCCATCCAGAACTGAATTTACATTGGTACACTTTCAATCGAATCCCCTGCTCACCATAAATAATATCAGCTCTTAAATTAGCTTCTCGCTTAGAGCGGTAAGAATCCTTGTGCACTCCATCACCACCAGTGCAATGATTACACTTATGGCTAGGCGTTTGTCGTGATTTTGGTGATAAATGCCAGAGCCCACATTTATTGCAATGGTAAGGGCTTAAGTCATTGTCATAATACTCTTTAGCATACTCAGCACCGCTTAGCGCTTCTTCCTCATCAAAATATTGAGTTAAAGGCTGACCAGATACTTTTCCAAAACATGTTTCACTTTTCATTTCAATTCCTGTCAATATTATTAACTAGAACGAGGAACAGTCCTATAACAACCTAATGTTATAAATTATGACCATTCCCGTTTCTTTACATCAGAGCTGTTAATCTTTAGCAATGAGATAAGTTACTTAGTCTCAAAGACTATTTACATGCACCAGGTGTACGGCATGCACATGTAGATGGCGCATGACAGGCATGACCACTACAACGTGTAGCGTTAGCTAGCTGACTAGGATATTGACCAAAATGACGTTCATAATTGGCTTTAGTATTGGTAAATGCAGACTCTAAATTCTCATTATCATCTTTACCGTATATGCCAAAATACGGAAAGTGATCGAGATAGAAACCAAACACGCTATCGCAATCATCACGATATGAACGAGTATCAAGAATATGCGCATGCCAAAATTTATCGACAAGCTTGTTCGGTACTAAAATATCTTTTGGGTGGAGTAATTTTAACGTTAAATAGCGGCGATATTCTTGCTCGGCAAGTGCACATTCTTCTTTAGTCATTTCAGCTTCACTCGACTCACAAAGCTTCCATTTCAACTTGTCAAAATTGAGTGTATTAACATATGAATGAATACCGTTTGCACTTGTATTTATTGATGCTTCCATTGATTTTTCCTTAATAAATAAATGAGTTTTATAGTTTGATTAACTAATATATTTCGAATATTTAATAAGACGATTATTGAGCACTAGTTCATTAAACGATGTTAATGAGGCTGTATATGTCTTCATTAAATAACTCCTATTTGGTTAACAGGAGTTATAATGAATTTGTTCCGGGCACAAAAAAGGGTTATTTAATTATTTTATTTATAATTTAATAATGACTGTAAATAACTCGCGGCTTCCTCGGCATCAGCTTGTTTTGCAATGATGGTTTCTTTCAACGAAGTTACTCTCGGCAAAGGTAGTAATGCTTCTTGTTCTAATGCTTCAAGTTGTAATATCGCACCCTGTACGTCTTTCTCAGCATAGCTTGATTCAGCGAGCTGATAACGCCGAGCATAATCCTGCCAAGGAATAGGCTCTTCAAAATAGGCAAGCATAGGCGCGAGGTTATATTTATCATTCTTGCAACTGCCAAAAGGCGATGGCAGTCGTTCGGTGAACAAATCGAAACTGTTCGACTCTAAGCTATTAGCAATTTCAGTCATATTGTTTATATCTATGCCAAGACAAAAGAAGATCAATGCTTGCTCTTGGGTTTGCTGTAGCAAACTAGAAATATTGACTTTTTTAGCTATTTTATCTTGGTACTGAAATATTTTTTTAGTTGGCCCAACACCAACTACAGCAATCAGACATAAGGCATTATAAATCGCATTACTTTTTCCGACTAAAATCGAATAATGATTGTTATGATCGGTTTTTATTTCAATAACAACTCGTTGCCTAAATGCCTTTATCTCAGCATTACTATTATCCCGATTTTTTGTAAAAATTGAATTTAATGCGTTGTGTAATTTTATCGGTAACGTCTTATCTTTTAGTTTTAGTTTTAGAAAAATTCTCGCATAGTCATTTATTGATCCAGTTTCAGTTTGTGGGGCCATCAATACGTATCCACCTGAGCTTCACACAAAACATCACGGATCTTGCTACGCGAGCTTAAAGAGTCTCCCGTAGATATTAATCTTTTCACCGCGGTCATATCTGTTGCACACTGGTAAACATAATTCTTATACTTTGAATAATAACTGTCATAACGTGAGGGACGATACTTCTCATTATTGTAGCGGACATATACATAATTAATCACGCCCATACACTGGCCTATTTGTAGCGCTTCTTTTTTACTTAAGCTTAATGCGCCTAATACGTTAGTTTTATTTTCGACCACTTCACCACAAGCTTTAGATAGCTCTTGATCAACGCCTCTTTTGACCAATTCGACGCCGACACACTCGCCTGCTTTAATCACTTCTGTTGAATTAAAAAATATAAGGTTCGTTTTATTAATTAGGGTAACGCTCTCGTCACAACGGTCTGGGACCCTAATATCGGCGAGACTATTACATGAAATAACGAGGGTTAATAAAAATATTAATTTCTTCATGCTGCCAGCTCCTTACCACAAAATCGAAACGCCCTGAAACAAATAAAAACAATAAATAATGTATATACAGCACCCAATAAATCTGCTGTCGCACCTTCTTCGAACCTTTCAAAATTAATCGATTGCAGTGTAGGATCCACGATCATCGCGACTATGATTAGTGGTACAAAAACGATTAACATTAGACGTAGGTTGTTAAATAACATCCGATTAAAAGCATTAGCTATCATTGCTATACGATAGCGCTTTTGCGGATGTTGCTTAGCTTGTTTACCCAGTTTTCTTATCGCTACAAAAATAATACCTACGCTCATGACAACTTCGAATACATTAACCCAAGTGAGATCAGATACTTCACCTACTCCAACTATAATTTCTTTACTACTCTGATAACCCCAATAATATATACCCACCATACAAGCCAAAGAAATTAACATAGTCACTACCTGCAGTAAGGAGTGAAGCCATGTTTGTTGTATATGCCTAAACTCATACACTCCTTTAGGATCGAATAACCGAATCTTTTGACGATGTCGGTTAAGAAAATCAATCTCTCTAGGGATAAATTCAGGTGTGATCGGACTTTGTAGCTGTGATATGACTTCGGGTTCTACTTGGTCTTTACTTGCAGAGGTTGTCGTTTGTGTTTCTGAACTATATTCATCATCACTGACAAGTTGTGAAGCTTCCATTTCCGTTCCAGTATAAATATTAAGTAATTGAATAATATCATATTAAAAACCAATATTTATACTTAGAGTTTATTTTCATAAGTATTTTTATACCTACTAAGACTTATAGCACACTTTAGCCTAGATTATTGCAGTTAACCCCACTCTCTTAACTGCTGCATTTCTTTCAGTCGCCCGCGTTGTAACTCCAACGCTTCGAACAGGTCGTCGATTGAGGTGTTATTCGTCGTTAGCCCTGGTAAGGCTATATTAGCTTCAGCAAAGAAACGTATTGAGTCCGTTTGGTCATCGTTCCAAGCTTTTTGCCACCAGTCTGTGATCCGAGATCTAGCATCCTTGAGCTTTCTTGCTGTTGGTAAACTATCACTTTTCTGACCGTTAACTTTGCTGTCACTTGGTAGCAGATTCCACAGATCGTTATTCGGCCAGCGTGCAAACGGCATGCAGTGATCAATGGCAAATTCTTGTTTTAAAACTTTACCAGACCAAACACATTGCTGGCTTTGTGTTTGTCGTAATACGTCAAAACGCTTTCGACTCTCTTCTGTCGAGCGTTTAGCCTCTAACCAATCTAATGAGCTGGCTATTGCAAGTTGCTGCTTAGGACTCTTATTACCCTGGTAACCTTGCATGGTTTTCATCCATTCACTGACAAGGACAGGTTCAACCCAGCACGCATAACGTGCAAAGGCATTCCATACTGTTTCTGGCAGCGAGAATTCCCCCCATTGTGACAAGGATTCCATATCTAAAAACAAGCTGTCTTTGGCACGTACTTTTTTGCTTTCAACTTCAAATACACTGACATCACTGTTAGGCAAGGTTATATATTTGCAGGGCATATTTTTGATATTGCTCACTGCAGCCGTTAACGTCCGGTGTAATGCTATAGCATCCTTCCCAACAAAGAGGTGCCCAATACGATAATCAGTTGCAGAGCGATGCGTTAGCTCATGCCAACCATTCTCTTTCATGAAACCCATATTCGGGCTTTTACTTGGGGTTTGGTATAAACCATGATCGTCGATAAGGATCTTGTATTGATGGCACCAATATAACGCCACTAACCCTACAGCTAATATGACTCGAGAATGCTCACGGCGAATAACCGCGCCAGTGTGACCATCTGCAATACGCAACAGTACACGCATTAATGCCAATTTGTGCGTTGCTGATTTACCATCATTCAAGGCTATGTGACGGATAAGCGGGAATGCACCTGAACCATCATCAGGCAGTTGTAATACCACTGTTTGCCAATGAACTGTATCACGTCCAAGTTTATCGCTATCACGTTTGGTTATATCTACGACAGATAAACCGACAGTCTTAGCTAATAACTCTAATTCTTCAGTACTGACGTCATGCATTTTACGTTCATCACCACTTGGGCCATGACGCAGGGATATAACTAATTTGGCACCGGGTTTAAGGAGGTTGGCTAACTTACGGATTGCGCGAGGACGGTCGCTTTTAGGAATATGCATCCACACTGCACTGAGTAAAATGAGATCGAAGGTTACTTCTTGGCGACTAACAACATCTAGCGCAGGTAATGAATCTTCCACCCATTTTACATTCAAGCCTTGGGTGTGTTGCTGGCCGATTTCGGCTAATAGCTTGGCAGGTTCAACTGCAACAATACTAATGTCGTTGGCTTGGCCTTGTTCTGCGAGGTATTTACTGTCACGCCCTGCCCCAGCACCTAAATCAAGAATTCGGGCGTTAGGTTTATTTAAAATAGGAGGTAATAACTCAGCCCATGCGGCATGCACTTCTTCGAAGGATTTGGATAAGTATTGATCTGCAAGTTGTTGAGCATTAACGTCATAAAAGTTGGCGTGCATAGCTAATCTTAACCTCAGATTTGGATGCGTGGAGACAGAGGTAGATTAGCATAATAGGTATTCTAAATATATATAGGTAGTAGATACGAGTGGCTAACCACGACTGCCCCCAAAAAACTTTTTACAGAATCAGGCTAAATCTATAATTTCTTGTTTATCGTATAACTTATGAAGCTCTGTAGATTTAACCCTGAATTGACTTCTTCTTTTAGATTTTGGCTTATCTGTATTTATATTTTCGAGTTTAATACCCGGGTCGTAATAAATTACACCTAGTGCGATAGAGTTTAATAAGGTGTTTATATTACAGCCTTCGTAAAGGCTAACCGTTTTCCCATAATAATACTGCTTCGTATCTTCAACTACTTGGTTGATTGATTGCACATAAACGGCTCGACTATGCTTATTCTTCCAATGTTCTAGTAATTTACTAAAACTCCAGCTAGCTGCTATGTTTTCATTACCATCAATTAGACCTATATAACCAAATGGGTCCGTCATCATGCGTTTTTCAATATTAAACCCTTCCACAACTAATCTAAGTTGTGTTTTCTTATTCAGAGTTAAAGCATCATGTCGACCATTAAAGTTAATTCTATGTTCTTTTTTAGAATCTAAATATCCGAATTTTTGCATAAATTCATTAACACCAGATGCGACATAATAGCCACCATCAGGCTCAGGAGTCATCAATGTTAGTGCTTTCGCAGCTTTAGATTGAAAATTAGTGACGCCATATTGCTTAACTTCCCAACCTTTATAATCTGGATCACTTGAACCATTAGGGATAATACCCAATTCAGTTTCTAGCGTGTACCCTCCACCATTTGGGGCGGTATATGGAATGATAGTCCCATCAGCTGTATATCTCTTACTTGGAATCCAGCCTTTAAGGTGTATTCTCGTTAATTCGCTAAGTAATTTATTTTTATTACTTTGCAGTAAATATGTAATACTAATTTCGTTTATTTGGTCTTCTTCACCTTTATTTGAAAAATCTAATTCCTCAAATACGCCCTCTGTAAAATCAGGAACCGTGCTATTAATTTTGTCTGATATTATACTTTCAGGGCTAGCTAGATATGCAATAACATCATGTTCTCTAACACCAAGAAATAATACTCTTCCCTTACTCCGCCCATCTTTTAATGGTGACATCAATCGGCTAATATCAATCTTTGCTCCCAACAAAAAACCAGACAACCTAACTTCTGGATATTGAGGATAATAAATAACTTGTGCATTTGGAGCTTCAAATAGGAGATTATCTGGCGATAACCAAGTCCAAGATAAAGGTGCACAAAACTTCGCTGAACGTTTGTTGTTTTTTTTGTTTGAACTAGATACTGAAGGTATTATTTCCGGTGTTGGTAGGAAGCTTAAATCTGTTAAATGACCTGCCATGTAAGGTTGATTTTTACTATTATCATTTGGTGATAATCGTTTAAATAAGAGTCTTCTAATACCATGGCTACGAAAATTTTCTTTAAGTTCATCAATAGTTAGGTTTTCTGCTTGAATTGAATCATACACTGCAGGCTTCAATTGAGTCTCTCTTATTTATTTATCTATAAAGGATTACTTTTCAATAGATTAACCTAAATATGAACTTCTTGACTATACTAAACAATATTTTTTTAACGGATTACTTGATACTGTTTAGGTATACAGGTACTCTCTGGGTCAGATTAGTGATGAACCGTCACACATTATACCCAGAGTTGAATTATGAACGAACTTCCTGATAGCCAAGGTCTGATATTACTAGAACAAGTACTAGAAATTTATGACCAAAAACAAATTGCATTACACCTAAATACCATCTCCCCTGAAAAATGGAATCGTGAAGCGATTAACCGTTGGAGAAATGGAAAAGCTCAGGAAAAGCTTACTCATGATGAATTTGAACATTTAAAAACGCTATTACCAAAACGTCCTGCTCATTACGAACAACCAGAATTTGATTTCATCGATTTATTCGCTGGTATTGGTGGAATAAGAAATGCGTTCGAATCAATTGGCGGTCGTTGCGTATTTACAAGTGAATGGAATAAATTTTCTGTAAAAACCTATAAAGCAAATTGGTACTCAGAACCTGGTAAACATGTATTCAATCAAGATATCCGTTCAGTAACGTTATCGGAAGATGAGAGTATTTCAGAGAAAGAGGCTTATAAGCATATCGATCAACAGATACCTGATCATGATGTTTTACTAGCCGGATTTCCATGCCAGCCATTTTCACTTGCGGGTGTGTCTAAGAAGAATTCTCTCGGTCGTTCACATGGATTTGAGTGCGAAACACAGGGAACTCTATTCTTTGATGTTGCCAGAATAATCGCAGCGAAACGTCCAAAATCTTTCATCCTTGAAAACGTAAAAAATCTGAAAAGTCATGATAAAGGCAAGACCTTTAAAATCATTCAAGAGACACTAATTGAACTTGGCTATGATGTTGCTGATGTAGATGCAAGTGGTCCAAGAGATCCTAAAATCATTGATGGTAAACATTTTACTCCTCAACACAGAGAGCGAATTGTACTTGTTGGGTTCAGAAAAGATTTAGATGTGGCCAAAGGGTTTACTTTAAAAGATATTGTATTTCCTGAGAGTAAACCTACTTTTAACGACTTACTTGATAAATCTGTAGATGCTAAGTATACGCTTACTCCCAAATTATGGGAGTACCTATATAATTACGCTAAAAAGCATAAAGCTAAAGGTAATGGTTTTGGTTTCGGTTTAGTCGATCCTAAAAATGAAAATGCTGTAGCGCGCACTCTTTCAGCTCGTTATCATAAAGATGGATCAGAAATTCTAATTGATCATAAAGGTTGGGACATGAGTTTAGCTGAAACTGACTTCCAAAATGAAGCTAACCAAATTAACAGACCTAGAAGATTAACACCAAGAGAATGCTCTAGATTAATGGGATTTGACAAGCCAAACGAATCAAAATTCAGAATACCTGTTTCTGATACTCAAGCTTATCGTCAATTTGGAAACTCTGTTGTAGCTCCTGTATTTGAAGCTGTTGCTAACTTAATGAAACCTTCGATTATTGAAGCTATAAAAAAATCTAAAAACAGGAAGTAACCGTTAAAGGCTCAGAACCTTTTTAGCATAATCAAGTTCTGAGTCTTTAATTATAATTTATCTTTTATTAAATATTCAGAGTCTTGATAGATTAAGGACAAATACAAAAAAACTAATGCCATAATAGATAATATTCCACCTATAGCATAAGAAGCATAGGTAAAATCAAACCCTAGAAAAGATGAAATATCACCTCCTTTTAGTATGCAAAGCGATCCAAACGTTCCTGAGCTTGTATATATGGCAAGTATTTTAATTAATTCGATCCGTCGCAGCTTTTTTGTTAATAATTTTTCATTCCACATAAATCTATTACTTACAATATCTATTGAAGTAAACCTTTGGCTTCTACCATAGCGCCCAATAAATTTATATGCTCCGGGAGTATATAAAAACCACTCCATTTCTGTTGGGGTTAACTCTCTAGTTGTTACACACCTAAACGCAACGCGTAAATTAACTAGATTAATAGAGGCATCACTTCCGCATAATAATTGTAATCTTTCAAAATAATCATATTTTTGCACTTTGAAAGAGAAGCCCCCTAACTTAAGTTTGTGAAGTGTAAATGAAAGAGAAATAACACCTCCAAGAACCAACATCAGTAACTTTACCGTTTCCATACTTAATTACCTTAACAATGTAATGGAACTATTTTAATATGAATATTACTCTAAATCAGTCTTTAATAACCTTAACTCTGCCTACATCACCACTTTCTAAACGCACTTTAATACCGTGCGGATGATTCGCTGACTTCGTTAAAATGTCTTTCACAATCCCGTCCGTCAAGTTACCACTGCGTTGGTCTTGTTTCAGTACTATTGATACTGATGCACCTTTTTGAATGTCTGCTCTGTTGGTTCCGCTCATGTTTTTTTCCTTATTAAAATCAGTGTGGTGTTACATTATATTGGTTGTGAGTTTGCCCTATGGTGAGTATCCGGTCAATGCCATCGCCAGAATATCTTTAAGCTATAAATGCACTCGTACAATTAGTTATATCTAACACATATATAAACTATAACTAAAAAATAAGGCACTACCGAAAGAGGTATGGATTCAACATTTGGAATAAATAATTATGGATAATTAAATTTAGATTTATAGTAAAAAAATCATATTTTAAATGAGTACATAACGATGAAATTAAATTTAAAATTTACATCAAATCCAATAATGAAATTATTATTAGGCGCGATGTTTATATCCGGCACCATAACCAATGCTAGTGCAGATACCATTCTTCATGCTTTTAACTGGAAGTATAGTGACGTCACTTTACAAGCGAAGAATATAGCGCAAGCTGGTTATAAAAAAGTATTAGTATCACCACCGTTAAAATCGTCTGGTAAAGAATGGTGGGCGCGTTATCAACCGCAAGATATTCGTTTAATTGATTCGCCTATAGGCAACAAAGAAGATTTACAGGCGTTGATTCTCGCGCTTAAAAAAGAAGGTGTGGATGTATACGCCGACATCGTATTAAACCACATGGCGAATGAAAGCTGGAAAAGAGACGACCTAAATTATCCAGGCAGTGAAGTGTTAGCCCAATACAGTGCCAATAGTGAATATATAAAAAAACAAACCCTGTTTAGCGACCTAAGTAAGGGGTTATTCTCTAGCGCCGACTTTCATCCACCGGGCTGTATCACTAATTATGAAGACCCTGGTGACGTACAATACTGGAGACTGTGTGGTGGTGATAACGACAAAGGCTTACCTGACCTTGATCCTAGCGACTATGTGGTTCAGCAACAACGCACATACCTGCAAGCTTTAAAAAATATGGGCGTAAAAGGCTTTCGGATTGATGCCGTAAAACACATGAGTGATTATCAAGTGAGCCAAGTATTCACCCCAGAGATCATTGCTGGTATGCATGTGTTTGGTGAGGTAATTACCACTGGTGGTAAAGGCGAGTCAAACTACCATAAATTTCTTGAACCTTATTTGAATAACACCAATCATGGCGCTTATGACTTTCCGCTATTTGCGTCGATAAGATCGGCTTTCTCATATAATGGCAGCATGTCTTTGCTTCACGATCCAGAGGCCTATGGTCAAGCATTACCGAATAACCGCGCTATCACGTTTACTATTACCCATGATATTCCGACTAATGATGGGTTTCGTTATCAGATAATGGATCCAATTAATGAAAATTTAGCCTATGCCTATATTTTAGGTCGAGACGGAGGCACACCGTTAATTTATAGCGATGCACTGCCAGATAATGAAGATAAGGATAATGGTCGATGGGAAAATGTTTGGAATCGCGATTATATGGTTAAGATGATTAGCTTTCACAATGAAATGAAAGGTAAACAGATGACAACCTTATATAGTGATAAGTGTATGCTGATTTTTCAACGTGAAAAAAATGGCCTCGTTGGCATCAATAAATGTGCTGAAGAGCGTTCTTATACCATAGACACATACAAGACTGAGTTTAATTGGAATGTGGCCTATAAAGATAAGCTGAGTGATCATAGCGAAACCATTACATCGCGTTATCATAAACTGTCTATCCCAGGCAAGACCGCGAGAATGTTTGTGCTTTAACATCGTCAAGTTTATAACCAACGCGCTTATAAAAGCTAACCTAGTGCGTTGGGTTACAACCGTGGAACAAAATAAACCTCTAACTAAAACGAGAGATTTATTTTGTTGATGGCGAAGGACACATTGACCTTTCTATCGGTTTTACGATAGGTTAGATACTTAGCCCGCTAAAAACTGAAGAGATAGCTGCCATGAGTAACGACATCCCCAATTTTAATTTATTGGCCGTGTTCGCCGCAGTCATAGAACAAGGCAGCCTGAGTAAAGCGGCCGAGCACTTAAACACCAACCAATCGACTATCAGTACCGCATTAGCCAGATTGAAGAAGGACATAGGCCAAGACCTGTTTATCCGCAGTGGTCGTGGCGTGGTGCCGAGTGCATACGCAACAAGTTTATACGCGCAAATCAAAGATCCCATTCAGCAACTGAATGCTGTATTTCAAGCGCTAGGCGAGTTTGATCCCGCGGAATCCACGCGTCAGTTTATGATGGCGGCACCAGAGCATTTACAATTAGCCATGCTCAACCAATTAGCCGAACAACCAAACAACAACCTGACCTTAGAAGTATTCGAACAACCCTACGACGATGAAGACGTATACGAGGGGCTGTTAACACAAAAGTTCGATGTCATGATTGATATCTTCCCACCCCATCACCCGAATATTGCATCGATGAAACTGTTTGATGGCGAATTTGTGGTGCTGTGTCGCCAAGGCCACCCCAGAATTAAACATGCACTAACCGAAACGCAATACATGGCAGAAACCCATGCAATATTAGACCGAACGCGAAACAAAATGCTTAGCCTGAGCCACTACACCACCCTCGACGTCAGCAAGCGTAAAGTCGCCTATCACGGCGTATCCATGTTCAGTAATATGTTGTTGTGTAGCCAGTCAGATTACCTCACAGCAGTGCCGCTCTCGATGGCATTACAATTTAAAGACCAGTTGAAAATGCAAATGTTCAAACCACCATTCGAATATAAAAATATATCCAATTACCTTATTTGGTTGAAAAAGTTTAATCACGAACCCAGTCACAAATGGTTAAGGGACGAGTTAATCAAAGCAGCAAACAGTTTGTCGTAAAACTATCGTAAAACAATGTATCTTAAAACAATGTATCTTAAAAAATGAATCGTAAAACCATTTATCTTAAAATGACCTATCGTAAAACCGATAGATCGAATTCGTATTAGCCTGTGTTTTCACATAAGTCAGGTCGCTATTATTAGCTTCATAAACTATTCAATTGTGAAACACACTATAAGGTCACTATCATGGCTAATACATTTAAGAAAATGGCTCTCCCTCTTGCGATTACTGCAGCATTATTTGCATCCGGTTTTGCTAACGCGACGCCTGTTACAGAAGCGACGTCAAGAGTAGGTCAAGAACTGCAAACCAGTTCTGCAGCGCAATACCAAAACATCGATCTTAATGCTCGCTACACAAGCGATGTGCTATTTGAAAATGAATCAAACCTATTTTGGGGTGAAGGCAAACGTATTAAAGTATTGTCTAAAACAGGTAAGAATATCGCTTACACTGCTGAATCAGATAAGGTACACCCTACTCTGACTAAACACAGTCGTAAAATGGATCAAGCAATCATCCAAGTTGATGATAACGTTTACCTCGGTTACGGTTTTGGTCTTGATACACCCGTTATGATTGAAGGTGACGATGGTATTATCATTATTGATCCAGGCGAATCAGTACAAATGGCCGAGTCTGTTAGAGCCCAGTTCCGTGCAATCACTGACAAACCAGTAAAAGCAATCATCTACTCACATAACCACATCGATCACATCTCTGGTGTGCGTGCTTGGGCAACTGATGAGCAAGTAGCATCTGGTGAAATTCAAATCATCGCACAAGAAGGTCTAACTGCAGCGGTTGCTAACTGGTCATCAAACCTAGGCACATTACTTGGTCAACGTACGTCTTTCACCGGTGCTAAGCACGTTGAAGAAGGCGAAAATGGTACTGTAAACGACGGTCTAGGTCCTCGTTTCATGCAAGGTGACATCTCGTTCATCGAACCAAACGTACTTATCCCATCACTAGAGACGCTAGATATCACTATCTCTGGTGTTAAACTACAGATTGTTAACGTGCCATCTGAAACAAAAGATGAAATCGTTGTTTACCTTCCTGAACAAAAAATCCTGCACGCTGCAGAGGTTTTACAAGGTGAAAACTTTCCTAACCTACACACAATCCGTGGTACTAAATTCCGTGACCCTGCAATGTGGTTCAAAGGTATTGACGTAATGCGTGAATTTGATGTTGACGTCATGATTAACTCTCATGGTCGTCCAGTTGAAGGTAAAGCAGCAGTCGCTAACGTATTAACAGCTTACCGTGATGCGATTCAATATACGCATGACCAAACTATCCGTTACATGAACAAAGGGATGACAGCTGATGAGTTAGTTGAAGTGGTTAAACTGCCTAAACATCTTGCTAATCACCCTTGGTTAGGTGAGCACTACGGTACTGTTGCACACGCGGTGCGTCAAATCTATGTTGGTTACATCGGTTTCTATGAAGCAGATCCATGGCAGTTAGAGCCAATGGCTTACAATCAACGTGCTAAAGCATTCGTTGAAATCATGGGCGGTCGTGACCACATAATCAAAACGGCAGAAGCAGCTATCGCAGCAGAAAACTTCACCTTTGCAGCTGAAATATTGTCTTACCCAATTACAGTAAACAAAGACGATACTGAAGCACGTCAACTTAAAGCACAAGCTTACAAAGCATGGGCAGCAGATCAGGTGAACATCAACTGGCGTAACTGGGGTCTAAATGCAGCAGCTGAGCTAGAAGATACTCGTGACTTCTCTAACCTAATCAGCTTCGCATCTGTTGACGTATTAACAGCGCTACCAAGCAAGCAAATCTTTGAAATGATGACTGCTACGCTAATCGCTGAGAAAACATTAGACGTGCAAACGGCGCTAACGTATAACTTTGCGGATACTAACGAATCATTCACCATTGAAATTCGTAACGGTATTGCTCAATTACACGAAAAAGCACTAGAAGGTGCTGACGTTCAAATCAACACAACACGTGCGGTATTGAACCAAATCTTAATGGCTGGTCCAAATGGTCAACAAGTGATTGGTCAGAATATGCAATCAGGTGATTTTGCATTTGCTCAAGGTAGTATCCAAGACTTTGGTCAATTCATGAGTTACTTCGATAAACCGATGTCACCAGAAGAGATCATGCTTATCGTACGTTAATTCACTTCTCGCATTAATGTAAACACAAAGGAACTATCATGGTTCCTTTGTGTTCTTTCATGTCCCTTTATGTCCATTTATGTCCCTTCATGTATATGTGCAGTAAAAATACCCACCAAAAAATGACTCAAAAATAACCAAGACATGAAAGTGGAAAAATAATAGCTATAACTACCACATAACAAGTAACTATCAGATGACTCTAATTAAGTTCAATGTTATTTTGTTATATTAATCGATGATTTACACATTAATAGGTAACTTGATGGCTAACAACTCCGCGCAATTAATTTCATTAGTAAACAGCAACGGTGAATACACTTATGTTAACAAGCACTACGGTGACGCATTAGGGTATGCACAAGATGCATTATTAGGAAAGAATAGCCGCGCGCTAGATTCATCAACCATGCCAGCGACAGTCATTGACGAAGTGAAAAGAACCTTAGCACAAGGCTTTTCATGGCAAGGTGTTATCTGTAAAAAAACGCAAAGTGGCGGTGATGTTTGGCTCGATACCTTTATTACACCACAGTTTGAAAACGGCAAAATAGTCGGTTATCAAGAAGTCAGTACAGCCGCGACGCCGCAAATGGTCAACCGGGCGAGTACCGTTTACAAAAGCCTGCAAGGCAAAGGACTGTTGTTTGAGTTTACCCGTACTCAACGCTTTATCCTGTTAAGCCTCATTAGTATAGTGGCGCAATTCTTTATCTATACGCAGTTGGGTTTAGCCGCATCACTGATTGCTTTATTTTCAGCTGTTACACCTATCATCATATTCTGGCAAGACATCGTCCCTATGGCGAAAAAAGCCCAACGCATGCAGTCAATGTTTGACAGTGTCAGCCGCCAAGTCTATTTCGGCAAAGGCACCGCCAGCGTGTTCGACTTTAATATGGGCATGCTTAAGATTAAAATTAAAGCTATTTTAGAACGTACATTAGACTCGACTAAACCAGTACAACTGGTTATTGAAAGAGTGTCAGCGGGTACCGACCAGATCCGTACTAACTTGCTTCATCAACAACAAGAACTCACGGAAGTCAGTGCTGCAATGTCGCAAATGCTCACCTCGACGGGTGAAATTGTACGTAATAGTGTCGAAACCTCTGATGAAATCAATGCGACCTTTATGCTATGTGAAACCGCGCAAAGTGGTATCAATACCACGACAGTCGAGATCAAGCAGCTAGCCAGAGAAGTTGAACAAGCCTCGACTGCCGCTGACAAGCTAAACACCGAAGCCCAAAACGTCGGCAGCTTGATGACCAACATCCAAGCGATTGCCGATCAAACCAACCTACTGGCATTAAACGCGGCAATTGAAGCGGCGCGTGCTGGTGAACAAGGCCGTGGTTTTGCAGTAGTCGCAGATGAAGTGCGTACGTTATCATCGCGTACCCAAGATACGGCCAAAGACATTCATACCAGTTTATCGACTATGTTAGAAACCATTAATGATTGGTTAATCATGATGAAGAAAAACAAAGATAATGCTGACCTATGTGTCGGTCAAGCAGAACAGTCAGATCAGGCAATTGCGATTATCCACGAAAAAATGCAGCAACTGTCGCAACTATCAATGCAGATAGCAACCGCCGCTGAAGAGCAAAGCGTAGTATCAAACGAGATCAACAATCACGTTATCGATATTAAACAAGGTTCAGAGCTTAACTGGCAACATACCGACACGGTAGTGAGCCAAATGGATGAGTTGAAACACGACATTAACGCCATCAGTAACCTCGCGAATACTTTTATTCCAGCAAACTAAGCCGATATCTTTATGCGAGTAAGCTAAGCCGATACCTTATGCTAGTAAGCTAAACCGATACACTCATGTCTGCAGTTCACCGTAATGGTTGGAACTGAAGACATGCGGTGCGCCTATGACCCCGCTGACACACTGTTAATATGCTTCACCAGCTCATTCAGACATAGCGGTTTAGCAAAGAAATAACCCTGCAATAAATCACAATTATAATGCCTTAGCTTCTCATACTGTGTTTGAGTTTCGACGCCTTCAGCAACCACTGTCATATTAAATGAATTACCGATAGCGATAATCGTTTTTACCAAGGCATCACTTTGCTCATTATCTAAAAACTTATTAATAAATGACCGATCAATTTTAATCTCACTAAAAGGCAGATCCCCCAAGTAACTCAGTGATGAAAAACCAGTACCAAAATCATCAAGAGACAAACCAAAACCAAACTGTCTTAGTTCATGGAATAAGGGTGACAAGCCCAATACACTGTCAATGGCCGCGCTTTCTGTCAGCTCAAACGTCACTCTTGATGTATCGATACCCGTCGCGTTAACAACCCGTTTTATATTACTAAAGAATTCAGGATCAATAACCTGTATCGGAGAGATATTAATAGATAACGCTAATGCTTCGTGACCATTCGGCGATATGGATAAGATGTCCTCACAGGCGATCTTAATAACCGCTAAACCCAGCTCATGGATAGCACCACATTTTTCGGCCATTGTAATAAATTCAACAGGACTCACCACGCCAAAAACAGGACTGTTCCAGCGACAAAGTGCTTCAACACTGACCACCTGTTTGTTGTGCGCATTTACCTGAGGTTGATAGTTAACCGTAAATTCACCTCGTTCCAGCGACTTATAAAGTTCCTCTTTCATAAGGTGTTGACGTTTTAACTGGATATCAAATTCAGCTTCAAATAAACAGGCCTTACCTTTACCCTGATCCTTTGCTTTATAAAGCGCAATATCTGCTTTGCCAATCAAGACTTCAAGGGTTTGAGCATCATCGGGAAAGACCGATACCCCAACACTACAGTTTGATTTAATTTCTCGTTCACTACATCGCATTTTAGTGTCAAATATAGCTTTAACGTTGGCCACCTTAGCCGCTATCTCCACTTTCATATTTAACCCAGAAAAACAGAACAGGAATTCATCGCCACCAAAACGACAGACCATATCGTCAGTATCCAAGATAGTTTCAAACTGCCGACTGATCGCACAAAGTAATTCATCACCGACAGTATGACCGTAGAGGTCATTTACATACTTAAAATTATCGATATCAACAAAAGCGATTGCGAGGTACTGGCCATGTCCATCTGTCAGTCGTTGCTGCACAAACTTATCTAGCGCAGTGCGGTTAGGGAGCCCAGTAAGCGGATCATGTAGTGTCATATGTAGCATCGCACTATTCGCATTTTTCAGTTTAACAAAATTGGTTTCTATCTTAGTTTCAAACTGAGAAAATCGCTGCGTCAGCCGTGCTCTTAGATGATGAGTGAAAAAACCGACAACAAGGATAAGTAGCAGACTAAAGCCAATTAATGCAAATAGCTTCATGCGGTTCTGCTGCACAATCATTCGTTCTTTTTGTTGCAGGTATTCTTCCATCGCGGTGACATATACTCCAGAACCTATCACCCATTTCCAATCGGGACACCATTTCACATAGCTAATTTTGTCCGGCCCGGTCATATTATCAGGCAGGAATAAGCTGGCGTATTTTACATACCCGCCATTATCTTTTGCTGTATCAAACAGGATCTTAACTTGTTCTTCGGTCTGATAATCACCATAAACTTGGGTAATTAATTCATTATTCTGGTGCGCCAAAATCACGCCATTATCATCCAGTACAAATATATAACCATTACTGCCAAATCGAATAGTTGATATCCAGTGTAATAGGTCATTCTTTACTGTGGTTTCAAAGTTCTCAACATATTCTCCGCTGCCAATGATCCAGTCGTAAGGTTCAAAATGCTTCAAAAAGCCAATTTTATCCCGTTCATTGCTCATCTTGCGATTATCAGTATCGGTATTGGTATTGGTATCAGGTTTATAAAACAACCACTGAGTAAATCCCTCACCCTTATCTTTAATTAGCGTGATGAATTCCTGAATAAGATAAGACCCGCTACTATCTTGCATATTGATTAGGTCGGTTTGCTCTTTGCCTGGGTGATAAGGCAACATGATATTATTGCCGTCCATATCATAGATAAAGTAATAACCTCGGCCGTTGTTAAAACGGATGCTTTTTAGCGCGGTCACGATCAATGCTTGTACATAGTCTGCGGATTTATCTTGATTCTCAGTGTAAATAGCGTTCGCGATATCGTGTGCCTGATACACTTTTTCTTTAATATCCGCTTTTAATAAATTCTCCATGCGATCGCGTTCGTAACTGACCTGCTGGTAAATAGTATCTACTCTGTTTTTAATCTGCTGTTTTTGACGCTCATTGAAATCTGCGCGTAAACTACTGATATTTTCGTTGAGTTCGATTCTATTATTAATAAGCAACAACGCAATAATAATCAAAGTAAATACTGTGCTTAAAACTATCGGTATTAGTTGAATAACTCTCAACAAATTTTTATTTAAATTGTTATCCATAAAACATTCTACTTATTACGATAGTTATATAGGCCGGTCGAATCCTATATTTTCGATATAGATAACATATGGTGTGGATAATTTCAATAACCTATCGATGGTAACTATGATCTCAGGGGGCTTAGGCTGACAAGCTCGATTTCTAAATAGCTCACAGAGACCTGCAATCAAGTGCAATTAATCAGACCTAGATAACAAAAAATGTTGTAAGTTTCAATTAGACTTTAGTTATCTATGATCCTACCGTTTAAGTTGTAAAGCCGTTATGTATTACGATAAATTCACCATCTCCTACACTTCTGCCACTGGTGAGCAAGAATGTCCAATAATCTTAGTCGGTAATGAAGCTGGCATTACGCAACTCATGATCGACAATAATACAAAAGCCATTCACATCTCTACCGACTGGCAACATTCCAGTACCTATTTTAATGACGCTAAACAGCAATTACGTGAATATTTCAATCACCAAAGAAAGGGTTTTGACCTTAAACTGAACCCCGCTGGCACCGTTTTCCAGCGCCATGCTTGGCAACAACTGCTCAAGATACCGTATGGACAAACGAATCGTTATAAAGACATTGCAGCTGGTCTGGGCAATCCCAATGCATCACGCGCGGTTGGCATGGCCAATAACAAAAATCCGATCCCGATTATCATTCCTTGCCATCGCGTTATCGGCGCTAATAATAAGCTGGTTGGCTATGCCTACGGATTAGAGCTAAAACAACAACTCATTTCACTGGAACAACGTAAATGGTAGGTATGGTAGGTATGGTAGGTATGGTAGGTAATAGTTGATGAGACACCGCTTGTGATCACCAGATATAAGTTATACACAAGCGGTTCAAGTACGAATTTCGCAAGCGTTAGGCTTTACGAAATGTAATCATGTTGCTGCACACTGTCTACTAACAATTTAGGTTTCAGTCTTCTCAGACTCGTGCGAATGATAGTTCGCGCTTTTTCCCGAGAAATAGATAACCGTTCGCCAATACGTAATAAGCTCAACGGATCCTCACCTGTTAATCCAAATCGCAGCTCAATCACACGACGCTCTGTTTGCGGCAAGGTTTCTAATAACGCTAGCAGATAGTCTCGGGTATTACCGCCTTCAATTTCAGCACTCGGTGTACGATGCGCTTCATCTTCAATAATATCGCCAAGCGTAGTCACCGCATCACTCTCAGTTGCCATGCCTTTATCTAAACTTAATTCATTAAAGTAATAAGACAATACGTCCATGACTTCATCGACATCTGTTTCTAATACCTTCGCGATGACAACAAGGTCATTATCACTGCCAACATCAAGCCCAAGCTCTCTCGCGACCTTACCAATACTTTTATGCATCTTGCCAATATGGATCGGGATACGGATGGTTCGCGCATTATTCATAATACTGCGCTCGATGTTATTCTTGATCCACCACACCGCATACGTGGAAAAACGATAGCCTTTACAGGCATCAAACTTCTCAACAGCGCGGATCAATCCAGTATTACCTTCCTGAATAATATCCACTAATGGAATAGCACTATATTGATAACGCTTAGCGACACTGATCACCAAGCGTAAGTTAGCTTCAATCATCCGGTCCTTGGCGCGTAAGTCACCATTAGCAACCGCCACGGCAATGTCGTACTCTTCTTCTTTCGTCAATAACTTACTATTTTTATTGACCTGTTGCATGTAAGCATCCAGTGCAGTTGATTCGTGAGATATATCCATTTCTCTCTCCTATAAAGTTGTAACCGCTTAACCTTACTGAAACACTCAGCTTGAATACTGCAATCATAAGTACTAGATAAGCATTAAAGCACTCAAAAATACTAATAACTAGGTAGTCCTAACCTAACAATCAAAAAACGTGACAATGCTTCACATATATGTGAGCTGGATCGAAAAATAGTAATGAAAAATGTCTGGTCGGAGCTATCCAGCTTGCATAAAAAGCCATTCCATACATATGACAAACAACATAAGCCACTGATTTAATAAGATATTAGTTATTTTATAATGTTAACGTTAACTTAATTGATAACGTATAGAATAATAGTCCACAAGGAGCATAGTATCTCGATAAAAAGTCAGTATACTGACTGCACTTTTAAGCCTAGGAATGCACCTATGACGATGTTAACACTCACAAAACAACGCGCGGCGCTACATTATTTCTGTGCTGCCGTGATCTTCAGTATTTATGGTGGTCGTGTCTGTCCCTTTATCGAATCCATTTCAATCTGGCAGACGAGTGCTTATACCTTTATCGCGTTCACCGCCATGTTCGTTGTGAGAACCAAGTTGATCCAAGATCGCGTCGGCTTTAAAAATGCTTTACTCGAGTGGAGCATTTTCATTGTTGGGGCAATAGCGCTTTCTGCTTGGTATCACAGTTATTATGACTTTCCAGTTGAAAGTGGCTTGAAGGTGCTGTTTGGGATTGGCAGTTTAGGGACACTCATTAGTCTCGATTTAGCACTGCAAGCGCAAGTGAAACATTACCCACACACCGAATACCAACAGTTGCCCGAGCAGATGACTCATATGCGTCATTCCATTGCCAGTCAACTTGCCGTGTTAGTGGTGTTTATCGTGATGATGTTAACCACTATTTTAGCCATGATCATGGTCAAAGATGTGCGCTGGTTAACCGACAATATCGGTCAAATCGAAGAACAAGCCGCGCTAGTCAGCATCATCAAAGAATTTGCCTTTGTCGCCGTGGTATTGATTATGTATACCTGCACGATCATGTATCATTGGTTACAGTTATTACGACTATTATTAGATAATCAGCAACGGGTATTGATCGCCGCTGCCAACGGTGACCTCAGTGCGCGCGTACCGGTTTCACATCAAGGTGAACTGGGGATTATTGCTTATTACACCAATGATATGCTCAACAAGCTGGCGCAAAGCAAAGACGAAATAATACAAACCCGAGATGTGGCGATTGTCGGTTTGTCAGCATTAGCAGAAGCGCGCGATAATGAAACCGGCGGGCACATATTACGTACCCAAGAATACGTGCGCGCATTAGCTATTCAACTGCAGAACCACGTTAAATACCGTGATTATTTAACCAATGAGACGGTGGATTTACTCTACAAATCCGCACCGCTACATGACATTGGTAAAGTCGGCATCCCCGATGCCATTTTGCTGAAACCCGGTAAACTGACTGATGACGAATTTACCATCATGAAAACCCATGCCATGATAGGTGCAGAATCCATTGCCGTGGCAGAAAAACAAATGGGTTCAAACAGCTTTCTGGCTATCGCCCGTGAAATTGCCCTCAGCCACCATGAAAAATGGGACGGCAGCGGTTACCCTTATCAATTAAGTGGCGATGACATTCCGCTATCAGGACGCTTGATGGCACTGGCCGATGTGTATGATGCGCTGATCTCTAAACGGGTTTACAAACCTGCATTCAGCCACGATAAGGCCAAAGAAATTATCTTAGCGGGTAATGGCAGCCACTTTGATCCAGCAGTGGTTGAAGCATTCATTAATTGTGAACAAATGTTTGTTAGTATTGCCCTAACGTATAACGATGAAAAAGAACAAGCAGCATAAGGATGACAATGCAATTTTCAATACTCGGTAGTAGCGGTTTGTCTGTGTCACGAGTCTGCTTAGGCAGCATGACATGGGGTTTTCAGAACAACCAGCAAGACGCCAACCAACAAATTGACTACGCGCTGTCGCAAGGCGTAAACTTTATCGATACGGCAGAAATGTATGCCGTGCCACCGTCAGCAGATACCTACGGTAAAACCGAAACCATTATCGGTAATTGGTTAGCGGCTAATCCACAACGCCGTAAAGACATTATCTTGGCAACCAAAATTGCCGGTCCGGGTTTACCTTGGGTACGTAATGGTGCGCCAATTACAGGTGACAGTGTCGTTCAAGCTGTTGATGCTTCATTAAAGCGTCTGCAAACTGACTATATCGACTTATTCCAACTGCACTGGCCAAACCGCCCTAACCCACATTTTGGCCGTCACACACCCAGTGATGTTCGTTTTAGTGACATCAACGCTGGCGATCATACCGCGCAAATGCTGGATATATTACAAGGGCTAAAACGTTGTGTTGATGCCGGTAAGATCCGCTTTTGTGGTCTGTCTGATGATACAACTTGGGGTATTAATACCTACCTGAAACTCAGCCAGCAATATGACCTACCACGCATGGTATCGATTCAAAATGAATTCAGCCTACTGCACGCCAAAGACTGGCCATATTTAGTCGAAAACTGCGTACATGAAGATATTGCTTACTTACCTTGGTCACCACTAGCAACCGGCATGTTATCTGGCAAGTACTTAAACAATGCACGACCGGAAGGCAGCCGCTGGACATTCTCGCAACGTAACAAGCTGTTTAGGGACACCGAAGCTGCCCAACTGGCGACATCTGAGTATGCCGAGATTGCCCATCAATGTGGCATCACCCCTGCACAATTAGCCTTAGCCTGGTGTGACCAAGTTGATGGTGTCACCTCGACCATTATCGGCGCAACAACACAGGCGCAACTAATAGAAAACATTAACGCCTTTGCAACGCCGTTAACACCACAAACATTAGCGGATATAAGCGCTGTGTTTAAGCGTTATCCAGCACCGTTTTAATCTTGTTGCTAAGTCTTAGCGCTAATAAATGAATTAAGGATTGTGACGAGCATGAGGAAATAGCCATGCTCTTGCTGCAACCCACAACAGCTGCTACAGTAAAGGACTAAATGAACTTAAAATAAGTCGGATTAAGATCGTAATATATTCATTATGACTGACAATAATTTACGGTTAAGTGTGTAAAAGTGCGATCTAATCAACTAAAAAAACACACTTAATAGGTATAATCAAAAAAACTCCAAATACGGATATAAGGAATTAAATATGCCATTTGATAACATCACACAGTCATTCGCTGAATGGCAAAAGCGCCTTAATACGCTTGCAGATCATTCAGGTTTACACTCGATCCTGATTATGGAGTCAAAGCACGACACAATGGAAGTTGTCGTAGCCAATGAACAGCCTATTTATAATGTTGGTGATTGTGGTCCGAAAAGTAGACAACCGGGTTGTCACGAACTGTATTGCGAACGCGTTGTGGATACTGCCCAACCGGTATTCATTCCAGACGCCAGTATTGATGAAGAATGGAAAGACAACGAAGATTACGTGAAATTCAACCTCGGTGTATACCTAGGCTTCCCACTTGTTAATCAAGGTGTTGTCGTTGGCACTATCTGTGCGCTAAATGATAAAACATTTGATTTTAACGAAGGTGAACCATCGATGTGTAGTGAATTAGTGCAATTGAAAAACGATATCGAATTAGCATTCTCGTAATGTAAAGCGTTAGCAGTATATTGATATGCTGCTAACGGCCTTTTCTACTAATCACCTTCATTCTGCTAATCACCTTCATTTTACTGATAGCCTTAATTCTGTTTTCTATAAATAACCCTGTCAACGCTGGCTTTTACGTAATTGTTTACTCACATATAACAACTTATCTGCCGATTCAAGCGCACCAGACAAGGTGATATCGTGACTCATCACGTGCAACCCAAAGCTAAATGAAATCCCTAAAAAGTCTTTATCTAACTCCATATCATTACGTATTTGAGTTAAACGTTGGTCAATTTTAACCTTGCCAACATCTTCAAACACAACCACAAATTCGTCCCCACCGACACGGTAAATAGTATCCTTGTCGCGTAGCTGACTGTTTATGTACAAAGCAAACTTCCTCAGCATCTCGTCACCTTTTAAATGCCCAAAAGTATCGTTAATACGTTTGAAGTTATCGAGGTCCAAATACACGACAGTATTATTGTTGTAAAAAGTACGTTGCATTAATGCCGTTTTGTTGGCAATGCCGGTCAAGTCATCATGCTGTAAACGTTGATTTAGTTTATGCTGCGTTTTCACTTTCTCGGTGATATCCCAAGACAATAACGCCATGAACTCCTCATCGCCTTCTTGCATAATATATCGCACAGATTCAAAACTGGTGTCATTGAAGGTTTCAATACTGGTTTTCATCTTATCCGGTTCAGCTAACGCCGCCGCATCATTTACTTTGCACTGTAGTAATAGGTCAATCACATCTTTGTCTTCAATTTTCTCTATAATGTCGTCAAGCGTTAATCCATGTATATCAAATGGAAAAAAGCCCTGGTAGCCTTCATTTACAACGACATGTTCACCAGTTAATTTTTTTACCGCCACTAATCCAGGGAAACTTTGAATAACTTGATTTATTAATGACATACTAATTCCATGTAGACTGGCGAAAAAATGATTATAACTTAATACCCCTAGCATAGACTATGGATATATACCTTAAACCCTTAATATTACTCCTTTATTAGTATTAAATTAAAACCAAAATTGCAGTCGATTTAAGCTAACTGTTATTATTCATTCAAACAACGCTTAAATACATCTAAACTATTATATTTAATAGGTTTTTTAAAAAAGTTTGTGTATCCTAATTAATTCATCAATAAACAGCACATTTAGCCAATTACTTTATACGAATCATCTATAAAAATAACGTTACTGTTTGTTATACATATATAAACTGAGATGTAATTATGGAATTAATCCCCTCTCTATTACAACAAATGTGTGTTTACCTCGTTTTTGCTTATTTGCTTAGCAAAACCCCGATCTTTATGCCGTTGTTAAACATATCTTCACGCTGGGAACATAAGTTTAGCTGTTACTTAATATTTTCGATATTTTGTATCATGGGCAGTTATTTTGGCCTGCAATATGAAGATGCCATCGCCAATACGCGTGCAATCGGCGCTGTAATGGGTGGACTGTTTGGTGGACCAATAGTCGGATTAGCCGTTGGTATGACAGGTGGCATACATCGCTACTTCATGGGCGGATTTACCGATGTAGCGTGTGCTATTTCAACCTCTGTCGAAGGGCTCATTGGTGGTTTACTGCATGTTTATCTATTGCGCAAGAATAAGATAAACTACTTATTCAAACCACAAGTTATCTTTCTTATTACCTTGTTTGCAGAACTGACCCAAATGGCAATAATACTGGTTGTCGCAGAACCTTATCAACAAGCATATGACTTAGTCACGACTGTCGCCATACCCATGATCCTCGCCAATACCATCGGCGCGGTGTTATTCATGAGTATTATTGAAGATAGAAAGTCTATTTATGAAAAATACTCGACTACTTTTTCACAACGCGCGCTTAGAATTGCAGATCGCAGTGTCGGTATTCTCAATCAAGGGCTCAATACTGAAAGTGCGCAAACAATTGTTCGTATCATTCATGAAGAGACCAATGTTGGCGCTATCGCCATCACGGATACCAAAAATATCTTAGCGTTTATCGGCATCGGCGAACAACACCATCATGCTAACGTGCCTATATCTAGTAGCATCCAGCAAGCCATCGATGAAAACCGTATTATAGATCTAAACACCACCGCTGATACCTACCAATGCAAGGTTAACCGACGTTGTCGTCTAGGCACTGCGATTATCCTGCCGTTACGCAATGGTGATAACAAAGTGGTCGGTACCATTAAACTCTATGAAGCACGTCGAAAACTACTGTCTAACATCAACGTATCAATGGCAGAAGGTATCGCGCAATTACTGTCTAGTCAGATATTACTGGGCCATTACCAGCAACAACAAACCTTGTTAACACAAGCAGAACTGAAACTGTTACACGCCCAAGTTAATCCGCACTTCTTGTTCAATGCATTGACGACGATCAGTGCTGTAACACGTCGTGAACCTGAAAAAGCCAGAATCTTAATACAGCACCTGTCACAATTTTTTCGTAAAAATCTAAAGCAAAATATCGAGTCTGTCAGCTTGCGCGAGGAGTTATCGCATGTAAATGCCTACCTCACCATAGAACAAGCAAGGCTGACCAATCGACTACGTGTAAGCGTTGACATCGATCCCGCATTAATGGATATAAAACTACCGACTTTTACGCTGCAACCCCTGATTGAAAATGCCATTAAACACGGTATTTCAACGATGTTGAGCGCGGGTAAGTTAGAGATATACAGCCATAAAACGACTGAAGGGACACGCATTGTTGTGACTGACAATGCCGGTACATTTGTCAAGAACAAAGAAGAATCAACGGGGTTAGGACTTAAAATAGTAGATAAGCGACTCGTTAATCATTTTAATGAGCGCTCGAGTCTACAAATAACAACGACCAAGAATAAGCTGACCCAAGTATCATTTTTGCTGCCAACTACGGCCACAACTAATACGCTAACAACAAATAAGGAAAACTAACTCATGCTTAACGCTATTGTCATTGACGACGAACAGTATGCTCGTGAAGAGTTAATCGAATTATTACATGAAACCAAACAAGTTCAGGTAATTCAACAAGCAGAAAATGCAATTGAAGGGTTACAATTAATTAATAAATACAAACCTGATATTATATTTTTAGACATTCAGATGCCACAAATAACCGGTATCGAGATGCTGTCGATGTTAAATACTGACACCATGCCGAAAGTGGTTTTTTCAACAGCATACGACCAATATGCGGTAAAAGCCTTTGAAGAAAACGCCTTTGATTATTTGCTAAAACCGGTTGACCCAGCTCGCCTCCAAAAAACCGTCGAACGCTTAGTTAAATCAACCCAACAACCAAATTATGATGTTATCACGCTGACACACTTAGAGCATGTACCTTGTATTGGTCACAATCGTATTTTGATTATCGCGACAAAAGATATTGAGTTTGCACACAGTGGTCTATCAGGCGTATACATTAATACCGGTCAGCAAGAAGCGACAAGTCAGTTAACATTAAAGATATTGGAAGAGAAAACCCCAATGATCCGCTGTCACCGACAATATCTAGTCAATCTAAAGGCTATTAAAGAGATCCAACTATTAGATAATGGTTTGGCTGAAATCATGACGAACAGTGGCCAAACGCTCCCCGTTAGCCGTCGCTATTTGAAACGGTTAAAACAAAACTTAGGCATTCTTTAAGCATAATGTAACTAAAAAAATAGCCTTACCACGGTAGTCGTGAGTAAGGCTATTTTTATGCAAAAGACTGAATATAAAGAAACATTACTTAAATGTATAATCACTTTTTCACCCCTGCCAGGCTGATTTACATTCAATCTTTTATGCATCCCTGTCAGCAACAGTGCTGTACGAGCTTAGTTGATAGACGCTAGCCACCAAAAAAAATACAACAAACTCATATAGATCTCCTTATTTATATGAGCGTAATTTTAGTAACATAGGTACATATTAATAGTATTGATTCAGTCAGTGGCAACATGGCAAATTAAGTGGTTTATGTTACCGGTAAAACAAGCCAATACTCACACTATATGGTCGTCAGGAAGATTAAGTGGTAGCGATAAAAAAAGCCCTTAATCAAATAATTAAGGGCTTAATAATATATAGTTTAAATACTAAAATAATTTATGCAAAAATCAAATTATGCACAACATTTTTTGTATTTTTTGCCACTGCCGCACAAGCAAGGTTCATTACGATTCGGGGTTTTTTCGAATACAGTTGTTTTTGGTTTATTCAACATACCGTCTAAATCACGGATGTTTTCTTCTTTATCTGCATTTACTTCAATGTTCGCAACTAATTTTGTTTCCGCTAAAATTGCTTCAATTTCAGTTTGACGCTCTACTGTTTGAACGTTCAAGTTTAAAGGCGATTCTTCCGACCCCAATTTAATATCACGCTTAGTGTTATAGCCACCTTTAACATGATTTAATCTTGCGTCAATACGACCTTTGAAAAACATTTTAGACATTTTCAGTTCCTAATTTGGGGATATTCTTAATTCAACCCGCTCTTATACTATAAAAACGCTTTTTTTTAAACACTAGGTCGTTTAATTAGTTAAAAATATATTCAATGCGAGCATATATAACTAAAGGTTTCAGCATTTCAGCCGTTAACCAGTTAATTAACGTATTATATTAAAATTAAATAATTATAAATAAAATTTCTTATCTATAGGCTAGGACAATAACCTAATGAATTTCAGTCAATTTAGCATCAAACAAAAACTGATCATAACCATGATTAGTGCCGTGATCACAGCTACCTTACTCGTCGGATTCGTGAGTAAAAACCTAGCCAAAGACGTCATCGAAACGCGCTTAACCACATCTGAGTTACCCGCGAAATTAATGCAGATCCGTAATGAAGTCGATAAAGAAATCTCAACTATACAACAAGCCGCTGAGCAGATAGCCAGCAACCGCTTTATGCTAGAACGTCTTGCAGAAACGACAACGCCACAACAAGAGCAACAATTAGTACAAACATTGAATGATGTTAAAAATCAATATCAGCTCATTGATGCTTCTATTGCTAACCGTAAAAATGGCAACTACTGGAATCAAGATGGGTTTTTACGTCAATTAAATCACCAACAAGATAGCTGGTTCTATGATTTCACTAGCAGCAATAAAGCCCAATCGGTGAGTATTTTTAAAGAATCAAACGGCGAAACCAAGCTATTCATTAATTACCAACAGCTCAATGGTTTGGGAATGGCGGGGTTCTCTAAGTCACTTGATGACATGGTTGATTTTATTAACCAGTTCAAACTAGAACAAACTGGTTTTGTATACCTGGTTGATGCCAATGGTACAGTGCGCTTGCACAAAGATAACAACCAAATCGGCAAAGCGGACATAAGCAGTTTATATAGCCGTGATGTGGCATCTACGCTGTTGCAAAAAAGCGCCTTTAACATAAGTGAATCAACCATTGCTGGACGCGAAACACTGCTTGCCAGTAGTTATATTCCGTCAATGGATTGGTATGTGATCGCAGAATTGCCAACCGAAGAAGCGTTTGCAACCTTGTCGCAAGCCAATAATAAGATCATGTTATGGACGTTAGGCATTGCCCTCGCCTTTACCTTCATTGCTATCTGGTTAGGTAACAATATTACCCGCCCAATTCAACGTATCGCCGATGTGTTTGCAGAACTCGGTAATGGTGATGGCGACTTACGCCAGCGTATCGATATTCAAGGCCATGATGAAATAGCGCAGCTGTCATTAGGCTTTAATAGCTTTATCACCAAGATCCACGATTCGATGCAAGAAGTATCACGTACCGGTGAAGCATTGCAAAGCGCGGCAACTGAAGTGGCTAATAAAGCGCAAATTACTTTAGACAATAGCCATGAGCAGCGCGACCGTACTTTTCTTGTTGTTACTGCTATTAATGAAATGGGCGCAACGGTTAATGAGATCGCTGGTAATGCATCAAGTGCAGCAGGTGAAGCCCAAAGCGCTGAAACAGATACGCGTAATGGCCAGCTTGTTGTTTCTCAAGCCAGCAATGTTATTCACCAGTTAGCTGGCGATGTTGATGAAGTGAGCCAAGTTATCGACTCATTAGCCAATAATACCCAAGCGATCGGTAGTATTTTAGAAGTGATTAGCAGTATCTCAGCACAAACTAACTTGCTTGCTTTAAATGCCGCAATTGAAGCTGCACGAGCAGGTGAACAAGGTCGTGGTTTTGCCGTTGTAGCTGATGAAGTGCGTAACTTAGCCAGCCGCACAGCGCAATCAACCAACGAAATTCAAACCATGATTGATAACTTACAAAACGAGGCAACAAGTGCTGTTGCAGCGATGCTGAAAAGCCGTGAGTTAACCACACAAGGGACTATCGCGACAACAGATACTTCGGCAGCATTAGTGTCTATTGGTGAGCGTATCAGCTTGATCTCGGACATGAATACCCAAGTTGCAACGGCAACAGAAGAACAATCGACAGTGGTGAATGAGATTAACCAGAATATTGTTGAGATTAATGACATCACTCAGAGTACTGCAGATACTGCGGAAGGCTTAGCTAAATCAAGTCATGAACTGCGAGACCTGTCGATACGTCTTGGCGATATGGTTGGTGTGTTTAAGCTATAGTTTTTAACTTAGTGAAGAAAGTATTGTCGCTAAACGGAATAAGCCCTGCTCATGCAGGGCTTATTCATTATTGAAATCTAGTTATTAGAATCTAGCGATTAAAATCGCATTGCGACAACAAATATACTGGCGAAAAGACTGCTTAAAATAAGCTTACTCTCTATCGTAGATTCTCTGCCATTCAACAACCGATTGTTTAACAAATTCGCCTCAACACACTGGCTGTCAGTGTCTGCTTTTTCAGCTATTTTTTTCTCAGTAGCTATTTTAGCCCGCTTGACCAGTTCGGCCTGCGACTGCTTGGCTAAACAAGCATTACGAACCTCAATATCACAGTCATCACACTTATCCTTAATGTCGTCCATGCCTAAATGCATCAACAACTGTGCAATATTTTCTATCTTGTCACCCTTACAATTAACTTGCTGAGCATTACCCTCGATTTGTTTAGCACAATCGCGATCACGGAGCGGTGTAGACTGTTGAATTGTCAAAATAAAATATCCTTACTTTAGAAAACAGATTCTCGAGAACAGTAAGTTTGCTAAACCAGCAACCTAAAGTACCTCTATAGGGATAATAACAAAACATGACATAGATCACAATATTATTATTGCGATGAACGTTATTACAGACAAAAAAAATACCGATTAGCATCATGCTACGCGGTATTTTTATCGTCATCACAATTTACATCTTGATTAAATCACGTCGAGTGTCGCTATTAAGGTTTTGTTTCGCACTTCAATTGACTCTAATACCGCTTTAACCATCGTTTGGGTTACGTCATCTTTTAGTTTATAAATTGGCATTTGATCAAGTACCGGGTTCACAATTTGTTCCGCCATTTTAATTACTTGAGGCGTAAAGAACTCCGGCATGCCTTCAACGGTCACTTCATGCACTTGCATATTGGTGACATAAAACGCCGCATCTTCAGATTTATAACTCAGTGAACCTGTTAATCGCGTATAACCTCGGTTTTCTAACCCACCCATCAACAACTTAACGTTTAACTGTAATTCAATTTCGTTTTTGTCTTTGGCTAACGTTAATATCGGGTTGGTTAACTCAACCGTCATAAAAGACGTTTTCTTTACTAACGGCATCACTTTATTAACTTTGTCTTGTAATTCCGCTTCACTAAATTTAATCGTTAGTGCCTGTGCTGGTAATATAGATGCGCACAGTAATAACAAGGTAAATATTAACTTATTCAGCACTTTCACTCTACTTTTCATTATCTACATTCTCTTTCTCGTCACCTAAAGTCTCAGCACTAAAACCAACACGGTTATCACCCACTGAATATGCGATAATTTGACTCAGCTCTTGTAAGCTATAACCTGACTGTTTCTGCCACTGATTAAACGCGTTTTGAATAGTGGTCAAGCTACGTTTCGTCATCAAACCACCGTCGATAAGTTTATGTCCACGGAAATAAGCTTCAACATCAGAGCTTAAAATAAAGGTATCTTTACCTAATCGGCGCAGTGCGTACGGCCCGGTATTACCGCCTAAACGACTGCCGTGTTTTTTCATGTATTGCCACAAGCCAACAACATCATCTGCCGGCCATTGCGCTAACCACTTGGCGACAGAGCCATGTTCATCACATATCTCTTTTAACCACTGTGCATTGTCACGCACGGTTTTGACTTTGGTGTAGTTACGAATAATCTTAGTATCAGCGGCTTTACGTTCTAACATGTCATCAGGCATTAAGACCAGTTTATCAATATCAAAACCCCAGAACACCTCTTCAAATCCGGCCCATTTAATTTCGATAATTCGCCATACGAAACCTGATTTAAAGATCGCTCGGGTAAATTCCGCCAATACATCGCAATCCTGTACTGTAACAAGTTGTGCATTTGTTAGCGGCTGCGATATTAAATGCGCTAGCGCCAGCTCCCCGCCTTTACGCTCAGCAGCTCGGTGGTATATTTTATCGAATGATTCCATTACGTATCTCTAAACCGTTAAAATGTATTGGATAAGTGTACAGTAAATTAGATTTGTCCAAAAACATTTTTACTCGCGCTTACAAATTTTTTACGCCTACTTCATAGATATAACCGCCATCACGACAAAAAATCTACATTAATGTGACTATAATAAGCATAACAACCAGGGATAGGCATATAATTATAATGAAAAAACTACTCTTACCATTACTCTTGTCATCAATGTTTACTCTAATAATGTCGCCAGTGCTGTCGTTAAGCGCCCAAGCACAAACTACAGATACTAATATCGCCAGTCACTCTAGCTTTAAGCATAACTTAGACGAGATACAACAAGACTTTTATCGCGGTTTACGCTTTGAAGATTGGACCAAAACCGGTTTAGCTGAAATAGAAATTAAGAAAGTATTACAAGCTATTAACAGCGATGGTAAGTTAAGAGATGCTGAAAACCTGAATTTACCGACATATTGGACTTATGAATTCTCGCAAGCGGCTGATTTTTTACTACAGCAAGCACAGCAATTAAAAGATCCTGAAGCGGCCACAAAAGCCTACATGAAAGCATCGACCATGTACCTTATTGCTAGCTACCCGAATTTGAAACGCCCGAATGAGATTTTCGCGCTTGATAATGCCGTAAATAGTTACATTAAATCACTGCAACTAGCCGGTGATAATGTCGAACTTGTTCGCTTACCGTTAGCCGATGGCACAAGCGTGCCTGGTATCTTACATTTACCAGCACATGGCACTAACTTGCCTGCAGTTATCTGGTCTGGTGGCGTTGATAAAACCCTCATCGAACACCACGCATCAGTAATAAAACTAAATGCCCAGGGTTACGCGGTATTAACCTTTGATATGCCGGGCGGCGGTTTGGATTATAAACATGCGTTAACGGTTGGCAATCTGGATAGTTCCCATAATGCGGCCTTTAAATATTTACAACAAAATGCCAATATCAATGCTGATCGTATTGGGGTACTTGGTTCTTCTGGCAGTGGTCCAGCATTACTTGAATTTGCTCTTAACGAACCAAAACTCAAAGCGGTGGTAGCGCGTTGTTCGTTGGTAGATGGACCGTTAACAAACCACAAATTACTCGACTTCATTCCAGCCATGTCTGCAGATGCGCTAATTGCACGTTTAGGTGGCGACCCGAGTGATATGAACTATTACATAAATAACGCAGCTAAATACTCGCTGGCAACACGTGGTTACTTTGATGGTAAGGCGAGAATTGATACGCCATTATTAGCCATCAATACCAACAAAGACCCTGTAGCTATGCCTGAAGACGTGAAGAAGACTGCAGCATTATCATCACAAGGTGAAACCGCATTTTTTGGCAAGGTTGGCCACTGCCCTGATAGTGAAGCAGCCAGTGATTATGTGATTAACTTCTTAACTAAAAACATTTAGCACTGTCAAGATTCAAGCATAAAAAACGCGCCACTTGATGACAAGTAAGGCGCGTTTTGATTCAGATCTTATGCTAAATCCGACTGTAAATCATTTATTTCAAGGTTATGTATTCCAACGCTTAAAGATTAGCGAGGTATTGATACCACCAAAGGCAAAGTTATTGCTCATCACCACATCAGTGTGGATCTCACGACCTTCGCCACGAATATAATCCAAATCACCACACTCTTCGGCAATGCTATCTAGATTAATCGTTGGTGCGAACCAGTTATCCTGCATCATGTTGATTGACGCCCACGCTTCGATTGCACCACAGGCACCTAATGTATGCCCAAGGTAGCTTTTTAGCGAGCTAATTGGTTTTCTACCCAGCGCATTAGCAGTGGCATTGGTTTCAGCAATATCACCACGATCGGTCGCCGTGCCATGCGCGCACACATAACCAATTTCAGCAATATCGATATTAGCATCTGCAACCGCTTGTTCGATAGCAATTTGCATGGTTTCGGCGGTTGGTTGGGTTACGTGTTTACCGTCCGAGTTACAACCAAAGCCGATCACTTCAGCATAAATCGTCGCGTCACGTGCAAGTGCATGCTCTAGCTCTTCTAAAATAAGCGTACAAGCCCCTTCGCCAATAACCAGACCATCACGGTCTTTATCAAATGGACGTGGCGTCAGTGCTGGAGTGTCGTTTTTAACACTGGTTGCATACAAGGTATCAAATACCGCAGCTTCGGTAATACACAGCTCTTCTGCGCCACCAGCAACCATCAAATCTTGACGGCCAAACTTAATCGCTTCATACGCATAACCAATACCTTGTGAACCCGAGGTACAGGCAGAACTGGTGGTAATAACACGGCCCGTCAGCCCAAAGAATACACCAACATTGACTGGCGCAGTGTGTGACATGGTTTGGATATAACTGGTCGCTGTGACGCCAGACATGTTGCCCGTGTCCATCATGCGGCTAAAGTTAATCAGCGGCTCGGTAGAACCCACAGATGAACCGTAAGATATACCGGTACTGCCATCGGTTAATGCCGGGTGATCTAATAATTGGGCTTGTTCTAGCGCCAATTCAGTGGCCCGTGTCGACATCAAGGATACCCGGCCCATCGAACGTACTTGCTTGCGCTTATAGTGTTTTGGTTTTTCAAAATGCAATACTGGCGCCGCTAAACGGGTATTCAGGCCGTCAAGATAATCCCATTCAGGCATTACTTTAACGACATTTTCACCTTTCTCTAATCCTGCTTTAAACGTTGCCCAATCATCACCAAGCGCGGTGATCGCAGACATGCCTGTTACAACAACTCTTCGCATTAAACTAATCCACCGTTAACAGAGATAACTTGGCGAGTGATATACGCTGCGCAATCAGACATTAAGAATGATACGGTACCTGCAACTTCTTCCGGTTTACCCATGCGTTTTAATGGGATCATTTTTTTGATTTCATCGATTGGTAGATCAGCAGTCATGTCAGATTCGATTAGGCCCGGTGCGACCGAGTTTACCGTGATCTTACGTTTTGCTAGCTCCAGCGATAACGCTTTTGAAGCGGCAATAATACCGCCTTTAGCTGCGCTGTAGTTGACTTGACCACGGTTGCCCATGATGCCAGACACCGACGCCATAGTGACAATACGGCCACCTTGCTTAGCACGTACCATCGGCATAACCGTTGGGTGAATAACATTGTAGAAACCGTCTAAACCAGTGCGGATCACGTCATCCCAATCTTCACCTTCCATTGATGGGAATGCCATGTCACGGGTAATACCAGCATTACAGACGACGCCATAATAAGCACCATGCTCGGCAATATCGGCTTCAATACTGGCTTTGGCTGCCGCTCTATCGCACACATCAAATTGTAATAAACTAGTCGCTTGACCGAGTTCTGCAATTTGTGCACACGTATCCTGCGCAGCTTCAACGCCTGAACGGCAATGCACACTAATATCAAAACCGTCTTTGGCTAATTGCAGTGCGATCGCTTTACCCAGTCCACGACTTGAGCCTGTTACTAAAATACGTTTACTCATGATTATCCTTTAAAAATTGTGCTGGATCCTGCGGTTGAAATACATTGATTTTAGCTTGCGCTAATACCGCATTTTCTTCATCTTTTATAACGCAATCAAAAACACACAGTCCTGATTCGTCTTGAATTAGTTTTTGGGCTTCGATTAACAAGGTCTTCCCGACTTTAAATACCCCCACTTCGGCGTGGTATTTACGCGAGCCTAATAGAAAACCGATTTTCACTTCACCTGCATCATCCAGTGCATGCGCGCCGCCGTATGCCGCAATCGTTTGCGCCATGTATTCACAGCCGACATAACTGGGTACGCCTTGCTTGGCATTATCAAAGAAAGGTAAATCAGGTGTGATCGTCACGCGACAACTGACGTTTTCGTCATCATAACCCACCAATTCATCCAATAAGATCATTGGCGCGCTATGCGGTAATACGTCCGCGATTAGGTATTTACCTACTAGAGAACGATTCATTGCTTCTTACCTATGACTACAGTGCTCACGGCTGTTTCCCTATCACTAGACTGATATTATTACCGCCAAAAGCAAATGAATTACTCATGCACGTTTGTAATGTAGTAGCAGAAGTGCTGCTTGCATCCGCTAAGTTGATTTGCGCAAGGCTGCTATCAAACTCACCGTCGCTAACATTAGCGGGGACGTTATTTAATGGGTTGTATTCATCATGTAATAACAACCAACAGATACCTGCTTCTAATGCGCCAGCAGCACCTAATGTATGTCCAGTCATGCCCTTAGTCGACCCGCACAATACCTTACTGCCACAAGCGTTGAACATGGCTTTTGCTTCCATGTCATCATTCTTCGGGGTGCCAGTACCATGTAAGTTTACATAATCGACTTGCTCACCTTGCAAATTCGCTTCAGCCAACGCCATGCGCATCGCCCGTAACGCGCCTTCACCTTCAGGGTGTGGCGCCGATAAATGGTGGGCATCAGAGGTTTCCGCCGCGCCTAACAATTGAATACCGCCTTGCGCTTTGGTGACGATAAACAAGGCTGCCGCTTCACCAATATTAATACCATCGCGGTCTGCTGAAAATGGATTATTCTTCGCTGTCGCTGTTGATGCTAATGCCTTAAAACCATTCACAGTCAATTTAGCTAAACTATCAACACCACCAGCAATGACTACATCTGCCAAGTCAGCATCAAGCAATGCCTGCGCGCTCACTAGAGCTTTCCCACTCGATGAACAGGCAGTAGAAATACTATAAACAGGGCCTTTAGCTTGGCATAAATCAGCAATAAACTGCGCGGTTGTGCCCATTTCCTGCATGCGGTAATGGTAACCATCTGGGTATTCACCCGTGGCGATCTTATGCTTTAATGCTTGCTCGCCATATTCAATACCCGAGGTACTGGTGCCGATGACTACGGCGATACGTTGTTGACCAAATTCACTAATCAATGGCGCCAGAGTATCGGCTATCTGTAAATAAGCTAATTGACCAAGCTTGTCATTACGCGAGAACGGTTGGTCTTTGCTGTCCATACTAATATTTGTTACTGCTTTATCAAAAGTCGAGTCTGCTACACGGCCGACATATTGCGCTTCAGCATTAGGTAAATCACTATCGAGTACCAGGCCGTCACGACTTCCCTTTAATAGTCCTGCGGCGACCGAGGCTTTTGAATCACCGAGTGCGCATACCACACCAAAATCTTTTAGACAGATACTCACAATGACACCTTGGTTAATTCTGTTATTGTTATTTGATAATCGCGCAATAAATGCGTAAGGATATAGCGATTATCGAACTGCTCGACAGTCAAAATGACTTTTCCGTCCTGGCTTAACGTACGAGTCCAATCCGTTGGCGTTTGGCCTGCGTTATTCTTGAACGCTTGAGTAAATGAACCATTTGTCGCCAACTGTAATTGTGCAAACGGCCAATTAACCCATTGTAGATCAGCAATCACATAGCTGATATCTAATCCCGGTACTGGCACATATTGGTTGATAACTGCGTCATCTGCAACACTCCACAATACATCAAATAAGGGAATGCCAGAAGGCGTCATCGCCACCAGCTTGATCTGGGTTTCGGTAAACTCCACCTGAGCTAATAAACTCTGCCTGTCACCGTTAAACTCTGCTTCAATTAACTGCGTCTTCGCCTGCATCTGTAATGCTTTTGGCGGCGCGGTGAGCAGTAACGTCACATTAGGCGCCATAGTAACTAAATGACTTTGCGGCATGCTAATACAACCTGCTAGTACTAACATCACCAGTGCTAACATCGAGGTTCGTACGGCGCTTACTCTGAATCGGCTTAATATCATTTTTCAACCTCCAGTTTTACCGCACTTAAAGGAGCTAGTGTTTTTGCGCTTAAGGGAGATAATAGAAATACCAATAAAATACCAAACATAACAGTCAAACCAAAACTTTCTACCGCAGGCGTCACACTTAGCGCAAGCACACCAAACACCAAAGCCGAGGAAATAGCCGATAACGTAATCGCTAAAACAGTATTGCGCTGTAAACCATGCTCTTGATAGAAGATCACATAATCAATCGCCAAGGCAAGGATCAGCAGCACTGCTAACAAGTTAAAGATATTAAGATGGCCTAAGCTCAGCTGCGTTAATAACAACGCGCCACCAGCACTCAGCACAATACTGAGCAAGCCCAATAACCCTTGCGTTAAGCCAAAGCGTAAACACAATACAATCGTCACAACCAATATAGCTCCCGCAAACAGCAAGAATAACGCTTGGCGATAATGGCTCAATGCTGCCGTTACTTCCGCAGGTTTGTTATCAATACTCATATCGGCTTGTTCAGCGATCCATTGCTGTAGTTCGCTATTGAGCGCAACACCCGAGGTTTCGACCCAGAGTGCATATTTATCATGAAAGTTACCATTGTCTACATTGCTAGTGCCATCACCCGTTTGATATTGATAAATGTATATTGATGATAGCGCCTGCAATGGTCCAGCATTAAATTCAGCTAGTGTCAGCGGCGTAAAGTCATCTACCGCATCAACCAAGCCTAACGTGCCGAGTCCTAAAGTAAAGTGCTGTTGCTGCTCAGCTTGTTTCAATAAGGTATTATTACGCTGCTGCTTAGCAACTGATGGCAATAAACTAGCCATGCTTTTCACCGCTAGATCTGGCTGAGTTGCTAACTGATTTAATAAGGTCTCTTGGCGTTGCAGCAAGGTTTCACTGTCATCAGCGCTAATAACAATACGCTGACTGTGTTGATACCCCATCAGCTTCGCCATGTTGATTTCATTATCAATCAAAAATGCCGGGCTGGAATTAAGTAAGCGAATATCGTCATTGAAGTTAATATCGTCGATGGCAACTGCGCTGACTAGGCCAACACTCAACACCACCAATATAACGCGGCGTTGCTGATGTAAACGGCTTAACCACACATTCAGCTTGTCCGTTAATATCCAAACACTTGGGGTGACGCTAATTTTGCCACTGAGGTTTAAATACGGTAGTAATAGCAACACAGTTAACAGTGCGCCAAATAAACCGAAAATCATGAATACTGCAACTTGGCTCAGCAAGGATAATGGCGACATAATCAGTGCTGCATAACCTAGTGCCGTCGTGATAAATCCTAAGCACAACGCAGTACGAATCGATTTAATGCCGCCTTTGTTATTGTTAGTGCTGAGACTGACAAAAGCATGAAAACAGTAATCAATGACGATACCGATTAAGGTCACAGCGAAAACTAACGTAAGTAAATGTAGTTGATTGAATAAAGTAACGACCGCCGTTAAGCCATAAACCACCGAGATGGCTAATACCACCAAGGCTAAATTAACCGGTTTAGCGCTGCGGAACACCGCTAAAATCATCAATAACACCGCGAGCAGTGAGATAACACCAAACGTCGACATTTCAAATTCAGCTTGCTGACTTGATTCGGCAGTATGAAACAATACCCCGCTATAAAGCACGTCCACATCAAACTGAGTTGCTAATGTCTTGAATTCAGTTTGCAACTGCTGCGAAAAAGCTTGAGTTTGTTTAACCGAGAAACCATCTACAGCGACTTTAATGGGCATGATGTAATGCTTTAAGCCGTCTTGGTTAACGACAATGATGCCCTGTTCGGTTTCGAACGATTGTAATTGCGCGAGGCCTGTCGCTAAGAAGTCGGCCAGGTTTAAGCGTGGTGCAATCGCTAAACTGCCGCTAACAAAGGGGTCGCTAACTTGGGTCAACTTACCTAACACAAAGTTATTAATGGCTTGGGCTGTGTTTAATGTCGCCAGAGGGTCTGTCAGTAAAGCTTGATAGTCCGCAGTCATCACGCAGTCGCGATAAGGCTGATAGAAGGCGATAATGTCCTTGATATCCGGTACTGTCATCGCTTCATTTTCAATGCCATCAAATGTGCGGATGGTTTCCGCCAGTTGCTTATAGGCTAGTATTGCTTGCTCGCCAGAAATAGCGACTAGCACCCGCTGATTAGCTTGTTGGAATAACGCTGATTTGGCTTGCTGGATGTCGTATTTTTGGCTGGCTTGCGCTTGGCTGTCATGAGGCAATAACGACAAGATATTAGTTTCTATTTGCCATTGACCCCAACCAAGTTGATAACCCGCTAGCAGTAATACCGCGAACAGTTGCAATAAGTACAACTTCAAGCCACGTTTTTTTTGGCTGTTGTTACTATCATGGCTTAGGTTACTATCATGGCTTAGATTATTACAGTTACTGTTACTGCTCGTGCTAATGCTAGAGTTGCTCACGGATGGCCTTTGGCAGTTCAGCAACCGCAGTCAAACTCAGTTCAATCTCGGTACGATTACCGGATGTTTCAAACAGCACTAAATGCTCAACCGTATCACCGCCGCACAATTTAATAACGCGCATCACTTTAGCGATAGTGTCGTCTTTTGGTGTCAGCTCAATACAGGTTTGGCTGGTAGATGCCATTTTTGTGGATGATACGTTTTTGGATAATGATGCAGCTAGGCTAAATTGACTTTCTAATGCAGTTAGATCGCCAGACAAAGCACCCATGAGTACCGTCGCAATCGGTGTGGCATTATTGATTTTGGTCTGCTGTTGACGATGATCTATGGCAAAAAGCCCATCATCTTTTAGGATCATGGTCGATGCAATCGGTTTACTGGTATGCCAAACAAACCCTAAGGCTTGATCTAAATACAGTTCACCCGTAGAAGTCACTGGATTGTTCAGCACAGTGAAATACTTGTTTTGCACAAACGTGCCACTGGCGATCGTCAATGGTTTAAACTGCGCTAATAAATCCTGTGGCGCAGCAGGCTGTGGTATTTGACCTGAGTTTGCAGTGCTAACATCATCACCAGCAAATACATTACCGGCCAACGACATTAACAGCAGTAGTCGTAACCAACTGTATACCGAACTTGGCACCGGACTAGACATCCTGCGAGGCATCCAATTAGGCATTCAATTCACCGTGCAGTTTGTCAGTAAAAGCAGCTGGTGTGACGTATTGTAGTTCTTGGGTTTCTAAGTCTACCGCTAACTGGATCGTGGATGCTTTGGTTAACTTCTTACCCGTCTCTAAACAAGTAACTATGTATTCCATTTTCAGTCTTGATTCCACTTCAACCAAGTGCGCATCAACTTTAATCTTTTGAGCATAACGCGCAGACGCAATATACTTAACTCGCATATCGACAATCGGCCACATGTAACCTGATTTACTCATATCTTCATAATCGTAATTCATTTTACGTAATAGCGCACTGCGCGCTACTTCAAAGTAACGGGCATAATTACCGTGCCAGACAACATTCATCGGATCGCAATCATGAAACGGTACATCAATAATAACGGATTCTGATAATAAACTGTTTTTACTCATTTTATTCTACTTCCTTATGCATACGATCGTGTTGTCGGCCTTGGTGATTTTATTGCCTATTACTCTTACAGCTCTTATTGGTACAGCGCCCAGCGTTGGGTTTGGATCGCATCAATGGTAAAGCGTAATAGGCTTTCCATTGGTCGGTCTTCTACTAACGGTTCAAAGAAGCTGCAAATGTCGTTATACATGTCTTGAACTGCTGTTGGTAAGCTGGTTAAGTCTAATTCTTGACGTTCAATACGAATACGTAAACCTTGTACTGTCGCTAACAATGTCGTTGCCAACACTTGCTCTGTCAACTGTAAAACCCGCATTGCATCACGCGAGGCGATTGTACCCATGCTGACTTTGTCTTGGTTATGACATTCGGTAGAACGTGAGAACACACTCGCTGGCATCGTTTGTTTCAATGCTTCGGCTGTATAAGCTGACGCGCCAATCTGCATGGCTTTGAAACCGTGGTTAATGTAACGACGTTCTTCACTGCTCATGGATAAGTTTGATGGTAAGCCGTTGTTGTATTTAGTATCAACCAACGAGGCTAACTGACGATCAGCAAGGTCGGCTAAATTAGCCACCGCAGTTTTCATACTGTCCATCGCCATCGCGATATGACCACCGTAGAAATGCCCACCGTGTAGTACGTGCTCACCTTGACCATCAATAATCGGGTTATCGTTAGCAGAGTTCAGCTCGTTCTCAATCATTTGACGGAAGAACGGCAGTGAATCTTGTAGCACGCCAATAACATGTGGTGCACAACGAATCGAATAACGATCTTGTAAGCGGTCGGCATTACGCGGATGTTCTGCGTGATTTAAATCATTACGGATCCAAGTGGCCACTTGTTGCTGGCCTGGATGCGGTTTCACCGAGAATAAGATCTCATCGAAATGATGGCTATTACCTTGGATAGACAGACTCGCCATCGCAGTAATACGCGCTGCCAGTTTGGTTGCATAATTAGCACGATCAAACGCCAAACAAGCAATCGCCGTCATGACTGCAGTGCCGTTCATGATCGCTAAGCCTTCTTTAGGTCGCAATACCAACGGCGTTAAACCCACCTCGCGCATCACCTCACCACTGTTGCGGATCTTGTCTTGGTAATACACATCACGTTCGCCAATTAATGCGCCAGCGACATAAGAAAGTGGTGTCAAATCACCACTTGCACCTACTGAGCCTTCCTGTGGGATCGCCGGAATAATATCGTGTTCTAGATAGGCTGCTAATAAATGCAACATTTCCCAACTTACGCCAGAATAGCCTTGTGCTAACGAAGTCAGACGCGTCGCTAACACGGCGCGGCCTTCAGCAACACTGAATAACTGACCTAAACCACAACCGTGAAAACGGGTAAGATGTAATGGCAATTCATGGACTAAATTAAGCGGTACTTTAACGGTAACTGAATCGCCATAACCTGTGGTCACGCCATAAATAACGCCGTCTTCTTTTAATAGACTATCTAAGAAGGCCAGCGCTGAATCAATCTTATTGGTTAATTCCGGCGCGTTACTGATACTGACATGCTTTTCTTGCTTTGCGATTGCAACGATATCTTCAATTGTTAAACGTGATTCGCCAAACTTAATTGTTTCTTTCATGTTAGCCACTTACTTCTCCAAACTGTGCTTACGGTCGACTTTATGGTCTTCTTGCCAAAAATCAAAAAAGTTAAACCATTGATACGGGTACTGCAGACAAAAGTGTTCTAACCTTTGTGCATACTGATTAATTAATTCGCCTATCTCGGCTTGTCTGGTTTTACGGGCAAACTTTAATTGGTCTGCTACATGTTCGAAAATCAGATTATATCTTTCACCGTCTTTTAAACAAAACAGGTAATACACCGGACATTCAAGTAACGATGCTAAAATAAATGGTCCTTGTGAGAACGGTGCTTTCTGACCTAAAAAGTCGGCATAAACCACGCGACCTGGGCTTGTGGTGCTCGTTCTATCACCAACAATAACTACTTTCTCACCCGCTTCAACACGCTGTTTTAATAAAATAGCCAGATCAACACCGACGTCTTTTACTTGAATAAAATTGACGTTCACATTGGGGTTAATCTTTTGCATTATCTTATTAAATTCAACTGCGTGATGAGTAAATACCAAAACATTAATACGGGTCTTATATTTACCGACACTTAAGGTTCGGCATACTTCTAAATTACCCAGGTGCGAGCCAATAAATACCGCGCCCTGCTCTTCTTCAAGTAACTTCCTAAATTTATCATCATAGTTATAATTAACTTGGTCCATGGTGATCTTGCCTGTCCAAGCATCGATCTTATCAAATGCACCTTGCGCAAACGTATAGAAATGCTTGATGCCTTCGCGATGACCCGGTCGCTTAGCCCAACCTTTACGCTCAGCAATTTTGCCTAAATAATTTAATGATGCTTTTTTGCTTTCACCACCAGTGAAATACAAGTACACAATCACCGGATACAGAATAATAGATAAACCTTTACGACCTAAAATTGCATAACACAAAAGCAGGATCTTCATCCCTAAGTAGGTGCCGCGTTCTTGCATTTTTGACCAATGAACTGTGGTAGTCATATTGTGCTTGTTCCTAATAATGCTCTAAATTACGTCCTAAATCAGGCGCTTAATTTACGTCCTTAATTTACGACATAATAACTGCGGTAAGCGTTTCAACATGCCGAATACCAAACGCGTGTGCATCCATGAAATCGCCACGTTGTCTTCCCATAAGCGGAAGTGTGACACACCATTTTCAGGGTAGTTTACCTTAGTTGGTAAGAAAGTGGTTGTTACGCCGTCCCAATATAACCGCACCATAATCTCGGTATCAAACGCCATGTATTGACCAATATTATTATTTTTAGCTAACAAACCTAAGGTCTCAGCCAGTGGGTAAACACGAAAACCACACATGGTATCTTTAATATCGAATGACAGCGTTTCAATCCATACCCAAACATGGGTTAGGTATCGAGCGTAATAACGATGTTTGGGAACTGATTCATTATAAATAGGCTGGCCACTGATCAGTTTATGCGGCTGCGCCTGTGATAAGGCCACCAGCTTGTTGATATCAGTAATATCATGCTGTCCGTCGGCATCGACTTGGATAGCATGGCTAAAGCCCAACCCATTAGCACATCTTAAACCCGTTTGAACTGCCGCACCCTTGCCCTGATTATGACGATGATTGACCAGCGTGAGATAATCGTACTTATCCGCTAAGGTTTGCATAAATGCAGCGCTGTCAGCATCACTGCCATCATTCACCATGATCACAGCTAAGTTATATGCCCCTAAATCGCCTAACAGCTTATCAATCACCACTGTGTGATTATAATTCGGAATGACAATACAATAACTCACGCCTCACCGGCCTTACTGCCTGCTGATATATTAATGCACTCAGCGGTAGCAAAAATAAGGCGCCCGGATGAATGCGATTTCACATCACCGTTTGGCATTATCGATTTATAACTAAAGAGTACTTTCTCGGTGGATTTTTTAGTCAGTGTCAGCACGACTTCATGACCCGGTAAGATCATTTCCTGAAACTTCAGTACTTGTATATCCATGACATCAGTCGTAGCCATATTCAGATACTGTTTTGCGTACTCAGCAGCCCAGTGCAGTTGCACCACACCCGCTAAAATTGGCGCTTGATCAAAGTGGCCTTTAAAATAGTCCAAGTTTGTCGGGATATGTAGCGTTAATACCACCGTATCATCAAGATTTTCAGTACTCAAGATCTCGGTGTTAACAACGTCTGCATCCACTTTTACTAATTCAGTCAAACAATTTCTCCAATTCTTTAATCACTAATTTACCTTGAGAGTTAAACGGCATAATGTCTGGATAACGCCATTTTTTAGGTAAACAGATACGTTCAAATTCACCGAGTAAATGCTGTTTTAAGCGATCATTTAATAATTTTTTACTTTGTTGCTGCAGCAATGCTTGCCCTGCTTCGGTCAATTCAATAACGGCTGCTAATACTTGTTTTTTCTCGCCATCAAGGACTATAACTCGCACTTCATTAACCAACGCATGCTGCTGTAAACAACGTTCCATGTGATCGAGGTTAATGCGTTTTTCTTCATGTTTAATGGTGCGGTCAGCGCGGCCTAACATAGTAAAATGTTGGTCATCAATACGCTCTACGCGATCTTCCGTAACGTAATCATCACCCGCAATATACGGCGATGTTAATACCAGTTGTGCCGTGTCAGCCATCACTCGATAACTGATATCAGGGAAAACACGCCATGCACTTGGGCTTGATTCCTGACACTGTCGCCATGCAATCCCACCAGTTTCGGTACTACCAAAGACTTCGATGGGCGCTTGTCCTAACTGGCTAAATAACAGCTGCGCTACTGTAAATGGTAAGGGTCCGCCCGAACTAAACACACCTTGTAATTGCGCTTTGTTCGTCATCAATACATTGTCTAAACTCAGGCGTTTAAGGTGCGCAGGACTAGAAATTAATAACGCCGTTTGCTTACTGTTATCAGTGGCGTTTTTATCTATATCTTGATCTTGTTCTTCATCTAACCCTTGTGTCAAACACTGGCTAATATGTTCTGGGTATTCAAAGGTATCATTAACAATGGCTAAGCCAGATTTCAACGGTAGAAACAGTTTAAATAACAGCCCGTAGATATGCTGATGAGAAACGGTACTCACGAGTAATTGCGTTGCAGCTAAACGTGCCTTGAAGGTTTTAATCAGTACATCGACTTCGCAGTTAAGCTGACTAAACTGTTTCACAATCGGTTTATGTTGCCCTGTCGAGCCCGAGGTGAAAAAGGTAATTTGACAATCTAATGGCGTAAACAGATCAGCTCTACTTGATAATGCATCAACCGGTACGTCTGAATCATTGTTGCTGGTATTACTACTATTACTATTACTATTAGAGGCCGCACCATTCGTATCAATCGCATCCAGACCATCGACCTTGATATCACCTAAGGTAGCCTGACATTGCCCCGCGATATGCATGAGCGTTTGCTGCTGTGCATTCGGTGGCATCACGATGTGGCGACCTTCGAGTGCTAAGGCAAAAAAGCCCACCGCAAAGTCATAACTTGATTGATGAAACAGCAATACACTGTCAGCATCACTTTGCACGATACCGAAACGAGCATGATTAATATCAGCACTAAACTGCTTAAAACTCACAGCGCGTTCATTGATATAAAAACAAATGTCTCGCTGGTTTAACGCTGGTTTAGTCATTACTTACACTTCCTTTCTGCAGGCTTTTCAAGTTGCGCAGCTCGACGCTGTACAAACAAGCGCACGATAAACTCAATACCAGCTAAACTACCAATCAAAATATAAGCAATAAAACCGTTGTACAGCGTCCACACTTTGAAGCTGCTATACAGCGCGGTATACAATGAAATACTGGCGTTAATGATGAAAAAACCACACCACACCAAGGTCACTTTACGGATGTAACTCAATGCATGATCGGGTAAATTCGGATCTTGTAGACGCGCGAAAGTTTCAATCACAGTAGGTGGTTTCAGGTAAGAATAAGCAAATACCGCGAGCATGGCAAAGTTGACCATCAACGGATATAACTTAAAACCAATCACTGAATCCGTAAATAACGAGGTGACAATTGCTAAGCCCCCTAACGCGGTTGCAGGCAACAGCCAAGGCATTTTATTTAATACCCCGCGTAACATCACTAAACGCGATAGCAACAAGGTTAATAAACCCAGCGCAAGCCAAAAAGGACTCACATAATTGAGCCCTAAATAAACCGCAAAGGGATACAGTAATAAGCATAATCCCAACAGCACCGTCACTACTTTCTTTAGCATTGTATTTTCAACATTATTTTAATACATAGCGTCTTCAACATGTAATATCTTGATGAACTAAGCAGGTGGTGATTATTTTGCTGTCGTTAGTTTTTCAATTTCGTTCACTACGTCTTCTACTGTACGCACTAATTTGAACACTTCAGGTTCAATTTTTTCGTTAGTAATGTCACGTAGTTTAATCACTAAATCAATCGCATCGATACTGTCTAAGTCTAAATCTGTATAAAGATTGGCACTCATATTAATATCGTCGGCTTCGATTTCAAACTCTTCAACTAAGATGTCGGCTAATGTTTGGTAGATGTGTTCTCTAGATTGCATGGAAAATCCTTAATTAAGCCGTTGTACGAGTCTGAGTAATGAATGCACTTAATGCATTAATCGATGAAAAATGTTGTTTGATTTCTTCTGAATTTGCATCGATTTTGATGTTGTAATGTTTTTTCAGGATCAAGCCTAATTCAAGAGCATCGATACTGTCTAAACCTAAACCTTCAACGAATAATGCATCCGCGTCATTAATATCTGCGACGGTAATATCTTCAAGGTCTAACTCAGCAATAATCAGCTGCTTAAGCTCAGTTTTTAATTCAGTCATGGGATTGTAGTTCCTGTTTAAAATAACATTCAAGTTCACGGCAATAATGGCGCACTTGTTTACTCATCGATATGTCGTCGGCAATAGCAATTGCGGGAACGTCACGCGTCAATTGCAGCATAAATTTGGCTTTGGTACTGGGGATTTGATACCAGGATTCTGCTTTCGTTAATGTACTTGGCGTCACCTTGATAATAACAGCGGTGATTGGTGCATGACAGCGTAGCGCGATATTGGCCGCGCCACGTTGAAATGACACCGCTTTACCGGGAATAGTGCGTGTACCTTCTGGAAACACAATCAGGTTATTACCTTGCGCTAACGATAGTTTACACGCAGCAAGCAAGGCATCGGGGTCGTCATTACTGATATAACCGGTATTTTTGATAACACCACGAATAAACGGATTGCGGAATAAATGGGCTTTCACCACACAATCAGCATTCGGTAACATAGACAGCAAAACCACCACATCAATCAAAGACGGATGATTGGCAAGAATGAGTTGCCCTTGTAACTGCGCCAGTTCAGCGCGATCTCGTAGCTCAAATTCGAATATCCGAGTGAATGCCATGGTGGCAATAAAGAATCGAAAGCTATAATGTACGGTTTTACGCGCTACACGTTTTTGCGCTTGCTCATCACGAATACACAATTTTTGTAGCGGAAATACCAATACCGTCAGTATCACGCCACCCGCGCCAAATAGGCTAAAGCACAGCGCAGTAGCAAATAACCGCCAAAGATAATTCAATGTCTTAAATAGATAATTAAGGGTTTTAAATAAGTAGTTAGCTGCCTTAAACATCCGTCATTCCAGTGATTAACTCACAAGTCCAAACATGACGGTCAGAGCTATACTGTAATGCTGGCAACGCGACATCTGCTGCATCTGCTGTCGCATCAAACCAATGCATAAAACACACAGCAGCGGGTAATTTCAATTCAGTATTATCTTCTTTAGCATTATCTTCTTCAGCATTGCCTTTTTCAATATCAGTACAGGCGTTAAAGTTCATCTCTATACTGGCGATTGTCGCAGAGGTGATAGCCGATGTAACCACCATAGCAACCGCATGGTCAACTTGCTGTTCGTCTGCAAACTGTGAGTACAATTCAGGTAATACTCGATCGACATGGATAATAAGCAGTTTATTAGAACGCCCTGACTTTAACCGTGCATACGCATCAACTAGTGCATAGAAAAAGCTGTCTTTTCCAGCAGAAATCGCGTTAATAGCTTGCTTGTTTTGCTTGATAATACTGTATAAGCCCGGTACCGCATTATGTACAGAGGTACTAAATGCCGTTGGAGAAATGTCTTGGTCTGCGCTTAACTCGGTTAATAGTTCTGCGGTTTTATGCAAATCACCATGGCGACTAGAAAACACAATATCAATTTGTGCCGCTTGCTCAGGAATTTCAGACTTTACTGTTTCAATCGATGTAGAAAGCATAGAAGGTGCAGAGAGCGCATTTTCAGCTGTATACAAGGCAATCTTGGCGAAAGGACTTAAGCGACGGCGCTGCATTGCCGGTACAAATTCGAGTTTTGGCCAAGCAGGTGTATTCGTTTTATTGTCGTCAGTAGGATTCGCTTTGTTAGCGTCTAAAGTTGACCAAGCGTTAATACTTTCTAGATGTAACAGCAATGGTTTCTCCTAAAAAAAAATGGCGACAATTAATATGCCGCCATTTTAATTAATCATTGATAACAAATCAATAACTAAATAGTAATAACATTACATATCAATGGGTTACAAAGCAGGCTTTATGCTACTATATCGTATAATAATGGCTATTTGATTGTAAACTCAGCAATTAACAGCGCTTACTTTCGCTTACAAAATATCCCGTTGCTTTATTTTTATAATCGTTTTTATAATCGTCTTTTATTATCGCTATTTCTTTTTACAGGCTAACAGAGTATGCCCGAGGCCGAGATCATCAGTATCTTGATCGACATACAAGCCCGCTTCTTGGATCAAACGCATCATGTCTTTTGAGTGATACATTCGACTATTACCATTGGCCATAGCCGTAAAGTAGATAGACGTGGCATTGACACAATAAGCGCCCGCTTCATAAGGTTGTCGATCCCAGTAGGTTTCTAAAATATACAAACGGCTATCAGCAGTCATGACATCTGCAGCACGTTTTAGAATACTTAAAATTTCACTTTTGCTAAAACAATCTAAGAATTGGCTCATCCAGACGGTATCAGCACCGTCAAAGAAAGTACGGCTTTCATCGAGTAAATCGGTTTCATGGCCGTGTACGCGATCCTCTACACCGGCCGCTTTAGCATTTGCTAACGCAACATTAAGTTGCCCCGGTAAATCCATAATAGTCACATTAATGTCAGCATCATGCTTGGTACAGGCTAATGACCATTTACCGGTATTACCGCCCACATCTAAAATGTGTTTTGGGTTATGTTCAAACAATAATGCCAGTACTTCAGGAAAAGCATGATCGGAATAATAATGATCAAATTCAAACCAACTGCGTTTTGCTTCTTCCGGTAGTTGGCTTAGACCCGGATAAATGGTTTGCCAGTCACCGAATACTTTTAGCCCTTCAGGTTTGCCCGTCTCAATAGCTTTATCTAAATCAAACAGACCTTGATAACAAACATGATGGGTAAAATCGAGATTCTTTAATGCCATGTCATCATTTAGCAAAAAGTAACCAACTTTATCTAAAATGAAGTTGTCTTCTTGTTGCCATACCAGCCCCATACTCAAGCCCATATCAAGCAATACACTAATACCGTATTCACTGGTATCTAGCTGCTGAGTCAAGGTTGCTAAGCTAACGCCTTCTTTATCAGCTTCGTCTACGGCTTTTAAAATACCAAATTTTAGTAGGCAACGCGCAACCTGAAATGCTACGGGTGCGAAAGCAATTTTTTGTGCTTCAAATTTTGCATTAAACGCTGACATCTCAGCGGGTTTATCATAAAAAGCCATTATTACTCCATGAATGAACGGGTTCGGCACACTAATATAAGGATAGGATTCTAATCTAAATCATTAGTACTTTCTTTGTTAAGATCATTTTTTCATCAAAAAAAAGCGCAATGATATTACCGTGATCGTCTGTGGTAAATACTTTTTGACCATAGTTACTGACTGATGGCGTAGCGCCAGTGCCCCCGCCAAGTCAAACGACCTGCAATGTCTAATTTATAATGGCCTTCTGTCGTCGCGACAATATCTAACGCATAGAGTGCACCTAACGCTGAAATATTATGGATATAGAAATAGATATCGAAAACTTACCTCCAATACTGTACAACAAAATATAGTTGAAGAGATTGAACAATTAGTATCTAAAGGCAGAAGCTATTCACTTGGTATTTACATATTATATAATGGGTAACAAAGTTAACTAAAATCGAGATGTTTAAACATCCATATGCGAGTAGAAATTACTTTAGCTGACACGAATCTGCCCCAAATTGTGTTAGAGCAGTGACTCACTCATAATATGAACATATGGTTTGTGCATACGTTTGTTCATGTGAGGAATTGGAGTGATTTATCATATATCAACTGCTCACACGAACCTATTGCGAGCTCAATTGGGATCCAACCTTATCGATCTATCAAGTTAATAACCTTATATAAATTCATTACCCAATTCAGTTGCAATAAAATCAAACACTCTACGAACCCTGAGGCTAGTTCGAAGTTCTTTATGGCATACTAGCCAAACAGGTAACGTCATAATTGGTCCCATGTGCTCGAATGCACGAACTAACTTCGGTTCATGATCTCCCATTGTTTGAGGGAAAAAAATGACACCTTGGCCTTCCTTGCAAAACCCTAATTGTAATATTTGGGATGAAGTAACAAGCGAAAAATTCTGCTTCGATAAGTCCCACCCCCGTTTATTGAGTAATTCAGTCACTGAATTACTACGGTCAAAACCTATAATTTGTATGTTTTCTAATTCAGAAAAGTCTGTAATATTTGGCAACCTATTCAAATACTCATGTGTACCGTAAAGCCAAATAACCTCCTCACCTATTTTCTTAGCAATCAAATCATTTTGCTTGGGATGAAAACTACGAATTGCAATATCGGCTTCACGACGTTTTAAGTCGCTAGGTTCATTCGTCACTACCACTTCAATATCAATACCAGGTTCTTCTTGCCGTAATTTAGCAATTATTTTAGGTAACATATAAGCAGCTGTTAATTCGCCGGCAGAAACGACAACTGAACCATCTATTTGTTGAGATTGCCCTGTCGCTACTAATGAAAATTCTAATGCTGCATTGCCCATTGAACGAGCATGTTCTAATAACGCTAACCCATTATTAGTTAACACTAGCCGTTGCCCTACTCGCTCAAATACAGTGATCTTTAATTCTGCCTCAAGTGCGGAAACTTGCCGACTTAACGTGGGCTGGGTTAAACCTAGTGCTTTAGCTGCGGCTGAAAGGGTTCCTTCCTCAGCTGTCACTAAAAATGCACGAATGTGATTCCAATCGAAATTAACTGATTCCCAGCTCATACAAATATGTATACCTACAATGTAATTATCACAGTTTATATTCCATTTACGTATTGGTAAAGTAATCAAAATAATTAATGCTTGGAGATAACAGAATGACGACACTTATTGTTGGAGCGAGTGGTGCAACGGGCCGTTTGCTAATTAAGCAATTACTTAACGCTGATGAAAAAGTAAAAATAATTGTGCGATCAGCTGATACCTTTTATAGCGTATTACCTGATGAAATAAGGCAAGATAATCGCTTAATAATTACTGAAGCTAACTTGTTGAATATGACTAATGCGGAATTAGAAAATCAGGTACAAGGCTGTCGAGCAGTGGTTTCATGCCTTGGCCACAATTTAAGTTTGAAGGGTATGTTTGGTCACCCTAGACGCTTGGTAACCAATGCAGTTCAACGCTTATGCCAAGCTATTGAAAAAACAGCACCATCTTTAAAGGAGACACCTGTTAAATTTATTCTAATGAACACGACGGGTAATCAAAATAAGCATGATGATGAAAAAGTATCAACTTCTCAAGCACTGGTTGTTACGATGATAAGAGTATTCTTACCTCCACATGCAGACAATGAAGCGGCAGCTGAATTTTTACAAACACGTATTTTGGGCAACCACAACCAGATTGAATGGGTAGTAGTTCGTCCAGATAGTTTAACTGATGAAACATCAGTCACCGAATATGATGTCTTTACATCGCCTATTCGCAGTGCCATTTTTGATGCAGGTAAAACCAGCAGGATCAACGTTGCTCATTTCATGTCACAGTTAGTAAGTAACGTTGAGACATGGAATAAATGGAAAGCTAAAATGCCAGTGATTTACAACGTTTCAAGGTAATAAGTTACACAAACGTTTATTTAATTAAAACTATTCACAAAAGCTACGAACATACGGACACATATAATGAAAATGAACTATTTCGTTTTAGGCACAAATAACATGCAATTAGCAGTTAAATTCTATGATGAGTTATTTGAGGGCGGTGAAATGAAAAAATTACATGCCGAAGGTCGAATGACGTTATGGGGTGGAAATGATTTTATGTTTGCATTAGCAGAACCCTTTGATGGTAAAGAAGCGACTGTAGGGAACGGTGCAATGGTTGGCTTTAATATTGGTTCTTCGTCTGAAGTAGTACGTTTATATAATAAAGCGTTAATCATTGGCGGAATTGATGAAGGTAAACCAGGGATCCGTTCAGGTCGTTTTTCTGCTTATGTGAGAGATTTAGATAAAAACAAGATATGTTTATTTGAATAGAGATATTTGATCGTACAAAAGTCATTCTTATCTTTTGCGTAAAATATTTGACATGACTTAGTTAGAAAGTGTCTAAGAAACTAGGGAAAGAGCACGTTGCAGAAATTGTAACGTTTTGTACCCAAGTGCCTCAGCAGATCAATTCAAATTGCCCCCTCACCATCGGCTTTACAATTCACAATCGGCTTTACAATCACTCTAACTCGATTCTGCCCCCTTTTGGCTTAGAGCTTTAACTCACTCGAAATATGTTTATATTGGTTTGCCATATATTTTATTATGCATGTGAACACCAAGGGACTTTGTCGTATCATAACTACCAAGCGACTTTGTCGTTTTTATAATTACCAAGGGAAATTGACGGATCGAATTTTTAAGTAATCCTCTTAGTATCACTATAATCAAAACAAAAAAGCACGCTAAATAGCGTGCTTTTGCTTACCCCAATATTTAGCCATCAATACCGGCTAAGGCGTGACGATATTAAATACACCTTCAGGTTGGTCAAGCAATGAGAAGAAGTTAACTAAACCAAGTTTACTGCCTTCAATACTCAAGTCATCTGATAGTAATACTTCAGATACGCCTGCTACACCAATAACCAAATCAATAAATAACGCATGGCTAATATTTAATGTCGCATCTGCCGTCGTATCTTTAGGCGCAAGTTCATGACGTAATACCGCATTATTAAGTGTTAACACATAGTTTTTATTCAAGTCGGTAAAGTTGATGTTTAACGTAAAATTTTCACCAAATGCATCAGGACCAATAACGCGCGCCCCCATACTTTCAAAGAACTTATCAATTGGCGTTTCTAGCATAATCACTTTCATTGACGCTAAATCGATCACCTTGTCAGCAGCGCCATGGCGTAATTCATAAGCACCAGAAAGATAAACATCACGCCAAGGCGCTGATTCAGCTTGATAGCCTAGTTGATCATAACTGCTCGCAAGCAGCTCTTTGGCATCTTTGTTATCGGCATCAGCAAATACAACGTGGTTTAATAGCTCTGCACTCCAACGGTACTCGCCGTTATCATAAGCCGCCTGTGCATTAACGATCACCGCTTCTGCACCGCCCATTAACTTCACATACTTAGATGCTGATTCATATTCAGGTAACGGGTCTAAATTAACCGGATTCGCATCGTACCAACCAAGATAAGCCTGATAAATTGCTTTCGCATTATGTTTCACAGTACCGTAATAACCGCGACTCGAAAAAGTATTGGCCAGCTTTGGTGGCATTTCGATTTCTTCAGCAATTTCTTTCGGTGTTAAACCTGCATTCATCATACGGACTGACTGATCGTGAATGTACTGATAGGTATCACGTTGGGTGACCAAGAACTCATTAATATTGTCTTGTCCCCATACCGGCCAATGATGACTACCAAAATAAATGTCTGCGTCTTTTTGCTCTTCGATAGCCTCATCAATCGACTTACTCCACAGCACAGCATCACGCACATGTGCACCACGTAGGGTATACAAGTTGTGCATCGTCTTCGATACCATTTCGGCACCGCAATACGCTTTCATTGCAGGTAAGTAGAAAGTAAATTCCGATGGTGCTTCCGTGCCCGATACAATTTGGAATTCGAATTCAACACCATCAATAATCTTAGTTTCATTACTACTTACTGTTAATGTTGGTTCTAAAATACTAAAGGTACCAAACGGGACTGCTTTACCTAAACCAGCATCGACATGTCCGCGCTCAGAACGTGGTAATAAATTACCGTACATATAACTTGCACGTTTACTCATCGCAGGACCCGCGATAATATTTTCGTTGGTAGCTTCTTCCATAAAGCCACCCGGCGCGACAACTTCAATATCAGCAACATCATTACCTGCCGCTTCAAGTAATCCATTCACACCACCAAAATGATCCATGTGGCTATGGGTAAATACGATAGTCGATACAGGACGGTAGCCAAGTTGCTTATTCACAAAGTCGAGGGCTTTTTTCGCCGTTTCAGACGTTGTTAGCGGATCAACAATGATCCAGCCTTTTTTACCTTCAATGATCGTCATGTTGGCTAAATCAAAACCACGGATCTGATAAATACCTTCCGTTACTTTGAACAAACCATTAATATTATTTAGCTTAGCTTGGCGCCATAAACTGGGGTTAACACTGGTTGGCGCTTGACCATTAATAAAGTCATAATCAGACAGGTCCATAATCGTTGTGCCGTCGCTATATTTAACAACAAACTCTGGAAGTGTGGCAATAAAACCACGATTAGCATCGGTAAAATCTTGCTTATTTTCGAAAGGAAGTGCTTCAAAAACGGACTGATTCAATTCAGTCGTATATTCAGAGGCAGGTGTAAATCCATATTTATCTGGATTAGTACTCGCGTATTTTTCATCATCGCTTTGGCCGCAAGCAGCTAAGAATAAACTACCAGAAGCAATAACAGCTAATGGAAAGTATTTCTTTAATTTACAATTAGTTGTTATTGTATTTTGAATCTGCTTGCTTAAGTTCTTTTTATTAAACATGTCCATATAGCCATTAGTAGTTACGATAATGACAAGGTATCACAACTTATTAACAAGCCATTTATCATTTTGCGCCCACTTAGTAATTGCATCTAAGGGCGCTACCAATGAACTGTTTTTTAAGACCTTTTTACGACACTTGTTTACGACACTAATGTTACGATGTTTGTTTACGGCACTTGTTACGACAATCTTCACGATACTGTGATGGGGATTGTGCAAACCATGTTTGAAATGCGCGGGTAAAGTTCCCCATATTCTTATAACCTAAGTTTTCTGAAATGATTAAGATTGACTCTTCTGTTTTAGTCAAATAATGCACCGCCAGTTCTTGACGTTTGTGTTTTAAAATATCTCTAAACGTCAGGCCTTCTTCTTTCAAACTGCGGCTAATTGAGCGTACGCTCATATTCAACATCACCGCGATCTCGTCCAGAGTGGGTTCGCTATTAGCAATTGAGCTGTGTATCAAGCGCTCAATCTTTTCAGTTAATGACATTTTATCGAGTTCAGAATTAATGGCCATTTTCTTTTCTAGCATGAGATTTTTTACTGAAAACTGCGTTAACACCGATTTATTCAACCACAGACAATTAACTTCCTGAGCAAACTTCATCTCACAGTTAAAACTGTCTGACCAAGGGCGTGTACTTTTAGGCTTATTACGCACCAGATCAACATGGTGTATAAACGAATCTGAATCAACAAAATCATTAATAATACTGACAAAAGAAGAGAAAAACGCATCAATAGCCATCTCGCTAATTTCCACCCCCTCCAGTGGCGAGATGGTCACGCCAAGCAAATGCGGGGTATTATTCAGCGTCAAGCAAACCGAGTTACTTAACTTACCGTAATAACTCGGCAGCCCTTCAAGTACTTGCAGTACTGAGTCTGATTTTTTGATCAGGTGGTTATAAACATGATTCTTTTTTATATTTGAATATTGACCGACAATCAGACCAAAATGGGGCATTTGGGTGATCAGCGCCACTTCTTTCCACAGCGCGGTCATTTGTTTTATATCGAGCAACGAGTAAGGGTCATCTTTTATATCTGCTAATGAAATACCGGCATTTTTAAACACTTCATTAGGATCAAAGTCCATGGCATGTAACGCGTTAGCAATGGATAAGCTCCATGCCGCGACAGTTGTGTATTTGATTGCTTGATGCATGTTCGATAACCTTTGAAAATAATTAATCGATAATGATTAATGCGATTAAATTTAAATTAACAACTAATTTACTAAATTTAAAGGAGGTTACCGATATTTTCAGCGTTCTGTGGACACTAGCAGGTTAGTTGCTTAATCCATCAACGTTTAATTCATCAGTATTTAATACCAATTACATTAAATAAGTGGTGCTGGATCCAAGCAATAAGTGCAATTGGCTCGCGACTTGATCCAAGTAATTATGTTTAACACCCGGAAAGCTGTCATACTAGGCCGATAGAATTTAGTATTTTGAAGACTAAGATTAAAGTGAGAATAAAATGATCAATATATACCGTGTATCTTTCCCTGATGGCAGTGTTTATATCGCAGCGAAAAAAACGCCGCCAGCAAACGCAGTTAAAAGCTATGAGTGGGCTAAAAATCACGCTGACCCAACTCGTCCATTAGTTGTTGCTTACCTGAAAAGTAAAGGTCAAAGCACGTTAGAAATGTTACATTCAGATCTAACACCAGACATGGCTAAAAAGCTAAAAAGAAGATATATCGTTGAAGCAAGACAAGCAAAACAATACGTAGTTGTTTAGATTACTATTGATTGCCTAATACTTACTTAATGATCGTCTAATCATTAATTGAGTGATACGTCTGCAGCAATGCACACCGAAAACACACAAGACAACGGAACTGTCTGTGTGTTTCTTATTACTACCTCGTTATACAGCCCTATTATTAAGCCGTTATTACCGACTCGGTTTTACACGCCTTCCTGTTGCAGATAAGCCCGGCATGTTCTAAAAAAGAATATAAACCAGGTCACAATCCCGAATAACTTAAAACCATCCTCGAGCAAAAACTCATACCCTTGTTGTTCTAACAATAAATCAGCTAATACTGACAGTGCAAAGAAGCTAAAAGCGATAAATAAAGTTGCGTACTCATGACTTAAAATTTCAGTTCTGAATTTAACCAAGTAGACTAAAACCATGACGACGTAACCGAGATAAACCAATTTCTCAGGTATCATTAAATGATTCGGCAATAAGGAGTCATGTAGCATGAACATATCATCCAATAACAACCACAAGGTCAGTAAACCTGAATAGAGTAAGAATTGAGAGGTGGTTTTATTATTACCCTGCTTATGAATAACAGAAGAAAAGAGACAGATCGCCGCTGTAAAAGCCCAAAATAACATTCCTATGTTAGATATAAAACCAACATACGAAGGACCACCCAGCACAACGGTTGGATCACGTGTAAACGACGAGATCGGTATATTGTAATAACCGCTTATCATCGTAATAGAAAATAACAAACCGCCTAGCATAATATAGGTTGAAGATAGCAGCTGAACACTACGCCTCATTTGGATTATTATATTTTCAGTTGCTCGCATACAAACCCCTAACGTTATAATCTATTACTATAAAGAGCACTATTGGTTTTTTATAGTATTAATTACGTTTAAGCTTGGTATACGCAGGAGTAAACGCAACTAATTAGCTACGTTCTGCTAGGGTTGAATTAAAGATCAGCAAGTGTAATGTCATCAAATTGATACAGTTGACCACCGAATTCCTGCACAAAAACTTCCGCATCCGATTTTAAGCTAAAACTACCTAACGTTTGCCCCATTGCACCCGTTTTAGTAGAACCGATGACAAACCAGGCCTGTTTAGCATCAATGAAGTGCTCGTCGTTCGGTTGACCCCAAGGTGCCTTACTCATGTCATGCACAAATACTTCGCGCACTTGGCGTTTATTTTCGGGTTGCAGAATAAAACCAAATAGATCCCGCGTAGAGCAAAATTTATTTATGTTGTCTTGGTTGGCAGTATAGCTTTCGCCTTTCGGCCCAGGGAAATTGCTGATTGTCATACCACACAAATGACAGCTATCAGCTTGTTCAATCTTCACTGCTTGTTGCACCATTACCTGCTGCTCTGTTGGTTCACTGCAGCCGACAGCAAATGCGAGAAATAGACCTAAAGACAAGATTTTTAATTTTGAGTTAAACATAAATATTCCTTCATTAATTTAATGCTATTTCGTTATAAATAGGCTTGATGATAGTTAAAGCTTTTTATTAGCAAACACGACTCTCGCCACCGTCAAGGGCACCAGTATCCACGCCAGCATGATCGTCATTAACACCGAGATAGATTGACTCGAATTAATCGCCACTGCAATCACGCCATTGACATCACCGCTATCCAGCGCAGCAAGGTTAATCAAGCGAAACACGTCGGCAGGATTAAACATCATCACATTGACTAATCCCTGCTGGGTCAAACCATCGTCAACGCCCACTAATGCAGCCAACAACGCCAGATCAAAAACCAATACAAAGAAAAACCACACCAATAAGGCAATGCCTGCGGCTTTTGATTTTTCATTCACAGCAATGCTGATCACGTAAGCCACACTGATAAATACCAACCCTAGCAAGGTGGCGGTAACAATGAATAACCCAAAGGCAGCAAATACCCCCTCAAACCCAGATTGAAAGCCAATCATCACTGCGGCACTACCAAACCCCAGTACGGTCGCTAAGGTGATAATCGCGCCTTGACCAACAAACTTACCCAGTAACAACTGGCCCTTACTCAGCGGATACGTCAGTAACAGCAGCAAGGTCCCTGCTTCCTGTTCACCGACAAAACTGTCGTAACTCAATAACAAGGCAATGAGCGGGATCAAAAAGACCGCAAGACTCGACAAACTGGCAATTGTTGAAGACAGCGAAGCGCCCCCTTCCCCACCAGATGCAGCCGCGCCGTAATAGCTCAAGCCTAACGATAAAATTGAAAACACCGCCGTAATAGACACAAACCAACGGTTTCTTAAGCCATCTTGAAACTCTTTACTGGCAACCGCTAAAATAGCATTCATGATGCAACTCCCTCATTGATTACTGTCGTAGTGGCATTAGCATTAGCAGGATTAGATAAACCTTGAATGCCGCTAGGATGAGACATGCCTTTGATTGCCGCGGCATGAGATAAGTAATACTGATACAGCACCTCTAAACTGGCGGGTTCCACACTAATATCAGTCAGTCCGTCATATGCCATGACTTGTTTTAATACACTGATTTTTTCATGTTCCTGCACATGTAAACTGCCATTGCCTTGGATGAAACCAGCTAATAGCGGATCTGCACTTAATTGCGCATCAATCCCCTGAGTCTGAATAATCACAGGCAAACAAGCTTGCTCACGTAATTGTGCCAAGCTGCCAATTGCGATAGATTGTCCGCCCGATAAGATCATCGCCCGTTCGATATGTTGCTCAACGCCAGGTAATACGTGAGAGCATAAAATAATGCTGGCTCCGCGCTGCTTTAAACTGTCGACAGAGTGATAAAATTCTTGCGTCGCAGTGGGATCTAACCCGACTGTAGGTTCATCAAGTAACAACAATTTCGGCTCCCCAAGAAAAGCTTGTGCGAGCCCTAATCGTTGGCGCATGCCTTTCGAGTACGTTTTAACCTGACGTTTCATTGCATGGGTCAAGCCCACTAATTCTAATAATTCAGCTACTTGAGTACGTGGCACTGACTTTAACTTGGCAAAATAACGTAATACTTCCACACCAGTCAGGTGATCATAAAAACTCACATTCTCAGGTAAGTAACCAATATGACGGCGGTCTTGCCATGCTTGTTTAGATTGCGGATCACGACCAAAGATCGTGACATCACCACTGCTGGCTTTTTCAATCCCTAAGATAACTTTCATCATGGTGGTTTTGCCGGCACCGTTGTGGCCAAACAAACCCAGTACTTCACCTTCGGCAAGCTCTAGGGAAATGTTGTTCAATGCTTTTAATTGCTGAAAATGCTTGCTTACATTGGTCATTGATACGATTGAAGCGGTCATAATGAGTCTGTTGCCTCGTTATTTTTTGTGAGAACGCTATTGGTAATAGCACGGTTACTTAAAGACCCGTTTGTTGCAGAATCACTTGTTAACGTACGGCTCGGGGTCATTAATGGGTTACTGTCTTTTACGCCACCGGGTTTTAATATCGGAAATTGATTTTGCACCCAACGTAATAACAATACCGCAGGGCTATCAAGTAACACTTTCGCTTCTGGATATTCCCACACCATCTTATCAATACCATCATTGGGCTCAAATGCAGTATCACCTTTACCGTCACCATCGAGATCCCAGCCTAGGTAGTTGCTCCAATAATTACCGATGCCATCAACACTCCATTCTTGACGTTTATTGGACACATATTTCACTTGAATGGGGTTATTAATAAAGTTGTTACCATGTACTTTTACATTCTCAGAACCCGCGGTTAAATGAATACCAATCTCGGCAGTATCAACGGTATTGTATTTTATGGTGTTGTAACCTGAGTTGTAGATGAATAACCCTTTACCATCACGTCCTAACACCTTGTTTTCAGGCTTAGTCCAAACGTCTTTTATGTGATTATTTGAGATCTCTGAAAAAGTAATAAAGTTGAGTAAAAAGCCATAATCTTCGGTATTCAAACTGCGGTTACCCGACACGATTAATTTACGCGAGCTCATTAAGGCATAACCCACTCGGGCGTTATATGAGAAGTTATTCACTACCTTGTTATTATGTGAATACATGTAATGCACCCCAAAGCGCAGATCATGCAGGGTATTATTTCTGAGTTCATTATCTTGGCTGGAAATAACATACAGCCCATCACGGGTTTCGCTAACGGTATTCCCTTCTACTAGGGCTTTTGTCACCATCGAAAGCTGAATACCATTACCGCGATCTGAGGTGCGTAATGCGGCATTGCCTGTTACTTGATTATTCTTAATGAGTACATTTTGGCTACGCTGGACCCATATGCCGAAACCATCGCCTGTTAGCGTATTACCTTGCACCGTGATATTAGTAGATTTTTTGTCGGTATAAATACCTGAATTTTGCTCTGTTAAGTCACTGCCCCAGTTGTTAATGGTCAGGTTTTGAATGGTGATATTTGAATTGCGTAACTCAATGCCATGACCGATACCGTTGGCATTTATCACCGCGCCAGTTTCACCACTAACACGCTCTATTTTCCCTGTAACACTCTCTACTTCACCAGTTACAGTGATGCGTTTATTAACGATAAAATTGCCGATGTATTCGCCCGCGGCAATAATGACAACATCGCCATCATCAACACGATTTAACGAGGCTTGGAGATCGTCATCAGGTGTAACATGAATGTTTTTCGCCAAAACAGCCAATGGCACACTGAGCAATAATATAAACCATGTGAATACAGCAAATGCATGTTTAGCCATTAACATTCTCTTTTCAGTCATAAAAAGATAATAACAGGGAGTCTTCACTGTGCGACTCCCTGTTATTTAATAAGACTTAACCTATTACAGGTCTAGCCTCATCGCCTTTATTAACGTTATGCTTCGACGAGCATACGACCACGCATTTCCATGTGTAGCGCATGACAGAACCAGTTACAGTAATACCATTGCACGCCGGGTTTGTCGGCGATAAAGGTGATTGAAGCAGTCGCTTGTGGACCAATCTCCATCTGCACACCGTGATTGGTCATGCAGAAGCCATGGGTAACGTCTTCAACCATATCCAAGTTAGTCACCACAACCGTAACCTGATCACCTAACTTGACTCTGAACTCATTCATGCCATACACAGGCGCAACAGAGGTCATGTAAACACGCACCTTGTTACCATCACGAATAACCTTGTTATCCGTCATCGTGTTAACACCATCGGCTTTCGCCATTGCCAGTGTGTCGGCGAACATCGGATCATCACGAGTCCACAGTTTCTGTGGTTTCACTTTACTACGGTGCACCATAATACAGTCATGTGGTTCTGCGAATGCCGGACCATCATGTACCAATTTCATTTCATCACCAGAAATATCAATTAACTGATCATTTTCAGGACGTAAAGGACCCACAGGTAAGAAACGGTCTTTCGAGAATTTACATAAAGACACTAACCATTTGCCATCAGCATCACGGGTCTCACCTTGTGATGTATGGTTGTGGCCTGGTTGATAATGCACATCGAGTTTCTGCTTAATGTAATTCACTTTTTCGCCGTTGTGCGCACGGATCGCTTCTTCGACATCCCATTTGGCAATTTGGCTATCAAGGAATAACGTTGTATAAGCGAAACCACGGTTATCAAAGGCCGTATGCAGTGGACCTAAACCCAGTTCTGGCTCTGCCACGATGGCATCACGTGGTTTGATTTTGTCATCGAACAAGGCATCGAGTTTATCAATCGCAATAATAGACACCGTTGGCGATAACTTACCATTAGCGACAAAGTATTTACCACTTGGCGAGGTATTCAACCCGTGTGGTGATTTTGGCACTGGGATATAACGCGTAAGATCAGAGCCTTTACGACCATCAAGTACAGGTACGTCGTTGCCATTGTAAGTTTCGAACTTACCGGCTTTTAGCGCCGCTTCACAACGTGCAAGACTGAATACCACTACATGGTCTCGCTCAGCAGAAATCATTTCTCCTAGGCTCATGCCCATTTCTGAGTTGTAACAAGTTGAGGCGAAATATTTACCGTCATAATCGGCATCGGTATTATCGAGATTACCGTCGACCATGACTTGGAAAGCCATTTCCATGGTTTCAGCATTAATGACATTGAACAGTGAACGGTAGGTGCTGACGTCTTCCATTGATGCTTTACCATCGTTGTTCATTGGAATTTCGAATTCACCATTACAGATCACGTATTTGGTGTGCGGCACTTTTTGTACTCGTAAGCCATGAATAGCTTGCACGTTAGGCACAGTAATCATCTTGTCCGTTTTCATCACATCACAGCGGATACGGGCAACACGTGAATTAGCTTTATCATTAATGAATACGTATTTACCGTTATATCGGCCGTCAGTCATACTCATGTGGGGATGATGGGAATCACCCGCCAAGATATGCGCACTGTCGCCTTTAATACGCTTACTTTCGTCTGTTAAACCCCAGCCTGTCGCACTATCAATATTAAACACAGGAATACGCATTAATTCACGCATTGAAGGTACGCCCATGATACGGACTTCGCCAGAATGACCACCACTCCAGAAGCCATAATACTCATCCAGTTCGCCAGGATGTACAACTGGGCTGTTGGCATATTCAACACGCTTGGCTTGTGCCACTGACGAGAACATTGCCGCAGACATCGGGGCTAATACAGCGCCCGCACCTAATATCGCTGTTTTGCTAAATAAACTGCGGCGATCTGCATTCTCTAGGGTTGTTTCTTCAGACACTTCAATGTTGTCGTTATTTTTATTATCAATCATAAGACTCTCCGTGATATTAAAATTGTTTTATTGTGATGCGACTAGTTGGTCTTTATTCGGTGCTCATTACTCTTTTTCGGAATTAGGTCTTCATTATTCGGTATTCGCGGCGCTTTAATCCGTATTGGTAATGGCAATGATTTGCTCATCACTGATTTTTCTTTTCTTTCTGGCCAATTTTTTCAATGGTGGGCATTTCTCTTCATTGAAATACGTCACCTGACAATCCAGACAGTAATGGCACTCACGCATGTTGATCACGCCGTTTGGCTGTATCGCTTGGATCTCACATTCTTTGGCACATGTTTTACAGGGTTGACCGCATTCAGAACGGCGTTTTAACCACTGGAATAAACTCAGTTTACTCGGCACAGATAAGGCCGCGCCTAACGGGCATAAATAGCGACAAAATGTTTTGCGATTAACAAGACTAGTTAAGATCATCAGACTTGCCCAGGCAATGTATGGCCATTCCCGATCAAATTTTAATAAGAAGGTGGTTTTAAACGGTTCGATTTCCGCAAACTGCTCCGCCATCGCTAATGAATCCAGCGACATGCCAAACAAAGCCAATAAGATAAGATATTTGATTGCCCACAAACGTTCATGCACGGCATAAGGTAATTCCAGTTGCGGTAATTTAATAAACCGGCCAAACACATTAACCAGTTCTTGCAAGGCACCAAACGGGCATAACCAGCCACAATAAACCGCCCGTCCCCACAACAGCATAGTGACAGCCGCTGCGCACCATAAAATAAAGATAACCGGGTCAAGCAAAAATAGATCCCATGAAAAGTCATGCATCAGCGCTTGTAAAAAGGTAAACACATTAACAATGGATAGCTGCCCGCCCCATGACCAACCGATTAATACGACGGTGATAACCAGAAAACCATGACGTAAGTTATGCATAAATTTAGGGTGTCTAACCAATACATCTTGGAAGAATAAGATAAGTAATAGTAAGATCAACAAAGTAATCAGGATCACTACCTCAACATTTTTGTCCTGCCAGACTTGCTGAGTCAGGGTTAATTCGGGTTCAGGCATAATTGCAGGCGGGGTATCAACATATTTGTCCAGCATGGCATACTGGCCTTTAAAGCTGTTAAATAAGCTATCGACGGGGCCGGTTTGACGACGAACTAACAACTCGAACGCCCATTCAGCGCCGGGATCAAACTCGTGATGCGCTTCGATTTTAAATACTGACATTTCTTTGAACGTTGGCGCGCCAGCAATGAATATATCGGTCACCCGCTCATGTTGTAAGTCTCGAAATGAAATAGCATTGTCTTGCTGATGGACTTGAATTCGGTCAAAAATACCGCCGCGTACATAACCCGAACCTTTAAATGAGTAACCGTTACCAAATACCCCGACCAAATGTTCACCTGGTTTGAGGGGATCAGTTAACCATTTATAGTCAGCCGCACTAAATAAATTTTTACCTATGGTGGGAATATCAACAAGGGTGTAATAGATCTCGGCAAACATGTCTTGTTTTTCATCAGCACTGGCTTCATCGACATGCTCGGCCGCAGTCCCTACAAAACTGTCATCAACCGCGTTACGATCTAGATATAACTTACGAATAGAGCCATCGCCAGTAAGTTGAGTCCAATTAGCGTCGCTGAATACTTCCGTTTTAATGGTTGAGATAGGCTGAATTATGCCATTCGATTTTTCTATAATAGCCAGCGCTTGCGCAACTTTTTTTGCCGCTTTGGTAATACCAACATTCATCACCATCACGGTAACGGTAGCGCCGGAAAGACCATCAATGGCAACGTAGCCTTCGTTCTTATTACCACCGACCTTTAATCTATCGCGCACGGATAAACCGGTATATTGATCGGTGAAAGCCCATAACTTGCTCTCTGGAATACCGGCAAGAATAATCGGTTCATGATGTTCTAATACTTTTGCCGTAAGGTAAGCACCTTGGGGATCGATAACCACCAGCATATTGACCGGTTCACCAGAATAAGCTGGGATCTTAGCGATATCGTTGGTTTCAAAAGCATAACCTAAAACTTCATCGTTTTTGCGCACTGTCCAGATAGGATAACCACCGACTTTGGTTGGGGTTTTATCCGAAATCGCAGTGGCATCGGGGAATTGCGCCTGAATAAACGGCATAGGATCTTTCGGGGGACTAACAAATAACGCATAACTTGACGGAATAAAAAAAGTGACCATCAACAGCAGTATAGTGATAACCGCTAAGGCTCCTTGCTTAAAAAGGCCTTGCTGAAATATAGTTTTTTTATTCACTAAAGAGTTAAAACTAACCACAATAATCGTCCCCTAATTTGCAACTCATGAGGAATAAGTTGCTGTCCATTAGGAGTATAGTAAATAGTCCGTTAACACTAGCGAATGACTTTAGTCAATTACCCATTAACATCTTCATCATTTAATAAAATACATTCATGTTAATTGATGTTGATCAATTGTTGTTAGTGTTACTCATTTATTGATAGCTTCAGTACTTAATGCCTATTACCTCAGACTTGCGATAATAGGCATTTTTATACTTAGCTTACGAACTATGCGAGCAATACAACATCATCATGACATCGTATTAAGCATACGTTGATTTCTTATCTTCTTCCGAACTAGGCTGATCACTTAATACATCGGCCAGTGTAGAACGGCATAGGTTACCCTCGACTTCACCATCTTCGTTTAATACCGGTAATGGCAATATATTATCCAGCATTTCAGGAATAACGGTTTCGATTAACGCATCACTTTGTACCGCAGGTACATCCTCTAATAAAGAGGCATCAAGGACATTACTGTAATCACTTGTTTCGACGTTATCCAAGGTATCTTGAGTGATAACCCCTTGATAACCATCTTTGTTAACCACGTAGCCGAAATCTTCTTTTGATTTACGCATTTGTAATACCGCTTCACCGATTGTCTCGGCCGAAATACGGCAAATTTGCGGTTGCATGACCGTTTCAACAGTCAATGCACGGGCGCGGTTTACATCTTTAACAAAGGCTTCAACGTAGTCATCGACCGGGTTAAGTAGAATATCAACCGGCGTACCTTGTTGCACTAATACCCCATCACGTAAAATAGCAATGCGATCGCCTAAGCGTAATGCTTCATCAAGATCATGGGTAATAAAGACAATGGTTTTATGCAGTTTTTCTTGCAGTTCAATCAGCTGATCTTGCATTTCGCTGCGGATCAGCGGATCCAATGCTGAAAATGCTTCATCCATTAACAGAATATCAGCATCGGTACACAGTGCGCGGGCTAAACCAACACGTTGCTGTTGACCACCAGACAGTTGTCCTGGATATTGATTAGCATAACCGTCAAGTCCTACCGTTTCTAACCACTGCGTTGCTTTCTGCTTTATTTCAGCTTTTTTAACGCCCTGCACTTGCAAGCCATAACCAATATTTTCTAATACGGTGCGGTGTGGCATCAGTCCAAAACGTTGGAATACCATCGACATTTTGTTACGACGGAAATCTTGCAGGTCTTTACTCGATAGCTGCATCACATCGCTGCCCGCCACTTCGATTTCACCGGCAGTTGGTTCTATCAAGCGATTAAAATGGCGGATCAAGGTTGATTTACCTGAACCAGACAAGCCCATGATCACGAATATCTCGCCCGGATAAACATCCAGATTAATATTCGATAAACCAACTGTATGGCCAGTCTCTGCTAGGATTTCATCTTTTGATTTACCCGCTTTAACTTGTTCAAGGATCTTTTTTTCGTCTTTACCAAAAATTTTATATAAATTCTTAATGCGAATTAATGGTGTTTTACTTTTATTCGGACAATGAGTGTCATCCGAACTGCTACTTTCATTTGAACGGCTATTTTTATGCGAATTCATATTAGTGCCCTCCTAAGTTTTGCAGTGTACGTTTTGCGTAGCTTTGCGAGATCCGATCAAAGATAATCGCTAATGCCACAATCGCTAAACCATTCATCAAGCCAAGGGTGAAATATTGATTGGTAATTGATTTTAATACCGGTTGACCTAAACCTTTCACACCAATCATTGACGCGATAACAACCATCGCTAGCGCCATCATAATCGTCTGATTGATACCCGCCATAATATTAGGCATGGCCAAGGGTAACTGCACGCCAAATAAACGTTGCGTAGGACTCGCACCATAAGCAGTAGCGGCCTCTAATACTTCTTTGTCAACAAGACGTATACCTAAGTTAGTGAGGCGGATCACCGGCGGCACGGCGTAAATAATAACCGCAATCACACCCGGAATTTTACCAATACCTAATAACATCACCACAGGGATCAAATATACAAAGGCTGGCATGGTTTGCATAATATCGAGCACGGGGGTTACTGTTGACTGCACACGATCAGAGCGCGACATCGCGATCCCAATCGGAATACCAATAAGAATGGCGAGTAAGGTAGAGACCAGAATAATACTCATGGTACGCATGGTGTTGTCCCACATACCAAAGAAGCCGATGAGGAAAAAGGCAACGGCAACGCCTACGGTTAATTTCCAAGAGCGGCTAGCTGCGTAAGCAAATACCGCTAATACAGCAACCACTAACCACCAAGGGCTGCCAAGTAATAATTTTTCGAACCAAATGAGAAAAGTAAGTAAGGGATCAAAAAACGCTTCAATATTATCACCGTATTCACGCGAAAAACTGCGATATGCGCCATCCAATGTTTTTCTGATATCCAGTAATTGGTGACGATCTAGCTGCGGTATTTCCGAAAGCCATGAACTGTCTGACATATTTTTATTTCCTAAGATGAAAAAGCCCGAATCGCTCGGGCTATATATACCCAGCTACTGCAAATGCAACTGTAACTGTACAATCGCATACTGCTGTAACATGGGTATAGTGAAAGGCTATAGTGCTAAGACTGCTTTCTTGATTTTTTGCGCGGTAGCAGAATCAACCCATTGTGACCAGGTATCTTCATAGTTAGTAATAAAGTGTTCAACACTGTATTCACCGTCAGCTTGCTCATCTTCCATCCAAGCAAGTAATTCATTCATCTGGGCATTCTTAAATGAACGGGCGTTAAGATAAGCCAGAGCTTCAGGTGCTTTTGCCGCAAATGTTTCTGTGACAACAGTATCGACAGCTGAAGGTGGGAACATCGTCGCTTTAGGATCTAAACAATCTTCTTGCGTAATACACTCTTTAAAGTGTTTTTCATCGATGCCAGTACCAAAGTCAACTTTCACCATATTGTATTTACCCAATACAGCGGTTGGTGCCCAATAATAACCAAACCAAGCTTCTTTGCGTTCATACGCTTTAGCGATAGAACCCGATAAACCAGCACCGGAACCTGGATCAATCATATCAAAGCCATCATCAGCAAGGTTTAACGCTTCATAAAGATTAGTGGTAGTAATTTGACAATTCCAACCCGATGGACAAATCATAAAGGCTGATTTTTCTGGGTCTTCAGGGTGTTTAAACAATTTAGCATTGGCTTTAATACCAGCAATCGTTGCTAAACTCGGATCTTTTTCAACCATATAGGCAGGAACCCAAAAGCCTTCTTCACCACCATCTGAAAGTGTCGCGCCAGCATAACGAATTCGCCCTTCTGCAACACCTTTATCAAGTGCTGGTTTCATGGCATTACTCCAGAATTCTGGGGCTACATCAGGCTGACCTTTTTCAATCATCGCCGTACCCGTTGCCATGGTATCACCAGGGACAAGTTCGGCATCACAGTCAAAACCATGCTCTAAAATAAAGCGGTCAATATTGGCGATTAAGGTAGCTGAATTCCAGCTCATGTCAGCAATGGTAACAGAGCCGCATTCACTTGCATTAGCGAAGGTAGAAAGAGAGGTTGAAGCGATAAGTAGGGTCGTAGCGAAAGTCTTCCGCATATTAATAATATCCTTATTATTGTTATGAAGTATCAGCAATACTACAGTAAATTGCTGCTAAAAGCTTAAATAAGTACCAAAAACCGTAAACATCCATACAAGTTTCGTAAAAATATTCACGGTAAGTATTTATAAATAATAGTTAAAATAGGGTAAAATAAGTCAAGTAATTACATTACTCTTCGGCCTGTATTTGGCCAACTAATAGTACCGGTGCAGCATCTAGTTTTTCCGCATCCATCATAGATGCAATACGTTCGACAGATGATAATAGTTGGCTCTGTTCCCATTCTTCAAGATTCTGATAACGGGTAATAAAATGCTCTTGCAGTGGTTTAGGTGAACTGCTTAATAGCGTCTTTCCTGCATCACTCAATGATAAGTGCACTTTACGTTTATCGGTTTTACTGCGCGTTCTGACCACCAAATTTCGACTTTCAAGTCGGTCGATAATGGTTGTCACTGTCGCGGCGCTGAGCGCGATCTCTTTGGCAATGTCTTTTGCTAACGGCGCATCAAGCAAGGCAATATTTTGCATGACCATAAGCTGAGGGCCGGTTAAGCCTGATTGTTTATTCAACTGGCGAGAATGTATATCAATAGCCCTAATAACACGGCGTAATGACACTAATAGCTCTTCGTACTTTTCCATAAATATAGCCTAAATTGATAACCGAATAGATAACAGATAACCGAATGGATAACAGTTCATTTTCCGCAACAATAACAGAAATTAACCCGACTCACACTGCAAATATAAAAAACATAAAATAACGCCTACACGTTATTTTACGTGTTACCAAAATAGGCACTATTTATGTACTAGTTAGCCAACTCAATCTTATTAAAGTCGATTTCGTTTTCTTTTGGCGAATGCTCAATAGCCGCAACCTGCGGATATTTTTTCGCGAGTATATACACGAAACAGCCCAGAATAAGTGCGATTGCTAATGCACCAACCCACTGGATTTGTAAGAAATCGAGTTTGAACAATAATGTCAAACAACTCATTAAGACCACGTTGCCTATGATGTATTTAGCCTTACCAAAACGTTCTACGGTAAGGTTTAAATTATCAGTATAAAGTCGTACCAATGAATCCAGCGAGTTAATCACAAAGGTGACGCCCACTAATATCATCGCTAGGTTATAGAAACCCGTTGTCGCGATTTCATTAACGCTATAATAGTAAAGTACCGAGAACCATACTGCGATTGGGATAGACGGGAATACCATCATTGCAATCAGTACTTGATACGTCTTCATGCCGCCAACAAAGCGTGATGTGAATTGACCAATCATGATGCTCCACGAGAACCACCAGAATAAGTAAAATTCGTGGTAATCATTCATCGGTAAAACAAAGTGATGCAAGTTACCAAAGTAATCGCCAATCAAAGCAAACGTCTTGGTGAATTCACTGACGCTTGAACCTTCAGATAAGAACGCACCCGCCCACATTAGGACGATAAGACCTAAGAACAACCAAGTACTGGCTAAACTGAGGATACGTACATAACGAATACTGGTGCTTGAGTAAACCGCCGCAGCAATCACTAAGAACACAATCAGGTAGAAGCTACCCACTATCGTTTCACCATCGCCTAATTCAGGTAAATACCAAGGTAAATTAGTCAACAACAAGTAAGCAGTAAAGGCACACGTACCGATAATGATAAAGTTATTGATGAATTTGATCAGTGGGATCTCAAAGAATTTAACTCTTGGTTCAATAACGCAAAAGTAGAAACACGTTAAAAAGTAAAATGCCCAAATTAAGAATGCCCAGAACCCAAATTCAATCGCCAATGGATTACTAAAGCTGTATTCAGGACTCGCAGCAAGATTTGCATAACCAGCAAATTCAGTCAGCGGGAACATGATCAGTCCCACGTCTAAACCAGAGGTAAATAGAATAGCGATAAAGGTGAATGTACGCACAGGTGTGACACCAACGCATTTCACATTACCCCAACGGTAAATCACAAATGCAATTGCAGCAAAGGTAAATAAAATACCTATCGTAAGCCAAGTCGTCATTGTTTAAACTCCATGTAATTTTGTATAAAACACAAGTTTTATCCCTCTTGTGTTCTAACATAGCCACCTCAACGTTTAAGTTAGGCTCTTTTTAGATAGCACTCCCCCTCAAACCTTAAATATCGAATTGACGATATTTAAACCCTGATGAATTGAGTGTGGCGTTAAAGACCATTTAGCCAGAGTGGCTTAGGCTGGTCTGATACCTATTTTCATTAACAACAGACGCTGCCGTTAAGCAGGTTGTCGTTTGGGTTGTTGTAATCGTTGTGTGCTCTGCCATTCTGGCGCTACCGTTACCGCGGTATCATCAGCTTTGAGCATGGTATTGCCCAAGATAATGTCTGCTGCGCGCTCAGCTAACATAATAGTCGGCGAGTTCAGGTTACCATTTGGAATGGTTGGAAAAATAGAGGAATCAACCACCCTTAACCCATCAATACCGTGAACCTTAGTTTCAGAGTCAACCACAGCCATTGCGTCTTCACCCATCTTGCACGAGCAAGAAGGATGGTAAGCACTTTCAACTGTACTTCTCACAAAGCTGTCAATCTCTTCATCGGTTTGAATAGCGGTACCGGGTTGAATTTCTTCACCGCGGAATTCGTCTAATCCAGGTTGATTGATGATCTCACGTGTTAAGCGTACACACGCTCGAAACGCTTCAATATCTTCAGCTTCAGATAAATAATTAAACTGAATGTGTGGTGCCACGTGCGCATCTTTTGATACCACTTTGACAAAACCACGGCTTTTCGGTTTGTTATGGCCAACATGCACTTGAAAACCATGACCGGCAAACGCTTCTTTACCGTCATAACGCATTGCTGCAGGTAAAAAGTGATATTGTAGATCTGGCCACTCGAGACCGGGCTTCGAACGAATAAAACCACAAGATTCAAAGTGATTCGTCGCGCCTAAACCAGACTTATTAAAGAACCAGCGCGCACCAATAAACAATTTATTTAATGGATCTAATTTGCCATTCAATGAAATCGGTTTAAGGCATTTGAATTGGAAGTAAAACTCAAGATGATCTTGTAAGTTCTCGCCAACGCCAGGCAGTTCATGTAATTGCTCAATACCCGCTTCTGCTAAGGTACTTGCTTTACCGATGCCGGATAATTGCAAGATATGTGGTGAACCAATAGAACCCGCAGAAAGAATCACTTCTTTGTTGCAATGTAAGGTCGTTAACTTGCCCTTACGTTCAAACTCTATGCCGATGGCCTGTTTGCCTTCAAACAATACCTTGTGTACCAAAGCATGGGTGATCACAGTTAAATTACTACGCTGCATAGCCGGTCTTAAATACGCATTTGCAGTCGACCAACGCACACCTTTTTTAATGGTCATGTGCATCGGGCCAAAGCCTTCTTGCTGCTTACCGTTGTAATCATTCGTTGCCATGTAACCGGCATCAACACCCGCAGCAACAAACGCTTTATATAACGGGTTTTTCATGTTGTTACCGTTATTAACGGCCAGTGGTCCATTGCCACCGCGGTATTCATCACCGCCAAACGCCCAGCTTTCGGCTTTTTTAAAATAAGGTAAGCAATTGCTATAATCCCAATTTTTCGCCCCACCTTGCTGCCATTCATCAAAATCACGAGCATGACCGCGCACGTAAACCATGCCATTAATAGAAGACGAACCGCCTAATACCTTGCCACGAGGACAATGCATACGGCGATTATCTAACGTCGGTTCAGCTTGGGTTTCAAACTGCCACGCATATTTTTTACTGTTCATCGGAATCGATAACGCAGTCGGCATTTGAATAAAGATGCTCTTATCACTGCCACCGGTTTCCAGTAGCAATACTTTGTTTGCTGGATCGGCAGATAATCGGTTGGCTAATACACAACCCGCACTACCCGCGCCAACAATAATGTAATCGTACAATCCTTGTGATGTAGTCATAACCTTTCCTTAAAATTAAAACTTAAAACAATCTCTTAAAATCTAGCCTTAATAAAGACGACTCTAAAATGGACTTTCAAGTGGTTGCATACCAACATACACAGCTTTAATCTGGGTATACGCTTTTAAGGTTTCGCTACCGTTCTCACGACCAATTCCCGACATTTTATAACCGCCAACAGGCATTTCTGCAGGTGATGCGCCATACGCATTGATCCAACAGATTCCGGCTTCCATTTGATGAATAACACGGTGAGCACGGGTAATGTCTTGCGTGAATACACCCGCTGCTAAGCCTAAACGCGTATCATTAGCACGACGTACAACTTCATCTTCATCTGAGAATGTAAGTACTGACATCACTGGACCAAAGATCTCTTCTTTGCTTAATGTCATTTCATCTGTGCACTGAGTAAAAATAGTCGGTGCAACAAAGTAACCATTCGGCGCATTATCAGGTTTTAAAGCATGGCCACCCGTCAGTAGTTCAGCGCCTTCTGCTTTACCGATTTCGATAAAGTTAAGTACTTTTTGTTGATGATCTTTCGAAATTAAGGCACCAAAGTTAGTCTCTGGATCCATCGGATCGCCACAGATGATGTTGTTCTCTGTGCGTTGACGTAATTTTTCGATAAAACGTGGATAAATGGCATCTTGCACAAATACACGTGTACCGTTGGTGCATACTTCACCTTGGGTATAGAAGTTCGCTAGCATTGCCGCTGATACCGCGTTATCAACGTCGGCGTCATCAAAGATGATTAACGGTGATTTACCGCCTAATTCCATCGTCACTTGTTTCAATGAACCAGCTGCAGCTGCCATTACTTTCTTGCCCGTTCCCACTTCACCAGTGAAAGATACTTTCGCAATCTCTTCATGCGTCGTTAACCAAGCACCTACACGGCCATCACCTTGCACAACGTTAAATACGCCATGAGGTACGCCAGCATCGGTAAATACTTCTGCTAATTTAATCGCACCACGTGGAGTTTCTTCTGATGGTTTAAAGATCATCACATTACCGCAAGCCAATGCCGGTGCTGCTTTCCAGCACGCAATTTGTAGCGGGTAATTCCAAGCGCCAATACCAGCGCAAATGCCTAATGGCTCACGACGGGTATAGTAAAAATCATCACCGACCTGTTGTTGATTGCCTTCAATACTTGGTGCAAGACCAGCAAAGAATTCAATTGAATCAGCACCCGTTACAACATCAACCACAGAAGCTTCTTGCCAAGGTTTGCCTGTATCTTGTACTTCGATAGCAGCTAACTCATCATTTCGTTCTCGTAACAAAGCCACGGCTTTTAATAAAATACGGCTACGTTCCATCGGCGTCATTTTAGACCAAGTTGAAAAACCTGCTTTTGCGCTGTCAATTGCCGCTTGCTGAACACTTGCATCTGCAACTTCAACTAAATAACTCACCGCTCCGGTGGCAGGGTTGATAACTTCAAAAGTTTCGCCCGTTTCATTGGCGATAGACTGTCCGTGGACATAATTCTGATAAGTAATTAACGACATTCATTTTCTCCGTGCGGTGTAATCACCGCCTCGATAAAGGCTTTACATAAAATTTGGGCTTGTTCGAATTCTTGTTCAGGACAACTGCTCAAGGCACTTCGCAACCAGAAGCCATCAATCATTGCCGCGGTTTGTTTGGCACACTTGATCGCTTCAACGTTGGGCATTAGTTGTTTAAAAGAGAATGCGAGGTTGCTGTACAAACGCTGGCAGTTAATGTGTTGTAATCTCGCGAGTCCCGGATCGTGAGCGGCTTGAGACCAAAAACTTAACCAAGTTTTAGTCGCTGCAGTTGAGCGTTGGAATTCAGTGAAATTAGATTCGACGATCATCGACAAGCGTTCCGCTGGAGATAAGTTTTTACCTAAGATGCGGCTTAATAATGCTTGTTTCAGTTCCTCAAGTAGATATTTGAGCGTTGCTTCAATCAGACCTTGTTTACCACCAAAATAATGGCTAATAAGGCCAGATGACAATCCAGCAAGTCCACTAATAGTATTGATCGTGGTGTGGTGTAAACCGTGGCGTTCAACAGAGATCAACGTCGCGTCAATCAGTTGTTGTTGCCTCACGGTTTTCATTGCTGGTCTGGGCATAAAAAGTAACATTCCATGTTTAATTTTTGTGAATAACCGTTCTAAATAATAGTTAATTGAACGTTCAATTAACTACAACTATAATAGTTAGAGCTGTAACTATCAACCCCAGCATTCATAATATAGGTCATAATTATAAAATTAATCATGCATATAGCCGCACTACAAAATAGCATAAGACGCTGTTTACAAAGGGTAATTAACTATAGTTAAATTTGAGTTAACTCGAGGTAAATTAAGCGTAAATAAATTAATAGTTTCAACCATAATCATTATAAAACTAACAAATAGACTGAATTACAACAAAAAAATAACAACGATGTTGCAGAGTTAATTTCATTGATGACAAGGAAAATGCGTTATATGGTTTGATGTTTAAGGTTGGGGATATATTGCAGAATAGAGCGAAGAAAAATGCATGATAATGAAGAATGGAAACAGGAATGAAAGAACTAGTTAAGTAAAGAGTGAAATAAAAAACGCAGTTCCGTGCATGACAATTTACACAGAACTAACGTCAAACAAGCTTAAACCAAATAATCCACTAAATCGTCGATTTCAGTCTCGGATGCATGCATAGAGATATCAAAGCTTTTATACGTATCGCCTCTTAGTACTCGGTCTATCTCGGCTAAGCCATAAACAGTATCGCCTTTTAATGCAAAGGTAAGCTCAAGTTCACCACGACTAAAAATACTGCTTTTACGAAACTCTATTTCTTGGTATGCGCCAGATTCATTAGTAAATCCAGACATCGAAATAGTGCCCGACTCCATATCTGTTTTAACGAGTTTTAAGTCTTTATCTTCGATTAATTTGTTAATAATAGTGGCAATAGCAGGTAAAGGTAGCACATGAATAACGTCTTTATCGCTTGCATCAATCGCATAGTCAATATCAAGTTCAGTATCTAACCACACAACGCATTGGTTGTTACTCACAGCCAGAGTCGTGATCGGCGCTTCTGGATGTAGATTAAACTCAAAATCAAAACGATACTCAGCATCCGCCTTGGCATCAAACGCGTCTGATATATGGTACTGCGCTAATACATGATCTACAAATTCAATATTTTCATCAATTTCTTGTTTCACTTTCGTCATTAAGCAAATTGTAATGGCAGCGATGCTTTGATCTACGCTACCACCCACCACTTTTACATGTCCTGATACCAGACCACCTTGAAGCACTTCATTATAATCAAGAATGGTATCTACTTTTGCTCCACCAAAACCCAGTGCTGCTGATATATTTTTGAACATACTATCCTCGTTATTTAATTAAATACATGTGAGTCTTCATAATTTGAATGCTAGCTCAGAATACGACCTCTTTTATATCCATAATAGCGTTTAATAAGCTGATCTTGAAGTGAAAAACCCAAAAAAACCTGATGGTGAGGTTACTTCATCATCAGGTTTTTTAAATGATCCGATGCAGAGAATCGGTGGACGAATATTGGCGAGAGTGATTTCACTTTCGCCCTTTTAACTTATTGTAACTGACTAATTATCATTGTAATCTCGCTTTTAATTGTTGCATCATGTTTGCAGGTGCATAAGGCGTTAAATCCTCAAGACAAGCTTTTGCTTTTACTCCTGCAGATTGATGTTTCAATAACATGTCACAACGTGCATATAAATGTTCAGGATTACCACTTAACTTAAACGCTTGATTAAGGGCATAATCTGCAGTCGTTAAGTTAATATTTTCCAGTGACAAACCATAAACTAGCCAATATTGTGGGTTATCAGCTGTAAGTTCGGTTGCTTTTTTAAAGAAATTAGCCGCTTTTTGTGATTGTTTTTGTCTTAATAGAGAAAGCCCCGCTGTATAGTTAAGCGGCCCCGAATCCGGCTTAGCGATAATACCCTTCATTAAAGTATCAAAACCAATTATCTCCTGCTTTTGGGAACGATATAAATCAGCAAGGTTAATATAACTATTAATGAAGATAGGCTCTACCTTCATTGCTTGCTGATAAGCTTCAATCGCCAGTTCATTCTTGCCTTGTGAACGGTAAACGTTAGCCAAATTCGTGTACCCAAATCCCCGATCTCGATTAAACATTTGAATATCAATATATTCAGCAAGAGGCTTTTTAATTTCTGCACGTTGTTGGACTGTTAATGCTGACCAATACCTAACTAGTGCACCAGCGGCTTCAGTCCTCACGGCATAAACAGGATCAGTTAACAAAGGTTGTAGTAAAATCCAGCGTTCCTTGAAAGCATAACCAGCACTGCCTTTAATAGCTCCAATACGCACCATATCATTATCATTTTTAATACTTTCTTTTAACGCCTGCTTTGCTTTATCACTCGGATAAGCAGCCAACCTCTGCAAAGAAGAGGCTCGGATAATATCACTTTGAGTACTATCTTGAGCTACGTTTATTAAGGCATCTCCAGCGCTAGCATGATTAATACTGCTAGCGTAAAATGCAACGCTAAAATGCTGTTGATTATTGTGTTTTGAATTAGGAAACCATTTTTTCAATGAGTTATTAGCCCATTTATTACTTTCCCCCTCATGACAACTAGTACAAACGTTAGGTGTTTGAGTTAGTTCGCTTAAATTGGGTCTAGGGATTTGCCAACTATGATCTCTGCGAGGATCCACCTGCATATAAGTAGTGGTAGGCATATGGCAGGTTGTACATTGCGATGCTTCGCTATTAGCTTCATGAAACGTATGTTTTTCTGGAGAATAATCAGCGGGCGAATGACATTGCGCACAAACTGCCTCTTCAGGTACAGCTAATTCAGCACTGTGAGGGTTATGGCAATTGCTACAGGTGACCCCTTTTTCCGCCATCTTACTTTGCAAGAAAGATCCATATACATAATCTTCATCATATATTTGCCCATCATTGTGATAAAGCTGAGGTGTGATCATACTCAATAAATAACGGTCTTGAAATTCACCTGCAACATGATCATTGCTTTCTGATATTTGAGTTCTGCGGCTATGACACTGTGCGCATACTTGCACTTGGTCTGTTTTTTCAATTGAGCGTGGCTGTAGTGCAGGTTTTCCCTCTTCATAAACCCATTCTTTAACCGCTTTAGATAAATCTCGGTTAAAGCCAAAATTCGAAGTGCTTAATGTATCAGTATTCTTATTATCTTTGGTTAGGTTTAAATGTTCACTGCCTGGTCCATGGCAGGCCTCACAACCGACACTGATTTCAGACCAAGTGGTTTTATATTCATTAGTTTCAGGGTTATAATTCTTATTTAGATTAGTAGAGTGGCAATCAGCACACATGAAATTCCAGTTTTGGCCTGTATTTGTCCAATAGAATTCATCGGTGGTCGTTTTATCAGGATACAAATCATACCAACGTTGACCGCCTTCTGACTTAAGACGTGCGTCCCAAGTAAATGGAATTAATTGCACACGTCCATCATCAAATTCAACCATATACTGCTGTAACGGTTCAACACCAAACGTATACTTTATTTGGTAATCATGGAACTTACCATCAGGACCTTCTATATTAACCCAGTATTGATCGCCTTTCGTATAAAAACGATTCACCTTACCATTAGATATAAACTCAGCATTGTTGAAGTCACCTAAAATGGATTCTTTACTAGCATGTTGCATCGCTAATTGGTGCTGTGAACCTTGCCAATCTTGATAAGCATCTTCATGGCAATTAACACAGGTTTTAGAACCGACATATTCAGCCGTAAAGCCAATGAATGAAAATGCACATAACAAAAATGCAGTAAATAAACGAAGAAAGTAAGATAATTTACTCATGAATGTCCTTTTTGTAATTTTGATTCAATGCAACATAATATTCTTATATATAATAGGTTATTGTGGGATAGAAAGAATTATCATTTAATAACAATCAGATATTAGGCATTAATTAAATGCCATTTTAATTTTACTCACACGCTTAATGACCAGCCAGTCAATCAGTAATACCAAGGCGATAGTGCCACCAGCCAGCGGTAACATCACGGATAAGGCTAAGATAGTCATCAAACCCACTTTCCAGACACCTTCATGCTCAAATCGTGGTGGCGCGCCAAGTACTTTCTTACCTGCAGGGCGGCGTATCCACCACATCACGGCACCAGAGATAGCGATAAAGATAAACGCTAAACAGAACATGACATTAACTATTTTATTCAATACACTCACATCGCCTTGATGCAGCGCAATGCCTGCCGCCATGAACTTAGCCATGGGGTTATATTCATGCCATGTGACGTCGGCTAAAACCTTGCCCGAATACTGGTCAATATGGGTGGTTCTATCCAGTCTAGGATCGGTAATATCACCACTCATGGTATTTGCCGCTAAGGTATAAACGCCAGTGTCAGTGCGCGGAAAGTTAAGTTTAAATTGGCTAAACCCAAGGGATTTGGCTTGCACTAAGACCTCATCAACACCCCATTTAACAGGACTGTTTATGTTCGAGTCATCCGTAGCCCTATCATCGGTAACCCTATCATCCGGCATACTTTCTGCATCAGGCATAGCAACTGACATGGCCGCTAACATCGCCGCATGATCATGTGATTCCGGCATTAACGTTTGTTCTAAATTCCATGGCAGTTCTTCTTCACTGCCGTGGTTCATTGCTGCATGGTTTTGGGTTGACAGTGGTACATCATCCCACTTCTCCGCAGGGAAACTGCTCCACGCTTGCACAAATTGGCCACCCCAAACACTTGCCCACGCTAAACCAGAAATAAAGAAGAACAATAAGACAAACGACAATAACCCGCCAATATTGGCATGCAGGTCGCGTATCAGAGTACGGGGGCCATTTGTCGTTCTAATTTTAAGAAATCCGGCTTTACTGGCCTTATCTCGTGGTATCCATAAATAAACACCTGTCACTAATAAGATCACGCCTAAACTCGCCGCTATTTCAATCAAGTAGTCTCCCCAATCGCCTAACAATAAAGTACCGTGAATATCATTAGCGAGTTGATACCAGCTATCACTGCGATCTATGGTGCCAATAATGTCACCACTATAAGGATTAACAGTCACGAATATCGTTTTACCGGATCCCAAGGTAATGGAAAATCGATTCGCTAAATCTGGGCTTGGCGCAGGCACAAACTGGGTTATTTTTGCATCTGGATAAGCGAGTAATACATTATCCATTTGCACAGAGACCGCCACCGTCGAGGCTTGTGGAACGACTTCCAACACTGACTGATAACGGCTGAATTCAATCTCATCATCGAATAGCATGACCAGACCCGTTAAGCTCAACATCAACATAAATGGCACGACAAATAGCCCAGCATAAAAGTGCCAGCGCCACGTTAAAAAGTAACGGTGTTTCGAACGTACGAGTCCTTCATTATGAGGTGCGGCATCATTTCTGGCTGTACTATTTACCGGCGTACTATTTACCGACGTATTATTTACCGGCGTGTTATTTATCGGCATATGAGTTTTCGACATTTTTTGTATATTCCTTTCTACAAAATCCCTATCGTATTAACGATGGTCATCCATATTAACTAAATTTTTTCGTCATCAATTCCCGGCTAAAGCAAAAGCTTAACCGTATATTGATCACGTGAATCCGCTGTTCGAACACCGTTATGATTGCAATAAACAGTACGAGTACAGCGATGATTTAAGTTAAGAAAGGACTGCGGGTGGTGCGCGAGGTACTTGCCATTGATAGCGCAGGCTATGCGCTAAAAACGAATAATGTTCTTGGATTGAAAAGCTAACGCCGACCAATGTTGGCGCGGTTAATAATGCGAAGTCATGAAAAGAAGAAAAATGGCTGAATGGGCAGGGTTTACCCTCGTGAGTTTGAGGTTTACCTTCTTCGATCTGAACCAGTTCCAGTCCATTGACGGTACACAACGTTGCCCATACACCCACGCTATTATTGGCGTTAAGCACAGGCATTAGCGTCACTAAAACCCAACTGAGTAGGCTAGCAAGCAACATTGATTTTTTAAAATAAGAACTGTGTTTCATACGATACTCTATAGATTTGTATGGAGTGTACATAAATCTATAACATATCGCAAAGAATGTAACATGTGGTTAACGTTTGGGCGTTGGACTGTGACAGCTAAGTGAGACGTAATTAAAAAGCAAACGATAGCCCGAAATTCAGTTTACAGTCGTCTTTCTGTGGGGTTATATCACTTGAATTAGCTTTTGGATTAGAAAGATGATCCCATACAAGTTTAATACTAAAATCCAAGTCTTCTATCATTTCAATATCTAAGCCTAAGTTATTAGTGTGTCTCATCCCACCAGCTGAGTGTGTGGACCAGTTAAAATCGTAAGTATGGCTAAGGTCTACGTTTTCAAATAATTCATAGTCTATTTTAGAACTAAATAATACGGTAGGGCTCATTTCATCATCAGAGTCGCCCTCTTGCACTGTGTCAAAGTGCGTATATTGAATACCTGGTCCGAGCGACACGTCCCATTCAAAATTTGATTGCGTGAATAGAAAATAACCAACCTGCATAGAGCCATTAATACGATAGGCAATATTTTGAAATTTATCGCTATCAAGCGTCATTTTTATAGGTCTGAGAAAGAGACGAGGGCTTAAGTTTATGTCATACGACCCATCGACGATGTGGTTTTTAGCGGTATTTTCACCAGCGCTTTCCGCTATATTACTGGCGTATCGTAATAGCACTCTTGATTTGACTGTTTTACGTTCAGCATCAATACTCGTCGCGATGGACAATTCATCAGTATTACCTTTACTAAAATTCGCACCGATAAAAAAATCAACGTCCCAATTCTCTCGCTCGGTATCGACGCCTCGATAAATAGAAACGACTTGGTTGACCGGCACCCGAGTTTGAATTTTATTACTGATGATTAAGGTATCTCCTGTGATTAAAAGAGAGCCTGTATGCACTTCACCAGAGTTCAGTAATACCTTGAATGAACGTGCGGTTTTCAAGGTTTTGATATCTTCTAAATCAATTTCCTGATCACCAAGGTCATCACTATCAAACTCAATCGTTTGATCGAAAGAGTTTTGACTTTTCTCAATCGTACCGATTAGTTCGCCTTTGAGCGTTTCGCCTGAAATCAGTTGAACCCAATCATCTGTCGCTTTGATAGTAATAGGCAAAGGCACATCATTGGATGACAGAGTGGAAAGTTGAGCAAAGCTCGGGCTCGTCATACTCAGAGCTGTAATAAAAGAAGCAATGGGATAAGCATAATTCATAATAATTTGAAACACCAAATAATAGCAATGAGAACACAGATACAGATTTTGACTTATAATAAAGTCCATTTACATATCGAAACTTAGCATATCCAGATCAAGCTGAGCAGTAAAATACCACTCTGCACACCCAGAATTTAATGAATGAGGCTTATTAATGCTAATTAACAACCAACCGGCTGATATAGAACACTTTAATTGTATACCTTAATCACTCAATACAAGCTATGTATAGATGTTAGATTCACCACCAAACATGTAATACCATCGCGTTGTGTTAACACTCAATTATAGTCTATTCATACGATGAAAACAGTGAAGGGGTCGCCAGTACTGGCTCACAACATGATGAAGTAAGGCCATGATTAAAAATGCTCATATTGAAAACTCCAGAGCACGATATAGATTGTTAAATTGAGGATTTATAGTTCAATAAAATATTCAAGGGGATAGGGCAATCATCGGAATAGAAAATACGATAGCGGAGACTAATGCCGGAGGTAATTTATAACCTCCGGCATAATATTATTCACTTGATTGATTGGAAGCATTAAGCGGCTACAACACCAGTGGGTAACCTTTTTCAGGATGCGCCATAATGGTTATATTATGTTGGTATACCTTGCTGATATTCTGCTTGGTAATAACCTCAGCAGGCGACCCATCAGCAACGATATGGCCTTTATTCAAGATAACTAATCTATCCGCGTATTGTGATGCTAAATTTAAATCATGAATGACAATGATGACTGCCGCGCCCGATTGCGCTAACTGCTTTGCTAAAATTAAGACTTTATGTTGGTACTCTATATCCAATGCGGCCGTTGGCTCATCAAGTAATAAAATCTTTTTGTCACCACCTACAGATAACTGCGTTAATACCCTTGCCAAGTGCACACGCTGCTTTTCACCGCCTGATAATAACGGATATCGGACGTCAGCTAAGTGACTAACACCGACTTTTTTCATCATAGCGTTGACTATTTCATCACGTTGTAAAGTTGAGACCGCGAGCGGAATAGCACCTAACTCAATCACTTCTTGCACGCTAAAGTTAAACGTTAAGTTACTTGATTGCGGTAATACACCAAGCGATTTTGCCAATTCATTGGGTTGCCAATGACTCGCAGACTCGCCAAATAAAGTTAAATTATCGTAACTTAATTCATAATCCTTTGATTTTTTCAATGGTAATTCTTGCGTAATAACCTTCAAGCAAGAGCTTTTCCCTGTGCCATTAGGACCGAGTATTGCGGTGAGTTGCCCTGCATTAAAGCTTAAGTTGACCTTGTCTAATACTGTTTTATTGCCAAACCTTAAGGTGACATTGTGCATCGATATTACGTTTTTCATCACGCTAGCGTCCCTTTTTGTTTAACCAATAAATACATAAAAAATGGTGCGCCAATTAACGCAGTAACAATACCGACGGGCATGTCGAGTGGTGCAACAACGGTTCTTGCAATCATGTCCGACACCAACAGCAGCAACGCACCAATCACCATAGACACAGGTAATAACAGCTTATGCCTTGGCCCTATTAACATGCGGCCTAAGTGCGGCACAATTAAGCCAATAAAACCGATCATACCAGACAGTGAAACAGTCACCCCGACCCCCACTGCAGTGAGTAAAATTAACTTCTTTTTTAAACGTTGAACCCGAATACCAAGGTGTTTTGCTTCTGACTCACCGAGCAATAAGGCATCCATCTTATTGGCGTCTTTATAAAACACAATGAACAACACAATAAGGGTGACAAATGACAGTGCGATACCCAACCAATTTGCACCAGCCAGTGAACCCATAGTCCATAATGACAGGTCTCTTAGCGCTTGGTCATCGGCATAATAATTCATCAATCCAAGTCCCGCGCCAGCCAGTGCACTAATCGCTACACCGGCAAGTAACATCATGGTCACAGAGGTGCCATTGCTGCTTGTACCTAGGTGATAAACGATAATAGTCGTGATTGCCCCGCCCATAAATGAGAACAGCGGCACTGCGCCTAATAATAACAATGTCGGATATAATTCAGCAAGCGAACCAAACATGACGATTGCAATTGCCGCGCCCAGAGATGCACCCGCAGACACACCGATAATGCCCGGATCTGCTAACGAATTACGAAATAACCCCTGCATTACGGTGCCACAAATTGCCAGAATGGCCCCCACACTCAATGCCAACAATGTCCGTGGTAAGCGTATTTGTTGGATAACTAACTCGATATGCGCAGGTAAATCAATGCGATATTGTGATGGTAATAAGGCGCTCATGCTTTGTGCCAAGGTAATATCCATTGGCCCAAGGGCAATTGAAGCCACTATCGCAATATACAAAAGTACAATGCCGCTAAATATTAAGATCTTGGTGTTGTTTGCTTGAAAAAAAGTAGACGTTAACATGCTTTCCTCAGTCTTGAACGTGGGTTTGTGATTGTGATTGAGGCTGAGATTGAGGCTGAGATTGAAGTTGAGATTGAAGTTGAGATTGAAGTTGAGAGTAATGAAGCTGTAGCGTTTTAGCCAGAGCGATGCTTTCAAGACCAAAGCCACCAATTAATGCGCTGCCTTGCACTGCAACGATTTGTCCTTTCGCACCGGCAGGCGTGGCTTTTAATAATGGGAAGTCTTGTGACAGTTTATCGGCACTGCCATAAGGTAAGAAATCACGATCGCTCACTAAGATATAATCAGGCTGCAGTTGAATGATCGCTTCATAAGACAAAGGTTTGTAAGATTCGATGACGCTATTTGCTGGATTAACCGCACCTGACAGTGTAATAATTTCATCTATCGAGGTATTTTTACCTGCCGCTGTTACCGCTCTGTCTTTACTGATCATTAAGAACAATACACTGGGTTTGTCTGTTAGTGGGGTACTTTTTTTCAATGCTAGAATGGCTTGTTTAGCTTGCCGTTTAACTTGCTTCGCTTGTACTTGGCTATGAGTCAGCTCTGCAATCACATCTATCCGTTTATCTAAATCTGCCAAAGTATTACCACTCGGTACAGTGATGACCTTTACATTACTGGCTGTTAATAAATCTAATGTCGAATTTGGCCCCATCTCATCAGAACCAATCAAATATGTGGGAGCAAGAGCCATCAGACCTTCAGCAGATAACTGTCGATGATAGCCAAGTTGAGCAAATTTTCCCTGTTTATTAAAATGCTTGCTGGTGACATCCACCGCGACTAAATTGTCTTGTGCGTTAAGTGCAAAAAATAGCTCGGTAACACTCGAACCAGCACTGATCATTCTTGACTCCGCAGCGGCGGTAAAACTTAACAGCATGCTTAAACTCATCACCACGCTTATACCTATTATTGATTTTTTCATATTAGCTATCTTCTTCCATCATTACGTTAATTTTAGTTACATCGTTATTTTTTAAAAATGCTAATATTTTCATCATCTTGTCTATTGGCGCCGATTTATCAGCGGTAATCAAAATGGTGTGTTCTGGCGCGTCCTTATGGCGGATTAACAATTGTTGTTTAAACGAATCCCAATCTGAGATCTTGTTGTCATCAATGCCCCACTCGTCGGCTTGTGCCAAAATACTGATAGCAATCACCTTGGTATCCGTCTGATTTAACACCGCCGTTTCGTCAGTAACGGGCACGTCCACCGCTAAGCTTTTAATGCTGATATTTGCAGTGAGCAACAAGAAAACCATGACAATAAAGATGATATCTAACAGTGGCGTTAGATCCGGTTTATAGTCAGTGAAGTTGCTATTGTCGCCAGCACTGATCATCGTTTATTACCGCCATTGCTGGTTGTTTTAATTTTATGCAAATCACCTTTAATATGGTCGACCTTATATTGTTCAACCCTATGCTGATCAACATAAACGCCTTCTAAAAACAGATTACAATGGTTCAATGCATGCTCTACTTTGGCCATGATATTGTCCGCCCATAAATGCAGTAACTGCGAGCCGAGGATTGCAGGCAATGCAATTAATAAACCCGCGGCAGTGGTCGCCATTGCTAAACCGAGACCATCAGCGAGTAAAGCGGGTTCAATAGTGCCCTGTGTTAATGCTAAGTCTTTAAACATTTTTATTAAACCAAGTACAGTACCAAGCAAGCCAATAAGCGGTGCTATCATGCCAATGATTGATAATATCTTTAAACCCGAACCGTAATTACGACGTTGTTTATGCAACCACAGCGATACTGTTTCTTCTCTTAAATTCTTAGCATGATCGTGGTGCATAAGCAGTATTCCAGCCCCTTTTTCAAAGGTATTATTACTTTTCAGTAATTGCCGAGCGGTGCTTTCAAAATAGTTACCGTCGATATTCTGTTGCTGATATAAAGCCTTAATTAATCGCTGACTGTTTGAACGTGAATTCATTGATAAGTAAAGAAGACGCTCTAAAATAATCAGCAATACCACACATGACATGAGCGTTAATGGCCAAGTCATCAGACCTAATTGCGCGTATAAGTTATTAAAAAAATTCATTATCTAATCCAATTTAAATCTAATGGGTATTTGCAAACGGTACGCGTATGCCTGTCCTGCTGTTTTTTGTTCAGCAAACTGCCAAGCCGCAATTGTTTTTAGCGCGGCGTCATCAAGCAAACTATAACCAGTAGAATCCAGCAGCCGTTGCTTAATTTGCTTGCCATTTTTATCCAGCCACACTTCGATTAACGCTTCTCCTTCTAAGTTCTTTCGTTTGGCTAATCTTGGATATTTAATGGCCGTTGGTTTGACTTTAAATTTAGGTTTAGCGATTAACTTGGGCATTGCTTTACTCGATTGACTGCTAATAATCTCGCTTCTATTGCTCACTGTCGGTGTTATTTCAGCGGTTAATTCAGGTACGACCTTCGCCTCTTTTTCTACCACGGCTGATTGCTTGTCTTGAATGACTGGTTTGGTTTCTGGCAGTTGCTTTGGCTTTACTTTAACTGCGACTAATTTATCAACTTTTGGCTTTACTTTGGGTTTGGGTTTAGGTTTAGGCTTAGGTTTCACCTTTACTAATTTTTCAATTTCAACTTCAGTTTTTGCTTTAATTTTGGGCTTTTTTTTGGGCTTAGCCTTTTCAGCTACCTTAGGTTTACTCACTGCAATAAATTGCACGCTATTATTGGTTTGTTGCGATTTATCATCCAATGATATGGTGATCATTTGTTCTTGATTTGGCATGGATGAAAATGCAACGCCATGAATTAAAAGAGAAAGCGAAGTAAATACGACATATCTTTTGAGATTCATTTTGATCCTTAATGATTTAAACAAGATAAAGCGCGTTGTTAATTGCGGCTATGATGCCACAAAAACACCCAAATGCAAATAAGATCCATTATCATTTGCATTTACCTTTTCATTCCGTATTATGTCCACATCATTTTATAATTGATAACTTAATCACTATGTATCAGCACACTACACAACAGCAGGTAATCGCTTCTATCACAGCATTAATGGCAGAAGATGACGGAATTCCGGTTTCATCCATGGCTCAGCAGCTCGATTTAACTGAAGGTGAAGTCACATTTGCACTGCCTAAAACACAAGTAATGCAGGTCGCAGGTCAATATTGTGAACAAGTATTGAGTGTGTTACCAAGCTGGGGAAAGGTCACAACAATAGTGCATTCTTGTGGGTCAATATTCGAATTCAAAAACCCCTTTCCAAATGGCAAAGTCGGACATGGTTATTACAATATAATGGGAAAAGAAGGTCTACACGGACATTTGAAAATTGATCAGGTCGCCAATATAGCCTTTGTCAGCAAACCATTTAGAGGCATGGAAAGTCATTACATTGGCTTCTATACCCAACAAGGCCAGTGCGTTTTCAAAGTTTACTTAGGCCGAGACAAAACCAGACAACTATTTCCAGAGCAAGTATCAGCATTTACCACTTTAAAGCAAAAATTAAGTATCCAAACGGAGTTACAACAATGATCACTAAACAACAACGCATCGAAAATCGCATCAGCCCTGAAATTCAAGAATTTAAGCAGCAATGTAAAACCCTGCAAATGGCAACGCTATCTTCAGGCATGCCACATGTGAGTTATGCACCGTTCACTTACAATAAAGCCGGTTTTTATATTTTGGTTAGTGATGTTGCTCAACACGGACAGAATTTAAAACACTCACAAAATGTATCAATCATGCTTATCGAAGATGAAAGTAATTCTAAGCAGTTGTATACTCGCCGCCGCTTAACGTTTGATACTACAGCAAAATTAATAGCAAAAAACTCGACTATTGGTCAGCAAGCAATCTTAGATTTAAGCCAACGTTTTGGTGACATCATTGATAATTTAGCTGGTCTTAAAGACTTTAACCTTTATCAATTAACACCTGAAAAAGGCCGTTTTGTGAAAGGTTTTGGTAAAGCATTTGATATTTCTGGCGACGATATGATTGATATTGTGCATTTAAATGAAGGTCATGTGAAAGCTAATCAAGATCAGTAAGGTAAGTCAGATCAGATCTGCAAACTTAATAATAAAAGCCATTAAATTAAAGTTAAACATGGAAGAGTCTAGAATCATGAATCAGGCGAATTTAAAAGTGAGTAACACACGACCTCATATAACAACGTTAAAACCATTAGCCTATATTATCGCGGCTATTTGCTACGCCCCTATTATGACTTACGCTGCAGATGATACTACCTTTACCTTTGATGAAGTTGTTGTGTCGGCGACACGTTCAGAGCAAAAATTAAAGGATGTGTCATCGTCGGTTAGCACCAGTAACGCACAAAAAATTGATGCGCAAATGGCGACTGACTTGAAAGACGTTTTAAACACAGAGCCCGGCGTTTCGATGGAAGGTCAAGGTAGATTTGGTCTCAGTAGTTTTAATATTCGTGGGCAGGATGGAAATCATGTCAAAGTCATTATCGATGGTATTCAACAAACCTCAATTTATAATACCGGTATGGGTGACGATGATGTCATGCGTAAAGGTCAAAACACCATTGAAATAGATACCTTACAAACAGTTGAAGTAAACAAAGGCCCCTCTTCTAGTTTATATGGTAGTGATGCCTTAGGTGGCGCGGTTATTATGCGTACCAAAAACCCTAGCGATCTGTTAGATGACGCTGAAGAGACATCGTTTAGCAGTGTTAAAACGGGTTATGCAAGTGTCGATGACAGCTTTAAATCGACTGCAACCATGGCTGGTCGTTCTGGTAAATGGGAATCGTTATTCATGTATACCTATAAAACAGGCCATGAGACCCAAACTCACAGCAGTGGTGCTGACATTCAAGGCCCAGACCGAGGTCAAGCTGATCCTTTTGATATTAAATCTGATAACTTTTTAGGTAAAGTATTTTATCAAGTAAACGATGCCCATAAAATAGGCCTTACTTTAGAAAATTATAACAGTACAAGCGATGGCGATATTCTGTCAAAAGAAGGGAAAAACTTAGCGCCTGGTTACACTTATACCCAAAACACGGCCAGTGATGCTGATGAAAGACAGCGCATCAGTATTGAACATAAGTGGACGGCAAACAATGCTGCCTTCGACACGCTTGACTGGAATCTTTCTTATCAGCAAAGTGCGTCAGAGCATGACAACTTTGATCATACAACGGCTAAAGGTTACCGCAACAGACAACGTAACGGTGATGAGCAATCAACCCAGTTTAATGCTCAATTTGATAAAGCCTTTGAATTAGCTAATAGCTATCATGAAGTCATTTACGGCTTATCTTATCTCAATAACAGCTTTAAGTTAGATTACACTGATTACCTGTTCAAAAATGCAAGTGTTACCCCTGCTAATCCAGAAGTACCATCTGCATCGTCTGATACTTGGGGTCTATTTATACAGGATCAAGGTTTCTACTTTGACGAAAAATTAGTCATCAATATGGGGCTGCGTTACGACTCTTATACAACGGATCCAGACGCTTCAGCAACGACTTCATTTGAGAAAAATACCAATGATGCTTTAACAGGTCGACTTGGCGGTGTTTACCATTTCACCGATCAGCTAAGTACATTCGCTAATATCAGTCAGGGCTTTAAATCGCCGTCACTTGATCAGTTGTATTACAGCCGTCTGAATACAGGTCATGGTTATAGCATTATATCAAACCCTGATTTAAAACCTGAAGAAAGCTTGGGTTATGAAATTGGTTCTCGCTTTGCCAATGATCACGGTCGTATCGAGTTAGCTGCCTACTACAATGATTACAAAAACTTTATTGAGCAGACTGAACTGGCACCAGATGCAAATGGCATTGTCTACACCAATGAGAATATTGCTCAAGCACGTATTTATGGTGCCGAGTTAAAATCGCAACTGAGCTTTGATTCATTATTGACAAGCACACCGGGTTTTTATGGTTCATTTAATGTCGCGTATTCACAAGGTGAAGATAAAGCAACGGGTAAAAGTATTGACTCTATTGCCCCGTTAACAACCAATGTAGCTTTGGGTTACGATGCTCAAGACAACACATTTGGCGGCGAATTATCAACACAATGGATGGCTGAAAAATCAGGCTCAGACTGGAAAGATAGCAACAACGTCGATGCACCTAGCGCTATCGTCACCGACATTACCGTATACGTTCGTCCGACGACAGACCTGACGTTACGCGCGGGTATATTTAACGTTACTGATGAAAAGTACTGGTTATACAGTAACCTTAAAGATAAAAAAGCCAGTGACCAAGGCTTAGAACGCCGCACTGAACCTGGACGTAATTGGGGGATAAACGCAGAATACATTTTCTAATTTATTCATAATTTTAGAAGCCTAAATGAAAAAGCCTGCTATTCCAGCAGGCTTTTTATTACAATTATTTATCTCGATAAATCTAACTTAATCTCGCCTCGTTTAACATATGAAAATCCCAAAGAGTAAATGAACTAAACGTTAACCAATTCAATGTGATTTTTCTTCAATATAGTCTTGGATAACACAACGGGAATAGCTTTCGAAATGGGTGTATCACTCAGGTCTCCTTTGCCATCGATAGAGACCAAGGGATTCGTTTCAGGAAAATAAGCGGCAATATTACCCTCTGGAATGTCATAAGCCACCAGCTTAAAACCAAACACTTTACGTTCAATGCCATCGGGCCAAAGCGATTCAATATCGACTAATTGGTTATTCTCCATGCCTAATGCGCTGATGTCATTTTCGTTAATAAAAAGCACTTTACGTTCGCCAGAAATACCACGGTAGCGATCATCAAAACCATAAATAGTGGTATTGTATTGGTCGTGTGAGCGCATGGTTTGTAATACCAATACCGGATCCTGACTAAGCTCTCGTAAGTTTGCTGGCAGTAAATGAACAGGCAGATCATGACGCATAAATTGGGCTTTTTTAGAGACAGTTCGCCATACTCTTTCAGCCACACTGTTACCCAAATAGAAACCGCCCGGCTGTGCTATTTTACGATTAAAGTCACTGAAGCCAGGAATACTTTTTTCAATTAAATCGCGGATCCGCGCATAATCTTCAATAACCCAATCCCAATCAATTGGCTGCTTGCCTAACGTTGCAGCTGCAATACCGGCAATAATCGCCGGCTCAGAACGCATTTCACCGGTATCACCTTCCACGACACCCGCAGAGGCATGCACCATACTAAACGAGTCTTCAACAGTGATACTTTGTGGCCCCGATGCTTGCATATCAACATCGGTGCGCCCTAGGCAAGGTAATATCAGTGCGTCTTTACCATATACCAAATGCGTACGGTTGAGTTTGGTGGCTATATTAACCGTCAAATTACAATTTGAGAGTGCTTGCTGTGTTAATGCTGTGTCTGGCGTTGCTGCCGCAAAATTACCGCCTAAACCAATAAATACTTTACTCTCCCCAGCCAGCATCGCTTTGATCGCCGCAACGGTATTATGTCCGGGTGCTGTGGGCGCTTGAAAATCAAATGCGCTAGAGAGGCTACTGATAAATGCCGCCGTTGGTTTTTCATCAATACCCATGGTGCGATCGCCTTGCACATTACTGTGCCCACGCACTGGACACAATCCCGCGCCTGGTTGTCCCAATTGGCCAAACAAGAGTTGTAAGTTAGCGATTTCTTGAATGGTTTTTACTGAATGTTTATGCTGCGTAATACCCATCGCCCAGGTAATAATAACGCGTTTAGATTGACGATAAATAGTAGCAGCTTGTTCTATTTCCGATTGTAATAATCCTGCCTGCTCGGTTATTTCATCCCATGGCGTCGCTTTAACGGCGGTGAGGTATTCATCAAGTCCTTGAGTATGTTCAGCAATAAATGCATGGTCGAATATAGAGGGTAGTCCGGCGTCTAACTCGGCTTTATCAAGTACATAAAGTGCTTTGACCATACCGCGTACAACGGCCATGTCGCCACCGAGTTTCGGCGTGAAATAACACTGACTAATTTGGGTCGAACCATCGGTGAGCATTTCGGTCACTGATTGTGGATTAGTAAAACGCTCTAGACCGCGTTCTTTTAGGGTGTTAAAAGTCACCACAGCCGCGCCCCGACGCGATGCCTGTCGAAGTGTATCGAGCATGCGCGGATGGTTTGTACCTGGGTTTTGACCAAACACAAAAATAGCATCGGCATGTTCAAAGTCTTCTAGCGTCACAGTCCCTTTACCGATACCAATGGCTTGCTTTAAACCTACTCCACTGGCTTCGTGACACATATTGGAACAATCTGGAAAGTTATTCGTGCCAAACTTACGCACAAAAAGTTGATATAAAAAGGCCGCTTCATTGCTTGCTCGACCGGATGTATAAAACTCGGCTTGATTAGGGTGTTCAAGGGCATTCAGATGTTCGGCGATTAAGGTGTACGCCTGCTGCCAACTCACCGCTTCATAGCAATCTGTTGCACTGTTGTACTTAACGGGATGACTCAACCGCCCTTGCGACTCTAAGAAGTAATCACTTTGTTGTGTTAACCAACTGACGGGATGTTGTGCGAAAAAGGCGGGCGTTACACGTCGACTGGTTGCTTCCCAGTTCACGGCTTTAGCGCCATTTTCACAAAATTTAAACCGCGTTTGCTCTTTCGATTCGCCCCATGCACAGCCTGGGCAATCAAAGCCTTTGTCTTGATTTGTTTTCAGTAAGTTGCGAATGTTGCGCGACACATTTTCACTTTTCACCAGATGTTTAGTCGTGCTTAATAAGGCACCCCAGCCACCCGCTGAGCCTTCGTATTTTTTAATTGTCATGTTGATCTCTATATCGAATAGTCTATATAAGAAGGCCTATATCAAATAGCCAGTATAAGAAGGTCTTTATAAAAAGGTCTATAGCAGCGGTGCTATATCGGTCTTTAGATTTAAGCGAAAAGCACCATGGTAGATGTTGAACCCACCGTCACGGCAAAAGCCAATCAGCGTTAAGTTGAAGCGTTTAGCCATGTTAATCGCCAGATTAGAAGGTGCGCCCACAGCGATCAGTACTGAAATACCTGAAACCAGTACTTTTTGCACCAACTCAAAACTAATTCGACCGCTTAGAAATACCACTTTACCTTGCGGATCAAGCGTTGCACTTCTTGCTAGTTTTCCCATCAATTTGTCTAAGGCATTGTGACGACCAACATCTTCACAGCTTAGTAGCAACTCACCTTGTGCATCGAATAAGGCGCAGCCATGCACCCCACCGGTTTGATTAAACATCGATTGGTATTGACGAAGTTGCTCACTAAAATGAGGAATAACATGACCTGACAACCAAGCAGCCGTCGGATCTAAGTCGGGCATATTACGTAGTTCTAAAGACTTGATTGATGACTTACCACACACGCCACAACTGGAAAAAGAGGTAGTATCACGATTGATTAACGCCCAATCGACAACAACATCAGGCGATAGCTGTACATCAATTTCGTTTTGGCGAATGTCATTGTGGTAAATGTCGTTTTGGCCTATTTCATTTTCGAGAGTGTCATCTAAATCAACTTGCTCATTAATGCCAATAATATCGCTAGCACTGTTAATAATGCCTTCGGCCAATAATAAACCGGTAACCAGATTAAGATCCTCACCCGGTGTACGCATCGTCACTAAGTAAACGCGTTCTTGCTCTTTGCCCACACTGTCACTATAAATAAGGCGTATCTCTAAAGGTTCTTCTATGATCACAGCATCGATTGCAAGGCTGACGTTTACGCCATTAATATGTTGAAGAGAACATGTCGCAACACCAGCCTGATATGAGGAGTGTGTGTTTACAGATGTACTGAATTGATGATTGTTAGGCGTACCGAGCTGGCTATCCACATTAAAGGCGGCGTATTTAACAACTGAGGCGTGGTTTTCGGGATGTTTTTTTTGTTCAGCCATAGTGATGCTTCACTCTAATCGATTGATGTTAAAAACCACTAGGCGCCACAAGGCTTTTTTACGGTGATCTTTAACATACGCAAAATAAGATCTTCACACTACCTTTTGTATAACAATAAACATAACTGGAAATTTCTTTCATTTGATAAGTAAAAGCTATCAGCTCGCGCAGCGTAAGGTAAACAAAGGGTTGCTGGATTCAAGCAATAAGTGCAGCACGCACGAGGAATATCAAATTTAGGCATGCTGCTATTCTGTGATGGCGGTTAACCTCTCGATTTTAGTATCTCGTTAATCGGCGCGGGTTTGCCAATCCCATAACCTTGCGCATAATCGACGCCCATTTCTTGTAATCGCTGCCTGATAGCATCACTTTCAACAAACTCGGCAATCGTTTTCATGCCCATGACATGACCAATATCATTGATTGATTTAACCATAGCTTCATCTATCGGATCGTCCAAAATATCTTTAACAAACATGCCGTCGATCTTCAATGTACACACAGGTAAATTCTTCAAGTAGGCAAATGAAGACAAACCACTGCCAAAATCATCCAGTGCAAACTGACAACCAAAATCACGTAATGTTTTGATAAATGAAGTCGCGTCTCGCAAATTACTGATCGCGGCTGTTTCTGTTATTTCAAACTTGATCATGCTTGGTGGTAAATTATGTAATGTGATCTGCTGCATGATATGACGAAGTAGCGTCTGATTCCCCAATGATGTACCGGACAGGTTGATGGCGAGATGATCAACATGGTCTAAATGCTGTAAATGTAGTTCCATCCAAGCAAAGGTGTGATCGACGACCCACCTGTCTATAGCGTCGGATAAATTATAACGTTCTGCCGCGGGTAAAAATGCACCAGGCGGCACAATGACACCCTTTCGAGTACGCAGACGCAGCAACACTTCATAGATAGGCTTTTTAGACGAGTCTGAAAGCGATACAATCGGTTGTGCATAGAGTTCAAATCTATTCTCATATAATGCGTATTTTAATTCATTAACCCAACGGAATTCACCATCACGTTTAACTAACAATGCATCCTCAGAATGATAAATATGAATACGGTTACGCCCTAAATCTTTAGCGGCATAACAAGCAGAATCAACACCGATTAATATTTCGGTAATATTTTTAGTTTGACGGTTTATTTCAGCCAAGCCGATACTCGCACCGATACTGAATATGTTTTTTTCCCACATAAACTGAAAGTTCGCAATTAATGCCAATATACCCTGCGCCTTTGTCTCGGCTTGCACAAGATTACATTGCGTCATTAAAATGGCAAATTCATCACCGCCTAACCGAGCTAATATATCTTGTGGTTCAATATGTCTACTTAACAACATACCTAATTGGCGTAACAGTTCATCTCCAGCCATATGACCGCAAGTATCATTGATAATTTTAAACTGATCTAAGTCTAAGAAGCATAATGCATGAGTAGTATTATCTTGTTGGGCTGACGAGATATTCTTCCCAAGTAGCTCCTCAAACTCATAACGATTAATTAACCCTGTCAACATGTCGTGCGTCGCTTGATAGGATATTTTTTGTGACGACATTCGGGCTTTGGTTACATCGACTTGTATACCAATAAAATGGGTTATAACGCCCTCATTTTTGACCGGGACAATACAGACTTGAGCCCAGAATAATTCACCACTTTTCTTACAGTTTTTTAATTCACCACGCCATTCATCACCTGCTAATATCGTTGCCCATAGATCTTTATAAACACGGTCAGGGGTATCTTTTGAACGAAAAACATTGGCTTTTTTACCAATAACTTCGGTTCCAGTATAACCAGTGGTGACTGTAAACTTTGGATTTACATACTCAATGAGACCGCTAGTATCCGTTATAAAGATACTCTCAGGGCTGTATTCAACAACCGTAGATAGTTTTTTGAAATTTGCTGTATTTTGCTGTATTTCAGTTATGTCATTATAAACACCGATACCACCGTCTAACTCTCCAGCACTGGAATAAAGCGGGACGAAATTGGCATGTATATGCATAAAGCGTTGGCCAGATACCGATGTATAAGGGCCTTCATATCTACTCACTTTACCTTGTAGCGACTGCTTCACCATGTTGAGCATTTCAATGTTTTGAAGCTTTTCCAGCATGTTAAAGCCAATAAGCGTATCCCGATCTGCTCGGAGAATTTCCTCAAAACGTCGATTGGTTTTTTTGATCACACCATTATTATCATAGTGGAATATACCAACGGGAGAATGGTCAAAAATGGATGTGAGCTTCGCTTCACTTTCAACCAACTCAGATGTTTGTTTTGCTACTTTTTGGGCCAAAATTTTCATCTGCCGGCGAGGTTCAGAACTAAGCACAATAAATAACGGGGTGGCAAACAATAAAAATAACGCAGAGATAATTAAAGTGAGGTATAAGTTTTCATTTAATAACGAATCAATATAGTCAATTGAAAGATCGGCACCAACAATATATACGCTACCATCATCTGCCTTCATTGGAATAAGGATACTACGAAAATCGCCCCACTTATCGCTACTTTGATGAATTTGGCTTTGGTTATTCTTAAAGATGGCCGCAATATCAGTTGCTGCGTCGTCGTAATGCTCAAAATAGTTAAACGCAAACGTATTAGTATTCAGCTCAGCGTCAGAAGCACTTGAGCTGGTATAGAAAATGGCATTATCTCGCAATATCAATGTATAAAGATACACAATATCAGTGCGCTGAGTATATTCAGATAAAGTTAAGGTAATAGCAAGATCTTGTTGTTTAGACAGATCGGTTTTGCTCATTTCCTGATGGTGAAAGCCTTTGGGTAAGATAGCGGGGATAAGTAATGCTGCATTTTTAAGATCTTGATCCAAAAAGGAATACAGATGTTTCTTTTCTTTAAAGTAATTTAATTCCGAAAAAATGAATACCCATATGACATAAATCGCAATAGCAACGTAGATCCGAAAGCTATTTTTTACTGGCAGGAACAAAAGATAATACCACTGTGAATCATAAACTATCATATTGAATTGTTAATTATAACAATGCAAATGAACGCAATAAGTTACAGCCGTTAACATACTAATCTATGATCTGGCACAATATGCGCGCAATGATCTATCCTATTAATTAGTATGAAATTTACACAAACGCTATTTTTGAAGGGATAATCATGAAAATTATACTTTTCACTACTTTTCTTTTACTCAGTAACCTTACCCATTCAGCCTCGTTAACAGCGGGCAGTAAGTCTGTGGGAATAAAACTAGGCGGTGCTTCAATTGGTTCCGAGAACTACACCATTGCGGGCGCTTCAATTAACTATTTTGCCTTAGATAACCTTGCTGTTGGTGCTGCTTATGAATACTGGTTTTCAGGTAAGCCTACAGTTTCAAAAGCAACTGTAGAGTCCACCTATTACATTCCCGCATCAGCACAATTTAAACCCTATGTGGGTTTGCTATACAGCCGTTACTTTGTCGAAGATAACAGTGATATAGATGCGTATGGTTATCGTGTTGGCATCGCTTATATTAACTCGCCTATGTTCTTTAGTGCCGGTCTTCGCCAAGAAAAATACACATCAGACAGAGCGATATTTTCTAACGAAGACGCGACTGGCGAATTTATGATTGGTTTTTCATTTTAGAAAAGCCAATCATATTTGATACTTAAGTTTAAATGCTCACGCTATTGCAGTGATCTTTATAGGCATTTATTACGTATGAATTATACGTGTGTATCCATCTTAGGTAGCGAGTTAACAATGCCAAAATATATAGGAAAAAGAGTGCCGACCTCTAAGCTTTCACGAATGTCTAAATTGGGCGGTTTAGTTGTGCAAGTGGTAGGCAACGTCGCCTTGGAGGGGGTTAAGCAGTTTTCTCAAGGGAAAACACCGACATTGTCTAAGTTACTATTAACACCTCGAAATATTGAAAATCTAGCCGATAAACTCGCCCAGTTACGGGGCGCCGCGATGAAAGTCGGACAGTTGTTATCGATGGATGCGGGTGATTTACTACCAAAAGAACTTAGCACTTTACTCAGTAAGCTACGCTCTGATGCCCACCCAATGCCGTATAAACAACTTCGAAGAGTATTAACAGATAATTGGGGGCAAGACTGGCTTGATCAATTTAGCCAGTTTGAATTAAAACCTTTCGCTTCAGCTTCAATAGGCCAAGTACATTTAGCCTATGGCGACCATGGCGAAAAGTTAGCTGTAAAAGTGCAATACCCAGGCGTGCGTCAATCAATCGATGCAGATGTCGATAATGTTGCCATCCTTTTAAAATTATCGGGGTTATTGCCAGAACAAATTTCGCTAGATTCTTTACTTGATGAAGCTAAAAAACAACTTAAAGTAGAAGCGGATTACCAGCAAGAAGCGGCCTTCAATCGTCGTTATGGTTTATTACTTGGGCAAGACCCGCATTTTATCATTCCAGAAGTGTTATTAGACCAATGTACTGACAATATTCTCTTAATGACTTATGTCGATGGTAGAACCATAGAGCAAGCTGTTAATCAATCTCAGCAACAAAGGGACAACATAGCAACCCAACTTATTCGATTGTTTTTTGCCGAGTTATTCGACTTTAAACTAATGCAAACCGACCCTAATTTCGCCAACTACTTATACCAAGCCGAACAACAAAAAATAGTGTTACTTGATTTTGGTGCCACCCGAGATATCCCACCTGCAATTAGCCAAGGCTACCTCGCTTTAATTCATGCCGCTAGCCGAGGCGACCGCCCTGCGATGCAACAAGCGGCAGAGCACATAGGATTTTTTGGTCAAGATATCGATAACGACTACCTGCAACAGGTTTTAAGCACGTTTATAATCGCAACCGAGCCTTTGCAGTGCCAGGAAGAGTATGATTTTGCCAGTACCGATTTAGCTTATCGCATTAAACAAGCTGGCATGGCGATAAATAACAGACAAGACCAATGGCATACACCACCTGTCGATGCGATCTTTATCCATCGTAAGTTGGCTGGATTATATTTATTGGCAGCGAGACTAAATGCCAAAGTCAATGTGTCTGCATTATTCGAACCTTATGTGGATAAAATGGATATAAGCAGTGAGCAAGAACATATGATTGAAACGCATAGTTGAAGTTAGTAGTACAGATCTTCTAAAACCAAAAAAGCCTGCTATCTAAGCAGGCTTTCATCTTTCTATATACTTTTAACTGGCACTAACACCATTAACTCAAACATAACACCACATTCAAGTTAAAACTGTCTATCTTGTAACAGACGATGTTGTAACGGTCTAAAGTGCAGCAGCTTCAACGTCCGCTACAAGCGCGTTTATTTGCGCGATATTGTCTGTCATTTCAGCACGGAAATCATCAGCAACAGTTTTAACAGGTAGCGTAAGGTAAGTTTCAAGCTGTACAACTAACAACTTCAATAACGCCGAGTAAGTCGCTGTGTTTTGCTCTTCTTCTAACGCTAACAATGCAGAACTAATTGCAAAGTGTTGTGTTTTTGGTTGGTCTGCTTTCGCTAAATGCTTATTTACTTTTAACTCAGCGTAATCAACAAATTGTAATTTAACGTCGATGTCGTTGTTTAGCTTTTCTAAAAATTGTGTATTATCAGTCATATGTAGGCCCTTGTTTTTAAATGCTTACTTAAACCAATAAGCAGCAATAATTTGAAAAACGTTGTAACGAAAAAAGCCTGCTCAATGAGCAGGCTTTTTCGAATTCCAATTACTTGGAATAAATAAGTGGTCGGTGATAGAGGATTCGAACCTCTGACCCCCTGGTCCCAAACCAGGTGCGCTACCAAGCTGCGCTAATCACCGAACATGGTGCGGAAGGAGAGACTTGAACTCTCACACCCTAAGATACTAGAACCTAAATCTAGCGCGTCTACCAATTCCGCCACTCCCGCACTAACTATCAACTTATCAGCAGGTAATACTGACAAGGGTCGATAACATCACCTTAGCGTGTTATCAAATATGGGGCGACTGAAGGGGATTGAACCCTCGACAACCGGAATCACAATCCGGGGCTCTACCAACTGAGCTACAACCGCCACAAACTTTTACATCAACCCGTTTTGGTAAACGAATCAACTCTCTACTTTTACATAGATAATATGGTGACCCCTATAGGATTCGAACCTATGGCCTACGGCTTAGAAGGCCGTTGCTCTATCCAACTGAGCTAAGGAGTCGTGGTCGGTGATAGAGGATTCGAACCTCTGACCCCCTGGTCCCAAACCAGGTGCGCTACCAAGCTGCGCTAATCACCGAACGTTGGAGGCAATGCCTTGTCAACGAGGTGGATATTACAGAGTTGGACTGAACTCGTCAAACTTTTTTAATGCCTCTATTCATTCTGCTCATTAGTTATACGACAAATGTAATAAACACCGCAATATGTAGAATTTAACTGCAAAATAACGCTTGTTCGCTGTTTTCACTCAAATATTGAGCTCTTTTAACTCACTGGTGAACTGTTTAGTCAATATCACTCTAGCCCAGCCAATGCGGTTCGTAGGTTATTCAAAGCGCCCACAGAAAAACCGCGATCATAAAAGTAAACAATCTCATTATTGCTATTTAACAAGATGATACGCGCGTTATTCGGATTTTCATTACCCGTGTACGCCTGCATTTTTTCGCCGTCGTTATATAAAGTGATCACCCCACCCCATAATTCCTTCGGTATTCCGCGTCGCATACCGTTATTAATCATAGAACTGAACATTTTTGGAAACATACCTTGGATAGCAGGTAATTCGTAAATGTCGACAAGTGTACTCGTCATGTCTAATCCGATTAACCAACGGTCAATATCAAACTGGGTATCTTGTTTATAACCCACCAGCAATAACGTCGGTTTATTGCCAAATAAATCGGGCATCGACACATCTTGTTTTTCCAGCGTCTGCCCAGAAAAAGTCGGCAATACCTGCCCCACTAACGATTGATTGCTGTAACTCGACGAACAGCCAACCAGTAATACCGTTAATGCGATAAAGATCCATTTTAATTTATCCATGTTCACCTGCTTATAGTTAGAGTTGAGAATGAGGTTCTAAGTCATTGTATGCCTGGTCAATACGCCGGTATTTATCACTTCGATCACTGTGAATGTTATTTATTCACTTATTAATCGTTAATTACTCTCTCACTATTCACTCCTTATGCACTCCTTATGCACTCCTTATGCATTCCTTATAAAACAAGTGCACCCAATATAAATGATCGATTCCAGGCATCCGCACGTATTGTAGAGTGTCAGATTAATTCGAGGCACTACTTATGATGTTAGCAATCTTTCCCTTACCTATCGTATTACTCCCCGGCGGGGTAACACGCTTGAGTATATTTGAACCCAAATACATGCGTCTAGTAACAGAGTCTTATCGAAATGGCGGCTTTGCTTTATTACCCTATAACCAATCAAAAACGGATAGCACTTTAGCAACCGCGGATCACAGCATCGCAGCTTGGGTCGAAATCATTGATTTTAATACATCTGACGACGGCTTGCTGAGCATCGATATCAAGGCCAAGCGATTAATTGAAATAACGGCCGTCGAATCTGATGTCGATGGTTTGCTCAAAGGACGTTATCACGAGCTGCAGCATTGGCCTGACAGTAATGAAGTCAGTAACATTGACCAAAATAATAGCCAAAATAGAAAGTTAACCTCAGTATTAAGCGCCATCTTTGAGGAACATCAAAACTTAGCCTCGCTTTACCCTCACGCCAATGGACAAGACCTACGCTGGGTATGTGCGCGCTTTATCGAACTATTACCCCTCGACATTAAACATAAAATTAACTTTATGGCGCCAGAAAGCTTTGAACAATGCTTAGCCTTCTTGCATACTACAATTAATGGACATAATAATGCGCCTGCCTAACTTATTTAAATAAGTTATAGAAATAAAGTGATCGATGTTATTCATCGTCACGTATGACTCTTTACGCATGGCTACATTATATGAAGAATCCAGATGATAAATCCGATAAGTATAAGTAATTCACCTCGCGTCAATTACGTAACTAAAAAGTTCATAATGGAAGATGACGAAACACAACAACTAAGTACCTGCTTAGTTAAAATCGGCAATGCACGAGATAAAGTAGCCTTTGCAACTTTGTTCAAATGGTTTGCGCCCAAAATAATCCGCTTTGGTATCAAAACATTAAATACCGAGGCGCATGCCAAGGAATTGTTGCAAGAAACAATGACCAAAGTATGGAAGAAAGCCCATACCTACGATGATACCAAAGGTAAAGCCAGCACCTGGGTGTATACCGTTATGCGTAACGTGTCTTTTGATATGCTCAGAAAAATCCAATCTAACAAAGAAGATACCATTAGTGATGATATCTGGCCTATGCTCGACAGCGATGAAAACAGTAATGAAGATGCTTACCCCGATCACCTGATGAGCCGAACCATGTCCGTTCATGTTGATCAGTTACCCGAAAACCAGAAACAAATAATTAAGGGTGTGTACTTCAACGAACTGTCGCAAGAACAACTGGCTAAGCAACTTGATATCCCGGTCGGTACCGTAAAATCAAGATTACGCCTAGCGCTCGCCAAGTTAAAACAGTATATCGGAGAAGATTCATGATTAAATATCACCCTAGCCATGAGTTACTCGATACCTTCGTGACAGGTCAACTACCTGCCTCGTTCAGTGCTGCTATCGCAATGCATACTGAGCTTTGCGAGATTTGTCGAAACAAAGTAGCGCAGTTAGAGTCAACTCATGCAACAAGTACCTTCATTTCATCAGCTGCCGACGAAGAGTCTGATTTGACAGCTGACATGTTATTTAATGACTGGGAAATAGACAGTTTAATCTGCTCGATCACTGGCAATGATGAGATAATTCATGCGACAGCGGCAGTACCGCAGGCTATTAGCTTTAACCACACTGAATATCTACTACCGCGCGCATTACAACATATCGCCTTAGGTAAACAGCTTAACGTAGGCAAGTTGACCCGTTCTCGGTTAGATCTTAATGAAGGTGCGATACACGCAAGTTTACTGCATATTCAAGCTGGCGGCAGCATTCCCAACCATACGCACAAAGGTACTGAGTTAACCTTGTTACTCGAAGGTAGTTTTGAAGATGAAATGGGCACCTACAATAAAGGTGATTTTATTGTGCTCAATAATAAGCATACCCATAGCCCCACGACTCAGCAAGGTTGTCTCTGTTATACCGTGGTAGATAGTCCACTGACATTTACTGACGGCATAGCCAAAATACTTAACCCCCTCGGAAACTTTATCTATTAAATCAACGGCAGTTTATTGTAATTAATTGATAAACTGTCGTAAATTGTTATGCACCCTCCCATTATTTTCGCTACACTTTTCTTTAGTATCACAACTCTTTTCATTACGACAATTAAATGACTCATTTAATGAATCATTCATGTGATCCTTTTTCTGCTTCCAACCGTATTAAAGACATAACACTTATAAATAGCACTTACACAGTCTATTTATAAATAGTACTTAATCATTAGATGGAATTAACAATGATAAATACCTCGCTAAGTAATACGACATTGGAACAAGATCAAGGACAGTGGCTCAATCATTTTATTGAAATCTACACACGTTTAAATAAAGCAAACTTGCACACCCTTGCAGACATTTATCATGATGATATTCAATTTCAAGATCCTTTGCATAAAGTAGCGGGGATTACCCAGCTGATCACTTACTTTGAAAACCTGTATACCAACTTAATCACCTGCACATTCGATATCACCCACCAACTGCTTAACGATAAAGAAGCCGCTATTTATTGGCATATGACCTACGTTCATCCGAAATTAAATGCCGGCAAAGCCATCACCGTATCGGGTCATTCACACCTTAAAGCAGTCGACGGTAAAGTGATATATCACCGTGATTATCTCGATGTCGGCGCAATGTTATACGAACATATTCCTGTTCTTGGTAAAGCCGTCCGTTATTTAAAAAAGCATGTTGGATGAAGCGCATTCATAAGGAGTACAACTCATGAAATCGATATTAATTACAGGCGCATCATCAGGTATTGGGGCAGCGTTAGCCACTCATTACGCCGACAAGGGTTATCAAGTATTTGCTGGCGGTCGTAATATTCAACGACTGAATAAACTCAGCGCGGGATATGACAATATCACCCCCTTGGTTTGCGACGTGACATCGAAACAGAGTATCACCGAGGCAAGTTTAAACTTACCGCCATTAGATGTACTGATTCTTAATGCAGGTGGCTGTGAGTATATTGATGATGCTAAAGATTTTGACGGTGATTTATTTGCCCGCATCATCACCACCAATTTAATTTCCGTTGGTTACTGCTTGCAAGCCTGGTTAAAATTAATAAAATCAGGTGGTAAATTGGCATTAACTAGCTCTAGCGCAGCGTTCCTCCCCCTCCCTCGCGCCGAGGCGTACGGTGCGTCAAAAGCTGGACTCAGTTACCTTGCAAAAACATTAAGCATAGATTTAAAGGCCCATAACATTCATGTGTCCGTTATTCATCCGGGGTTTGTTGATACACCATTAACGCAAAAAAATACCTTTGTGATGCCCCAGATTGTCACAGCAGAACGCGCCGCAAGTTATATCGCCTCCGGACTGGATAACAACAAGGTTGAAATTAACTTCCCGCGTTATTTTATTTGGATCATGAAAATCATTCGTTTGTTGCCTTTTTCATTATGGCAAAGAATAGCCCTGAGAATGTCTTAAGGCTATTGTTATCAACAAATACTGAACATAAATACTAAAGAATATAGCGCCTAAAACTGACAATGACATCTAACCAAATACAGAATATCTGTCGACAAAGAGCACTACAAGGAAGTTGAATTATGAAAAAGAATATTGCAATTATCGGTACCGGCATCTCCGGACTCACCAGTGCTTATTTATTAAATCAGCAACATAACATCCGTGTATTTGAAAAAAATGATTACATCGGCGGCCATACCGCAACCAAAGACATTCATTACGATGGTCAAGATTATGCCATTGATACAGGTTTTATCGTGTGTAACAACAAAACCTACCCGTATTTTTTAAAGTTACTCGAACAACTCAATGTGCCATTACAAGACACCGAGATGAGCTTTAGCGTATTCAACAAGAATAATAATTTGGAATACAATGGTTGTGATTTAAATGGTTTATTTTCACAACGTCGGAATATTTTCAACTTGAAATTTTGGCGGTTAATCTCAGAAATTTTGAATTTTAACAAACGTTGTAAAGCCCATTATCATGCCGATGATATTAGTGACGAACATACGCTAGGGGCATTCTTAACTGAAAACGGTTTTTCCGATTACTTTTGTCAGAATTATATTTTGCCGATGGGCGCAGCCATTTGGTCCACCAGCTTAAACGAAATGAAAGATTTCCAACTGAAATTCTTTGTGCGTTTTTTCTTTAATCATGGCTTGCTCAATATCCAAGACAGACCTCAGTGGTACGTGATCCCTGGTGGCTCACGAGAATATATCACCCCGCTGATTGCATCATTCAAAGACAAGATCCAATTAAACAGCAATATTACCCGTGTCAGCCGAACCACAACCCATGTAACGATACAATTCGCAGATGGCAGTGAACAGCTGTTTGATGAAGTGGTATTTGCTTGCCATTCCGATCAAGCGTTAACCTTACTCGCTGATCCATCAGTGCAAGAAACCGCTATTTTAGGCGCGATCCCTTATAGCCGTAATGAAGTGGTGCTACACACAGATATTAATATTCTGCCTAGAAATACCCGTTCATGGGCAAGTTGGAATTATTTACTCAGTGCAGATAAACAAGCGCAGCTCACCAAGCCATCTTGCGTGACTTACAACATGAATATACTGCAGGGCATTGAATCAAAACATACCTTCTGTGTGACCTTGAATCAAACCGAACAAATTGAACCACAAAAAATCATTCAAAAATTTGTCTATCACCACCCAGTATTTAATCACCTCAGCTTAGCGGCGCAACAACGTCGAGATGAAATTTGTGGTCAAAACCGCACCCACTTCACTGGTGCTTACTGGCACCATGGTTTCCATGAAGACGGCGTCAACAGTGCCGTTATCGTAGCGAAACGCTTTGGTATTAGCTTATGACAGACACAAACTATCACAGTGGTCTTTACCAAGGTTCAGTCACCCATCGCCGCTTTAGCCCACGGAAAAACAGCTTTACTTATCAGATAGCCATGCTCGGCATAGATCTCGACGAACTCGATGATGTTATTGCCCAACATTGGTTATTGGGTAAAAACTGGTTTAATCCAATCCGCTTTTTTGAAAAAGATTACTTAAAAAATGATCCTGGTACGCTGCGCCAACGTATAGAAAATAAAGTAGCTAAACTGGGGGGCGATTGGGATGGCTCGAGGGTATTGATGTTAGCCCAATGTCGTTGTTTGGGAATTTATTTTAGCCCGATTAACTTGTACTACTGTTTTGAGCAATCTGGTGACTGTAAATACATGTTAGCCGAAGTCAGTAATACCCCTTGGAACCAACGCCATTACTATCTGGTTGATATGCACTCTAGCGCACTAACGCCAAAAGAGTTTCATGTGTCCCCGTTTATGACGTTGGATATGAAATACCGCTGGCGGTTAACGGCACCTGGACAGAAAGTGAAGGTCAACATCGACAACATTGGTTTAAACAGCACTGATTTAAACCATACGGGTTTAAAAAATAATAAGCTGTTTGATGTATCAATGCGCTTAGACAAAACCAAAATAACAACAATTGAACTTGGTAAGAGCTGGATAACGTTACCCTTTAGTGTCATCAAAGTATTGATCTTGATTTACTGGCAAGCACTTAAATTAGTAGCTAAACGTATCCCCTTTATCTCTTATCAGAAGCACGGAGATTAATAATGACAACAACTCAAAATTTAGATTTAAAACCAGCATCGAGTACTGAACGTGCAAATGTGAAAACAAAATTAAGCTGGTTTAATAATAAATGCCGTTCATTAGTGTTATCGACATTAGATAAGATGGAAGATGCCTGCTTACAAATTGAAGAGCATGGCGACATCATTGAACTGGGTAACCCAAATGCCAGCCTTAAAGGAACAATGATTGTCCACGACCCGTCGTTATACATCGATTTTATTCGTGGTGGCAGTGTTGGCGCATCTGAAGGTTATCTCACCCAGAAATGGTCAAGTCCTGATTTAACCGCCGTGATACGTGTGTGTGCGCGCAGTCAAAATACCCTCGATGATATTGAAAATAACGGCAGTTTGCTCAATAAGCTTAAAGATAAATTTTTACATTATCAAAATACCAATACCCAAGCAGGTTCAAAGAAAAATATCCTTGCTCATTATGATCTTGGTAATGATTTATATACCCGTTTCTTAGATCCTGAAATGATGTATTCATGTGCGATATATTCACCGCAGCACAGCACCTTAGAGCAAGCGCAAATACTGAAATTAAAAACCATTTGCGACAAACTTAATTTAAAACCATCAGATACATTGATTGAAATCGGCACTGGCTGGGGCGCGTTAGCCATATATGCGGCCAGCAATTATGGTTGTAAAGTCACGTCGACAACAATCTCTGAAGAGCAATATAGCTATGCCCAAGCGCGAGTGAGATCACTTAAACTCGACGATAAGATCACCCTGCTTAAACAAGATTACCGATTGCTGGAAGGCACTTACGATAAATTAGTTTCTATCGAAATGATTGAAGCCGTTGGCCATGCATTTATGCCCAGCTTTTTTGAGAAGTGTAATAGCTTACTCAAACCCAATGGCAAGATGCTCATTCAAGCCATTACCATTGCCGATCAACGCTACGATAGCTACAGACAGAACATTGATTTTATTCAAAAGTATATCTTTCCCGGTGGTTGTCTACCGTCTGTGTCAGTAATGAGCGAGCATATTGCTAAATCGACTGACATGATGATCGATAATATTGAAGATATTGGTTTGCATTACGCGCGTACTTTAAATGATTGGCGCGTTAAATTTGATGAAAACTGGAGCGATATACAGCCCTTTGGTTACGATGATGCATTTAAACGTCTCTGGCATTACTACTTTGGTTATTGCGAAGGTGCGTTTATTGAACGCGTGATTAGCACCCATCACATCGTCGCAAGGAAACCACTTAATAAGGAACACGATGATGAAATCATACTTGACTACTTATGAGCTAAATAACGCGGGCAGTGTTAATCAAAGCATAGTGCTATCAATGTCGAGTGACAAAGACAGGGTCCACTAATATGTGCATGCTTCATCGTTACTTTAACGTTATCAATTTTGCTATCTATCAATCGATGCTGCTACTGGCATTATTTTACCAACATAGCGCCGTAAAATTGATGTTGGTACTACTGCTATTACATTTTCTGCTTAGCCCTAGCCGACAAACAGATATGCGATTTATGTTATTAGCATTGGTTGGCGCAACGGTAGACCAAGTATTAGTGGCGATGGATGTACTCGATGTTGATAGCGGCATCATTCCGTTTTATCTGGTATTACTATGGTGCGCATTAGCCCTGACGTTTAATCATAGTCTACGCTGGATCACAATACTAAAACCGCTGTATATCATGCTTGCAGGAGCGATAGCAGGTCCACTCAGCTATTACGCGGCGTTAAAAACCGGCGCATTAGATACACAAATAACGACGGTAAGCTACGTGGCTATTTATGCCCTAGTGTGGCTGGTTTTATTACCGTTATTAAGCCATTTAGCGCAAGTCATCACGTATGACTATACCAGCAGCCATGAACAGTCATGAGCAGTAACAATAATAAACAGTATCAGTAATAAATAGGAGCAGTCATGAATAGAATGACCCAAATGAGTTGCCTGTGGGCGCTGTTATTATTACAGCTATTTATACCCTTACGTTTATCGGCAATGCCGCTACTCAGTGACATGTACAAACACGGTGAAGGCGAAATGAGTTTTCTGTTTTGGACTTTATACAAGGCTGAACTCTATTCTGGCCAACCAGACTTTGATATTAAGCGTTACCCACAAGCACTCAAAATCACCTATTTACGTGACATATCACAGCAAGACTTGATTGAAGCAACGCAAAAGCAGTGGCGAGAGCTTGGATTGAATTTACCAGATGAAAGCCAATGGCTTAAGGATTTAGCCAGCATATGGCCAGATGTTAACGAAGGTGATGTCATCACCCTTATTGTCGATGAACAGCAGGTGAGTCACTTTTATTTATCTAACGATTTAACGTTACCTAACAACGATAGTGTCAAGAGCTTAGGACGTTTAGAGAATCAAGCCTTTGGTTCATCATTTTTAGCGATTTGGTTATCAAAAGACACATCACGACCTGACTTACGGACGCAACTAATAGGATATTAACAATGCATGCTTTAACAAAAATATTCGGTAAATTAAGGCAGATAACAACAGGCGTATTTGCACTATTGTTTATAGCCTCTTGTAGCGCACCTGCACTAGAGGATTATCAACAAACAACACCCGTTTTCGCGTTTGATACCTTCTTTGATGGTGAGCTTATTGCCTATGGCATTGTGTTTGATCGAGACGGTAAAATGACACGCCGCTTTCATGTTGATCTCAGCGCGACATGGCAAGATAATCAAGGCACGATTAAAGAATGGTTTACCTTTGATGATGGTGAACAATCAACACGTATTTGGAGCATAACCAAAAAATCAGCTAATTTATATGAAGGCACAGCGAGTGATGTAATCGGTATCGCCCAAGGTAGAACCCAAGGTTCTGCATTACATTGGCAGTATGATCTTGTGATCAATGTCGACGGTTCTGACTATGAAGTGGCATTGGATGACTGGATGTATTTATTAGATGAAAAACGCTTATTCAACAAAACCGATATTATCAAATTTGGCATTAAGGTCGGTGAGATCAACCTCGTTATCGAAAAGAAAAGCTAATGTACTCTATTTGAATACGAAAAACATAACCCTGTACATGTTCTGAATACGACAAACACCATTCATGCCTAAGCGCTGAATACAAAAAAGCCATGCTATTGGTTAGCATGGCTTTTTTATTCATATAGCGACTATGTATCGCGATTATAACAACAATAGCAACCGTGATCGTTACTGCGATAATCGATACTGCAATTATGCCGTTAAGTGATCAACAACCGTTTCAGACCATGATTCTAAGTTTAGCTTGGCTAATTCATCAGCAGCCAAGAAACCCGCTAGGTTCAATGCATCTTCTTTACTGGTAATAACCAAGTCTGCATGTACTTCAGCTACTAATACGATACCTAAATGAACTTCATCCACAGGCGTTACGTCTTTAGACAAATAACCTATGGTCGTCATACCCAAAAAGTCAGCTTCTGTTAAGCCTAACTCTTCGTGTAATTCACGATACATACCCGTGCGTAATGTATCCGTTAATTGGAATACACCTTTGTCATTATAAACAGCGTCAACGGCGTCAACATGACCACCAATACCGATACTGAATAAGTTATGTAGACGTGATTCGCCACCTGATTTAGAGCGCTCATAAGCTAAATACTTATCGCCCTGTTTTACCACTACATAAGGAATAAGTTGGCGGAATTTAGGGTTCGTTTCTAACAGTGCACGCTGCATAATAACAACGTCTTTACTTTCGATATTAACAGTCGCACTGTCAATTAAACGGGTTGAGGGTGCTGCTACGTCTGCAAAAACGGAAATAATATGCTCTTGGTGTTTCACTGTTATCTACCTAAATAATTCAAAGCCTCTTTATAACTAAATAGACCCTCTTTGTCACCCTAATTAGATGATTATTTATTTTAAGAATTGCTGACAAAGTCACATTTTAGTGCGAAAATAGCGCAACTTTCTAACCAAGAGATTAAACAACTCAATGACTGCTCAAATCATTAATGGAAAAAATATTTCTCAGCAAGTTCGCCAGAAAGTTGCTGATGAAGTGGCTACGCGTACTGCACAAGGATTACGCGCCCCGGGTCTTGCTGTGATTTTAGTGGGTGCCGATCCGGCATCACAAGTATATGTTGGGAGTAAACGTCGTGCCTGTGAAGAAGTAGGCTTCGTTTCTAAATCTTATGATCTTGAAAAAGATAGCTCACAAGAAGCGTTATTAACGCTAATTGATGAATTAAACGCAGATGCAACGATTGACGGAATATTAGTGCAACTGCCTTTACCGGCGCATATTGATACAACCGCGGTATTGGAACATATTCGCCCAGACAAAGATGTTGATGGTTTCCACCCTTACAACGTCGGTCGTTTATCACAACGTATTCCTGCATTACGTCCTTGCACACCCAAAGGTATTATTACGCTACTTGAATCAACAGGTGTTGACCTACACGGTCTTGACGCTGTTGTTGTTGGCGCATCTAATATTGTTGGTCGTCCAATGACGCTTGAATTATTACTTGCAGGTTGTACAACGACTACATGCCACCGTTTCACGCTGAACCTAGAAGAGCATGTACGTCGTGCTGACTTAGTTGTTGTAGCTGTTGGTCGTCCTAACTTTATTCCAGGTGAATGGATCAAGAAAGGCGCTATGGTTGTCGATGTCGGTATTAACCGTTTAGAAAATGGCAAACTTGTTGGTGATGTTGGCTTTGAAGTAGCAAAAGAAAACGCTGCTTTCATTACCCCTGTACCAGGTGGTGTTGGTCCAATGACAGTTGCAAGCTTGATTGAAAATACATTAATCTCTTGCCGTGATTACCATTCAAAGTAATGACTAAACAGTCATAAAAAGAATAGTAGATAATCAATAATAGAAAAAGCCGCATCACCTTAGGTCATGCGGCTTTTTTGTAAGCTAAACTGTTTATTTGAAACTTAACAGCTCAACTTCAAAAATCAGTGTTGAACCGGCTTGGATACTGCCCGCGCCACGGTTACCGTACGCTAAACGGCTTGGAATAAAGAAACGACGTTTCTCACCCACTACCATCAACTGCACACCTTCAGTCCAACCAGGGATCACTTGGTTCAAACCAAATGTAATCGGCTCGCCACGCTGAACAGAGCTATCAAATACACTGCCATCTAATAATGTACCGTGATAATGCACGGTTACTTTAGAACGACCCGTTGGATGATCGGTACCAGTACCTTCTGTTAGTACTGTTGATTGTAAACCTGAAGCCGTTTCTTCAACGCCTTCTTTTTCTAAATTCGCCGCTAGAAACAATTTACCCGCTTCAATATTTTCAGCCGCTTGTTTCTTGTTACCACCCATACGTTGCATCACAAAGAAAATTAACGCACAACCAATGATAACCGAAATAACTTTAAACATGTTTAATCCTTTATATAGTAAAAATGCCAATTACTGCTTAAATTAAACAACAGAGCATGGCATTAAAAATCGTGATTTATCTTTAGTCACGATATCAAAATTACTTGCGTCGCCAAGTAGTCCCGTTTGCGCCATCTTCCAATACAATACCTAATGCATTCAACTTGTCACGCGCGTCATCCGCCATGCCCCAGTCTTTACTTGCACGCGCATCGTTACGTTGTTTAATCAACGCTTCAATTTCAGCAACTTCATCATCCGCGCCAGCATCACCTTGTAAGAAGGCTTCAGGTTCTTGTGATAATAAACCTAATACATTACCAAAAATAACCAGTTGCGCAGCTAATTCACCTGCACGTTTCGCATCAGTTTCTTTAATACGGTTAATTTCTTTGGCTAGTTCAAACAGTACCGGGAATGCTTCAGGGGTATTGAAATCATCATCCATTGCCGCTTTAAACGTTTCAACATATGCTTCACAACCGGGTACAACACCATCAGTATATTCAGCAATGGTTACATCACGTAATGCCGTATATAAACGTTCTAGACTTGAACGTGCTTGCTTCAAGTTTTCTTCCGAGTAGTTTAACTGGCTACGGTAATGCCCAGAAAGTAAGAAATAACGAACAGACTCACCATCGTACTCTTCCAATACATCACGGATAGTAAAGAAGTTATTCAGTGATTTCGACATTTTAACTTTGTCGATTTGCACCATACCGGAATGCATCCACGTATTCACGTACTCACCGTTATGTGCGCAGCATGATTGTGCAACTTCATTCTCGTGATGTGGAAACATTAAATCAGAACCACCACCGTGAATATCAAATACTTCACCCAGTAGTTTGTTGTTCATTGCTGAACATTCAATGTGCCAACCAGGGCGGCCTTCACCCCAAGGAGAAACCCAGCTTGGTTCACCTGGTTTAGCCATTTTCCATAACACGAAATCCATCGGGTTACGTTTATTTGTTTCAACTTCAACACGTGCGCCAGCTTGTAACATATCTAAGTCTTGGCCACTTAATTTACCGTAGTCAGCAAATGTCTTCACTTCAAATAATACATCACCACTGGCGGCAACATAAGCATTACCTTTAGCAACTAATTTTTCGATAATTTCGATGATGTCAGGCATGTGGCCGGTTACTGTTGGCTCGATGTCAGGACGAACCATGTGCAGCGCATCAAAATCTTCGTGCATTGCTTGAGTAAATCGCGCAGTTAACTGGTCGCAAGTTTCACCGTTTTCGTTAGCACGCTTAATGATCTTGTCATCAACGTCGGTAATGTTACGGATAAACTTAACCGCATAACCGCGATGGCGAAGGTAACGCACCACAGTATCAAATGCTACAAAAGTACGACCATGACCAATGTGACAGTAATCGTAAATAGTCACACCACATACGTACATACCGATTTCACCTTCGGTGATAGGTTTGAATTGTTCTTTTTGGCGAGTCAGTGTGTTGTAAATCTTCAGCATCGAATAGTGATCCTTGCGCAAACAGTAAAATGCAATTAATTGACTGATTTTACCATTCGCACTAATGATTACTAGCTTTGCAGCAGCATAAAGCATCGAAAATTTGCTCAACCACTAAAAAAGTGTATAAATCAGCCAAATGGCAGGATAAATTTAACTGCTGGGCTTGCTTGTGAAGGTTAAGGCTTTTCGATCGCAGGGCTTTAGGATAGAATTTAGCAGTTAATTAACCAAAGGATCATTAAAATGATAACTCTACATACAGATTTCGGTGATATCAAAATCGCACTTAACTTTGAAGCTGCACCAAAAACAGCAGCTAACTTCCTAGAATACGCAAAAAGCGGCTTCTACGAAGGTACTATCTTTCACCGTGTAATCGATGGTTTCATGGTTCAAGGCGGCGGCATGCTTCCTGGTATGGAAGAGAAAAGTTCAAATGCATGTATCGAAAATGAAGCAGACAACGGTCTGTCGAATAAAGTCGGTACATTAGCAATGGCACGTACTTCTGATCCGCATTCAGCAAGTTCACAGTTCTTCATCAACGTGAAAGACAATAGCTTCCTAGACTTCTCAAGCAAGACGTCACAAGGTTGGGGTTATTGTGTATTTGCTGAAGTTGTTGAAGGCATGGACATCGTTGAAAAAATGAAAAAAGTAGCGACAGGCAATAAGCTTGGCCACGGCGACGTACCACTAGAAGACATTATCGTAACTAAAGTAACTGTAGAAGAAGCTTAATTGCTCACTCAGTTTCTGACAATAAATACACTGCTTCGGTAGTGTATTTTTTTATTCACGACAAGGATGAAACTATCACATGACTACTTTATTTATTTCAGATCTGCACCTTGATGAACGTCGTCCGCAAATTACCCAGTTATTTTTACACTTTCTTGCAACCGAAGCACGCGAAGCTGACGCACTCTATATTTTAGGCGACCTATTTGAATTTTGGTCAGGTGATGATATTAGCAACCCACTTAACGATAGCGTTCAAGATGGGCTTAAAGCCTTAACCGCAAGCGGCGTTAAATGCTTTCTAGTGAAAGGTAACCGTGATTTTTTGGTCAACAAACGCTTTGCTAAACGCACTGACATTACCATTCTTGGTGATTACACCGCGATTGAACTTGATGGTCAAAAAGTCCTCATTGCACATGGCGATACTTTCTGTACGCTTGATGAAAAATACCAAGCATTTCGTGCGGCGGTTAATATCCCTTGGCGCCAGACGTTGTTTACTTGTTTACCCATTTTTGTACGCGAAGCCATCGCCGATAAAATACGTGGTAAAAGTAAACAAGGTAACCAACAAAAGAGCATGACAATCATGGATGTAACAGAGTCTGAAGTGATTGATAAAATGCAAGAATATAAGTGTGACATTTTAATTCATGGTCATACTCACAAACCAAATATTCACGATGTGCCATTATCTAACGATAAAATAGGCAAGCGCATTGTATTAGGTGATTGGTTTGAGCAAGGCAGTGTACTGATCTGGAAAAATGGTCAATATGACTTGCAACAACGTGCTTTTTTAAAAGACGCTGAATAAAAAATAACTCTGTTTTATAAATTACAGCGGTAAAAAAAGGAGCATGACGCTCCTTTTACGATCTATTAATGATTAAAGCAAAAAATCACATAATTCAACTCACACTAAGCTTACTCGCCTTCGTTATGAATTTCTAAATTAGCAATTTCTTCTTTTTCTTTGACGGTTTTAGCACCATCGCTACGAACATCGTTAAGACGCTGTAAATAAGCAGCATCAATATCACCCGTTACGTATTCACCGCTAAACACAGAGGCTTCAAATCGCTTAATTTCAGGGTTACATTTTGACACCGCAGCGATTAAATCATCGAGGTCCTGGAAGATAAGTGCATCAGCACCGATCATCGTAGCAATCTCTTCGACATTGCGACCATGTGCGATTAGCTCATCCGTGCTCGGCATATCAATACCGTAAACGTTCGGATAGCGTACTTCTGGTGCAGCTGAAGCTAAATAAACATTTTTAGCGCCTGCTTCACGCGCCATTTCGATAATCTGTTCAGACGTGGTACCACGTACAATTGAATCATCAACTAACAACACGTTCTTACCCACAAATTCTGATGAAATTGCGTTTAATTTACGACGTACAGACTTTCTACGTAACGTTTGTCCTGGCATAATAAACGTACGGCCAATATAACGGTTTTTAACAAAACCTTGGCGGTATGGTAATTCCAGTACTTTGGCAATTTCTAACGCACTATCGCATGATGTTTCAGGAATCGGGATCACAACATCAATTTCAATATCTGCCCACTCGCGCTTAATTTTCTGGCCGAGTTTCTCACCCATAGCAAGGCGTGATTCGTAAACCGATACCTTGTCTATTGTAGAATCTGGACGTGCAAAATAAACGAACTCAAAGATACATGGACTGTGTTGTGCATTCTCAGCACAAAGTGCGCTAAATAGCTCGCCTTCGTCAGTAATATAAACCGCTTCACCGGGTTCAATATCACGAACAAATTTAAAACCAACTGCATCAAGTGCAACAGATTCCGAAGCAACCATATATTCTTTTTGCTCGCCTTCAGTACGCATACCTAATACTAACGGACGAATACCGTTAGGATCACGAAAAGCAACAAGACCATGATTGATAATCAAAGACACAACAGCATAAGCACCAAGTGCTTGCTTGTGTACAGCTTTAACAGCAGTGAAAATATCCTCTGCAGTTAAATGTAAACTTGGGCATTTATCTAATTCATGCGCCATAACATTAAGTAATACTTCTGAATCAGACGTGGTATTAATGTGACGACGGGCTTTATGAAATTGATCTTCTTTTAATTGCGCGGCGTTGGTTAGATTTCCGTTATGAGCAAGGGAAATACCGAACGGAGAGTTAACATAGAAAGGTTGAGCCTCAGCGGCGCTCGAGCTTCCTGCTGTCGGGTATCGAACGTGACCGATACCAATATTACCTTTCAAACGTTGCATATGTTTAGCTTCGAATACATCGCTCACTAAACCATTTGCTTTACGCTGCCTAAAGTTTCCATCACTTAAGGTTACAATCCCTGCAGCATCCTGTCCACGATGCTGTAATACTGTTAATGCGTCATAGATCGACTGATTAACAGGGGTTGTAGAAACAATGCCAACAATTCCACACATAACCTAAATCCTCGTTTACTGTGCTTTCGATAAAATGCTATTTATAACGTTTCGCTTGTCATAAACCCTGCATGTTGTCCCATGCAGAAGCTTGATGTTCAAAAAACCATTTGATGAGTGGTTTCAACTCAGCTATTAGTGGCGAGCCCTGCCACCAAACCGTTTCCGGAAAGCTGGTGAATAACTGCAAGAATAACAGTAATACGCACACCACTAATACTCCTCGGGCAATACCAAAGCATACACCGAGTAATCTATCCGTACCTGATAAGCCCGTTTTATCCACGAGCTGACCGAGTATGTAATTTAGCAAAGCCCCTAATATAAGGGTCGAAATAAATAATAACGCTATCGCCACGCCATTTTTAACTAACTGTTCGCTGAATGCAGCACTAAAGGCATCAAAATTTTCTAAGTAAGCAGCGATATCTTGATAATAAAAACGAGATATAAAGAAAGCAGAGAACCAAGTGCAAAGAGAGAACGCTTCCTTGACAAAACCACGTACTAAACTTATTACTGAAGATAAACCAACTATCCCCATAATCAGGTAATCAATCCATGCCATGTTTTGTTCTACTCATGTTAAATTCGCGCTATTGTAACAACTAAAATACCAGATTGATAATAGTTATAAACAAAAAAAGCCGACATAAATGTCGGCTTTTTAATTACTTGTCTCGAGGGTCAAATTTTTCAATGACGCCTTTCAAACCAGTGATCTTTTGTAGTTTAGGCAATAAACGTTTTAGTTCATTTTTATCGGTATTGGGGCCGACATATAACCTGTTTAACTGCCCTGCTTGTTGATAGCGCGGGAGTCGATAGGCATCAAAACCGGCCTTTCTGATTTTTTTGACCAGATCATCGACTGCGGCTGAATTCTTGAATGTCCCTAAGCGAACATTCCAACTGTTGCCGACTGCTGGTATCGCTTTTACAGTCTCAACAGGTTTAACTAATGGCACCAGCTTTGGCGCTTTAGTAATAGACTTTGATGTTGAAAGCGTTTTTGTCGTTTTATCTACTGAAGTTAAATTGACAGTTGGTGCCGGTTCAATCAGTAATTCAGTATCGGCGACGTCATTATCGAATGAATCACGCTCTAATGAATCAAAGTTAACGGGATCAGCCAGTTCAACAAGCGCAGGGCGCAAAGGAATACTCGCGGTATTCTCACGATACGTTATCTTCTGACCATCGAGTAAGTCAGGTAAAAAGATAATACCAATCGCCACTAAAATGATAGTGCCGACTAAGCGATGTTGAAATGTCGATGCCACGTTTATTTAACCACTTATATGTTGGGTAATTTCCGCTACCGTGAAAAATGAGCCGAAACCAATAATAATGTCATTGTAATCAGCATGTTGATTTGCCGATTGCCAAGCTTGCGCTATTGTATCATGACTCATAGGCTGCTGCCTAAGGCTATCATGGCTTTTACCAGTCTGCTGCATTGCATCCGCTAATCCCTGTTCGATCTGCTGGCATGGCGCGGCACGTTCACCTTGCAGTGGTGCAAGGTGCCAGCAATCAACCACATCGGTCAACGCCGCTAAGCTGGCGGCAATATCTTTATCTTTCAGCATGCCAACAACGGCGATGACCTTAACTGGCGATCCGGCTTGTTGTTTTAAGCGGCTAAGTTGGGTAGCCAAGTAACGTGCTGATTCAGGGTTATGGGCGACATCTAAATATTGCTGAGGTGCCGTGCCTAGATGCTGCATACGTCCAGGTAATCTTGCGTTAGCAACACCACTGCGAATGGCATGTTCAGGGACGGTTAGTCCCAATGCTTGTACTGCGGCAATCGCCGTCGCGGCATTTTGTAATGGTAATTGTGGAATGGCTAAATCAGTCAATGACAATACTTGTGGTTTTGCATCTGTAGCGAGCTGAGTATCAGTCCCTCGTTTTGCATCAGAACCGAGTTGCCAATCCCAGCTGTTCCCCGCTTGTCGATAATGGTAATCACGATTAACAGCCATCAAATCCGCACCAATTTCGTCAGCATACGCTGCAATGGTTGATGGCGGATTAATCACCCCACAGATAGCTTTTTTACCTGCACGGAAGATACCCGATTTTTCGCGGGCAATAACCGCTTTATCCGTGCCTAACCAATCAGCATGATCAATATCAATGGTCGTCACGACTGCGACATCGGCAGACACAATATTTGATGCATCTAAACGACCACCTAAACCCACTTCAAGGATCACCACATCCAATGCGGCATCTTGAAATAACTTCAAAGCCGATAATGTCGTAAACTCAAAATACGTTAATGTGGTATCGCCACGCCCTGCTTCAATAAAAGCAAATGAGTCTGCGTGCGCTTGTGCGGTTAGCATATTACCGTTTACGCGAACACGTTCGCGGTAATCTTGTATATGTGGAGAACTGGTCACACCGACATTGAAGCCTGCATCCAGTAAAATACGCTCTAAGAATGCGCAAGTAGATCCTTTACCATTGGTGCCCGCAACCGTAATCACTTTGGCATCAAATGTCGTTAATGCTAAATCAGCAGCAACGCGCCCTACTCGGCCTAACCCCATTTCTATATTAACGGGATGAATACTTTCTAAATAGCAAAGCCAGTCTGCAAGAGACTGGCTTTTATTAATACTGTTCAACATCGGTAATGGTTACTCGTCAGTGTTTACGCGTGATTATCGGTAGCGTCACTTGGCGTCTTAACGTCATCAGCGGCGGGTACAACGACAGGTGTCGCTTCTGTACTTGCTACTGCAGTCGCGATGTTATCCGACGTTTCCAAGTTCATCATCTTCGCTAATAAGCCTGCAAGTTTATCACGCATTTCACGGCGATCAACAATCATATCAATCGCGCCTTTTTCTAACAAGAACTCACTACGTTGAAAACCTTCAGGTAATTTTTCACGTACCGTTTGTTCAATAACACGTGGACCAGCAAAACCGATAAGTGCTTTAGGCTCTGCTAAGTTAAGATCACCTAACATAGCAAGACTCGCAGATACACCACCCATTGTTGGATCAGTCATTACCGAGATATAAGGTAAGCCTTTCTTTGACAATTTAGCCAGTGCAGCACTTGTCTTTGCCATTTGCATTAGCGAGAACAACGCTTCCTGCATACGTGCCCCGCCACTTGCTGAAAAGCAAATCAACGCACGGTTTTCTGCCATGCATACATTAATTGCCGCAACAAAACGTGCACCAACAACTGTTGCCATTGAACCGCCCATAAATGAGAATTCAAATGCACATACAGCAACTGGGATACCTTTAATTGTGCCTTTTTCGACAACCAAAGCATCTTTTTCGTTGGTTGCTTTTTGTGCACTAGATAAACGGTCTTTATATTTTTTGGTATCACGGAATTTTAATTTATCACTTGGTTCAAATTCAGCACCGATTTCAATACGGCCATCTTTATCAAGTAATTTATTCAGGCGTTCACGTGCATTCACGCGCATATGGTGATCACACTTAGGACAAACGCCTAAATTGCGCTCGAGTTCTGCATGATATAACACCTGGTCACAAGAACCACATTTAGTCCAAACACCTTCAGGGATGTTACGACGTGCCGTTGCGCTCTTGCTTTTTGGTAATATTTTTTCAATCCAGCTCATGAACCCTACTTATAATTTATTCTAATTAATTGAAGTATATGGAGTTAAATGCGTTGTTAATTGGAGCGGAAATTAGCATCCCGATGCAATAAACAGAAATTAATGCGTTAAGTCGATGATTACCAAACTTAACAATACTCCACATTACTCGTGTAGCACAATTAAATCACAGATTTTACAATAAGTTTATATAAAACTGGTCATACCCTTGTGACTTTCCATCCAAATTTAATAAAAAGTCATAAAGCGAAATAAATATCAGACAGGTATAACGCTTTATTTTGGATGCTGATATGACTTAAAAGTTCACCAAATTACCTGCTTTATTTCAATTAAAGCAATCAGTTAAAACTGTTCAGGTAAAAACAACGGGCCTACTGCAGGTCGAGGTAGGTTAAACTGACTTGGGTAGTCAACTTCGACCATGTACAAACCTGCGGCTTTACTTGTTGCTGCGGCAACTGAACGGTCTTTTCCGGCTAATAACTCAGCAATCCAAGATACTGGTTTATTACCTTTACCCACTTCCATTAATGAACCAGCGAGATTTCTGACCATATGATGTAAAAATGCGTTGGCTTTCACATCAATAATAATATACGCATTTTGACGTATCACTTTAATGTGATGCATGGTTTTAATCGGGCTTTTGGCCTGGCAATGTTTCGCACGGAAAGTGGTAAAATCATGCTCGCCAATAAGTTGCTGTGCAGCTTCATGCATCAAATCAACATTAATGTCACCATAGTAATGGCTTACACCAGAGCTCAAAATAGCCGGGCGTAATTGACTATTAAAGATAATATAACGATAACGTCTCGCTGTTGCGCTAAAACGGGCATGGAACTCTTCATCCACTTCCTGTGCCCAACGCACCGCAATATCATCCGGCAAATTAGCATTAACACCCAATGTCCAAGCAACGTCTTGGCGTACCGCGTCTGTATCGAAATGCACAATTTGACCGGTACCATGAACACCAGAATCAGTACGTCCCGCACAATGTACGATCACAGTATGATTGGCAACACGAGATAAAGCCTCTTCCAGCTTTTGTTGTACACTAATCACGTCTTTTTGACGCTGCCAGCCATAATATTTACTACCGTCATATTCTATACCGAGTGCAATTCGCATTTTTCTTCCAATTTTATACTTTCATTAATTTTTAAAAACAAAAAGCGGTGACTTTCGCCACCGCTTTACGCTATATAACACAATACTTGTATTTACCGATTATAACGCTTCAAGGTAAAACTTGAAAGTAGCTAAGGTTCAATAATCTCAGTACTACTTTACATTACTCGGCGTTATAAAATAATTACAGTCGACTCAAAAGCTTGCTCACTTCAGCTTGCGTAGCAGCGTCACCAACCCCTGCTAATGGCTCTAAAATAGATTTAGCACCGTCCTTATCTTCAATTTCAAGATAAGCACGTGCAAGGTCTAATTGCGCACCTAAACGGTTACTCTCGTCATCAACATCCACGATATCGCTATCAAACAATGAATTACTGTACTCATCAAGACCGACGTCTAATGTAACTTGATCATACGGTTCATCTTCAATCGCTGCGGGTTGTTGAGACGCGTCATTCAACAATTTATCGATATCAATAAACTCTTCGGCTTTTGCAGCTTCAACATCAATGGGTGCCTGCTCACTAGGTGCTTCGCTAAATGCATTAGGGCTGTACTCTGCTAGCATCGCTTCAATATCATCTAACGGTGCATCATCATCCTTGTTTGACTGCTTTGCTGCTTCAGGGGTCGCATTAGCAGCCCCATCAAGCTCAGCCAGCATTTCATCGACAGTCTGTCCATGCGCTTGTGGCAATTCGTCATTATCGATGCTGCTATCTTCACCGATATCCTTTACAGGTGTATCCAGTCCTGCACTGGCTAAAATACTATCAATATCGTCGACATCAACATCAACATCAACATCAAAGTTATCCAGGCTCGATGGCGCAGTCACTGTTGCTGCCGGTACATTATTATCAGCACCCGCTGCAGCCAATAAACTGTCAATATCATCCATATCGACTGTTTGTTGGTTATCTAAATTAGGCGTAGCATTCTCAGCTTCAGATTGCGCAATCGCATCCAACCCGGCTTCAGCTAAAAGATTATCGATATCATCCATATCAACAACTTCATTCTGCACTGGCGTCTGAGGCTGAGTATTTGGCACGTTATCAGCTTGCGCAATTGCTTCTAATTCAGCTTCAGCAAGAATGCTGTCGATATCGTCCATATTCACAAATTCATCCGGAGCAGGATTTTGTGATTGATTATTTGCCGCAGAATCAGCTTCAGCGAGGATACTGTCAATATCATCCATGTTCACAAATTCATCATTAACCACAGGTTCTGGAGCCGTTTCAGGGTCATTCGTTGCTGTTACGTCTGCATCGTCAAGTGCGTTAACATCAAAATCAGGGGGTTGTGAATTACCTAACTTAAATTGCTCTAACAAATCGTCAACTTCGGCTAAGTCTTCATCTAACGTATTGCCGTTATGCGCCGGTTGGTCGGGTATCAAGCTTGGTTCATCAAGCTCATCACGCCAACTTAAATCTGGTGCCACGCTGTCATTTTCAAAACTGGTACTTTCATCATCTAACGTTAAGTCGATATCGCTAAAGTCGTTATCGTCCAAATTTAACTCAGGCATCACAACTGCTTGCTCAATCACTTCAGGCATGATTGGGGTCGAGGATTGGGTGACGACAGCGGTTGGTGCATGACTTACAACATCAGCGAGTTCCGCTTCCATTTGTAAGTTAAAATTTGGTTCGTCTAAATCAGGTGCTGAAAATGAGTTAATTTCATTAGACTGCTCCATCGAAGATTGAGCATCTTCAGGATTGCCTGTTGCCCCAGCAAAGCTCTCCGTACTGAGGTAATCGCTAAGTTCATCGACGCTATTATCAGTTTCGAACATAACGTTGTCTTCAATGTTATTTTTTTGGTCATTTCTGTTTTTTAACCATAAACCTAACCAAATAATAGATAACAGCGAAAACAGCCCCGAAACACCACCGATTAACCACCAGTTGTTATGAGACTCAGCTTCTAGAATCGCTTGTTCTTTTGCTTCTTCAATCGTTGCTTTCTGTTCGCTAATCTGTGCATTTTGTTGCTCAATCAAAGCTTTCAGCTCTGTTTTCAATTGATTATCAATTGCCATTTGTTCTTTCAATTCAGCCAGTTCCATACGGATGCTTTCTAGCTGTAATTTTAGACGACGATTAGTTTCGCTGGAGAGTAGAAGGTGTTCATTACTTTCTGTTAACTCACCTTGTAATAAAGCAAATTTATCTTGGGTTTGTTTGTTTTTAGCAATACCCTTCGGCTTTGACGTTGCTGGCTTACTTGTCGACGCGGCTTTGGTGTTAGATTTATTGGTGAGTAAACTCTTTAGCCTTGAACCGTCTGTGGCTTGTATTTCAGCTGCACTTGGGATCTTAAGAAAGCTACCATCAATCATTTTGTTGATGTCACCGTTTAAAAATGCATGCGGGTTAAGTGCTAAAATTGCGGCCATCGTTTTATACAAACTTAAGCTATCATTGGGTCTTGTCGCGGTTGCAACAGACCATAATGTATCGGCTTTAACAACTGGGCCGTAGCGACTTGGTGAAGAAGGCGTATGCACTTCAGGGCCCTTTAATTGAAGCACAAATCCATTTGAATTAGCGGCAATACTCGCCATAGGCAGTAGCAGAAATAAAACAACCCATTTTAACTTCGATAACACCGATATCATTGTTAACCCTTACTATGAAACAACTTCAATACACTTAAATTCAATATACCATATCCAAAATCCCAATATACACATGAATTTACAGGTATCTTCTACTTTACTATTTTAATGCTATTTTAATGATTATGTTCGATAATAAAATTTTGCTTTCTGAAACTATGATATGAATCAGAAAAATAAAATTCAAATAAAAAAATAGCACCCAACATTGGGTGCTAAATGTGCAATTAAAATAACGTTATAACCTAATTATGCATCCGCATTATCAAGTCTAATATATTATTACAGGTAATCTTGAATCAATAATTCTGCAATTTGCACGCTGTTTGTTGCAGCACCTTTACGGATGTTATCGCCTACAACCCACATATTAATACCGCTAGCGTGTGAGATATCTTCACGAATACGGCCAACGAAGACTTCGTCGTGACCGGCAGAATCAGACACTGGTGTTGGGTAGTCTTCTTCATTTTCGATCAGTTTAATACCCGGCGCATGACGCATTAGTGAACGTACTTCTTCTGCACTAATTGGCGTACGCGTTTCTAAATGGATAGCTTCTGAGTGACCATAGAATACTGGTACACGTACCGCTGTTGGGTTAACCATGATGCTATCGTCAGCAAAAATCTTTTGCGTTTCCCACACCATTTTCATTTCTTCTTTGGTGTAGCCATTGTCAGTGAACACATCAATTTGTGGGATCACGTTAAATGCAATTTGCTTTGGATAAACTTTCGTTTCAACTTCACGTCCATTCAATAGACTTGCAGTTTGACCAGCAAGTTCATCGATTGCCGTTTTACCTGAACCCGATACAGCTTGATACGTTGCAACATTGATACGTGAAATACCCACTGCATCGTGGATTGGTTTCAGTGCAACTAGCATTTGAATTGTTGAGCAATTTGGATTGGCGATGATATTACGATTTCTATAATCGGCAATTGCTTCTGGATTTACTTCTGGCACAACCAGTGGAATATCGCTGTCATAACGGAATTGTGATGTGTTATCAATAATAACGACACCAGCATCGGCTGCGATTGGCGCCCATTTTTCTGATACTGAACCACCCGCTGAGAACAAACCGATTTGAACTTGTGTCCAATCGAATGCTTCAACATCTAATACTTCAACTTGTTTATTATTAAAGGTAATGGTACCACCAGCACTACGGCTACTTGCTAATGGATAAATATTACCAATTGGAAATTTACGTTCCTGTAAAATTTCCAACATCATTTGCCCTACGGCACCTGTTGCTCCTAGTACTGCAACATCATATAGTTGACTCATCAACGACTCCTAAAAAATTATTTGGCAAACCCAAGTTGATACATCGACTCTACCGCATAATGTGACTCATTTACTAGCCTCAATGAGGAAAATTCTCTTCTTTCTAAGTAATTTTTACGCATTTCATCAAAACTACCCGCTTTCATTATGTTTTTTCTAAAAATAACGTCGTCTCGGCGAACATCGTATACCAAATGCACCAAACTTTTAGCGAATGCTTGATCTGCAGGTTGATTAACGTCAACGCGGCTCACTGCTGGAACAGGCAAGATATCACGGATACTGCGATCGGCATGCAGACCTAAAAATTTTGCGTAGGCCTGATAAATCATCTCAGTGCCCCGTGCTTTACCCTCTAAACTGTAACCGGCAATATGCGGCGTCGCAATTGCCACGTGAGGAATAAGTTCCAGTAATGGAGTCGGTTCATTTTCCCACACATCCAGCACAAGCGTCATACCATGCCCTGCTTTTTTTAATTCTAATAAAGCTTGGTTATCAATCACATCGCCGCGGCCACTGTTGACAAGAATGGCATCTTGATTAATACCAGCCAGTAGCTCTGCAGTTAATAAATGCTTGGTTTGATTAGCGCCTATTTTAACTAACGGCACATGCATGCAAATGATATCTGCTTGTAAAGCTTGTTCTAAACTAACAAATCCGGTTAAGCCTTCTTTTTCAACCCGCGGAGGATCGCATAACATCACCTGTGCACCTAACGCCGTAAGTCGACTGACCGTCTGCGCTCCGGTATTACCCACGCCAATAACAGCTATTTTCTTATCAGCGATGACAAAGCTCTGCTGCTCAGCTAATACTAATAATGCGCTACAAACATAATCACCCACAGACACGGCGTTACAGCCAGGGGCATTGGTATATTCAATATTACGTTGTTGTAATAGCGCTTGGTCTAAATGATCAATGCCAATCGTTGCGGTACCGACAAAAGCCAGTTTGTTTGCTTGGCTAAGTAAGGCTGCATTTACTTGAGTCACAGAGCGCACCATCAACGCATCTACATCTTGTAGATCTTCAGCGTTTATCGTACGACCAGATAAAGGTACTACTTCACCGAACTGAGAAAACAATTCAATGGCATAAGGCATATTTTCATCAACGACGATCTTCATTTAAGTTTTCCCTTAATAATACGGCTAAAGTTATTTCCGCTTTGTAACAGTAAAAAATATTTACGCGTTGTAACAGCAAAGCACCATTTTGCGCGTTGTGCAGGTAAAAAAAAAGCCCATTTATCAATAATATGATAAATGGGCTTGCATTCTCTTCATCGCGATAAGCGGGTGTTTAATTTCCGCTTTAACGAATCAGGCTATTATTTCGTAAATTTACTAAATACTAGCGTTGCATTCGTGCCGCCGAAACCAAAGCTATTCGACATTACGTTTGTGAGTTCTGCATCAATTGCTTTACCAGAAACAATATCTAGACCTGCCGCTTTTTCGTCAAGGTCTTGGATATTTGCACTTGCTGCAATGAAGTTGTTTTCCATCATAATTAATGAGTAGATAGCTTCATGTACACCAGCCGCGCCTAGCGCATGACCAGTCAATGCTTTTGTCGCACTGATTTTTGGTGATTTGTGACCGAATACCGCTTGAATCGCTTCAAGTTCTTTAGTGTCACCAACCGGTGTCGATGTACCGTGGGTATTCAGGTAATCAATTTCACCGTCAACAGTTTCGAGTGCTTGTTTCATACAACGTACAGCGCCTTCACCTGATGGTGCTACCATGTCGTAGCCATCTGATGTTGCACCGTAACCTGTGATTTCAGCATAGATAGTTGCGCCACGAGCAAGTGCATGCTCAAGTTCTTCAACAACAACCATACCGCCACCACCAGAGATAACGAAACCATCACGGTTCGCATCATAAGTACGTGATGCTTGTTGCGGTGTGTCGTTATATTTAGTTGATAACGCGCCCATCGCATCGAATTCTAATGCTAGCGTCCAATCAATTTCTTCGCCGCCACCAGCAAATACGACATCTTGCTTGCCAAGTTGAATTTGTTCTACAGCATGACCAATACAATGCGCACTTGTTGCACATGCAGACGTAATTGAATAGCTTGGGCCTTTAATTTTGAATGGTGTAGCAAGACAAGCAGAAATGGTGCTCGACATAGTACGAGTCACCATATATGGACCCACACGCTTCACGCTTTTGTTACGCGCGATATCAACAGAATCAACAACGTTCTTTGATGATGCACCACCAGAACCTGCGATGAGGCCAGTACGTACATTAGATACTTGCTCTTCTGTTAAACCTGAATCATCAATCGCTTCTTGCATAGCAATATAACTAAAAGCGGCTGCATCACCCATGAAACGCATTGCTTTACGATCAATGATTTCTTTAGGATCAAGATTAACAGTTCCGCAGACGTGGCTACGTAAGTTTTGTTCAGCGAATTGTGGTGCAAACTCGATACCACTTGTGCCTGCTTTTAGTGACTCACATACTTCTGCTTTATTGTTACCGATACTTGATACAATACCGATACCTGTTATAACCGCTCTTTTCATGATATTCCCTAATATAAAATTATTACGTTATTCTTACTTATTTTTTAACGTGATCTGGTCTGCTTTCCCTATAATCGGATAAGATTATGACCGTTTTATTAATTTTGAGCCTATAGATGGATTATTTTTCCATCTCAAAAACGTATTAACGCTTTCACTAGAGCCAACAAGACTCGTTGTGTTACCTAACTTTATTATAGCAAAGTCTTAATTAACCAGTATCCCACTGCTATTCGTTCTTGTCACCGCTTAAAAATTGCGTGTGATCAAATCATCAGCCTTTATGGTTACTTTTACAGCTAAAACAGTAATGTAATGACAATGTACCTGTTCATGGCTTATTCATAACTTAGTTGTATTTGCCAATTGATTAACTAAACTCTTGGTTAAACTTCACTAACGACTGTGCTGTACTTTGCCATAATGAGCTCATTTTAAGCTCGTCTAATGAAAAGTTACTGCAGTGTTTCAGGTTAAAATCATCCGTGGTTAAATGATTATCCAAACCATCCAATAAAGCAGATACGCCGGTGCGATCGTTACACGCCAGTAATAAATCACAGCCCGCCCACATTGCCTGCTCGGCACGTTCTAAATAATTACCCGCGACACTGGCGCCATGCATAGATAAATCATCAGAGAAAATCGCGCCTTTAAAGCCCAACTGTTGCCTTAGCACTGTTTGTAACCAATATTGAGAAAAACCAGCCGCTTTACTGTCCATTTGCTGATAAATAACATGTGCAGGCATAATTGCATCAAGCTGCGAATTAGCAATAAGCGCCTTAAACGGCAATAAGTCCGTCTCGGTAATTTCAGCTAAGCTGCGCTCATCAACTGGCAATGCAATATGTGAATCAGCTAATACACTGCCATGTCCTGGAAAGTGCTTACCCGTCGTTTTCATGCCCGCATTATGCATACCAATACAAAGCGCAGTTGACAGGTCTGTTACCCAGCTTGGATCAGCATGGAATGAGCGGTCACCAATCACTTGGCTACCACGTTCTAGATCCAGCACTGGCGCAAAGCTTAAATCAATATCAAACGCTAACAATTCAGCGGCTAACATCCAACCACATTGCTGAGTAAACTGCTTTGCGGTCTCACGATCATCGGCATAAAGTTCGGCGATTTTACCCATAGCGGGTATGCGCGTGAACTCCTCACGAAAACGCTGTACGCGACCACCTTCATGATCGACAGAGATCACGATGGGACTATTGGCTGCTTTACGAATCGATTTAATTAATGCTTTTAACTGGCCATGATCACCATAGTTACGACTAAACAAGATCAGCCCACCGGTTAATGGGTGCGCTAAGACCTCTTTATCTTCCGCCGTTAATTCATAACCGTTAACATCTACTATTACTGGTCCCACTTTAATTCCTCAATTAATTTAACTTTGTTAATTTGTTAATTTGTTAATTTGTTAATTTGTTAATTTGTTGATTTTATCTGCCATGGCACGTTCAGATTGCTGCCACAACGTTAAATAGGTAATGTCTTTATCTTGCTGGTACATCACAATGCACCACAACAGCGTCATCATCTCCACGACCACCGCCATCATATCCACTTGTGCAGACGTCACTTGCGCGGTTGGGTGATCTTGATTGTAATAGTTTAAAAACAGCGCTTGCTGTGATGGTTGCCACGCGAAGGTCTGAAACAAAGTGGCAATATCAAAATCACCATGCCCCGCGGCTGCAAACTCCCAGTCCAACAGATATAACTTAGCCTGTGTATCTTCGATAAAATTCAATGGATTCATGTCATGATGACAAAAGACAGTTCTATTTGTCGTTAGATTTGTCGATAAATGTTGCTGAATTAAGTTAATTACAAGGGCTAGTTGTTGCTCTCGTTGTACGGTTTTAAATTCGGTATTAATTGTCTGGTAATAATGTTGCAGACGCTCGACCATATCAAGATGATGGTGAGGCAGAGGTTGTTGATGAAGCGTAGCGACTAATTGCGCTATTTTTTCTATGTTTTCATCTCGGCCTTGCTCGGCTTCATTCCAATGCTGGCCAACAATCCAATCACTGATCATGCCTTGTGCATGCTGAACAATGATATTCGGCGCTAAACCGATACTTGCTGCTTGAATTTGCGCTGCGTATTCGTGCTCAACATTGTTATCCATGTCATGGTACGTCGATGATAACTGCCGTACAAAATAGCGCTGTTGCACACCATTGCGTTGGAATTCAAGTCGAGAATTATGATTACTTAAGCCACCTAATACGGGGGTTAAAGAAAATAACGCAGGACTAAATTGCACCACAAATTCAGGTATGGCTTCGGCAATACATTCAGGCGCTATTTCGACAACGCATTCAGGTAATTGGTTCACGGCATTTTTAGCGGCAGGTTCTACATCAACATGGCAATGTTCAGGTTTCAAGCTCATAACAAGATCACACGACTGACGTGTGCTTCAACCGTATTGAAACGATTATTCAGCAGTTCGATCGTTAAGGTATGTGCATTAGGCGTATCTTTGATGTTAACAACGCTGATAACCAAAGAATAACTTTTCTCTACGATTTCGGCGCTCTGGTCTTGTTCTGCTACAGCTAAAACCTGGATATCAAACCAGCGCGGTTGCGTCAGCGTTTCAGCACTCGCCCGTTGTAATTCTTCATGAGTAATAGGTAGCGCGACCACGCTACTTGGATAGGTGATATAAAGGCGTTGACCGTGTTCAAAAGTACCTTGCACAAAGAAAGGTTGCTGCAATAACTGCCAATTTAATTCTCGTACTTGGGTAGTTAGCGGGTGTTCTTGAATAGGATCAAGCGCCATGGTGAGCACTTGCTGTGACGGTGCAGGCACGAGTTGTGGTGATTGTACTGACGAGGTGCAACCGGTAACCAATAACGCACTAAGCAGATACGATAATATGAGCATCCATTTCATTTATACTCCCCCTCAAGATCCTGTTACTGTTGGTTTTATTGTCTTTAATAGTGATAACGTAATGAGATGACCGACAAGATAGCAATGAGATAAGCGGTCATCTTTATAGTATATAGCAGGGTTTAACCCGTGCTATTTATGCCGACGATTCAATCGAACTATTTAGTCGTCACCATGGCACCAAGTTGCTCACCACCAACAAGGTGCATGTGTAAATGGAAAACCTCTTGTCGACCGTGCTTATTGCAGTTAACGATAAGACGATAGCCATTTTCAGCGATACCTTCTTGCTCGGCAATTTTACGTGCTACGGTGAATAAACGCCCTAACGCTAGCTCATCGGCTTCACATACGTCATTGGTCGTCGGGATCAGCTTATTAGGGATAATTAATACATGTGTGGCTGCTTTTGGACTAATATCACGAAATGCTGTCACTAACTCATCTTGGTAAAGAATATCAGCTGGGATCTCTTTATTAATGATCTTACGAAAAATTGTTTCTTCTGCCATTTTTAACTCCATTACAAAATTAAGTCATTTAATAATAAATCGTTTAATAATTATCGTACGACAATAAGCTTAATAATTATCGCACAATAATAAGTACTTCAATAATAAGTGAAAAAAAATACAAATACACCTGTTATCCACCACCACTCATTATCTTTGCTTGTTTCAGTGATAACCACAACAAAAAAGCCCGCCAGCCTCTACATATGAGTGTAGTGGCTGGCGGGCTTATCATTTCAATTCAGCAGTGAATAAAGTCAACACTAGCGGCGATTAAGCAGAAGCAATAGCGCCTTTACCAACACCTTCATAAGCAAATACTGTTAACGTATCATCGCAGTCTTTTGCTAATGTATCAGCAATATACTGAGCAATGTTTTCCACGGTTGTTTCAGTCGGCATAATTTCGACAATTGACTTACTAATGGCAAGCTGGAATTCACCTTGTGGCGCCTGATATTTAAAACAGTAATGTTCCGGCGTTAATGCCGCCATGCCCGCACGAGATAGTGATAATTCAGACGCTGATACCATGTCGCAATGTTCAGCAAGGTAGATGTCTTTCCAACGCTCTGCCCAACTCAGTTCAAGTGCGCTATCACGCTCATCGTTACGTAGAATTTCAATCGTCGAACGATGACCATGGGCGATACGCTGGCAATTACCTAAATGTTTACGTAAACCATGACTGTAGCAGTATTCTGCGCCGTCAATTTTTTCTTCACGTAATTTAACATCTAATTTTTTAACATTGTTTGGCAGGCGTAACATTAATTGCTCAGTCAAATACGTTTCTAAACTAGCAAGCGTAATTTGTGCTGTAGGGATCAAGGCAAACGCTTGGTCAGGACAAGCTAAATGAATTGATTCACTGTGCTCACGCCATACATCGACATAAGTAAATGCACCATCGCTCATCACATCACAAAATTTAGCATGTGCAGGTACGATCAATTTATGATCGACTAATTCATCAACCGTCGACTTAATAAGTTTTTTCACAATACCAAAATCAAGGATCATGCTTTGTTCATTTAAGTCACCATGCAGAACGATATCCACTAACCAACTTTGGCCAATAACGCCGCGTGAATAATCCAATACTGAAGAATCAATAACAGTAAGGTCTTTGACGAATAATTTCATCTAAATAATGTCCTTTATGGTAACTAAAATAGGTAGCGCTGTTTGAGTGATACTCATTGATTAATACTATTTTTGTGCGTCGTATTCATCTTTAAATGAAGCCATAAGTTCTTCACTATCAACAACAACTACGTCTTGTCCAGCTTTTGGAAATACCGAGATAACAACGCCATCTGCAGCAAGACCTGGTAACCAACTGTTACGCCAAGCACCCATTTCAATTTTAAGCGGTTGGCACGCAGCCCAATCGCCTTGGATCCACTCACTTGCAAACTCGGCATGTGGCCAAACTGGGATGCTTCTTTCACCTTCAGTTTCGCTAATAACAAAACCGTTCTCGTCTGCTAATGTCCATATTTCTTCAGACTTAACTGCACGAAAAATGAAATAGTTGAAACGTGCTTCTGGTGATTTTTCAACAGCGTCAGCAGTTTGCTTGTCATGGATTTTAAATGTCATAATTTTCTCTCAAGAAACCGCGGTTTGCAGTTTCAAATAATGTTTATAATAAAGCAGCTGCGGATTGTACGCTGCGTAATAATAAATACCAAGTAGAAATAGTAAAGTCAGTATTACTATTTCTACTTGGTATTAGTCATGTTCATGCTGATAAGCATTCACTTATCAGGTTCGTAAACATCACAACGTAGCCATCAGATAACGCAACTCGATTTTCCACACACCCATTCTATTTTACAAATGACAGTTTGCGAAAATAACGCGGTAGCATGGTTTCATTACCCTGCAATCCACCTTGGTGTATATAAAGAATGGGGCGATTATCGCTATTTTCAAGTCCTGCAGCGGTATTCTCATTAGCAATGGTAAATTCACGCTGCAAGCATAACCAAGCGAGCGGATCGTAAAGTAAATCAAATTCTATATTGGTGGTTTGTTTTAACTGCGCCCATATATGATAAAACGGCAGGTAAAGTTTGCCAAAATGATACTTCTTGTCTGCCTTCATAATAGTCGGGTGCAACGATTCATCAACGCACAATGCCAAGAACTGTTGTTTTAAATAACCATCACCGCCAACACACGCACACGCTTGTACTTCAAAGGGTAAATGCTTTTGTAAAAACAAGGCCGTTGTGCCGGTTCCTGCAGGCAGTACGACGCGAATGTCCGCGTACGACTTTGCTGCAGCCCAAGCCTTAATCTCATCAGCGAGAATTTTCAATCCCATTTCAGCATATTGACAACGCCCGCCTTCAGGAATAAATACCGCGCGTTGGCCTTGCTCAGCTAACCTCGGTAATACTTGCTGTTGTATATGCTCAATGACGGATAATTCGAGTGAATCAACGACGATAATATATGCGCCTTGCGCTAAAGCCGCGCGGTAATTACCTTGGGGGTTATCAATAAGGTACTGCGGCAGATGGTCAACATAATAATACAGCTGACATTGTTTCAACTGCGCTAATACAGATAGTGAATACAAAGAGTTAGCTTGAACAGAACCATGGCCGACCAGAATATCGACTTGGGATAAATCTTGTTGTAAGAAGTGATAAAATTTTCTGGCTTTATTACCCGTAAAAGCCACATCTAATAAGTCATCACGCTTGACATACACTTGATGACCTAAGAATTCGATTTCATCGACAGGGGTATTTCGTAGTTGCACAGAGGTGTCCTCGTTTTATTACCTAACTAAACTGACATAGGCAGTGCGGCAGAGACAATAAATTGGCGGCCATTAACAGCTAACAGCTCGGTATCAACGTCATACACTTGCTTAATAGTCTCAACGGTTAATACATGATTAGCATCCCCCTGCCCAACCACGCGTCCTGCCTTTAATAGTAACACCGCTGAGGCATGATTAAGGGCAAGGTTAAGATCATGAATAGACGCAATAATGGTAATGTCTTGCTCAGAAAATTCTTTTAATATCTGTAACACTTCAATTTGGTGTTTTAAATCAAGTCCTGTTAATGGTTCATCTAACAAGCACAGCACTGATTGTTTATTTAGTATGGGTGATACTTGTACCAAGGTCCGCGCAATCAATACTCTTTGCCATTCACCACCAGATAACTGATCACAATTTCGCGTGACTAATTTCGCAATATCCAAACGCGACAATAGCTGATTAATCACCTGACAAGCCTGCTCATCTTCTAGGTTTATACCTAATGGATGTAAACCTAACGCAATAAACTGATACACAGGAATGGCAAAAGGCGGCGGCGATGCTTGCGGTAACCATGCGCGTTGCAGTGCAAGTTCGGCAATAGGATAATCCGTAACGTTACGTGCTGCTAGCTGGTATTCTCCTTGGCAAGCTTTTGCATGACCAGCAAGAATGGCTAATAACGTGCTTTTACCGCTGCCGTTTGGCCCCAATAAAAACAAACAACCACCGGCCTCAATCGATATATTGATGTCATGTAGACGCTGCTGATAATTCACCCCAGTGAGCGAGAGTATTGCAGGTTGCTGCATCGTATTTTTTACCTTAACCATAGTCTATTCCCATCTTATTTTTTACTTTACGCTACTTGCTTACGTAACAACAAATAGATAAAGAATGGTGCGCCAAGGCTAGCAGTTATTGCGCCGACAGGTAACTCAGCAGTGGCAAACGCACTGCGGGCAATTAAATCTGCTAATAATAAAAAGCTCGCCCCAAGCAAAGCCGAAGCCGGCACCAAAAAGCGTAATTGACTGGTGACCAAAATGCGTAAAATATGCGGAATAACTAAACCGATGAAGCTGATCACCCCGGCCATTGATACGGATATACCGGTAAGCACGGCAACGCATAAAATCAGCTGAATACGCAATTTAGGCACATCAATACCAGACTGAAAAGCGCCCTGCTCACCAAACTGCAACAGATTAAGCGCATCGATACGGCGCATGATCCACACAAAACTCAAAGCCAGTGGTATCACCGCAATATAAATAAGGTCGGCACCATAGGCTAAATTGCCCATCATCCAATACAGCATCTGACGCATGCTACTGTCATCTGAAAAATAAAGTAGCCAAGTCATAATGGCCCCCGAGAATATGCCAATCGCCACACCCAATAATAAGATCTTCGTGGTGGGTAAATTATTCTTGGTCACTTGATACAACAGGCCAGTCACCAGACTAGCGCCGACAAAAGCCGACAGTGGCAAGATGTACTGCTGTAGCCCAGCAAATTGTGGTAATAACGAATCAAGCAACACGATTGATAATACCGCAAACAAGCTGGCAAACGATGAAATACCGATCACACCAGGCTCTGCCAGCGAATTCGCCAATAGCACCTGTAAGATACAGCCTGCCACAGCTAACGCCCCGCCGACTAAAATAGCAGTAATAATACGTGGTAAGCGTAATTCAAACAGCACTTGTTGTTGTAAAGGTGAGAGTCCGTTAACAATATCATCCAAACCAATACTAAAATTACCGGAGGCGAGTGAAATAAAAGTAACAGCAACAAGGAAGATTGATAACAAGATAAGGGTAGTTCGACTTTTTTGCGTACTGGCACGCTGTAATTCAAGTAGGTCGATCATAATTTAAATGGGGATTCTGAAAGAAACAGACAAGGTACTTCAAATAATGTCAGCATAACGCTTAAGCACATTTCAAATACCCTGTCAGTAGGCTGTAATTAGATAGATTGACTTACAGCATCAATTAACGCATGGGTATAGCCCATTTCAGCCATTAGCTGCGTAATTATATTACGTTTGCGTCCCGTATTGGTATTAGTAATAACCCAATATGGTGTGTTTTCAATCTGACGCGGTTTAGTCGTGCTACCCGCGCTTAACAATTCACTTTCAGATTTTGCAAAGTAAATACGTTTACGACCTTTAATATCAGTCGCAGTATCAAACTCTTTCGGGTTTTCAGCATAAAGCACAGATAAGATCTGGATAAACTTAGTAACCGACACTGTCGTTTCTTTAAATTTCTTATTTTTAATAAGCTTAGCGATACTGGCTGGCAATGTAGAATGACTAACAACCTCTACTGCTGTTTCTACCACAATAGGTGCAGATACAGGTGTCGGTTCTTCTTCTTCGACTACTACCGGTGATTTAGTTACCGTTTGCTTAGTCTCACTGTTGGTGTCCACTGCATGCGGCTGCGATTCTTCAACATTCGTTAAATCTGCAGAAACATTTGCTGATACATCAAGTAAGCGACGTAAAATATCTGATGCACTTTCGCCAATATCTTTCGTTTGACTAGCAATATAACGATATAGGTCGTCTTCAAGCTCAATCGTTTTCATATTTAACTAGTGAATCCTTGCTTATAAATTTGGTTTAATTATACCTTGTGAATAGATTTCTCTCTACGCTTATAAGCAAAAAATTACCTCTATGATGCATTTGTCGACAATTCATACACGACATTGACCTAATTATTGCGGTAGAATCAGTCACAATAACGGAGAGATATATGTTACTTAATCACAAAATATACGGTCAGGGTATTCCTGTTATCGTTATCCATGGTTTATTTGGCAGTGCCACTAACTTAGGCATGCTGACTAAACAACTAAAAACTGATTATCAAGTCATTGCTGTTGATGTCAGAAACCACGGTTTATCTATGCGCCATCATAGTATGCATTATGATGATATGGCAAATGATATTATTCAGTTGCTGGATCATTTAGCAATTGAACAAGCGCACATCATCGGTCATTCGATGGGCGGTAAAATTGCCATGCGCACCGCGTTAAACTTCCCAACCCGCGTAATCAGTTTAGCGATCGCCGATATTGCACCGGTTAATTACCCTCCTCGACATGATAATGTCTTTGCGGGTCTAAAAAACATACCGTTAACAGACATCAACAGCCGCAGTGAAGCGCAAGAAAAACTGGCAGAGCATGTTGAAGAAGCGGGTGTGCAGCAATTTCTACTCAAAGGGTTATATAAAAATGACCAAGGCAACTTTGATTTCCACTATGCGTTAGACACTATTATTTCGCAATACGATGTCATTTCAGACTGGCCAGAAGTAAATAAACAGTATGATAAGCCAGTGTTATTTATTAAAGGCATGAACTCAGATTATATTACCAACGCACACAAATCAGCGATTGCGAAATATTTCCCCCAGGCAAAAGCAAAATTAGTGCAAGGCACAGGGCACTGGCTACATGCTGAAAAGCCCGTGATATTTAATAAAATAATAGTCGACTTTTTATTTAGTCATTAGTCACATTGTGCTATATTTGCCCGTTCGTACTTTAAGTAAATACAGTTATGTACTTTAGGTGAAAATTGATATGTTGTATGAATACATTGACTTAATTGAAGCGGTAGGCATTAAGCTATTCTTTGTCGCACTGTTTTTCTTAATCGGCATGGCAATTCAAGACGTACTTAAAAAAGGTAATGTGCCGCGATTCGGACGTATAGCTGTTTGGTTTGTACTCTGTTTTGGTATGGCTGGTTTTGTGTTTAAAGAAATATTGATCACTGTCTGGGAAACCCAGATTTAATTACTAATATTATTAACTGCAATGGCGAAAATAACGTGGCAAAGGAAAATTTAGACAGAACCACGATTGACCTTTTTGCTGAAGAGAAGCGTGCTGGTAGACCTAAAACCAACCCACTCTCACGTAAAGAGCAGTTGAAACACAATAAACGTAATCAATTAAGCCGAGATAAGGCGAATGGATTAAAACGTATTGAATTAAAAGTCGAACAAGACTTATTTGATATGTTAAATATGAAAGCAAAAAGTGCTAAGATGACACGCAGTGAATATATACAACAATTATTGCACACTCATGTAGCTCGATGAGTTTAAATTACAACTATTAGGATAATTTAAGAATGGCTAGCGTAGGCTTATTTTTTGGTAGTGACACTGGTAACACTGAAGTAGTTGCTAAAATGATCCAGAAACAACTGGGTAAACAGCTTGTTGATGTTAAAGATATTGCAAAATCAACAACTGCAGATATTAACGAATTCAGCCTATTAATTTTAGGTATTCCAACTTGGTATTATGGCGAATCTCAATGTGATTGGGATGATTTCATGCCATCACTAGAAGAAATTGATTTTTCTGACAAGCTTGTTGCAATCTTTGGTTGCGGTGACCAAGAAGATTATGCTGAATACTTCCTTGATGCAATGGGCACACTACGTGACGTTGTTGAAGCAAAAGGCGGTACATTAATCGGTGAATGGCCAACGGAAGGTTATGATTTCGAAGCATCGAAAGCACAAACTGATGACAACCACTTTGTTGGTTTAGGTATCGACGAAGATCGTCAACCAGAATTAACTGCAGAGCGTGTTGAAGCTTGGGTAAAACAGATCCACAGCGAAATGTGCCTTGCTGAACTAGAAGACTAATCTTCTCGTTTACAAAGTAAGAGATAAAGCGACGTTTTATAACTTGTTTTATCTTTTACTTTATTTTCCGATAATACCTTATCCGTTTCCCCTGTTAACAATCCCGACTCCTTTTTTGTAAAAAATCGCTTAACCCTACTTCAAAATCAATAACTGTCCTCTACTCTCGAATTAAACACCTAAATTTATGCATTTAAATCCCGCTTTAACAAATATGAGGTTTATTGTTTTTGCGTCTCGTCATATAATGGTAAACAATATAAAGAAATAATACTCTTCTCTATTTTAAAATGAGTACGTTATGACTGATAGAAAAAGCGCATTAAAAAAAGCAGGGTTAAAAATAACACTGCCAAGAATTAAAATTTTAGAATTGTTACAACTCCCTAGCAGTCAGCATACTAGTGCCGAAGATTTATACAAACAATTGCTTAGCAAAGGCGAAGAAATTGGTCTAGCGACAGTATATCGAGTACTTAACCAATTTGATGATGCAGGCATTGTGACACGCCATTACTTTGAAGGCGGTAAATCTGTTTTTGAATTGGCAACGCAAGACCACCACGATCACCTTGTATGTCTTGATTGTGGCCACGTGATTGAATTTCATGATGACTTGATCGAAGAACGTCAACGTGTAATGGCAGCTGACAACAATATGTCATTACAAGCCCACAGTTTATACCTGTATGGCCGTTCACTTAGTGGCAAATGTGAACATAAATAATCACACGAACTAAATAACAGATAAATAAAAAGGAGCCTATAGCTCCTTTTTTCATGTGTTTTTTTTGTCTTCGAATAACACCAAGCAATAAAATACAATCACTTGGTGTTAAACGCTCAACTTACAAAACGATAAGCAATGCTTAGCCGCGTAAAGAAACAGTACGGTTAAACACAAGTTTATCCGCTGTTGAATCTTTATCTGCACAGAAGTAACCTTCACGTTCAAACTGGTATGCACTTGCAGTTTCTGCAGTAACAAGACCCGGTTCAACTTTAGCTGCTTTAATCACAACCAATGATTCTTCATTCAGTGCTTCTTCTAATGTATCCACACTTGCAGGATCTTCTATTTTAAATAGACGATCATAAACACGTACTTCAGCATCAACAGAACCCGTCGCAGATACCCAGTGAATAACACCTTTTGCTTTACGACCATCACTTGGGTTTTTACCTAGTGTTTCATCGTCGTAAGTACAGTGGATCTCAGTGATATTACCTTCGTCGTCTTTAACAACGTCGTCAGCTCTAACGATATAAGCATTACGTAAACGCACTTCTTTACCTAATACTAAACGTTTGTATTTCTTGTTCGCTTCTTCACGGAAATCTGCACGATCAATAAATAGTTCACGGCCGAATGGCAGAGTACGGTTACCCATTTCTAATTTAGGGTGAGCAGGCGCAATTAATTGCTCTGTTTGATCTTCAGGGTAATTAGTAATCACTAATTTAACCGGATCAAGTACTGCCATTGCACGCGGTGCAGAGTTCTCTAAATCTTCACGGATACACGCTTCTAGCATGCCCATTTCGATTGTATTGATTTGCTTAGTTACACCAATACGCTTACAGAATTCACGAATTGACGCAGCTGTGTAACCACGGCGACGTAAACCAGCAATCGTTGGCATACGTGGATCGTCCCAGCCGCTGACGTGGTTTTCTGTTACTAATGCATTAAGCTTACGCTTAGACATCATCGTGTATTCAATATTCAAACGTGAGAATTCATATTGACGCGGACGGCAATCAATTGAGATATTATCTAATACCCAATCATAAACGCGGCGATTATCTTGAAATTCTAATGTACAGATAGAATGTGAAATACCTTCTATCGCATCAGAAATACAATGGGTGAAATCGTACATTGGGTAAATGCACCATTTATCACCAGTTTGGTGGTGATGAGCACGCTTAATACGGTAAATAACTGGATCACGCATACACATGAACGATGACGTCATGTCGATTTTAGCACGTAAGCTACATTCACCATCAGCAAAACCACCATCACGCATTTTATTAAATAGCGCTAGGTTTTCTTCGATGCTCGTTTCACGGTATGGGCTGTTTTTACCCGGCTTGTTAAGCGTGCCACGATATTCGCGCGTTTCTTCTGAATTTAAGAAACAAACATAGGCTTTGCCCGCTTGGATCAATTCAACTGCGTATTCGAATAACTTGTCAAAATAGTTTGATGAATAACGAACTTCGCCATCCCAATTAAAACCTAACCACTTCACATCTTCTTGGATCGCATGAACGTAATCAATGTCTTCTTTTTCTGGATTCGTATCATCAAAACGTAGATTACACTGTCCCTGGTAATCGTCAGCAATACCAAAATTCAAACAAATAGATTTGGCATGACCAATGTGCAAAAAGCCGTTTGGCTCTGGCGGAAAACGCGTATGCACATTCGTGTGTTTGCCGGAATTTAAATCTTCATCAATAATTTGACGAATAAAGTTCGTTGGACGTACTTCGGCCTGACTCATTCCTTACCTCAAACAGTAAATTTTTAATAAAATAGTGAGCAATGATCTAACAAAATGTCGTCAGACACAACAATTAAATGCGAATGCGGGCCAGTTAGCCTTGTACCAGCGCCATTAACCTTATCTTGGACGGAATCACTATCACAACACTGCCTAAAACATCACCAACCGTTGGTTTATTACCTAAGCTCTAGCAAACAAAGTCATCATGGAGGAATACAATGAAAAAATTAACAATGTCATTGGGATTTACATTGATTGAATTGCTCATCACACTCGCTATTATGAGCATTTTAGTCGGCATGGCAGTACCAAGTTACCAACACAGCTTATTAACGACTCATCGCGATCAAGCTAAAATGAAGTTAACAGTCATCAGCTTATTACAAACAGATAATTTTAGTCGACAGCAACAATACGTTGCACTGAACAATTTGGCAGTCGATCTTAGTAGTAGCAAATACCAATACAGTATTCACATCGCAGCAAACAATCAGTACAAAGTGACCGCAACGGCGATAGATAATCAGCGTAATGATAGTGAGTGTCGAGCATTGAGTTTAGATCATAATTTAACGCGGTTACCAACGCTTTGTTGGTAATAAAAATAGCGGCGTTATAAAAGAAGCGCTGTAACTGAGGACAGCCTTATCTGAAGTAAGGCTTAATCTATGCCGAGAGTTAATGGTAACGCGCTTATTTACTTTTTATCTCTGCGTTAGGGATACATAAGGTGGTTACATTATGGATCAAATTAATCAGTAACACTGAACGTTCCAATCCGTCTTTGCATTGATAAATAGCTTCCATACCTTTGAAGGGACCATCTTGAATGATCACTTTTTCACCTTCGCTATATACCTTCACTTCCTTGGCTGATTTATCTCGGCATGATTGTTTTACTTTTAATGCTTCAACCAATGCAGTAGGCACTTTCGTGTAATTAGCGCCACACTTAACAAAATCAATGACACCACGCGTAGAGCGTATACTGTTGAAATTTGCCGTGTCCTTGTCTATTTCGACAAATAGGTAATTAGGAAACATGACCACATCTATACAAGTCAGTTTATTCCGCACTTTTTTCTCAACTTTCATGGTTGGGAAAAAACTTTCATAACCTTGATTTTCTAGGTTCATTAATGCTCTAAGTTCTTCCTTCCCTTTACAGTACAGCAAGTACCAGTCTTTTTTTATATCTTCCATTTCGACTTGATTATCCTAATCATTATCACCTTTGTAAGTTTACGTAATAATGGTGGAAATTAAAGTTTAAATTTGAATTTGTATAAAGTGCATATATATCAACCATAAACACCCATAACAATAACGCCCAGTTAACATCAATAAAACATCTATCGCTCGTATATAGAACATAAACTCAAATTTAGGTGACTCAGCTCGTACAATCAAGATTTACACTTGTCACTCTCTACCAAAAGGGATATAAAAGAATGAATAGACTGATTAACTATAAATAATCAGCATAAAATTATAAATATAAAAAACAAATACAAAAATACAAAACAGGCGATATTATGAATCCTAATAATTCAGATACATTTATGGGTCACCCAAAAGGTTTGTTCCTTTTGTTCAGTACAGAAATGATGGAACGCTTTAGCTATTATGGCATGCGTGCAATTCTTGTTCTTTTTCTAGTTTCAGTAACTCAAGACCAACAAGCTGCGGCATTATTAACCGACCCTAATTACCAAGGTGGTATGGCTGGTCTAGGTTGGAGCCAAGCTGATGCCCTTTCTCTTTATGGTACCTACACAGGTTTAGTTTACATCACTCCGTTAATCGGTGGTTGGTTAGCAGATAACTTCCTCGGTCAACGTCGAAGCGTGATCATTGGTGGCGTATTAATGGCACTGGGGCAATTCCTTTTATTTGTACCGGTCGAAGCATTATCACTCAGCCCTACAGCGGGACTTTACTTAGGTCTTGCATTCATCATCGCTGGTAACGGCATGTTTAAACCAAACATCTCAACCATGGTTGGTGACTTATATGAAGAAGGTGATAACCGTCGTGATGGCGCATTTACTATCTTCTATATGGGTATTAACTTAGGCGCGTTCTTATCAGGTATCTTAGTTGGTGCTGTTGTTGTTTATACTGGCGATTACAAGTACGGGTTCTTAATGTCTGGTATCGCCATGGTACTGAGTGTTGTATTGCAAAAACTATTTGCCAATAAATACCTCGGTAACATTGGTATAGAAGCCGCGGCTAAAAAAGAACTAGCTGCAAATAAAGGCAAAAAGCCAACATTAACTGCAATTGAAGTTGATCGCCTCAAAGTTATCCTAATCTTAGGCCTATTCGTTATCATCTTCTGGGCTGGCTTTGAACAAGCCGGTGGTCTGATGAACCTTTACGCAAATGATTATACCGACCGTATGATTGGTGGTTTTGAAGTACCCGTTGCTTGGTTCCAATCATTAAACCCGTTCTTCATTATTACCTGTGCACCAATCGTTAGTATGATTTGGATTAAGATGGGACCTAAAGAACCAACATCACCAGTGAAATTTGCAATGGCACTCTTGATGTTAGCTATTGGTTTTGTGTTCATGATCTTTGCAACACTAGAGCAAGGTGGCGATTTAACCGTTAAGACCAGCATGTATTGGTTAGTGGGTGCTTATTTCTTCCATACGATGGGTGAATTATGTCTTTCTCCAATTGGTCTATCGATGATCACTAAATTAGCACCGCTACGCTTAGCATCATTAATGATGGGCGCTTGGTTTGGCTTTAACGCGATTGCCAATAAAGTAGCAGGCATGATTGGTTCGCAAATTGGTGAAGCAGGTCCAATGGCTATCTTCGGCGGTATCGCGATAGCAGCTGTAGTTTCATCACTGATCCTATTTGCATCAGCGCGTAAACTAATTTACTGGATGCACGGTGCAGAAGGGCAAGTTATTACACAAGATACCAACAACCAAAAACCGGTAGCAGCAACAGCTTAATAAAGATTAAAGCTAATTTATAAAACAGTTAAAGAAATGTAAAAACAGCCTCATCATGAGGCTGTTTTTTTATATCTGCTATTTTCATGATAAACTAAGTTTAATCGTTAGCCGTGAGCCAAAAACTTTATGAAACAATTTAATGAATTTATTCCCCTGATCGTCTTTTTCATCATGTATAAAATGTACGACATTTATGCAGCAACCGCTGCGCTAATCGTAGTCACAGCCTGTACCCTGCTCTTTACTTGGATTAAATATCGTAAAGTTGAAAAAATGCAATTAATCACGTTTGCGATGGTGACTGTGTTTGGTGGTATAACCTTATTCACGCAAGATTCAAGCTTCATTAAATGGAAAGTAACCGTTATTTACTGCCTATTTTCAATTGTATTATTAGTTAGCCAGTATGGTTTCAAGCACAACCTGCTGAAAAAAATGCTCGGCAAAGAAATGGTGTTACCTGAGTTTGTATGGTCACGAGTGAATACGGCATGGTCTATTTTCTTTCTTGCGCTTGCAGGTCTTAATCATTACATTGCATTTAATATGTCAGAAGAGATATGGGTGGACTTTAAAGTCTTTGGTGTCCTTGGCATCATGCTTGCCTTCACACTACTCACCGTCGCTTATCTCTATCGCTACATGCCAAAAGAAAACAGCGATAATAAATAGTATGAATAAAAAGTGTTAATGAATAACACTGAGTGATAACTGACTATCATCTATCTGAGTACTGCATTTTATTGAACAATGACGAATTCATTGAATGCAGTGCTTGTTCTAATCCCCCCGTGAATAGCACCTGATTAACGCCCTCAGAATACCTAATACTTCCTTCATACTGCTAATTTGAACTCCTATATAATTCCTTATTCAAAGATGTGACCACCAACACAGCGAGGGCATTATTGATAACAAATAAACCCATTATTACTACAGTTTGACCCTGTAAGCAGTATTAATTGTTATCACTATAAAGGAATATAAATGTTAAAAAAAATGAATCGTTTCGCATTGTACATTGCCGTTACCGCACCTTTACTTGTATTTTCGCATGTGAGTGCAGAACAAATTACAATGCCGGAACCAGCATCCATAAACATGGCTGTTGGTACGACAACCGAAACAACCGCATTTGATCTAAGCCATTCCGCCATAGCAGGAACTACGCTATTAATGCCAGTCAATATAAATACCGCCAGTGAATCAGAACTGAGCGCGCTGCCCGGTATTGGCGCTTATAAAGCCGCAAAAATAATACAGTGGCGTGACCACAATGGTGAATTTGTAACGACGACAGATTTAGCGAGCGTAAAAGGCATAGGACAAGCAACCATAACTAAGTTGGCAGGTAAAATCAGTGTGACTGACTTATAGCAGTGTTTTAGGTAGATAGTACTGTTATAAACACATGCTACTGCTATAAACATATAGCGCTGTTATAGATATAAATAGCCTGCAGCTAATGAAGTGACCCCAATAGTTAGAAAACCAATTATTGGGTTTTTTTATGTCAAATTTTCATTTAAAAATCAAGTCGAACCAATTTACAACAGCTTAAACCGAGCTGTTATAACCTTAAATTGGTTCGACTTGTTCATGATGTATGAAGAGTTAAGAGTTAGGATCAACCTTAAAAGCATCGTGACTGAATAATTGATTCAAAATATCAGCTTCGCTAACACCACCAAAACTGGCAGAGTCGATATTATTGAGAACAATATGTTGGTCATTATTTGCTTCTGTTTTAACGGTAAGATTTACGTTTCCATCTGCATCAAAGCTTGCCGCCAAATCGCCAGAATCGGTGTGGGCTAATAAATCATCCATGGTAAATTTATCATCATCACCATCAGATAATATTTGCGATAAATCAAGTTGGTCTTCATCCAGTGTAAAATCAGTAATCGTATCAGTGCCAGAGGCACTCTCTTCCCACGTAAACAAGTCTGCACCGTTACCGCCGGTTAAGATATCGTCACCTTCACCGCCAGAAAGAATATCGGCACCATCACCACCAATTAACGTATCACTCCCATCAAAACCGTATAGGCTTTCACCGCTATCACCTGCATTTAAACTATTACTGACTCCATTACCAAAATTATCGGCAACATCAAGCTGTCCACTGTTAAGTAATGCACCTAATTTGTCTTCATTAGACATGCCTGCAGGATCATTCCCTAAAAGCACTGATTCAGCCACACCATTGAGCACAATATTTTGAACTAAACCACCTTGGTCATCGTAAATTTCAAGCGTCGAATCTGCGCCATTTCCCGTCAGCTTGATAAGACTACTCAAATCGCTCAGCGACATAGCGTCATATGCACTGAAAGCATTTGTTAAATCAATGGTATCGAGACCCACTTCAAAGTCCATGATGTTATCTGTAGCCACATTGCCTACCGTTCCAAAGTCTCCGGTTTGCCATACAAAGGTATCTTTAGCGCCATCACCAGAGCCATCTTGAATACCGCCCCAAAGAATATCGTTACCCGCACCACCAATGAGAATATCAGATGCCGTACCACCAATTAAGATGTCATTGCCAGCACCGCCGAATAGTGTTGCTTCAGCACTACTATCAATCACCAAGTTTGCTGCATCAGAGTTAGATGAACCTCCTATCTGATTGCCCGTATTAGCGAGGTTATCGACCACAATATTGATATCCACAGGGGTTGATTCCGCTTTGCTACCATCGGTTTCTTCTGACACAGCAACAACTTCTAAGTTGTTCTCACCTTCACTTAAGTTAATGACATGTAAGTCAGCGAGATCGGCCTCTAATACGACCCAAACACCGGCGCCCATATTAGTTCCAACAGGTTGACCATTGCTATCGACTAACTCCCCAGCACCTAAATTACGAACCTCAATGGTCAGAAGTTCTGATGCATCGGTGACAGCCGCCATCAATCCCAATAATGGAATCATGGTGTTCATCGAAGCACGTATTGCACTGGTCTGAATAAAACTATTATCCAGTGATAATGTTGGCACATCAGCTTTTGGGGTTACCGTGACAGAAACTTTACTGATTGCCGTATGCTCATTACCCGAGCCGACATTACCACCATCATAGGTCGTCATGGTCAGCTCATCAACACCGCTGAAATTATCGTTACCTTCATAGGTAACGCCATTGTCCAATAGCGCATTAATGTCATCCATTGAGCCTGTAATTATCACAGCGTCAGTTCCCTGACCTGTCACAGCAACACTGCTTCCATCAGGAATAACAACACTCAAAATACCGTTAGCCACATTTAATGTGACGAACATAGACCCTGTCGAACCAGCTTCTCCAACATCGACATCACTGATCTGCATACCTGTAATCATGGTATTACCGTCTTCTTCTGCAGCTGTCACAAAACCAGGTACCGTATTCACTGGTGCATCATTCACAGGATTAACGGTTATCGTAATGCTATCGCTGTCAGTCAAGCCTTCAGCAGGACCAGTACCAGCGTTAGCCTGATCATTTGTTGTCATGGTTAGGGCATCTTCACCATTAAAATTAGCATCTCCGGTATATTCCACACCACTCGCGAGTAGCGCATTGATATCATCAAGGCTGCCCGTAATGATTAATGTCTCCGAACCTTCACCTGTTACAGTCAACCCTAACGCTGCCCAATCAAAGCTAGCAGGAACACTTAGGGTTCCATCGCCGACATTCAGGGTGACGGTCATTTCACTACCAACCGTGTCATTAACGTCAACATCAACCACTTTCAAGCTGGTAATTAATAGCGGCACATCTTCATCAGCGGTTAAATCACTTGGGTGAACATTAACCGGTGCATCATTTTCAGCTTCAACTTCGATATGGATAGTTTCATCTATCGCGATGCTATCTTCGGCTACAACACCGTTATCCACAGCGCGGATATCAACATTGATATTACCGTCCCAATTCGCACTGTTCGCATCACCAGGGTGGAAAATCAACTTATCAATATCAGAAGACTCAACAGTCACAACCCATATACCACCACCCATGTTAGTCACGCTACCCGCCACACCATCAGGTAGAGCAATCGAGCTAGAATCAGGCACATCACTCAAGGTAATTTGTAAGCCTTCAGGTCCTTTTTCTGTTACATTTATTGCTGAACCGCTGTAACTATTTGTATCATCAAAAGCTTCAACATTTAGGATTAAATCAATGCCTGCCGTGTTGTTCTCTGTGCCCGATGCTTCTATTTCAACATCAGTGTCCACACGGTCTGCCACTGGTTGCACGTCAATGGTGATACTGGTTGAATGCTCAACCACTTCCGTTAACGAATCTTCTTTGCTGTAAACCACCACATTTAATTCAACTTTACCGCTGAAATTCTCAGGTGGAATTACTTTAATATTATCTAAGTTGAAAGTAGTCTGACCCGATGGTAGCGAAATACTCCACTCACCATTACTGTTGTTTGCCGCTCCTTCAATAGTGAAACCATCTGGCACCCCCGTCAGTTTCATCGACAGAATTTGTTCAGAACCATCAACATCGACAATCGTTCCACCAATACCAACAAGCGACACACCGCCAGCATCTTCTTGACCGATCACAACTTTATCGGTGCCTGTCCAGTTCACCGCGTCGTTAACGGCCACCACCTCAAAGTTCACATCAGTCGTGTAAGAGCCGGTATCAGTTGCTGAACCACCAATTTGATCGAAGTCCGCCGTATCCGTAATGTCGACTTTCACCCCAACACTGACTGAACCACTGAAATCTTCCACAGGACGGAATTGAATATTGCCCAATTCACTTGCTGGTAGCGTAATTTCAGAAACTAATGAACCATCAGTGCCAACAAAGAAGCCTTGCGCTGCATCAACCGTCAGAGTAACTGACGTTACCGTTTCTAACCCTTCATTTAAAGAGGTGCTGCTATCAGCAAGCACCACACTCAAATCAAGCGTAATATCACCATCTTCATACGCGACACCTACGTAATCATGATCAACACTACCATCTGTTATTGGCTGTTTGTCACTGTCTAACCCACCGGTCTTAACGACGCTAATTTTGATTTCCGGCGTATTATCACCTGTTTGTGAATTACCGGGAATATCGACAACAGGAGTCACTTGCACAGGAATACTGCCAATGACCTCTTTAACATCGCCACTCACGGTATCTGTCGTCACATACTTAACGTCAAGCTCAAAATCACCAGCAAAATCTTTCGGCAATGACATACCAACCGCAGAAAGATCAACTTTACCATCTAAGCCAACTGCCACATTAAACACATATTCACCGGTTTCATAGTTAAATTCCGCACCCGTGATTGACGCACCAGGGGGTAAATCGGCAGCGCTAATCACTAAGGTGAATACATCACCTACAGAATCTACAGTGTTAACAGAAATGAAGGCCTCTAATTGGTCACCAAAATTAAGACGGGTATCTTCGGTGCCAGTGATGATCACATCGTTATCAACATCGATATTTCCTGCTAATAGGGTGCTACCTGAGGAGCCTATGAATTCAAGTTCAATATTTGCGTCTTTTATCACAGTGTTGCTCGAATCACTCTCACTGTTATCACCCAGGTCGCGAATCTCAGCTGAAACTTTTACATAAACGGTTGAGGCCTGATCTTCTGTTGCTGTAATTTTCAGATTACCTAATTCAGATTGAGGTACGGTCCAACTGCCATCACCATTGTTTATGCCTCCTGCCACAAAAAACTGATCCAAAACAGCTTGTTCGGTTATCGTATTACCATCAGCATCGACGAACGTAATGATGACTTTTTCAATCACTTCATCACTGCTTAAATCATCTTCGATAAAACTTAAACCGCCCGTAAACGTCTGGTCACCTGTTGTATTAACATTGATGTCGATTACACCATTTGCATCACTGGTAATGCTATTTGTATACGTTACAACACCGTCAACGTCAGTTTCTACAATTGCTAATATTCCATCGTCTTCCACAACAGCATCAATGTTGACATTAAGTATACCTACTATTTCGGTTTCCTTAGCGTCCGCTGATGAATCAACATCATCTTCAATGACTGTAATTTTCGTTTTCAATATGAAATCAACATCAGAATCTTCAAAATCTTCACGAGCTTTTAGGTATATTGATTCTGCAGGATCAAATCTAGGGGTAACTTCAGGGTCATCAGCAGGGTCATTCGAGAAGGTGATTTTTCCATCAACAGGATTAAACGATTTAGTACCGATGAGCAAATAATATCCATCAGGAACATCAGCAAACTCCAGACCAATAATCATTTCTTTACTGTCAGTGAGTTCAGGCTTCCAATTCAATTCAATAAGACCATCTTCAAGTCCGGTTGACTCTGTGGTATATGTAAGCGGCGCATCAATAACCGGAACAACATGGACAACCAAGTTACCGTCAAACGATTTACTGTCACCGTCATTCTCTGTCACGACTAAGCGCACAGCAAGATCAATATCAAGCGTGCTGTGTAGTGGTGGAGTAATCGTAATGCCATTCAGCGTACTCAATTTCACTTCGTATTTCGGATTACCATTGTCATCAGTACCGACATACACTAGTGCTTGTACATTACCGTTCGCATCAAAGATCTTAACGCCTTCAGGAATATTCGAGATCACCAAGGATAAGGTTTCTGAAGTGTCTGTAATACCATCTGGAATCTTGGCAATTTCTCCAGACATCACACCAAAATCAAACTTAGCTTCACCATCTTCTGAAATCGTTGTTTCAAGTCCTATGCGATCATCAAGTAATGGGGTCCAAGTGGAAGTATCTAATTCAAAACTAGGTTTGTCCGCAACACCCGTTAAGTCAACTTCAATTGTTTGACTACCAGTAACAAATGCATTCACCACATTTGTCGTTGTGCCATCAGGCTGTGTTACTGTGCCAGTGTCTTTTACAACACCTTCGACAGTAAAGGTGAAGTCAACATTACTTTCTGGTGTTGGTTTTAGCTGCAGGCCATCAATAGCATCGTATGCAACTTCATAATAATCCTCACCATCAACTTTATTTTGTATATCCCCACCAAGCAGCAAGATAGCACCTGTCGGTAAGCCTGATATACGCACAAAGAGTATCTCTGAATTATCAGTATTATCGTCTTGAGGAGTTAAGAATATGTGATCTTTCAAGTTAATCAGAACATCTTCATCTGATTCAATACGCTTCACTTTAATGGTTGCTTCATCAGCATCAGGATTGACATTGATGATGATTTCTTTATGTACAGAGTCAGCCGTATCTTTATTATCACGCTCTTCACTCTGCGCGTATACATCCAATTTAATGTCGCCACTGAAGTTATCAGCAGGGTCGACTTGCACAGAACCGATATCGGCAGCAGCCACTTTATAGATACCAGAACCAATCGATGTTTCGACTAGGTTGTCACCCACTAACGTGCCATCACCTGTTGTGATCGTAATGAAGTAATACAGATCTTCTGAACTTGTGTTAGCGCCATCATCATCTTGAAGTACGGCAGTCAAGTTCAAGTCAACGTTATCCGAGTCTTCCGTCACCGTATAGTGCTCGGTAGTATTTGCATCATCCCAGGTTGGAATATCTGCTACACCATCAACTGAAATAGTGAATTTCCCATCCATATTTGGATGAGTAGAACCATCACTATTGACGATTTCAGCACTTACATCGAAGGTAAGTTTGCCACCATCTATCGTAAAGTCAGAACCTATTGTCGAGAAGTCAGAATCAGGTAAAAATGTCACACCACCTAGTGTATAAGTGACACCATCGGCTTGAAGCTCAAATGCAGCAGCAGGAATAGTCACCTTTCCATCGGTATAAGCTAAAGTGATGATAGTGCCATTACCATCATCGTATATGAATACACCATGTGCGGGTGTTGGAGCAGTAATCGTTACATTACCCACCGCTTCACCACGATCTAAATCCCCTACATTGATATCCATATTAATGGTAATACCGTGGTAATTTGAAGCAATCGTATCTGAAGCACTACCGTTATCTTCTAGGCCAGTGCTATTCTGCGTTGTTAACTTGGCGTCTTGATCGCTGATTTCTAACGTAATCTTACTCGTGTCAGTATCACCATCACCATCGGTAATTTCCACATCAATGAGTTTCGTTACATCTTCAATGGCATGGTCTAGATCACCATTAGCACTGAAGTACGTTTCACCTTCAGCTGTAATCAACAACGTTCCCAGAACCTCATTGCCTTCTTTAACTTCGTATAAGTAGTAATCGCCCGAAGTAGGTAAAGAATCAATAGGGATACGAACGTTATCTACGATTAAGGCCGTGACCGTCGCATCATCCGCACCTTCACCTACTATTGATAACACATCCTCTAATGTAGACGTGCTACCTTCAACCATATTTAAGGTAACATCAGTCGCAGTTGGCTCATCATCTTTAATCGTAACAGGTACATTAACGGTATTACTCTTATCACCATCTTGGTCAATAGCTTGTACCGGTAAAGTAATTATTAGTTCATCATCAGTTGCACCACCTTCTTCGTGGTCAACATTACCTCTAAGAATAAACTTATATTCACCACTATTACTCAGTGTAATAACAAAGATAGTCGTATTGCCAACCTTACCGATGTAATTACCATTGTTACTATTGTAAGACAGCGTGATTTGCTGCCCATCCGACATTAACACACCAACGTTTTGCTGATTAAAGGTCGCAACATCAATAACGAAATCAGTAACTTCATCACTTCCGCTATCAACAGTAATTTTCCCTTTCGATTTTTCGTCTTTGCTTGATGGATCTGAACCTTGATGGTTTTGGTTATTACCATTCAAAGCACTTTCATTGACAGACATCGACTCAAAACCTGTAATCACAGGGGCCACACCATCATTGATGGTCACATCCACGGTAACAGCAGTATCTAATTTATCACCATCGGTATCTGCCACTTGAACAGGCACCTTGATGCTAATCTTGTCACCATCCGTTGATACCATGCCGTCTGCATTGCCATCTTTATGATCAAGCGGTTGATTTTGTGTAATGCTAATGGTGATATCTACATCATCACCATTAGGTCTTTGCACAGCACTAACAACCACGGTCATCACTACAACACCTGCGGCTACACCTGTTAATGTGCCCGTGTTTTCGTTGTAGGTGAACGCAATATCCTCACCACCCGCCGTTAATTCATTTTGCAGTTCTGTAATTAATGCCTCAATAGTACTGCTATCGATTTCTACAGAATTAGGATCTAATCGGTCGACACCAGCAGCGACACGAATAGTGGTGAAATCAGACACAGGGTAAGAGGATTCACCCACACTTGGCGTTAAATTCCCTTCAGTAATTGTAATAGTACCTGTTTGGCCACCAACTGCATTAGAACCATCATTGACCACGATTTTAATATGGCCCGGCACACTGGTATCACCATCTTTATCGTCCGCTAATACATTAAGAATGATGTTTTCATTATCACCCGCTTGGTCGTCAATTTGGTCAATCGATTGTTTTTGCTGAACTGTATAGTTACCGTCGATATCAACCGTGATGTTCATGACCACTACATTGGGCTTACTATCTAGAGTGACAACAATCGAACTGCCATCAGCACTCACCGTGTAGCTGGTTGAACCACCATTACTGGTTAGACCATTCAACGAAGATTGCGTATTGTCAAAGTACACCTTAACAACCTCGTCACTACCTGTGTCGACATCTATTTGACCTTTGACGAGCCCTGCATTATTTCCATCTTTTAAATTAACAGTGCTGTCTGCAACAAATTGGGGATCATCGCCATCAGTAATAGTGACTTTCACATCCACTGGTAGCGCAAGATCATCGCCGTCAGAATCCGTTATTTGTACTGGAATGTTGACCTTGATCGCGTCATCACCTACATTAACGTAAGTGCCCGAGCCACTGGTATGATCCAATGGACCACTTTGCTCAATAGCCATTACCACGTTGATATCACCGTTCGCTAGTTGCGTTGGCGTCAGTGTTATCTGTAAAATGTCTGTGTTCCCGGTCTGTGTCATACCCGTAATAGTAATGACACCATTAGCATCAACGATTAGCGTAAACGTTAATGGCGCACCATTTGATGTTAGACTGTTCAACTCAGTTAAGAGGTCAGTTTGTACATCAGCTTCAACACGCGTCGTGCTTGAAACCAGATTGTCAGTGACAGCCTCAACCTTAAAGCTACCCCCCCCTGTTGATGGGTACGCTTTATCTTTAGCCGGGTTTTCAAGATCGCCTTCTACTACCGTTAGGTTTGCAGTAACATTTTCACCAGTTGCATCTTGACCATCTTTGATGCTAATAATGATTTTACCGATATTACTAACATCACCATCTTTATCGGTCGCAGTAACACCTAAGCTCAGGTCTATCTTGTCGTCTTTTGTACTATCTTGATCAAGTGGTTCGTCTTGCTTAACTGCATACGTACCATCGTTATTCATGGTGATGGTAAGCACTGGATCATTATTATTTGTACCGCCGTCAATCGTTACCGAAATCACATCACCATTAACGGTGTACGTTGTTGCTTGACCGTTAGTGGTTAAGCCATCAAGTGATGCCTGCACAGCCTCAAACTCAACCTTCTCAATTGCATCACTACCTATATCAAGCTCAATAGAACCTGATACCGTTTGGCTATTTTCGGTTTCTGTAATCTCTGTGACATCATCAGCACCAAACACAGGATTATCACCATCTTGAATGGTGATATCTACTTTAGCAGCAGTCTTTAGATCATCACCATCGGTGTCTTGCACTTGTACTGGCACGCTGATAGTAATGTCATCACCATTGGTTTTGACAAAACCATCGGTATCGGTTGGATTATTATGATCCAGTGGCAGATGCTGTTTAAATTCAACGTTCACATTGATATCGTCACCCACTTGAGTGCCTGATAAAGTGATTGTGACAGCTACATCACCACCAGGGGTCGTACTGCCGACTAAAGTCGAGCCATCTACACTGAGCACGAAGTCTAACTTTTCACCACCCGACGTTAACTCCAACTCTAATTCATCAATCAATGCTTCTATTTGTGCCGAATCGATGTTCACTGATGTTGGGTCGAGGCGATCTTCTCCTGCCGTTACCTTAAAAGAATCTGACGTTGTTTTAGGATAGGTCGTTCCGCCCGTTTGCGTCTCAAGATCCCCTTCAACTGCAGTCATTGCGTGACCTTCGCCACCAGTTGCATCACTGCCATCTGCAATTTCAATGTTAATGATGCCGCTAGCAGTATCACCATCATCATCTGTTACGGTCACTTTGATTGGTAAGTTCAGCAGGTTATTAATATCTTGATCTAATTCGCCAGTGATTTTCGCCGTGTAAGAACCACCGTTATTAATAGTGACTTCAAGTACAGTCTTACCATCACTGTCTTTCAGCAGTAATACCTGACCACTCACTTCAACTGTCGTTGCAAGCCCATTACTGGTGACATTTTCAAAGCCTGATTGCATATTTGCATCATCAAATACGATAGATGCAATCTCGTCACTGCCCTTATCAACAACAATACTGCTTGAGATAACTTGGCCTTCTTGAGTTTCTTCGTTCAGAGAAATACCAGTATCAACACCAAATGATGGCAATTGACCATCTTTGATCGTTACCGTAACAACCGCAGGGTTATCTAAGCTATCACCATCGGTATCTTTACCTTGCAGAGGAACATTGATTGCAATGCTGTCACCATTTTCGCTGACATATCCAGTACTATTCCCCAACGCGTTATGATCCAGAGGGAGAAGTTGATCGACTGTTACTGTCACAGTCACATCTTGACCAGCTTGTACCGCTGTCACGGTCACGCTAACTGCAATGTCACCATTTGGAAGCTTACCAACTAGCACACCATTTTCGAGTGTAAATGCCAGAGGTTCACCACCAGAAGTTAATTCCGCTTCTAGCTCAGCAATTAATGCTCCGGTGTCATCGATACCGACGGTGTTGACATCAAGACGATCTTCACCTGCCTTCAGCGTGATATCCGTCGTTGCAGAGACTGGGTAACCATTTGGATTTGAATCGGGCTCAATAATTTCCATACTAACAGCTTCACCACCACTGCCATTTACACCATCGGTAATACTGATTTTCATCTCGCCTGATGCTGTGTCTCCGTCTTTATCGGTTGCTATGACCCCCAAGTTCAAATCAGTAGATAGGCTATCTTTTTGATCAATGGGACCTGTTACTGTCACCATATACTTACCGTCTGTATCAACAGTAATCACCATGATTGGCTGATCACTGCTATCAAATAATGTAATGGTGTTATCTGTCACGTCATAGGTCGTAAGGTTACCGTTGCTGGTAAGGCCGTCGAGATCAGTTTGGTTCTCAGCAAAGACTAATGTTGCAATCGCATCTGAACCCACATTCAGATTCAGTTGCCCTTCTACAGCTACATTGTTATTCGATGTTTCATTTACAACAATGCCAGAATCAATACCAAACGATGGATTTTCACCATCTGTTATCGTGATATCTACATTAGCTGGTGCATCTAAATCATCCCCATCGGTATCGGTCGCTTGCACTGGCACATTGATGTGAATTTCATCATTAGCGGACGTTATGTAGCCGCCGATGTCGCCAGTATTAGTATGATCTAACGGGACGTTCTGCGTGATGGTCACCGTGACTTTCACGTCTTGACCTTGCTGCTCGCCAGATAAAGACACCGTCACAGCAACCTCACCGCTTGGCAATGTACCAACCAAATTACCGCTGCTATCGACTGTAAAGGTTAGCTTTTCGCCACCAGAGGTCAGTTCGGCTTGTAGTTCAGTGATTAACGCAGCTTGTAACGCAGGATCGATAACAATCGAATCAGGAACAAGACGGTCTTCACCCGCCTTGATTACAAACGAGCCTGATTGTGATGCAGGGTAAGTGGTATCAGTATCGCTTGGATTAACGCCATCACCCGCAACGTCTAAGTCGCCTTCAGCCAGTGTTAGCACACCGTCATCGCCACCCGCGGCATTACTGCCATCCGTGAGGGTAATATCCAATATGCCGTCAGTGCTATCGCCATCCTTATCGGTGGCAGTAACGTTCAGGTCAATATTGACCTTATCACTCGCGTCTTTTTGATCAACTGGACCAGTCACAGTGACTTTATACGAACCGTCAGTCGCGATGGTTACTGTCATCACTGGCTTACCAGCACTGTCCAGTACCGTCAATGTATTACCAACAAACGTGAATGTAGTCGCCTGACCATTACTGGTAATGCCTGCAAGACTTGGTTGATTTGATTGGAATTCAATGGTTGCGATTTCATCAGAGCCCACATTCAATGGAATCTGACCTGAAATTATATTGCCTTTCTCGGTTGACTCATTAATAGTCACGCCAGAATCAGAACCAAACGATGGATCTGCACCATCGGTGATGGTTATATCTACATTGGCTGGGCTACCTAAATTATCACCATCAGTATCTGTCGCTTGTACTGGGACATTAATGTGAATTTCATCATTAGCGGACGTTATGTAGCCGCCGATGTCGCCAGTATTAGTATGATCTAACGGGACGTTCTGCGTGATGGTCACCGTGACTTTCACGTCTTGACCTTGCTGCTCGCCAGATAAAGACACCGTAACTGCAACAACGCCGTTTAATGCACCGACAAGATTGCCGTCGCTATCGATATCAAAGGTCAGAGCTTGGCCACCCGAGGTTAGTTCAGCTTCTAGCTCTGCGATTAACGCAGCTTGCAAAGCGGGGTCGATAACAATTGAATCAGGAACAAGACGATCTTCACCCGCTTTAATCACGAATGAACCCGATTGTGATGCTGGGTAAGTGGTGTCTGCTCCGCCTACACCGTTACCATTAACATCTAAATCACCTTCAGCCAGTGTCAGTGCACCGTCATCGCCACCTTCGGCATTACTGCCATCCGTGAGGGTAATGTCGAGTGTGCCATCAGTCTTATCGCCATCTTTATCTGTGGCAGTCACACCCAAATCAATATTGGTTAATTCACTGTCACCTTGGTCAACAGGGCCGGTGACAATCACCTCGTATGAACCGTCCGTCGCGATAGTTACCGTCATCACGGCATCGCCCGCGCTGTCGAGTACGATTAAGGTATTACCAACAACGCTAACCGTGGTCGCTGCGCCGTTACTGGTGATCCCCATTAATCCAGGTTGGCCTGCTTGAAAGATAATGCTGTCAATCGCATCAGAACCCACATTCAATGGGATCTGACCTGAAATTGTATTGCCTTGCTCGGTTGACTCATTAATCGTCACACCAGAATCAGTACCAAACGATGGATTTGCACCATCTGTTATCGTGATATCGACATTAGCTGGCGCATCTAAATCATCACCGTCAGTATCGGTCGCTTGCACTGGCACATTGATGTGAATTTCATCATTAGCGGACGTTATGTAGCCGCCGATGTCGCCAGTATTAGTATGATCTAACGGGACGTTCTGCGTGATGGTCACCGTGACTTTCACGTCTTGACCTTGCTGCTCGCCAGATAAAGACACCGTCACCGCAACAACGCCGTTTAATGCACCAACAAGATTGCCGTCACCATCGACGCTAAAGCTCAGTGCTTGTCCGCCCGAGGTGAGTTCGGCTTGCATCTCTGCGATTAACGCAGCTTGC
>NZ_AKXQ01000007.1 GCF_000276805.1 Moritella dasanensis ArB 0140 | reverse complement strand
TATCAATTGATAAACAAGGCTTAAATCATTCACTGAAAGGCGGAATATAACCCGCCTATTTGGCGAGTAAATCCCTCACTTCGTCGTGATTAATATGGCGAATATCTTTACCTTTAACAAAGTAGATAATGTATTCAGAAATATTCTGACAACGGTCACCTACACGTTCTAGTGCACGTGCACACCAAAGTACATTCAGTACTTGTGGGATTGAACGTGGATCTTCCATCATGTACGTCATTAATTCACGAATGATACTTTCGTATTCACGGTCAACTTTGACATCTTCTTGATATACTTTAAACGCCGCATCAACATCCATACGCGCGAAAGCATCCAGTACGTCATGTAACATTTTAACCGTATGACGGCCCATGTTTTCCATGCTTACCAGCGGCGGTGATTTCTTGTTACGGTTTTCAATCACAGTGCGGGCAATACGGTCAGCCACATCACCAATGCGTTCTAAATCGGTAATGGTTTTAATGATGGCCATGACCAGACGTAAATCACTTGCTGCCGGTTGGCGCTTTGCAATAATACGTGTGCAAGCTTCATCAATCGCCACTTCCATTGAGTTGACGCTTTTATCGGTATCGATGATCTTGTTGGCACTATCAATATCTTGTGATGATAATACTTCAATTGCTGAGTTAAGTTGTTCTTCAACCAATCCACCCATCACCATTACTTGGTTACGAATACTTTCTAACTCTGCATTAAATTGGCCAGAAATATGACGGCCTAATGTTAAATTATCCATTTTGTGTCCTTTTGCGTGTATTCACGCTAATTCTTTATTAAATCTAACTCTTTATTAAAACAAAAAAGTCTTAATTAACCGTATTTACCCGTAATATAATCTTCTGTCTGCTTTTTAGCGGGTGTGGTAAATAACGTATTCGTATCTGAGTATTCAACCAGCTTACCCATATACATAAATGCAGTATGGTCTGATACACGCGCAGCTTGTTGCATGTTATGCGTTACGATAACAACGGTGAATTTTTCCTTCAGCTTTGTGATCAATTCTTCAATAACCAATGTCGAAATAGGATCCAGTGCCGATGTTGGTTCATCCAGCAATAAGATCTCAGGCTCAATGGCAATAGCGCGAGCGATAACTAAACGTTGCTGCTGACCACCCGATAAACCGAATGCATTCTCGTGTAAACGGTCTTTCACTTCATCCCAGATTGCTGCACCACGTAGTGAAGATTCAGCCGCTTCATCTAAACGACGTTTATCATTGATGCCTTGTAAGCGTAAACCATAAACTACATTTTCATAAATTGATTTAGGGAATGGATTAGGACGCTGGAACACCATACCAACATTACGACGCAGTGTTGCTACATCAACATCACGGTCATAAATATTTTTATCATGTAAGTTAATATCGCCTTTAATATGGCAGATATCAACCAGGTCATTCATGCGGTTAATACAACGTAACAGGGTTGATTTACCACAACCAGACGGACCGATGAAAGCGGTGACTTGTTTTTTCGGTATTTTCATACTCACATCAAACAAAGCTTGCTTGTCACCATAGAATAAATCTAAGTTTTTAATTTCTAATGCTGTATCTGCTGCTGATAAGTTATTAACATCTAAGCTTACTGCATCAGTCAAATTTGAACTCATATCAATCATGTTCTTTCCTATAGCTCTAAATTTTTGAATTTTTCGCGTAAATGGTTACGCACACCAATGGCCGTTAAGTTTAGTCCGATAATAACCGTGACTAACAAGAACGACGTGGCATAAACTAATGGTCTTGCCGCTTCTACGTTTGGACTTTGGAAACCAACATCATAAATGTGGAAACCTAAGTGCATGAACTTACGTTCAACGTGAATGTACGGAAAGTTCATATCAACCGGCAGTGTTGGTGCAAGTTTGACTACACCCACTAGCATTAACGGTGCAACTTCACCCGCAGCACGCGCAACAGCAAGAATAAGACCCGTCATAATAGCCGGACTTGCCATTGGCACAATAATACGCCATAACGTTTCAAACTTCGTTGCACCCAGTGCCAGCGAACCTTGACGTAATGATGTCGGAATACGCGATAAGCCTTCTTCCGTTGATACAATTACCACAGGTAACGTTAAGATAGCCAATGTTAATGCCGACCATAATACCCCTGGCGAACCAAATACCGGTGATGGTGACGATTCAGGATAGAATAGTTCATCAATAGAACCACCTAACATGTAAACAAAGAAACCCAGACCAAATACACCGTATACGATTGATGGTACACCGGCGAGGTTAATCACCGCAATACGGATCATTTTCGTTAAACCATTCTTCGGTGCATATTCGTGTAAGTAAATCGCTGCAACCACACCTAATGGCGTCACAATAACAGCCATCAACATCACCATAAAGATGGTACCAAAGATAGCCGGAAAAACACCGCCTTCGGTATTTGCTTCACGTGGGTCGCTGGTAATAAAGCTACCCATGTTACCAAACCAATGACCGATCTTACTGACGATACTCATGTCGTTCGGGTAAGTCACGTCCAGCACGTTTGATAATGGAATACGAACTTCTTCACCACGCATGTCTTTGACAATAACAGCATCACGATTAGCTTGGTCACGATAACTGAATAATTGCGCTTCATCAATTTGGTATTCGGCACGCAGTCCTGCAGAAATCTTGCTGTATTTCGCTTCAATCTCGCTAGTCAGTTCATCTTTCAGTTCATAACTACGTAACTTTAAGCGAATACGCTCTAACTCATAGTTAACTGAACTAATATCACCTTTCTGTAGATCTTGTGCTTTGTCGTTCAATGCGACAGCACGGTCAATCAAGGCATCTAATTGCGCCGCAGACGTTAAGGTCTTCTTCACCCCATCTTCTTCGATAGCAACCGGGTAACCGTAAAAGTTACCGTTATTGAAACGTTCAAACACAGCAACTGCAGCTGGTGTTGATTGCTCGGTAATTGCAGGCCCCAGTAACCAGCTGAAATCTAAATCAACATATTCACGGTTACCGGTTTTAACTAAAATACGCTCTACTGTTTCTAGCGTCGGGTCAATCTTGACACCCGCTTCGAGTAAGCGCTGAATAGGCACGACTTCACGGTCGTAAATCTCACCAATAATAGTGCGACTTGAGCCATCTTCTAGCTGTACATTAAATTCATGTATCGCACTTGGCCAAAAGTAAGTCAGACCACGCCATGCGATCAACATTAACAAACCAAGTACTGCAATCAAACTTATGCTTACAGCACCACCTGTCATCCATATCCAAGGCGATCCTGAGCGAAACCAATTTTTCATTTTAATATCCTAGTTACAAGCATTAGATTAAATCGCGCTGTATTTTTCACGTAAACGCTGTCTCACGAATTCCGCAATGGTATTGAATATAAACGTCAATACAAACAGTACGAAGGCTGCTAAGAACAGGACGCGATAATGCGAACTACCCACTTCTGATTCAGGCATTTCTACCGCAATGTTGGCTGCCAATGTTCTCATACCAGAGAAGATATTGAAGTCCATTACCGGGGTATTACCGGTTGCCATTAATACAATCATCGTTTCACCAACCGCGCGGCCTAGACCCATCATGACAGCAGAGAAGATACCTGGACTTGCTGTTAGCAATACCACTTTAACCAGTGTTTGCCAGCTTGTCGCACCTAACGCTAATGAACCTTGCGTTAAATGTTTTGGTACACTGAAAATCGCATCTTCAGCAATCGAGAAGATAGTCGGAATAACCGCAAAGCCCATCGCAATACCCACAATCAGTGAGTTACGCTGGTCGAAACCAAAGATATCATTGATGTAAGCACGTGCATCACCATCAAATACTAAATCTTCTACTAGCGGGCTAGCTAATACCGATAAGTAACCCACCAACAGTAATACTGGCAATAGGATGATAACGTGTGCGCCTTCAGGAACACGATTTACAAATGACTGTGGTAAGAAATGCCAAATTGCAGCCACCAGTACGGCGGAGAATGGCAATAACACCGCGATCATCATGACCCCAGGTAAATGCATTTCCACAAACGGTGCTAACCACAGACCCGCAAGGAAACCAAGGATCACCGTTGGTAAGGCTTCCATAATTTCAACGGTTGGTTTGATTACTTTACGTAAACCAGAATTCATGAAGTAAGCAGTATAAATAGCACCCGCTACCGCAATCGGCACCGCGAATAACATCGCATAGAATGCCGCTTTAATGGTACCAAACGTGATTGGCACTAAGCTTAATTTCGCTTCGAAGTCATCTGATGCTGATGTTGACTGCCAAACATAATCTGGTTCAGGATAACCTTCATACCAAACTTCTTGCCACAATGCGCTCCATGTTACTTCTGGATGCTCATTGGTTAGCTTGTAAAAACCAATACCTTGTTCTGATTCAACCATAAACGCATTTGCGCGAGGAGAGATAGCAACGTGTTGCAGTGAACCCATTTTAAGGTCTTGGTGTAATAATGTTGTTTCGCCAGTAGTATGGAAAATGCTTAAGCTATTATCCGCCCCCACAGTCATGAAACCTTTACGTGAATATTCAATGGTAATATCAGTCACACTTGATTTAGCATCGAACTGACGAATCTTAGTAAACTTACGCTCACCGTCTTTCGCCACTTCAAACCACTGACTGACTACGCCATTGTCATTACCAACTAATAATGAACTTGCACCTGTGAGCAATGCCACATGAGTAACATTCTGTTGGTGTTCATTAATGTCTAACACTTCAACAATGGAAATATCATCGGTATCACGGATATCGTAGATAGACAGTTTGTTACCACTGCGCATAAAAATGAAACGGAAGTTAGGTGTTAGCAATACTTGGTCAATATCCATTGGCATTGAAGGCAGTTCGATTCTTTCACTGCTCCACTCCAACTCTTCTGTCATGAAGTTTTCTTCAGCAACGTAGCGTAATAACACACCACGATTATCGGCGGTTACCGCAACAATCGCAGCGTTTTCACCTTCAACTTCAATGGCAATATTTTTTAGTGTTTGCCCTTGGCTATCAATTTCAATCGGTTGTTGGCCAAACGGAAACTCAATTTGTGGGGTAATGAGTCGTACATCATTCGGATAAGTAATATCGAAATCTGCTGCAGCGACAATCGCATGACCATCATTCAAACCGAATACCACGGCTGATGATGTTGGTCCACTTAGACCAAATGATGCGGCTTGTTGTGGTAATGCATACTGCATTAACGCCACACTAGGATCCATAGTATTAAAGAAGTTAATCCCTAAGTCACTATAACGGTAAGCAATCTCGTTTTGCTCTTCCATTGCTAATGCATAGGTTTTACCAGCAAAAGATTGGCTGTATTGTGCTTTAGATTCTACTTTCGCAGATTCAAAAACCGGATAAACCACATATAATAGATAGAAAAATATTAACAAAAGTGTCATCAGTACAACACCACCGCCCATTTTAATACCGTATTCTGCAAGTTTATCTTTAAGTAAACGCTTGCGGGAGCCCGCAATCGTTAAAGAAAACTGTTCAGCCATCTTTCCCTCGTCTTTAGCTGTAATTAATCACAACGGGATTATAGGTAATATATATGACAGTTATATGACATCACGCAACAAGGTTACATATATTCCACTTTAGCTCGACTGAGTTCTGATATTTACATAACGACACTATATTTATGCATGCTATTTGCATATAGTACGCCGCATCATATTAAGTGATGAAAATAGCTAAAACGCCACATTTACATCGAATTTCTTACAGTAGGGTTTAGTAATGCTTAAACAACTGATCGTAACGCTTATCGGTGATGATAAATCAGGACTCATCAATAATTTATCACGTGTAGTCGCAGAGCATAAAGGGAATTGGCTAGCCAGTAACATGAGTGAGCTCGCTGGACAGTTTGCAGGTATCTTACAAATTTCAGTCGAAGATGAATATTACCGTGATTTATGTGAAGCATTGAGCCTCATTCCAGGCCTGACCATCAATTTCGCGGAAGGTAAAAATCAAAGTGTTTGGCAAAAATCACCTTGTCTCATTATTCAAGATAGCGATCGCCCTGGCATTATCAATGAAGTATCTCAGGTACTGACGCAGCATGACATTGAATTGAAAGCGATCACAACCCATTGTAAAGATTTGTGGCAATCTGATAACAACCGCTTTTACGCCAAATTGAAACTCGCGTTACCAGAAAACTTAGATATGGATAAATTCAATATTGCGCTTGCAAAAATTTCACCTACTTTAATTTCTGAAATGACCGAAGCGTAAAACATCGCACAAACAAAACGGCGCTATTATCAATAAGATAATGGCGCCGTTTTTCTTTCATGTAGCCACATAATCACATTGTAACAATCAATATTCATGCTGATTAACGGTCACAATCAACCGTCATAAACCAGTCATAAACCAGTCATAAACCAGTCATAAATGGTTTCACAACCTCAATATAAATATCAAGCGTTAGCTCGTTTATGACACATTGATTAACGTGACTTTACCGTCTTCATCCACTTCTGCAATATGACCTTTTGGCTCTTCCATCAAGAGTAAAGCAATAAAGCCAACGATAGCAGTCACCGCAATAGCATAAAAGAATACTTGCGTTGATACGATTGAATACAGCGTTAGATAAAATACCGCACCGACATTACCATACGCGCCAGTCATACCGGCAATCTGTCCTGTTAAACGACGTTTAATTAACGGCACTGCAGCAAATACCGCACCTTCACCAGCTTGCACAAAGAACGAACACGCCATTGCAGCTGCGATAGCAAGACCAAGTGACCAATCCGCCGTGATTTGTGACATGGTGTAATAACCAACCGCTAAACCCGCGGTCAGGATAAGTAGTGTTTTCTTACGACCAAAGCGATCACTAATCCAACCGCCACCAGGGCGAGACATTAGATTCATAAAGGCATAAGAAGCCGCAACCATACCCGCTTCAGCCATCCCTAAGCCAAATGTTTCAGCAAAGAATAACGGCAGCATAGACACCACGGCTAATTCAGAACCAAATGTTGAGAAGTACAATACATTAAGCACAGCGACTTGCTTAAACTTATAACGCTCAATTTCAGGCACTTCTTTAACAAAGATATCACTGTTTACTTGGTATGTTTTCCAGCAATCGAGTACATACAATACTGCTAAACCAATATAAACCGCATGCGTCGTCGCCTCGGTAAACATATCAACTTGTAATAATTTCCACGCTAATAGGTCGAGCGTTAAATACATAGGTAATTTCATGAACAGCAGCAAAAAGAAATCACTTTTGCTTGTCACTTCCATTGCCCCGCCTTTTTTAGGACGGAAATAAGTCGCACCTTTTGGTGTATCTGTGACATTAAGATAATACACAACACTGAATGCTAAGCTCATTAAACCAGTAATGGCAATCGCATAACGCCAGCCATCAGGGCCACCAAACAATAACGCTACTGTCGGTAGTGTGAATGCTGCAGCAGCAGAACCAAAGTTACCCCAACCGCCATAAATACCTTCTGCAGTACCTAACTCGTTGGCAGGAAACCATTCACTCACAATACGAATACCAACCACAAAACCCGCACCAATCAGACCCATCATGAAACGCGCAATGGCCAATTGTTCGAATGTCGTCGCCATCGCAAACATAAAGCATGGAATTGAACAGACGGCTAATAAGGTAGAATAGACAATCCGAGGCCCGTATTTATCGGTTAACATGCCAATGATAACCCGCGCAGGGATCGTTAACGCCACATTCAAAATAAGTAAGGTTTTCACCTCTTCCGTGGTCAGTCCCATACTGTCTTTAATAGCCAACATTAATGGCGCGGCATTAAACCAAACCACAAACGTAATAAAAAATGCCATCCACGATAAGTGTAAGGTTTTCATCTTCCCTGAAAAAGACAATATGTTAAATTTTTCTTGTCCCATAAAAAATCCCTCTTAAATAATTAAAACCAAATATAAAATTTTTATCCTAGCTAAGGTACTGCAACACTGATGCCAACTAAGGGATACATAAGTAAACCATTAACTATCAATAACTTAAACAATAAAAATAAAAAACATTTAGACCTAGACTAAAAAAATGCACCAAGTTGGGGATTAAATGTGATGAATGTATCACTTTACGAGCAATAGTTCTAAGCTCAGCGATAAGTAGATCTGCGCCATAAAAGGCGAGTCGAGACTCAGTACGCCAGAATGCAAAAAGCCCGCTAAATAGCGGGCTTCAAATCATTTACTTAAGTAAGTCGTATTACAGTGTAATGCCGGCTTTCTTAAGGTCTTTTGATGTAACTGAGTTAGGTAGTGGGATGTAACCATCTTTCGCTACGATCTTCTGACCTTGTTTCGATAACATCAATTTCAAGAACTCAGTTTGCATTGGTGATAATGCTTTGTTTGGCGCCTTGTTGATGTAAACATAGAGGTAACGAGACAGTGGGTATTTACCTGATGCTGCGTTATCTAATGTGGCATCTATGTAGTTAGTGCCTTTTTTAGCTAATGCGACTGCACGTACACCCGATGTTTTATAACCGATACCTGAATAACCGATTGCATTCAATGATGATGATACCGATTGTACAACAGATGCTGAACCTGGTTGCTCATTTACGTTGTTCTTGAAGTCACCTTTACACAGTGCTTTCTTCTTGAAGTAACCATAAGTACCTGATACTGAGTTACGACCAAATAATTGTACGTCACGCTCTGCCCAAGAACCTTCTAGACCTAATTCACCCCAACGTTCAATACGCTTAGATTGGCCACATTTTAGTGTGCTTGAGAAGATTGCATCAACATCAGCAATTGTTAAACCTTTAATTGGGTTATCTTTGTGTACGAATACTGCTAATGCATCAATAGCAACACGAATTGCAGTTGGCTTGTAACCGTAACGCTTTTCGAACGCTTCAATTTCTTTCGACTTCATTTTACGGCTCATTGGTCCGAATTGTGAAGTACCTTCCGTTAGTGCCGGTGGCGCAGTAGAAGAACCAGCCGCTTGAATTTGTACATTAACACTTGGGTAAGTATGTTTGAATTCTTCAGCCCACAACGTCATCATGTTTGCTAATGTATCTGAACCAACTGTAGATAGGTTACCAGAGATACCACTTACTTTTTGGTATTCAGGTAATTTAGGGTCTAGACCTGCTGCAAATGCGCTTTGTGAAGCGATTGCTGTCATTGAAATCCCTAATGCTACAACAATTTGTTTAATATTCATTTTTTACTTCTCCAAGTATAATGTTTTGTTTCGTCTCGATGACTACTAATTTAAAATTCGTATCTCGTTTCTGTGACTACAAGTATCCAATAAACTGATGACAATAATATGAACGAAACATGACGGTTTGATGACAGCGACACATTTTTACCAAACTATTTTAAATTAACCGTTTCAAATAAACGCTTACAGATAAAAATTAAAAAGCCCATTACATAACGAATGGGCTTTTGCTTGGTCGACCGAACTGCAGGAACAGCACTAGAGCCTAATGACGTTTTACCTGTGTAACCTGCGGCAATGTAAAGCTAAAGCAACTGCCTTTATCTACCTTACTGTCAATCTCTAACAAACTGTCATGATTGGTCAATACATGTTTAACGATCGATAAACCAATACCCGACCCCCCTGAATCACGTGAACGCGCATCATCGACACGATAAAAACGTTCGGTTAAATGGTGCACATGCTCTGCAGAGATACCATCGCCATTATCGGTCACACTCAATAAGCCACCAGCAGCGGTTTGTTTCCACTCCACGACAACTTTACCTTGTTCAGGTGTATAACGTACCGCATTGTAAATTAAATTAGACACCGCACTGCGTAATTGCGATTCATCACCCATGGCAAACAACCCATGTTCGATATGAAACTCAACCTGCAAGGCTTTATCCGCCCCTAAAATTAATACTTCTTGCTCTAACATCGACAGCATAAACGGTATATCAACTTGTTTTTCAAAGTCGACAGCCTGTGCAGCTTCAATACGAGACAAGGCCAGCAATTGATTCACCAATGAATCCATACGTGCCGTTTGTTCAGACATCACTTTATGTGCACGCAAAAACATTTTGTCCGACTCATCCGGTTCCAGCATTTCCAGATAACCTTTTAATACGGTTAACGGCGTCCGTAATTCATGCGACACATTACCCATAAAATTACGTCTGACTTGTTCCAGTTGACGCAATTCGGTGACATCACGCGCCACCAGCATCGACTGGTCATCAGTATAAGTCATGATACGGATTTCTAATGTTTTCGAATTATGCGTCGGAGAAGTGATCTCTAATGGCTCTTGGTAATCTTTAGAATTCAAATATTGGATGAAATCCGGGGTACGGATCAAGTTACCAATATGTTGATTGGCATCTTCTGGCCATTTCAAGCCGATCATTTGTTGCGCTAATTTATTACACCACATAATCGAGTAGTCAGTATCTAACGCCACTACCGCATCGGGCAGCGCTTCTGCACCTTCACGAAAACGGCGGATCACCACGCGCAGCTCTTTACGCTTACGTTTATGGCGACGCTGCAAACTGTAGATACCATTAAAAATAGCTTCCCAACTGCCTTTACCTTCAGGCGGTGTCGCACTGCGTCCTACCCACAGCCATTTATGCAATACATATTGATTACGATATAGGGCAATGATATTAACCACAGTGGCAATGAGTAAACTCAATGTGATGTTATCAAAGACTAAACCAACAAGAAAAAACGGGATATACCAATAAAGCAGTCGCCATAAGCCACTGACAAAAACATTCGTTTTATTCATATTGTAACTTCAACTCTACTGATTAACGTACCGAGAAGCGGTAACCTGCACCACGTACAGTTTGCACATATTTATCATGGTCACTCGGTGTTAATGCTTTGCGTAATCGACGAATATGCACATCAACCGTACGGTCTTCGACATATACATTCATACCCCAAACATTATCTAATAACTGTTCACGACTATATACACGTTCTGTATGGGTCATAAAAAAGTGCAATAGTTTAAATTCTGTTGGACCTATATCAATCACTGAATCACCCGCAGATACGCGATGCGCAACAGGATCAAGTTGCAGACCACTGATATCAATAACTGAATCTTGTGTCATTGGCGCAACACGGCGCATAACGGCATTTAAGCGGGCAATTAATTCTTTTGGTGAAAATGGTTTGGTGATGTAATCATCAGCCCCAACTTCCAAGCCTTTGATTTTATCTTCCTCTTCACCACGTGCAGTTAACATCACGACCGGAATAGCAGATGAATGAGGTTGAGACTTAAGGTGTTTAATATATTTAATGCCACTGCCACCCGGTAACATCCAATCAAGCAAGATCAAATCAGGGTAAGGTTCAACGAGTCGCTCTACCGCTTCGTTATAATCCCCAGCTTCAGAAACATCAAATCCTTTTTGTTCTAATGCAAAACACAGCATTTCACGGATCGCCAGTTCATCTTCAACTACTAAAATTCGCTTAGACACTTTAAATATCCTTTACTATTATTCCCTTATCAACTGCGTACAGTCAGTAAAAGATTTCTATTTAAATGAAAAAAGACCGATTTATCTTTCGACTTTAACTGAAAGCGATTATCAGCTCAATATGTTTCAGAATTATTACATTAATGAATTTTTTATGAAAAAATCGCTTATCACCTAACAAATGTCATTAATAGTGGCTAAATATAGCATTTAATTAAAGTGCTGATTTTAATAATCAAAATATGCGTTTCCATTATCTATTTAGGCTTTTTAATTATAGCCGTCATTATTTACCTCCGATCTTGATTGCTGCATGTTTAGCCAAGCTGCAAACTTGTATTTCCAACCTCCTTTAGTATACTGGTTATCCAAACAGTTGATACCAAGGTCCTGCCATAATGTGGTTTAAAAACTTACTAATTTATCGTTTCACTCGTCCATTTGAACTAGATATTGAACAACTTGAAACCAAGTTAGCTGATTTCCCTTTTACCCCTTGTGGTAGCCAAGATTTATCTAAATTCGGTTGGATAAAACCGCTGGGTAAATCAGGTCAAGCTTTAACACACGGCATTACAGATAACATTCTGATCTGTGCAAAGAAAGAAGACCGCGTATTACCTGCATCTGTTGTCAAAGACATGCTACAAGAAAAAGTAGATACCATTGAAGCAGAGCAAGGCCGTGGTCTGAAGAAAAAAGAAAAAGATGCGCTAAAAGAAGATATCGTCCATCAGTTACTGCCACGTGCATTCCCACGTAGCAGCCAAACGTTCGCTTGGATCTGCCCTTCACAAAACTTATTAGTGGTGGATGCATCAAGCGCTAAAAAAGCGGAAGACCTGATCGCGTTATTACGTAAGTGTGTTGGTAGCCTACCGGTTATTCCTGTTGCGTTAACAACACCTGCAGACGTCACCATGACTGAATGGTTAAACAACGGCACTGCAGCACCCGGTTTTGAATTAGGTGATGAAGCAGAATTACGCTCAGCACTTGAACATGGCGGTATTATCCGTTGTAAAGAGCAAGACTTAACCAGCGAAGAGATCCAACATCATCTTAAAGCCGATAAGTTAGTGACTAAACTAGCTTTAGATTGGACTGAGTCACTGTCTTTCTTATTGGGCGAAGACATGTCAGTTAAACGTCTTAAATTTAGCGACCTCATCAAAGAACAAAATGATGATGTTGCAACCGATGACTACGCGGCTAAATTTGATGCTGACTTTGCGTTGATGACTGGCGAGTTGATGCGTTTTATCCCTGACCTGATCACGGCATTAGGCGGCGAAGAAGCGACAACGACAAAATAAACTATCGTATTACCATGCAGTATAGCCATTGCGCTATGCTGCATTCTCCCCTTCCCCTTCCCCTGACTATCTACTATCTACTATCTACTATCTACTATCTACTATCTACTATCTACAGTATGTCGATCTTGCTTTAAGCAGTGCATCACCTTTGGCATTAGCACCTCATTTTATACCTTCTCGCCGTCTTATTACCGCACAATGAACATGACAACGCTGTCACAATTGCTATTTTAAATGCCTAAAAGCGCCGAAAACAACCAATTAAAGCGACAAGAGCTAACGATCAACAACAAACATTGAAAATAATTATTAATTAATAACCATATAAAAACAGCAGCTTAAATATGATTGCGAAATATTTATGACATTAAGAAATCACTGTCATATTACTGTCACACAACTTTGTTTTAATCCTTCTCGTCAACTAACTGAAGCAAATCTGTCAAGAGCGACGGATAAAACGGTACCTAGAGATGAAAAACAACAACGAAGCAATTGAATTGAACCCAAGCACAATGAGAAAAGTATTCAGCTGGGTAAGTGTAGCCGCATTGGTATACTTCGTATTGGTAGCAGTATCTACAGTCAGTGGAGGCTTCAAAATGTTCTCCGGTGGTAGCGCTGGTGCAGAACAAATTTTCGCTTTCGCAACTAACCCATTTGTCGCTTTATTATTAGGTATCCTAGTAACAGCGTTAGTACAATCTTCAAGTACAGTAACATCAGTAATCGTTGGCCTAGTAGCCGGTGGTTTACCACTCTCAATCGCAATCCCGATGGTGATGGGTGCGAACATGGGTACTACAATTACCAACACTTTCGTGAGCATGGGTCATATCCGTGACAAGAAAGAGTTTGAGCGTGCATTTAGTGCAGCAACAGTACATGACTTCTTTAACTTACTCGCCGTTGCTATCTTCCTACCATTGGAAATTGCATTCGGTATCCTTGAGAAAATGGCCACTTTCCTAGCAGACTTCTTTGTTTCGGATAGCAGCTTAAGTATTAAAGAATTCAACTTTATTAAACCGTTAACAAAACCTGCGGTAAACCAAATTAAAGAACTTGCTGGTTCATTACCTGTAGAAAGTAATACAGCTGGTCTAATCATGGTGTTCATCGGTATCTTCATGATTGGTTTCTCAGTTACCTTCCTAGGTAAAGTATTGAAATCGGTAATGGTTGGTCGTGCTAAAGCAGTATTACACGGTGCAATCGGTCGTGGTCCAGTAAGCGGTATCTTATCGGGTACAGCAGTTACTGTGATGGTACAATCATCATCAACGACAACAAGTCTAATGATTCCACTAGCGGGTAGCGGTGTATTTACTACACGTCAAATCTTCCCATTCACACTGGGTGCGAACATTGGTACAACGATTACCGCATTACTTGCAGCAACATCAATCAGTGGTGATACAGCGCAGCTAGCAATGACTATTGCACTGGTACACGTTATGTTCAACGTATTCGCAGTAGCACTTATCTACGGTATCCCGTTCTTACGTGAGATTCCAATCAAGTGTGCAGAATCATTAGCACGCCAAGGTACTGAAAACAAATTCATCGCCTTTGGTTATGTAATCGGTGCTTTCTTCGCACTACCTGGTTTGATGATTATTTTCTAAATCCAGATTACAAAAATGACGAAATAAAAAGCTCAGACTGGTTCTGAGCTTTTTTGTATCTGCACTAAATAATCCCCTAATCCAGCCAAGACTCTTCGATTAAAACCTGATCTAGATCAACACCAAAATACCAACCAACACGTAGAATCGCGAACCTTGGTGTCCGAAGGGCATTCCCTGACTTGAACTCAGACAATTATTGAGGTTGACATGTTTACTCCAGAATTACTTTCCCCTGCCGGTTCTTTAAAGAACATGCGCTATGCTTTTGCTTACGGTGCTGATGCTGTTTACGCTGGCCAACCACGCTATAGCCTACGTGTTCGTAACAATGAATTTAGCTTAGAAAACCTAGAAATTGGTATCAATGAAGCGCACGCGCTTGGTAAGCAATTCTATGTGGTTTGTAATATCCAACCTCATAACTCAAAATTAAAAACCTTCATCCGTGATTTAACGCCAATCATCGCGATGAAACCTGATGCGATCATCATGTCTGATCCAGGTCTTATCATGATGGTACGTGAAGCGTTTCCTGATATGGTTATTCACCTGTCAGTACAAGCAAACGCTGTAAACTGGGCAACCGTGAAATTCTGGTATACCCAAGGTATTAAGCGTGTGATCTTATCGCGTGAATTATCACTGGATGAAATTGAAGACATCCGTTTCCATTGCCCTGACATGGAAATCGAAGTATTTGTACACGGCGCATTATGCATGGCTTACTCTGGCCGTTGCCTATTGTCTGGTTACATCAATAAACGCGATCCAAACCAAGGTTCATGCACTAACTCATGCCGTTGGAAATACGATGCACATGAAGCGACTGAAAATGAAACTGGCGATATTGTTGCAACAAGCCCAGAAATCTATACGCCAGAAGCTGCAGAACCTACATTAGGCGTAGGCAAACCGACTGACCAAATATTCTTATTGCAAGAACAGGGTCGTCCAAACGAATACATGCCAGCATTTGAAGATGAGCATGGTACTTACATCATGAACTCAAAAGACCTACGTGCTATCCAACACGTTGAGCGTCTGACTAAAATGGGCGTACATTCATTAAAAATTGAAGGGCGTACTAAATCGTTCTACTACTGTGCACGTACAGCGCAAGTATACAAACAAGCGATTAACGATGCTGTGGCAGGCCGTGACTTTGATCCATCACTATTGGGCACACTAGAGCACCTTGCACACCGTGGTTATACCGAAGGTTTCTTAAGCCGTCATACTCACGATGCATACCAAAACTACGATTACGGTTATTCAATCAGTGAAACACAGCAATTTGTTGGTGAGATAAACGGTCGTAACGACAAAGGTCTTGCAGAAGTTATCGTGAAAAACAAATTCTTAGTAGGTGATTCATTAGAATTAATGACACCACAAGGCAACATGACCTTCAAGCTTGATGAATTAGAAAACCGTAAAGGTGAAGCAATGGACGTGGCTCCAGGTTCTGGTCACATCGTTTATTTACCAGTGCCAGCAGAAGTTAAACTCGACCATGCGCTACTTATGCGTAACTTTGCCAATAGTGAAGATACTCGTAACCCGCATAAATAATCCATTAGGAAAGAAGAAATAACCTTATGGCATTATTAATTAATGATAAGTGTATTAACTGTGACATGTGCGATCCGGAATGTCCGAATGGCGCGATCACTTTTGGTGCAAAAATTTATGAAATCGACCCGCTGTTATGCACTGAATGCATAGGTCATTATGAGAAACCGACCTGTAAGACTGTTTGCCCGATTAACTGCATTATTACCGATCCGGATTATGTAGAAAAAGAGGAAACATTGTGGGAAAAATTTGTCATGATCCAAGAAGCGACAAAAGCAGCACGCTAATCGTTGTTTGGCATCACATCGCAATTTGAATAGTAATTTAAATAGTAAAATGGCGAGCCTATAGCTCGCCATTTTTATATTAATCGTGCATATCATGCTTAACGATTAATATGACACCTTACTCAGCGTTGTTGCGCTAGCCAATCTTCTTTTAATAATGCCGTTAATACATGATCTTGCCAGCTTCCAGCAATCCTAAGGTATTTTCGAGCGTAGCCTTCACGTTCAAAACCGAGTCGCTGTAATAACGCGCCACTGCGTTCATTCACCGGAATATAGTTAGCCATCACCCGATTCAGCCCAACATTTTCAAACATAAACCCTAAGCAGCTTTGCAAAAACTCAATCATCAACCCCTGCCCTTCATAGGTCTTAGAAATTGAATACCCTAAATAGCAGGACTTAAACACACCTTGAATAATATTACTAAAATTAGCAACCGCAACAATTGCAGATTTATCCGGCGTCATGGCAATAAAACTCACCGCACTGGCCTCATCAAATTCGCTATGGATCTGGTTGATGCGAAGTCGCCACCAACGTAACGTATAATAAGCTTCACTGCGTATCGGCTCCCAAGGGGCTAAATGAGCCTGATTACTGACATAATACTCTCGCAGCATTTCAGCATCACTCGCCGTTGCGACTCGTATGATTAAATGCTTCGTTACAAATTGGGGAAATTTTGATGACATCCAACACCTCAGCGAACCTAGAGCAAACTAGGCGAGATGTAACCTTGTTGACGATAATAGACCACCATTATCAACCAACTGCTTCATCAAGCCTAAATTAGCCAGTATACGTTCTACTAATGGGGTTTCAAATGGATAATATGTTTCTTTGCAGTGATTCACAGAATCAATAGTCGCGACAATAAAATGTTCCAGGATCAAGCAAGTGCGATTTTTACTAAAATTAGCCATCGACAGATCTGTGGGTGAATAAGCGCCACGGCAATTACTACCAACGCGTAATACCACACTGGGTAATAAGGCTAAATTGTCATTTTCACAAAAGGCATAGAAATTATCTAGACTTTCTTCTTCCCATTCTGGACTGACAATAATAATCGCATCTGCGAGGCGCATTAATTCTGCGGTTGCACGCCATTCATCCTGCCAACCGGCAATTTCATTTTTTAACGCTTTATCCCAAATAGGTAAAGCCACTTTAACAAAATCCAATAAATTAACTTTGCTAAACAATTGGGACTGCTGGGCTAATTGTAATACAGACTGTGCAACCTTGATGGTTGTCGACCTATTTCGGGTACTACCACTAATAACAACTAGTCTCACCTTATGCTCCTTGCATGAAAGACACTCACGATTAAGTAAGGCTCATATCCATATGACATTTACATTAAGCTAGCGATGATATGAGGGCTCGTCTATAAGATCTATAGCAATCGCGCAATGCAATACTATAACCATACAAAGGCATGATGCTAAATAATAGGCAGGGAAGAATAAGTATGAAGCGCATACCCACTTCGCCCCATCAGGATGGGGCTAAATAACAAAGTAGGCTATATAGATTTTAGATTAGCAAGGAGCATAACGCGGTTCAATCGCGCTTAGGCTGTTGCTGTTGCCTTACCTTTTACGGTACTGCTTAATTCTGGCTCAGCTAAACCTTGCTGAATAAACTCAGCAACATAAGATAATAATGTCGTCACCGCTTTTGGTAGTTCATCCAGATCAAAACTATCCAGCATGTTTTTTACTTCCAGACCGAGTTCGGTATCGCCTTCAATTTTTAAACGACGTTGAAAAAATAATGTATCGGGATCTTCTTTACGCGCGGTAATTAACACTAATTCATTTAAGTTACCTTTAAAGCTGACATCAGTCGAGGCAGCTCTTGGGGCTATAACCAACTTATTGTCTGTACAACTAATAAACCAGTTAATCCCTAAATCGGTAATTTCAACCTGTAACCATTTTTGCTCAAGAAACTCAAACTCATCATCTGCGAGTGCTTCTGCGAATACGCTATTGAGCACCTGTGATAGTACTTTCTCTTGCAATGAAAAAGGCAATACTTTAGCTGGAATCGCTAATAATCCAGGTACAGTATGTACCAACTTACGGTGTAGAGCATGTAACATCAGGGTATGGTCCTTGAATAAAAAAACTATTTTAGCGCGCCAATGGCGACAATATCCTAAGCAAAGTCAATTTAAAGTAGATTAACTCAGATAATCCTGCCCTAAATCAAACCCAATAAAACCCGGATACCTTACAATTTTTACCAATATTCATCGTTCAAGATATTATCACAATGGAATTACTCTGCCCTGCTGGTAATTTACCGGCTCTAAAAACCGCTGTCGACAATGGCGCGGATGCGGTTTATATCGGTTTTAAAGACGATACTAACGCCCGCCATTTTGCCGGATTAAACTTTACCGATAAGAAACTCGATAAAGCCGTCGATTATATTCGCAGTCACGATCGTCACTTACACGTCGCGATCAATACGTTTGCCCATCCTGGTAAATTAGAGCGCTGGGAACGTGCTGTTGATCGTTGTGCTGATATGGGCGTCGATGCCGCGATTATTTCCGATGTGGCAGTACTTGATTACGCCACCAAAAAATACCCCGATTTAGAATTGCATTTATCGGTGCAAGCTTCAGCAACCAATGTCGAAGCCATTAACTTCTATACCAATAATTTTAATATCAGTCGGGTGGTATTACCGCGGGTACTGTCGATTCATCAAGTAAAGCAATTAGCGCGTAATACCGATGTTGAATTAGAAGTCTTTGCGTTTGGTAGCTTGTGTATCATGGCGGAAGGCCGTTGCTACTTATCCTCGTATTTAACCGGTGAATCACCGAATACCGTTGGCGCCTGTTCGCCAGCAAAATTTGTCCGCTGGGAAGAAACAGAGCAAGGTTTAGAGTCTCGATTAAACGGCGTGCTTATCGACCGTTACCAACCAGAAGAAAAGACCGGTTACCCAACACTCTGTAAAGGCCGCTTTAACGTAGACGGTAAAGTATTCCACGCACTGGAAGAGCCAACTAGCTTAAACACGCTGGCATTAATACCGGAACTAGCACAAGCCAATATTGCCGCGGTGAAAATTGAAGGTCGTCAACGTAGCCCAGCCTATACCGAACAAGTGACCAAAGTATGGCGCGCTGCCCTTGATCGTTACCGTCAAGATCCAGCGCAATATCAAGTTGAAGCTGCATGGAACAAGCAACTTGATCAGCTTTCTGAAGGCACCAGTACAACATTAGGCGCTTATCACCGAGATTGGCAGTAACCTGTAACTTATATTGGCAAATAGCCGCGAGAATAATTATGAAATACGCATTAGGCCCAATCTTATATTATTGGCCAAAACAACAAGTCGAAGATTTTTATGCAGCAGCGGTTAACTCAGATGCCGATATTATTTATCTTGGTGAAACCGTTTGCAGCAAGCGCCGTGAACTGAAACCGAAAGACTGGTTAGGGCTAGCTAAAGAAATTGCCGATTCCGGTAAGCAAGTGGTGATCTCAACCATGGCGTTATTAGAAGCGCCATCAGAAGTGAACATATTGCGAAAATACTGTGAAAACGGTGATTTTATTGTTGAAGCGAATGACTTCGGTGCGATTAATTTATTGGCCGAAGCCAAAACCCCGTTTGTCTGTGGCCATGCGTTAAATGTGTATAACGCGCAAGTATTACAGATACTCGTTAACAAAGGCATGCAGCGTTGGGTAATGCCTGTCGAATTATCACGAGATTGGTTAGTGCAGTTGCAAGAAGACAGCAGAATACTTAATATCCGCGATCAATTTGAAATCGAAGTGTTTGCTCATGGGCATTTACCGCTAGCCTACTCTGCTCGCTGTTTTACCGCACGTTCAGAAAACAAAGCCAAAGATGATTGCGAACTGTGTTGTATCAATCATGCCAATGGCAAACCAGTGTATAGCCAAGATGATAAAGAGTTATTTACCATTAATGGCATTCAAACTATGTCCGGTTATAAATATAATTTATTAAATGATGTGGCAAGTATGCAGGATTTAGTCGATGTGGTGCGCGTGAGTCCGTTAGGTGATTCAGCATTCACAACACTTGGGCAATTTAAACAAGCGGCGGAAGATAATGTTAAGTTCGACTTACAACTCGATCGCGAATGTAATGGCTATTGGCACCAAATCGCCGGATTCGATACAGTAAATACGTAACCCTACCCTAGCTAATCCGCCTGATTCCAAGCAGGAAACTGCGAACTTGCTCCTCCCCCTTATTTTGTAGTTAAGAGTAAGGGGGAGGTTGGGAGGGGGTCAGCTTTTGTTATTTAGCAGCTAAACGACTCAATTCTAAACGGGCGTAACCATGCTCGATAAACTCATAGACATTATTGCTTAACGCTAATTTAAAATAGCTTTCTGCCGCACTATCATCATTCATTAACGCTTTATATTTACCAAGATAAAAGTAAGTTTCCGTTAAACGATGCGCTAATATTTCGTTATAATTTGGGGCATTTTTATCTAAACCATCAAGTAACTTAGCCAATAATTCAGTTTCACTAATCGCTTGGGTATAGAGCGAAACAATATTCCATGACCAAACGTCATCAATATGTTGGTTATAACGCGCTTGAACTGATTTTAACGCCTCTTCAGCATTAACTTGGTATTCTGGGTAATATAACCATAACGTTCTAAACGGGTCGTTAGGCGCTTCATTGTAGGCACTAACAAGATCATCAATCGCTAAACCATAACGTTCGCCATAATACAGCGCGATACCCCGGTTGAGGAAGACATAATTATTTTCTGGGTCTAACTGCGCAATTGAATCATAAGCATCGAATGCTTCATCAAACTGCTCGGTTTGGGTCATATACAGACCAATAAAATTATAAGCCGGTACAAAATCAGGCTGCAATGTTAATGAGCGTTGGAAGTCAGCGTGTGCCAGTGAGCGTAAACCCATGCTGTCAGCCAGTAAACCACGTTCATAAAAATAGCGAGCTTGACGACTACGATCATCTTTGGCATCAAGAATTAGCTGACTATAACGCATCAACATAATTTCGGTTTGGTAATTAACTTGGAGAGGTTCTGCGAGAATTAATTCGGAAGGCGTGCGGTCATCAGTTGAAAAAGACCCCGACAATGAACTACAACCAGAAAGTAAGGCTGTAACAATCAATAAACTAAGACATCTTTTCATAATTAAACCACTTATTATTTTACAGATACAAAAAAGGAGCGTATCAACGCTCCTTAAAATAATCAATCTAAATTAACAACAAGTTATTCGCTAACTGGTTGCTCAATAGATGCTGCTGGAGCGTCCATTGCTTCTTTAATACTTAGACGGATACGACCTTGACGGTCTACTTCTAGAACTTTAACTTTAACTACTTGTTCTACAGACAGGTGATCTGCAACTTTGTTCACACGTTCTTGCGTAATTTGCGAGATATGAACTAAGCCATCTTTACCAGGTAAGATGTTAACAAATGCGCCGAAGTCAGCTAGACGTACAACTTTACCTTCGTAGATTTGACCAACTTCAACTTCAGCTGTTAGTTGGTGAATACGTTCGATTGCTGCTTGTGCCTGTTCGCCACTTGTCGCTGCAATTTTCACTGTACCATCATCTTCGATTTCGATCGTAGTACCAGTTTCTTCAGTAAGGGCACGGATTGTTGCGCCGCCTTTACCGATGATGTCTTTGATCTTATCCGTGCTGATTTTGATTGTATGAATACGCGGTGCGAATTCAGATACATCATCACGGTTAGTTGCGATAGCTTGATCCATCACACTTAAGATGTGTAGACGTGCAGCTTTTGCTTGTACAAGCGCTTTCTGCATGATGTCTTTAGTGATACCTTCAATTTTGATATCCATCTGTAGTGCAGTGATACCAGCAGTTGAACCAGCAACTTTAAAGTCCATGTCACCTAAGTGATCTTCATCACCAAGAATGTCTGAAAGAACTACGCTACGGTCGCCGTCAAGTACTAGACCCATTGCGATACCCGCAACAGAAGCCTTGATCGGCACACCAGCATCCATAAGTGCTAACGAAGTACCACATACAGAAGCCATTGAGCTTGAACCGTTAGATTCAGTAATTTCAGATACAACACGTACTGTGTACGGGAATTCATCTGCCGTAGGCATAACCGCTAAAACACCACGTTTCGCTAGACGACCGTGACCAATCTCACGACGTTTAGGCGAACCAACCATACCAGTTTCACCAACACAGTAAGGAGGGAAGTTATAATGCATTAGGAAACGGTCAATCGTTTCGCCAGTTAGGCTGTCGATACGTTGTGCATCACGTTCAGTACCTAATGTTGCAGTTACTAACGCTTGTGTTTCGCCACGTGTGAATAGTGAGCTACCGTGTGTACGAGGTAGAACGCCAGTCATTACGCTTAATGCACGGATCATTTCTGGATCACGACCATCAATACGTGGTTCGCCATCAAGAATACGATTACGTACGATGTTCTTTTCTAAAGCGCCAAGTAAGTCGCCCGCTTCACGTACATTTAAATCTGCGTTTTCTGCTAATAATTTAGCGATAACTGCAGCTTTAATTTCGCCCATTTTAGCGTAACGTTCAGCTTTTTCTTGGATTTGGTAAGCAGCAGCAACGTCTTCAGAAGCAAGTTCAGCAATTTTAGCTTTAACTTCTTCATTTACAGTTGGTGCAGACCATTCCCATTTAGGAGTATTAACTTCTGCTGCAAATTCTTTAATTGCTTCAACAACAACTTGCATTTGCTCGTGGCCATAAACAACCGCGCCAAGCATTTGCTCTTCGCTAAGAATTTCAGCTTCAGATTCAACCATCAATACTGCATTTTCAGTACCGGCAACAACAAGGTCTAGTTGGCTTTCTGCTAACTCAGATGTTGATGGGTTAAGAATGTATTCGTCATTCTGGAAACCGATACGTGCAGCACCAATTGGGCCATTGAACGGCATACCAGAGATACTTAATGCAGCTGAAACACCGATTAATGCAACCAAATCAGGTTGAATTTCAGGGTTAACAGATACAACAGTAGCTACTACTTGAACTTCATTTTTGAAGCCAGCAGGAAATAGTGGACGGATTGGACGGTCGATTAGGCGACATGTTAATGTCTCGCCTTCACTTGGACGGCCTTCACGTTTAAAGAAGCCACCAGGGATCTTACCTGCAGCGTAAGTACGTTCTTGGTAATTCACTGTTAGCGGGAAGAAATCACGACCAGCTTCAGCGTGTTTTTTACCAACAACACTTACTAAAACAGAAGTATCACCGATGCTTGCCATTACAGCTGCTGTTGCTTGACGTGCAATAACACCTGTTTCTAATGTAACTGTATGTTGACCATACTTAAACGATTTTACGATAGGATTCACTCTTTGTCCTTAATCTTTAATGTCTCTTTAATTTCGTCGCTAAGTATACGGCATAAAAAAATTAAAGGGCAATGTAAGTATTGGAAATAGTGAAATAAGTTCGAAAATAACGTGTAATAGGGGCGTTTGAAGGGAAATTAAAAAGCAAAAAGGAGCCAAATTGGCTCCTTTCTTATAATTTGTTGTCCGTAGACGTCAAATTAATCGTCGATTAACGACGTAGACCTAGACGTGCAATAAGATCTGCATAACGTACGTTTTCAGTACGTTTTAGGTAGTCAAGAAGTTTACGACGGCTAGCAACCATACGTAATAGACCACGACGACTATGGTGATCGTGGATGTGCTTCTTGAAGTGACCTTGAAGGTGGTTAATTTGTGCAGTTAGTAGTGCAACTTGAACTTCAGTTGAACCTGTGTCGCCTTCTTGACGTGCGAAATCTGCAACGATTACTGATTTAGCTTCAGCGCTTAATGACATAGTGGAGTCTCCAATATAGATAAGTTGCTTATAGCCGACCACTCGTTCAGCTATAAGAAGAACCGCGGAGTATACAGATCTAGGGTAGCTCCTGCAATCATTTTTAACGTTCAATAGCGAAACAAATTACAGGCCAAAAAAGGCGTATAAAAAAGGCACTATTACCTGGGTAACAATGCCTTTTACTAATCCACTAGTGCAATAATCTAAACATCGAATTATTGCGGCTCACGAGCCTGTGTTTCATAGTTAACTACACGTTTTGGTGCAACACGACCTTGGTCGTCCATCGCACCAACGCCAATAAAGACGCGGTCTTCACCAACCGTCATGCGCACGAGGCCAGATGCTGGCGTATTCGGTATTACGACGGGCTGGCCGTGTAATATAAAATCACCACTCTCTGCACTCATGTTCGCTTCAGGTAAATGACTTACTGCAGAATCAAGTGGCATCAATAATGGATCAAGCAACTCTTTCGGCTCAACACCGTCAACATTTGCTTGCTCAACAATCTCTTCCAGTTGCTCGAACGTGATCATACGTTCTGCAGGGTAAGCACTAACACCAATACGACGTAGCATGCTTACGTGTGCGCCGCAGCCCAATAGCTCGCCAAGATCATCAACGATAGTACGGATATAAGTACCCTTACTCACGTGAATCTCTAGGTTAACTTCATCGTTATCAAAACTTAATAATTTAAGTTCAAATACTGAAATTGGACGTGCTGGACGATCAATAAAGATACCTTGACGCGCATACCAGTACAAAGGCTTGCCTTCATGCTTTAATGCCGAGAACATTGATGGTACTTGTTCAGTATCACCACGGAAAGTATCAAGTGCAATCAATAACTCAGCATCGCTTACGCTTACTGGTCGTGTTTGCACTATCTCGCCATGCGAATCTGATGTATCCGTACGTTCACCCAGCTTTGCAGTTACGATGTAACGCTTGTCTGACTCAAGTAAAAACTGAGAAAACTTCGTTGCTTCACCAAAGCACAATGGCAACATACCAGTCGCTAATGGATCTAAAGCACCGGTATGACCCGCTTTCGCAGCAAAGAAAATTTTCTTAACACGCTGTAAGGCATCGTTTGAACTAATTCCAGTTGGTTTATCCAACAAGAATACACCATGCACATCACGGCCTTTCCAGCGACGACGACGTGGAGACATGACTAAGACTCTCCTTCAGAAGAGTCTTCATCTGCTGTCGTACCATAATCGTCTTGCAGTTTTTTATCTTTAGCACGAACTTCAGTTACTAAGCTTGAAAGACGCATACCTTCAACAAGTGTGTTGTCATAGATAAAACGTAGTTCAGGCACGATACGTAACTTCATTGCACTACCAACTAACGAGCGGATATAACCACTTGCAGTGTCTAGTGCCGCGATACCGTCTTTGATACGTTCTTCATCGTTATCGATGTTGAAAAACGTAACATATACTTTTGCGTAAGAAAGGTCACGAGACAGATCAATACTTGATACTGTTACCATGCCAACACGTGGATCTTTTACTTCACGTTGTAAAATACGTGCGATTTCTTGTTGTAGTTGCTGTGCAACACGACGAGAACGACTGAATTCTTTTGCCATTTTTAAATTCCTCTAAAGGAAAATGGGGACCGAAGGCCCCCATAAAGTTATTTTAATCGAACCGAGCTATTAACCGTTACAGAGTACGTTTAATTTCAACAGTTTCGAATACTTCGATTTGGTCACCAACGCGTACGTCGTTATAGTTCTTAACGCCGATACCACATTCAATACCCATACGAACGTCTTGTACGTCATCTTTAAAGCGACGTAGAGATTCAAGTTCGCCTTCGTAAATAACGATATTTTCACGTAGTACACGGATTGGAGCGCTACGTTTGATGATACCTTCAGTAACCATACAACCAGCAATAGAACCGATTTTAGGTGATTTGAATACATCACGAACTTCAGCAAGACCAATGATTTCTTGACGGAACTCAGGAGCAAGTAGACCGCTCATCGCTTGTCTAACTTCATCAATCAAGTCATAGATAACGCTGTAGTAACGTAAATCAACACTTTCGTTGTTAACAACTTCACGTGCTTTTGCGTCAGCACGTACGTTGAAACCAAGTACGATAGCGTTTGATGCAGCAGCAAGTGTTACGTCAGTTTCAGTAATACCACCAACGCCACGCGTGATGATAGCAACTTTAACTTCGTCAGTTGAAAGTTTAACAAGTGACTCGCAAAGTGCTTCAAGTGAACCTTGAACATCGGCTTTAAGTACGATGTTAAGCTCAGAAACTTCGCCCGCTTCCATGTTCGCAAACATGTTATCAAGTTTAGATTTCTGTTGACGAGCAAGTTTCACATCACGGAATTTACCTTGACGGTAAAGCGCAACTTCACGTGCTTTCTTCTCATCACGAACTACTGTCGCTTCGTCACCTGCACGAGGTACACCAGAAAGACCTAAGATCTCTACAGGAATAGAAGGACCAGCAGATTCGATTGGCTTACCATTCTCATCGCGCATTGCACGAACACGGCCATATTCTAGACCACAAAGAACGATATCGCCTTGCTTAAGTTCACCTTGTTGTACAAGTACAGTTGCAACTGGACCACGGCCTTTATCAAGACGTGATTCAATAACAACACCCGCAGCAGGACCAGTAGCAACCGCTTCTAGTTCTAATACGTCAGCTTGTAATAAGATAGCTTCAAGTAGTTCATCAACACCAGTACCGGCTTTAGCAGAAACATAAACAAACATGTTTTCGCCGCCCCAGTCTTCTGGCATAACGTTGTGTTGAGCTAGTTCGCTCTTAACGCGGTCTGTATCAGCACCTTCTTTATCCATCTTGTTCACTGCGATAATAAGAGGCACATCAGCCGCTTTCGCATGATGGATAGCTTCGATTGTTTGTGGCATAACACCATCATCAGCTGCAACAACAAGTACAACAATATCTGTCGCTTGAGCACCACGAGCACGCATAGACGTAAACGCCGCGTGTCCAGGAGTATCAAGGAAAGACACCATGCCGTTTTCTGTTTCAACGTGATAAGCACCAATGTGCTGTGTAATACCACCGGCTTCACCATCAGCAACTTTAGCGCGACGGATATAATCTAGTAGTGATGTTTTACCGTGATCAACGTGACCCATGATAGTAACAACAGGAGCACGCGTTACTTTAACTTGCTCGCCTTCACCTTGTGCGTCAGCTAAAATAGCTTCTTCTAAAGCATTTTCTTTAACCAAAATAACTTTATGACCCATGTCTTCTGCAACAAGTTGTGCAGTTTCTTGGTCAAGTACTTGGTTAATAGTAACCATAGAACCCTGCTTCATCATATATTTGATGATTTCAGTCGCTTTGATTGCCATTTTTTGTGCTAATTCGCTAACACTGATCGTCTCACCGATACGAACATCACGTTCAACTTTAGCAACAGGCTTGTTGAAACCTTGTTGCATACCTTCAGGTGCGTTAACTGATTTACCTTGATGACGGCTATAACGGTTATCAGGTTTACGGCCTTTCGCTTTACGTGCTTTGCCTTTACCTTTTGGTGCAGGTTTTGCCGCTTCAACTACTGGCGCTACAGCTTTCTTCTTACGATCACCTTTTTGCGCCTGTGCATCAGCATCATCTTCTGCAGCTTGTGCATGCGTAGATGTTGTTACGTGGTAATCTGCCGATTTATCTGTTTTTGCACGTTCAGCTTCTTCTGCAGCCCAACGGCCAGAGTTTTCTTCTGCTAATTTACGTGCTTCTTCAGCTTTTTGTTGAGCTTCCAGCTCAGCTTTACGAGTGGCTTCCTGCTCTTGCTTCTGCTTCAACGCTTCCGCTTCGCGCTTCGCCATATCATCTGCCTCTTTTGATTTTGTAGTTTTTTGTTGCGTTTCACGTTTTGCTTTTTCGGTAGCATCACGTTTTACTTTTGCTTCTGCGTCAGCTTTTAATTTTGCTTCTGCGTCTACTTGTGCTTTTAATTCAGCTGCTTTAGCTGCTACTTCGGCTGCTTGTTCAGCGGCTTCAGTTGTAGCTTTTTCTTCTGCTAATGTCGCTTCATCTTCAGCGGCAGTACGTTTTACGTAAGTACGTTTTTTACGTACTTCTACTGCTACTGATTTCTGCTTGCCGCCACCGCTTGCTACGCTAAGCGTGCTTTTGGTTTTGCGTTGCAATGTTAAGCGACTAGGCTCAGCCGTATCACTACCATGTTGTTCACTTAAGTGTACAAGTAGTGTCTGCTTTTCACCTTCATTTACCGTACTATCGTTCGCTTTTGCTATACCAGCATCAGAGAATTGTTGTACTAGGCGATCAACAGTCGTACCGATATCCTCGGCCAATTTTGTAATTGATACATCTGCCATGTAATTCGATCCCTCTCTTCGCGTTATTATTCGCTATCACTGAACCAACAGATATTACGCGCAGCCATAATTAGTTCACCAGCACGTTCATCCGTTAACTCTTCAATTTCGCTTAAATCGTCGATGCCTTGTTCAGCTAGCTCTTCCAGAGTTGTTACTCCGATGCTTGCAAATACATAAGCCAGGTGCTTTTCTAAGCCTTCAAGTGCGAGTAGATCCGCACTTGGTTCTGCACCTTCTAGTGATTCTTCTGCAGCAAGTGCAGATGTCGTTAGTGCATTTTTAGCACGTGAACGTAATTCATCAACTAGATCTTCATCAAAACCATCGATTTGTAGGAATTCATTAACTGGTACATACGCGATTTCTTCTAATGAAGAGAAACCTTCGCCGATCAGTAATTCAGCCATATCGTCATCGATATCTAATTTATCAGTGAAGATATTCAACAAACGGTCATTTTCTTTTTGATGCTTTTCTTTGGCATCAGCAACTGTCATTACGTTTAGTTCCCAACCAGTCAGTTGTGAAGCTAGACGAACGTTTTGACCGTTACGGCCAATTGCTTGTGCTAGGTTGTCTTGTTCAACAGCAATATCCATTGAGTGTTGATCTTCGTCAACAATAATAGAAGCAACTTCAGCAGGTGCCATTGCGTTGATAACAAACTGCGCTGGGTTATCATCCCAAAGGATAATATCAACACGTTCACCGTTTAGTTCACTTGATACAGCTTGTACACGTGCGCCACGCATACCAACACAAGCACCAACAGGATCGATACGTTTGTCGTTAGATTTAACCGCGATTTTAGCACGCGAACCAGGATCACGAGCAGCGGCTTTAAGTTCAAGCATCTCTTCGTTGAATTCTGGCACTTCTACGCGGAACAATTCGATTAGCATTTCGTTACAAGCACGGCTAATAAATAGCTGTGTGCCACGCGCTTCAGGTTTTACTTCTTTCAGTAAACCTTTAATACGGTCGCCAGTACGGAATGATTCACGTGGTAGCATTTCATCTTTAAACATTACTGCTTCAGCATTGTTACCCAGATCAAGCACTACAGTTTCACGGTTAGCACGTTTAACTAAACCAGTGATTAACTCACCTTCATGTTTAGCATATTGCTGAACGATTAAATCACGCTCTGCTTCACGTACTTTTTGAATGATAACTTGTTTCGCTGTTTGCGTAGTTACACGGTCAAAAACAACTGATTCAATTGTATCTTCAATGAAACCGCCAACTTCGATGGTTTCATCATCAAATTTAGCTGCGTCCAGAGTAATTTCAGAGAAAGGGTTTTCTAACGGCTCACCTTTATCATCGATTACAAGCCAGCGACGGAACGTTTCAAAATTACCAGTTTTACGGTCAATTTCAACACGAACTTCAATTTCGCCTTCATATCTTTTTTTAGTTGCTGTCGCTAATGCAATTTCCATTGCTTCGAAAATTTTCTCACGAGGTAGTGCTTTCTCGTTAGAAACTGCATCAACAACTAACAGAATTTCTTTATTCATTCCTGGACGCCTCGTTAGTCAAATTTTGGAACTATATTTGCTTTTTGAATATTTGCGTGTGCTAAGACTTCGTCTTTGCCATCAATTGTTACAGTGATCATATCACCGTCAACACTTTTGATTACGCCTTTTAATTTACGACGACCATTAACAGCCATACGTAACAATGCTTTAATTTCAGAACCACAGTACTCTTCGTAATGTGATGCTTTAAACAATGGACGTTCCATACCAGGTGAAGAGACTTCTAAGAAGTACTCTGTACTGATTGGATCTTCTACATCCATGATAGCGCTAAGTTGGTGACTTACTTTCGAGCAATCATCAACGAAAATACCGTTTTCATGATCGATATAAACAAGTAATGTCGAGTGTTTACCCGCTCGTGTAAACTCAATACCAATAAGTTCAAAACCTAACATTTCAACTGTTGGTTCTAACAATTCAGTTAGTGTTTGTTCTAAACTCGCCAAAACAACCCCCTAAAAAACGAAAAAAGGGCATATGCCCGTAATTTAAAAAATAAAAAAGCCCCGACTATAAGGCGAGGCTTCTTACTACTAGACCTTGTAATCCACTTGCGTGGTGCTTATTAAATAAATAATAAACAAGAAGCCAATAGAATTACGTAAATTACATTTACCGAGATAAAAATAAATTTAAGTAATGCTATTTGCACACTGTTGACTAGCCCTATCAACAGGTATAAGAAATGGTTGCGGGAGCAGGATTTGAACCTACGACCTTCGGGTTATGAGCCCGACGAGCTACCAGACTGCTCCATCCCGCGACAATGTTCTTACTGCGCTGATTATAGGCTATTGCAATAGCAATAAGCAAGGCCAAATTCACTTTAATAGTGAATCGGATACGTGGCGGTAATCAATAGCTCTAAATCGCGAGTAATTATTTGTTCACACACACTAATTACACCATCACAACGGCGTTCAATGAAAACGTGAACAACTAAAACAAAAAAAGCCGATTCATGATGAATCAGCTTTTAATATTTATTAATAAATTTAGTGGTGCGGATGGGGGGACTTGAACCCCCACGACCTAAGTCACCAGCCCCTCAAGCTGGCGCGTCTACCAATTCCGCCACATCCGCGCAATACTAAATTTATTCTGTCTTCTGTTTAAGTTACATCATCAATTTGAGGTGACATATATATAACTTAATTCTTACTGCATAATACCTAAAGCTGACTAATAATTAAATTCGCCGAGCTTAAGTTTTATTGAGGTACGTCGCTGTTGCTTACTGGCGCTACTGGTACATCACTTGTAATTGCTGGATTTTCAGCATCTAAGATCAAATCAGTTTTAGATTGCGTTGATAAGTTACCAAGCACTAGGCTTAAAGCAAAAAATGCAACAGCAAGTATTGCCGTAACGCGAGTTAAAAAGTTACCTGAACCGCCAGCACCAAATACAGTATTTGAACCACCAGAACCAAAGCTAGCACCCATATCAGCGCCTTTGCCTTGCTGCATTAGAACGAATCCAATGATTGCAAGTGCAACAATTAAGTAAATAACAATAATAACTTCGTACATTTTAATACCTAAATCTCAAAAGGTTTAATATAGCTTTATCGAACATCCTTACCCGAGGTAAGGGACACTTAATTCGATATTCAGTCAATCTCTAACTAAATCACGATAAGTGGTAAAGCGAGGTCGATATTATCTAACCTCTACCTTAGTTGCAAGCTGATTATTTAAAAAACAATGAATAAAAGGCTTTAGCACAAAACAACACCAGTTGCCGTATACTAATAAGCCTCAAATTCACCATCAATCTTAGTTAAAACGTGGCTTTTACCGCATCAGCAATTTTATTCGCGAGCGCTAAAACATGTGCCTCATCTTCACCCTCAACCATCACACGGATAAGTGGCTCTGTACCCGATTTACGCAGTAATACACGACCACGATCAGCAAGTTCTTGTTCAACCTCTTTAACTGACGCTAGTACCGATTCAGCTAACAATGGATCTGAATCGCCACTAAAGCGTACATTCACTAACACTTGTGGGAATTTACTCATGCCAGAACGTAATTCTTTCAACGTTAAGCCACTGTTAATCATTGCAGCTAACACGAGTAAGCTCGATACGATGCCGTCACCTGTCGTGGTATGATCCAGTGAAATAATATGACCCGAGTTTTCACCACCAATGCGCCAACCTTTTTCAAGCAACATTTCCACCACGTAGCGATCACCAACAGCACTACGTGCAAACGGGATCCCCAGTGACTTAAGTGCAACTTCTAAGCCCATATTTGCCATTAACGTACCAACCACACCGCCTTTTAACTCGCCGTTGCGTAGCGCTTCACGCGCCATGATATAAAGTATTTCATCGCCGTCAATGACATAACCAGTGTGATCAACCATCATCAGACGATCGCCATCACCATCATAAGCAACACCAAGATCAGCGTTTTCAGCAAGGACACGTGCAGCTAATGCCGCCGGTTCTGTTGCGCCACAGCCTTCATTAATATTCAGTCCATTCGGACTAATACCTATCGGAATAATCTCTGCGCCAAGTTCTTTAAATACACTTGGGGCGATATGATAAGTTGCACCATGAGCACAATCTAATACAATCTTTAGGCCTTTGAGGCTTGCGCGTGTTGGAAAAGTACTTTTACAGTATTCGATATAACGACCAGCTGCATCTTCAATACGTACAGCTTTACCCAGTAACGCCGACTCAACACAAGTAAGCTCTTTCTCTAACTGCGCTTCAATCGCTAATTCAACCGAATCTGGTAGTTTTGTACCGTCAGCTGAGAAAAATTTAATACCGTTATCATGGTATGGGTTATGCGATGCACTGATCACAATACCCGCTTCCGCTCGGAATGTACGCGTTAAATAGGCAACAGCAGGCGTTGGCATTGGGCCCATAAACGCGGCATCAAGACCTGCAGCAGATAGACCAGCTTCTAGCGCACTTTCCAGCATGTAGCCCGAGATACGCGTATCTTTACCGATCAATACTTTTTTAGTGCCATGCTGTGCAAGTACTTTACCTGCAGCCCAACCTAATTTAAGTACAAATTCAGGTGTGATTGGCGCTTTACCAACAAGGCCGCGGATACCATCAGTACCAAAATACTTTCTTGACATATTTAATCCCTAATATCTTTTATTATTCGTCGAGATTCAACTCAACGTGTTTATTTTTAATGTACACCGTTAGTGACGGTCTATTTATTTATTGATTAATTTATCTGACTTATGTACTGCTATTATCTGAATTACGCTTGCTAACACCCTATTTTATGAACCGCGTTTACTATTACGGTGTTTAGCAAGCTGTGCCACGACAGCTAAAACATCAGCAGTTTCTCTGACATCGTGGACACGTAATATTTGCGCACCATCCGTTGCAGCAGCGCTCGCACATGCTAGGCTACCGGCTAAACGCTGTGATTCATCACACTGTAATAAATTACCGATCATCGACTTGCGTGAAACACCAATCAGTACGGGTAAACCAAATTGGTGAAAGACGGCCGTATCTGCCAATAATTGATAATTCTGTTCTAACGTCTTACCAAAACCAAAACCGGGGTCGAGAATAATATGTTCACGTCGAATTCCAGCGTTAACACAATCGTCAATACGTTGCTGTAAAAACACCAACACTTCTGTCGTAACATCGTGATAAGACGGTGAGTCTTGCATGTTAATTGGTTGGCCTTGCATATGCATAATGCACACAGGTACTGCGAGTTCAGCAGCGGCTTGTAATGCCCCCTCTTCCTGCAATGCTCTGACATCATTAATAATATGAGCACCTGCAGCAACGGCTTCGCGCATCACTTGTGCTTTGCTGGTATCGATAGAAATGACGACATCAAGCTGTAATGCTATGCGTTTAATGATCGGAATAACACGAGCAAGTTCTTCTTCTAAACTAACAACGCTCGCACCAGGACGTGTTGACTCACCGCCAATATCAATGATCTTAGCACCATCTGCGACCATCTTTTCAGCCTGTTTAAAAGCAGCCTCCAACGCATGGTATTGACCACCATCAGAAAACGAGTCCGGTGTGACATTGAGAATGCCCATGACAACTGGTTGACTCAGATCGAGTGTTTTAACACGCTTGCTATTAGCCGTTAAGTTTAACTGCATTATCGTTTTATCCCTAAAAAAAAACCCCGAGTTAGACTCGAGGTTTATTCTATCATGAAATAATAGCTATAAAGTAATACTGACTAAGCTAATGCTTATTCTGTATCTTTTTTATCACTGTCTTTTTCATCACTTTCTTTTACATCTTTTTTCTCAAGATCGATATTTGATTTTTTCTCAATATCAATTTTTGTCTCTTTAGATGCGTCTTTATCTAGCGTACCGTAATTTTCGCCCCAATCTGCAGGAGCACGAACTTCAACACGCGCCATTAAGTCATCAAGTTGTTTTGCATCAATCGTTTCATATTTCATTAATGCATCTTTCATTGAATGCAAAATATCAATATTATCGGTTAAGATCTGTTTTGAACGGGCATAGTTAGTATCAACTAGGAAACGAATTTCTTCATCAATCAATTTTGCCGTATCAGCAGACATGCTAGCAGCTTGTGAGCCACCGCCGCCAAGGAATACTTCACCTTGTTCGTCAGCAAACTTCATTGGACCTAATTTTTCAGATAGACCCCATTGCGTGACCATTTTACGCGAAATATCCGTAGCACGTTCAATATCATTTGATGCGCCCGTTGAAACATAGTCTTTACCGAAGATAATTTCTTCAGCAATACGACCACCGTAAAGACTTGAGATCATGCTTTCTAAATGACGTTTTGAATGACTTACACGATCTTGCAATGGTAAATACATAGTCACACCTAGCGCACGGCCACGTGGAATAATACTTACTTTATAAACAGGATCATGATCCGGTACTAAGCGACCAACGATTGCGTGACCAGCTTCGTGGTACGCTGTCATCGTTTTCTCTTCTTCGCTCATTACCATGCTCTTACGTTCAGCACCCATTAAGATTTTATCTTTGGCTTTTTCAAATTCAGCCATTGATACAGTACGTTTATTGGTACGTGCTGCAAATAGTGCTGCTTCGTTAACTAGGTTAGCAAGTTCAGCACCAGAGAAACCTGGCGTACCACGTGCAATCAGTACTGTTTCAACGTCATCGCTGATTGGTACTTTACGCATGTGCACTTTCAAGATCTGCTCACGACCACGGATATCAGGTAGACCAACAGTTACTTGACGGTCAAAACGACCAGGACGTAATAATGCTGGATCAAGTACGTCTGGACGGTTCGTCGCAGCAATAACAATCACACCTTCATTACCTTCAAAGCCATCCATTTCAACCAACATTTGGTTTAGCGTTTGCTCACGTTCATCGTGACCACCGCCCATACCAGAACCACGCTTACGACCTACCGCATCGATTTCATCAATGAAGATGATACATGGAGATGATTTCTTCGCTTGTTCAAACATGTCACGCACTCGAGATGCACCAACACCAACGAACATTTCAACGAAATCAGAACCTGAAATAGTGAAAAATGGTACTTTTGCTTCACCGGCAATCGCTTTCGCAAGTAATGTTTTACCTGTACCTGGAGAACCAACTAATAAAATACCAGTTGGGATCTTACCACCCAGTTTTTGGAAGCGACTTGGGTCTTTTAAGTACTCAACCAATTCAGCAACTTCTTCTTTTGCTTCGTCACAACCAGCAACGTCAGCAAATGTTGTTTTGATTTGGTCTTCACTCATTAGACGTGCTTTACTTTTACCGAATGACATAGCGCCTTTACCGCCGCCACCTTGCATTTGGCGCATAAAGAACACCCAAACACCGATCAGTAATAGCATTGGGAACCAAGAGATGAAAATAGAAGTCAATAAACTTTCTTCTGCTTCAGGCTCACCAAATACTTTAACGTTGTTGTTTAACAAGTCATTTAACAGCTGTGGGTCTTGTGCTGGTAAGAAAGTAACAAACTTCTGACCACCTTGGCTAACACCACGGATTGTACGTCCGTTGATCTTAACTTCGTTAACCTGTTTATTTCTAACTTGTTGTACAAATGAACTGTAATCTAACTGATTACTTGAATTATCATTTGGTCCGAAACTCTGAAATACTGACATTAGTACGACTGCAATAACCAGCCATAAAATCAGATTTTTTGCCATATCACTCAAAATCTAGCCTCTCCGGGTCTTAAGTTCCCTGAAAAAAAACAGTTGAAACACTCAATATATTCTAAATATAGACAGTTTAACAACAACTTACATTTTAAATTTCAAATCCTGTGACCCCTACAATTAAAATGCAAGGTTGCAGAACACTTTTGATATTCTCTACTGTCTAATTAAATATATCAAGACTTGACGATTTATTAACATAATTAAATGCTTATTGATGCCAAATCTCTGGTTTATCCTTTAATAACAGTAGTCATATTATTCTTTATCGCCAGCCACAAAAATTTAACCTTTGTAACCTGTTGCAACGATGAAGACTTCGCGTGAACGAGCACGTGACGAATCCGGTTTTCTGGTTTTGACCACATTAAACATACCACGTACATCTTTCATGAATTGCTCAAACCCTTCGCCTTGAAATACTTTGACCGCAAAACTACCATTTGGTTTAAGTACTTCGCGACACATTTCCAGTGCTAGTTCTACCAAATACATTGCTGCTGGTTGATCAACACCAATATTACCACTCATGTTCGGTGCCATATCAGAGATAACAACATCAATCTGGCCATCACCTACTTTAGCCAGTAATGCCGACAGTACTTTTTCATCTCTGAAGTCACCTTGCAAGAATTCAACGCCTGCAATTGGATCCATCGGTAAAATATCACAAGCAATAACACGACCTCTATCACCTAGGTGCTTAACAGCAAATTGTGACCAGCCACCAGGAGCAGCACCAAGGTCAACAATATTCATACCCGGTTTTAATAATTTATCTCTTGCTTGGATCTCTTCAAGCTTAAAAGTTGCACGTGAACGCAACCCTTGTTTCTTCGCATCTTTAACATATTTATCGTTGTGATGCTCGTTAAGCCAATTCTTAGAACTGCCCTTTTGGGTACTTTTTTTCTTCGGTGTCGGGGTCATCTGAAAGCCTGTTTATAATATTTTTTTAAACCATTACCATAATGGCATGGTATTAAGATGAAGATGAAGCTAAAATTACTCTTTTTCAACCCTAAGTAATAAGAAATTTAAAATATGGCATTAAGCAACAAACAAAAGCAACACCTAAAAGGTTTAGCACATTCATTAAAACCTGTCATCTTACTAGGCCAACACGGCTTAACAGAAGGTGTTATGGCTGAAATTGAACTAGCGCTTGCACATCATGAACTAATCAAAATTAAAGTTGCGTCTGAAGACCGTGACCAAAAAGCATTAGTAATGGATACTATCGTTAAAGAAGCTAACGCAGAAAAAGTACTAAGTATTGGCCACACACTGGTTATTTACCGTACAAGTGATGAAAAGAAAATCATACTGCCAAAGAAATAATAGCTTTGTGAGTATCCAGCTGGGCAAGGAATCCCAGCTCGACTATACCCAGCGTTAACGCTGGGTCGCAGTACACATAAATTCGTGTCTGCATCTTTGCCCAGTGTGTCGATAGTTAGATATATTCTACCGATACAATTTCAAATTCAATCGCGCCGCCCGGTGTCTTCACCAACGCCACATCATCTACGCTTTTACCCACTAAGCCACGTGCGATTGGCGAATTAATTGAAATACGATTTTCTTTAATATTAGCTTCATCATCACCAACAAGATTATAAGTGATCTCTTCTTCTGTCTCTGTATTATAAAGTCCGACTGTAGAACCAAAAATAACACGACCGTTATTTGCGATTTTTGTCACATCAATAATCTGGCAATTAGACAATTTACCTTCGATATCTTGAATACGGCCTTCACAGAAACCTTGCTCTTCACGTGCAGCATGGTATTCGGCATTTTCTTTTAAATCACCGTGCTCACGCGCGTCTGCAATTGACTTCACAATTTCAGGTCGACGAACCGTTTTAAGCTGATCTAATTCTATACGTAAATTAGCTGCACCACGTGCAGTCATCGGGATAATATTACTCATAATGCTTCATAACCTTTTAATCAATTCATTATCATGGCATTACTGAACATCCAGTGCTGATAATGTTTACAATCATAATGTCTCTATTGTAATACGAATATGACGACACTTCACCCTATTCAAACCATTAAACCCATTTAATCTTATTATTGAGACCTATATTTGTGCATTGCCCATTCGCCTTAAAATTCGAATTAGCTGACGAAGTTAACCTCATTTCACCCAACACATGCAAAGTGTCGAACGTGACGGCTAAAACCACACATTTACCTACATTTTATAACCGCGAACAACAATAATCTGCCCCGCAACCAGACAACAGACAGACAAAAATAGAAATATACACACTAATCGGCACTTCAGCTCGCACGTGCATCCAAACCATCAAAAGTTACACTTTTCTTATAAAAAGCTAGCCAATCGAGTGAAATATGTGCATAATGTATTCAATCAATCAACCGAAGGACATTATCATGAAAGAATTTGTAGCCGTTTTTACTGTTTTAACAACTTTAGCTATCACAAGTGGTGTTTTACCATCAATCGCTAGCCTATAGTTTTAAAATTCCGAAAACAGCATGGAAAAGTTTCTTGTTTTATACTATTTGTTTATATTTTATATATAAGTATTTATAAATAATCGAAAACTTCTCTATGCTGTTTTTTTTATGCCTAAAAACCCTATCTTTCACTCACTTCCCCGCTAATCTCATCTGAAAGATAATATTGTTTACACTCGCTATTACCTCGTTAATAATTCAAATTTTATTTATATTCTGCAACTTTATTTGTTAAAACTTCGATATAGCTAAAAGAAATCATTTTCTCTTTCCGTATACTCTGCACTTCTTTATATGGATAGATATACCTGAGGTAGTTTGGGTATGTAGAAAGGATTAATAAGTTTACTGATGATGAACATGGATATTATTTATTTACTCGATTTAGCGGGTACTGCCGTTTTTGCGATTTCAGGCGTACAAGTCGCAGGGCAGATGCGCATGGATCCATTTGGTGCAACCGTATTAGCAGCGGTTACCGCGATTGGCGGTGGCACAATACGTGATGCTATTTTAGATGTAGGCCCCGCATTCTGGGTTCACGACCCCGTTTATCTCAGCGTTATTATTCTGACGTCTTTGTTCACCATTTTGTTTGCTAACCGTAATCATCGTATGCCACCGATATTACTGCCCCTTGCCGATGCAGCAGGTTTAGCCTTATTCACCGTAATAGGCACGCAAAAAGCCTTAGCTTATGGCGCGCCGGGAATGACAGCCGTGGTCATGGGTGTGATCACGGGTGTCGCAGGCGGTATCATCCGTGACCTATTAGCGAGTCGCGTGCCGATGGTATTACAAAAAGACATCTACGCGACAGCTTCTGTTCTAGGAGGGGTGGTTTACACTGGTTCACTATTCATTGGTATCGGTGAAGGTTTCGCTATGTTACTCGCCATGACAGGGGTGTTTACACTCCGAATGGCCGCTGTACATTGGCATTTAAGATTACCTATCTTTATTTTAAAGCATCATCGTTCTTAAACGACGCTATTCACCAGCCTAAAATGAAAAAGCCCGTTATGACAGACATCATAACGGGCTTTATTTTTTAGTCGCGATTAGCCAAGGGTAATGCGCGCAAACTTACGTTTACCGACTTGGTATACAGCAGTACCAGCAGCAGGCACAAAACGTGTGTCTTCTACTTTCTCGCCATCAATCTTAACAGCGCCTTGCTTAATCATGCGCATCGCTTCTGACGTACCTGATACTAGACCAGCTTCTTTTAGCAAGTTAGCGATAGCCAATGCATCACTTACTGCAAAATCAAATTCTGGCATTTCATCTGGGATGGCATTTTTAGAAAAACGCTGAGTGAAATCATTATGAGCACTTTCTGCTGCAGCTTCATCATGGAATCGCGCAATGATTTCTTTTGCTAATGAGATTTTGATATCACGCGGATTAACAGCATCTGCCGCGATATCGGCTTTGAACTGTTCAATTTCAGCTAATGGGCGGAATGATAGTAATTCAAAGTAGTTCCACATCAAATCATCAGTGATAGACATAATCTTACCGAACATGTCATTCGGCGAATCAGTCACTCCGATGTAGTTGTTCGATGACTTAGACATTTTTTTAACGCCGTCTAGACCAACAAGCAGTGGCATCATGATCACAGTTTGTGGCTTCTGACCTTCCGCTTTTTGCAGTTCACGACCCATTAATAGGTTGAATTTCTGATCCGTACCGCCAAGTTCAACATCAGATTTTAGGGCAACTGAATCATAGCCTTGTAGTAACGGATACATGAATTCGTGGATCGCGATACCTTGATTAGACGCATAGCGTTTCTTGAAGTCATCACGTTCTAGCATACGTGCAACGGTTTGTTGCGACGCTAAACGGATCATGCCCGCAGCACCCAATTCGTTTAACCACGTTGAGTTAAACTCAATACGGGTTTTTTCTTTATCTAGGATCTTAAATACTTGGTCAGTATATGTTTTCGCATTAACCAGAACATCTTCACGCGTCAGTGGTGGACGTGTTGAGTTTTTACCCGACGGATCACCAACAGTAGCAGTGAAATCGCCAATCAAGAAGATAACTTCATGACCAAGATCTTGGAATTGACGTAACTTGTTTAAGATAACAGTATGGCCTAAATGCAGGTCAGCACCTGTTGGATCAGCACCTAATTTAATTCTTAGCGGACGACCTTCTTTCAGTTTTGCAACTAGCTCTTCTTCAACTAGGATTTCTTCTGTTCCACGTTTAATTTCGCGTAACGCATCATTGATTTGCGTCATAATGTTAAGCTCCACACTTATTACCTAAATATAATGACTCTATAGTACTGGATAGCGTTACAATTGAAAACCGTTGCCAGTCGGCAATAGCGTTAATTTACTGATAATTTTTTTTGCACAGGCCTTAAGATTTGTTAGAATATGTGACTTATTTTTATATTCTCACAAGGTAGTGCGTTCTTATGTCATTCGGTAACCGTTTTAAGCAATTACCAAAACAGCACCGAACCTTCATTGTCATTATCTTGGGTTTGATCCTTACCTTGCTGTTTCTCCCTGTATCCACCAGCGCACCGCAATCTTCAGATGCTGAAGCGTTCTATATTTATCAGGTTGGTGATCGTTACAGTTTAAAATTACCGACGATCGTCTCGACGGCAAACAAGCCCGTTAAAACCCTATTAACCAGTGAAGAGATCATCGTTAGATCTGGCGATAACTTGTCATTAATCGGTAAACGTGGGCATTTATCAGCCAAAACCATCTATGAAATAGACCGATTATCCTCAGCAAAACGCTTACGCAGTATTTATCCTGGACAAAAACTAACCATCACCACCAATGATGCAGGCCAGTTTATCGCGCTTTTTTACCCTTATAGCGCAACAGAATCTTTATATATCAATAAGACCAGTGATGGTTACGATACCAAGACCGTTAAAAATAAGGTTGAAGTACGCGAGCAATTTGCCCGCGCGGATATCACCAGTAACTTCTGGAATGCTGGGGCAAAAGCCGGTATGCCCGCAAAACAAATCATGAACTTAGCCACAATATTTGGTTGGGATATCGATTTCGCTTTGGACATTCGTGCAGGCGACAGTTTTGCCGTCATTTATGAAGAGCAATTTATTGATGGTGACTTTGTTTCTACGGGACATATTTTAGCCGCCGAATTTATTAACCAGGGTGATAAGTTCCAAGCCGTCCGCAATAGTGATGGCAGTTATTATACGCCGTCAGGACGCTCGATGCGTAAAGCCTTCTTACGTGCGCCCGTCAACTTTAAATATATCAGTTCGAGCTTTAATCGTAATCGCCGCCATCCCGTTACCGGTAAAGTGCGTGCCCATAATGGCATTGATTATGCCGCAAAAACCGGTACGCCGATTGTCTCAGCGGGTGACGGTAAAGTCATTGCATCAGCTTATAATCGCTTTAACGGTAATTACGTCTTTATTAAACATAACACCAATATTGTCACTAAATATCTGCACATGAATAAGCGTAGTGTCAAACAAGGACAACGTGTTAAGCAGAATCAGAAGATTGGTACGGTTGGTGCGACAGGCCGTGTTACCGGTGCCCATTTACACTATGAATTCTTGGTTAATGGTAAGCACAAAAATCCGAAAACAGTGTCACTACCAAAAGCAGATTCATTACGTGGTAATGAGAAAACCAAGTTTGTCTCGAAAGCAAAAGGTATCATTGAGCAGCTGGAAAACAACGCGAAATTATACAGCTCAATCGAGCTATAAAATACACAACAGGTGTAGGAAGCGACAATGCGAAACAAACGTGAGTTATATATCGGCCTGATGTCTGGCACCAGTATTGACGGTATTGATGCGGCGTTGGTCGCATTTGAAGATGGCAAGTGTCAGTTGCTGGCTCAGCATTTACAGCCAATGCCAACGACACTGACCGCGAAACTGCATCAATTATGTCGCCCACACAATGATGAGATAACCGCGCTTGCAACCCTGGAGCAACCGCTTGCTCAAGCCTTTGCACTTGCTTGTCAGCAGTTACTGGCTAAAACACCTTATACAGCCAGTGATGTAACAGCCATTGGTTCTCACGGCCAAACCATACGTCATCATCCCGAGCACGGTTTCACCTTACAAATTGGTGATGCTAATATCCTTGCTGCGTTAACCAACATTGATACCGTTGCAGACTTTAGACGCAAAGATATGGCGCTTGGTGGTCAAGGTGCACCTTTAGTCCCCGCGTTCCATCAAGCCGTGTTTCAACACCCAACACTCAATCGCGCAATTATTAACATTGGCGGTTTGGCCAACATCACTTACTTACCCAGCTTAGAACAAGATAAACCTGTTATTGGCTATGATACCGGCCCCGGTAATACCCTACTTGATACTTGGTTTACGACAAAAAACAAAAGTACAAAAGGCTATGACGAAAATGGGCAATGGGCGAAGTCCGGCGTTATTATCCAGCCTTTATTAAGCTTATTATTACAGCACCCCTATTTTGCGCTGCTCCCGCCTAAAAGCACTGGCCGAGAATTATTTAACTTAGCCTGGTTGCAGTCTTATTTAGATAGCGATGTAGATAATACGCGTCAAATATATTCAGATGCCAACGTACAGCGCACATTAACCCGCTTCACAGCGGTATCTATTGCGAATGAAGTGACTAAATTGCAGAAAGCCAGTACGCTTAATAACGGTAATACTCTTGATAAAAATACTGAAGTCTATATTTGTGGTGGCGGCGCTGCGAATCCATTACTGATGGCGGATTTAGCCCAGCTCTTACCGCATAGTCCAGTAATGACGACAGCCGAGATTGGTATTGATCCCGATTGGGTGGAAGCCATTGCGTTCGCTTGGCTAGCCAAACAACATATGCATAAGCAGCCGGGTAATCTACCGGCAGTCACAGGGGCTAGTCGTACAGCGATTCTAGGTGCGTTTTATCCTGCGGGTTAATAGCAATATCGACTAAATTATAGATAAAAAAATAGAGCCAAACGGCTCTATTTTCACAACTGTGCCATCACTATTGATATAACAGCTATTGATACAACAACTATTAATACAACAATGGCTTGCTACATTAGCAATTAAGCTTGTGTATCAATTGTTGGTGTCGCTGCTGGTGCTGCTTTAGAGATCATCACCATTGCAGGTCGAATTAGACGACCGTTTAGCTCATAACCTTTTTGCATAACAGTAATCACTGTATTTGGCGCAACGTCTGCACTTTCAATCATGCTCATCGCTTGATGTAATTCAGGATTAAACGGTTCGCCTTCAGGATTAACCGGCTTAACACCAAATTTAACTAACGCAGATTCCAGTGATTTAGCCGTTAGCTCAATACCTTCAATCAGTGGTACAAGTGCTTCATTTGATTTGTCAGCATGTTGTAGACCACGTTCCATGTTATCAATAACAGGCAGTAGTTCATTTGCAAATTTTTCTAACGCGAATTTCTTTGCTTTATCAACATCAATCGCAGCACGGCGACGAATGTTATCAGCGTCAGCTTTAGCGCGTAATGCAGCATCTTTAAATTCAGCTGCTGATGCTTTTGCTTTTGCAAGTTCAGCTTCTAGTGCAGCGATGCGTGCAACAGACTCATCAACTTCTACAGCTACTTCTTCAACTGTTACGTCTTCAGCTGTAACACCTTCAATGACAGGCTGTGCTTCTGTTACTAACTGTTCTTCAACTTGCTTTTCAGCCTGTACTTTTTGATCTTCGCTGCTCATTACTTTCTCCGACATTCAATTCAGCATACTTTATATAAGTACACTATATTACAATTAAGGGTTTATACCGAAATATAATGGGGATCCTAACACGAGATTCAAGTCAAATTCATATCTAGTTATCCTCCAGCGCAAAATAGTGCAAAAACATAAGCTAATTTGCTCACTCGGGGCTATATATATATCGTCTTTATACTTTGAATCTTGAAGTCGCTTAAGTATATACTGAATCTATACTTAATTAGTGGAATCAAGGCAATGAAGAGAGAGTTCAAAACCATCGGGTTAATCGGCAAACCTAAACACCCAGAAACAACTAAAACCCTTATTGCCCTACACAATTTTTTAACCAAACATAAATATAACGTGATAGTGGATAGCCGAGTGTCCCAAGATCTGGGTATGGCAGAAGTTGTATCACGCCCATTGATGAATTTAGGCGAAGAAGCCGACCTCGCCGTCGTTGTTGGCGGTGACGGTAACATGTTAGGTGCTGGCCGCGTATTATCGCGTTTTGATATTGCCGTTATCGGGGTTAACCGCGGTAATTTAGGCTTTTTGACCGATCTTGATCCTGAAGCCTTCGACGAGCATTTACTGGGGGTATTAAAAGGTGAGTACATCTCGGAAAAACGTATTTTATTAAATACCTCGATTTCTCGCTACGGTATGTTAAAAGCAACCAACCTTGCTTTTAATGAAACAATCTTACATCCAGGTAAGATCCCAGCCATGATCGAGTTTGAAGTCTATATCGATGATAGCTTTATGCTCAGTCAACGTGCCGATGGCTTATTGGTATCAACACCAACTGGTTCAACCGCCTATTCATTGTCTGCAGGTGGCCCGATTGTATCGCCAAATTTAGAAGCGATAACTTTAATGGCCATGTTCCCCCATACTCTTTCGAGTCGTCCCATTGTGATTAGTGCCAATAGTACGGTTCGCTTAGTGGTGTCACCGAATAATGAAGAGAATATGATGGTCAGTTGTGATGGTCACGTGCACATAGGTGTACTGCCAGGTGATGAAATTATCATCAAACGTGATAAAAACCACCTGCATTTGATCCACCCAAAAAGCTATGATTATTTTAAAGTGTTACGTGAAAAATTAGGTTGGGGCAGTAAATTATTTTAACCTCTGCTCGCTAACGGTAAGGCTTAGCCCCAGTTAAGCCTTACTTCTCACCAACTTTTCCTTATTTCACGCTTACCGCAGCCTTATTCCACTCTTACCTTAATATGGCCCTAATCTAGATCACAAATCAAAAATAAACACGACTTATAAAAGCAAAGTATTTACAGTTATAGGCTTGCGCATATATACTGTATATAAACCCAGCCTGATAAAATAAACAGGATACGCATGCTAACGCAACTCACTATTCATAATTTTGCTATCGTTAAATTTTTAGAACTTGAACTGAAGTCGGGAATGACTACCGTAACGGGTGAAACCGGTGCCGGTAAATCAATTGCGATTGACGCATTAGGCCTTGCTTTAGGTTCTCGTGCAGATGCCAGTACTGTGCGCCCCGGTGAAAAGAAAGCCGAAATAAGCGCTATTTTTACCGTTGAAGCAAGTTCTCTCGCCTACAAGTGGCTAGTCGAGCACGAATTGAATAATGAAGATGAATGTATCCTGCGTCGTATTATCACCGCAGAAGGTCGATCTAAAGGTTATATCAATGGTATCCCAGTACCATTACAACAACTTAAATCACTGTCTCAGTTCTTGGTTCAGGTACATGGTCAACACGCCCACCAAACCTTGCTAAAGCCTGAAATTCAATTAGCGATCCTCGATGGTTATGCCAGCCATACCAAATTACAAACCAACGTGCGGGATAGTTATCGCTTTTGGCATAATCTTGCCAATGAAGAAAAGAAGCTATTACAGAATCAGCAACAGCGAGCTGCCCGTCAGCAGCTATTACAATACCAAGTATCAGAACTCGATGAATTTGGCCTTGCAGATGGTGAATACAATCAAATTGAAGCTGAACATAGATTACTCGCAAACAGCACTGAGTTAGTAGAAGAATGCATGAGCAGTGCCGATACTTTGTATGAAAATGAAGACAACACTATCTGCAGCATGTTGCAAGTCGTTACCCATCGATTAGAAAACTTGCTCGACATGGACCCGAAATTAAAATCCATCACCGATACCTTGCAAGAAGCCGTAGTGCTGGTAGAAGAAGCCGGTAATGAACTACGCAGCTATACGGATAATCTAGAGCGCGATCCGCAGCAATTTGAATACCTCGATGAACGTTTAGGTAAAGCCTTAGAACTTGCGCGTAAACACCAAGTGCCCGCCGCTCAACTGGCAAGCCACCATCACATGCTAAAATCTGAATTAGATAATATTGCTGGTGATGATGAGCGCATTGAGACCATCAAGCTAGAGTTGCAAGAATCACAAGTGAAGTATCATCAACAATCAGAAAAATTATCCCTTAGCCGTCAAAAATACGCTAAACAGTTAAATAAGCTGATCACAGCCAGTATGCATGAACTGAGCATGGAAAATGGTTGTTTCGAGATCACGCTTGAAAACGATGGACAAAAAGCGCCAAACCCACAAGGTTTAGACAATATTAACTTTTTAGTTTCAACCAACCCGGGTCAACCATTACAGCCACTGGGTAAAGTAGCATCGGGTGGTGAATTATCACGTATCAGCTTAGCTATCCAAGTTATTACTGCGCAGAAGATCTCAACCCCTACATTGATTTTTGATGAAGTCGATGTGGGTATTTCAGGACAAACGGCCTCAATTGTCGGCAAGCTATTACGTCAATTAGGTGATAAAACCCAAGTTATGTGTGTCACCCATTTACCGCAAGTGGCATCAAAAGGCCATCAACAAATGTATGTGAGTAAAACTACCGACGGTAAAACCACTGAAACTTGTATGATTGCCTTAAGTCAGGAAATGCGTATTGAAGAGTTAGCCCGATTACTGGGTGGTGATAAGATCACCGCATCAAGCCTAAATAATGCGGCCGAAATGTTAGTTTAACCTCGCACAATCAACATAATGCGGGGAACTAATCTCTGCATTTAACTTCTAATCAGCGTATCGTTAAGTAAGTCGGTGAAATACACCGATTTACTTCACTCGCCAGCCGAGTTATTATTTACCTTTCTATATGGACTTAATTAGCAAAATACTTATGCGCTTAAAACACTTACTTATTGCAGGCTTGGCTATCTTTAGTTTATCGGGCTGCTCAATTCTAGAAAAACTGGTTTATAAAATTGATATCCCACAGGGTAACTATGTTGAGGATAACCAAGTAGACAAATTACGTGTTGATATGACAAAAGAGCAAGTCACGTTTGTACTTGGTAGCCCAATGCTGGTTGATTCATTCGATCATGATGTGTGGAATTACTTATATCACTTCAAAACGGGTCGTGGTGTCGTCACCAGTAAACAGCTGGTATTAACGTTTGCAGGTGATAACTTGAAAACCGTGGTTGGTGATTATCCACTCAACCCTGACTTTTCAACACCGCTCGGTCAATAGCGTTAAGTTGCTAGATAAGCGCGATTTGTAAGTTAAATTGATAAGTTAGAAGGATAGGTATAAGCAAAAAAATCACAATCTGCACGAGATTGTGATTTTTAATATGCCAATGTTATTACTTTATTTTTTGACCGGTCTTTTCGTGCAGTCGCCCTTCTTCTTTGGCTTTTCCTGCTCTGCGCTTGCGCATTTCTTTTGGATCGGCAGTTAACGGTCGGTATATTTCAACCCGCTCACCGTCTGCGACTACAGTATCTAGTTTGATTAAACGGCTGTAGATACCAATTTTATTCACCGTAAATTCTATCTCTGGATATTTAATTAATATCCCAGACGCTGCAATCACTTGCTGTGCTGTCGCACCTTGGTCTACGCTAACCTTAAAGGTAATTTGTTCTTTCGGTAATGCATAAATCACTTCAACATTAATTTTGGTCGACACCATAAACCTCTTTTGCACGATCTGTAAAAGACTGCACCATGTTATTCACTAAATCAGAGAAAATACGGCCAAACGCCACTTCCACTAACTTACTGCTAAACACAAACTCTAAATCGAGTGTTACTTTACACGCTGTTGCATCTAATGCTTTAAACGTCCAACCACCGGTCAATTTTTTAAATGGACCATCTACTAGATCCATTTTCACTTGTTGTCCTGGTATCAGGGTATTTCTGGTGGTAAAGGTTTTGCTAATACCGGCTTTGGCAACATCAACCGCTGCCGTCATTTGGTTATCATGCTCATCTAAAATACGTGTACCAGTACAACCTGGTAAGAAATTTGGGTATGCATCAACATCGTTTACTAAATTAAACATTTGGTCAGCGCTATACATTAACAGTGCGCTGCGCGTTATCCGTGGCATACATGTCCCTATCTTCAAACTATAATCTAAAAATCAAATCGTTTACTAAAGGCTCAATATCACTCTACCATTAGTAATAAGCAGGCAACTTTAGCATTTATCTAGCTAAAATTCATTTGTTATTCCGCGCAAAGCAAGACAAGTACTAGGATAAAATGCGATTTTGTTATAATATTTATAACATTAAATTCCGTCAATGATGGGTGCATAAAGATAAATTATGGCTAAGAACAAACCAAAAAACAGCGAAAACACCATAGCGAGAAATAAAACCGCTAGTTTCGAATATAAAATCGAAGACCGCTTGGAAGCTGGATTAGAACTCCAAGGTTGGGAAGTTAAATCATTACGCGCAGGTAAAGTAAATATTACCGAGAGTTATGTGTTTATTAAAAACGGTGAAGCGTTTATGTCTGGTGCGCAGATCATGCCACTCGACGCAGCATCGACACACGTAGTTTGCAACCCGACTCGAATTCGTAAGTTGTTATTAAACAAACGTGAATTAGAAGTACTAGCAAGTAAGGTTGAGCGTCAAGGTTACACGATTGTCGCCACCTCTATGTACTGGAAACAGGCTTGGGTGAAAGTTAATATTGGCCTTGCTAAGGGTAAAAAAGAGCACGATAAACGTTCAGATGTGAAAGATCGAGAATGGAAAATAGACAAAGAACGAATGATGAAGCACAAAGTTCGTTAATTTGTTGCAATTCCAAACTAAAGGCGTAGAATTTTAGTTCTGGGGTCGATTTAGGATTCGACGAGATTCACGAAACCCTAGGTGCATGTCGAGGGGCGGTTGGCCTCGTAAAAAGCCGCACTGTTATAGTTGCAAACGACTCTAACCACACTCTAGCAGCTTAGGCTCGCTAGCCATCATTTAGAACCCTGCTTGAGGGTCCCTAATATTGTATGGTCATTAAATATCAAGATCGTGTGGACTCTTCGCTCGTAGAGAAAGCACTAAACACAATCGAGCACGCTTTTGTTCGGCCTGTCACTCGGCTTAATAAAAAGTTAAATTAATAGAGATGACTAAACATGTAGTACCGCGGATGTAGGTTTTTCGGACGGGGGTTCAACTCCCCCCGACTCCACCAAACGCAAGTTAGAACGGCACCCTCCTAAGTGTCGCAGCCCATTGAATGGTTTGATTCAATGGGCTTTTCTTTATCTGCAGTTTGATGAAATGGATTTTAAACCATTGATTTTAAAGGATGGAATTGATATGAGCATGAACAAAATAATACCAGTAATTTTCATTTGTCTATCGATTCAAGCTTGTAGCGGTGTCGGCGATAAATTAAAATCGGATGATCCATCGATACTTGGCGCACCGAAAGCAGAAAAAAAACAAGAAAAGAATGGCCTCCTTGCCATTACAGAATTCATGGCAGTAATGACGCTGCTAAAAACCCAAGTAGACTAAACGATAGTATTAGGTGTTTATGAGATTTTTACCGTTAATTATATTCATCTGCTTGTTGAATCAAGGTTGTAGCACCAACGCCAACCTGCCAATGAACCAACCAAGCAGTAATATCCAATCTTTTGCACCTGCCAGCATTGAAGATGCAACAGCAGAACAACCAATTAGCGTTGATGACCTGGATATCGATAAGCAAAAGACAGAGACAGAAACTAAAGACGAAGTGTTAGAAGAACCAAAAACAGGCAATGTTGATGGTGATATTAAAAACATGTCGGACACGAGCGACTTTATGCCAGAACAAAAGTCTTACTGGATGTAAGTTGTCACAAATATAAAAAAGCCCATTGAATCGCGTATTCAATGGGCTTTTTGCTTTGTATCGATTAACCAACACCCAAGATCTAAAAAGCCTCCAAACGAGGAGGCTTTTACTAACTTCACTAAGCTATAATATTAACTGGCTAAGATTAGAAAGAGTAACGAGCACCAACGATGAATTCGTCTGCGTTAACGTCATTCTTACGATCAGCAGAAATATCTGAACCTAATGCAATTTTATAGCCTGCGTATGCAGCTACATCACCAATATAACGGCCATATTCAAATGCTACGAAGTTAACATCTTGACCTTGATCGTCGCCATCAAATTGTAGATAGTTATATGAAACACTTACTTTATTTTCGCCAAAGCCATAAGATGCAAATGCATCAACAGCATTGAAATCTTCATTGTTTACAGAACCTTTTTGTACTAGACCTGAAACTAAAACTCCAGCATTAGTATAGCGAGCACCAAGCATGTATACATCTGATGAATCTGTATCGCCCACAGCGGTTTCTGTTGCTGCATAACCAGCACTTACTTCAACACTTGGTAGCAATTTATAAGCAACCATAGCACCGCCGCCTTGTGCATTCTCTTGTAAGTTAGCAGAAGCGTTAAATGTTAAATCACCTTTAACTACGCTATAAAGCACTGTATCTTCAGAACGGTCACCGCTTGCTGAAAATTCTTCGTTTGTGTAACCACTGTAAACTTCAGCTACATCGGTAAAGTTAGTTAGATATGTAACAGCATTATCTTGTGTACCGTATGTTAATGTACCGTGCGCAGTTTCAACACCAACATATGCATAACGAAGGTTATTAGCAACACTAGTATCACCACCATTACTAGAACCATCATCCTTTTTTTCTTGTGTAAATTCATATTCAAATTTACCAACAGCAGTTAAAGCTTCATTAATTTCATGCTTACCTTGACCACCGAAACGAACACGTGATTTATCATTGAAATCACTATCAGTAAGCGCGCCTCTTGCTTCTACACGACCACCAAAAGAAAAATCGTCAGTGTTGATATTTGCAGCCAGTGTAGGCATAGATACGATTGCAGCCAGAGTAAGAGATAATGCTTTATTTATGTTGTTCATGAACAGTTCCATTTTGCTTGAGTTGATAATGATGTTGATGTTGATATCCCAATATGTTTAAATCGCAGATTAAGGCCAAATTTATACACACAGAGGACCATAAACATTTTTATCATACTTAATTGTAGATAGTAAGTTTATTCTACTGTAATTACGATACTTTACCTTGATCACTGTCAGTGTATTAGTTAGCTGAATAAGACTTAAGCAGCAAATACACTCTACGAACAACTTCAAATTCCATATAATAATCTATTTCACTGTAATTAATAACGTAAATACAACATAAGTTGAGTCTAATATTGGTCTACACGTCCCATCTGCTTCGTCGTAATCTCAGTTAATTTCCCGTGTTTAAATGTGAACTGCACATCAAATTGACCACCAACAGACGCATTCAAAATATAATGATTACGTCCAATCTGCTCCGACGATTTTTCTTTGCTGATCAATGTCATCACTTCTGCATATTGCATTTCAATACCGCTAATCAATAACCCTCCACCGCTAAGACGAAAGAAGTCCTCAGCTTTGGCATAAGATAGTGACGAAAAAGACAGTAACGTGACACACATTAATCCGAGATACTTTAATTGCATAAACTCACCTTAAGTTCACTAAATGTAATCAATACATAGCATGTTAAATACCAGCGATGAGTCGTCATGCATTGTTTTGTTACAGACACAAAAAAGCCTACTGAGTATTTATCTCAATAGGCTTTCTTTATGATCTGTAATTCACAGGCACTAATTCAATGCTTTAACGCTATCTCGCTCAACCAAGGTAGGCTCTAATTCGATGATCTGATTAATTTCAGACTTGTTGTTAATTTTTTCGAGCAACATATCCACTGCTTTTTGCCCTAAACGATGTTTAGGCTGGTGAATAGTGGTTAATGACGGGGTAATGTATTTCGCCAACTTAATGTCATCGTAACCAATAATAGACAGATCTTGCGGTACCGAGATACCCAGCTTACTGGCGCTATTAATCACGCTCATCGCCATCATGTCATTGCAGACAAAGAGCGCTGTTGGTAATGGACCATTGGCAACCATTTCAGCAAAGGCTTTTTCTCCACCTTCACATTCAAAGTTACCCGCGGTCACCCAGTTCGGATTTATCGCCAAACCCGCTTCTTCCATTGCTTGGGTAAAACCAGCAAAACGTTGCTGTGCAGTTAGCTTATCTAATACACCGGTAATACAGCCAATGTCAGTATGGCCTTTAGCAATCAAATGCTGAGTAGCCATATAACCACCACGATGGGAGTTATCTTGGATCTTATCGCACGAAAAATTAGTTGGGCCCCAATCCATCACCACTGTCGGTACTGGTTTATGACGTTCAAACAGATTAAAACCTTGGCTTTCAACTTCACTGCACATCAACATGAGTCCATCGACACGCTTCTGTAACAACGTATCAAGGTTGGCGTGCATACGGGCTATATCACCTTCGGTATTACAGAGAATAAGCGTATAACCATGTTCATAGCAACGGCGCTCAACACCTTTCAATACTTCACCAAAGAAGGGATTGGTTGAGGTGGTGACTAACATACCAAAGGTTTTGGTATTCTGGACTTTAAGACTACGTGCTAATGCCGACGGTGCATAACGCAACTCATCAACCGCGGTTTTTACCCGCGCAGACACATCTTCACTAACATAGCGTGTATTGTTTAATACATGACTCACCGTTGACGTGGATACGCCCGCATGTCTTGCTACGTCTTTAATTGTTGCCATTGGCTAATATTGTCCATCATCTTGTATAAAGAAATTAGAAGGTTATTAAATAAAAAATTGTGTAAATAAGGCAGCGCAATACTCGCTACCAGTCCTTACGCTAATCTTGTAACGCTAAAAACGCTGTAACTTCCGCTTTGCTTGGGATCGATGTTTGCGCACCAACACGGGTAACAGAAATTGCAGCGGCTGCATGGGCAAAAATAATCGCGTCATCTAATGCTAACCCAGCTTGCAGGCCAGCTAACAGTCCACCATTAAACGTATCACCTGCCGCGGTGGTATCAACAGCTTCAACACGGAAACCTTTTACTTGTTTACCCGTGCCAGCCTTGCTGATCCATACGCCTTGACTGCCTAACGTGATCATCACTTCGCTAATGCCTTTAGCATGCAATACATCCGCAGCGACTTGCGCCGATGCCATATCTGTTACTTTAATCGCCGTCAACAATTCCGCTTCGGTCTCATTGGGGGTGATCAAGTCAACCAGCGATAATAATTCATCTGTTAATGGCTGTGCAGGTGCAGGATTTAATACTACACGTGTTCCCGCTTGTTTAGCTATTCTAGCGGCTTGGGTGATAGTTGCAATCGGTGTTTCTAATTGCATCAATAGTGTATCAGCTTGCGTGATTAATTCACGGTGTGGCGCTAGACGCTCTGGGGTTAAACAAGCGTTGGCTTCAGCCGAGATACAAATGCTATTTTCACCGGTTGCTGCCACTTGGATCATGGCGATACCGGTTGGCGTACCTTGTTCCGTCATGACCGCTTGGGTATTAATACCGTCACGGTCAAATTCGATAATCATATTCGATCCAAAGCTGTCATCACCAACACAAGCGATAAACGCAATTTCAGCACCTAAACGTGCAGCGGCAACAGCCTGATTCGCACCTTTACCGCCAGGGATCACAGCATAGCTATGCCCGAGTAACGTTTCGCCTGGACGCGGGAAAGAAGCCACTTGTAAAACATGATCAGCGTTGACGCTGCCTAACACAACTAACTTATTCATAAAGAAGCCTTAATACTTGTAACTGGAGAGAATAAAACATGACTTAATCGCACGATAGTTAATGCACATACTATTAAGTCATATTTTTCATATGTTGAATTGAAAAATAGGCAGAGGATAACGACGCGCGCTATCCCCTGCTACATTATTACTTGGTGATAACTTTAAGTGGTACCGCGATACTTTTTTCTACCGGTAAACCTTTAAGTACTTTATCAGCAGCTTCAACACCCAGCGCACCGATTAATCCAGGTTGCTGTGCAATAGTCGCGCCTAAAATACCGCGATTAACCGCAGCGATACCGTCTTTAGTACCATCAAAGCCAACGATTAATACGTCTTTACCCGATGCTTGCACAGCGCGTAATGCACCTAATGCCATTTCATCGTTTTGCGCGAATACAGCTTGTACATCAGGGTTAGCAGCAAGCATGTTTTCCATTACGTTAAGACCTTTAGTACGGTCAAAATCAGCTGGTTGACTAGCGAGCAGATCCATCTTGTTTTTATCAACAGCTTGCATGAAGCCTTGACCACGTTCACGTGCTGCAGAAGTACCAGCGATGCCTTCTAACTGAATAACTTTGGCATTAGCGCCAATCGTATCAGTGATATATTGACCGGCCATTTCGCCACCAGCTACGTTATCAGAGGCAATGTGACTCACGACTTTACCGCGACTTGCACCACGATCGAGTGTTAATACCGGAATACCAGCACGGTTAGCCATACGGATAGCATTTGATACGGCATCTGAATCAGTTGGGTTGATCAGAATCGCTTTCACGCCACGTACTGTTAGATCTTCAACGTTCGATAATTCTTTGCTTGGATCATTTTGCGAGTCCAACACAATTAATTTATAACCTAAAGCTTCAGCTTTATCTTCCGCCCCTTCTTTCATTGTCACGAAGAAAGGGTTGTTTAGCGTCGATACGACCATGGCAATAGAATCTTGCGCCATCACAGTTGCACTAAAAGATGCTGAAACGAGAGCAGCAGAGATCAAGGTTGCTAATTTTTTCATTACATATACCTTCTGTTAGTTCTGCTGCCTCGATAGGGTATGAGGTTCACAGGTTTTGTTATGATTATTTATCGTGTTTTACTATTTTTGTTATTATTCTTGTCTTTATTTCGGTCTATTTCTTTTTCGTTTCGACTAATACTGCAAGTAATATAACTACAGCTTTAGCAATCATTTGGAAATATGAAGATACATCCAATAGGTTTAAGGCGTTATTCAAGAAACCGATAATCAATGCACCAATTAACGTGCCCATAATACGGCCTTTACCACCAGCAAGACTGGTACCACCGACAACTACCGCAGCAATCGCATCTAACTCATAACCCATACCAGCTGTTGGTTGCGCAGATGAAAGACGTGAAGTCACAATAAGACCCGCTAATGCAGCTAGTACACCACAAATCGCATACACACCAATTTTCACTTTATCTACGTTAATACCTGATAGACGTGTCGCCGCTTCATTACCACCAAGCGCATAAACATAACGACCAAAGCGTGTGTGGTTGAGTAAGTACCATACCGATGCAAACACAATAACCATTAACCAGATTGGCACTGGCACACCTAATAAGTAACCCGTACCGATCCACGAGAAGCTATCCGCAACATCAGTAAAACCAGTTGAAATGGGGCGACCGTCAGTATAAACCATCGTCACACCGCGTAATAATGTCATGGTAACCAGTGTAGCGATAAAGGCTTGCACCTTACCTTTGGCGATAATAATACCGCTCATGGCACCCAATGCTGCACCCGCAAACAATGCCACAGGTACGGCAATCATCACAGACACTTCCATGGCGATTAAAGACGCTGCAAAAGCACCACAGAGGGCTAATACCGAGCCAACACCTAAATCAATACCACCAGTTAAAATAACCAAGGTCATGCCCACAGCAATAATCGCGCTCACTGATGTTTGACGTAATATGTTTAAAATATTGCCCATGGTGAAAAAGTGCGGGTTCAAGAAGGACACCACCACAATCAACAAAATTAAGGCAATTAATGATTTTTGTTCAAAAAGCCATTCTTTGGTAAAGAATTTTTGGGTTAAAGTTTTCGTCATAACATCACCGGTTACATTATTGTTGGAATTAGAGTTCGAGTTCGCATTGCTATTCGCTGCTTGGTTCTGGCTCATAGCACTGCCTCATTGATTTTTTTGCCAACGGCACACGCCATCAGTTTTTCTTGATTCGCGTCTGCAGCCATAAACTCACCGCTGATCCGACCTTCGTGCATCACTAAAATACGATCGCTCATGCCCAACACTTCCGGCATTTCTGACGACACTAAAATGATACTCATGCCTTCGGCTTTGAATTGATTGATTAACTGGTAGATCTCTTTTTTAGCGCCAACATCCACACCGCGGGTTGGTTCATCTAAAATAAGTACTTTCGGACGAGTCATCAAGCCTTTGGCAATCGCTACTTTCTGTTGGTTACCACCAGACAAGTTACCAATTATTTGATCGCGACTCGGGGTTTTAACATTAAACTGACGCATGAAGTCTTCTACTGCGGTTGCTTCTTTAGCGTGGTCTAATTGTAGACCTTTCGATAAGGCGTCTAACGCACACAAAGACATGTTTTCTTTCACTGACAACCCAAGAATAAGACCATCGCCTTTACGATCCTCAGAGATATAGGCAATACCATTAGCCAGGCCATCACGCGGGGTGATCGGACTCACCACTTTGTCATCGAGAATAACATCGCCTGACTGGCGTGGTAGCGCGCCATAAATCGCTTTCATTAATTCGGTTCGGCCTGCGCCCATTAAGCCTGAGATACCTAAGATCTCACCATGGTCTAACGTGAAGCTGACATCACGTACACCCGGTGCCACTATGTTTTCAACTTCCAAACATAAGGTGCCGTGTTTAGCATCGATACGCGGATAAATTTCGTCAAGACGGCGGCCGACCATCTTTTCAATCAAGCCATCTTCATCAATATCGGTCACTGCAATTTCTGCAATAAATTTACCATCACGCAGTACGGTAATATCATCACAGATTTCAAAAATTTCTTTTAAGCGATGCGAGATATAAACGATACCGCAGCCTTCATTACGCAGTTCGTTAATCACTTTAAATAATGATTTAGTTTCGCTCTCCGTTAAGGCATCGGTCGGTTCATCCATCACAATCACTTGCGATTTAAATGACAACGCTTTGGCGATCTCCACCATTTGCTGTTCACCTAAACTCAGTTCACCCAATAACTGACGCGAACTGTGTTTTACATTTAAGCGTTGTAGCAATGCATCGGCATCAGCAAACATTTGCGTCCATTTAATACCGCCAAACGCATTCGTTGTCTCGCGACCTAAATAAATATTTTCAGCAATCGTTAACTCAGGGATCAAGTTTAGTTCTTGATGAATGATACTGATACCGACTTCTTGGGAATGACGTGGACCATCAAATGTCACATCACTACCTTGATAGTTGATAGACCCTTTGTCCATGTGATAGATACCCGTAAGTACCTTCATCAACGTCGATTTACCGGCACCATTTTCGCCCAGTAATGCCATTACTTTACCTGGGTATACATTCAAACAGGCATTATCCAATGCTTTCACACCTGGAAATGATTTTTCGATACCACTGAGTTTTAAAATTGCTTGCGTCATGTCAGTTCCTACTTTATTCCGCATAAATAGCTGTTATTACGTTTGCTTTAATCAATACACTGCTGAATGAAAACAGCCGCGTTAAAACACCACGCCCGATTGAAAAATTACATTCGCATAAGGGGTGCATTCACCGGTACGCACAACTGCTTTACTTTGCTCTGTTCGTTGCTTAAATGCTTCGTGACTAATATAAGTGATTGCGATTGTTTTATTGGTTAGCTGTTCTTCATGTTTAATCACAGCAAGTAAGGCGCTATGTAATTCAGGGCTAACGCCTGCAAATTCTTTTGCCAGTATGATGCCTTCAATTTGCATCTCGCCCAGTATCGCTGTAACCGTGGCGATGAATGTTGGTACACCCGGAATAAGCGCAAGATCGATACGCTGCGTTGACGCGGGAACCGGTAAACCAGCATCACAAATGGTGATCTCGTTGGTATGTCCAAGCGTTGCAACTAAATAAGATAAGTCTGCGTTGATAAGTGCATTTTTCTTCATGGGTCACGCCTTACAAGGTGAAAATAACTAAATCTGAGTGTTCAATATTCAATTCATCGAAACGTTTGCGCAAACGTTTCGATGAATTGAATATAGTTTAAAATGAAGATAATTCTAGTACTGAAGTATAAAAATGCGAGTTAGATCTAACAACGGATGGATTGGTTTCACTTGAAATTGAGGTGTAATCCTTACGAAGCAACTACTTATATCAGAAGTAATGGAGCTGGTTATATTTTCGCCATAACATTTTAATATCATGGCTATTTTAATATCATATTTACGATCGAGTTCAAGTTTTCAGCTTTAATAATACTGTAATTTAACCACTAATATTATTTGTATATAATAGAGCTAAAAAATGAATAATCGTTATCAAGTAGCAATTTCAGCAGGTCTACTTGCTGCGCTATGGTGTGGTATAGCCGATACGTTTCATCTGGTTACCTGGATAGGTTTTTTAAGTTGCAGCACTTACTTTGCGCAACCCAAAGCTGGATTTCAAGGCGTATTAATGGCCTGGTTCACTAATTTATCTGGGGTATTTTGGGCTTGGTTGGCGATCACTGGCAGTGGCTTGGTTGATACGCCGCTATTAGGCTATCTACTCACAGGTATCGTCACCAGCATGATGTGCTTACAAGCCAGTTATAGCAAACTCGCCTTTATCCCAGGTGCTTTTATTGGCTGCTGTATTACCTTTGCCATGGCCGGTGATGTACATGCTATTATTCCACCATTACTGCTTGGTGGCTTACTCGGTTACGGCATGACCCAATTAACAGCCTTGCTCGTTAGTTTTAAAACCACGCCGCAGCACGCTTAAACGCGACTTTCCTCTACGTTGTTTACGCAATCTGCGGCGCTACAATAAGAGCTAGATGAAGATGACACTGGCTCTTTAGTCTTAACTATACCTCCCCCCGTTCTTAACTGCATAAAGATCATCGTATACTCCTACTTTAATTTACCTTACCAAATCAGCCCAACTCGCAATCATGCTATATAGACGTTTTCTATCACTAACAACAGCATCACTAAGGCTCAGCTTATTAAGTTATATAGTTAAGTTACATAGATAAGCACATCATAGAACACATGATTTAAATGGCTTCAAGGGGATGGAAATCATACAGAAGAAAATGATTTTTATAGGGCTGTAGGATTAGATAATATCAAATCGATAGTGAGACGAATTTAAGGAGTGACTTACAGAGTAGCACTAGGAAAGGTATAACTTGAAGGGAACTTGGAGCCACGCGAGAGGTGACTCCACAAACTTAAACTAAGATTAAGTTCTTAGAATTTGTAAGTTGCAGCGAAGTAATGAGCAAAGCCACTACCTACACTTGATTTGATTGTATAAATATCATTATACGCTTTCAAACCATAACCAACTGAGTAACGATCTGAATGCCAATAGATGCCATTGTACATCGCACCACCGCTACTTACATTAGTCGCGCTTGATTCAGCACCAAACTGGTAATCAATGTAACCTTGGTAAGATATGAAGCTGCCATTATCAAAATTAATCACAGGTTTAAACCAGTTCATCGAGAATTGGTAACCGTTCCAATCAGTTGCATTCACATCGTATAAACCGTAAAGGTTCATACCAACTTTACCTAACCAAGGTACCATCACATCTGAACCTAGACCAACGAATGCGTTATTAGTATCCTCGCCAATCGGACCGCCACCCCAGTTAAATAATGTAGCTACGTATAGTTCTTGAACTGGACCAAAAGATAAGTCTTTACCTGTCATGCCATCAAGTGAAAAGCGTGGTGCAAGTTTCATATATAACTTGCTTGCGCCATCATTTTTATCTGAACTACTAGAGTTTTTATTTGTTAGGTTAAATACATCAACATAACCGTATAAATCGACAACCCCTGAACGGCCGCCGAATTCCATTTCTAAATAGTCATGCTTTTTGCTATCAGAATCGCTTGGTTTTTCACCAACAACATACATTAAGTTGAACTGAGACCATTTGTAATCATTCTTGTGGATATCATCAGAATAATCAGCCGCAAACGCGTTGCAAGAAAGAGCAGCAAGAGTTGTTGCAGCTAATGCTGCATTTTTAATGTTTTTCATCATTACTTCCATTTTATGGTGCACAGCTCTGTATGAGTCAGCGCTATTTTTTATGGCGCGAGTGTATCGCGATTACGAAAAAGTTCAATAATGATAGGGTGAAATTAGAGTTAGATGTCTAAAAGTGTGATCAAACACAAACTTCCAATCAATATCTACTTCATAGTACTTTCACTCAAAACTTTGACGTTTACTAGTTGTTCGTATCGAATAATTACTCAAATTGAGTGGTTGCCATTTTAACTTGAAAACTTGCTGTAAATCGCATGGTTAGCTCACACAAATCGTTATAGCTATTTATTTTTAAGGCGCACGATGAATAATAAAAACAACACAAAAAAAGCTAATAAACACTGTTTATTAGCTTTTTTTAATAACCTTATTTTATAGCATCACGCTATAGCAAAACTACATAGCAATATTATTTATAAACCATTTTATTTTTTGGCTCGAAATCAGCAACGTTAATCGGTGAGTTAGCTTCGATGTATTCTTTCAGTACTTCAGCATCCACATAACCTGTGTTAACAAAGGTTGAATGCATCGATATTTTTGGATAACCATCACCACCCGCGGCGTTAAACGATGGGATCGTGAAACGATATGACTTAGCTAAATCAATCGCGTTACCTGTAATCACCACGTTAGACACTTGGCCGTTTGTAACTGTCATCGAGATACCAGCAAATTGTGCGAATGCACCAGAGTCTTTCTGCATCGTGCCAACGACGTTTAAGTAATCCATTACCTCGCTACCCGTCATATCAACATAAGTAATAATATTGCCAAACGGTTGTACCGTTAATACATCTTTATATGTAATATCACCAGCCTCGATAGACGCACGTACACCACCTGAATTCATAATACCGAAATCAGCTTTAGCGCGTTCCATGTGTGCAGTAGCAATTAAACGGCCTAGATTAGTTTGGTTGTTACGCACCACGTCACGGTCACCTTGCAACAAACCATTAGAGTAACCAATCTTGATATTTAACGCGCTTTGGCCTTTTTCTTGGAATGGTTTTAATGTTGCAAGCACTGTTGGATCTTGTGCAATCTCGTCTTGGATTAACACACGTGTTTTCTTACCATCAACTTTGATTTTTTGCTTTAAGTTAACCGGAATAAGGTTGTAAGACGCCAGTGTAAATTCACCATTCTTGAAGGTGTAATCCGCACGTCCTACGTATTTACCCCATTCGTGTGCTTGTACAATGTCAGTGCCGTTTTGCACATCTGGCGTACAGCTTTGCCCTGGTTTGAAGTTTGCGTATTCAGCGCCTTCCATACACACAGGTTCTTGCGAGTGACCGCCGACGATCATATCTAAATCGCCTTCATTCAGGTAACGCGCTAACTGCACATCGCCCGGTGCATTGGAACCATTATCACCGTTTAGGTAATGGCCCATGTGCGTTGCAGCAATAATCACATCTGGATTTTCTGTTGCTTTCAATTCAGCAATGATTGCTTTAGCTTCCACTTTCGGATCGCGGAATTCTAATGCACTGATAAATTCAGGATTACCAATCTTGGCCGTATCTTCTGTCGTTAGACCGATAACAGCGATCTTGATACCGTCTTTATTAAAGATTTTGTAAGCGTCGAACATGCGTTCGCCATCTTTATAGATATTGGCAGAAATAAACGGGAAGTTTGCCCAACCTTCTTGTTTAGCTAGTACGTCTAGTGAATTATCAAACTCATGATTACCTAATGTCATCGCATCATAACCAATCATATTCATGCCAATGAAATCTGGTTCAGCATCTTGCAGATCTGATTCAGGTACACCGGTATTAATATCACCACCAGATAATAGTAGTACAGAGCCACCTTCAGACTTTACTTCAGCGCGGATGCTATTGATAAGGGTTGCACGTGCAGCCATACCACGTTCACCGTATTTGTTCTGCCAGAAATTGCCGTGGTTATCATTGGTGTGTAGGATCGTCAGATTATATTCTTTATCTTGTGTCCATTCGTGCTGAGGTTGTTGATCTGCTGTAGCGCAACCTGTTGCAATAGCAATGGTTAAAGCAGAAAGTGCTATGTTTTTAAGTTTCATATAATTATCCGTAATCAGAGGAGCGAGACAAAAAAATACCCATCAACACATTGCTGACAGGTATAGAATATTATAACTATTTTATATTATAAGGCTGTTAATCAACTCATCCAGCCAAAGGTCTAAGCTACGAGCAAACAAGCTACAGCATGTTCGTCATCACCGGCTAACGTCGGTTTAGTCTCTGCACAAGCAGCTGTCGCTACCGGGCAACGTGTACGGAATACACAACCCGATGGCGGATTAAGTGGTGAAGGTAAATCACCTTCCAGCATTTCAATTTTTTTCTGACGCTCGAGTATCGGATCAGGGATCGGCACGGCAGACATCAAGGCTTTGGTGTACGGATGTTTAGGCTCGGCGAACAAGGCTTTTGACTCACCCAGTTCCACTGCATTACCCAGATACATCACTAATACACGATCGGAAATGTGTTTCACAATCGATAAATCATGGGCAATAAAGATCAGGCTTAAACCCAGTTCTTTTTGCAATGATTGTAATAAGTTAACTACCTGCGCTTGAATCGATACGTCCAATGCCGATACCGGTTCATCACAAATAATCATCTTAGGTTTCAAAATAAGTGCACGGGCAATACCAATACGCTGACACTGGCCGCCTGAGAACTCATGCGGGTAACGGTTGATCACGTTTGGTAGTAAACCTACCTTGGTCATCATGTCCTTCACCTGTTCTTTTACTTCCTCTTTAGTAAGACGAGGGAAGAAAGTACGTAGCGGCTCAGCAATAATATCACCCACCGTCATACGCGGATTAAGCGACGCTAACGGATCTTGGAAAATCATTTGAATTTCTTTGCGTTTTTCACGCATTTCATTGTGCGGTAAACGCGTCAAATCTTGACCTAACCACACCACATTACCGGCAGCAGCTGGCACTAAGCCAATAAGTGCACGAGCAAAGGTTGATTTACCACAACCTGATTCCCCTACTACACCCAGCGTTTCGCCTTCGTATAGCTTAATACTCACACCATCAACCGCTTTCAGTGGTAGTGATGGCGCCCAAGGCCATAATGACTTTGACGGAATATCAAACTGAACTTTAAGGTTGTTCACTTCTAATAACAGTTCTTTTTTTACTGCTTGTACAGCAACTTGAACTTGTTGTGTTGCTACACCTTGCTTCTCGGGTACAGCGTGCTCTGTTGCTACTTGTTGTTTTTCAATAACTGTCATTACCATGTCCCCTGGTCTGAGAAGCAGGCACGTAAACGGTCGCCAGCAAATGGGAGTAATTGTGGTGGTGCTTGCGTGCAACTATCTTGTGCACGATGACAACGTTCGTGATACGCACACCCTTTTGGCAGGGATAACATATTCGGTGGATTTCCCGGAATAGTCGGTAAAATATCACCTTCAGAATCTAAACGTGGAATCGACTTAAGCAGCCCTTCTGTATAAGGGTGGCTTGGTGTATAGAAGATGTCATTCACCTTGCCATACTCCATCGTACGACCCGCATACATCACTAATACTTTGTCACAACTACCAGCAACCACACCTAAATCATGGGTAATCATAATAATCGCGGTATTAAACTTGTCTTTTAATTCATTCAACAACTGCATGATCTGCGCTTGAATGGTTACGTCCAATGCCGTTGTTGGTTCGTCAGCAATCAGCAATTTAGGGCGACATAATAACGCCATCGCAATCATTACACGTTGACGCATGCCACCCGAGAATTCATGTGGGTACATGTTAATACGTAGACGCGCTTCTGGGATCTTTACCGATTCCAGCATGAATACAGATTCTTCAAACGCTTCTTTACGTGACATACCTTTATGATGAATAAGCACTTCCATCATCTGTTCACTGACCTTCATGTAAGGGTTCAATGAGGTCATCGGGTCTTGGAAAATCATCGCAATTTGTTCTGCACGCACATGGTTAAGTTCTTTTTCCGGTAAATTTAAAATCTCTTTACCTTCGAACTTGGCACTACCAGTAATAATACCGTTTTTTGCCAGCAATCCCATGATCGCAAATACGGTCTGAGATTTACCCGAACCAGATTCGCCAACAATACCCAGCGTTTCACCTGGGCTTAGAGAGAAATTTAAATCATTAACCGCCGTTACATTACCGTCTTGGGTAGTAAACTCAACCCGTAGGTCTTTAACATCTAGTAAACTCATTCTGACATCCTTAATCTTGTTCTAGCGCTACATCTAACTGTGTAGTCAGCAATATATTTTACGCTAGAATGGCTTAAATTAGGTTCTGCTCACTTTAAGCCATTCTATTTAGCAATTATCTGTCTTTTGGATCAAGCGCGTCACGTAGACCATCACCGACATAGTTAAAGCAAAACAGAGTGACAACCATGAACAGCGCTGGGAAACCTAATTGCCAGATAGCCAGTTCCATCGTTTGTGCACCTTCTTGCAATAACGCGCCCCAACTAGTCATAGGCTCTTGCACGCCTAAACCAAGGAAGCTAAGAAAAGATTCAGTTAAAATCATGCTTGGAATAAGCAACGTTGAGTACACGGCAACAATACCTAATACATTCGGCACAATGTGACGCGTAATAATGCCCCACTTGCTCACGCCACAAACATGTGCTGCTTCGATGAACTCTTTACCACGTAAGCTTAATGTTTGGCCACGGACAATACGTGCCATGTCTAACCATGCAATAGCACCAATCGCCACAAAAATTAAGATAATGTCACGACCAAAGAAAGTCACTAATACGATAACCAGGAACATGAACGGAATCGCGTAAAGGATCTCTAGGATACGCATCATTACACGGTCAGTTTTGCCGCCAATAAAGCCAGATGCAGCGCCATATAAAGTACCGATAAGCACTGCAACAAATGCGCCCATCACACCAACCATCATCGAAATACGACCACCAATAAAGGTACGTACAAATAAATCACGGCCTAAACTATCAGTACCAAACCAATGGTCCACTGATGGCGGCGCATGCATCGCATACCAATCGGTATCATCGAATGCATATTGACTGAACATCGGCACGAAGATTACTGACAGTGTGATCAAAAATAAGATGAATAAACTGACCATTGCCGCTTTATTACGCATAAATCGAATACGCGCATCCTGCCACAAACTACGGCCTTCAATCTCTAAATTTGTCGAGAAGTTGTTTAACGCTTCGACTTTTGCTGTTTTAGATAACATACCTAATCCCTTAGTAACGAATTTTCGGATCAACATAAGCAAGTAGAATATCGACTACTGCATTGAATAAGATAAACAAGAATCCGATGAGGATCGTGACACCCATAACCAAAGAGTAATCTCGGTTAAATGCCGCGTTTACAAACAGCTTACCAATCCCTGGTAAACCAAAAATTGTTTCAATCACCACTGAACCGGTGATGATACCAACGAAAGCAGGACCCATATATGAAACCACAGGTAACATCGCTGGTTTCAATGCATGTTTCATTACTATGTATGGGAAACTCAAGCCTTTCGAACGCGCAGTACGAATAAAGTTACTATTCATGGTTTCAATCATGCTACCGCGGGTAATACGCGCGAAAGTAGCAACATATAACATCGACATGCCTAATACCGGTAAAACCATGTATTTCAGCGAACCATCTAACCAACCACCAGCAGGGAACCAGCCAAGATCAATCGAAAATAAGTAAATAAGCGCGGGTGCGAGTACAAAAGAAGGTAATACGACCCCGATCATGGCGGTGGACATAATACTGTAGTCTAACCACGTATTTTGATTTAAAGCAGCTATGGTGCCGACAAAAACGCCGAATACCAGTGCGAATACAAACGCGAAAGCACCAATTTTTGCTGATACCGGTAATGCCGAAGCAACCAGCTCATTTACGGTAAAATCTTTGTATTTAAAGGAAGGACCTAAGTCACCTTGAATGACATTGGTAAGGTATGTTACGTATTGCTCAAGTACTGGCTTGTCTAAACCATACTTAGCATTAATATTTGCCATCACTTGTGGCGGCAGTGTTTTCTCACTTGAGAATGGGCTACCAGGGGCGAAGCGCATAAGGAAAAAAGACACGGTGATCAATACCAGCATGGTCGGTATTGCTTCTAGAATTCGTTTTAAGATGAATTTAAGCATAATCTAACTCAATCTATGACAATTTAAAAATGAAGAAGACCGCATGCGTAATACCGCATGCGGTTGGTATAAATACTATTGATAGATAAAATTAATAGTATGGCAAACGTTTACTCAGCGATGATGTACATATCTTTAGAGTAAAGTTTATCTTCAGCATTGTTTATTGCGTAACCACCCAAGTATGGGCTTACTAAACGCGCTTTAACATACTGATAGATAGGCGCGATTGGCATATCTTTAGTTAACAGCGCTTCTTGAGCATAATAAAGCTCTGTACGTTTTTCTTCAGACGTTGCTTTCACTGCATCTTTTGTTAGCTTGTCGTATTCAGCACTCTTATAGTGGATACCACCCGTTGTGTTGTTGCCTTCCATTAATGAAGTGAATGTCGATGCTTCATTATAATCACCACACCAACCAGCACGAGAGGCTTCAAAATCACCCTGATTTTTGCTTTCTATATAGGTTTTCCACTCTTGGTTTTCGAGTGTTACCGATACACCTAAGTTTTTCTTCCACATAGACGCAATTGCGACTGCAATTTTCTTGTGATTTTCAGAAGTATTATACAACAGGTTGAATTCTAGAGGATTTGACTTGTTATATCCCGCTTCCGCTAACAGCTCTTTCGCTTTTTCATTACGTTCTTTTTGCGTTAGCTTGCCATAGGCAGGTGTTTCAGGGTTAAAACCTGCAACAATTTCAGGCGTTAAGAAGTAAGCTGGTTTCTGGCCTTGACCAAGAATCGCGTTGGCGATGATATTACGATCAATTGAATAAGAGATCGCTTTACGTACACGCACATCATCAAATGGTGGTTTATGTGTATTGAAGTTGTAGTAATAAGTACACAAATCACCTTTAATCGAAACTGATTCAGGGTATTCTTTCTGCAGGCGGCGGAAATGCTCATTCGGGATCTCATAAGTGAAATCAATCTCACCAGATAAGAAGCGATTCATATCTGCGACTTGGTTTTCGATCGGTAAGAAAGTGACTTTATTTAAAACTGTTTTTGCATTATCCCAATATTGTTCATTACGAACTAATTCTAGACGTTCGTTCACAACCCAGTTCTTAACTACAAATGCACCGTTACCAACGAAGTTTTCTGGTTTAGTCCATTTATCGCCGAATTTTTCTACCGTTGCTTTATGTACTGGTTTAACCGTTGTGTGGCCCATCATTTTAACGAAATAAGGGACAGGACTGTCAAGCGTTACTTCAAATGTGTTGGCATCAATCGCTCTAACACCCAACGTAGACTTGTCCTTTTTGCCACCGATGATATCAGAAGCATTCACCATGGTCGTCATATCTAGATACCATGCATAAGGTGAAGCAGTAGCAGGATCAACCGCGCGTTGGAAGCTATATACAAAATCATCCGCCGTTACAGCATCACCATTCGACCATTTCGCATCTTTACGTAGGTAAAAAGTGAATACTTTATTATCTGTAGTTTCCCAACGTTCAGCTACACCCGGTATAGTGACACCATTCGCGTCTTGGTTTACCAGACCTTCAAGTAAATCACGGATTACATGCGATTCTGGAACACCTTGAGTTTTTTGAGGGTCTAACGAGGCAACTTCAGTGCCGTTACCACGAACGAGCTCTTGAATTTTAGCAAGTTTAACGCCGGCAGGAACTTCTGCAGCAGTAGCAGTGAGGGAAGTGGCAGCAAACGCAAGACCTGCGCTTAATAATAATGATTGGGTGATTTTATTTTTTAACATGTACAAACTCCAAGTACGACAATTACATCCATGACCTTTAAATTTGTTTTACATTTCAATTTTTGTTGAATTGAAATATCAAGCAACCCTAAAGGAGTAGTATTTACAGTAACAATTAATTCATTTAATTGCTATATATTCTAAACTATCATCAATCCACAACCGTTAATACCTACAATACGACAATTGTTAAGATTAAGTATCTAAATGTGATGCTAATATACTTAATTGACCCTTATTAGAATACATACTCAACAATCAACCCGTATTAATACTTATGGGTTAATACTACTCGCTGAATCAATAGCCAAAAAAAAGCTCGCAACATGTGTCCATCCACGTTGCGAGCCTCTCTAACCTGTTATTTAACCTTATCTAACTACATCTAACGGCTCTGATAGTTTCGCCTTCCCTTGCATTATGCTGATTTCAACCCGACGGTTACGGCGTAGTTCACTTTTGACATCGGTTAACGGCTGAGTATCTGCCATGCCCTGCACGATCAAGCGGTTTTCAGTGAAATCTTTAACCTTCAGCATTTCATGCGCCACTGACACAGCACGCTGGCTCGACAGATCCCACTTCGAACGATAGAGTTCTGAATGTAGCTGCTCTTTACCCGTATGCCCTGCAATGGTAATTATGCCAGGTATAGTCGCTAATAACTGCGCTACCTTTTGGATCACAGGACGGAAACGTGGTTGTAAAAAAGCTGACCCAGCAGGAAATGAGCCCTTTTCATTAATACGAATAATGATTTGCTGACCGAGATTTTCAACCTCAACGCCACCACTTTCCACTTCTTCTTTTAATGCTTCAGCCAAGGCTTTAACTAATTCACTGGTATCTTCGGTTACTTCTATCTTTTCTGTTGGGGTATTATCACGCGTCGACGTTTCAGGTGACTTACCGCCATTATTGTCTTCTGCAAGTTTATTTTTACCACCCGCATTTTGATCTTCACCATCTTTAAAGTCCAACTCAGCTTCACTGTTATCAATCGTGTGCTGCATGATGGTTTCAATCGGCGTTGGGTCTGGACGGCCAGGACGAAACTCCTGAGCAATAACCGTCGTGCCCTTGGGAATATTCTTTACATCAATCTGATTTTGGACGCCAAACGCAAACTGCATAGAACCCGCAATTTGCTTAAATTTCACCACGTCCATTTCTGAAAATGACAGCAGCAATACAAAGAAGCACATTAACAGGCTCATTAAATCGGCAAATGTTCCCATCCAAGCGGGTAGGCCTGGGGGTGGACAATCACATTCTTCATCTGACATAGGGTTTCTCTCTATTCACGAAAACTAAACCTCTGAATCGCCAATTGCTCGTTTTGATGAATTGAGGTAATTCTTTAATAAACTTTCGATGACCCTGGGGTTTCGACCTTCTTGAATACCTAAAATCGCATCCATAATTAAAGTGTTATTCAACATCTCCTCTTCAGAACGAAGTTTCAATTTACCTGCAATCGGAATGGCAATCATATTGGCAAAAACAGCGCCATATAATGTGGTTAGCAAGGCAACGGCCATCGCAGGGCCAATTGATTTGGGATCATCCATGTTTGATAACATCGCCACCAGACCAATCAAGGTACCAATCATTCCCATTGCTGGCGCAACTTCACCAATCATAGTAAACACATGAATACCGGCTTTATGGCGCGCTGTCGTTAGTTTAATATCTTTTTGTAAAGTTTGACTGACAACCGTAGCATCATGGCCATCGACTAATAAATCGATGCCTTTTTGCATAAATTCATTTTTAACTTCCGCTTCTTCAAGGGCTAAAAAACCACCTTTACGCGCTGCATCCGCCATTTCTACCGCTTGCTCGATTAACTCTTCTGGTTTATCTATTTTGAACATAAACGCTTTAATCGCAATTTTTGCTGCGGCTAAAAATTGGCCAAAGTTAAAATGCATCAATACCACAAACAGTGAGCCGATAAATACAATCAATACCGATTGTGTATCAACAAACGTACTTATATCGCCACCCAATACCATTGCCATTACAACAAAGGCAAACGAGCCGACCAATCCTATTAAAGTTGCTAAATCCACAACATTCCCCATCTCAAGCAAATTATGATCATATTTATAGCGAGTGTATTCATTGAACTATATCGGCAAGCAAGTAAATATCTTAAGTGATCTTGTCTTGCTTATTGCTGTCATCTCACAGTTAAGCTGTATATACCTTATTAATTGGGTATAATACCCGAGTATATTATCAGAGGGACAGACGATGGCGGTAAAAAAACCAGAAAATATGACGTTTGAGGCGTCTATTGCAGAGTTAGAGACAATTGTGAGCAGTCTAGAGCAAGGTGATTGTGAACTTGATAATGCGTTAAAGCAATTTGAACGTGGCATTAGCTTAACACGCGCTAGCTCGCAAAAACTGCAGCATGCTGAACAGCAAGTAGCTATATTACTCGCCAACGGTGACCAGCAAACACTTGCTCCCTTCAATTCTGACAGTAGTAATTAAATAGTGCAGCTTTCAAATTCAATCGCCTTATACCAAGGCCGTATCAATGATTATTTGCAGCAGCAAATAAACTTGTTACCAGTACATGATACTCAGCTTGCCCCGGCGATGGAATATGGTCTATTACAAGGTGGAAAACGTATTCGCCCCGTGATCGTATATGCCGTTGGTGAAATGCTTGGTGTTAATCTTCGCGATCTTGATGGTCCTGCTGCTGCAATCGAATCAATTCATGCGTATTCATTAATTCATGATGATTTACCCGCAATGGACGATGATGATTTACGCCGTGGCCAACCGACTTGCCACATTAAATTTGATCATGCGACGGCGATCTTAGCCGGTGATGCCCTACAACCTTTTGCTTTTGAAATGTTACTCGATTGTGCATTGGCGCCAGCAGCAGAAAAAAATCGTTTAGCCATGTTAAAATCACTGACACAAGCCAGTGGCTATCGCGGCATGTGTGGTGGTCAAGCCATGGATTTAGCCGCAACCGGTAAACAGATATCACTGACTCAACTTGAAGCTATTCATAATAATAAAACCGGTGCATTAATTAATTGTGCAGCAAAGCTCGGTGTGCTCGCATCACCACATCGCTCGGTTGAGTTATTAGCGGCATTGGATAAATGGTCTAACGCTATCGGTTTAGCATTCCAAGTGCAAGATGACATTTTGGATATAATCAGCGATACTGCAACGCTGGGTAAACCGCAAGGTTCGGATATCGAATTAAATAAATCAACTTATCCAGCATTACTCGGTTTAGCTGGGGCGCAAGAAAAAGCCCAAGCACTGTATCAACAAGCGATGTTCGCCTTAGAAACAATTCCGCATGATACGACCACTCTCGCATTATTTACGCAGTACATCATCGAGCGAAATAAATAACCGATTCTAACAAAGTATAAAAATTATAAAAATTATGAGCTTAGATATTTCGAACTACCCTACATTAGCATTGGCAGACATTCCTGAAGAGTTGCGTCAACTACCCGCAGATCGTCTCGATGACTTGTGTGATGAACTGCGTAGCTATTTATTACAATCGGTAGGTAAAAGTGGCGGTCACTTTGCTTCTGGTTTAGGCGTTGTTGAATTAACGGTTGCCCTGCATTATGTCTACAATACCCCACACGACAAATTATTATGGGACGTAGGTCATCAAGCTTACCCACACAAAATTTTAACGGGTCGTCGTGATCGCATGTCTACTATTCGCCAAAAAGGCGGATTACACCCGTTCCCTTGGCGGGATGAAAGTGAATATGATCATCTGAATGTAGGTCACTCATCTACATCCATCAGTGCGGCACTCGGTCTCGCGGTTGCTGCAGATCAAGAAGGTAAAAACCGTAAGACTGTGGCTATTATTGGCGATGGTGCGATTACTGGCGGCATGGCGTTTGAAGCATTAAACCATGCAGGTCATATCAACAAAGACGTACTGGTTATTTTAAATGATAACGATATGTCGATTTCAGAAAATGTTGGCGCAGTAAATAAACATTTAGCCAAATTATTATCTGGTGATATTTACTCTAGTTTTCGTGAGAACGGTAAAAAAGTACTCTCTGGTATCCCACCAATTAAGGAGCTTGCGCGTCGCGCTGAAGAGCACTTAAAAGGCATGGTCGTACCAAGCACATTATTCGAAGAATTCGGCTTTAACTATATCGGTCCTATTGACGGTCATGATGTGAATGGTTTAGTTGAAACATTGCGTAATATGCGCAGTCTAAAAGGGCCGCAGTTCTTACACGTGGTAACGAAGAAAGGCAAAGGCTATGCACCAGCTGAACAAGATCAGCTGGGTTATCATGCCGTACCTAAATTCAACCCTGAAGAAGATACATTACCTGTTGCAGCACCGTCTAAACCAACCTTTTCCAAGATCTTTGGTAACTGGTTATGTGATGTCGCAGCAACAGATGACAAGCTAGCAGCAGTGACACCTGCGATGGGCGCGGGCTCGGGTATGATCAAGTTCTCTGAGACTTACCCACAACAATATTTTGATGTGGCGATTGCCGAACAGCACTGTGTGACGTTTGCTGCGGGTCTGGCTATTGGTGGTCATAAACCAGTTGTGGCAATCTACTCAACGTTCTTACAACGCGGTTACGATCAACTTATTCACGATGTAGCCATTCAAGATCTACCGGTATTATTTGCTATTGACCGTGCAGGTCTCGTTGGTGCAGATGGTCAAACGCATCAAGGTGCGTTTGATATTAGCTTTATGCGTTGTATCCCGAAAATGGTGATCATGACGCCAAGTGACGAAAATGAATGTCGTCAAATGCTGCATACCGGTTACCAGTATAATGGTCCTGCTGCAGTACGTTATCCACGTGGTAGCGGTACTGGCATTGATGTTGAACAGGCATTTACTGAATTTGAAATTGGTAAAGGTATTGTTCGTCGTCAAGGTGAAAAAGTGGCGATCTTATGTTTCGGTACCTTAATGCATAACGCGATACCTGCAGCTGAGCGCTTAAATGCGACGGTTGTTGATATGCGCTTTGCTAAGCCTCTAGATGAAGCGTTATTAGTGGCAATGGCCAAAAGCCATGATATCTTAGTCACGATTGAAGATGGCGCGATCATGGGTGGCGCTGGTTCAGGGGTGAATGAGTACTTGATGGCGAATAAGTTAATGACTCCGACATTAAACTTAGGTCTGCCAGATACGTTTATTCATCAAGGTACTCAAGATGAAATCTATGCTGAATTAGGCTTAGATGATAGCGGTATTGAAGCCAGTATTAAGGCGTTTGTGGCGCTGTAATCTTCGTCATTACAAATGCTAGCTAATAAAAAGGCTCTACTCGATTCACATCAAGTAGAGCCTTTTTCGTTTCGCCTTTCGCCAAATTATACCAATTCCGAAAACTAAGTGATCAAAATGATATTACTCCTGCAAACCGCTCAAGACATCCCTGTTCGCTTAGACAAGGCCATCCATGGCCATGTATGTTTGCGATAGCAATAGCATTTTTCTGTACCGTTATTTATAGGCATTGGTATTAGTTAAAAACGCTCTACACGCTGTAAATCCATCCCTGGAAGCTTGGGGCTGGCATCCATGCCAGCAACAGTAGGCTTATTTTAACTAATCCAGCTTGTACGTTTACTGTTTACCCGCTTATCTAAAAGTTAAATACGTTGTTCTTCAACCGCATGACAAGCAATTAACGATTTACCATATGTAACTAATGTCGGTTGCTCAACATTGCAACGTTCATTAGCAAACTGACAGCGCGCGTGGAAAGCACAGCCTTTTGGCGGATCAAGTGGTGATGGTAATTCCCCCACCAGCTTAATACGTTTACGACGGTGTGCAGGGTTTAACTGCGGGGTACTTGATAACAAAGCTTGGGTATAAGGATGACGTGGATTAGCAAACAACTCTTCTTTAGTCGTATGCTCAACAACGCGGCCCAGATACATCACAATCACGTCATTAGCGATGTGTTCAACCACAGATAAATCATGTGAGATAAACACATAGCTTAAATTCAGCTCGTCTTGCAGATCCATCATCAAGTTTAATACTTGCGCTTGTACCGATACATCCAGTGCTGACACAGGTTCATCTGCAACAACCACACTTGGATCTAACATCAAGCCACGGGCAATAGCGATACGCTGACGTTGGCCACCCGAAAACATGTGCGGGTAACGGTCGTAATGCTCCGTCTTCAAGCCTACTTTCGCCATGATCGCTAATGATTTTTCTTTACGCTGCGCTTTAGTTAACTTGGTATTAATTTCTAATGGTTCTTCTAAAATTTGTCCCACTTTTTTACGTGGGTTTAGCGAACCATACGGGTTTTGAAATACGATCTGGATCTTCTGACGCAATACTTTGAATGTGTCTTTATCCATTCTCAATAAATCTTGACCTTGGAAATCAATTTCGCCATTTGTTGGCGTTTCAATCATCGTCAGCAAACGCCCTAGCGTTGACTTACCACAACCTGACTCGCCTACAATCGCTAACGTCTTACCTGCGTCTAACGTAAATGATACGCCATCAAGCGCTTTAACAGTTGCGCTTGGCTTACGGAAACCTTGCTCAACTTGGTAATGTTTTTTCAGATCAACCGCTTTTAATAATGGTTGTTGCTCTGTAGTATTTATATTTACAACTTCACTCATGCTGCAGGTCTCCCTTCGATAGTTAACGGCGTATGACATTTAACCTGACCTAATGGGCTTTCATGTGCGCCTGGCTCTTCGGTGCGACACTTATCGATTGCATACGGGCAACGAGGATTAAGCAGGCAACCAACAGGACGGTCATATGCACCAGGAACCACACCAGGTAAGGCCGCAAGGCGTGATTTACCGATGGCCGATTCTGGCGATGAGGCTAGCAGTGCTTGAGTGTACGGGTGCTTAGGATGCTTAAATACTTCCTCTGCGATCCCTGTTTCCACAATTTGACCGGCGTACATCACCACAACACGATCAGCCACTTCAGCAACCAAGGCTAGATCATGAGTAATAAGGATCAAGCCCATGTTATTTTTCTTCTGCAGGTCAACCAGCAGGTCAATAATCTGCGCTTGAATAGTTACATCCAATGCGGTTGTTGGTTCATCAGCAATTAATAGTTTCGGATCACAGGCCAATGCCATGGCAATCATCACACGTTGGCTCATACCGCCAGACAGTTGATGTGGATAGACATTCAAACGACTTTCCGGCGCAGGAATACCGACTAAATCCAATAATTCAATCGCCCGTACTTTACGTGCTGATTTACTACCGCCTTGGTGTACTTTCAATGTTTCCATGATCTGATAACCCACCGTGAAACACGGATTCAAACTGGTCATCGCGTCTTGGAATATCATCGAAATATCAGCACCCGTCAATTGACGTCGTCGCTTTTCAGGCATAGTTAACAGGTCTTGACCTTCATACAACAAACTATCTGCAGTAACGATTCCCGGATGGTCAATTAAGCCCATGATAGACATAGAGCTTACTGATTTACCTGAACCAGATTCGCCAACAATACCGAGGATCTCGCCTTTATCAACACTATAACTAATGTTATCAACCGCTCTGAAGCCGCTGAATGTGACTGATAAGTTTTTAATTTCTAACAGTGACATAAACCAACCTCTTATTGTTTCAATTTAGGATCAAGTGCATCACGCAAACCATCACCCATTAAGTTAAATGCTAATACGGTTAACAAGATTGTCACGCCAGGGAAGGTAACAACCCACCATGCGCTTTGTACATATTGACGTGCGTCCGCTAGCATGGTGCCCCACTCAGCTGTTGGCGCTTGAGCACCTAAACCAAGGAAACCCAGTGCCGCCATATCTAGAATTGCATTGGAGAAACCCAATGTTGCTTGTACGATCAGCGGTGCTAAACAGTTTGGTAAGACCGCATTGAACATGATGCGCAGTGGACCAGCACCAGCAATACGCGAAGCGATGACATAGTCTTTGCTCATTTCTGTCATTGTTGATGCGCGGGTTAAGCGCACATAATGTGGAATCGATACCACGGCAATCGAAATCGATGCATTCACAATGCTAGGTCCCATAATAGCCACAATCGCAATCGCTAATAATAGGCTTGGCATCGCGAGCATGATGTCAACTAAACGCATTATCACGGTTTCAATACGACCACGATAATAACCAGCAACCAGACCTAATAAGATGCCGATACCCAGTGATAAGGTCACCACTAACATACCGACAAACAGCGATAAACGCGCGCCGTGAATCAAACGCGATAAAATATCACGACCAACCGCATCGGTACCCAACAGATAACCGCCAGTCCATGATGGTGGCTGTAATAGCGCATCACGGAACTGTTCAATCGGTGAATAAGGGGCAATTAAATCTGCAAACACAGCAACAAAAATCATCATTGCGATATAAACCAGACCCACAACGGCGCCTTTATTGGTACTAAAATATTTCCAAAATTCTTGTAATGGTGTTAACGGTCGCAGTTCAATCACTGGCGCGTTATTTGAAACTTCACTCATAATCTATTCCTTGTACCTTATACCCTGTATCCAGCATCCGGTATTCTATTTCGCGTGACGAATACGTGGATTAACCACACCGTAGATAATGTCTACCAGTAAGTTAACTAAGATAATTAATGTGGCGATAATTAAAATACCACCCTGCACTACTGGGTAATCACGGCGGCCAATGGATTCAATTAACCATTTGCCAATACCCGGCCAAGCAAAGATTGTTTCGGTTAAGATGGCGCCGGATAATAGGATACCGACCTGCAGACCAATTACCGTGATCACTGGAATTAAGGCATTCCGCAATGCATGGATAACAATGACACGCCAAGGCGCTAGGCCTTTCGCACGTGCAGTACGGATATAATCTTCACCCAACACTTCTAACATTGAAGAACGCGTCATACGGGCGATAACAGCCAGTGGAATGGTACCTAATACAATAGACGGTAGAATGAGGTGATGAATAGCAGAGCCAAACGCGCCCACTTCATCTGATAATAACGAATCAATCAGCATGAAACCGGTGACGTGATCGATCCACAGTGACACATCAATACGCCCAGAAACCGGCGTCCAGCCCAGATTCACTGAGAATACCAACATCAACAGTAATGCCCACCAGAAGATCGGCATTGAATAACCCGTCAGTGACACACCCATAACGGTATGATCAAATATCGAACCACGTTTTACTGCAGCAATAATACCGGCGGGTAAGCCAATACAAATAGCAAATAGCGCGGCTAAAAAGGCCAGCTCAACGGTCGCAGGGAATAACTCGAAGAACTCCTCTACAACTGGTTTTTTGGTTACCAGAGAGTTACCTAGATCGCCTTGCAGGATACCACCTACATAAGAAAAATATTGCTTCCAGATTGGCTGATCTAAACCGAGTTCAGCGGATAGGATAGCGTGACGTTCTGGTGAGATACCACGTTCACCCGCCATGATCTCAATCGGGTCACCGGGGATCATATGGATGAGCGTAAAGGTGAGTAAGGTAATACCGAAGAATGTCGGGATCACAGTACCTAGTCGCTTTAAAATAAATTGGAACATAGAAAACTCTGCGGGTATTTAAAGGGTTATGGTAAAGATAACGCGAGCCATGAGGGTCTCGCGTTATCTTATTTTCGTTATTTAAACGAGATACTTTCTAAGCTAGCGCTATGCTTACTGTTCTAAGCTAACGCTATACTTATTTTTCTAAGCTAACGCTGTAGAAGTTGTGACCACCAAGTGGATCAATCACGTAACCTTTAACTTCTTTACGCACAGGTTCAAATACAACCGAGTGTGCAATCGTTGCCCACGGCGCTTGTTGTTTGAATATCACTTGTGCTTTTTCGTACAAGTCAGTTCTTACCGCTTGGTCTGCCGTTGTTTTTGCTTCTTTAACCAGTGCATCAAATTCAGCATTACACCACATAGAACGGTTAGCACCGCCAACAGCATCACAACCCAGTAATACCGCTAGGAAGTTATCTGGGTCACCATTATCACCAGTCCAACCCAGTAGGATTGTTTCATGCTCGCCTTTCGACGCACGTTTTAGGTACTCGCCCCATTCAAACGTCACAATCTTCGCTTTAACACCAACTTTAGCCCAATCAGACTGCATGATCTCAGCCATACGACGTGCGTTCGGGTTATATGGACGTTGTACTGGCATTGCCCAAATATTAGTTTCAAAACCATCTGGATAGCCTGCTTCAGCAAGTAATGCTTTCGCTTTAACTAAGTTGAATTCGTAATCTTTAATATCAGTATTATAAGACCACATTGTTGGTGGAATTGGGTTTGTTGCCGCTTTACCAGAACCATTGAATACAGCATCAATGATCGCAGGCTTGTTCACAGCCATATTTAACGCTTGGCGTACACGTACATCATCAAATGGTTTTTTGTTGACGTTAAACGCAAGGTAACCAATGTTCAGACCTTCTTGAGAAAGTAGGTTAATGTTTTTATCTTCTTCCATCATTTTACGATCTGATGGATTTGGGAATGCCATGACCTGGCATTCATTGTTTTGCAGTTTAGCAAAACGTACCGATGCATCTGGTGTGATAGAAAATATCAAACGGTCGATAGCAGGAGCGCCATCCCAATAGTCCGCGTTACCCGCATAACGGATAAGTGAATCTTTTTGGTATTGTTGTAGCGCAAATGGACCCGTACCTGAAGGCATTACGTCAAGTTGTGCTGCCATGCCTTTTTCAAGGAATACTTTCGCTTGTTCTGCTGACATGATTGATGCAAAGTCCATCGCTAAGTTAGCAATGAAAGGCGCTTCAGGTTGATTAAGCACGAACTGAACTGTGTACTCATCTACCTTGTTAATTTCTTTGATTAATGAGCCCATGCTCATTGCGTTGTAGTACTCGTATGAACCACCCGATACTTTATGGTAAGGGTTTTCGGCATTACCTTGGCGGTCAAATGAGAAGATAACGTCATCAGCATTGAATGAACGAGTCGGGGTAAAGTCTTTCGTCGTATGGAATGGTACGTCATGACGAAGTTTGAATGTGTAAACCAGACCGTCTTCAGATACATCCCAGCTTTCTGCTAGTGCAGGAATAACTTCTGTTGTACCTAGCTTAAATTCAACCAGACGGTTAAAGATAGTTTTTGATGATGCATCAAACGTTGTGCCAGTGGTAAACAGTCCAGGGTTGAAACCTTCTGGGCTTGCTTCTGAACAATATACAAAAGAAACAGGTTTTTTAGCTGCTACTGAAGATGAATCTTTCGCTGCTTTATCGTCTGAACAACCACTTAAACCTAACGTGATAATACTGGCGATAGATAGCGATAACGCGACTTTCCCTTTATTCATGCCTTACTCCATTATGCGATGTTGATAACGTTAACAGCAGATACTAGACTAGATTTGAGTTAACGCCATTTTTGCAGATACATTGTCCGCGAATTGTAGTTTTCATACAGAAATTACGTTTTTAGCACAGTGATGTAAACCTCTGACAAAGTAATAACTAATAACAACACCACGCAATTGCTCCCTAAAATAGTCAGATCAGCTGCCTGAGAAATTAAAAATAACAGATATGACAATAGATTAAAGTTATGCTGCAAAGATAAAATATAGTTTAGCTCGGCTAACATTACGAATAACTCATATAATTCAAAGGACTAATAGATAACAAAAAGGAATAACGATAAAAACCAGGAGGATGGAATCAGAATAGATGACTAAATGTGATTAAACTCACGAATTTTGTAAAATTGATAATATCACTGACTATTGACGAAAATTAAACCAGTGTAATTTATCGATTTAGACTAATAACACAGTCAAATAAATGGTTATAGCATTTAGGGGGGGGGTTAATTGATATTTTATAAAAATAAGCACTGTTTTAATAAAGATTATCCAATCAGTGTTTTACATGCCGCTCGACCTATTTAAATAGATTAAACGGCAACTAGTGTTTAACTAATCCAGTGTTTAACACCAGGAAATTTTAGTTTTACAACACTATATATGCAACAAGCTGAACACCAACTAAAGCGAATCCCCCCGCCAGTACATCATCAATCATAATGCCAAAACCGCCGTGAGTATTTCTATCTAACCAACCAATCGGACCCGGTTTCACAATATCAAAAAAGCGAAACAGTGCAAAACCAAGCAGCACCCACATCCAGCCTTGTGGTGCGGCAATCATGGTAATACCGTAACCGGCAAATTCATCCCAGACGATAGCGCCGTGATCGTGTACGCCCATGGCCTTACTCGCACTGGCGCAAATATACACACCAATAACCGATGCGAACGCAACAATGGCGATGTATTGCCATAAGCCGAGCTCGAGTACACTGGTCATTAACAGATACAAGGGAATAGCTGCAATCGTGCCCATGGTGCCAGGCGCTTTAGGAAACAAACCACTGCCAAAACCAACCGCAGCCAGATGCATTGGATTGGCGTAATTTAATTTTTGTAGTGCTGGCGATAAAAAATCTTTATTCATTGGAAATGATCCCATCCTTGCAAAGCTAATGACGTTAATTGTTTATCGTTAAAATAGTGAATTTGTTGAGTTTCTGTTTTCTCAGTTTGTTCGACATTAACTATCTCACCAATATGGCTATAAGGTAAACCTTGTTCAGCCATTATGGTTTCCAGCTGTGCTTGATTCTCAGCTGATACGGTGAAGAGTAATTCATAATCATCGCCACCAGCAAGGGCATACTGCGGCCATAATGCTTTACTGACATAAGATTGCAAAGCTGTTGATATCGGCAGCGCAGAGAGCTCAATATTGGCGGACAGTGCAACACCACTCACGCGACTAGAAACGTTAAGTATATGCTTTAAATCTGATGCTAAGCCGTCAGAGAGATCGATACAGCTGCTGGCAATACCAATCAGCGCTTGCCCTGTTGCTATACGTGCAGTCGGGCGTTGATGGCGAGCGATTAGAAAATCTTTGTCAGCATCCGCTAGAGATTCTTCATCAATGTTTTCAGTAAGCTTTTCAGTGGTCTTTTTATCCGCATCGATTAATAGTTTTAATCCCGCGGCGGCATCACCAATCGTGCCACTGCAATAAATTAAATCACCGGCTTGTGCACCGCATCTACGCAACGCTTTACCCTGTTCAACAAAACCTTGTAAGGTCAGCGTTAATGTCATCTGACCTTTAGTGGTATCACCGCCAATAAGACTGACACCATAGCGATGTAATTGCTGATGCAAGCTATCACTGAATGCACTTAGCCAGCCGCTATCATAGTTTGGTAAGGTTAACGCTAATGAAGCCCAAGCAGGTTGCCCGCCCATTGCGGCAATATCACTGATGTTTACAGCCACTAACTTATGGGCGACATCAACCGGATCTGCATCAGCAAGAAAATGCACGCCAATAACCATGGTATCTGTCGTCACAACTAATTGCTTACCTGCAGGCACAGACAAAATGGCACAGTCATCACCAATGCCTGCAATAACGTCATCTCGTGACACCAATTTATGCGTGAAATATTGCCCAATTAAATCAAATTCACCTGTTGCCATAGTTATCTTACTTTCCATTATCGGTGTTAAATTAATAACACTATTATACTGTTGTTTATGCCAATGCCTATAAACTACTATCTATAAATAACTGTGCAGAGAAATGTTATTGCTATCGCAAACATACATGACCATGGATGGCCTTGTCTAAGCGCACAGGGATGTCTTGAGCGGTTTGCAGGAGCAATATCATTTAGAGCGCTTAATTTTAGGCATAAAAAAAGCCAGCAACCAGTGCTAGCTTTTTTTGCATTGAAGAAAATAATTAAATTATTTTTTCAAACGTAATTGCAATTTACTTACAATTTTATCTAATACGCCGTTAACGAATTTATGGCTGTCTTCAGCGCCAAAATCTTTCGCTAATTCGATAGATTCATTGATCACAACTTTATAAGGTACATCTTGACGCTTAGTTAGCTCAAAAGTAGAAAGACGTAAAATCGCTTTCTCAACCAAGTCTAAATCGCCGATTGGACGAGATAGGAATGGTGACATTAACTCATCAAGTTCTACAGAATTTAAGCTTACACCTAATACTAACTCACGAAAGTAAGTTGCATCTGTGTCGCTAAAATCTTGTTCTGTTACAAATTGGTGTTCGATATTTGCAACAGTTTCTTTTGTCATTTGCCATTGATAAATTGCTTGTGTGGCAAACTGACGTGCCTTACTACGTTCCGAAGGTTTCATTTTTTCTCCAATGATACATCTAATTGATGCAAAACATTCACCATTTCAAGTGCACTTAGAGCAGCCTCCGACCCTTTATTACCAGCCTTGGTACCAGCACGCTCAATTGCTTGCTCAATAGTGTCAGTCGTTAGAACACCAAATGCAACAGGTACATCGTAGTCCATTGAAACTTGAGCAAGACCTTTATTACATTCGCCAGCTACGAATTCAAAATGTGGTGTACCACCACGAATTACCGTACCTAAAGCAATAATCGCATCAAACTGTTTTGTTGCAGCAACACGCTTAGCGATAAGCGGTAATTCAACAGCGCCAGGTACGCGAACAACAGTGATGTTGTCATCGCTAACTTGACCAAAACGTTTTAGTGAATCGATAGCACCGGCTAACAAGCTTTCATTAATGAAGCTGTTAAAACGAGAAATAACAATTGCAATTTTTGCTTCTGGAGCAGGAACATTCCCTTCGATAATTTTCATGTGTACAAATCCTATATCACGGCGCGTAATTTTACGGCCAATTTAAATTATTGTGAATCGGCTGACGAAAGGGCTCGGATTGTACCAAGCTTTCGTCAGCAAGCAAACTTATTCTACGACTATCGCTAAAACTTATTTAGAGATAGTGCGAAAACTTATTTAGAGATGTATTCGACCACTTCTAAGCCAAAGCCAGACAGTGAATGGTAACGTTTGTCTGAGCTTAATAGCTTCATTTTAGACACGCCCATATCCGCTAAAATTTGCGAACCAACACCAACGCGGCGCGATGTGCCCTGCCATTTTGCTTTTGGCTGTGCTTCGCCTTTATCTTCTTGCGCAAACTGTTTTACTTTTTCAATGATATCGTTAGAGTCTTCTTCATTGCCCAAAATAACCATTACGCCACCATCAGTGCCGATACGCGCCATGGCATCATCCAGTGACCATGAGATCTTACTTGCACGGTCTGTATGCAGAATATCTGTCATGGTATTTTGTACATGCACACGCACTAATGTTGGCTGCTCGGCAACAACATCACCTTTACGTAATGCATAGTGTACTTGGTTATCAATGGTATCGCGGTAAGTTACTAAATCAAAATCACCGTGTTCTGTCGGTAATTTACATTCAGCAACGCGCTCAATTGTGGTTTCATTACTGTTACGGTATTCAATTAAATCAGCCACTGTGCCTAATTTAAGACCGTGCTTTTCAGCAAAGATTTCAAGATCAGGACGACGCGCCATTTCACCGTCATCTTTTAAGATTTCAACAATCACACCCGCTGGTTCACAGCCCGCTAGACGTGCAAGATCACAACCCGCTTCAGTATGACCTGCGCGTGTTAATACACCGCCGTCTTGCGCTGCAAGTGGGAAAATGTGGCCAGGCATCACAATATCTGCCGGTTTAGCATCGCCAGCAACCGCTGATAATACCGTCACCGCGCGATCTGTTGCCGAAATACCGGTCGTCACGCCTTCAGCCGCTTCAATAGAAACAGTGAAGTTAGTTGAGAATTGCGCCGTATTGTCTTGAACCATCAAAGGCAGTTGCAGTTTTGCTACGCGCGCTTTGGTTAACGTTAGACAAATTAAACCGCGACCGTGGGTCGCCATAAAGTTAATCGCTTCTGGCGTTACTTTGTCAGCAGCCATGATCAGATCACCTTCGTTCTCGCGATCTTCATCATCCATCAAGATAACCATTTTACCTAGGCGGATGTCTTCAATAATATCTTCAATACGACTTAGTGCCATGTTCATAGCCCCTTAATAACAATTAAAAACTGAACGTGAATAGATGTTTTACTTTAAAAATCCGTTACTCGCAAGAAAATCCATGGTAATACCTTGTTCAGGCGTGCTTGATTCAGCCGCTTTATCACCTAGCATGATCCGTTCTAAATAACGGGCAATAACATCTACTTCTAAATTAACTTTACGACCGACGACATAACTTTCTATCGTTGTTTCTAACGCGGTATGCGGTACGATCGTTAATTTGAATTTAGCGCCGTCAATCTCATTAATAGTTAAACTAATACCATCAATGGTAATTGAACCTTTTTCGGCAATATAACGGGCTAATTCATTCGGTGCTTGTAACCAATACTCAGTCGCACGACCAAGTTTAGCTATCTTAATAATCTCGGCAACGCCATCGACATGACCACTGACTAAGTGACCACCAAGCCGTGTGCTTAAGGTTAACGCTTTTTCTAAGTTTACCTTATCACCAATTTTGTAATGCGCAAAACCAGAGCGCTTAATCGTCTCTAATGACACATCTGCGCGGTAACCATTGCTTAGTAATTCAACAACCGTCAGGCATACCCCATTAGTCGCGATACTATCACCGAGTTTTACATCGCTTAAATCAAGTTTACCACTGTCGACAGTGATACTCACATCAGCCCCTTTTGGGGTTAAACCGGTGAGCGTACCCACGGTTTCAATAATTCCTGTAAACATTAGTATTCCGGTTTTGCTGTGATACGAAGATCGTCACCGACCTGCGTGATATCGGTAAAGCTAAATTGTGGCACTTGCGCCATGTCAGTTAGCTCGCTTAATACTGCTAGTCCTCTGGCACTATCACCCATGAGCTTAGGCGCCAGATAAATAATTATCTCATCCACCAGCTTATTTTCAAGTAACGCACCTGCTAGCGTTGCGCCTGCTTCTACCCACAGGTCATTAATATCCTGCTGAGCTAGCGTCTTCATTAACTGGTTTAGATCTATGTTATGGTGACTATCTCGGCCAATTTCAATTCGCGAGACTGATTCATCCATCATTATCGTTGCTGACGCTGGATCATGAGCTACGCCATTAACGTTATTTGCGATGCCATCAACATTATTTTCGATAGCATCAACACCATCTTCAGTGCCGTTAATTAACAGTATCTTCCCGGGCTGAGCAAATAACTTTAATGCGCTAGCGGATGATGCACTATGCGTATCGAGTCGACGATGGTTATCCAGTACCACTCGAATCGGCTGACGTACTTGAGATTGGTTTGATTGCGTTAAGGGCTGCTTTGATTTAGCGAAGGGATTCTCTAACGGATAGTCTGCTTGACTCGCCCCTAATTCGCTATAACGTACATTAAGTGATGCATCATCCATCATCACTGTACTAGCCGTTGATAAGATGGCATTGGCTTGAGCACGGTAAACTTGCACATCACTGCGCGCAGCAGGACCTGTGATCCATTTGCTTTCACCGTTTTTTAATGCCGTGCGTCCATCAAGACTTGCTGCCATTTTTAGACGTACAAAAGGACGTTGTTCACGCATACGCAAAATAAAGCCTGGATTGAGAGCATGGGCTTGATCTGATAACAAACCGATACGCACTTTAATGCCGGCAGCGATTAAAATAGCAATGCCATTACCTGCGACTTTTGGGTTCGGATCTACCATGGCGATCACAACTTCACTCACCTGCGCCTTAACCAAAGCGGCGGCGCATGGCGGCGTACGACCATAATGACTACAAGGCTCTAGAGTCACATAACAAGTCGCACCCTGAACCTCGCTATCTGCAGCACTAGCAGCAGCGTTTAAAGCATGCACTTCGGCATGCGGCTCACCGGCTCGTAAATGAAAACCTTCACCGAGGATTTGTCCTGCTTTAACAAGCACACAGCCAACATTGGGATTAGGCGCCGTGGTAAAACGGCCTTGTTGTGCAAGTGCGATCGCACGTTGCATATACTGAACGTCAGTATCAGTGAACTGACTTGTTGAGGTGAGTGTTGCCACTAGTTGATCTAACTCGGTGCGTGATTTTTTTGGCATAGTCAATGAGGACTCAGATATCGGATTATTTGTCGAGTTTGGCGATTTCTTCATTAAATTCTTTTACATCTTCAAAAGAACGATAAACCGAAGCAAAACGCACATAAGCGACTTTATCGAGTTTTTTTAATACGTCCATAACCAGTTCACCCAGAAAACTTGATTCGACTTCACGTTCACCCGTGGCTCTTAAACTTGATTTGATCTGATTAATACCAAGTTCAATCTGCTCGGCGGCAACAGGACGTTTTTCTAACGCACGATAAATGCCATTAACCAATTTATCTTCGTTAAAAGGTTCACGCTTATCATCTGTTTTAATGATACGAGGCATAACTAATTCGGCAGTTTCAAAGGTAGTAAAACGTTCATGACATTTCGCACACTCACGGCGGCGACGCACCTGATGGCCTTCAGCCACAAGACGAGAATCGATAACTTTAGTTTCAGTCGCAGAACAAAATGGACAGAACATAAACAATCCTATTGAATAATATTATTGTGAGTCTATCGTTAAACAGCAGGCGGGTACAGAAAAGTGCAGATAATTAAGTGGAATTAATAAATAAGTTAACAAATTGTTGAATAATCAGTCGGTTTTTAACGCTTATTTTAAGCACTAAAAACCGACGACATTTGCTTCGCGTTTATTCCGCGTTACGATTTACTTCGTTTACAAACTGACTTGATGCGTCGATACCTTGGATATCAAGTTGGTTTATACCCGTTCCCAATAACGGTAAACGCGCCTGCTGATTGTAGCTTAATCGACTTAGCATTAACGCTGAGTTAACTTGCTTTGCAGATGGTGCTTTCGCTTTGTTTGATTGACTGCTGTTGCTAATTTCATTTTCAATCGCTTTAATTTCATCTGCACCCTGTATTAACTCTTTATTCTTCACCGTCGTAGTACGACGACTGTTGCCGTTAATATCAGCGTTAGAGTGAGAGCTAGAGTTAACTAATGTCGCAACTGGGGTGTTATCCGCTTCGCTATTATCCGTGGCTAAATGTGCTCGGAATAGCTTTTTATTTATTTCGGCTAAGAATTTATTCTGAACTTGCTCAGGTGTCGCTCGCAACGGTTTACCAGTCGCGGCGCTACTTGCAACGACTAATTCATTTGAGGTCGCGAGGTTTTGGCTGGCCAGCTTTTGACTCACTAGGTCCATTGGTTCATCAATCTCTTGTGCTTCTTGTTTACGGTTTAATTTTCTTTTAATTCCCGCTAAGAAAGCGTTCCTAGGTTTTGCCTTGCTCTTACGGGTAACCTTCGCTATCGAACGAGATTCTACGACTGGTTTTAATACTGTCGGTGTTAATACGGCAGCTTGCGTTTTAGCTATCACGACAGGTTCAATGTGTGAAGAAGGCTGGCTTAATTTCACGCTATGTTGACGCTTTAGCTTATTTTGAATGCCCGCTAAGAATTTATTTGCTGATTTACGCGGTTGCTTTGCTTCGACATTGGCAATAACATTTAAATCTGGACCTGAGGTAGACGCAAACGGCGTAGGCTGAATCACGTCATTACTTTTGTTATCGGCATTGCCGTAAACACGTTTGTGAATACCAGCCATAAAGCTATTCTTAGCAAATTTTCGTTTCGTTTCGACACTGTTTATTTGAGTGCCAGCAACAAGCGCTAACTGTTCTTTGATAATCTTCTCTTTGAAAATCTGCTCTTTAAGTACTTGTTGTTTCGCAACCAGTGCTGCATGTTGCTCAGATTGTTGACGGGCGAGTTGTTGCTCAATTAACACCAACTGAGGATCACGGCGCGTGAGTACCTTTTCAATTTGACGTTCAACGTTAGCATTTGCAACGATATCATCCAGACCATCTAGTAAGTTATCTCGTTTTTTGGTTGAAGCTAAATCGTTTACGACATCATTTATATCCGCTTGTTTGCGACTCGCTCGACTTTGCGCAGCATTTTTTTCCACTATTTGACGTGGAAACTGACTATAATGCATCGCACCATCAGCATCGCGCCAACTATAGATTTGTGCAAATGTTGAATAGCTCATTGAGCCACATACTAACGCTAGTAATAAACGTTTATTGTTACTTTTTGAATTCAGCATCATCCTTTATACCTCACCCTATCCATTGCTTAGACTTGAGCATTCCATCTCAAGTGTTTATTTATTTATCTATTCATTTACTTCAAAAGGAATTTATTGACCTAACAATCTATCTCTAACGACTTAATAGAAAAACAGAAAAGCATGTTGCAATTATGTTAACACCCATAAATAGTATTTGAAACTAGTTGATTAGATTTAACCCCCATTGACTTCACAGTTAAGATGAAAACAGATCTTACGCTATGAGCTGTACTTTATGATCAGAACTTTATGAGCAGTGAAAGATAAGCGTATTGTATATGCGGTTAGCATCAGAGTAACGATTAGTTAGTTCTGCATGTTTACCATATTGACCACAATGCTCCTTCGCCATATCAACTATTTCTATCGTTGCAAACTGACCAATTTGATATTCATAAGAAGCACCATTTTCGGTTTTAGTTAATACGTCAACTGAGCTACAGCCAGTGACCACAACAGCAAATGTGACAATGCACATCCTTTTACATATTTGCTGTAGACTTGTTTTCGGGATTATTTTCAATCGTAATTTATTCATCATATTTCCCATCCTTGGTCTATAAAATTGGCTTGATAGCCGTTCGGTGGACTAACATGCAATAGCAGCAGATCATATGATCCTGAGACAATAAAAAAGCATGGAAATAGCATGATTTTGAGTATTAGCAGGAATGAGATAGGGTAGTACAATTTATTTTTAGACATAAAAAAACCGTAAATGACCAACTTAAACGTTTATTTAAGTTAAGTAGCATTTACGGTTAACAAATTATCAGTTTTTACAAACCTGGAGGTTTAGAAACTGACTATTTATATATAAACTATTGGATACGGTTATTTATAAATAGCTTATTTGTATACTGCTTATTTATAAACAGGATAGTCAGCACATAGCGCTTGTACATTCGCACGTACAGTTGCAGCTACATCTTCATTACCGATGTTATCTAATACGTCACACATCCAACCTGCAAGTTCACCGGCTTTATCAGCTGGGATACCACGGCGAGCTAGTGCTGGCGTACCGATACGTAGACCAGATGTAACAAATGGTGAACGTGGATCGTTAGGTACTGAGTTTTTGTTTACTGTGATGTGTGCATTACCCAAGGCAGCATCTGCTTCTTTACCTGAGTATTCTTTACCAATTAGATCAACTAAGAACAAATGGTTTTCAGTTCCATCAGAAACAATTTTGAAACCACGTTGTTGTAATACTGCAACCATGCTTTTCGCAGTATCAAGTACATTTTGTTGGTAAACAGCGAATTCTGGTTCCATCGCTTCTTTAAATGCAACCGCTTTAGCAGCGATAACGTGCATTAAAGGACCACCTTGACCACCAGGGAAGATTGCTGAGTTTAGTTTTTTCTCAAGCGCTTCGTCTGCTTGTGCAAGGATAAGGCCACCACGTGGACCGCCTAATGTTTTATGCGTCGTAGTTGTTACAACATGAGCATGTTTTATTGGGTTTGGATATAAACCAGCTGCAATTAAACCAGCAACGTGAGCCATATCAACAAACAGGTAAGCACCTACTTTATCAGCAATTTCACGAAATTTAGCCCAATCAACAACACCAGAATATGCAGAGAAACCCGCAACAATCATTTTTGGTTGATGTTCAACAGCCAGAGCTTCGATTTCAGCGTAATCTAATGCGCCAGTTTCAGGGTTAATGCCGTACTGAACTGCGTTGTAAATCTTACCAGAGAAGCTTACACTTGAACCATGTGTTAAGTGACCACCATGAGCAAGACTCATACCTAGTACAGTATCACCTGGCTTAACTAATGCCATGTAAACAGCAGCATTGGCTTGTGAACCCGAGTGTGGTTGTACGTTTGCGTAATCAGCACCAAACAATTGTTTAGCACGTTCGATTGCTAAAGACTCAGCAATATCAACATACTCACAACCGCCATAATAACGTTTGCCAGGGTAACCTTCTGCATACTTGTTAGTAAGCTGAGAGCCTTGAGCTTCCATTACGCGTGGGCTTGTATAGTTCTCTGAAGCAATAAGCTCGATGTGGTCTTCCTGACGAGTTACTTCTTGTGTCATTGCTGCCCATAATTCTGCATCATAGTCAGCTATATTCATATCACGTGTAAACATCCGTTTTCTCCTGATTGAGATTATACAAGTTGGTCAGTTAACTTAACGCCTAGTTAATAAATGCAACACCAAGTTAATAAATGCAACATATGGCTGGTAAACTTAACATCTAATTAGTAGTTTTAACATTATACTAGTAAACCTAAAATTTAGCTAGCAACGCCAAACTGGAGCACATTGTAACGTGAATGTTGCCGACTTCCTACTAGAATGCCTTGAGAAAATTTCAATTTTGCGTGAATACACTGCATTTTAGATTAACTTTGATCAAAACTGACTCCCCGGTTAATTTAATTCCGCTATAATGCAGCCAAATAACAGTACTCAACCCTATTTGGAGAAGACAATGGATGAACTAACGCAATTATGCCAGACCCGCTCAGAGATCTACTGGTGGCTTTCAACAACATTAGCAACAGAGTTATCTGATGAACAACTGGGTAAATACCAGTCTGCTGAGATCCAAGGTTTCTTACAAGGGTTAGCAGCAACACCAGCGTTAACGGCTCCCGTTGAGAAATTAGTAAGTTCACTGGCTGCAGCAAACCTACGTAACGATGCACGTTTAGAACTATGTGCCGATTACGCTCAAATATTTTTAGGTAACAGTAAATCATCGGCGCCACCGTATGAGTCGGTATTCACCAGCGAAAATGGTCACTTGATGCAAGAAGCGTATCAACAGATGACAGCGCTATTAGAACAGCACAACATCAATATCAGTGATAAATACAGTGAACCTGCGGATCATATTGCGATCCAGTTAGACTTCATGGGTAACTTGATCTTAAAAACATTAGATTCAGAATCAGAAGAACAGATCCGCGCTAATTTCGCACTGCAGCACGATTTCTTGCAAACGCACTTACTTAACTGGTTAGGTGATTTTGAAATGAAAGTGAAAGACTGTGATAAATTTGGCTTTTATGCGGCGGTAGTTGAACTGTTATTAGCATTCGCGCAGCTAGATTCAGATTGGTTAGAGACTGAATTAGACTAGTCGTAAGATTAAGAGCAGAGCGACCCCACCCTAGCCCTCCCCTTAAGAAAAGGGAGGGAACTAAAACAGCGCCAAGCCAATGCAATTTCAGCACTCAATTGACAATGAAGTCTTGTCTTTGCCCTGCTCCTCCCCTACTTTCTGTAATAAAAAGTTAGGGGGAGGTTGGGAGGGGGTCTCTCTTATATCTTTACTTCAAGCCACTAATAAATTCCTGTAAATCAGCGCCTACTTCAGGATGACGTAAACCATATTCAATAAATGCCTTCATGTAACCTAACTTAGAACCACAGTCATGTAACTTGCCACTAATATGGAAAGCTTCAACGGTTTCTAATTTCATTAGGTCATCAATCGCATCGGTTAACTGGATCTCATCACCAGCACCAGGTGCTGTACGTGCTAATAGCTCCCAGATAGACGATGGTAATACATAACGTCCAGCAACCGCTAAATTAGACGGTGCTTTATCTTGTGCCGGTTTTTCAATCACTGCGGTCATCTTGGTTGATTCACCAGGGCTAAGTTCAACACCACCACAATCAGCAACACCGTAACCAGACACCAAGTTCATTGGTACAGGTTCAACCATTATCTGACTAAAACCGGTTTCATCAAAACGGCGCATCATGCTGGCTAAGTTTTCAGTTTTTAGATCGGCACTCACTTCATCCATCAATACATCAGGTAATACCACGGCAAACGGTTCATCACCAATAATAGGTTTGGCACACAATACTGCGTGACCTAAGCCTTTCGCGACACCTTGGCGAATATGCATGATCGTCACACCTTTTGGTGCAATGGCTTGAACTTCAGCTAATAACTGACGTTTAACACGGTGCTCTAGTGTCGACTCTAATTCAAACGAGGTATCAAAGTGATTCTCAATGGCATTTTTTGATGCATGCGTAACCAGTACGATCTCGGTAATACCCGCTGCTGCACATTCATTAACGATATATTGGATCAGTGGTTTATCGGCCACTGGTAACATCTCTTTTGGGATCGCTTTAGTTGCAGGCAACATACGCGTACCTAAACCTGCTACTGGAATTACCGCTTTAGTGATCTTAGTTTGCTTCAAAATCTAATCCTTTTGTATTTTATATACGCTGTACTTTATATATATGTTCTTTATATAAGTTGCATCTTAAACATTATAAAAGTCACGATACCAATCGACAAAAGCTTTCACGCCTTCTTTGACTTTTATTTTTGAGGTGTAACCTGTGACTGCAAATAAATCTTGAGTATCGGCATACGTTGCATAAACATCACCCGGCTGCATCGGCATAAAGTTTTTCTTGGCTTTAATGCCTAACGAGTCTTCCAGCGCTTCAATGTAATCCATTAATTTAACCGGGCTACCGTGGCCAATATTGTAAACGCGATAAGGTGCACTACTGGTCGCTGGGCTACCCGTTTCGACTTTCCATTCGCTATCTGGCGTTGGTATTACAGCTTGAATCTGTAAAACACCCGCGACGATATCATCGATATAAGTAAAGTCACGTAACATGTCACCGTTGTTGTATACGTCAATGTCTTCACCAGCAATAATAGCTTTGGTAAACTTAAACAACGCCATATCTGGACGGCCCCAAGGACCATATACAGTGAAGAAGCGTAATCCAGTCGTTGGCACACCGTATAAGTGTGAATAAGTATGTGCCATCAATTCATTGGATTTCTTCGATGCCGCATATAACGAGATCGGATGGTCAACACTGTCACTGGTGCTAAACGGGGTTTTGTTATTCAAGCCATAAACTGAACTTGATGATGCGTAGACTAAATGCTGCACTTTGTTGTTACGACAGCCTTCTAATACGGTTAAGAAACCAGTTAAGTTGCTATCAGCATAGGCCATCGGGTTATCAATTGAATAACGCACACCCGCTTGTGCAGCAAGGTGAATTACGCGGTCAAATTGATGTTCTGCAAATAATGCCGCAACACCGTCACGATCGGCGAGATCTAATTCAATAAAACTAAACAACTCAGATTTTTTAGCATTTGCTAAACGCGCGAACTTAAGATTCACATCGTAATAATCATTTAAATTATCAACACCAATCACTTGATGACCCTGTTGACACAGTAACTCCGCACAGCGCGAGCCAATAAACCCAGCAGCGCCGGTTATTAAATATTTCATTTTGGTTCCACTTTTATTATGACTTCATTGCAATATTTTTAATCAAGCTTAATTTAATCATTACCAAACTAGTCATTACCAAACAAGTCTCGTGTATAAACTTTATCGGCGACATCAAGTAGTTCATCCGCTAAACGGTTTGATACGATGACATCAGACAGTGCTTTAAATTCATTAAGGTCTGTCAACACAGGCGATTTAAAGAATTCACGCTCGGTTAATACCGGTTCGTACACCACAACTTTAATGCCTTTGGCTTTAATACGTTTCATGATGCCTTGGATTGACGAGGCACGGAAATTATCCGAACCAGACTTCATAATTAAACGATAAACACCAACAACGTGCGGATTTCTGGCAATAATAGCATCCGCGATATGATCTTTCCGCGTCGAGTTAGCATCAACAATGGCACTAATTAAACTGTTAGGCACATTTTCATAGTTGGCACGTAATTGCTTGGTATCTTTCGGTAAACAGTAACCGCCATAACCAAACGATGGGTTATTGTAATGACTGCCAATACGCGGATCTAGCCCCACACCTTGAATGATCTGACGGGTATCTAAACCATGCGTTTCAGCGTAGCTATCCAGCTCATTGAAATACGCTACACGCATAGCAAGGTAAGTATTAGAAAATAGTTTTACCGCTTCAGCTTCGGTTGAATCAGTAAACAAGACATCGATATCAGTTTTAATCGCACCTTGTACTAACAGACCAGCGAAGACTTCGGCGCGTTCAGATTGTTCACCGACTATAATACGTGACGGGTGTAAATTATCGTATAACGCACTGCCTTCACGTAAAAACTCAGGCGAGAATAAGATGTTATCGCAGCCAAGACGCTGTTTGACTTCTTTAGTATAACCAACCGGTACCGTTGATTTGATCACCATCACCGCATTTGGGTTAATCGCCATCACGTCTTTAATGACCGCTTCAACAGATTTGGTATTAAAAGAATTATTCACTACATCATAATCCGTTGGTGTGGCGATGATCACATAATCAGCATTGGCATAAGCAAGGTACTTGTCGGTTGTCGCGATAAGATCAAGTTCTTTGTTGGCCAGAAAACATTCAATTTCATTATCTGAAATAGGTGATTTTTTCGCATTAATAAGATTTACTTTTTCGGCGATAATATCTAACGCGATCACGCTATTATGTTGCGCTAACAACACCGCATTTGATAAACCAACGTAACCTGTACCAGCAATGGTAATGTTCATGGTATTGACCTGATTATGAGTGGAAGTAATATATTCTTGTATTCTAACAGTAAAATAATAATTATAGTAAACATCATGATTTTATAACGCTCACCTATCAGTAACTATGGGATAGATTTTCGACTATATCTATGAAACTTTATCTCGCAAAAAATTTACTTCAATAGCTATGATATCATTACGTCGCATAGCCTAACTACTAAATTAACCTAGCCAACCAAGGTAATATTATGAACTTATACGTATGTTCAACTTTGCGACATCTGCTTTTTTCATTATTAAAAGCATGCTCACAGCCAGAAACAAAAAGTCACATTTTTATCATTGCAGACCAGCAAAACATAAATCCAGATAACTTCGAACCAAATAGCTTGCCAGCTAATGTTGAAGTACATTTCATCATGCGAGAAAATATTCGCGCACAGCTTTATAAAGGTTTCTTTGGTAGCGTAATGAAATTAATGGCGACCAGAAATGTTAAGACTTCGCCTACGATACAAAGATATATACACAATGCTTTATTCAACAGAGTGTTAGGTTTAGATATTAAATTTTCATCACAAAATACATTATTTCTTTATAATGAAAGAAATAAAATGTCGCGATTATTTCGTCTTGCCTTTGCCAACTACTCGATAATAGAAGAAGGTGTCGGTAACTATGGCAGCGTTAAGCTGAAACCTGCAGAACAATTCATGAATATACTCACAGGTAGCAAACGTCAATTCCGACACTTTGGAGATGATTCTCGTTGTACAAACATATATCTACTAAATCCGGATAAAGGGCCTAGCGCAATTCAACATAAAATCAAAGCAATTGACTTTGTGGATGATAAAATAATTACTCAATATGGTTACAAATTCTTTAAATATGATGCCCAGCATAAATACAATGTCATTATTGCAACTCAACCCCATGTAATTGAAGAGTTTGATTTAGTTATCTACAAAAAATTCATACAAGCATTAAATGACAACAAAATTCCATTTGCAATCAAAGTACACCCTAGAGAAGATGTTGAATATTATAAGCAAGTATTTCCCGGTGTCGAATTGATCGATAGCAAAATACCACTTGAATTAATTATATTTGGTTCGTTGGATAAATGTCGGATACTCTCAATTTGCACATCGGCAGGTACCGGATTTGAAAAATACTGCACAAGACTTAATTTATTGAAAGATAACGAACTGGATTCGTTATATGAAATATTTGATGATTTAGTTAAAAATAATAACTTAATTGATCAACGTATTAGAGGGTTATTCTCGAACGATCCTATCCTTAACCCAAAAAGCTAATCGAAAGTATATAGCAACGTAAAGTATCTGAATGCGATAGCTAATCGAATAGCGCCTTACTTTACGTTACTAATTCATTGTTATTTTATTAGCTCAAAACTCAACGCTGTACCTTTGGGGATTGCTCGCTTTGATGTTTTGCCTAATACCGTTTCATAGTGCTTAGGTGCCAAACCAAAACCGGGACGAATACTTCTCACATTAGCAGCTGTAAGCTCTTCTCCTTCCGCAATATCTTTAGTCACATACAGCGAACGTCTAAATTTAACATTGCCTTGCTCTGCTTCCGTTCTTTCATAGTTAACTTGCCCCATAGCGAGCCAAGCTGTTTTTGCATCGGCACATAGTTGGGCAAGTTCTAGTGGTTCCAATGAAAAACTATCATCAGCACCACCGCCATTACGATCTAAAGTAACGTGTTTTTCAATCAAGCACGCACCCAAAGCGACAGCTGCCACTGACGTCGCATTATCGATAGTATGATCTGATAACCCAGAAAGAACATCAAAACGCTGTGCTATATCTGCGATTGTTCTTAAATTATATTGCTCTGCTGGTGCAGGGTAACCACTAACACAATGCAACACGACCAATTCCTCACAGCCATTCTCTCGAGCGGTTGTGATAGCATCTTGGATCTCTGCTTTATTCGCCATGCCAGTTGAAATAATCATCGGTTTACCCGTTTGTGCTACACGTTTTATCAACGGTAAATCAATCACTTCAAATGAAGCTATTTTATAAGCCGGTGCATCTAGTTTTTCCAGTAAATCAACAGCGGAAAAATCAAACGGAGAGCTAAATATCGTGATATCGAGTTGTCTTGCTTTTTCAAACAACTTTTGATGCCACTCCCAAGGCATATGTGCGCCTTTATATAACTCATATAATGTTTGCCCATCCCATAGTCCACCATGGATTTGAAATTCTTCTGAATCACAATCCATCGTGATTGTGTCGTGGGTATATGTTTGTAATTTTATTGCATCAGCGCCCGCTTTCTTTGCTTCTTCCATAATTTTAAACGCACGATTAATGTCACCGTTATGATTTGCTGAAAGTTCAGCAATAATATAAGGAGGATGTTCAGAGCCAATTTTACGGCCATTTATGGTGATATATGATTTCATTATAATCTCAATGTTCAAATAATAGGATGACGAACAAAGCTATCCGCGGCAACACGCTGATAATTTGCTGTAATAAATAGTTTTTGAGAGGCGACATTAGCCTCAAGTACTGTTGCATGGATCATAATATTAGGGTGTATAAAGTCAATATAGGCCAGAGCTTGTGTTGCAATCCCTTTACCGTAATGAACTGGATCAATAAAAATAGAAATGAGATATTCACTCTGCTTAATACGATCAAGTCTAACAACTCCGACACGATCCAACGTTACAGGGCACTCTATAATATAAAAATAATCCTGATAACGATCTAATTTTTTATGCATCCAAAGCTGATGATTTTTCCATGTTGGTACATCCGTATTTAAAGCATACTGGCGGGTTTCTTGATGACACTGCCATTCATATACTTTATCTACATCTAGAGACGTTGCTCGACGCATACCGACTCTAACAAGATCAGCATCAAACAATGACTGGATATGGTACAGGATCCTCTGCAGTCCCAATCCGTCACACAATGCTAAGTTAGTATCTCTAAATGTATGCCATTGCGAAAGTAAAGTATTGTATGACACCAACAGTTTCGATGATATATCATTTATATTCACTCTAATAGCAGCTTCGGCGGTAACCAAATTTTGACTGATTTCATGCTGATTTTCAGCTAAAGGAACAATAATACTCGGAATTCCAAGGCAAGCACGTTCCCAAGAAGTAGTACCAGGTGCGCCAATCGCAATACTCTGCTCTAGCATCAATTCAGCCATATTATCAACAAAATCAATATGGTGAATCCAATGAGAGTTGACAACACAAAACGCTTTAACCTTCACATAATGAGGGGCTTTAGGTCCAAGTAATACAGTAACATGAGGTCTTGCCGAGGGGTGTGCAGATAGTGCCTCTAATACGCGTAATGTCGCGTTCGGTTGATCAATGCCCCCCATCGAGATCAATACCTTTACTTCCTTTGGTAATGAATCACAATCCAAAGCTTGTTCACGATAACGTGAAAAAAAAGGATTCAACAAGGCGAACTCACAACCTGCTAGTATTTTCGCCGATGGGTTATTGACTTGATACTCGCTGGCCGAACGCATTAATGTTTGATCTAAAATCAAATCAGCTGAATGAGTACGAACTAAATCATCAATAGCGAATATTTTACAGGCTAATTGATCTTTAACTACCGTTTGCCAGTCTTTATTCAAAGCATAATGATCAACTATCAATAAATCTGCATGACGTACCTGCGCTAAGAAACTTTGAGCATCAACAGTCCATGGAACCTGCAACCAAGCTTGATAATCACCACTGTCTTTAGGCTCAATTGCTATCTTAGCTTTAATCAATTCGTAAACATGAAAACCTTTATTACGTACAAATTGAATAAGATCACCTGTTTGCGGGCGACAAGCAAAGCTAACCTCATGCCCTTTTGATGCAAGAGCCTGCGCAAGCACTAAGCAACGCATTACATGACCGCTGCCAATATGAATAGATGCGTCTGTACGAATAACGATTTTCATTAGTTCACCTTAACTGATTTTATCGAGTTGCAACCTCTAGCATGCTCGGCTTAGCTAACCGTCTAGCGAACTTTAAATAAAGGCACTAAAGGTTCACATTCTAATTTTGATAATAAGTCTTTATTTTCTAACGCCACTTTCAAAATAGGTAACACTTCTTTATAACAGTTAATTAAAGTATCTATATCTTTCCGGCTATGTGAATAACTAATGTTATGAGTACCCAAAGTCAATATTCCGCGCTTCAACATTTCTTGCATAAAGAGTGTTTTTATCTCATAGCTGGTATAATTAGCTGCATCCGCGATGAGTAAAAATGACCAAGAAGGATGCCCTGCTGTAGATAAAAAGAATTCACATGCTAATTCTTTAATCAAAGCATTTAATTCCTCTAAGAGATATTCACCAGTTGCAGACAATACTGCCGGTACATTTAGTTTATCAACCTTATCCAATACAACTTTTGCCGCAGCTAAAGACGCAGTCTCACCACCAAAAGTGCCTGAAAAGAAAATGTCTTCCATCAGGTCCATAATTTCCGTTTTACCGACGACGGCAGATAAAGGAAAACCATTTGCAAGACCTTTACCAAATGTTGCTAGGTCAGGTGTTATACCAAAATATTCTTGTGCGCCACCTTTGGCGAATCGACAACCAGTAATAGTCTCATCAAAAATAAAGACAGCACCTTCTTCTTTCGCTATCTGTTGTACAGCTTTTAAATAACCAGGAGCCGGGAATGCAACGTTCATTGGTTCCATAATAATGGCAGCGATCTTTCCTTGATGCGCTTTAACCAAATCAGACAAAGAATCTATATCATTATATTTAAAGACTTTGGTTAATTCTGCTGTTGATTTTGGCACACCTAAACTACGTGTTGTCGAACCTATATACCAATCCTGCCACCCATGGTAACCACAAACCAAAACCATATCTTTGTTGGTATAAGCTCGCGCTAAACGTATAGCGGCAGAGGTAGCATCACTGCCATTTTTACCAAACCTTACTTTTTCAGCACATGGGATCAAATCAACTAATTGTTCTGCAACTTCCATTTCCAGTCGGTGTGGTAATGAAAAGCTAACACCTGTCTTAATTTGATCACATACAGCGTTGGTCACATCTTCATCCGCATAACCAATTGACACACATAATAATGCGCTCATAAAATCTAAGTATTCATTACCATCAACATCCCAAACTTTAGAGCCTGCACCTTTTTCTAAAAATAAAGGCGCAGCACCGACTGGAAATTGCACGGTACTCTTAGAGAAGGTCTGTGAAGCGAGTGGAATTGTTTCTAGCGCTCTTGCAAGTAATTGTTCCGAAACCTTATAACGTGTCATTCTATTCTTCCTATAATATGGTTCACAACTCAGATTTTATAAAACCTTCGTTGCGTTGAATACCTGTATTTATCTCTTGCAATGCAGGTTGCGCTAAAAGCAATTTGTAAATTGCATTTGCATCAAAGTATTGCTCTTCGGCACCTAGAATTGAATATATTTTTGTTACAAATTCAAAATCTTGAGGCTCATCAACAGTCCAGCGATAAGCTGAATAATCAATATCAGAAACAACAGCCCCTTTAACCAGTGTTGCTTGATTGCGAATATAAGGTGTTACGTGTTCCAAATCTGTTTTTGATTCAGCATTTAGCCAAGCGTTTTGTAACGCGCTAAAACTCATCACTTCAACATCAAGGCCATCAGGAAAAGTCTCTGGATCAACGTTTGAGGTATAGTCATTATTGCCAGAGATATGTTTTGCAATTACGCTATCAATAATAGCAGGATCGCAAAGGGGACAGTCACCCGTTAAACGCACAACAATATCGGCATTCGCTTGCAAAGCGGCTTGATAAAAACGGTCGAGTACATTGTCTAGATCGCCAGCAAAACATGGAATATTGATTGATTCACATAACTGTATAAGCGCAGTATCACTACTTTGATTCGATGTCGCGACAACGAGTTCATTAATAAGCTTACTGTGTAATGTTCTTTCTATCTGTCTTTGTAGCATCGGCTTACCTAAAATAGGTAAAAGTACTTTGTTAGGCAGTCGACGAGAGCTGCACCTTGCTTGTAAAATAGCGACCACTTTCATAATGTTATTTCCATAACGACGGGTTAATTAACTGATCAGATGACGACGCCAGTCCGCTTAAATCTAATTGTTCTTTGAACTTTTGGCTATTTAACATTTTCTGCACGTAATTATAGGCTTTGGTAATCTCAATAAGTTGATGAGGATTTACACATCCAACAACACCGTAGTCCATTGATTTATTACTGATTAAATACAGTAAAGCTAACTGCAATGGTTCCAAATTCAATTCTTTAGCCATGTTAAAATAAGACGCTAACTCAGGTTTAAATGGCTGTAAACATAGCGGTAATCTAGCATTTTCTTTTAACAGCAATCCCTGTAAAAATAGCGAGCGAACATGAATTTCAACACCTCTACTTTTCGCTTCATCTAATAAACCAGACTGCTCAAAACGTTGATCTAAGCAATTTGCTGGGATTTGAATAATATCAAGGTTATGCAGAGAGAGTGCAGATTCAAGAGCTTCAGGGGTATAAAAAGACGCGCCTATTTTAGCTACTTTTTGCTCGTCTTTAAGTTGTGCCAATATAGCCATGTTTTGTCGAGACTGAGCATTGGTTATGTCGTGCTGGTCATGGAACAAAATAGCGTGTAGCTTATCCACTTGTAATCGATTTAAAGAATCATTAACTGAAGTCTTTATATCCATAACATGTGTTTTTGAAGAAGGGATTTTTGAAATAATAGCAAATTCATTGCGGCTGTGACAAAGCCTGCCTAATACAGCTTCACTATCGCCATACGCAGCAGCAGTATCCAATAGGTGTATATTAGCCTGATTTGCAACGTCAAGAATATCGAGAGCTGTTGCCGTATTTACTTTACCGTTGTCATTAGTAATACCATAATCCAGACCAAACTGAACAGTACCTAATATTAAATTCATGATTTTTTACTTAATCTAATGTTTTAAATAAATATAAGCCATAAAAAATAACAACTAGCGAAGTTTGAGAGGGTTAAAAATATACCCTCTCAAACTATAGATGTGCATTTATAAAATCAAATGAGCAACACTAAGCTATTATTTTTGTAATCGAATCTACAACTTGTAACTGCTGTGATTCCGTCATATGGTGATAAAGAGGGATACTAATCGCTTGGGTATAATAAGATTCAGACTCAACAAATTGGCCTTTCCTAAAACCTAAATCCTGATAATAAGGTTGTAGGTGTACCGGAATATAATGTAAATTAACACCAATCCCCGCCTCTCTCAATGCAGTGAAAACTTCACTGTGCGTCAACGTTATATCATCCAGTTTTAATCGAATAACATACAAGTGACGTCCAGAATAGGATGCCTCAATCTGCTTTGGCAGAATTAAAGGCAAATCACGCAATAACTCATCATATCGTGCTGCAAGTGCATTACGTTTGGCGACAAAATCAGCCAACCGCGTCATTTGGCTTACACCTAATGCAGCCTGCATCTCGGTCATGCGGTAATTGTAACCCAAGGCTATTTGCTGATAATACCAATCACCATGTGCAGGCTCGGTCATTAGCGCTGCGTCACGCGTAATACCATGGCTGCGTAATAGCGCCATCTTATCCGCTAATTTAGTATTATTCGTGGTCGCTGCGCCACCTTCTGCTGTCGTCACAATTTTAACCGGGTGAAAACTAAATACAGTAATATCACTGTATTTACAGTTCCCTATTGGTTGATCTTGGTAGCGCCCGCCAATTGCATGCGAAGCATCTTCAATAATGGCAAAACCATACTCGACGCTAAGACGATGAATCTCTTCCATCTCACACGGTTGACCGCATAAATGCACAGGGATCACAACCTTAGGTAAAGGTAAACCATGATTTTTTGCGTGAGCCAACTTATCCGCTAATTTTGATGGACTTAAATTATAAGTCTCAGGATCAATATCAACAAAATCAATCTCTGCACCGCAATAAAGTGCACAGTTTGATGACGCCACAAACGTAATTGGCGTAGTCCAGACGACATCGCCGTGACCAACCCCAAGGGCTAAGCAAGCTAAATGTAATGCTGACGTTGCTGAATTAACCGCTAACGCATAACTTGCACTAGTCGCATCCTTGATTGCAGCCTCAAATAATGGGACTTGAGGACCTTGCGTCAAAAAATCAGATTGTAATACATTCACTACAGCATCAATATCCTGCGGTGTTATCTCTTGCTTGCCGTAGGGGATCATATGCTACTCACACTTCAAAGTTAGCATCAACATGCTCTTTAATTAAGTCACGTAAACTCTCAACCGTTTCCCACTCTGTATTAGTACCAGAAGTGTATTTAAACCCGAATGGTACTTTTTCAGCTTTGTGATGAGAAAGATAATCTTGTTCAGTATAAGTAAATGACACTGAAGGTAAAATGGCGTAATAAGGGCCAAGATCAATGGTATTCAAAGAGTCGGTATCAGTCAGCATTTCCTCATGTAGTTTTTCACCAGGACGAATACCAACAATTCTCGTTGTACATTCAGGTGCAATTGCTTTTGCCACATCAAGAATTTTATAAGATGGGATTTTTGGAATAAAAATTTCACCACCAAGATGATTTGCCAATGCAAACATCACTAAATTCACACCATCTTGCAAAGAAATATTAAAACGAGTCATCTCTTCATGCGTGATCGGTAATACACCGTCTTTTTTCTTAGCCATGAAAAATGGGATAACCGAGCCGCGAGATCCCATCACATTACCGTAACGCACAACACTGAATTTAATATCTTTAGAACCGCGGATATTATTTGCAGCAGCAAACAGTTTATCTGATGTTAACTTGGTCGCGCCGTATAAATTAATCGGTGCACAAGCTTTATCAGTAGAAAGCGCAACAACGTCTTTAACGCCGCAAGCTAATGCTGCATGGATAACATTTTCTGCACCATCAACATTCGTTCTAATGCATTCAGTCGGATTATATTCAGCGGTATCGACTTGCTTAATAGCGGCTGCATGAATAATAATATCAACACCTTCACATGCTTGTGTTAAACGCGCTTTATCTCGAACATCACCAATAAAAAAGCGTAGTTGTGGATAATCAAAATCTGGGTATTGTTGTTTAATAACCGACTGCTTTAATTCATCACGAGAATAAATGATGATTTTCTTTACGTCTGGGTAACGATCTAAGATCGTCTCGATAAATTGTTTACCAAATGATCCTGTGCCGCCAGTGATAAGAACTGATTTATTATTAAACATTATTTCACCATGTTTTATTTAAATTATAACCATTTTAATTATAACTATTTAAAATTATTGAGTTAAACACGAACTAAGCATCATGTTTAAGCAAGGTATTATTATATATATCCACATTTTATACGATCATTATATTCTTCTCGACCATAAAAAAATAGTGCAGATAAATCAAATCTTAACTCCATCTATTCACCAAAGATAAATGCAGGGTACATATGGGTTGCAAACCCTTCTTTAAAGTAACCGATTTGAACTTCTTTATCTGTAGGTTGACTGTATTCGTGTGAATAAGGTCTCTGACCAATGCAATAGGTTGTCAAACCTAGCGACTTCATATGTTCGATTGCTTTATATTGCACCGCATGTCCTAAGGGTTGATCAAATAGCTCTCGCTTATATACCCCGACGCCATATAGCGCTTGCTGTTGATTAACTAAAAAATAGCCAGCGCCAACTAACGCTTGCTCATCATCTCTAAGCGTAACAAGGAAAGCATGGCCTGTTTCTATCGCTGCATACTGCTTATCCCAGCTAGATTTAGGACGAGTCTCACGCCCGGCAACCGCTATATGCAACAGTCTCACTTCTTCAAAGACAGCCGCGCAATCTTCAGTGATGACTTCAATATCCCAACTACGCAGCCCTTTCGTTACTAATGGTCGAAAACTTTTTCTGAACCCGCCTTTAATAACGTCTAAATCTAATCTTAAATCGATATACAGATAATGCGTCACATCAAGCAACTTATGTTTTTCTTGTAACGATTTATACCACGGTGAGCAGCCACTACTAAGCATGTTACATTTAAACGTGCAGCTAGCAGAGGTCGCACTTTTAATATCATCCAATATGGCGTGGGCAGCACTAATGACTTTTTTAGTTACTTTTTCAGCTAAATTAGGCAGTAATAATGGGGGTAATAATTCAGTACCATTACTTCCTATACTCACCTTACTGTTTACTTGAGAAGTGCTCAATGGCCATACTGCAACCGGCTTACCACTGGCATAAAAAATAATGGATTGTTGCTTAAATTCAAGCGCAGACGAAAAATATAAATCATGATAGTCGATGGTATCAAGATCATAATCAACCATATAATCTTGCACTGTGGATAAAACACTATTCCAATCATCTCGAGACTCGTGAATATGTTTAACCGTCAATCCACTCTTTTCAATTAACACTTTAAATCTATCAATATTCATATATTTTTTAACCTAATTAAATATAAATTTTAGAGCTATCTTACACTTTATGAATCATTACTTTTAAGACACAACGTAATATCATTTACCTTGTATACAGCTCTATTGAAGTCGCGCTATCGCTGTAATAGTTCATACAAAAATTCAGCTTTATTCCAATCATCTAATGTATCAATATCCTGCACTTGAGATGCATTTAAGACAACCGGTTTTACATTGTTTGAGAATATAACTTTACCTGAAGAGAATGCCTGACAAGTCCCCCAATAAAATTGCCCTGCATCATGATAAGCCGGTTCAAGATCTTGAGATCGCACCTTATAATTCTCAGGCTGAAACATTTCAACTCGCCCTGTATCATTAAGTCTAAAAGCCCGTTGAATTGGAAAACTAAATTCGGTCGCACTAAAACAATAATCGAGATTCTCGGCCACTAACATTTCACGACCGACAGCTAGACTTGTAGATGTAACAAAAGGCGCAGTCGCATAAATACAGCAAATTAACGTCGGCTCTTCTAATGACAACGCCATTATAGCATGCTGTACTACTTCGATCGTCGTCGCAAAGTCACCTGCTATATGCGCTGGGCGTAAAAAAGGAACTTCAGCACCGTATTTCAACGCTATATCAGCGATCTCTTGGTTATCTGTCGAAACGATTACTCGATCAAAGCACCCGCTTGTTAAAGCCGCTTCAATTGAATATGCAATGATCGGTTTACCACAAAATATTTTAATATTCTTTTGTGGTATTCTTTTACTGCCGCCGCGAGCTGGAATGATAGCTATATTCATACTTAAAGCTCCTTTAATATCAGTCAATTAAAAATCCAGACACTGTTATGGTACATTACTATGAAAGCCCTTAAGCATAAAATGTTAAGATTGACACTTAGAATCAGGCGGACCCGTAAAAAGTGTTATTACTTTAACTCAGTTCGAGTTTACTTTCATATCCGAGAGTGTGAAAATAAACAGTTCAAAACGTAATCTAAAAACGAGGTTAAGAATTTTTCCATCTTAGCTAATAGATTACTCCTAACTAAATTAATATAAAAGTAAAGCATAATGAGCTCTAGTTTAAAAAGCACCCAAAATAATGTTACACAAGATATATCATCAAGATGGATAACAGTATCCACAATTGGCGTTATGTTCTATGCGATTCTTCTTTTTTTATATCCGAAAGGATATATTTTAGGTAGTGTCATATTACTCGTGCTATCCATTGCTGCAGGATGGTGTAAAAAATTAACTTGGCATAAAAACCTAACATTATTAGCGATTGCCTTTGTCATGTTTACAATACCGCATATTATCAGTTTCTTGCAAGAAACTGGGGATATGTCCAGCATAAAAAAGGCCGCTAGAGGTATCCCCTTGTTATTGGCCGCTGCATTATTAATCCGTTTCAAGCCAAAACAGCAAGCCATCTACGCTAGCTTTGCCATCAGTCTTATTATTGCTTTCATAATCATGATTAATGAACAGGTTATAGGGTTTGAGCGCGGTGATTATGCTGGGTTTAATCTAAACCCTCTCATGACTGCCATCGTTGCTGTCATTGCTTTTATTTTACCAAGTATCCATACCAACAGTATTAAGCTACGTATTTTAGCTTACACAGGAATATGCTTAGGTGTTTTAACCGTAATAATGTCAGGCTCTAAAGGGCCATTTTTAGGGCTGTTAATCGTAATTTTAGTTTTTATCTTTATGCCCTCAAGAGATAAGCCATCTTCAAATAAAAAGTATATTCGTTTTATTATATTATCATTGATGGGGCTGATAATGGTTGCATCTATGGGGACTAATAACGAGCTATTTTCAAGAACATCGATGGCAATACATAATTTAACATCTCATTTTGAAAACCCAAGCTCAGAAAGCCAAATATCCTCAACCGCAATACGTCTCGAACTATGGAAGGGTGCCTTAGTATTAGCTACTGAAAAACCTATTTTTGGCTACGGCATGACTCAAGCACAAGAACGAATGGGTGAGCTATACGAACAGGGTTATTTAGCTAAATACATGGGTACGTTTACTAAAACGCACTTCCATTCTATGTACTTTCAAGCACTCGGAAACCGAGGCTTATTTGGTCTATTTACAGTATTATTTTTATTAATAATTCCAACCTATATTCTATTAAAAAATAAATTGGTAAATCCTACCTACTCACTCAGTGGTTTACTCGTAATAATCAGTTATATAATAACCGGTATTGCTGATGTATCTCTTTCTAGTACTTTAGCTTCTAGTACTTATTTTATATTAATCATTATAGGCGTGTCACAAGTCTCAATTTATAAAAAATAACAATGATTAATTAGTCTACGGGTAAAATCTATGAACGACAGGATTAATTACATCAACATGTAACTAATTCTGTCGTTCATAGATTAAAAATTTACTGCATTTATTAACTGCGGTAGTAAATACATGGCACCAGACTCTGCGAGATGATCTTTATCAAAGTAGTATGAAACAGTGGCGGTTCCCACGATACAAGACTTTCTATTACAAAACGTATCCACGGGATCGACAATCGTTAACGCATAATCATCACTCTCAGCAAGCTCCTTAAATACGTTATTAACCCGTTGTTGTAATGCACGATGATCTTGAATGGAAATACTATTTTTAGCCAATGAATGTAACGGGATATCTTGTAAATAAGCCGTATAATATAATTTTTCTGGTCTCAATTTCTGCTGGGGCACTTGCAATATCACAACAGGAGATACGCCTATATCATTATAACGTTTTATAGTTTCTTTCACGCCGGTCTGGAAGGTTTCAAAAGAGTTACGTTGATCTTTACGTCCCACTTTTTTAGCGCTTAAATAAACCATATCACCAGTCCCGTTATAACCAAACTCAGTATAGTAAGACCATCTTGCCGATAGGAATACGCGATTTATGGCGTTATCTTTTACATAATCATATAATTTATTATTAAGTTTAAAGCAATTTTTTTCCACTTGATCTGAGCGCTGAGGATAAACGCCAAGTAAAGGAGGACACCCAGAAAAACCAGTATATTGGCCTTTTAAATGATACCGACTTGCTAAGGCATTAAAAGCGGGGAGTTGCGAATACATGTGTGAATCGCCCATCACAATAAAGCGAGTATCAGACGCACTGTCATCACCCAAAGAGCATAGCCATGTTTGACTTGTTAATGCGTCTTTGTTATCAAAGCAAGCTGCAGGGGCTCTCTTAATTGATGCTTTGACACTATTAGGGATAGAAAAATTTATTTCATTGGCTAAATACTTACTGCTAATTGAAGAAAAGGTGATACTAAAAACACCTAGGTATAATAAAATGAACACTACATTCATTCCTTTATACTTAGCAGCACGCTTCTCAATCAGGGTGTAAGATAACCACCCCATGAATATTGATGCACTGATACCGGAAGCAATATGTAATAGTGAAAGTTCAATATAGTAATAACTCAACGCAACAAATATTGGCCAATGCCATAAGTAAGTCGAGTAAGAGGTACGGCCTAACAATTGCACAGTCGAATTATTGCTTAATAAATTATTGCCTTGATTTGCCATAATAACAGCTATCGTGCCTAATACCGGCACAGCAGCAAGGTAACCCGGCCACATGTTAGCGCTATCTAGCAGGATATAACTAGCGATGATCATCATAATACCGATTCGAAATAGCCATTTCTGCGAGTTGGCTGATAATTTTCTCGGATATAAAAAGGCAAGACCACCTAATAACATTTCCCATGCTCGAGTCGGCAATAAATAAAAGGCTGAATTTGGCCAATACCAAGACACATAAACACAAGCGATAAAACTAATCGCGCTGCAAGCTATAATAACGCGAGGAATAAGGATATTTTTGACAAGCTGCTTAACCATTAACAATAGTAATGGATAAACAATATAAAATTGCCATTCGACCGATAATGACCAAGTATGTAGCAACCATTTTAGCTCTGCGTCGACATCAAAATACCCACTTTCTTGCCAATACGTTATATTAGATAAAAAATTTAAACTCTTATGTACATGTTTAGTTAGCGCTTGAAAGTCTGGTGGAATAACAAACATCCAACCAAATAATAACAGTGCACAACACAATATGAGCAGTGGCGGAATAATACGTTTTGCACGGGCGAGATAAAATACAGGTAACGAGAAGATATCATTAGTTAAGTCACGAAAAATAATACTTGTCATTAAAAAACCAGATATAACAAAAAAAACATCTACACCAGCAAAGCCTCCTGGTAAAATATTCGCATTAAAGTGATACAGAATAACGCCAATTACAGCAATTGCCCTTAACCCGTTAATATCTCTTCGGAAGTCCATATAAAAATAACAGCCTATTAGTATTGAGCACAAAATATAAAATTGTAACAATATAAATTGATTCTGCCTAGGTGCAATCCACCTATAACTTAAACTCCAAAGATCAACACCTTAAATTTATTTAGTTGGCCGCAGTATCCGCGCCCCCAACCCTAACTCCCCTAACTTATCAGCAAACGCCGCTTTAGCCCCCTCATCGCCATGCACAATACGTATTTCGCGTGGCTGATGTTTGATGTGTTTAACAAAGTTAAGTAAATCTTGCTGATCAGCATGGGCTGAATAACCACTGATGGTATGAATACCCGCATTAATACTAATACGTTTACCATTCAATTCAACATAACCTCCCCTTGGTCCATACTGCTGAATATCTCGACCAGGTGTTCCCTTGGCCTGATAACCAACAAAAATCACATCGGCTTTACTATCCGGTAGAAATTCGGTGAGGTAATTGACGATACGTCCACCGCTACACATGCCACTGGCGGCGATGACAATAGCGGGTTTGTTGCGTTTAGATAAGTATTTAACCACGCTAAGGTGATCTTGATGGCTATCGATGGTGTGCAGTTGCTCGAAATCCAGCGGGTGACGACCTTGTTTTAATATACCCTGCGCCTCTTTATCCCAGAGTTCTTTAAAGTCGCGGTACTTAGTGGTGAAATTAGCGGCCATGGGTGAGTCGACGATTATTTCGATGTTTTTCCATAAACTGCCTTCTGGTGCAGCGTGAATAAACTGTTCGATTTCGTAGAGTAACTCTTGGGTACGACCAATGCTGAATGCTGGGATCAAGACCACGCCATTATCGCTGACTGCGTGTTCAATCACGCCTTGTAACTTTTGACTACGTTGGTTGCGGTGTTCGTGACGTTTATCACCATAGGTACTTTCGATAATTAGGGTGTCAGCACGATACGGTGCACGAGGGGCGGATAATAACGGACTGTAAGACGCACCAAGATCACCGGAGAAAACCAGTCTATGGCGATGAATGGGTTTATCGGTGGCGAGTTCAATTTCGACATAAGCAGAGCCAAGGATATGCCCTGCGGGACAAAAACGGATCTTTTGGCGTTGATAGCAGATCTCCCCTTCACTTATATCTTCCTGCGGTATTTGCAGCACATCAATCGTACGCCATTTATGATAAGGCACAGGTATTAGTTGGTTGTTTAATAATGATAGGCAAGCTTGGATAAGTTTATGATCGCGGGTGACGCCAACTTTAAGGGCATCTTCAATAACTAGGGGGAGTAATGCTGCGGTGGCCTGGGTCGCGTATATTGGTCCGGTATAACCAGCGGCTAATAAATAGGGGATGCGACCAACGTGGTCAATATGGCAGTGGGTGATGATGAGCGCTTTAATGGTGCGGACATTAAAGTCGATAGAGAGTTGGTCTTTATTACTGTTATTACTGTTAGCTTCAGTGCCTTGAAATAGACCGCAATCAATTAATACTGAGTTGTAGTCATTCATATACAATTGATGGCAAGAGCCAGTCACGCCATTAACAGCACCGTGATGTAATATACGCATTGTTCCGTCCTTGGAAAGCAAGTTAAACGATTAATAGATCTATTTACACTCTATTTATACATAGGGCTATTAGTTTAAAGCTTGAGTCCAAGGAAGGTAATAGGTCAATACGCTTATTTTAGTACGGCTTAATAACCATATGGGTTATTTGCTTGCCAGCGGTCATATCGCTAATACTACGCTCAGCTTTCCAACCTAATTCACGTTCTGCTAGATCTGTAGCAGCGTAACACTGGGCAATATCACCTTCACGACGTGGAGCGATTTGATAAGCGACAGGTTTTCCTGATGCGAGTTCAAAGGCTTTCACCATCTCTAAGACACTGTAACCTTGGCCTGTGCCTAAGTTATACGTGACTAAGCCAGGATTAGTCATTAGCTTGTCTAAGGCTTTTAAATGGCCTAGGGCTAAGTCAACCACGTGGATGTAATCACGTACGCCTGTACCATCAACTGTTGCGTAGTCATCACCAAATACATTCAGTTGCTTTAACTTACCAACAGCTACTTGTGAGATGTAAGGCATTAAGTTATTAGGAATATCATTTGGATCTTCACCAATCAAACCACTCTCGTGTGAGCCGACTGGATTGAAGTAACGTAAACGGGCAATGTTCCAGCTGTTGTCGGATTTATATAAGTCAGCAAGAATTTCTTCGACCATTAACTTAGAACGACCATAAGGGTTAGTCGCAGATGTAGGGAAGCTTTCATCAATCGGCACAGATGCCGGATCGCCATACACAGTAGCAGATGAGCTAAATACAAAGTTCTTTACATTGTGTACTGTCATCGCTTCTAACACATTAACCGTAGCAGCAATATTATTACGATAATACGTTAACGGGATCTGATTAGACTCACCCACCGCTTTTAAACCCGCAAAGTGGATCACCGCTTTAATCGCATGCGTGGTAAAAATCTGCGTAAGTAATTCGCTATCGAGTACATCACCTTGATGAAACATCACTGACTTACCAGTGATCGATTTAACACGCGTTAATGATTCTTCACTTGAGTTACATAAATTATCAATCACAACCACGTCTTGATTGTGGTTTAATAATTCTAAGACGGTGTGGCTACCGATATAACCGGCACCGCCGGTGACTAAAATTGTTATGCTATTTTCCTGTGCTGTGCTTTTAATTACATTACATTTAATTTATTAATACTAATTAGCACTTAGTTAAAATCATTAATACTGTATTTGCTACACGCGGCAATTATCTTTAGAATAAAATGAAGTGCCATTTTCACAGATTAATTTGAAATCTGACGTTTGTTGACCCCCAGCCATCAGCTCAAGCGTACAAGTGAACGAGTTATTAACTTCGTCCTGCAGATTAAATGCTAGCCGCCAATATAACGCACATCGAGATATTTGCTCAGCTGTCATCACGTAACCAATGTTAGCCGTCATAGGAAAGGCAAAATCTATATGACAGAGCTCTATCATTAGATTATCAATGAAATCTTGATAAAACGTGACAGGGAGCACTTTATGATGAGCTTGTATTTCAATGCTTTGCTGATAATAATACTGATAATGCGTGCTAATTAAATCTATCAATATTTGTGTTTGGTCTGCTATAGGGTTGTTATTCATCACGTCAATTCGCTCTGGTACTGCTGCATTAGCTATATTTTTGTATTAATAGGTCAACAAATTGATTGATTTCATTTTCAGGTAATTGATTAATACCTGCAGCGGCTTTACGACCACCACCAGTAGCAAATTGCACACATACTTCGTCAGCGCCTGTACGATTATTTAATGGCGCGCGAACACTGACCATATAACTGCAGTCGCTATTTAATGTTAAAACTGCATGGGCTTTATTTGGGTTACGGTTCGCTAATTCATTACCAAATACACCACTGATTCGTCTTGCCCAAGCTTCGCAAGGTAACAAGTATATTTCACAAATATCATTGTTGATATATGGCACTAATTCGGTGACATTCAGATGATCAGCTTGGTAACCTGTTTGCAATGTATAGAATACTGAGTTTTTATCGGATTCCACATCAAAAGGGCTATTATAAGCTAATAATGCTTGATACAAGACAGCAGGATCAAAATGTAAATCATTAAGTGATGCGCCATAACCGTTATAATTGATTAGTGTACCTAGTTCACATAAAAATTCACGTTGTGGTTTAGTCAAACCTTGCTTTAATGCTAATTCATTCGCAGTGCTTACTAGGTTATCACCATAAGCAGCAGTAATTGCCCAATCAATGTATTTGTTATCAAGTAAGCCATTAATCAATAAACTGGTACATACTTCTGGTGATGTATCAACGAGTACGGTTAGCTTACCCGACTGTGGCACGTCACCGGTTCTATGGTGATCACAATAAAATACCTCAATACCATTCGCTAATATCGCAGTCAATGCGGCTGTATTTTTTTCCATGGAAATATCAAGCGCAACAACTGATGCTGCTTTTTCAATATCAACATGCTTAAGTAAGTTATTGTCACGTTTAACACCTGTAACCAACAACGCCGATTTAGGTTCATTTAAGCGTAATTGCAATAGTGCCATAATGCCATCGGCATCACCGTTAAAAACATCGTAGTTCATGATAATCCTTGTAAGAATGAACACTTAGTCCTGTCGTTAATCAGACTTGATTTAAGGTCAGGTTCAGATATAAAAAAAGCTAAGATTAAATAAACCTTAGCTTTTAGTTTCAAATGTAATTGTAAATTTATTAACGCATTATAAATAGCATACTAACGCTATAAATTAAACCCTTGCACAACCCCATTCAGGGAAGTGTTTACGTACGTAAGCATTTAGCTCTTTTTCAGCTTCAGAGTAGCTACGTGCAACATTATCGTCACCGGAATGCACATGGCTAACCATACCAGCACCAACAGTTACGTTAGTATGGCGGTCAATCACGACAAAAGCACCGGTTTGCGGTAGTGCTTGGTATTCATCAATTACCACTTTTTCAGCTAGACTGATGGTCGCCGAAGCGATCTCATTCAATGCTAGCGCATCACTATTTTCAGCGTGTTGTTGCAGCGTATTCACATCTACTTTATGCAGAATGGCTGATACTTTACCAATTGACGACTTAGTCGCAAATTTAAAGGTATACTCTTTGTGTGTTCGTAATGGGTTTTCATCCATCCATACAATATGCGCATCAAGTTTATTTGTTGTGCTTGGCTCTAGGCCTTTATGCACTAACATATCACCACGAGATACATCAATTTCATCTTCAAGGGTGATCGTAATAGCTTGGCCAGGCTGGGCAGTATCCAAGTCACCATCAAACGTATAAATTGATTTTATTTTCGATGATTTACCTGAAGGTAATGCCGTTACTTCATCACCCACTTGTACAATGCCTGACGCTAACGTCCCACAGAAACCACGGAAATCTAAATTTGGACGATTCACATATTGCACCGGGAATCTCATATGTTCTAGGTCTTTATCTTGATCAATTTTAACCGTTTCTAACAACTTCATTAACGTCGCGCCAGGGTACCAATCCATCGTTTCACTTTGCTTAACAACATTGTCGCCATTAAGTGCTGAAATCGGCACAAAGCGAATATCATCAATGTTTAAGTGAGTTGCTAGTTCACGATAATCAGCTTTAATCTGTTGATATACTTCTTGGCTGTAATCCACAAGATCCATTTTGTTAATAGCAACAATTACATGCTTAATACCTAGCAGGCTACAGATATAACTGTGACGACGAGTTTGGGTTTGAATACCGCGACGCGCATCAATCATAACAATGGCTAAATCACACGTTGAAGCACCCGTTACCATGTTACGCGTGTACTGCTCATGCCCTGGTGTATCACCAATAATGAATTTACGTTTATCTGTCGAGAAATATCGGTAAGCAACATCAATGGTGATGCCTTGCTCACGTTCAGATTGCAAACCATCAACCAGCAGCGCTAAATCGAAATCACCATCTGTGGTATTAAATTTTTGTGAATCTTTTTCAATTGCAGCCATTTGATCTTCATAGATCAATTTACTATCAAACAGTAAACGACCGATTAAGGTAGATTTACCATCATCCACGTTACCGCAAGTTAAAAAACGTAATAGATCTTTATTTTCATGTACTTTTAAATACGCTTCGATATCCGTTGCGATCAATTCAGAACTATGAGACATAATTCAATATCCTTAAATATATTCTTTGTTGATTAATGCGCTGACAATCTGTTCAGCACATTGATCTATTGAGTAGTTTGCCGTAGCCACGTGAATATCCGGATTAATTGGCGCTTGATATTCAGAGTCTATACCAGTGAAATGCTTGATCTCACCCGCGCGCGCTTTTTTGTATAAGCCTTTCGGATCACGTTGCTCACACACTGCAAGTGGCGTATCAATAAAGACTTCTAAAAATTGACCGTCAGCCAATAATTCACGCACTTGTATTCGGTCGACAATAAAAGGCGAAATAAACGCGGTTAATACAATCGACCCCGCATCCACAAACAACTTAGCGACTTCACCGATGCGACGAATATTTTCAATACGATCGTTATCACTGAAACCTAAATCTTTATTTAAGCCATGACGAACATTGTCACCATCAAGTAAATAACTGTGCTTACCTAAACTTAATAGCTTACTTTCAACTGCATTCGCAACTGTTGATTTACCCGAACCACTCAGGCCAGTAAACCAAAGCACCACAGGTTTTTGATTTTTCTGTTTTATCCGATCATCATGGGTCACAGTAGAATTGTGCCACACTACATCATTGCTGACCGAGTCATTCTCTTTGTTCACATAAGGAGAATTCATACGTCAAATCCTCATTTATTTAGAAATAGCCTTCACGTTTCTTCTTCTCCATCGAACCAGAACTATCATGGTCGATAGCACGGCCTTGACGTTCAGAAGTCGTGGTTAGCAACATTTCTTGAATTATTTCCGGTAACGTCGTCGCTTCAGATTCAACAGCGCCCGTTAATGGATAACAACCAAGCGTACGGAAACGAACCATTTTATGCTCTAACACTTCGCCTTCTTTAAGCTTCATACGCTCGTCATCAGCCATGATCAGCATACCGTCACGTTCAACAACAGGGCGAAGCTTAGATAAATACAGTTCTGGGATCTCGATGCTTTCTAAATAAATGTACTGCCAAATATCCAGTTCCGTCCAGTTTGATAATGGGAACACACGAATACTTTCGCCTTTGTTCACTTTACCGTTATAAATATTCCATAACTCAGGACGTTGGTTTTTCGGATCCCAACGATGATGTTCATCACGGAAGGAATATACGCGTTCTTTAGCACGCGATTTTTCTTCATCACGGCGAGCGCCGCCAAAAGCTGCATCAAAGCCATGCATATCTAAGGCTTGCTTCAGACCTTGGGTTTTCATCATATCGGTATGCTTAGCACTGCCATGTACGAATGGGTCAATGCCCATAGCCACACCTTCAGGATTTTTATGCACAATTAAATTCATACCGACTTTCTTCGCCATGTAATCACGAAACTCAATCATTTCTTTAAATTTCCATGTGGTATCAACATGCATTAAAGAAAATGGTGGAATTCCCGGTGCAAAGGCTTTTTTAGCCAAGTGCAGCATCACCGACGAATCTTTACCTACTGAATACAGCATTACTGGATTATCAAATTCAGCGACGACTTCACGCATAATGTGAATAGATTCAGCTTCTAACTGTTTCAGGTGCGTTAAACGCTCTGGAGAGATACTCATATAACTTCATCCTGTAATTACAATTTTGTGGTTTAGCTATTTTTTAACTATGGCTTAAATTCTTATATAAACTTTTACTTAAATTGTTATTTTAACTACTAATGTTATTTTTAAAGCATTAATTTACAAACCGAATACGACGATAATTGCACTTAACGCCACGACTCCATAAACGATACTGATCGGTAAACCAATCTTAATAAAGTCTGTTAAACGATAACGACCGGCATTAAATACCATCAAATTAGTCTGATAACCATAAGGGCTCACAAAGCTAGCACTGGCGCCAAAAGCAACGGCCATCACAAACGCCATTGGGTTTGCCTCTAGACTCGTTGCCAAGCCAAACGCTACCGGAAATAATAACGCCGCCGCAGCATTATTGGTCACTAACTCCGTTAACCACCACGTCAGTACATAAACAATAATCAATGCTAACAAAGGTGATAACCCTTGATCAAATAAATTGTTGAGTTGATCTAAATACAACATTAAACCGCTGTTGGTTAATCCATGGGATAACAATAACGCCGAGGCAATAATAAGCCACAAATTAGTCGGAAGACGGCGGATCACTTCACTACTGCTTAAACACCCTGTCAGTAACAAACCGCCAAACAGTAATACCAAGCCTTTAAATAACGATACAATGCCTAAGGCGGATAACAAAATAGTACCGAAGAAACCAAGCACGGATAGCCACTCTTTATAACCAGACAACATAACATCGGGTTCGACACCGCTTAATATAATGAAGTTTTTACTAATGTTTTTTCGGTTTTTAAAGTCTTCACCTACGGCGAGTACTAAACTGTCACCCGCTTGAATTTGGGCGTCGCCTAATTTACCCGAAATCGGCGCACCATCACGTTTGATTGCCACTACAGCAGCATCGAATAAGGCACGAAACCCGGTATTTTTTAAGGTTTGATTTAATAACATGCTTTCAGACCGCACAATCACTTCGGTTAAGTTATCTAACGGTAAACCATTTTCATGGGCAAACAGCGACAAACCATCAAAATGATTAAGTTGCATCACTTTAGCTATATCACCACTAAAGATTAGTCGGTCATGCGCGCGGATCATTTCTGTTGGGGCTACCGGGGTTAATAATTGGCCATCGCGCAATATTTCTACCAAGAACAAAGATTCTAAATGTCGCAAGCCATTTTGATCAATGGACTTACCTATTAATGACGAGCCTGATTGTACCTTGGTATCAATCAAGTATTGCTGTGCATTTTCGACTTCAACGTCATGTTCGGGTAACCAGCGACAAAGTATAAACAGCGTGACTCCACAAGCTAATACCACGCACATACCCACCAAGGTAAAATCAAAAAAGGCTAATGCTGGAAGCCCTGCGCCTACCACTAAACTATTCACGATCAAGTTAGTTGATGTACCAACGAGCGTTAATGTGCCGCCCAGAATAGCGGCATACGAAAGCGGTAATAATAATTTACTGGCGGCGTGATGGGGGTTGTTACGAATAGGGGCTAACATGGTCGATACCACGGCGGTATTATTTAAAAAAGCCGAGGATAATACCGTAAACCCAAATAAGCGTAACCAGGTGGAAATGTAACTTTCTTTGATCACTAAAGTCGCCACAATACGCAATAATCGGGTTTTTTCTAACGCTAACGAACACAGCATGAGTAGTATTAGAGTTAACAATCCCTCGTTAGCAACACTGTTAATCAATTGATCTGTCGATACGAACGAAAAACCATACAGTAATAATAGTGTCACACCAAACACATACGCGGGACGATTTTGAAAACAGATCAAACCAGTAATGGTAAACACAAAAATAGCCAGAACAAACCACATAAAAAACCTATGTCATTAATTTAATCAGAGCTGAACAGGCTTCGAGTATACACTTTATCTACGACATCCCCCAACTCAATTACCATATGGTTCGACACGACAATATTTGATGCTGTTTTACATTAATGTAAATATTTCATAGCCACTAAGGGAAAAATTCAAGCTAGTTAAGTACGGCTCATAAATTACAACGTCCACACTTCAGGCGGTCAATAATACCTTTAAATTCAATCATTACAGTTGAAGTCCCTTATTCATCAGCCTTACTGATGCGCTATCATCATTTTTAATTTAGCGTCAGTAATCACAACTACTCACTCGGCCTTAATATCCGCGCATCCGGCACTAACTCCCCTAACTTTTCAGCAAACGCCGCTTTAGCCCCCTCATCGCCATGCACTATACGTATTTCTTGTGGTTTATGTTTGATGTGCTTGACAAAGTTAAGCAGATCTTGCTGATCAGCATGAGCTGAATAGCCACTGATGGTATGAATACTGGCATTAATGCTAATCCGTTGACCATTCAATTCAACATAACCTCCCCTTGGCCCATATTTCTGAATATCTCGACCAGGTGTTCCTTTAGCCTGATAACCAACAAAAATCACATCGGCTTTGCTATCCGGTAGAAACGCGGTGAGGTAATTGACGATGCGTCCACCGCTGCACATGCCACTGGCGGCGATGACGATAGCGGGTTTATTGCGTTTAGATAAGTATTTCACTACGCTAAGGTGGTCTTGATGGCTATCGATGGTGTGCAGTTGCTCGAAGTTAAGCGGATGACGGCCTTGTTTTAATATACCCTGCGCCTCTCTATCCCAGAGTTCTTTAAAGTCGCGGTACTTAGTGGTGAAATTAGCGGCCATGGGTGAGTCGACGATGATTTCGATGTTTTTCCATAAGCTGTCTTCTGGTGCAGCGTGAATAAACTGTTCGATTTCGTAGAGTAACTCTTGGGTACGACCAATGCTGAATGCTGGGATCAAGACCACGCCATTATCGCTGACTGCGTGTTCAATCACGCCTTGTAGCTTTTGACTACGTTGGTTGCGGTGTTCGTGACGTTTATCACCATAGGTACTTTCGATAATCAGGGTGTCAGCACGATACGGTGCACGAGGGGCGGATAATAACGGACTGTAAGACGCACCAAGATCACCGGAGAAAACCAGTCTATGGCGATGAATGGGTTTATCGGTGGCTAGTTCAATTTCGACATAAGCAGAGCCAAGGATATGCCCTGCGGGACAAAAACGGATCTTTTGACGTTGATAGCAGATCTCCCCTTCACTTATATCTTCCTGCGGTATTTGCAGCACATCAATAAAGCACCATTTATGATAAGGCACAGGAATAAGTTGGTTGTTTAATAATGATAGGCAAGCTTGGATGAGTTTGTGATCGCGGGTGACGCCAACTTTAAGGGCATCTTCAATTACCAGGGGGAGTAATGCTGCGGTAGCTTCAGTCGCGTATATTGGACCGGTATAACCTGCGGCTAATAAATAGGGGATGCGACCAACATGGTCGATATGGCAGTGGGTGATGATGAGCGCTTTAATGGTGCGGACATTAAAGTCGATAGAGAGTTGGTCTTTATTACTGTTATTACCAATATTTTTATTATTAGCAGCTTCAGAGCCTTGAAATAGACCGCAATCAATTAATACTGAGTTGTAGTCATTCATATACAATTGATGGCAAGAGCCAGTCACGCCATTAACAGCACCGTGATGTAATATACGCATTGTTCCGTCCTTGGAAAGCAAGTTAAACGATTAATAGATCTATTTACACTCTATTTATACATAGGGCTATTAGTTTAAAGCTTGAGTCCAAGGAAGGTAATAGGTCAATACGCTTATTTTAGTACGGTTAAACGCTAAAATACGCTTATGCTTAATAACCATCCGGGTTATTTGCTTGCCAGCGCCAAGTATCAGCCGTCATATCGCTAATACTACGTTGTGCTTTCCAGCCTAACTCGCGCTCAGCTAAATCAGTTGCAGCATAACACTGGGCAATATCACCGTCACGACGTGGGGCGATTTGATAAGCAACTGTTTTACCTGATGCGAGTTCAAAGGCTTTCACCATTTCTAGTACACTGTAACCTTGGCCTGTGCCTAAGTTATAGGTTACTAAGCCAGGGTTAGTCATTAGCTTGTCTAAGGCTTTTAAATGGCCTAAGGCTAAATCAACGACGTGGATGTAATCACGTACACCAGTGCCATCCACAGTTGCATAATCATCACCAAATACACTCAGTTGCTTTAGTTTACCCACAGCCACTTGTGAGATGTATGGCATGAGGTTATTTGGAATGTCATTCGGATCTTCACCAATCAAGCCACTTTCGTGTGAACCCACTGGATTGAAGTAGCGTAAACGGGCAATGTTCCAGCTATTGTCAGATTTGTACAGATCGGCAAGGATTTCTTCGACCATTAGCTTAGAACGACCATAAGGGTTAGTCGCAGATGTAGGGAAGCTTTCATCAATCGGCACAGACGCCGGATCGCCATACACAGTAGCTGACGAACTAAACACAAAGTTCTTCACATTGTGCACTGTCATCGCTTCTAAGATGTTTATCGTCGTGGCAATGTTATTACGGTAATACGTTAGCGGGATCTGATTCGACTCCCCTACCGCTTTTAAACCAGCAAAGTGGATCACAGCATCAATCGCATGTGTGGTAAATATTTGCGTGAGTAATGCACTATCGAGTACGTCACCTTGATAAAACGTCACTGACTTACCAGTGATCGATTTAACACGCGTTAATGATTCTTCACTTGAGTTACATAAATTATCAATCACAACCACATCTTGATTGCTGTTTAATAATTCTAATACGGTGTGGCTACCGATATAACCCGCACCGCCTGTGACTAAAATTGTCATGGTATTTTCCTGTAAGTAGTCCTTTAAATTATCTTGTAAATAGTCCTGTAAATTATTCCTGTAATCTATTTTCTTTTGACTCTATACGCCAAGCGCGGATCTTAGCCGTGATCACCCATACTTTAGATAACAATAACTGGTAGATAAAGAAACACAGCAAGAATAATGCAAGCATGATGTATTCTGGGATCTCGACTATTTCAGCATAGATACCAAAAGCAGCGTAGGCGATGGCAATAGAACAGATTGCACATAGATTTTGGGTATTGTTCAGCCCTAAGCGTTGGAAAATATGGTGTAAATGTTCACGATCGGGTTTAAACGGTGAGTCACCGCGACGAATACGACGGATCATGATCGCGGCCATGTCCATTAACGGCACGGCTATTAACCAAAGTGCAGTGACAGGACGTAATAGCGCCTCACCTTTTTGTGACGATAATAATAAGAACCAGATCACGGTAAAGCCGATTAACATACTACCGGCATCACCCATAAATACTTTACGCTCACGACCTAATAAGCCAAGATTGAAGAGTACATAAGGTAAGATGATGACGATTAGCACCAGGCATAAGTAAGCCAAATTAGCTTGCGCATCAATACTCAACACAAAACCTAAACCACCTAGGGTAACGATGGATAGACCACCAAGCAGTCCATCAATACCATCAACCATATTAAATGCGTTAATTGCACCGACCACGGCTAGTACTGTAATTAAGTAACCTACCAAGCCTAAGCTAATATCACCAAAGCCAAGCATGTTGCCTAACGTATGTAACTGGATATCAGCAACAAGCATCATGACAATAGATAAACCAGCTTGTACCACGAAGCGGATTTTAAAGCTCAAGTCATATTTATCATCCAATGCACCGACCACGGTGAGGATAAAAATAGACAGCATGAACAAACGGTAGTTCGGTAACAATTCGGGATTATTGAATAAGAAGTACATAAACGAAATACAAATCGTGATACCACCGACTAATGGAATTGCGCCACTGTGGTGTTTACGTGCATTTGGTTTATCAACTAAACCGATATTTTTCGCTATTTTACGCATGGTAAATAGCGTCACTAAAGAGAAAAAGAAAACAAAACCGAGTTCAATGAGCATACTAATTATAACCTTGATTAGTTTAGAGTTTATTGGATTAGCTTGATGAATATAAAGGGATTAATCTAGACGTGAAGATAACATATTAATTTACAATTAAATAACCAAAACTGAACTATTTAGCTACAGCTCAGATTTATAGCCAAGAGGAAGAGATTAAGCTGATTTATTTTCTGTTTTAGCTTTATCTAATTCTGCTTTGTAGTCTTTTAAATAGACATTGTCGTAACAGTAGTTGATCGCATCGATATAACCTTCTACCGAACCACAGTCAAAACGTTTACCTTTAAATTTATAAGCAATAACACAACCTTGTTGCGCTTGTTTTAACAAGGCATCGGTAATTTGGATCTCGCCGCCTTTACCTGGTGCTGTGTTTTCGATAAATTCAAAAATATCAGGGGTTAAGATATAACGGCCAATAATAGCAAGGTTACTTGGTTCAGTACCCGGCGCTGGTTTTTCTACCATGTTAGTCACACGGAATAGATCATCACGGATTTCATCACCGGCGATCACACCGTATTTATGGGTTTCACCTGCAGGCACTTCTTCAACGGCTACGATAGAACAACGGAACTGGTTGTATAAAGCAACCATTTGCTCAAGTACGCCTTTTTCTTCGTTAACACACAAGTCATCAGCAAGCACGACTGCAAATGGTTCATCACCGACTAACTCACGACCGGTTAGAATTGCATGGCCTAGACCTTTCATTTCACGTTGGCGAATATAAGTAAACTGCGCTGCATCGATAATACTACGGATATCATCTAACAAGTCTTCTTTGTTAGTACCTTGAATTTGATCTTCAAGTTCGTAGTTTTTATCAAAGTGATCCATTAGCGAGTGCTTACCACGACCAGTAACAATACACATACCGGTCATACCTGCACTGATTGCTTCTTCAACACCGTATTCAATCAACGGTTTGTTTACCACTGGCATCATTTCTTTTGGCATAGATTTAGTTGCAGGTAGAAAACGCGTACCGTAACCAGCTGCAGGGAATAGACATTTTTTAATCATTGGTATTACCTAATTTGTTAAATTGCTATTTATTATACTACTTGTTGTAAAAGGCTTTATACCAATCAACAAATGCTTTCACACCTTCTTTAACGCCTACTTTTGCTTTATAGCCAGTCGCTGCAAATAAATCACTTGTATCGGCATATGTTTTGTATACGTCACCAGCTTGCATTTCACGGAAATTCTTCTTCGCTTCAATGCCTAAAGCTTCTTCAATCGCTCCAATGAAATCCATTAAGCTAATCGGGCTACCGTGGCCGATGTTATAGACACTGTATGGTGCTGAGCTTGTTGCTGGTGAACCAGTTTCAACTTTCCAATCTGCATCGACAGTTGGAATAACATCTTGAATACGAATGATACCTTCAACAATATCGTCAATATAAGTGAAGTCACGCCACATATCACCGTTGTTATTAATATCGATAGTTTCGCCATCTAATATCTTTTTAGTAAAGATAAAGGGGGCCATATCAGGACGACCAGCAGGACCATACACAGTGAAGAAACGTAAACCAGTGGTTGGCATATTGTATAAATGAGAATAAGAATGTGCCATCAACTCATTTGATTTTTTCGTAGCTGCATATAAAGACACAGGGTGATCAACACTGTCACTGGTTTCAAATGGTGTTTTGCTGTTTAAGCCATAAACAGAGCTTGATGATGCATAGACAAGGTGTTTAACCTTATTATGGCGGCAACCTTCTAAAATGGTTAGATGACCAATAAGATTAGAGTCAGCGTATGCCATCGGATTTTCGATAGAGTAACGTACTCCAGCTTGTGCTGCTAAGTGAATCACTTTATCAAATTGTTGTTCTTTAAATAATGCAGCAATACCATCACGGTCCGCTAAATCCATTTCGATAAATTGAAATGTTGTTAGTGGTTTAATTTCATCTAAACGCGCTAGTTTTAAATTAACATCGTAATAATCATTCAGGTTATCAATACCGATGACTTGATGACCTAAAGCGCACAAACGAACTGCCACTTGCGAACCAATAAAACCAGCAACGCCGGTAACTAAATATTTCATGATGATAACCTTAAAAGATTGAAAAGAGATGCGCTATTGTAGAAATAAGAATGACAAATTTGCAAAACACTAAAGGACTTCTTTAGTGCTTTGTAGAAACGTAAAGTAGACTACTTAAAGATCCAGTTAAAGGTAATTAATCAGAATTAAATAAGTCGCGGGTATAAACCTTATCTACAACTGATATTAACGCATCTTCCATACGGTTCGACACAATCACATCTGACATCTGCTTAAATTCTTCGAAGTCAGTTATTACACGAGAGTTAAAGAATGACTCTTCTTTTAACACTGGCTCATAAATAACGACTTCAATACCCTTGGCTTTGATACGCTTCATGATTCCTTGGATAGACGATGCACGGAAGTTATCAGAGCCCGTTTTCATGATCAAACGATAGATACCAACCACTTTAGGCTGTCTATTGATGATCGAGAATGCAATATGATCTTTACGTACCGTATTCGAATCAACAATAGAGCTGATTAACGAGTTAGGTACATCTTCGAAGTTGGCACGTAATTGTTTGGTGTCTTTTGGTAAGCAATAGCCACCATAACCAAATGAAGGGTTATTGTAATGACTGCCAATACGCGGGTCTAGTCCTACACCTTCGATGATTTGACGAGAATCTAAACCATGCGTTTCAGCATATGTATCCAATTCATTAAAATAAGATACACGCATAGCAAGGTAAGTATTTGAGAATAACTTAACCGCTTCTGCTTCTGTTGAATCTGTAAATAAAATATCAATGTTTTCTTTAATCGCACCTTGTGCTAATAAATTAGCGAATACTTTTGCTCGCTCCGATTTTTCACCAACAATAATACGTGAAGGATGTAAGTTATCGTATAGCGCCTTACCTTCACGTAAAAACTCCGGTGAGAATATAATATTACTACAGCATAATTTTTGCTTGATACGCTTAGTATAACCGACAGGTACTGTCGACTTAATCACCATTACTGCAGTAGGGTTAATTTCCATAACATCTTTAATCACAGCTTCCACAGATGATGTATTAAAGTAGTTATTAACACTATCGTAATCTGTTGGTGTTGCGATAATAACAAAGTCAGCATCTTTATATGCCGATACTTTATCAAGTGTCGCTATAAAATTTAATTCTTTATTTTGTAAAAAATCTTCAATCTCAGTATCTGAAATTGGTGAGATACATTTGTTTAATTGATTTATTTTTTCTTCGATGATATCAAACGCAATTACTTCATTATGTTGCGCAAGAAGCATTGCATTTGATAGACCCACATAGCCAGTTCCGGCGATTGCTATTTTCATTTATATTTTACCTGATATTTTTATAAGCGATTCTAAATGATATTAAAAATTATTAATAACAACGTTATTGATCAAGTCAGTTAGAGGTTTGATCATCCCCTTTGTTATAAAATTCTAAATACTTGTGTTTCTTTCAGGCATACCTAGTCTAATGACTTTATTGATCGCTTTAACATTGGCATAGACTTCACCGACTTGAGCATTGTGATAGCGTTCCGCTTGTGAGCGTTTTATATCGATACATCGCCGTTTCCGATAACGATCTATAGTGATAACCAGTATCAACTTTCCACTCACGGAAAAATCATGAAGAACCCTATGTACTAAGGCTTGCGAGAACAACTAAAAGATAGCTTTCATTCATCGCACACTTCATTCTTTTTCTTTTCACGCTCGCTTTAAAACTTTTTTCATTTTTTAGCAGGTTTAAACTCATTTGCCTGATCCTTGCAAAACTTTCTGCTCGTTCATCTATTCTTATTCGTGAATTATCTTATCTAAATGCTGTATCCAACGTAAGCGTTCACCAGACCCCACTTGAAAAATAAAATGAGACGATCATCTCTTGATCCGTGTTTAGCATTTGCATGATTGTTTTTATCACTGATAATTCAGATATGAAAAATAAAACATATCAAACAGAGCCGCCTGAAGTCGTTAACCTTAACGAGGCTAATAAATTAATTCAGGAATTATGGCAACAGCTAAGAGAATATGAAGACAGGTTGGCGACATCCTCACGGAACTCATCGTTATCACCGTCATCGGACACTCCCCCGGCAAAGGCCGAGCGAAAAAGGCTCAAGCGCCTCGTAGTGGAAATAAGATTGGCGCTCAGCCAAACCACACGAGGCATAAGCGACCAATAACAGAGCTTAAAGCGTCTGATATTGTTGTATCTTGCACACCTGAAACTCAGTGTAAAAGCTGTGCTTGTACCGTTGAATCTTACGAAAAACCGAGTTATAGACATCAAGTGTTCGAGTTACCAAGACAAGCTCTCGATATTACTGACTATCAAATTTATCATGGAAAATGCACTGGTTGTGGCTCCGTGAGTAAAGGAAAACTCCCTGTCACCGCATCTGCGAGTCAAATGGGACCTAATTTACTCAGTTACATCAGCGTATTGACTGGCCAATATCACCTTAGTATCCGAAAAGTTCAAAGCTTGTTGAAATCTCAATTTTGTACTACATTTTTAACCGCTGCAATATCTGAGGAGCAAGGCCGAGTCAGTAATATGCTCACACCACTGCATCAAGCATTACATGGCGCCATCAAATAATCGCCGATTGTGCATGTTGATGAAACATCACATCACCGAAATACATTAGAACAAACGCAGTGGCTCTGGCTTGCATCAGGTGATGATGTTGTATTCCAAAAAATAATGAGTTCACGCCGACAATAATGTGCTCAATATATATTAGGCCAAAAATTTAAAGGTATTATGATAACAGACCAGTGTGCTAGTTATAATTGGATCGATAATCAGAAGCATCAATTTTGTTGGGCGCACATTGTGCGTAATCTTCAAAAAATGGCAGACTACAGTGGTAAAGGGCTGACGGCTCACATTGGTCAGAAATTAGTGTTAACTTGCCAAAGTGTTTTTAGAACTCAGCATCGATATGAAGATAATCAGTTAGCTGCCCATCAATATCAAAAACTAATGCGTAGATTACGGCAAAGTTTCAATTTGTTATTACAAAAAGGAATGAGAACACCTTGTAAACGTTACGTTGGTCGATGTAAATTCATCTTAAAACATGAGCCTAGTTTATGGGTGTTTTTATCATCACCAGGCATACCACTCACAAATAATGAAGCTGAGCGGTGTATTCGAGGTAGCGTTATTTTACGTAAAATTAGTTACGGCACGAGTTCTGAGCGCGGCGACCAATTTCGTTCGCGTGTATTAACAGTTGTAGAAACCTGCAAGAAGCGAAAGCTGTCGGCATTAAGCGTGATCTCAACGATCGTGGGTGCAGTCATACGACGAGAACTTTATCCTGATGTCTTCGATTTTGCTAAAACCTAAATACAACCTACCTCTGGTGAACGCTTACTTAGCGAATAGGGTTCTTCATGATTTGTCCGCGGGTTCGGTGGTAATCAGATACCTCTATGTAAAAATAAAAATACCAAAAATAGAAACTAAATGGCATATTTCGATGAAAGTCATTACCCATAGAAAAACACAAAAAAGTTAACAAAAAAGCCAATAAAGATAGATCGCCACTACTGCGATAAAACCTAAACGATAGGAAAAAAAACCTTAAAAAAATACATAAGTAAATTAAAAGACCAAATAAACCTAAGTCAATAAATATGGAAGTAAAGGTGTTTTCTACAATAATAGAACCTAAATTTTCCATATACTCTTTAGAGGGGTTAGATGAACCAAAACCTAGCCCAAATAAAATTAAAAATAAAGAATCCATTCTATCAAAGGCAGAAAACCAATTTAAAACTCTAGTATTCTCTTCATAGGTAGACACGTTAAATATACTTAACATTCTAGACATATAATCTAAATTTACATCTACATAAGACAACGAAAAAAACAAAAAAATAATAATAAAGAAAGATAAACATAAGAATAAAACTAAGTTTTTATTATAAAAAATAAAGCTTAAAATTAACAAAAAAACAATAATTGACAATCTACTAAGCGTAAAAAAAACAACAAATGTACAGACTAATATTAGAATACATTTTTTCAAGTTGTCACCGCTAGCAATAAACCAACTTGATTTAAAGGCTAAAGATACAACAACAAATGCCCCTAGATTTATGGGATTTCCAATTAAAGAAATAAGTCTCTGCGCAGAGAAATAGCTTATATGTTGAATCTCATCCAATGGCATATTATATATAATAGTTAATATACTTTGATTGAAATACTCAACAACACCAAAAAAAAGCACTAAAAGAAGCTGAAAATTAAAAATACGCTTCAGTACAGCCAAGTTCAAAAATACATTTTCTTTAGAAACTAGAGCCAAAAAAAAGCAATAAATAAAAATAATAAGCTGTAACTTTACAGCATCTAGCTTTAAAGTTATGTCATTAGAGCTTAACAATAGAGAGAATACACATAGTAATAAAAATATAAGAGGAAAAATAAAATAAAATCTTTTAATTACCCTTCCTTTTTGAAGGGCTAAGATAATCGACAAAAATATGAAAGTAAACATGACCTCATATCTAATAGGCCCTACAATATAAAAAAGACTCATTGTAAATCTTGTAAAAAATGGTACAAAAACATCATAAAATGGTAAAATTAAAAATAAAAAATACGAAGATATTTTTATAGAATGACTTACTTTCATTTACGATTTACCTGCTAAGTTTTTGTAGATCAAAAGAGTCTTATGTGCAACTACACTAAAGCTTTTATTTAATCTAACTTCATTATACCCTTGAATATTAAATCCTTTATAGTCATCAATAAAAAAATTTTTATTTGAATCTATATTGAAGCCACTAATACCATCAATAAACAACTCTTCAGCTAGTGAATCCATGTCCCTTGTGATAGGGTAGCACCCATAAGATAAAGCTTCTAAGACAATATTTGGCATCCCTTCAGATTCTGACAAGTGTATAAGAAACTGAGTCTGCCTAAGATAAATTTCAACGTCAGAAAAATCAACCTCACCTAAATATGAGATGTCATTTGTTAACTTAGCCTTGAACATCTGGTGGTATTTCTTATCAAACCCCGATAATGAAGAATCGTTAGGTCCAATAACTATCAGTTTGTAACCTTGATCTTGTAAGTTATCAACAAAAAAGTTTATTCCCTCTATTACTCTTTTTCTTGGGATAATTGCTGATACTATCAAAGCTATCTTTTTTTTATCAGCAAATGGTATCTCTGGTATATTAACGCCATTAGGTATAGTGACTAACTTTTTTTCTTTTAAAAATTGGCTATTAACTTTTCTCATTTGCAATGTTAGAGTGTTATTTTTATCAATTAGTTTAATTATAAGCTTCTTTAACCAGCCATTTTTTATTGAAACCAATGATAATAAGTCATCAGATTTATATAAAGTACTTTTCCAATATACTTTTGCTCCATAACTCTTAGCAAGCAATAATAATAAAAAGTCTGCACCATGAAAATGAATAATATCTGGCTTTACTTTTAATAGAGTTCTATAAAAAGTAACAAATCGACTACGAAAGCCTGTACGACAACTATAAATTAAGAAATTGTCCTTTTCATGGACGAATTGATTAGAATTAGAAAAAGTGAAAAAACTTTGAGTTAAATCATTGTCTTTGTACTCCCTACGAATAGCCATAGCTAAGCTATATGCTTGCTTAGAAGCTCCACTGAAACCAAAAAAGCTATGAACTACATGTAAGACTATCATTTAGGTACCTAATTAATGAAGTGGAAAACTCAGTTTCTAAATTAGCTGTAGCATAATGTTTTACCCACTCATTATCAGAGAAAGAGAAATGGTACTCAGAGTCAATGAGTGTAATAGGACCGACATGTGTAAACTGAAATTCAATAACATGAACTTGATCATTATAAATACATAAATCTAAAGAATATATATGCGATTTAAATTTATTTTTTATTTCTTTAGCTTTATCTAGTATTTTTACAGCATCATCAAAACAAATATCTCTAGAATGAATCCCACTACCACTAGCTCTGAAATCATTCTTTTGCGTGTATCTTTTTAGTAAGTAATACTTGTCTCCAAAAATAAGTACTTTAAAATCACTATCCATACCGGGTAAAAATTTCTGAAGGACAAATCGAGAAGGGGCAAAAGAAATGTATTCTTCCCACTTATGGTTATATCTAGATTTTAGAAAGTATTTTTTTACATTTTTTTTCAAAAAATCCTTATCTATTTTCCAATTACTCGTAACTATTTTTTTAATATCCTCTATATTTTTAACAATTTCAACACCAATTGAAGATGCTCCATTTGCTGGTTTATAAACACATGGAAAAACTTGAGAATCAGCATTAACTTCTGAAACATCACAGTAATATTGACTTTCAATCAAACCAAGATCATATTTATAATTAAACAGAACTTGATAGCCTTTATTATCATGTGCTTTGAGAGATTCTAAATTAGGGATCAATATATTATCTTCATCAAAAAAAGATATTAAGTCAGAAATATAATTTTTATGTTCATTTCTTTGTGAACTAGTATAAATAATAATAGAATTTCGAAGTGTATTAATATTATCTTCAAGGAATTTAAATGTCACTATCCGGACTTCAAAATTGTATTTCATTAAATTTTTTTTTATTTCTTGAATATTCATTGAACTCCAAGGCATAACTCCCTGAGCAAAAAATCCATTTTCAGTTGTTACTATATAAACTATTTTCATTTTTAACCAACCATACAGCATAAATTATTATAAATAAATTAAAAAGCATTCCAGATAAGGCATAATACTTAAGAAATAACCAAAATTCTATATTAAAAATATATGACGAGATTGCAATAAATACTCTTACTATAAGTAGAACGCCATCATAGAAAAGAAGTTCTTTAAACTTGGCATACACAGTCATATAGCAAGTTGCAATTAAATTAGAAAACGCAGTAAAAATCCAGATTGATAAAATGGATGCGATTTCACCAGATATGCGCCACTCTTCTCCAGCATAAATAGTAAAAAATGCTTCTGCGAAAAGATTAATAAAGACACAACCAATACCAGCAAGAACTAAGAGACCTAAGCTGCCTAGCATTAATATTTTTTCTGTTCTAGCTCTATCAACTTTATTTCTGTTAAGTTCCCCTAAAACAAACGGCCTTAAAGCATTTGAAAAAAAAGTAATTGGGATGTATGTTAGGCGCAATGCCATACTATAGTAACCCATCATTTCAAAGCCAAATTTAATAGGTATAAATAAAGTCGGTATTTGTGATGAAAATGAGTTGAAAAATGACTGCAATGAACTCAATAAAGCATTTTTTCTATTTATATTCGAAAAATTAAGTTCAAATCGTGTCCATCTATATGTAATTACCGCCATATAACAGACTTGAGTAAGTTGCCCAAGGCAAAGACCTATAATTAGAGCATGATTAGTTGATAAATAACCTAACGTATATTGACATGAAAATACTGTCACAACTTTAATTATTATGCTATAAGTTATATGAGTATATTTATTGTAAACACTTAAAATAGAGCTATACAATTGACATAGTGAGAATGAGAGGAATATTAAAGGAAATAAATAAAATCCTGAATATAGATCGTATTTTTCAATACCTATAATACAAATAAATAGAGCAAGAAAACTATTTATTACTGTAGATAAAAGACCCGCGGAATAGCATTTATTCCAATCACTTTTATTATCATAGTTAAAAATTAACTGATCATACCTAAAACAACCTACAACACCAAAAATCAATAATACACCATTGATCATGCCTAGTTGACCAAAGTCTATCGGACTATATACCCTTGTTAATATTGGCAATGTTAATATTACAAATATTTGAGCAAAAGCATTACCTGATAGAATCTTAATCAATAATTTTTTTCTTGAAGTCATTGAATGCCTTATAGAAGATAAATCTCATTGCACTTTTTATATGCCAGAAAAAATGTTTTGAACACAGTTTTCTATTTTCATGTTTAGCTAGATGTATTGCCTTCACATCAGGATAGTAAACTAGTGAATGTCCTACTATATAAGATCTATAACAGATATCAATATCTTCACAATACATAAAGTACTTTTCATTAAAACCCTTTAACAATTTGTAATGTGAAGTTCTAAATGCTAAAAAAGAACCGGCACCCCACTCAACATCACTCCTATTATTAATATCTAACTTATTATAAGTTGTATTATTTTTAGAAAATACCAACGATGAAAAAAAACTGTAAAAAGAAGGAAACTTCCTTATTGAGTTATCATATGTTTTTTCTTCAAAATCTTTAAAAAGGTTTATTGCTACAAATTTATCATTAAAAAAAATCATTTTATCAACAAGAGATTTTAAAGAATGCTCTGTAATATATACATCAGGGTTTAGAACAATGAAAATATCATCATTCATCATATTTAATTTGTCAATGCAATAATTAAATATGATATTATTGTTCTCACCAAACCCTTTACCAAGTAGATCTGAATTATTAATGTAATTTACTGATATTGACTTGTAGTACGCATAATTATCATCTCTAGTATTTTCTTTAACTACAATTTCTATACTTTTATCGTTTGATAGTTGCTTTAAACAATTTAGCTTTTTAATTATTTCAATATGATTATGTGATACAATTGATATGAAAATTTTATTCATCACTTAATATTACCTTATAGAAATTTATATGGGATATTGCCATAGCATCAAGGCTAAAATGATTACAGAAAGTTATTTCAGAACCTTTTTTATATTTATTTTCATGCAATTTAACGTCTTCAAAACTAGAGACCAAACTCGGAATATCATCTAACTCAAAACTAACGATATATTCTTCTTTAAAATACTCTCTGTAAATTGGCAAGTTGCAACATACAAGAGGAATATTTAGAGATAATGCATCTAACATTGCTAATCCAAAGCCTTCGGAATATGAGGCCATACAATAACAATCAAAATACTGATAGTATTTCTTAGAATTCTGCTGAAAACCCAAAAATAAAACTCTATCCGATACGCCTTCATTTATGGCTAATTTTTTTAAATCTTCAAGTTCACTCCCACTTCCAATTAAAACCAAAGCATGATTGGGAAGTTCCTTCAAAGCATATATAATTTGCTTAAAACCTTTCCTTTTTATTAAAAGTCCGACTGCACCAATTATAAAATATTTTTCAGCCAAACTTTTCAATTCCACTTCATAATTAATAAAACCGAGAACACTATTTTCCTTTGGGACACCATAAGGAATTACTTTGTATTTATTTACTAGCAGTTTAGATTGATAATATTGAGTCATATCATTTGAAGAGAAAACAATACCATCAAATAATTTCAAAGAAAATAGCCAAACACTGGATATCAATGAACCTTTAAATCCGCCATAATTATATACCATATCTTCTTTTATATAATTATGGATTCCACATACTATTTTGGTATCTTTAAGCTTCCATTTATTGAGTGCTAACATAACATCAGGTCGAAACATTGTAGAATGCACAATATCATACTTACTAAAATCGATATCTGAAACACTATTAATGAGGTGAGTGTCACAATTAAACTCTAACTCTCTCTTATCATCAAGGAAATAAACTTTAATATCTAACCCATTATTTATTAAACCTTCTACTAAGTTTTTAGTGAATACATTGGGACCTCTATTTAGCATTGAGGGGATTAAAAATGCAATTTTCATAAATTATTGCTCTTTATTTTATTTTATTTTTATATAGTGAAAGTTTTAAACGACGATATAGATAGCGAAATTGGTATGTTGATAAAAGGGAGGAAATAATAAATAGAATTCCAGCCTGAATCTTATAGCCTTTCTTTAACTTTAAGCTTCCTATCATCATGATTTTATATGACTTGGTATATAAAGAAGCTTGTACTAGCGAGATAAACCTATCTTCTTTAAGGCTAGGTAATTCTTTACCTGTTTGAAAATTAGCATATGAAGCTTCAAATGCTTTTAGCTGTTTATAACCATAAAGATCTACAGTATTTCCACTTCTTAATCTAACTTTATAAAGCTTATCGTTTAAATTTCCTAGTCTATACCCTTTTTTAATACATCGAAGTAGAAAATCATAATCTTCAACAGGAGGGTATCTATAGTTCCCAACCTTTTCATATAGTTCTTTCTTACAAATCCAAATATGCAGTAGTGGTGAACTAAGACCAATGGTAGCAACTAGGTCATCATGTTCAACAATTGTTTCATATGAACCAATTTCATCGCCATTTTCATTAATTGTAATAGTAGAAGTACCTAATATATCAATATCTGAATCATTAATTTTTGTTAATAACAATTCAAATCTATTTGGTAGTGAAATATCATCAGAATCCATCCTGATGATATACTTCCCAGATGCCATCTTTAAGGCTTTATTAAGAGTTTCCGCAATACCCAAATTTTCAGAGTTACAATGAAATTGAATTCGATTATCAATATTTTTCTTTTTGATAATTTCTTTTCGTGTGTTATCAGTGGAACAATCATCAATAATAATTAATTCAAAGTCTGTAAACGTTTGTGAAAGTACACTGTCAATAGCTTCACCAATAAATTTATCGACATTATAAGCTGGCATTATCACACTGACTTGAGGATTCATAAGTTTACCTCATGAAAAGCTATCCCTTTACTATCACGAGGTGAAGTGATTACATTTTTATTATCAGGCCATTTTATATTTAAAATCTCATCATCCCATTTAATAGTAATTTCTGCGGTAGGGTTATAATAATCTGTACATTTATATACAAACTCAGCTTCTTCACTTGTCACATAAAAGCCATGCGCAAATCCTTCTGGAATCCAAAGTTGCCTTTTATTTACAGCTGAAAGGTAAACTCCAACCCATTGACCAAATGTAGGTGAATCTTTACGTACATCAACAGCTACATCAAATACTTCACCCGATACAACACGCACTAACTTACCTTGTGTGTTTTCTGTTTGATAATGTAAACCACGCAAAATTCCTTTTGAAGATTTTGAATGGTTATCTTGTACAAATTGAGTAGGTTTACCAGTCACTAATTCTTCAAATTTCTTTTGCTGCCAGGTTTCCATAAAAAAACCTCGTTCATCACCAAATACACTTGGCTCAATTATTTTCACATCAGGAATATTGGTTTCAATTACATTCATTTTAGCTACTCTCAAAAATTATAATTACGCGTAGTACTTAACGTCATTTAATGCAGTTTTCCAGTCACTTGCAGTAATACCAAAATTATCCATAATCTTATCTGTGGATAACTTTGAATTCGCGGGACGTTTAGCCGGTGTTGGATAATCACTGGTAGGAATGCAATTTAAAACTGGAACATTATTCAATACCTGTTGCGTTTTTGCTTCACTAAAAATAGATTCTGCAAATTCAAACCAACTGACATGTGGAAATCCAGAAAAGTGGTAAATACCATACTCGATATTCTTACCGATCTCGATTTGAATTGCGATCTCAATTAAGGCCGTGGCAATATCTCCCGCATAGGTAGGTCCACCAAATTGGTCACCAACAATACTTAATGAATCTCTACTTTTCCCAAGACGTAGCATTGTTTTTACAAAGTTATTACCATGTTCACCAAATACCCAAGCCGTTCTTAGGATTATATGTTTATCACAGGCTGCTATTACAGCCAGTTCACCTGCAAGTTTACTTTCTCCGTAAACACCCTGTGGCATGGTTAGATCTTCTGGATGGTACTGACCATCTTTATCTCCAGAAAACACATAATCTGTCGAAATATGTAACATAGCAGCATCGATCTTGTTCGCGGCTTCAGCAAGATACTGAGGACCATTACAATTTATCTGATAAGACAAATCAGCTTCTTTTTCTGCATTATCAACGGCAGTATACGCAGCCGCATTAATTATAATATGAGGATTAAACTTTAAGACTATTTTTTCGACTGCATTAGCATCTGAGATATCTAAGTCATCTCGAGTTAAAGCGAGTATGACCATGTCTTCTTTTTTCTTTAACTGCTTAGTTAAACAATGTCCAACCTGCCCGTTGCAACCTGTAATCAATACTCGCATGTTTATTATTTACCTTTATTAGAAATTTTTATTAGCGCTATCTATTAGACGTTTTAAATATTGTCCATACTCATTTTTCATCATAGGCTTAGCTATTTCAAGCACTTGATCGTTAGTTAACCAGCCATTGTGCCATGAAATCTCTTCTAAGCAAGCAACCTTTAAACCCTGCACATGCTCAATGGTTTGAACAAATGAAGATGCTTCATGCAAGCTTTCATGAGTTCCTGTATCCAACCAAGCAAACCCACGGCCTAGTAATTCAACGTTTAGAGAACCATCTTCAAGGTACATTTGATTAATACTGGTAATTTCTAACTCACCACGTTCAGATGGTTTTACTTTTTTAGCAAAGTCTACAACTCGATTATCGTAAAAGTATAATCCTGTGACTGCATAATTTGATTTAGGTTTCGCTGGCTTTTCTTCAATAGAAAGCGCGCGCATATTATCATCAAAATCTACACCCCCGAAACGCTCTGGATCTTTCACTTGATATCCAAAAACAGTTGCACCGATTTCACGAGATACTGCATTTTTCAATATTTCAGAAAACGATTGCCCATAAAAAATATTATCACCGAGCACTAAGCAGACATTATCATCCCCAATGAATTCTTCACCAATTAAAAATGCTTGTGCTAAACCATCGGGACTTTCTTGAATTGCATACTCAATATTAATACCAAAATCACTACCATCACCTAATAAGCGTTTGAAATCCGCATTATCTTCAGGCGTTGTAATGATTAACACATCTCGAATTCCAGCTAACATTAATACTGATAATGGGTAAAAATCATTGGTTTATCATAAATAGGGAGTAACTGCTTTGATACACACGTGTTAACGGATAAAGACGTGAACCAGAACCGCCCGCAAGAATAATTCCTTTCATCTTATTTCCCCTCATTACTTTCTGATGTGCCTAGACGTTCAAGACTATACGAACCATTTAATACACGAGACCACCATGTTTTATTATTTAAATACCATTCAACAGTACTTCGAATACCTGATTCGAAAGTTTCCTTTGGTGTCCAGTCAAGTTCACGCTCAATCTTTGACGCGTCGATTGCGTAACGAACATCATGTCCAGGTCGATCTGTTACGTAGGTAATCAAATCTTGATAATTAGAAACACCATCAGGCTTATTTGGAACTAACTCTTCAAGTAAAGTGCAAATGGTTTTCACAACTTCAATGTTTGCTTTCTCGTTATGACCACCAATATTATAGGTTTCACCGACCTCACCTTCAGTCACTACTTTATATAACGCACGTGCGTGGTCTTCTACATATAACCAATCACGAATTTGCATTCCGTTACCATAAACAGGTAACGGTTTTCCCTCAACCGCATTTAAAATAACTAATGGGATCAGTTTTTCTGGGAAATGATAAGGACCGTAGTTATTAGAACAATTAGTTACCAACGTTGGTAGACCGTATGTTCGCTGCCAAGCGCGAACTAAATGATCACTTGATGCCTTTGATGCTGAATAAGGGCTACTGGGCTCATATGACGTTGTTTCGGTAAATAAGTAATCAGTTCCTTCTAAATCACCATATACTTCATCTGTAGAAATATGGTGGAAGCGAAATGCCTCTTTACGCTTTGCCTCAAGTTGATTCCAGTAAAAACGGGTCGCTTCGAGTAACGTATACGTGCCAACAATGTTGGTTTCAATAAATGCAGCGGGACCATCAATTGAACGGTCTACATGCGACTCTGCAGCCAAGTGCATAACTGCATCAGGTTGACACTCTGAGAACACTCGATCAAGTTCTGCTCGGTTGCAAATATCGACTTGTTCAAACGCGTAGCGTTCGTTATTTTCAATTTCAGCTAGTGATTCTAAATTACCGGCGTAAGTTAATTTATCTACATTGATGATGCTATCATTAGTATTATTGATGACATGACGAATAACAGCAGAGCCGATAAAACCAGCACCGCCAGTAACGAGGATTCTCATAGTTTTCTCTTGTATTGAATTCTAAAATTAACTCACGAAAGCGAGAATATAAATGAAGGTTAACTGATATTGTTCATTTTTATATCTCAGCGATGTTTACACCACTGAGACATACTTTATCTATTTTGAGACATTCCATGTCGGGCAATCCGTTGTGCAGCCTAGCTATTACGGGTGTTTAGTAACAGGCCCCAATAGGTCCCGGAAATAACCTAAGACTTATCACTCTCATAGCTATAGTTATAATAACCATACCCATAAGACGCACTAGCCTTCTTCTCGACAGCATTCAGAATAAAGCCTTTAACTTCAATCCCGGCCATTTCAAAGCGATGACGTGCGACTTCAATTTCTTTCACTGTATTTTGACCAAAGCGACCAACCATCAAAGTAGTTCCCGCCAGAGCACCGACAATACTTGGATCTGTTACCGCAAGTACCGGTGGCGTATCGATGATTACTAAATCATATTGGCTTGATGCCCATTCAACAAAATCGCTAAAGCGTGGGTGCATTAATAATTCAGAAGGGTTTGGTGGGATTTGACCGCGGGTAATTACATCCAGGTTTTCAATACCAGATATTTTAATTACGTCTTTAGTTTCTAACTTACCAGAGAGCATTTCTGACAAACCGTGATCCCAATCAAGATTGAAATGACGTTGTAAATAACCTTTACGCATATCACCATCGACAATCAACACTTTTTGTCCAGTCTTAGCAATAACAGCGGCAAAGTTAACAGATACAAACGATTTACCAATACCAGGGGCTGGACCAGAGATCATCACTACGTTGTTCTTCGCTTCCATCATGGCAAAATGCATGCTGGTACGTAGACCACGTAATGCTTCAATTGCTAGATCCGCAGGGTTTGATTCTGCTAATAATGTTTCATGTAACTCGAGCTTTTTCTTACGCTTATTTTGTTTAACCTTGCTGTCCATCTTTGCCTGCCAATCAGACATGGGGATGCTGGCATAAACCGGTAAACCTAATGCTTCAATTTCATCCGGATTCTCAACGCCCTTATGTAATGCCGCACGTACTAGCACAACTGCAACCGAAAGCATGCAACCTAATAATGTAGCCAATATCACAATCAGTGATTTCTTCGGTTTAACCGCGTTGCTATAGGCTTGTGCTGTATCTAAAATACGTACATTACCAACCGTTCCGGCTTTCAAAATACTGAGTTCTTGCACCTTGTTAAGCAATTGAATATAAATCTGTTGATTCACTTCAACATCACGAGTCATACGCAGTACCGCACGTTGGGTTTTCGGTAGTTTTTGCACTTGTTTGTTTAAACGTTCTTTCTCACCAAATAATACCTGACGTTTATCTAATAACGATTTGTAAGCGGGATGGTCTTTGGTGAATTTTTGGCTAATATCACTTTCTTTAAAGGTTAATTGATTTAACTGGGCTTCTAATGCGACCATTACTTTCAAAGTAGATTGCGCTTCTAAACCCAAATCGATAGAGTCATTGTCTTGACGGAAACGATTCAACCGATCTTCAGCAGCCGTCAATTCAATTTTAATATTCGGTAGATGACCTTGTAAAAATTCTAAGCTTTTTTCTGCTTCTGCAGAGTTACGTTCTACATTTTGTAAGAAGTAGTTTTGGCTTACGTCATTCAAAATAGCTTGGATTAAGACTTTATCTTCGCCACTGAATGACAATTCTAAAATACCAGTTTGCTTACCACGTTCACTTACCGATAAATTTTGTTGTAACCACTGGATAGCATCGAATGAAGATCGTTTAACAACGGCGAATTCATCTGCATTGTTACCCACTAACGCTTGTACAAATAAACGGTAATCATTGTTCTGCGCTAACTCACCTACTACACCGGATAATACTTTACGTTCATCTGCATCATATAACGAATAAGCACCTTTACTGGCATCATCAATAATTAAGTTAAATGCCGATTGAGTATAAGCAGAAGCGTAACTTGGAATGTCAAAACGACTAATAGCAATGTCATTTTGTTGACCGCTCATGCGTGCGAAACCTTTACCAATAACTGGTAAGTATTTAGGCACAGCAAGTGTGGTTAAATTTAGCTTTTCAACCGTTTTACTTAAGACCATACGTGATTTTATGATCTCAACTTCAGTCGTTGCAGACGATTCACTTGAAAACATGTCGCCCATGTCACCAACCAATGCCGACATGCCACTGCTTTTTTGTTCAACTTGGATCAACGCATCCGCTTTGTAAACAGGTGTTGCTAATAACGCATAGCTGACACCAAATATCGCAAAGATAAACGTAACAGCGATAATGCTCCAACGCGCATCGAGTAAGATACCGAATAGTTTACCGAGATCGATTTCATCTCCGTCACTGTTTGATTGCTGTGACTGCTGCGGTTTGTTCGTTTGATTAAGAGTATTACTGCTCATAATTATTATCTAATTCCAATATTTAAATTTAGCTTTTGTCTATTTACCAAACTGCTTTTAGCTTAGCTCTATCAACTTAATTGCTCTTAGCTGTTGCTGCTTTTAACTTAACTTCAGCGCCCAAGCCTTAGCTGAAGCTTCAATGAGTTTATAAGCATGGTCGAACGCTTCTTTACTTTGGCGATACGGATCAGGTATATCTTGTTTTTGTAACCAATGACTAAACAGCATGGTTTTACCACGGGCTTCAGGGGCAATATTAGTCACCGCGTTGATATGACCTTGTTCCATAACTAAGATCAAATCAAATTCTCGACACAAGGCAGACGTTAACTGACGACCTTGATGACCCGCTAAGCTAATGCCGTGTTCTTCTGCGACCTGACAAGCTTGTTTATCTGCAGGTTTACCGACTAATGCACCAACGCCCGCTGATTCGATATTTTTATTCGGTAATAACGACTTAAGTAAATACTCGCCCGAGGGTGAGCGACAAATATTACCCACGCATACCACTAAAATATTATTAAACATAGCAAACCCTTTTAATTCATAGCCTTCAATTCATTCTTTAATGCCAACGCGATTAATTACCAAGCACGAACACGGTTAACGCCTTCAGTTAGCTCGTTAAAGCCTGAAATTGTTGGTAATATTTGACCGATAACACGATTCCAACGGGTAATTGGCGCCGCTGTTACGTAAACGATATCGTAAGGTTGTAATTCAAATTCTGTACCAATTACCAAGGCTGCAGCATTACTGATATCGAGTTGATAAATGTCAGCAATAGTATTGTTAGATTCTTTTGACTCAGTCGTCGATTCAGCATTGTCTATATCAACAGCGCGGTTAGCACGTACAACGAAGATACCGGTCGCATCGGCTGCTAACTGGTTAATACCGCCAACACTGCTTAATGCTTCCGTTAGGCTCATACCTGCACGATCAATTTTTAATAACTTAGGCTCGTTAACTTCACCCATGACAAATACTTTTTGACCATCATTACGTGGTACATGAACAATATCACCCGGCATTAATAACCGGTTTTGCGTTAAATCACCACGTTGCATTAATGCATGTAGCGACAACGCTTGTTCAGAACCTTGACGTGTGAGAGTGACATTACGCCAATCAGCTTCTTCCGCTAAACCACCAGCATCGTTAATCGCATCTAGCAGTGTTAACGGCACGTTGGTAATAAACTGCTGACCAGGTTTATCCACTTCACCTGTGATGTAAGTTTTTTTAGAGCGGAATGCCGCCACATTCACGTCTACTTGTGGTGTTTCGATAAACTTGGCTAGTTTTTTAGTTAACATGGCGCGAATTTCAACTACCGTTTTATCTGCAACTTGAACAAAGCCGATATAAGGATAGAAAATAGTACCGTCTGCGTGTACCCAGTTACCTGATTCACTGGCACTACGGTAAGAACCGGCTGGAATAGTTAGTTCTGGATGGTCCCAAATAGTGACATTTAAAATATCACCAGCACCAACGCGGTATTCATACGCCGCTAACTTGGCATCTAACGCGGGGTTAATCTGGGCACTTTGGCGCGGCGCTTTATAGGTCGCCATTTTGTCTGCTGTTAATGGATATAAATTAACGCGATCTAAAATATCAACATTTTCTGAACGATTACCGTCACGATCATCATTGGCACTTGTAGTTTTATCATCTACATTTAAGTATGAGCCAGGTACAGTACAACCCGCGAGTATTATAGGTAAGGCCGCAGCCACCAATAATTTTTTATAATGATTCATAGGTTCCAGAGTTACATCTTTTAAAGTGGCGGGATTATACCCCGATGATGGGGAAATAACTAAAATGAACAAGGCAACAAGATACCGGTCACATATTTAGGCGTTAATTTCTAATTTTAATTTATTCTGTACGATGTAGATATGTTAGGTTAGGTTAACTACATACATATTTTCGTATATATAACGACAGAGTAAAACATTATCATGTTCAGACGTTATGCCATTTTTACTAACGATCATCCTAGGCTACACAATCTCAATCTGATGGTTGTTATCTTGGTGATACTAGTTAGCCTTTATCAGTTAATCGAAAACGAAGAACTCATTTATGCAAACGGCATCGCTTTCACGCTAGTCTCTGTGGTGATATTTGCACGTGCATCTGAATATAAACGTAAATATTTAACCAAAAATAAATAATTTACAGACACAACAAACACGCTACCGCCCTAGGGTTGCAGTACCCCAAGACCGATAACTAATTAAATTATAAAGCATAATAAATCACCGCTAACAATTCTGTAAAGTATTATAAACAGTGATTTATTATCTTATTAATTTTCTATTAACACTCAAAAATGGGGCCATATTCGCATAATCCCTTACCTTAATCAAGCATTTAAGCTACTCCATAATGGATAACCAATTGTTAGTAATATAATATAATTTAATTTAATTTAATTTAATTTAATAGTATTGGTATTAATACCTAACATCTCACCAACCAATGAAATTAAACCAATAACCATGACTAAGCATTAAACACAACCACTTAAAAAACATGCTTAATATGACTAACTATCCCCTAGTTATCCCCAAGCATAAAAAAAGCGCAGTGTATAAATTAAAATACCAAACTGCGCTTTTTAAAACTGTAAGCAAATGTAAGATGGGGCTAATTAATTACAAATTAGCGACCAATTGCCATGAGGTTTGACCACTTGCCCAATATTTACGCTCGAACGGTGTTGTCGCTTCTTCAGCGGCATAAGTCTGCAATACACTATCCACTTTAGCCAATTCCAACGCACGCTGAAACTCTTGTAAATAGAGTGGCCAGTTACTACGTAACTCCAACTCTCCACCCAAGGCAATAATAGACGGAAATACTGCAGCACCATGCCAACGACGTTGCAGGTGTTTGGCTTTTGGCCAAGGATTTGGATACAAAATATAATGCTTGTGTAACTGCCAACCCGCATCAACCGCTAAACGCCACAGATCGTTTAAATCAACTTGGAATAAGTGATAAACCTGCCCGTCCACTTGATGAGCATGACGATGTTGATCGTTACGGTCTAAGCGGTCTGCCGACTTATCCATACCAAACACTAAACAGTCTGGGTGAAGCTGCGCGATCTTAGCCGTACTCTCACCGACACCACAGCAAGAATCAAAGATAATAGGACGCGGATCCTCAGCGACAATCGCTTGCATCTGCTCAAACGCTTCAACCGTATGTTTACGGTATGGTTTACGGAATTTGTGGGCGAGATGCTTTAATACCACTTCGTCGAGGTGCTCGTTCAAGCCAGCTTGGTTGGTGGTGATCTCGCGAGAGTTACCCATAGCGTCATCTTGTTCTGTGTTCATGTTTTTTACCAGTTTTAAATAATTTAGTGATGACCCCCCCTAGCCCCCCCTTAAAGTAAAGGGGGGAATAAGACAGCTCCTCCCCTTATCTTTAGGGGGAGGTTGGGAGGGGGTCTTGTTTATTCTTAACTTCTTAAACCTACACCTTTACTGATCAAGCGATATACCAGTGTATATAACACGGCAATGAAACCAATGATGACAGCAAATGAGTAGAATAATGGAATATTTTCAATACCTAAGAAACCATTACGGAATGCACTGACCATATAAATGATTGGATTGGCGTGTGAAATAGTTTCCCATACTGGCGGGAGTAATGATGTTGAATAAAATACCCCCCCGAGATAGGTTAATGGCGTTAATATAAACGTCGGGATAATTGAAATATCATCAAAGCTTTTCGCAAAGATGGCATTTAATAAACCCGCTAACGCGAATAAAATAGAAGTCAGCAATAACGTAGTGACGATCACCAATACACTGTGGATCTGTAATGGCACAAAGAACAGCGATACGCAGGTAACAATAAAGCCCACCAGCACGCCACGAGCCACACCACCGCCGACATAACCCGCAATAATGATATACGTAGGTACAGGTGATACTAATAGCTCTTCAATATTACCCTGAAACTTAGCGCTGTAAAACGACGACGCGACATTAGAATACGAATTGGTGATCACCGACATCATGATCAAACCAGGCACGATAAATGCCATATAACTAAAGCCATCCATCTGACCGACACGAGAACCAATCAGGTTACCGAATATTACAAAGTACAACGACATAGTGATCGCAGGCGGTACTAATGTTTGCACCCAAATACGGGTAAAACGGGTGATTTCTTTATTTAAAATACTGTTAAACGCGATTAAATAATTTTGTTTCATTTTAACTAACCTACTCAAATATCGGTGAAAACTAACTCTTAATACGATGCAGACAGCCTAGCACTATCTCCACAAATAACGAATTCATTAAAGAAAGAGAGCTGTTGTTGGCAGGGATGCCAACGCAAGCCCCCATGGATGGGTTTACGGCGAGCTCTCGTCTTTAATCAATTCGTGGAACAAACAAGTATTACGCTTGTTTTCCCCGCCCCTGCTCCACTATATCCATAAACAACGCTTCTAAACGATTCTCTTTATTACGGATACCTTGTACTTGAATATTCATCGCCGCTAATTGCGCAAACAACGAATTCAAACCTCGACCCTTAGCCACATCAACTTCTAAAGTATGGTCATCCAATAATCGGCAGCTGTAACCGTCTAATTCAGGTTTAATTAATTGGCTGTTCACATCCAGTAGGTAGGATTCACTATTGAGCTTCGATAACAGCGTCTTCATTGAGGTATTCTCAATCAACAGACCTTTATCAATAATACCAATATTACGGCACAGCATTTCCGCTTCTTCTAAATAATGGGTCGTCAGGATAATGGTAATGCCCTGCTCATTCTTACGTTGCAAGAATTCCCACATAGTACGGCGTAACTCAATATCAACACCCGCGGTCGGTTCATCTAAAATAAGTAGTTGAGGATTATGTACTAATGCGCGCGCGATCATTAATCGACGCTTCATACCACCCGATAAATTACGCGCCGCTTCATGGCGTTTATCCCATAATTCCAGTTGTTTTAATAACGCTTCACAACGCACTAACGCTTCTTTACGTGGTACGCCGTAATAACCCGCTTGATTGACGATAATGTTTTCAATTTTCTCAAACGGATTAAAATTAAATTCTTGTGGTACTAAACCAATATGGCTCTTTGCCGCTTCAAGGTCTGTATCAATATCGTAACCGAAGATCTTAACTTGCCCGGCGGTTTTATTTACCAGTGAGCTCATCACGCCGATCGTGGTCGACTTACCCGCACCGTTAGGCCCTAATAGCGCATAGAAGTCACCTTTGGCTACGGTAAGATTTATATCTTTAACCGCTTGAACTCCGCCAGAATAGGTCTTCTGGAGCCCTGTTATTTCAAGTGCTAATGTCATGTGATGAACAAACCTAATCAAGAATGGGAGCTGAATTATACTGGAATAACGTAGAAATGCGAGAGGGAAGTAGTGACTCTTCATTAAACAAGCTATGAAAGGCTAGAGTCTGTTGTAGCTAAAAGGGGGATAATAAAAAGAGTCGCTTAAAGTAAGATCAGCTGTTGCTGGCAGGGATGCCAGCCCAAGCCTACATAGATGTATTAACGGCGAGCTGAACGTCTTTAAACGACTCTGGATGATTAAGTGAAACTTAACCTTCTAGCGGTACCACTTTACCTACGTAAGGTAAGTTACGGTATTTTTGACCGTAATCGATACCATAACCAACCACGAATTCATCAGGGATCTCAAAACCAACCCAATCAACCGGTACAGCCACTTCACGACGAGAAGGCTTATCTAGTAACGTTGTAATAGTGATTGATTTAGGATCACGCAGTTCTAACATCGTTTTAATCTTGCTTAACGTGAACCCCGTATCAATGATGTCTTCAACGATAAGTACGTCTTTACCTTTAATGTCGCTATCTAAATCTTTTAAGATACGTACATCACGGTTACTTTCCATTGAATTACCGTAGCTTGATGCGGTCATGAAATCTAATTCAACCGGCAAGTTAATGTGGCGACACAGATCCGACATATAAATAACCGAACCACGTAATAAGCAAACAATGATTAGCGTCTCGGTATCTTTATAATGTGTTTCAATTTGTGCCGCTAACTCTTTTACTTTTGCTTGAATATCAGCTTCAGTGATCATCACTTCAACAGTGTGTTTCATGTTAATTCTCCAAACGATTTCAGTACTGCAGGCAGTAATTGAAATCAAAAATAGGGTTATCTTATAATTCAAGAATGGTATCTCAAATATAGCTGCGCATAGTTTAACAGTCCTGCGGCAATAATCTAAACAGTTTCATAAAAACGACCTTATTTTAGTTATAAAACCATCACCAACATGGCTGTAAAAATACGATTAGTTTCGCATTACAGTTGAACTGAGTGTAACCCTAGTGATAACCTTAACAATAATTTAACATTTATATACTCTCACCTGGATGCAACATATGGAAATGCCTGCAGTAATCAGACGGCGTACCCGTCTATCCCCCGAAGCACGTCGGCAACAATTGATGCTGTGTGCCATTGAAGTATTCTCCAAACGCGGCCTGGGTCGTGCAGGTCATGCCGAAATAGCAGCATTAGCGCAGGTCTCAGTTGCCACGGTATTTAACTACTTCAGTAGCAGAGAACAACTGGTTGATCATGTATTAATACAAATTGAAGATTTTTTCAGTGACATGGTGCGAAAGAACTTTATTGATATAACCGGGCAAGAAAACAACAGTTCCCATTCAAGTAAAAGTGCCCATCAAGCCATTCATGATTATTTAGCCGATTTTGTCGATGCTGCAATCAACAATCCACAATTTACCTATATCTGGCTGGAGTGGAGTTCATCGATTCGTGAGGATACCTGGCCACGTTACTTGGCCTTACTCGATAGTAATATTGCGATTATCAGTAACAAAATAGCACCCGCGATCGCATCTGGTGAAATAAACACTTATTTAACCACCACGGAGTTTGCCCGCAGTTTGTCAAATCAAGGCTATATGATCTTGCAGCTGGTTAATCAACCAAAGCCGATGAGTAGAGAAGATATTATTGCGTTTTTAGAGAAGTACGTGACGTCGGCATTGGCGAAAGCTTAAGAGAAGCCCCCCTCCCGGCCAAAGAACGACTCCACCCTAACCCTCCCCTTAAAAAAAGGGAGGGAACTAAAATAGCGCCAAGCCAAATAGGCAACGAAGCCTTTATCTTGTCCTTGCTCCTCCCCTTACTTCACTAATAAAAAGTAGGGGGAGGTTGGGAGGGGGTCGTATTTATCCTTTAACGCCCCCACCCCGCATAAATATCCTGGTCCACATCTAAATGATCCAAAATACGTGCAACCATCAAATCAATAAGATCATCCAGTGTTTTAGGCTTACGGTAGAACCCCGGTGCAGCAGGCATGATGGTTACCCCTAAGCGCGATAACTTCAGCATGTTTTCTAAGTGGATCGGCGACAGTGGTGTCTCACGTGGGATCAAGACTAACTGTCCGCGTTCTTTTAATACAACATCAGCAGCGCGTTGTAACAAGTTAGTCGATATGCCTTGGGCGACGGCCGCGACAGTCCCCATACTACACGGACAGACCACCATTTGTTTTGGTGCGCCAGAACCCGATGCCACGGGTGAGAACCAATCTTTACTACTTGGTACTAATAACTGCCCTGCTTTGGCTTGGTATTTATCGGTTAAAAATAGCTGCAGTGATTTATTGTCCGCAGGCCATTGTTCATCAGTTTCGGTAGCCATGACTACCTTGGCAGCATCCGACATCAACAAATGCACTTGTACATTGGCCGCTAATAATAACTCTAATAAACGTACTGCGTATTGTGAGCCTGATGCCCCGCTAATACCTAAGGTAATACGCTTACTGAATTCTGCTTTAGTGCTAGTCACCGCGTTAGTTTGCATCGTATCTATAACCCTTATTCATATTAATTATTATTTGAACGCTATTCTTATAAATTCTTTTGTAAGCTATAGCTTAGCGAGCAACTTATCATGAATACCAGCAAAACCACCATTACTCATAATCAGTACATGGCATGGACCTGACTGTGCATGTGCGCGTTTGCTGATCTCATTAATCAAACCATCGATGTGCTGATGGATAGCCGCTTTGTTATTATTGTCCGCCCCTGATTCATCCGATGCACACAACTCGTCAGCGATCGGTTGTAGATTCCAGTCTAAGCCTTCAGGTTGGTATAACAATACATCATCAGCCACAGCTAACGATTGCGCTAACGCTTGCTGATGCGTGCCCATACGCATAGTGTTAGAACGTGGTTCCAATACTGCAATAATACGTTCATCACCCACAGCAGCACGTAAGCCAGCTAATGTCGTCGTAATAGCTGTAGGATGATGGGCAAAGTCATCGTATACACGAATACCTTGAACCTCACCTTTGACTTCCATACGGCGTTTCGGGGTTTTAAACTCACCGAGTCCGGTAATCGCTTGGCTTAATTCAACGCCGGCATAATGCGCCGCCGCGATCGCCATCATGCCATTTTGTAAATTATGCTCACCAATTAAATTCCACTTCACCACTCCAGCTAACTCGCCTTTGCAGTAAACTTCAAATTCACTCGCATCTGCACGTAACGTCTTCGCTTGCCAATGGCTATTATGCTCATCACCCAAGCACTGCACAGGGGTCCAACAACCTTGGGCTTTGACTTCATCTAATGCAGGTACGTTATCAGGCATTAAGATCAGACCATTACCCGGTACTGTTCTTACTACATGATGAAATTGACGTTGAATAGCCGCTAAGTCTGGGAAAATATCGGCATGATCATATTCCAAGTTATTCATGATCAGGGTATTGGGCTGATAATGCACAAACTTAGAACGCTTATCAAAAAAGGCGGTATCGTATTCATCGGCTTCGATGACAAAGAAATAACCGCCACCCAAACGGGCTGATTCAGTGAAATTCTGTGGTACACCACCAATTAAGAAACCCGGCTCTAATCCGGCATATTCTAAGATCCAAGCCACCATCGCAGCCGTGGTGGTTTTACCATGCGTACCAGAAGCGGCAATCACATAGCGGTGTTGCAATAAATGTTCAGATAACCACTGTGGACCAGAGGTATAGGGTAACTTACGATTTAACAGGTACTCAACACAAGGATTGCCTCGTGACATAGCATTACCGACAATGACCATGTCTGGCGCGGGATCCAGTTGGCTAGGATCATACCCTTCAATCAGTTCGATACCTTGTTCTTCTAACTGAGTGCTCATTGGCGGATACACATTGGCATCCGAACCCGTGACTTTATACCCTAGCTGTTTAGCCAGAACCGCAATGCCACCCATGAAGGTGCCACAAATACCCAGAATATGTATATGTATATGTTTAGACATCAGATTACCCTTTTGAACGAAACTTATGATGTACGCGGTTGATCGTCACACCGATAATGACACCAAACAGCAATAACAACAGAAACAAAATTAAAATAGACTTAGTGGCATCAAACTGGAAAATAGTGAAGGTTTTCAGCATGTCTTGATAACCAAAATGCAGCTGTAAAAAACCCACTGGTTTCTTATTTCCTAATGAATCGTCTGCTAATATCGGTTTCAAATATACCCGCACACCCGTTGGTGCCACATACTCTTTTTGCGCCACTAACGCGGCGATATAATCTTCTTGTGAAGAACTTAATAACTTACCATTTTCGGAAAAAATATGCAGGCTAGTCACATACTGATTTTCGCTTACTTCATCCACCAGCTGTTGTAGTTGTTTTTTACTGCTAATACGGAGCTCACGATCCTTTGAGCTACGTGCGACAATCAGGTTAGCCGCCATTTTAGTCGGATAATCCAATAATGAATGCACCAACATATCCACCTGCTGATAACGCGACGCCGTGACATTGTTATATAACGAGATGGCAATGAAAATGAAAAATGTACTCAAACTTAATGCGATAAGTAATGAAGTTTGCCCTTTCAGAAATCTATTTCGACGCTTAGACCAACTGTCTTTACTGTTCTGGCTATCTTTGCCCGCCTGCTGAGTCGCTAAATGCGGTTCATGTGGCACAAGCGCGCGGTCTACGGGCTTGTCATTATTCTTCATTTTAACCACAGCAAGATCCTTTCTGCATAGCGTAATTACGAATCGCAATTTTAAGTCGAATGCGTTATCTTTACTAGTAGTAACCTATCGTTTACAAGGATTAGTAGCAAAATGACGCAACTCGCTGAGACTTTATTTCGTAATACCCCGCCAATAGCATGGCGACAATTGTTAAGCTTGCAGCACTTTCAACAAAGCACGCAAAATAGCACGAATATAAAACAAGTCACATATTGCCAAGGTAAATTTAATATTTCTGCACAACAGCAGCAAGTTATGAACAAGCCTAATTGCGGTAGTAGTAGCGGCAGTGACAATAATAGCTATTATCTCACGTTAATCGGCCCTACTGTAGCCAGTGACGCCTTACTCACTTTATTGTCCGCTTTAAGCACACTGCAACCGTCTGCTGATATTATCATTTATCCACCAGCGACTTATCCGCTCGCCATGGAGCCATTGGTAACCGACCCGCGAACAACGGATCCATTAATAAACAGCAATGCCACGCAGGGTAATATCGTGGTGTTAGGATTTACTGAACTATTCACCGAACTCTCAGCTGAATTACGCCAGCAGTTTAACGCGAGGTTATCGAGTTGGAGCAATGATTACCATGTGGATTATGCGTTTAGCCAAACACTACCAAGCTTAAGTCAGCCGGGTGTCGTGTTGATGGATATGGATTCAACGACTATTCAAATTGAATGTATTGATGAAATAGCCAAACTAGCCGGCGTTGGTGAGCAAGTTGCAGCTGTGACAGCAAAGGCAATGAATGGCGAGTTAGATTTTTCAGAAAGCTTACGTTCACGTGTTGCGACATTAACCAACTGCCCAGAAGCGGTGTTGACCCAAGTGGCGGATGCAATGCCATTGATGCCAGGGCTAGAATTATTGATTGCGACGTTACATCGAGCTAATTGGAAAGTCGCTATCGCTTCTGGTGGTTTTACTTACTTTGCCGAACGCTTGCAAGCCGATTTAGGCTTTGATGCCGTTTATGCCAATGAGTTAGAGATAGTCGATGGACTCTTAACCGGTAAGGTCATTGGCGATATAGTCGATGCCCAAGTAAAAGCAGATACACTACAAGCGCTAGCAACACAGTATCAGATAGCGCCGCAACAAACGGTGGCGATAGGTGATGGTGCTAATGATTTAATTATGCTGAAAAGCGCGGCATTAGGCGTGGCGATCCATGCGAAACCGATTGTCCAGCAACAAGCCCAGGTAGCGTTGAATCATCATGATTTAGAAGGTTTGGTAGGATTATTATACGCGGCAACTTGTGTCGAAGCGAGTTGGTCTTAGTATTGTATTGTATTGTATAGTAACCGCATCACACTATATATGCCCACGTTAGCGACACGTGGGCATTATTAATAACGCATTAACGTCCGCGTCGTAAACCCAGTCGATACAGCAGTTCATCCAATACATCAATCAAATCAACCACACCACGTACGCTCCACAATTCATCTTCCAACTTCTTCGCTCTGTGCACCGCATAATGACTGACGTAATTCAGCTCTTTTTCAATGAATTCCATATCCGGTCGGCCAGTACGCGATAACATCACTTGAATAGCAAAGAAAGCACCTTTTTGTAATCCATGGGAAACAAACTGGCGGCGTTCATGTTCATCGGTAAAGTCCAGCTCAAATTTGGTTGTCACCGTTGAATCACTAGAGGCAATAGCAATATAAAGTACCCGTTGCCAAGGTCGATAAGTTGACTGTAAACTCTCTAATGCGTCATCAAACACCTGCTTAATACCGTTGTCAGACAGTAACGGAAACAGATTATAAGGCGCTTCAGCTTGCCCAAAAAATTCGAATAACGGTAATAAGCTATTTTCATTCGGGCTAATGCCTATTCTATCCATCTGGTAATTGTTACCTACCTTATGGATATACAAGGGCATCGTCGCCAGATTCTGGCAATACATGTTGCGCAATACCGCCGTCACTCCCGGAGATTGACTCGGCTCAGGCATACTCTTTAATTTATCTTTATTACTGCTAATCAACAGGCTAAAAAATTGACAGCCAATATGGGTATCTTTATCACCGGATATCTGCAAATGTAAAATGGTCTTGGCTTTATTACAGCCAACCACACTGTAAGCTAAGTTCGCCAGCGCGACTTTCTTTGACAGTTTTTGCAGCATAGGTAGTTCAAGGTAAACACGATGACCAATCTGCACATCTAATGGCGCTTCTAATTCGATCTGTAGCCCTTCGGTGGAAAAGTCATTACTCCAACCTTTAATACTAAGCTCGGTATTACTCACTACAATTGCAGTTTTATAACTGAATCGCGCTTCTTTACGTAATTGCACATACTTAAACTGGCTTAATTGCGCGCGTTGTTCAGCTGCCGGTAAGCGATATTGATGTAACTGATTAAAATCACTGCCCTGCTGGGCATAGGCTTTATAATCGCTGAGAATATGTTCATTGGTTATATCTTGTAATAACCCCACCCAACGAATATCTTGCAGCGCCGCTAGCGTTGTCATGCCAATCGGCTGTTGGTTACTTGCAGATGCCAGTAAATGCTTATTTTCATCAAATTTTGATGGATTTAATGACAGTTTAAATACCCGAAAATTAGGTCGTTGACAGGCAAACGATAAAAACAGCGCTTTTGAACCGGACTTAGCCAAACTAGCCGCATCTGCGGCATAAAAATACAAACGGCCATTCTGGGTATAATAAAAACTGTAAATCGTCGTGTCGATAGCTTGCTTCGCTTGTAACAAGGCTTGCATCCAAGGCATCTGCCAGCATGCTTCTAACTGACTCTTCGATTCTTCATTAACCCAATAATCATATACACCACGGTTATTTTCATTCAATAATAAATGACTTAATACCGGTTTCCCATCATTCGAGACATATAACGGTAGACCAGACATCCGGGGTAAAAAGAATTGCTCGTAGCCTTTAACAACGACATTCTCTTCTTGATAGCGTACGTTGACTTTATACTTGCTCTTGTTCTGCGCGATCAACTTAGAGATGAACGTATCTAATTCGTTGTTATCATCAATACGCATCAAGCGTAAATAGTCACACTTTTCTTCTTCATCGACGCCCATCAGCTTGTAAGCAAAAAAATCACGCAACAAATGATTGGCATATTCTTGACGTAAACTAGAAAAATTGACATTAACTAAACTGCCAGCGGCAATATTATGGTTTTTATCTATTTTAACTTTTATGCCACTGGTTGATATATCTGACGTCATCGCATCAACAACACGATCACCAACACGTAGCTTTATACCCGAGCTATAATGCATACGCTCTTCGTTACGAATAAAATAAGACGCATATTGAACCGCTTCCACAGTAAATAGGGCAACAGGATCCATGACGACAACATCTCGCTCAGCGGGAGGCTTAGTGCGTTCACTTTGGTGATAAGCCAATACTTCTTCGTAAATACCTAAGGTATATTTACCTTGGTGTTGTGCTAGCAGTGCTTCTAATAATTTAATTTCGGTCGGGGTGAGGTGATGTAAAATACCGCCATATTCATAGCCGATCACGCCATTGTCACCGCGTTGACGAAAATCTAAGATCCGGCGAGTTGGGGCTGAAAGACGGTTCACTTCCATCTTAATTAAAAAACGGGTACTGTTGCTTTCCCCCTCAGTCAGCTGCTCGACTAAGCGGCTGAAATCAGGCTCATGATACAAGGTCGTTAATTTTTTAATTACATCTGCGTAATGAGATAATTCCATGCTGGCGATCACTGCTTAAATTTGAAAATGAATACAACTATTACGCTTAGCTTGAAAGCTATAACGATTAACCATAATACGACTAAATGCCGACGAAAAATGTCACTAATAGATAATAACCCTAACTAAGCAAGATGAATGCCATTTAACAGACTATTTTCTTTCTTTGTTGGTGATGCTCACTTTTTATCGCATACATTTCATTATCGGCACCCGTCAATAGCTCATCAGCGCTTATATTGGGCTGATAAACACTATAACCAATACTAATACCGATAGAGACATTACACACGGATAAGGCAAATGATTGCAATAGGGTTCGTTCAATTTTGTCACTTAGCTGACCAGCATAAGTCAAATTAGAATTCGATAATAAGATCACAAACTCATCGCCACCTAAGCGGGTTAACAGTTCCCCCGGCCCGCCCAGTAGACGAGATATACGTTGCGCAGCGGCAATAAGTAGTTCATCGCCTGCCGCATGCCCATAGCGATCGTTGACCTGCTTAAAGCGATCCAGATCCATAAACAATAATACCGGACTAATCTTACCCTTCTTAGCGAGGGGGAATATATGCGCGAGGGTATCCATTAACTGCGCCCGATTGGCTAACCCAGTTAAATTATCATGCATTGCCGCATACCGTACATGCTGCTCTGCGCGTTTTCTTTCCAGTACCTCGCGTTTTAATCGTTGATTAACAATCAACAAATAAAATAACCATAAGCCATTAAAAAACAACGTAGCGACAATCACTTTTATCCAGCCCCCCCACTCCTGCCAGTCTATTTTCGCCCGTGGTGGGATATAAATAAAATCACTGAAATCACTGCCTTTGGCCATTAAATCAAAATCAACCAACTGTTGTTGCATATCCAGTAGATGCTGCTGATTGATATAACCGAGCGGCACAAAATCTGGCAAGATAAAATTCCGAATCGTAATCAACTGGTACTTCAGTTTATTGCGTATTTCATTACGTTCTTCACTACGTTCTACTTGTAAACCGACGAGTACATCGAGGGTTTCTTCAGTGTGGGTTAATGCATATTCCCAGCCTTGTAATACGGCCGTACGCACCGCAGCAACACGTTCAGGGTTTAACCTTGCTTCCTGCTCGTTGGTGAATAAGAAGCCATTGTAAAAGTCGATGCCATAGTCTTTCGGCATAAAAATGACCGGTTCAACGCCCTGACGCACGGCATTATAAGGGCCACTGGTTAAATTAATACTTAAGGCGTCAAATTGATTATTCACCAAGGAGGTTATATCTCGCGTAACCACAGGCGATGATATGTTAATTGATTGGATATGGTATTTACGTAATAAACTGATCACTTCGATATCTCGAGATTTAGGCAGTAGTAATACCCGTTTATCATTTAAATCTGCTAACTTATTAATACCTTTGTTTTTTAATACTAATAGCGCGGCCGGAGAATGCTGAAACAGCACTGCAACAGCCACTAATGCTCGACCGTTGGCTTTTTCAATTAATATATCGGCATTGGTGACGCCGTATTCAACCTCACCCTCATCCACCGTTTGAGTTATTGATTGACGAGTGCGCGTTGCCAATAAGTCGACGTCGATCCCTTGCCGTTTAAAAAAATCTTTATGCTGAGCCATGTAATAACCCGCCGACTGAACCATGGGCGCTGGCGGTAACAGAAGACGCACATGGTCACTGTTATGCTCTGCGTGCGCAGATGAGATAAGTCCAACATGCAGCCATAGCATGATGCTCAAAAAAATATGTTTAATAACTATCACGGGGAATACAACAATCCATTGTTTATATCGACTTTCTATTCTGCCTATTTGTTAAATAGAAAGCAAAAAAAAGCCCGTAATATCATGATTACAGGCTTTTAATCTTAATTAGTCTTTGTTGCTATGTCAGTAATACTGACAACGACATTAGCTAATACGTTTGTACTTGATGCGGTGCGGTTGCGTTGCTTCAGGGCCTAACGTTTTCTTCAACCATGCTTCGTAATCTGTGTAGTTACCTTCGTAGAAGTTCACTTGACCTTCATCACGGTAATCTAAGATATGCGTAGCGATACGATCAAGGAACCAACGGTCATGAGAAATAACCATGGCACAACCAGGGAACTCAAGAATTGCTTCTTCAAGTGCACGCAATGTCTCGATATCCAAGTCATTGGTTGGCTCATCCAGTAGTAATACGTTACCACCAGCTTGTAGCAATTTAGCCAGGTGTAAACGACCACGTTCACCACCCGAAAGATGACCAACACGTTTCTGCTGATCGAGGCCTTTAAAGTTAAAACGGCTGCAATAAGCACGTGATGGCATTTCAAAATTGCCGATCTTGATGATATCAAGACCGTCTGACAATTCCTGCCACACAGTATTTTCGCCGTTCATGTGATCACGGAACTGATCAACACTGGCAATTTTTACTGATTCACCAACCGAGATAGAACCCTTGTCTGGAGTCTCACTACCATCGAGCATTTTAAATAGCGTCGATTTACCTGCCCCATTGGGACCGATGATACCGACGATTGCACCTTTTGGCATAGAGAATGATAAGTCGTCAATTAATACGCGACCATCATAGGCTTTACCTAGGTTTTCAACTTCAATTACTTTGTCGCCTAAACGCTCACCCGGTGGGATAAACAGTTCGTTAGTTTCGTTACGACGTTGGTAATCTGATTGGTTAAGCTCTTCAAAACGCGACATACGGGCTTTGCTTTTCGCTTGACGACCTTTTGGATTTGAACGTACCCATTCCAATTCTTTTTCAATCGATTTTTTGCGCGCGCTTTCTTTTGATGACTCTTGTGCTAAACGCTCATCTTTTTGTTCTAACCAAGAAGAGTAGTTACCTTCCCATGGAATACCTTCACCACGGTCAAGCTCTAAGATCCAACCGGCTACATTATCAAGGAAATATCTATCATGCGTAATAGCAACAACAGTACCTTCATAATCAAGTAGGTAACGTTCTAACCAAGCTACAGATTCAGCATCCAAATGGTTGGTTGGTTCGTCAAGTAGTAACATGTCTGGTTTTTCGAGTAACAAACGACAGATAGCAACACGGCGACGTTCACCACCAGAAAGGACTTTAATTTTAGTGTCCCAGTCTGGTAAACGTAATGCATTAGCAGCACGCTCTAGTTGGTTTTCGATGTTGTGACCATCTTGCGCTTGAATGATAGCTTCAAATCTTTCTTGTTTCTTCGCTAGCTTATCAAAGTCTGCATCTGGTTCTGCGTAATCAGCATAAACTTGGTCAAGACCAGCCATTGCATCTTTCAGTTCTGAAATCGCTTCTTCAACAACTTCACGGACTGTTTTTTCTAGATCCAGTACTGGTTCTTGCGGTAAGTAACCAATTTTAGTACCCGCTAATGGACGCGCTTCACCTTCGAAGTCTTTGTCTACGCCAGCCATGATACGTAATAAGCTTGATTTACCTGAGCCGTTTAGACCTAATACGCCGATTTTGGCACCCGGGTAGAAACTAAGCGAGATATCTTTAAGAATGTGACGCTTCGGTGGCACAATTTTGCCAACACGATGCATCGAATAAATAAACTGAGGACCAGCCATTATGTTCTCTTTTAACAAGGAATAAGGAATGTGGGATAAGTTTAAACCTTGGCTGCGGTTGATACAAGGAAAAGAGCGGCTTCAGCCACCCCTCTTCGTTGGCGTCAATCGAACTAGCAATAAAAGCCCAACGTGAGAACCCTAGATTTAAACGATATAAAAAAGATTATTTTACCGCATCACCTGAACCGCTGCCGGTTGCTGTCATGATGATATACTTGAAGTAGTCTTTGATGGTTAAGCTATCGATCATTTGCTTATCTGTTTTAGCAAGTAACTGCGGCGTCGACATATCAATGTTTTGTACCTGAGCTAAACCAGTCACCCCAGGAAGCACCGAATATACCCCTAATGCATCACGCTGTTTTATCAATTCGTGTTGATTAAATAAATTTGGACGAGGGCCAACTAAGCTCATCTCACCTTTTACCACATTAATTAATTGCGGTAATTCATCAATTTTGGTTTTCCGTAAAAAACCACCTAACTTGGTAACAGCGCTAGCGGCAACTAAGTGAGTAGCAACTGACTCTGTTGCTACTGGCATAGTACGAAATTTAATAAGGGTGAATGGTTTTTTATTTTTACCGACACGCGTTTGCATGAATACCGGTGAGCCTGTATCAAAAAAACCTATCACATATACAACTAATAATATCGGCCATAAAAAGAGCAGGCCAACAAAAGCCAATATAAAATCTAATAATCTAATCACAACTATTCACCACAAAACTATCAACGGTTTTCTTAATCCCCACTTCAAAGCTGACAGGAGGAGTCCAATTTAATCTATTTTTTGTATCACTGATATCCACTTGCAGATTCCCACACAGACGTTGGAAAATTTGCGGTTTGGCAATTAATGTCGTAGCAAGCTTAATCCAAGACATAGGTGTAGGTAATAAACGAGATGACTTGTTCATCGCCATTGCAACTGTATTCAATAACTGAGTCGTCGATATATCGTTATCGTCAGAAACCAAAAAAGTACCATTAACCGCATTTCGATGTTCTGCAGCGGTTAAAATAAGATCCACTAAGTTATCAATGAAGACTAAGCTACGCTGATTATTAATCGCTCCTAAAGGTAAAGGGATCCCCTTCTTAACCCAAGACATCATTGATTGAAAATTTGCTTTCACACCCGGCCCATAAACCAAAGGTGGACGAATTATCACCACTTCTAAGCCGGTTTCTTCAGCAATTTTCTTTAAGCCGATCTCTGCATCATATTTACTCTTACCATAAGGGTCTGTAGGAGACTGGTTAGCTTGAACTGAAAAAGGATAACCGGCATCTGTGAACTCACCATTAACTTTGATTGAACTAAGAAAAATAAATCGTTTTACCCCCAATTCAGCGGCCTGATGCGCTAACTGTAAGGTGCCTAAGGTGTTCACGTCACTGTAAGCAACTAACGCATCTGCCTCAGACTCTTTCATTTGATGGACTCGAGCAGCACAATGAACGATACATTCAACACCTTTCAATGCACGCGACCAATCTGTAGCCGCATTAATACTCGGTACGATAACCTTTTCAATAGCCTCTTCAGCAACCGTATTGTTGATCGTCGCGTTACGAACTTGTGCTAAACAATGCCAGCCTTTCGCATTCGCCACGTCTAATACGCGCTTACCTATAAATCCCGAGCTTCCTGTCACTAATATTTTCACATTATTCTCACCACTTTCTCAAAAAATATTTATACGAGTGTTGATACGAACGACAACCTCTAAATTGAATAGACTATAATCATCATGTCAAAACAGAGGTTAAAATGATTAAGAGTACAATCTAAACCATAAGTTTAATCTTAAATATGCTGGTTATTCGAACTTATGTTGAGAAACACTAGCAAGCTAAGCTAAACAAAACTAGAATAGTGCAGATTATACTATATAAATACCTCGTTATTCATAAAATGAGGTACAAGATATCCAGAATCTATTAACAGAGCAGCATTCAAGCATGTTTACACCAATTCAAAAGCTACTTAATACCACACGAAAGAATAAACGCATTATCTCGGTCACTTTCGATATTCTGGCTATTATCACCTCGCTATACTTAGCTATCGCCTTTCGATTAGGTACCATTGATTTCCACGTTAATATCGAAGGTATCGCAAGTCTACTCATCACACTTACGATTACCATTACCGCACTTATAAAACTGGGCATGTATCGAGCGGTACTACGCTACATGATGCTGCCGACGATTGGTAATATCTTCTTTGCAGCCTTCATATCAGCAACGACTCTCGCCATTAGCGGTTTCTTTTTTCACTCCTTCATACCTCGAAGTGTACCGTTTATTTATGCTGGTCTAGCTGTTTTCGCATTAGGTGGGCCGCGTATTCTAGTAAAAACATTCTATTACCAATATTATAAACGCCAAAAACCAAATGTTGTGATTTATGGTGCGGGTTCAACAGGCCGCAATCTTGCTTATGCACTTATTCAGGGAGATGATTACCATCCTGTCGCTATTTTAGATGATGAAAAAACTAAAATAGGCCAGGTTATTTATGGCTTACAAGTACATCACAGTTCAGAGTTTAAACAATTACAATCACTGTATGCACCTGAAAAATTATTAATGGCCATCAATAATATCAACAAAGGCGAACGATTACGTTTAGTTGAAAAATTATCTCACTGGCCAATAGAGGTACTCTCCGTCCCTTCTATTGAAGACATCGCGTCAGGTAAAGCCCGTGAAACAGAAATCCAAGATTTAGATGTTTCAGACTTACTCGGTCGAGCCCCTGTTGCACCCGATAACGAACTGCTGTCGAAAAATATAACCGACCAACGTGTCATGGTAACAGGCGCTGGCGGCTCGATTGGCTCTGAGTTATGTCGTCAAATTTTAGCTCAGAAACCAAAAACATTATTAATGTTTGAGCTTAATGAATACAATCTTTACAAAATAAACCAAGAACTTGAAAGCATAAAAGACAACTTACACATAGAAACACAACTCATTGCTGCACTCGGTTCTGTGCAACGTCAAAACCGTGTAGAAAAATTAATGCAAGCCTACGATATTAATACCGTTTATCATGCAGCAGCTTATAAACACGTACCTCTCGTTGAAGACAACATAGTCGAAGGTATTCGTAATAACGTGTTTGGTACCTTAGCCGTCGCACAAGCCGCTATAAAATGTAACGTGGCTAACTTTACCCTGATCTCTACCGATAAAGCCGTGCGCCCAACCAACATCATGGGCGCAAGTAAACGCATGGCGGAATTAGTATTACAAGCACTGGCAGAAACAGAGAATTGCACAATTTTCACTATGGTGCGCTTTGGTAATGTATTAGGCTCATCAGGCTCTGTAGTACCGCTATTTAAAAAACAAATTAAAAAAGGTGGTCCAGTCACCGTTACACACCCTGATATCATTCGTTACTTCATGTTAATTCCTGAAGCCGCACAACTCGTTATCCAAGCAGGGGCGATGGGGAAAAATGGCCAAGTATTTGTGCTGGATATGGGCGAACCGGTAAAAATCATGGATTTAGCCAAGCGCATGATCCATTTGATGGGTATGAAAGAACACATCAATACCCAAGGTGAAAAAGAGAGTGGCGACATAGAGATTAAATTCACCGGTTTAAGACCAGGTGAAAAATTGTATGAAGAACTGTTAATTGGCGAGCACGTGGAAGGTACAAGTCATCCAAAAATCATGACCGCGCAAGAAGATAAACTAAATTGGTTAGAGATGGGAATACTAATTAGTCAGCTTGATGCTTGTTGCCATGACTTTGATGTGGAGTGTATCAGGCGCATCTTGTTGGATGCGCCTACGGGTTATGCACCAAATTAAACCAATAACAGCTCATCGTATACTTGAAGCGTTTTCTCAAACACCATTTCTTGGGAAAACTCAGCTTCGACTTTTTGTCGCCCATTAACTCCGAATTCTCGACGTTTTTCTTTGCTTTCGAGCAGTTCCTGTAAGCAATTAGCGAGTGAGGCTGAATCATTAGGCGCAGCCAACAGACCATTGAAGCCGTGAGAAACGATCTCGCGACAGCCCGCAACATCTGTCGTGACAATTGGCCTCTGACATGAAGCAGCTTCAATAAGGATACGCGGTACGCCCTCCCCATAAGTCGTAGGTAGACAAACGATATCATTTTGCTTAATTAAGTTTGGCATGTCTTTGATATTACCTAGCCAGTTTATATCTCCATTTTTAGCCCACATCTCGATTTGACATATCGAAATAGCGGATGAAACGTCACTATCAATGATCCCTGCAACATTAAGTGTAAAATCACAACCTCGTTTAACTAATATTTTTTTGGCTTCGATTAAACAGTGAAGGCCTTTGTCTTTTAAAAGACGAGCAGCAAAAAGTACACTTTTATCAGATGGCAAATGTGACGAAGCAAAGCGTTTCAAGTCAATACCCGCACCTTTTATCACGATACTATTACTATTTTTTATAATGCCAACATTTTGAAATAGTGAACAATCTTCACTGTTTTCAAAAATAAATTTTGAGTGATGAACGGATATAGTCTTGTAAAGTGCGATTATTAGACGCCTAAGAATAACAAATTTTAATGATGATGAACTAAAAACAGCCCCGAGCCCGGTAATACTATAAATTATTGGTTTTTTTATAAAAAAACGATTAATAAAACCCGTATAAATATTAGGTTTAATAGTAACGCAATGAATCAAATCGGGTTTAATCATTTTCAACAAGCACTTTAAATGCCAGATGCCCGTAAATTCGCGAAATAAGTTAAGACTCTTACGCTTAACAGAGAACTGGTGGCACGTGAAGCCCATCGCCGTGAGTTCATTTTTTATGGAAGCATCCAAGAAGTTGGTAATAATATGAACGCTATAACCCAAAGATTTGAAATAACTTGCTCGCTCTAACCAGTGAAGACGGAAGTACCAATCAACATTGATAACGAAAACTAATTTTTTACTCATATTTACCATTTTTGTTCATTAGACCGTGGAGAATACCCTTTACAATACATTTGAAATGCTCGAATCGAGGAGAGAGAAAGGACGAAAATACAAAAGCCTGCACCGTCGATTTAATAAAAGTATGCCTTTTCCAACAATAAGGGACATAGGAACGCTTTAATAGCTGATAAAAATTTCGATAGAAATAATAATGGCGTACAGGAGAGTGCGTGGTCAGGTCTCGGCCAAAAAGCTTCAAAGGAGCCTCACCAATTTTGTGATACATTTTCGCATCGAACGCTGCAATACAATGTAAGCCTTTATCCAACGCTCGAAAACCCCATTCGATATCTACGCAATCTATAAAAAGATCATCTTCCATATATCCAACTATATCTAAAGAATCTTTTGATATAAGACAACCTGACGCGATCAAAAAGTCACATTTAGCAAAGTGACGACCCGCTTGTCGGTCACGACTCGGCAAGATCTTTTTTAAGGTTTTATTGCTTGTATCAATGAAAATACTTTCTGAAAAGTTATCTTGGTCAATATGAACTGGACCAACCGCGGCTACATTGACTTCCGCTTCTAAAGCTCGCGTTCGAGTGACAAGAAGGTCTGATATCATAGAGTCGGAAGGTAAACTATCTTGATCAAAAAGTACAAAATCAGTAAAGCCGTTGTTTATTGCCATATTTAGGCCAATGTTTTGGGCATGCGCAATGCCCATGTTACTTGGTAGCAACGTCAAGTTTATTTTTTTTAATTCGCCAAGAGCAAATTTCACAGATCCATTATCAATGATATGTATCAGTGAAACTTGATCAGTTAATTTATCAATCAGATTGAGTAGTTCTTGACGATTTGGATTATGCGTTACAATAATAGCTGCAACATCGTTTCTACATTTCAACATGGAATGGCCTTGTTGATCAAATCAGTTAGAGGTTTGATCATCCCCTTTGTTATAAAATTCTAAATACTTGTGTTTCTTTCAGGCACACATAGGGGCTGTTGATCTTTGGTGAAATTGTAAATATGAGTGGCAACTTCATATAATTCACTTCGCAAAAAAATACAGAGGTTGCCATGGCCCTATTAATGCTCAATGATGAACACTGGTCAAAACTGAAATCTATATTGCTTGAAGACCGTGTCGATGACAAGCCTGAACATCGTAAAACATTAGAATGTATACTTTACCGATTACGAATCGGTTGTGCATGGCGTGATTTACCCAAATATTTTGAGCGATCGAATAACGTTTATCGTCGATTTATTATCTGGTCAAGGAAAGGGCTCCTGTTACGCTTATTTAGAGCTCCTTCTAAAGACAGCGATTGTGAGTGGGAGTTTAATGGAAGCTATATCAAAGCTCATCAGCACAATGCTGGCGCTGCATCTGAGTGTAATCAAGGCATCGGTTTAAGCCATGGTGGTATTTACCCATTGAATTTATCGTCACAAGCGGTGACGTTCATGACAGCAAAGTGGCAAGTGAGATTATCGATAAGCTACCACAAAGTGAATTTGTCATTGCAGATAAAGGTTATGTTAGTGAGCCGATAAGAGAAAATGTGATAAAAAATAACTCAGAGCCAATCATTCCACGTAAACGTAATTCAAAAGAGGGAAATGATGACATTGATTGGTGTTTATACAAATATCGACATCTTGTTGAGAATGCGTTTTCCAGATTAAAACATTTTAGAGTCCTTGCAACGCGATATGATAAGTTGCAAATACACTTTGAAAGCATGCTAGCGTTAGCATGCTCAATAATTTGGCTGCCGATGTGAAAGATCAACAGCCCCCTAGTTTAATGACTTTATTGAGCGTTTTATACCGATACATTGCAGTTTCCGATAACGATCTATCGTGATAACCAGTATCAGCTTTCTACTATTTCAGTTCCCCCGCTTTGAGTGCTATTACAGCTTTATTTATCGCATGACCAGCTTCCCATAATCCAGTACTTTTACGTGGTTGGATAAGTAGTTTAATCTTTTTTCTTCAGTATTTTATGACATTATTTTGTCTCGTACGCACCATCACCTGAGACTTCTGAAATACGTCGACGTAGAGGGTTGAGTAACGAAGGTAGTATTTCACTGTCATTAACATTAACAAGCGTAATTTCAGCTGAAATAATTTCAAGAGTATCAACATCGACCGCCATATGTATTGATGCTGTTCACTGCCGTGCTTCTTAACCTTCCATTCGCCTTCGCCAAACACTTTTAAGCCCTTTGAATGGATGGCGATATGTCGTATAGCACCTCAGGATGGGTTACGATATTTTATTTCACCGTTTTGGCTCGTCTACTTACGCTCTAATAATTGGGACTACGCAATGGAAAATTCATCAGAAATAAAATGGAATCAATAAAGCCTTGTAATAAGCGGAATGGTAGCGAAAATACACGTTTCACTATAAATGCAGTTTCAATCGACACTTCAGAGAATTGAAATCCTCGACCACGCTTTCCATGATGTTTACTGCAAGTCCATGCTTCGATGGCTGATTCGTCTACCCAAAATGTAATTGAGCCACGTTGAGTTAACACACGATTATACTCTGGCCAATTTGTAATGTTGTTCTTCGACTTACAAATCAAGTGAACCTTTTAAAATCCGTGATAATGATCTGCTCACAAAATTTACGAAAGGTTCCCTGATTTAGTCAACAACGCCACATGGAACAATAAGCCTTAACAGTCAATACATTTAAAATTCACAGGTCTTTATTTTTCAAGATTGTAAAAGTATCAGGTCGTCCTGTTTTCTTAAAATCTAATAATTCACCAGAAACAACAATATAAAGATGAGATCCACGATTTATCACATTCTTAATCATACGGCTGTCTCTATCTTTGAATACCACCTCAGAACCCACCTTAAAATTTTGGTTGTTTATTACAGTATTCGGTACAAAAAAACCCACCCAATTACGAGCAATACCTTTTTCCCAATTACGATCAGTAACATAAAACGGCTCTCTATTTTCCAAGACTGTGAAAGTGTCAGGCCGTCCTACTTTTTCATAATCTAACAGTTCATCACCAGAGAGAACAATATGAAGGTAGATCCCACGATTTACCACATCATTAATTATACGGCTACTTCCATCTTTAAATACAACCTCAGAATCTACCTTGAACTTTTGGATGTTGATTGTAGTGTTCTTTACAAAAAATCCCACCCAATTGCGAGCAATTCCTTTTTCCCAATGTCGATCTGTAACGTAAAAAAGATCTGCACTAGGTTTAGTATATGCAACATCAGAATTAAAATAATCATTCATATCAAAGTTAATATGTTGAGCACTGCATTTATAAAATTCTAGATTATAATCCCCACCAATCACAGTAGATGAGAAGGTATTATGATCAAGATCATCCATCAGCACAGGAAACTCAACGTATTGTTGATTATGGTCAACTGCAACATACCCATTCGCATCAGGTGCAAATGAAATATTATTTTGTAACATCATTAAATTACGAGAAAAAATGGATTTTTTTTCAAAAAGATAGTGCAGATTTATTTTATATAATCCAGTATGCTTTGAGTCGATCGTGAATGAGGATTTATTTTCATTTATTGTGCATAATGCATCATCAAAATCCCTTCTATTTCCTTCAACTCTCTTCCAGACAGCAACAGAAGGAGCAAGAAAGTCTAGCTTAAAATTATTTAATATTTCTTTGTAAAACCAAAAATTTTGACTAAAACTCCATGGTTGCCAAAATAACTCTAAGTCAGCCCTAGTAACCACCAGTATATCTGCTTTTTTAATTCGTTCCGTTGCGACTATTCTTATGTCTCCTAACGCATGAATAGCTGAATCAACAGGCAACAAGTGTGCTGCACCTTTAACACCTCCCCATACCCCCCAATACTCTTCAACAACATTTAAACCTTCATGTCTAGATATGTACTCTAGATAAGGAGCCCAACTAATATCCAAGTAACCATCTAAATTATCAACATAAAATTTAGATGAGTCATTTTCTGCTGTTTCTTTTAAATGAGAATAATTAATATAAGAAAGAATAGCTAAAAAAATAATAATTAATAATTTTAGATAAATTAATACTGAACTTAATTTAAGTCTTAAAATAGCCAATTTATAAAAGTAAACAACTGACACAATAATAGACCAAAAATAAAACCCCACAAAGTATCCTCCGATATGCCCTCCAACAGATGATAAAATCCCACCTAAAAAAAGAACAGAACCAATAGAGAATAATAAACAATATTCTAATGATTTATCTTTTATCGAAAAATATAAGCATAAGGCTAAACAAAGTAAAGAGGATGTTAATTTTACATTAAATATATTAAATAGATCTTCAAGAACAAAAACTCTTCTAGATTGCTCATAAGGACCATAATACCACCATTGGTCATTCGCAACGTCAACAAAATTAAATTTTAGAAGTTCGTAATAATGCCCACCAGTAATTAGATATAACAATACAAACCAAAAAAAAAGAGGGAATATAAAAGAAGATATAAAAGAAGATATAAAAGACATTTTACTACCAGACTTTTTAAAAAGTTGGTAGCTAAATATAAACATCGAAAAGTACAAGAAAGTTGGTATAGCTAGATCATTAGACCACAATAAAGAAATAGCTAAAACTACGCCTAATAACAAGTTTTTATAAAATGACGATATTTTTAAGTTAAATATAAGATAGATACTAAATCCAGCTAAATAAGGGATTATCATTCGTATTGGTCGGAGTGAATTCCCTGGAGTCGTTGAGAAAGTAAAAATGTAATTAAATGAAAAATATCCAATCGCTATACATATTAAATATATAATTGAAGCTGTAGAAATCTGTTCTGCTAAACTCATTCGTTTTAAAATAAGACGACAAATGATTACTACTGACAACCATTGAAAAAAATAAACCATCAACTGTGCAGAAAAAACAGAGTCAGAAAGTTCAGCCCCGGAAATAAAGTATATTGGGTAAACTAGAAATGTAGGAGCAATACCAAGATAAGGAAGGAAATCTTTTCCTATAAGTTGCCCATCATTAATTCTAAATAAACTACTCGCAGTTTGGTAATGTCCATCTAAATGTAACGTGGGTATATCAATCGAAACTGATAAAGATAGCACAATAAAAATGAATGCAATGCTAAATAATAAACCCAAGATGGTAATATTTCTTTTAAACAAAATAAATATCCTGTACTCAATATAAAAAATTTAAAAATTAATTTTGATAGATTACTATCACATCAAATGCCGACTTCTATTGATGGTTAATCTCCGTAATCATAGTTATAAAAATTAATCATTTTTATCGTAACCCCCTGCCCTGAGCACTGATCTATATCGAGACGAACACTAGATACACTTTCACTTTTTAACCAATTTAAATTCATCCCCAGAGGAATAATTGCTTTTCCATTACCCAGTTTAAATCGAATACTATTTTCTTCATTGTACACAGAGCCCGCACTCCAAAAAAACTGAGCAGAGCATATAGACTCACTACTTTTTTCTATTTCAAGATATAACAGATCATTTTCTCTACCTCTCATTAGTTGAGATACATCAAAAGTGATATATGGGTCTTTCTTCCCAAGTTTGTAACGAGGGCTTTCTGTTATATCATTTACAGATTTTGCATTTAGCATTACAGGAGTTTTAGCAAGGTTATCTTTTTCATACTTAAATGCTCCGCCCCATTTTAACGGAAGAAGACCAAATTCAACGGTTGTATATTGAGATTTAAAGAAATTCTTTTCTTGTAAATCAAAGCTAACCTTAATTTCATTAAATAATTCAGGGGCAATTAAATAATCTCTATTATTAAAAGTAGTAAACACATAATCTAATGAAGTGAGGTATTTATAGAAGAGGTGATATCGATTAATGCCTGACGATATACGAATTATTTTGACACTCATCTTTTTAACTTTCTTTAACTCAGTACTTTGAGAGTCTAAGCTAGAAACATTTAAGACTGCATGAGACATTGTTGGTACTTTTTTTCCATAAATAGAGTAACGCGCGCTCTGCGTTGTGTACGGGTCAATAATTAAAAATGTCTCGTTTTTTGAAAGCTGATTCATCAGTTTATATTCTGTCAATAAGTCATTATATCTATTGGTATTGATAAACCCCTTACCCAAATTAGGAATAACGCCCTCGTCACTTAGAAGCATATCTCCTGAAATATGATGAGTTTTGAAGGCGTCTAGGCTTTTGAAAGTGACAAGTTTCGGATGAAAACCAATCGTAATTAATATAAGGATTGGGAGAATACATAATACAACTTTTACTTTTTTTCTTAGAATAATATTATTACAAGCAACATAGCTCAATAGTAATATAGATGAGAAAGTAGAATAGCCTAGAGCCCTAAAGAATCCCCCATCTGCCCTTCCTTCCATATAAGATAAAATAGTGAAAGGAAAAACAACAAAAAAAGTAGCCCAAAGTAGATTATTTAAGTTCTTTTCTATTTGTTTGGTATAGAAAAGATAAGAGATAGTAATAGGAATGAAAATCCAAAAATTACTTTGAATAAATTTTATCGAGGAGCCTGGATTTCCCCAATAAAAAAGATTAGAGCTGCTATTTACCAATGAATAATTTAAAGAGCCGATGATATAATCAAATGCATAGATGAAAACACTAAGCCCAATAAAAATAAATATTAATTGTGCCTTATTAGGTTTTTGCTTTAATTTAAAAACCTTGTAAATTTTATATAGCAGAATAGGGATCAAAGAAACAAAAAGGGCTAAAGCAAAGGCGTTGTAATACAGAAAACTTATGAAAAAATAAACTAAAAAAATAATTATAAAATTATAATTATTCTCATTTATTTTTTTATCACTAAGTAAGCATAACCCTATGACGATAGGGTAGTAGATATCAATTCGAAAGTGACCATAGAGTGGAATACCTATTATTAATAACAGACATATAACCCACCTAGAATAATATCTAACTATAATCCCCAAGAGTAAAAATGCTGACAATAAAGAAAATAGCTTTGATGACAAATTTATTGTTACATAATTCCCTGAATATAACTGGTCATTGATAAACCCAACCGCAATATGCATAAAACCTTTGGTTGGTATAAACTCAGAATAAAGAGCTTGACGTAATTCAAAGCTTTGATGAAAGGCTGTAAATAACTCACCTACGTGGTATTCATCTAAAGCATAAACCCTAGAAGCAGAACCTATCACTAAAATAGCTAAAAATATCAATGACGAAAATGCTACTCTATGCTGTTTTTTTACAATATCTATAATAGTTAATGACAATGTTAATATGGCAAGTATAGATAGAAACAGAGTTAAATAGTTCGAGTTTTCAAAATGGATTAACTCCCCGTTATAAACATACTCTTCTTTAAGGTAAAGTAACGGTGATAGTGAGAATAACGATTGTGAAACAAGTAAGGATCTACTTTTGAAAAAAAGAGACAAAGTAGTGAAAACAATAATCAGTAGGTTTCTCCTGAACATTGAATAGTGTTCAACTCCTACTAATATAAAAATCAGTTTTGTAGTTACATAAGCAATCAAAATAATAATTAAAAATTCAACTGATTTTTTAATTATTATTGCTGTAGAATGAGGAATAGTAAGAGATTTCAATCGATAAAGTGAGTACATTTTTTCTAATACTGCACTTTTTTCACAAGCGATAAAACTTATCATTAAAAGGGATAAGAATAGAGGAATAACTCGGTAATCAGTTGTTTTACTATAAAATTGATTTATGGTATCTCCATTTATAAATGAAGCATAGGTATCAAGCGTATTTATATTCGATATATAATATAAGTACGAAAAAAAAAAAGCAATCAACAATGAAAAACACAAATTAGTTAGTGTAAAACGATCACTCCTACTTAACATTAAAACCTCCGATGCAAGTAAATATTAATGTTTTTATTACATTTAAATTCCCCTTAATCGGGCTTATTTTTGTAGGTACTTTACCTTTAGGGTATACCCTTGTTACCGGTACCTCTACACACTTAAACCCTAATTTTGCAGCATTAATCGCTAAGTAATAATGTAATTCATACCCTGTAAAAACATCTCTGAATATAGACATTTTATTATCCATTAATAGTTTAGAACTATAAGCTCTGAACCCATTTGTTGTATCTGTATATTTAAAACCTGAAGCTAAACGAATAAGAGGGACATGTAACACTTTAAGACCCAGTAAACGTGATTTAGGTGTATTGATAGCTTGCCCGCCAGGTATGAATCGAGAACCTTGAATATGGTCATATCCAGCCTCCATTTTATTGACGAAATCATTAATATTTTCAACACTATCCTTGTTATTTCCGTCAATAACGACAATGCCTTTATACCCGCGCTCTAACGCCCATGAAAATGCGATTCTCATTTGAGAGCCAAGCTTACCAAACTCTTTTTTGACAAGAAGAGTATTTACTCCCTTTTCTTTTAATAACTTGGTATCAGTTGAGCCATCATTGCTATCACCATCGGAGATAATGATATCGGCATTAATATTAATATCTTGCATTCGATCTAATTGCATATGAAGTTTTTCACCTTCATTTATTACAAATATTGCAACGCAATAATCATGCTTTTTTTCTAAAGAAAAACGCTCTTCGTATTTTGGGACATTGTAGTTATTAAGTGAGGAAATCATTTATCTCTTCTTGTTTTAGTTAAGTTAGTCTCATCGCTAAGAGAAGAAAATAGAACATTTTGACGCTTTTCATCTAACATCACAGAACTATTTTTTTCAAAAACTACATTATATTCTTTATGTTCACTTCTATCATTTAGAAGTCGAGCAAGATACTCCCCAAAAAAAGACAGCATCATAAATAAAATAGCGAACAAAATAGACATAAATAAAATAGTAGTCGTCCAACCTTCCGTTACATGATTATTAAACAAATTTATAATCAAAGTGTACATTGAAAATATGAATGCCATTATACTACCAATTACGCCTAAGCCACTCATCCAGCGCAATGGTTTAGTTGAATTAAAGACCATGTGATGAAGCGTTTCTTGAATGCCCGTGATTATTTTTTTCTTCTCTTTTTTAGATGATAAATCATAAGATAGTGCTTTCACTACATAACCTATGTTAGCCATTCTCATATGTAATTTACAATAGAAGCGTCCTGATTCCGTTATAGCATTTACAGATCTTCTGCTTAAACACAATGAGCCTGTTGAATTGGCTGGTAGTGTATAACCAATAGTGTGAATTAATTTCTCAGATAAATGACGAACCAATTTATACAGTTTACTGGTCGTATTTTCGGATACGCCAATAACGATATCGCTACCATTTTTACCTTCAGATACAAATGAATTAACAAGAGTAATAGCGTCAAATTCTATACTCATGTTTATAACAAAATCACCAATAGCATTTTCAATTCCGGCGGCAAGCGCAACATCATGAGGTACACCATGCGCCAACTTTAAATAACGAATTGATTGATATGTAGTTAGTAATTTATCGAGCATACTTTCTGTGGCATCAGTTGAATTCTGATCAATAATAACTATTTCGTAATCTGAATATTGCTCTCTTAAATATGGTTCTAACTTGACTAAAAATTTCGTGAGTATTTCAGCCTGGTTTTCAACGACCAAAACAACAGAAACAAAGGTATCTTGCTTATTCATCTATCCAATCCTAAATTATTAATAGTTTCAATTGCATCATATACATTATCAATTTTCCCACCCATTACACAGTGGAAACCTGGTAATGCATAATTGGCACGGAATAAAATTGGTCGAGAATCATCAGAGTCACTGCGAGGCAATATAGTTTTAACCTCCCACAAAGATTCTTTGTATTTTAAATCACTTAATATTGGTATGTAACGTTGAGCATCATATTTCATTTTTTTCCATGCAGATGCTTTTATTGCTTCTTTATAATGTTTATGGGCATCCATATACCCCCCCTCATTATCATTCCATTCATAATGTGGTGTATATCTGACATGGCTAAGAGAATGTGCGTTCTTCGATGGAAATGGCATAACAGAAAAGAAAGGCCCACACATGACAGTAATCCCAACATTTTTAAGTTCATTTGGGACATCAACAATACACATTTCTGTCATTTCATGGCGCAATGGAATTAATTCAATTTTTGATTGTGACAGAACTGAATTCAACATGGAGTAAGTGCAATTGAACACTTGTTTTGCAGAAATATGAAGCAGATCTTCTTCAGTAGAAACAGTAAGGTTCAATCTTGAGATCTTTTCATCATAAACAATGCGTTCAACACTATGATTACACAAAATTTCAACACCTGCATTTTGAATTCTATCTAACATAGTCGATTTAAGGATCGTAGAGTCAAAGGCAAATTCTTTAGTTGAGAATACTGCATCGATCATTTTTGGATTCGTCAATTTTTTTATATGATCAGGTGCTGGATTACAAGGAGCACCAATTCGGTCACAAAATTTATGAAATTGATTTGGACTAACCTTCCCCAACCTATTTGCAATCATGTAATATTTATCAAATTCATCATCTATACATTCTTTAAACTCATCAACGAATCGAGGAAAGGACATGCGAGATCTTAAAGCGGTTAAAATACTACGCGGATAATGATAACCATTGTGCACTCTTGCCTGATTGGCATACGATGCACGCTGCATCGCATCTTTTTCTTTTTCGATGATAACAACGCTTTTTCCTATTCGTGCAAAATATTCAGCAATATATAACCCAAAAAAACCACCACCTATAATTGCAATATCTTTCTTAATTTCATTCATATTAATCACTAATTTAAAGTCAATGCGGCAACACCAGCCATGATCAGGCCAATACCAAGGAGATTTATTGTTGATAATTGTTCACCAAAAATAAACACTGAAAACATAGCCACGACAGCAATAGAGCCACTCGTTAGTATTGGATGCGCAACATTTAATGGTAATCGAGTTAATGCAAGTGCATATAAAATAAAAGCCATTCCATACAGAAATAAGCCTAACCATAATGGCCAGTTTTGCAATAAAGACATTGGCTCAGAGAGAGAGGGAAGTTTTCTTGGTGGAGTCATTGCAACTTTAATCAATGCACTTGCAGAGGCATTAGATAAAACCCCTAAAATAAGTATGATCCATTTCATTGACTTGTCTTCTTCATATAAGTTTCTGATACAAATTTAATACTCTGCTCGATCTCATCTAAAGAACTATTTTGATTGGATGTCAGCATCTCAATCGTAATGTCTTTGTCAGGTAAATATTGACGTAACAAAAGCGAAACAACATGATGATATTTATTATCAATATTAATTGAAGCCAATTGTGGTTCACTGATATGAATATGCCCAACTAAATGTGCTATTTTTGGAATAATAACCTCAGGATCTTCATCATTAATCATCATTGCCCCAACATCAAGCTGCATCTTAATATTAGAATGATTAATCAGCTCAACCATAGAAGCGGTTTCAAGGCTATTAACCATGAAGTTAGCATTGTAACAAATAGGATTAGGTTCTAAGCAAATAATAACACCATGTTCTTTGGCTATATCACCAAGGCGAACAAAAAAATCTTTCGCAATACCACGAGCTTCCTCGTCGTCAAAACCAGAGCGGTCTCGATTACGTGGAGAGCCGAATACTAACTTAATCGCTCCTAGTAGCTTACCTATATGGCAAATATGGGATAAATGTTCGAGCATCAAGGATTGGCTCTTAGCACTGCCGAATACATTTAAACCTTGCGTACCAAAAAGAAGTGACTGCATACCAATGATGCTTATATTTTTATCTTCCCAATATTTTTTAATTAACTGAATATCAGATTCACTTGCATCACTCACTCTAGGGAAGTATTTTGGCGGAGCTACATCAATAGCATCTACTTGATATTTATTTAAAACCGCTGCCACATCTTCATCGATTGAAATTTCCCAAGCAATATTAGAAATAGAAAGCTTCATAGCCCAGCCTTTAGTGGTTCAGATTGTGCGTAAGCACGTATCGCTAGCAATGTTTCTTTGACGCTATACTGGTAGCAGGAAGCCCCTGAAAAAATACCAGCATAACGAGTTTTAAAATTATAGCTTGCAGGCGACTCTAATATTTCGTTTTTAAAGTCAATCCCAAATCCTTTACAAGCAATAGTACTGACTGAAACAGGCGCTGCGGTAAAGTGCACTAACTTTAGGTTTTCTTTTTCTGCTAGCTGAATATCAGCCCAAAGGTTAACCATTGGATAAAACTGAAATACTCCACGGCTTTCGATTGCGTCTAAATTATTATTATTTAAAAAATCAAAAATTACATTTTTCTTTAAACCAGGACCAACTAAACCTGGAAGTCTAATAATTAAATAATCGTCAAAATTATCTTCAACAAATTTTTCTAACTGGCGGCGATGCAAACCATATGCATGTAAACCAGCTTCATCAACAGAAGTTAATTCATCAATGTCTGTTGGATCAATAAAAACATCAACCGTGCTGATTAATATAAATTTTTTGCATTTTATAGTCGCTAAATGGCCGATTAAGGTATCTATAATCGCTTTATCTTCTTGCGGTTCTTTATTTGCTAGCCACTTTTGAGCAGGAGCACCTGCACAAACGACAGTATCAAACTCGTTATTTTGAATCTGTTCGATATTGGTCGAACGATATAGATATTTAAAGCTTGCCTGTTTTAATAAAGTACTACCGACAAAACCTGAATATCCTATTAATGCATTATTATTCATTATTTTCCTTTTTAATCTTTGCGGTCGAGTAAAGTAAAAACTATCTTCTACTCATTCTAATTCATTAAATTTATAATTTAAATAAATTCAATCTGCTCTGATTGATGCTGTAGTTTTTTTCCTATAACTACAGCATTAATGCTATAGCCTAGGATGCTCTATCTTTGATATATTTTTAGAGCTACCCCAAGCATCAAAACCCTGCATATTATCTGAAGAGAACAAGACGCTATTATCTTTATTTTTTATATGATGAATAATACTGCGAGATAAATCGTAACCATCGATGTTCAGCTCAAGTTTGTTAATGAAACCTAAATAATCATGAAAAAACTTAGATGCACCATCAATTATATCGACGCTTATAGTATTATGGTCATTTACTCGACCTCTACCTTTATCTTTGATAGCATTTAATTTTCCTTTCTTATCGAGGCTTAAACCAATTATTGATTCATGAGGTGCTGAAAACAATAACTCAACTAAAACTCGTGAATCAAATAACTCTCCAATAAAATTTTCTGATTCTATATTAGGGTCAAACATAGCTTTCATATCAAGACTCTGTCTACGTTCGACACATTCAGTTTGATTAGTTAATCCTATATAATAACCTGATAATGTCGCACCAAAGTTATCACGAAGAAATGCATCAAGATATTTTTGCATAGTCCCATTCCAACCAACATCAACCATGGCAACCTTCATTCCAGGTTTAATCTCCAATTGCTGAACCTGTTCATAAAGTGCACTTAGATTTCTTCTACAAACCTTCAGAATTTCCCAGCGCATAGCAAATATAAATTGGGCAACGGTAGAATACAGTTCAGGCGTGATTATTAAGTTGTCATCAAGCCCCAGATCAGCCATTACCTCTTTTGATGGTGATGCGACACCAATTCGTTCCAAAATTTCAAAGGCTGATAAGCCGTCACTCCCAGATAGAAAATATGGAATAAACTCATGAAAATTTTGATCATTTATCATTGAAGTTATCAGTAAAACTCGTGATGACAAGAAGTATTTATGCGCAGGTAAATCAAATTGATTAGGGTATAAATTTGATAAATGCTCTAATATATACCCATCACGAGAAACAAATAGCAACAAGTCAATATCGTCTTTCTTAGATTGTTCATGAATCCACTGTAAATAGCCAATCGCTAATGGACCTGCAAAATCATACCCTATTTTTTTTAACTTTTCATTTACATTATTAATTGAATTAAGTCGCTGAACACCATAAGCAATTGATGTCGAAAGTTCCACGTTACCTATATCAGTTTCTTTAATATCCCAAAAAGGGTGGTAATGATGTGCAATTAACCCTCTTTCTTCAGCTTTAACAACGTCAGCATGGTAATTATCACCAATATGGAAAATATTTCTTGGTTCAATATTTGTATTCTTGACAACAAGATCAAATAGGTGTCCACAATCCCGTTTAGTTGCATTTTCATCACAAGAAACATATAAATCCACTTCTGGAAAACCATTGCTTTTCAATACATTAATAAAGAAATCTTTAGAAATATACATATCAGAGACAATTACTACTTTTTTTCCTTGAGCTATACAGTATTCAAATACAGGTAACATTTCTGGATTTGGCTTTACAATAAGCTCCTCTACTTCTTGTTCACTTTGTTGTAATTTAATTTTTTTTTCTTTATCGACATCAAAACATTTATAAATATCATCAAAAGTAATTTCATTCCTCCCTTCGTTATGCATCAACTGAAACCCTTTAATCTGGGATTCTTTGCGTACACGTTTAAAATCAGGGAAGTCACACTTATTTGCAACAAGATGAAACACATCTTCAGGGTCAATACACGCTCTTGTGAACAATGTGTCAAAAAAATCAAATGAAACAATTCCAGCTTCGTCTATTTTGTTCTTTAGTGTTATTAATAAATTACTCATGACTTTCTCTCTGTTTACATTTCTTGAGCGATTTCAAATTTTGTACCATTTGGGTGAAAGTTAGGATTAAAATAAGGATCATGGCCTTTTTGTAAGTGGCTATATTTTGCATTTAACCTTCCTAGCTCTTTCTTAAGACGTAGCTGCTTCTCTTTACACTGATCATCATTTCCTCTTGATATTGATTCATAGTGAATTAATTCGACAGCAGGAATGACAACATTATAAAATTCTCGGTCATGCAAGCGATAACAAAGTTCAACATCGTTGTAAGCAATAGGAAAAGACTCATCAAATTGACCAATAGCATCAAATTTGTTTTTTTCGATCATTAAACAAGCGCCAGTTACTGCTAGCCAGTTATATTCGATACTGTTTCTTAAAAAATAACCCGGCTCATTTTTATCAACCCCCATTAAAGCATGTGCAGGGCCTGCATATATCGAAGTTAAACCTGAGTGTTGAATGGTCTGGTTTGGATATAACAATTTAGCACCGACAGCCCCGATGTGCTTTAATCGTGCATACCCCAGTAATCGTTCTAGCCAGTCAGGAGTTAAAACTTCAGTATCATCATTTAAAAACAGTAAGTAATCGCCTTTGGAGTGATTCGCTCCAACATTGCATAATTCAGAAAAGTTGAAAGGATAATCATGACGGATCACTTCACACTGTGAATAATTTGAAATTTCCTTGTAATAATTTAATGATACTGATTTCTCAGATCCGTTATCAACTAAGATTATTTCAAAATTTTTCAATGTTGTTTTTTCTAAAATAGAGTCAATACATCGCTTTAATACGTCGATATTATCTCGACTCGGAATGATAATTGAAATGAGCTCATTTCCTTCGGGTAGATAATTCACACGAAAAAAACCAGGGACATGTGGCAATGGTTCTACCTCGGCATTTAGTCCTCGGCGTTGTATTGCCGCTTCTCGCACCTTTTTAGATGCCTCAATCGCATAAGGTTTAGCCTCAATATTCGAAGCTATTGATTCAGGTAATATACGCCAATGATATAGAACCTTTGGGATATGACTAATAATTTTTGCTTGTTCAGACACCCTTAAAATATAATCCCAATCTTGCGCGCCATTAAAGTCAGAGTTCAATTCTCCTACCTTTTCGATAAGGCTTCGGCGAACACATGTAACATGGCAAACATACATCAAGCTCATCATTGTCTCAGGAGACCAATCAGGTTTAAAATGAGGCTGAGTAAAACGACCTTGCTCATCAATTTTATCTTCATCTGAATAAATAAAATCAGAGTTTTCTTCATTTATACAGCAAGCTAATTCATACAAACAGTCTGTTGTTAATTCATCATCATGGTCCATGAATACAACATAATCTCCATTTGCTTCATGCAGACCTATATTTGTAGCAGTTGAGATTCCACCATTACTTTTAGAGTAAAGTACGCTAATACGTTCATCCGAGATCGTTTCGAGAGCCTCTCTTACTTTTTCATCAGGGCTAGCATCATCAATTAAAATTAACTCCCAATTTTCATACCATTGTGATTGCACTGAATCAATAGCCTTCTCCAACATATCAAGTGGCGTATTGTACACAGGCATGACAATAGAGAATTTAAGATCATCAATTTCATTAATTTTATCTTTAAAATAAGGAGGTTTACGCAAAGGCAGATAAGTGTAAGTCACCTTTTTTTCAGTTAAGCTATATTTTTTTGTTAGCTCATCGAATGCGATATTACCGCCTGTCGCTTGGATTACTTCCAGAATATCATTTTGTTGTACTAACCGTTCCTTAATCTGCTTAATAAGGGAGGAAAGTCCTGTTCGTTTTATTTTTCTGAATGCTTTAGTTGCATTGATAGAAAAGCCACCATGGCGTTGACTTATATCATTCAATATTTTAATTTTACGTATGATTTTTATATTGTAAAAAGGTGCGATTGCAGTTCCCCACTCTCCCCGTATACAACGAGTAATCCAACGAAGGGGCTTTGTAAGTTTCCAGCTGGTCGATTGATATAGAAGATTAAGTTTATCTCCTGAGCTGTTGAGAGCTATTTCTAAGGTATTAACTCTGTTTAGATGATCACTTTCTAAGGTATTAACTCTGTTTAGATGATCACTTTCTAGTTTATTACAATGGATGCCCAACAAGTTTTTTTCATGGAGTAGTTTCCAGTATTTTTCATATAAATCCAGTTTTTCCCAGTAACTTTCATGTATAGGAAGCAATAAGTCTGATAAAATGTCGCTTTGACTCATCTCGAATTCCGTAACAAGTTCGGCAAAATTATTTTTAGTGTTTAAGCCCTTAACTTCATCAATATTTAAACTAGCATTAAGCAGCGCTGTATATGCCTTTAATAATAAGTCATTAGAATCTTTGCTTGTGATAAGGTCTGATAGATTGCTGCTACTATGACATAAAGAGGAATCTAAGTGGTTTTCACTAAATTGAGACAAAAGCTTTTCATTAACCGGAAGGTTTAATCTTTCTGCAATATAGTTCATAGTTTTCTCAGGCTCTGCTAACAACGAGGAAAAATCTACAATTGCAGAATCAAATTCAGTTAATGCCTCTAGATTAGGAATAACATGTAACAGCCACAAGTGGAATGAGTGTAAGCGACTAAATTTATCTCTTTTTTCTAATGAAAAAGCTACATCTAAGGGATTTCTAATAGCTAATATAAATTTAGGCTTGATTTCAGCACGTTTAAACACTGCTAACCAAAAAGGTAATAGTCGAGAAGATCTAGGTTCTTTGAAACCCCATAATAGATGCTCTGATAGTTTTCTGTTCAGTAAAGACGTTGCTTTATCGATTAGATCCAGGCAAAAAGGTTCTGCAAGTTTATCAATTGGAAACGGAGAAGGCGAATACCATTCTAGCCCTGCATAATGGAGTAGTTTTTCATTAATTGATAAAACCTCTAAATCCTCCCAGTATCCTTTTTTATTCGCTTCACTCTCAGGTAGTACATTTTCACTTAGCGATACGCCCAGTGTTTCCAACCCTTTGGTAATAGCACTTGTGCCACTACGGTGCATCCCAAGAACCATTACTATTGTTTTTTCTGTCATTTAAATTGCCTACAAAATTAAAAAAAACTTCTATAATTACCTTAAAACAAAGCAAAACAAAGCCTGAAGTACATTGTCTGCACTTAGTTGTTACTAAGACTAAGTAAACTATTATGAATGTATATGCTGTTTAAGTTGTGAAAATTGTGGTGAAAAATCGACAACGCCCGTACTAAGTTTGTTTTCTCCTACCACAGAAAACATTAAAACATCAACGCCTCGGTGCAGAAACTCTAGAGTACCTTCAACCATCCCGACACAACCACAGTTCATAAAATAGGTCCCATTTCTAACGTTACAATTAAATTGTATCGTAACGGTAAAGCGATCACCTTTTTTTGCAAAATCAATAGCGACATGATCATTAAGATGCGACGTAGCCCCGCCAATTTCATAACCTGAAATCGTCTTAACGAGCATGCCGAATCCCAATTGAAATACAGGTTCACTCAGCTCTACATCGTAACAAAATGAATACTTTCGTCCAGACTGAAGTACGTTAACTCTATTTCCTTCAGCATTTAAGAGTCTTGGTTTGGTTATTTTTGCTCCTCTCTGCTCATACCAAATCGTAGTGCTTGGCTCTAAATCAGGGGAGTAGAGAGAGCTATCAATTGGCTCGGATTGGTCTTCCTTTGTTTTTTTATCCTGTTCGAGATTACCCAGTTTTATTTTCTCTCGGTACACCAGCTTTTTACTTGCCTCCATATGAATAAGCTTATGGTAGCAATTAATAATATCTTTGGGGTCACCTTCGGCGAGAAGTTCACCATGGTCAAGTAAAATGGCTCGGTCACAAAGTTCGACAACGCTACCAGCGCTATGAGAAACTAACAAAATAGTGACGCCATTATCTTGAAGCTGTTTAATTCTTGAAAAACATTTTCTTTGAAAGGCGTCATCGCCTACAGAAAGTGCTTCGTCAACAATTAATATATCGGGTTCGATATTAATAACGACTGCAAATGCTAGACGCAACATCATACCTGAAGAATAAGTTTTGACTGGACGCTCAATGAACTCTCCAATATTCGCAAAATCCACAATATCTTGAAAACGACTCGCGATTTCTTCTTTACTGAGCCCTAGAATTGATGCATTGAAGCACACATTTTCTCGACCTGTGAATTCTGGGTTAAACCCAGAACCAAGTTCTAACAACGCAGCAACACGTCCATTTACATTGACGCTACCCGATGTAGCTTGTAATACGCCAGTAATAATTTGTAATAATGTTGATTTCCCAGAGCCATTATGCCCAACAATCCCTAGTGTTTCACCTTTATTGGCTGTAAAAGAGATCCCCTTTAAGGCCGAGAATTCTTTTTTAACACGATTGGGAAATAAATATGTTTTTAACAGGTCAAGTGGTGAATCATATAATAAATAGTTTTTTTTAAGATCATTAACCGTAATCGCAGTCATTATATCTCTCTTACAGTACGTCGGGGAAAAGCGGACTTAGCTTTCTAAACATATAAAAGCTAAAACATGCAAATACAAGGCTTAAGCAAGTAAATAAAAAAAGATCACCTAGAGAAGACAAGCCATTAAACAAAACAAAGTCCCTAAAGGCTTCCACAGGGATAGTTAATGGGTTCATTTTTATAAAGGGTTGAATAATTTCTGGGACATTTCGTATTGAAAAGAAAATGGTACTAGTAAAAAGCAGAATTGTAACAAATGACTGAATGAACTGCTCCAAATCCTTAATAAATAAACCTAGTGCAGCAAAGAAGTAAGCACAACCAATTAACATGATAGAAAAAGGGAAAATAGCCAGTGGAAATAGTAATATGTGAGAGCCGATTTCCGCGCCTTCAAACAGCATAAACCCGAGCAGAACAACAAGAGCAGTTAAAAACTGAATACAAGATGCAATCAAAACAACCCAAGGAAGGACCTCTAGCGGAAAAACCACTTTTTTTACAAAATTAGCATTCGACGAAATTAAAGATACAGATCTCGTCGCTACTTCTGCAAACCACATATGTAAAATCAGACCAGAAAAAAGAATCACGGCATAACCGACGGGGTTATCAACTTCAACACCCCACTTAGCTTTAAATATATATTGAAAAACGAAAGTATAAATACCAAGCATCAGTAATGGATTAAAAAAACTCCATAGGACCCCCATGACAGATCCTTTATACCGAATAGCTAAATCACGTTTAGCCATAGTCCAAATCAAACCTTTATGCTTGAAAAGAGGGGAGAAGAAATTAATTTTCGACAACATCACTTAACCTTAGGGGGATAAATACAATAGCCCTACTTTAGGGACTTAATTCATTACTCACTTCACAGTCGTAACTTATTTACTCTTATATTTAAAAGTACGGGGCGTTTTTAAATAGTAAGCCTTCAGTATCTTTAGCAGATAACTCAACGTCATTAGTACCTATAGGCCATTCAATACCAATTTCAGGATCATTCCAAAGGATTGAAACCTCACTACTGGGATCATAATAGTTTGTACACTTATAAACAAACTCAGCTTCATCACTCATTACATAAAAGCCATGCGCAAAGCCTTCGGGAACCCAAAGCTGACGTTTATTTTCCGCAGATAAATACACACCAACCCATTGGCCAAATGTCGATGAATCTTTACGAATATCAACCGCAACATCAAAAACTTCACCAGAAACAATACGTACTAATTTACCTTGCGTATTTTCAGTTTGATAATGTAAACCACGCAAAATACCTTGTTTTGATTTTGAATGGTTATCTTGTACAAATGCGGTCGGTTTTCCAGTCACTAATTCTTCAAATTTAGCTTGATTCCATGTTTCCATAAAAAAGCCTCGTTCATCACCATACACTGCAGGTTCAATAATTTTTACATCAGGAATATTTGTTTCAATAATTTTCATAATAAACTCAATTTCTACGTATATGCTTTAATATTACTAAGTGCTAATTTCCAATCACTCGCATTAATCTCGAATGCCTCAGTAATTAACGCTGTATCTAATTTAGAATTAGCAGGACGCTTAGCAGGTGTCGGGTATTCTGCGGTCGTAATAGCATTAACCGTTAACGATTGTTGAATGACATTTTGCTCTACGGCCTCATCAAAAATACTTTCTGCGAACTGACTCCAACTCACATGTGGTAAACCAGAAAAATGATAAATACCGAATTTATCGTTTTCACCATTGTAAATGGCCTTGGTAATAACAACGAGTGCTGCAGCTATATCACCAGCATAAGTAGGCCCGCCCATTTGATCTCCTACAACACCTAACGTATCGTAAGTTTTAGCCAGACGAAGCATCGTTTTAACAAAATTATTCCCCTCTTCACCAAATACCCAGGCCGTACGGAGTACAATATGCTTTTGACAAGCATTTATAACCGCAATCTCACCAGCTAACTTACTTTCACCATAAACTCCTTGTGGTGACGTCAGGTCTGACTCAGTGTAAATACCGTCTTTATCACCCGAGAACACATAATCCGTTGATATATGCAATATAGAAGCATTTACGCTATTAGCCGCTTCAGCTAAAAACCTTGGTCCATCAGAGTTGATTGCATAAGATAAACCAATTTCATCTTCAGCTTTATCTACCGCGGTATGTGCGGCCGCATTAATGATGACATCTGGTTTAAATGCTTTGACCACATTTTTAACAGCAACTTCATCGGTAATATCTAATTCAGCACGTCCGACAGCAAGAATATTAGCAATCGGTTGTAACTGCTCAACCAAACTGCGACCAACTTGTCCATAACAGCCTGTGATCATAACTCTCATCACAGTTTTCCTTCTGATTTATCTTTAATTAGTCGAGCAAGGTATTGACCATATTCATTTTTCATCATTGGCTTCGCTAGATGAGTTAATGCCTCGTCGGTTAACCAACCATTTCGCCATGATATCTCTTCAAGACAAGCAACTTTAAGCCCTTGTACATGCTCAATTGTTTGTACGAATGAAGATGCCTCATGCAAACTCTCATGCGTACCAGTATCTAACCAAGCAAAACCACGCCCTAGTAGCTCGACATTTAACGAATCATCTTCAAGGTACATCTGATTTATTGAGGTAATTTCAAGTTCACCACGCTCTGATGGTTCTACTTTTTTTGCAAAGTCTACAACTCGATTATCATAAAAATATAGACCTGTAACTGCATAATTTGATTTTGGATTTACAGGTTTTTCTTCAATTGATAATGCACGCATATTTTCGTCAAAATCAACGACACCAAAACGCTCAGGGTCTTTTACTTGATAACCAAACACTGTTGCACCATTTTCTCTAGATGCTGCATTTTTGAGGGTTTGACTAAAAGAGTGACCATAGAAAATATTGTCGCCAAGCACTAAGCAAACATTATCATCACCAATAAACTCTTCACCGATAATAAATGCTTGAGCAAGCCCATCGGGAGAAGGTTGTATGGCAAACTCTAGGTTAATACCAAAATCAGAACCATCACCTAATAAACGACGGAATCCAGCATTATCTTCAGGAGTTGTGATAACTAAAATATCTTTGATACCAGCTAACATCAGCGCGGATAGCGGATAGAAGATCATCGGTTTGTCATAGATTGGTAATAATTGTTTAGATACGCCACGGGTCAACGGATAAAGGCGAGTACCTGAACCGCCTGCTAATACAATACCTTTCATTTATTTTGTCTCACTTTTGCTTGATGTGCCTAAACGTTCAAAACTGTATGAACCATCAAGAACACGGCTCCACCATTGTTTATTATTCAAGTACCATTCCACTGTTTTACGAATACCAGATTCAAACGTTTCAGCTGGTGTCCAGCCCAATTCACGTTCAATTTTCGATGCATCAATGGCATAACGTACATCATGTCCTGGACGGTCTGTTACGTAGGTAATTAGATCTTGATATTGAACCACACCTTCGGGTTTACTCGGCACTAACTCATCAAGCAAAGAACAAATAGTTTTGACGACGTCAATATTTGCTTTTTCATTATGACCACCAATATTATAAGTTTCACCGATTTTACCTTTAGTCGCGACGGTATAAAGCGCGGTGGCATGGTCTTCCACATACAGCCAATCCCGAATTTGCATTCCGTTACCGTAAACAGGCAAAGGCTTTCCATCCAGTGCATTTAATATCATTAGCGGGATCAATTTTTCCGGGAAATGGAATGGACCATAATTATTCGAACAGTTCGTCACTACAGTTGGAAAACCGTAAGTACGTAGCCAAGCACGAACTAAATGATCGCTTGATGCTTTAGAGGCTGAATATGGGCTTGATGGTTCGTAAGATGTCATTTCAGTAAACAGATCATCGGTACCTTCAAGATCGCCATACACTTCGTCCGTTGAAATATGATGAAAACGGAATGCATCTTTACGAGAAGATGCTAGCTGGTTCCAATATTGACGGGCAGCCTCTAGCATTGTATATGTACCAATAATATTGGTTTCAATAAATTCAGCTGGGCCATCTATTGAGCGATCCACATGACTTTCTGCCGCTAAATGCATGACAAGATCGGGTTGATGCTCTGCAAAAATCAAATCAAGACTTGTTCGATCACAAATATCTGCTTGTACAAACTTATAACGCTCATTTTTTTCAATTGATTTTAGAGATTCTAGATTACCAGCATAAGTTAGCTTATCTAAATTAATAACACTATCATTGGTATGCTCAATGATGTACCGAACAACAGCAGAACCAATAAATCCCGCACCACCAGTAACTAACAATTTCATTTTTATACCTTAATGATTAAATCTTTATTTGCCTAAGCGAGTATTTCAAGCCTTAGGCATTCATAATTATTATTAAGTTCTTTTAGAAAAATTTATAATTCAGTTTTCTAAAAAAACTTACCTTTGCCCTAATTTAAATACGCTACCGCCCTAGGGTTGCAGTACCCCAAGACTGATAAGTCATCTTATTTTAAGTTTTTATAGTGTGAAAACGCCGCTATAATCGCATAAAAGCCTATATTCGGCAACCTAACCATTAAGAGTTGATAACTGGTGTTGTTATATCGAAAACTTCACAGACAATCCGGTAAACAAAAAATGCCCACCAATTTTCATTAGTGGGCATATTTTAACTACCAAGTTATATTAATCTTCAATCAATACAGACTCTAATGCCATCACGATCATGTCATTGAACGTTAATTGACGTTCTTCAGCAGTCGTTACTTCACCTGTACGGATGTGATCAGATACAGTACAGATACAGATAGCATTTGCGCCGAATTCAGCGGCAACGCCGTATAGACCAGCTGCTTCCATTTCTACGCCTAGTACACCTAGTTTTTCCATCGTATCAAATAGTTCTGGTTTTGGTGTATAGAATAAATCGGCAGAGAAGATGTTACCTACTTTTGCATCGATGCCACATGCTTTAGCAGCGCGTGTTACTTTGCTTAGTAGTTCCCATGATGCGATAGCAGCAAAATCATAACCGTCGAAACGTGCGCGGTTAACAGCAGAGTCTGTACATGCACCCATGCCGATCACGACGTCACGTACTTTAACGTCAGTGCTGATCGCGCCACAGCTACCAACACGGATAAGGTTTTTAACACCGTATTCAGTGATTAGCTCTTTTGCATAGATAGAACAAGATGGAATACCCATACCTGAACCCATTACAGAAACGCGTGTACCTTTGTAAGTACCAGTGAAACCGAACATGTTACGTACGTCATTCACTTGTTTCACATCGTCTAGGAATGTTTCTGCGATGTATTTAGCGCGTAGTGGATCACCTGGGAATAATACCGTTTCAGCGAAATCACCTTTTTCTGCATTAATATGTGGAGTAGCCATTGTATTGTTACCTTCTTTGTTTGAATTGTATCCAGCATTCGTAGCAGGATACTATTATTTATGATTTGTTCGTTTATAACTTATTTTTACAAACAGTTATTTATAAACCGTTAGTTATAAAAAGCTCGTACCGTATTCTAGTTTTGGCAAACTATGATAAGCCGCAATTGACTGACCAATATCTGCAAACGTATCACGTAAACCTAATGGTCCTTTTGGTACATTGTGACCATAAAAGATCACTGGAATATGCTCACGTGTATGATCTGTGCCAAGTGCTGTTGGGTCACAACCATGATCAGCAGTTAACACCACAACATCACCTTCATCTAATATTGCTAGCAGCTCAGGTAACCGAGTATCGAAATACTCTAGCCCTTTCGCATAACCAGCGACATCGCGACGATGACCCCAAGACGAGTCAAAATCAACAAAGTTAGTGAAGACGATTGTATGGTCGCCCGCTTGCTTAACTTGCTCTAATGTTAGATCAAATAGTGCTTCAAGACCGGTCGCTTTGACTTTCTTGGTGATACCTTGCTGTGCGTAGATGTCAGCAATTTTACCAACACTAACAACTTCACCACCAGATTCTGCCATGCGATCTAGTAATGTTGGTGCTGGCGGTAACAGTGAATAATCACGGCGGTTACCAGTACGGGCAAAATCACTCTTATCATTACCGATGAATGGACGCGCAATAACACGACCAATATTGTACGGTTCTAATAATTCACGGGCTAATTCACACAACTTCAATAAGCGTTCTAAACCAAAGCTTTCTTCGTGACAAGCAATTTGGAATACACTGTCTGCTGAAGTATAGAAAATTGGTTTGCCAGAAGCCATGTGCTCCTCGCCCATCAAGTCTAAGATCTCAGTACCAGAAGAATGGCAGTTACCTAAATAACCCGGTAAGTCTGCTTGTTCTACTAGTTGGTCTAGTAATTCTTGTGGGAAACTGTTTTCCAGATCAGAGAAATACCCCCAATCAAACAACACGGGTACACCCGCGATTTCCCAATGGCCACTTGGCGTATCTTTACCCGTTGATAGCTCTTGTGCATAACCGTATGCGCCAATTACCTCTGCACTTGCATCCAAACCAGCAGGGAATGAACCCACACTGTCGGCACAAGCATGCGCAAGGCCTAGTTTGGTTAAGTTAGGAATATGTAAAGGCCCTTCACGACCGATATCCGCTTTACCTTCAGCACACCACTGCGCGATATGCCCAAACGTATTGCTGCCTACATCACCAAATTTATCCGCATCGGCCGAAGCACCAATACCCAATGAATCCAACATTAATATAATTGTACGTTTCATCACACTGACCTATTTCCATTAACTATTCTTTATAAACAGTACTATTCATTATAAACAGTACTATTCATTATAAACAATACTGTTCGTTATCGACGTTAGCGTCTTGTACTAAACCTTAGACATCAGAAAGTCGAATTTGTTGATAAACATCTGCGCTTGCTGCAGGTTGCGTATCGCCGATGTGTATTGATTGCAAAATTTCTGCTTGTGCCGCATCAAACTGTGCCTCACTGCGCGCATGTACCATGGCTACAGGTGTGTGAGCATCAAGCTGCTGACCCAGTGCAGCAATATCAGATAAACCAACCGCATAGTCGATTTGATCGGTAGCAACACGACGACCGCCGCCCATCGCGACAACAGCCATACCAAAACCACGGGTATCCATTTTTGTTAGGTAACCGCTTTGTGTGGCAAATACCGGACGAATTATGTCTGTTTTTGGTAAGTGTAGGTCATAGTTGTCAACGAAATCTGCTGGACCGCCTAAACCTGTCACCATAGTGCCAAATAATTCAGCTGCTTTACCGTTATCGAGTACGGTTTGTAATTTATGACGGGCATCATCAGCATCTGTTGCTAGATTTGCCGATAATAACATTTCTACACACAATGCCATCGTCACCGCGAATAAACGTGGATTACGGTATTCACCTGTTAAGAAACGCACTGCTTCACGCACTTCAACGGCATTACCCGCACTGCTGGCTAATACTTGGTTCATATCCGTAATCAGTGCCGATGTTTTACAGCCGGCACCATTCGCCACTGATACGATACTTTTAGCTAATTCAATAGATTGCTCATGGGTTGGCATGAACGCGCCACTGCCCGATTTCACATCCATCACTAACGCATCAAGACCAGCTGCTAATTTTTTCGATAAAATAGATGCCGTGATCAACGAGATAGACTCTACCGTCGCGGTAATATCACGCACACCATATAAACGTTTATCAGCAGGCGCTAAATTTGCTGATTGACCAACAATCGCCACACCGCTATCTTTTACTACTTGACGGAATTGCGCGTTATCAACCGTAGTTTGGTAACCCGGAATAGCATCGAGTTTATCTAATGTGCCACCGGTATGGCCTAGACCACGACCAGAGATCATTGGTACAAAGCCACCACAAGCCGCAACCATAGGACCAAGCATCAGTGAAATAACATCACCCACGCCGCCGGTTGAGTGCTTATCAACGATAGGACCATTGAGTTGCATCGCATCCCAATTTAATACATCACCGGAATCGCGCATTGCCGATGTGATCGCAATACGTTCTTCCATGTTCATGTCATTAAAATAAACGGCCATGGCAAAGGCACCAATCTGGCCTTCCGAGATACTATTATCAGTAATTCCATTAACAAAATATTCAATTTCAGCACGACTTAATTCTTCACCATTACGTTTACGGCGAATGATTTCTTGCGGTATAAACATAATCATCTACTCCTTGAATCAGAAAAGCGACGCCTTAAAACGGCAAGCGCTTCGTTTAAATACAGAAAATGAGGATCGAATAAGCACATATCGGATTGATTAAGTCGTCGTTATGACTAACATGCAACGTAATCAATACTAAATATTTTGTTTGTGGATATTGCTCTATCGAACCAGAGAGTTAGATAATTAGTAACCGCTACTGTCAGCTGGTTTGTCGGCTAATTCAAGCTCAGCTAATAAGTTAGCAAGTAAGCTTGATGCGCCGAAACGGAATTTTGCTGGAGAAACCCAGTCTTTACCTAGAATTGATTCAGCTAATGCAAGGTATTCACCTGCTTGCTCTGCATTTTTAACGCCACCAGCTGGTTTGAAACCAACATCCGTGTTTTTCTCACTGATCACGGTAAGCATGATTTTAGCGAATTCGAGCGTTGCATTAACAGGTACTTTACCTGTTGATGTTTTAATGAAGTCAGCACCTGCATCAATTGAGATTTCGCTCGCTTGACGGATTAATGCTTCTGTTTTAAGTTCGCCTGTTTCAACGATCACTTTAAGTTGAACGTTAGCAGGACAAGCCGCTTTACAGGCTTTCACTAATTCGAAACCAACTTCCGCATTACCAGCCATGAGTGCACGGTATGGGAATACTACGTCAACTTCATCTGCGCCGTAGGCAACAGCTGCTTTCGTTTCAGCAACGGCGATAGCAACGTCATCGTTACCGTGGGGGAAATTCGTTACCGTCGCGATTTTTACCGTTTCAGCACCAATTGCATTCAGCGTTTTACGGGCGATAGGAACAAAGCGAGGATAAATACAAACAGCGGCGGTATTACCTGCAGCACTTTTTGCCTTATGACACAGTTCAATGACTTTTGCATCTGTATCGTCATCATTAAGTGTCGTTAGATCCATCATGCTTAATGCACGTTGCGCTGCTACTTTAAAGTTACTCATATTAAGTCTCCAGATTACATCTAAAAATATAGAGTGTAAAAACCAATAAAAAAAATCGCAGTAATTAGCCGTTAATCATGATTAATCGACATTACTACCGGTAGCGATTCTGGATGGGTATGAATAAAGACGTGCTTACCTTAATATGACTAAGGTAAATAGATGACGTATAACTGATTAATATTGACTATTAATCTAACGATCAACATAACTATCTTTAAGATAAATATCCATGAAGAATAACTATGCGGACTTGGTTCCGTGAAGACTTGATATGACTATCAATTAATATCCCTATAACCGCGCTAATACCACTAACCTAAACGCTATCTTAAGCTTAAAAGGCTAGGTGTATTTAACGAAAAACACCAAAAGTACTTCATGTACGATTAGCTTAAACTACAAGTCTAAAGTTACGCTAAGTGACAAGGAAATCAAGCAATAAATGCCCTCATAACCTACCTACCTCTCACTCCGAGCAAATAAACAGCAATAAAACAATGCATTAAATTTATAACCAAATCACTTCAAGATACCCAGCCAGATAATAGAAAAATACCCCCAAACCATCATGGACACAGTGTGGGGGTATCGAGTTGCATTAGACTAAGAATAAACCCGCTAATGTCGCACTCATTAAGTTAGCTAAAGACGCAGCCAATACTGCTTTAATTCCCATGCTCGCAATGTCCGCACGGCGTGACGGAGCCAAGCTACCTAAACCACCGAGTAAAATTGCAATTGATGAGAAGTTAGCAAAACCACATAACGCAAACGAGATAATAATTTGAGTATGCTCAGAGAGCTCGTTATTTTTAATGTAGTTAACGAAATCTAAGAAAGCAACAAACTCATTCACCACCAGTTTTTGACCGATGAAACTACCCGCGGCAACGGCTTCGTGCCATGGCACACCGATGACGAATGCCAATGGTGAGAAGATCCAACCTAAGATCATTTGGATTGTCAGCTCCGGCATATCGAACCAAGAACCAATACCACCAGTAATACCATTCGCTAACGCAATGAGACCAACGAACGCGATTAACATAGCACCCACATTAAGCGCTAACATCATGCCTGAAGAGGCACCTGAAGCCGCAGCGTCTAATACGTTAGCTGGTTTGTCATCATCATTGTCTTCAAGATCATCCAGTGATACTTTTGGCGTTTCTGTTTCTGGTTTAATGATCTTAGCCATTAATAGACCACCCGGCGCCGCCATGAATGACGCAGCAACCAAGTATTCAATTTTAATACCAAGACCCGCATAACCCGCTAGTACTGAACCAGCGATAGACGCAAGACCACCCACCATCACCGCGAACAACTCTGATTTAGTCATTGATTTAATGAAAGGACGCACTACAAGCGGTGCTTCAGTTTGGCCAACAAAAATATTGGCTGTTGCAGAAAGTGATTCCGCACGACTGGTGCCGAGTAATTTCTGTAAACCACCACCGATAAAGTTAATCACCACGCTCATTACACCGATATAGTATAAAACAGCGATTAATGATGAGAAGAACACGATTACTGGCAATACGTTAATAGCAAAGATGAAACCAACTTTGAATCTGGCCAAGTCACCAAATAAGAATTGAATACCCTCATTACCATAAGCAATGACGTTAGCAACACCAGTAGAAAGACCTTGTAACATATCTTTACCGACAGGCACGTACAAAATGAAAGCGCCAATAACAACCTGGATCGCAAATGCGCCAACAACGGTGCGTACGTTAATTGCTTTTCTGTTATCCGATAACAGCAGCGCTAAACCAAGCAGTACGAAAATACCGACAATACCCATTAAGAAATTCATCAGCAATCATCTCCAGTTTTCACTGCTACGTTAATGTTACTCATATTAAGTCTCCGAATTTATTGAAATTTTTATAAACCAATAGTGAAATCATAGTAATTAAGGTTAATTACTAGCGGTAGCTATTCTGGAATTTTTCAAATAAAGACGTGTTTACCTTGAGTTAGTACCTAAGGTAAATAAATGACGAATTAATGATTAACACGAATATAAAAATAAGCACTAATCTAACTATCGACATAACTATCTTTAAGATAAATAATCTATTAAGAATAACTATGCGGACTTGGTTCCGTGAAGACTTGATATGACTATCAATCAACATCCTTGTAACCGCGCTAATACGACTTATCCTTGCCCTGATAACTAGGTTCAAAGAGTCCGTGGTATTAAACGAAAAACACCAAAAGCACTTCATGTACAATCAGCTAAAATACCTAATTGAGGTTACTCTCCGTGACCAGGAAATCAAGCCATAAATCCCGTCAAAACAGACCTACCTCTCACAACGAAAAAAAGCTAAGGATAAATCAGCAGATGAAATACATGTCTGAGTAGGGATGAGATTGATTGCCTCAATGTGATAAGCGAAGTGGGCAATATAATCCGTTATTACACGCAAAAAAAATGCCCCCAAACTGTCGATTAAACAATTTGGAGGCATCTATTAATTTATAACCGTCATGAAAACGGGTTATAAACTATCACAGTACTGTTGAAGTACTATCACGGCACTATCGCGGTATTATCGCGAATAACATTAAGCTAGGAATAGACCCGCTAATGTCGCACTCATTAAGTTAGCTAAAGAAGCAGCAAGTACCGCTTTAATACCCATGCTTGCAATGTCTGCACGGCGTGTAGGCGCTAAGCTACCTAAACCACCAAGCAAGATTGCAATCGATGAGAAGTTAGCAAAACCACATAGTGCAAATGAGATGATGATTTGAGTATGATCCGACAATTCGTTATTTTTAATGTAGTTAACGAAATCTAGGAAAGCAACAAACTCATTCACAACCAGTTTTTGACCGATGAAGCTACCAGCAGCAACCGCTTCGTGCCATGGCACACCGATGACGAATGCAAGTGGTGAGAACACCCAACCTAAGATCATTTGGATTGTTAGTTCAGGCATATCGAACCAAGCACCGATACCACCAGTGATACCATTTGCTAATGCAATTAGACCAACGAAGGCAATTAACATTGCACCAACGTTAAGTGCTAACATCATACCTGAAGATGCACCCGCAGCTGCCGCATCTAGTACGTTTGCTGGTTTCTCTTCATCAGTATCATCAAGATCATCAAGTGATACCTTAGGCGTTTCAGTTTCTGGTTTGATGATTTTAGCCATTAATAGACCACCCGGTGCAGCCATAAATGACGCAGCAACCAAGTACTCAATTTTAATACCAAGACCCGCATAACCCGCTAGTACTGAACCAGCGATAGAAGCAAGACCACCCACCATCACAGCGAATAGCTCTGATTTAGTCATTGATTTAATAAACGGACGCACAACAAGTGGTGCTTCAGTTTGACCAACAAAGATATTTGCAGTTGCAGAAAGTGATTCTGAACGACTTGTACCAAGTAACTTCTGTAAGCCACCACCGATAAAGTTAATTACCACGCTCATTACACCGATATAGTATAAAACAGCGATTAATGATGAGAAGAACACGATTACTGGCAATACGTTAATAGCAAAGATGAAACCAACTTTGAATTTTGCCAAGTCACCAAATAAGAATTGAATACCTTCATTACCATAAGCAATGACGTTAGCAACACCAGTAGAAAGACCTTGTAGCATATCTTTACCGACTGGCACGTACAAAATGAAAGCACCAATAACAACCTGGATAGCGAATGCGCCACCAACAGTGCGAAGGTTAATCGCCTTTCTGTTATCCGATAACAGAAGTGCTAAACCAAGTAGGACAAAAATGCCTACAATACCCATTACAAAATTCATCAGGAATAATCTCCAACTTTCGCTTCAGAAGTGTTTTTGTTTATTTATGCTATAACCAAAATAGTCGATTAAAGTGTAATGAATAGTAAATTTACGATTTAATCATTGATTATAACAATCGGCGCGATTATAACTGTTATTAGCGACTTGTTAAGTGCTTGAGATCAGACCTCTCAAAAAAGTTTCAAAAAAGTTCATTTATTAAAGTAAACTGTCAAATTACGACAGGAATAGTTCACAAAACGTACTAACATTGGCTTTTGCAATTAATTCTTCCGACTCTCCTCTCAATTTTGTCAGTGTCTGTAACACTTCTGTAATGTTAGCGGGCTCATTTCGCTGCCCTTGATAACCCAATATAGGCATATCTGGCGAGTCTGTTTCTAATAATAACGAAGACAGAGGCAATTCACTCACCGCTTGTCGCGTTTTTGCTGCTCTTGGATAGGTAATTACCCCACCGATACCCAATTTGAACCCCAGTTTTATATATTGCATACCCACCTGACTGCTGCCACTAAAACCGTGGATCACGCCACCACGCGATAATTTTACCTGTTGTAATAACTGGATCAGTTCGTTGTGCGCTTTACGACAATGCAAAATAACCGGTAAGTTATGCTGTTTAGCTAACAAGAGTTGTTGCTTACAGATCTGCAGTTGTTGCTCGAACGGAAAATCGACCATTTTATCTAGACCAAACTCACCAACGGCGACAACCCCCTTTTCTGTTGTTAAATAGTAATCAAGTAACTGTAAATGACTGTCATCGAAATTTGCGAGAAAATAAGGGTGGATACCTAATGCCGCATAAACGCCTTGGTGTTGACTTGCTAATGCTAATACCGCTTGCCAATTGTGCGCACCAATACTGGGCACTAAAAAATGTGTTACCCCTTTCGCTTTTGCTCTGGCTAATACCTCAAGTCGATCCGGTGCAAAATCCGCAAAGTCTAAATGACAATGACTGTCGATGAGTTCTATCACGAAATAGGCCGCCTTTTGATCGGGTATAAACAAGAGTAAAAATAAGAATGAAATAAAGAGTAAAATAAAGAGATAGTGTAACTTGGAGCATAATTTGATTTAATAGCGTAGTTAATCATAATTAAGAACCTCTATGGAACGGTACATGTCTAAAAAACTCTTTGCTTTATCTGCTCAATATCTAAAAAAAGCCATGCCGTTGATGATCCAATATCAAATTCCAACAACGCCAACCAACTATGCGCTGTGGTATCACTATGTTTCTGATAATAATAGTGCATTACAGAAACAGCTGGATGACAAAATTGCTCAGCACGGGACATGTACACCGGCAGCAAGTGAAGAGCTTTACCAACGTTTCATCGTTGACAAGCGCGAGCAAGAGATCACCCAATTACGTTGTGAACTCGACTCCATGACCAATGAATTAAGCAGCTCGTTACACGATACGCTCAATGATACCAATGAATTTGATCGTATGCTGAATAAATGTTTGAACGAATTATCGAGTGTTGAAGAAGATGGTTTCTCGATTGAAAAAACCCTTTCGGCAGTACGTGAGTTGGTTAAAGAGTCTCATGATGTACGCTCATCAACACGGCATTTCAAAAGCCAGTTGCACGAAGCGCAGGCTGAGATTGCCCAATTACGTGAAACCTTAATCGAAACACAGCATGATGCGATGCATGACGGTTTAACCGGACTACTCAATCGCCGCGTATTTGCGAAAGAGATCGAGACCTTCTGTAGTAACCCGAGTTTGAATCGTAATTTTTCTATCTTAATGATCGACATTGATAACTTTAAAGCATTCAACGATGACTTCGGCCATCAACTCGGTGATCAAGTATTAAAAGCGATAGCTAAACGTATTTCAGATAGCTGCCAAGAAGGTGAACAAGTATTCCGTTATGGTGGCGAAGAGTTCGTGCTTATTTTACCGCACAAAACCTTTACCGTTGCCCGTCAAAATGCCGAGTCTATTCGTCGTGCCATTGAACGACTCAGTATTCGTGACAAACGCTCAGGTAAAGTCATTGATAACATCACCGTATCGATTGGGGTCAGTGAGAATAAACCTCGCGATACCAGTCATGAAATTTTAACCCGCGCCGACTTACAGTTGTATGAAGCAAAACGTCTTGGTCGAAATAGAGTGATGCCGTTACCCCGTTAAAGACCTTGAAACGGTCTTAATCAGCGCAATGCCCTATACAATAACAAGGCATTGTCCCTGTTTATTTTATAACGAGGTACTTTCTGCAAGATCAAGCATGAACGCATATTCTTGCGCAGTATCATGATAATGCTGGAAGCGCCCTGACTTACCGCCGTGACCGGTTTCCATATCGGTATGTAGCAACAATACATTTTCATCAGTTTTTAATTCACGCAATTTAGCAACCCATTTGGCAGGCTCCCAATATTGCACTTGTGAATCATGTAACCCGGTTGTCACCAACATATGTGGATAAGCTTGTGTCGTCACTTGATCGTAAGGACTGTAAGACAACATATAATGATAATATTCAGCTTCATTAGGATTACCCCACTCGTCATATTCACCCGTTGTCAGTGGTATTGATTCATCAAGCATGGTACTGACTACGTCAACAAAAGGTACTGCCGCAACGACACCATGATAAAGCTCAGGTGCGATGTTTATCACTGTTCCCATCAATAGCCCGCCAGCAGAGCCGCCCATGGCATAAACACGCTTAGGGTCAGCATAACCTTGAGCCAAAAGACCTTTGGTTACAGCAGTGAAATCGGTAAAGGTATTCATTTTTTTCAGTAGTTTACCGTCTTCGTACCAATCACGACCGAGTTCTTCACCACCGCGAACATGGGCAATGGCATATACAAACCCGCGATCAAGTAAACTCAATAGCGATGCACTAAAATACGGGTCAATACTTGAACCGTAAGAACCATAAGCGTATTGCAGTATGGGATTAGCGTTGGTTTTAGAGAACAGTGCCGTTTTATAGACTAGCGATACCGGTACCTTGACGCCATCTTCAGCAGCAATCCAAACCCGTTCACTCTGGTAATCTTGCGCGCAGAAGTCACCGACAACAGCTTGCTGTTTTAATACTTCACGCTCACCGCTATCAAGATTTAATTGATAGGTTGTCGCTGGCGTCGTTAAGCTAGAATAACCATAACGTAGTTTGTCGGTATCAGGATCAGGATTTGTACCTAGCCACGCGGTATAAGTGGGATCATCAAACTTAATGATTTTCTCGGCATTGGTCTGCCAATTAATTTGACGTAAAAATGTTAACCCTTGCGAGCGCTCTTCAACCACTAACCAATCACGCAGCAATTCATAACTTTCTAATAACACATCATCACGTGCAGGGATGATTGTTTGCCATTGTTGGGTATCTGCTATTGTCGCAGAAGTTGCCGACATCAAGGCAAAGTTTTTACCGGTTTTATTACTGCGAATGTAAAACTGCTGACGATAATGATCCACGCTATATTCATGACCGCGTTCACGACCTCGTAATAACGTAAATGCCTCCGTCGGATTATCTGCAGATAACGCATGTACCTCAGTCGTCATGGTGCTACTTAACGACAACATGATGTAATCATCTGAGGTAGATTTATAGATGTCAGTGTAAAACGTATCGTCGAGTTCTTCATATATCAATACGTCGGTACTGATATCAGTGCCCAGTTGATGACGATAAACCTGATAAGGTAATAAGGTTGTTGGGTGTTTTTTGACATAGAAAAAAGTCTGACTGTCATTCGCCCAAACTACAGATTCGGTATCTTCTATTTCTTCTGGGTACGCTTCACCAGTATCAAGGTTCAGGAAACGTAAACGATATTGGCGGCGACTCACCGTGTCTTCAGAAAATGCTAAGACTTGATGATTGGGGCTTATTGCTAATTCACCTAACTGATAATATTGGTGGTCTTTGGCACGCTCGTTGGCATCAAGTAATACCAGCCATTCGGCATCTGCATCATCTTTACGCCAGCTGTAGACCGGATACTCTTTGCCTTCAGAAAAACTCGTTTGATACCAATAGCCTTTTTCTAGGTAAGGTACTGAAGCATCGTCTTGTTTAACGCGGGCAACCATTTCATCATACAATTGAGTTTGCAGTGACGCTAAGGGTGACAATACTGCTTGAGTATAATTGTTCTCTTGTTCTAGGTAGCTTAATACTTGTTTATTTTTACGTTCATCATCACGTAACCAAAAATAGTCATCTTGGCGTGTATGCTGATGAATGGTCATTGAATGCGCTTGCTTCATCGCAACTGGCGCGTTGGTAGAGAGGTCCATTTTCACAAGAAGAATTCCTATAAATTAACTGAAGAAGTATGATCTATTTATCTCTAAATGTTGATAACTAAATACTCATTACATTAAATAAACGCTCATTTAGCTAATGTGATAAGTATTAATAATATCCCAGATGCAAAAAAGGAGCGCAAGCGCTCCTTTTTTATATTTAACTATTAACGATTAATTGTTAACGAGTTAATTAGTCACGACGTGGACGACGTGGACGACGTTCTTCGCCACCAGTAGATTCACGACGTTCACCACCAGTAGTATCACGGCGTTGACCACGATGACCATCACGTGCTGGACGATCGTTATCACGTGGAGCACTGCTACGTTCTTGACGACCTTCAGCTGCAACACCTTCAAGTTTGCTCATGCGTAATGCTTTGTTACAAACATAAACTTGTTGTAGTTGTTGTAACTGCTCGCTTGGCATACCTTTTGGTAATTCAATTGTAGAGTAGTCATCATGTAGACGGATACCGCCAATGTTACGGCTGTTGATGTTTGCTTCATTAGCAATAGCGCCAACAATGTTCTTAACTTGAACACCATCAGTACGACCAACTTCGATACGGAAAACTTCCATTTCAGCAGCTGGACGACGCTCACCACGTTCGCCACGGTCAGGACGTTCGCCACGTTCTGGACGGTCACCACGATCACGGCCACGATCACCACCACGGTCATTGCGGTCGTTACGACCACGATCTTCTTCACGGAAACTACGTTCACGACGTGGCGCTTCAGGTGGTAATACTAATGGTTTTTCTTTCTGTGCCATAAATAATAACGCAGAAGCAAGGTCTAGTTCGCTAACTTCTAACTCTTCAGACAATTGCGCTGTTAAGTTTTTGTAGAAATCTAGGTTTTCGTCACCAGCAAGCATTTTAACAATGTCATCACGGAAAGATGCGATACGTTTTTTCGTAACATCATCACGTGAAGGTAATTCCATCATTGTTAATGGCTGACGTGTAGCACGTTCGATCGCTTTTAACAAACGACGCTCGCGTGGTGCTGCGAATAAAATTGCAGTACCTTTACGACCAGCACGGCCTGTACGACCAATACGGTGAACGTATGATTCTGTATCAGTTGGGATATCGTAGTTGATTACTAAATCAATACGCGGAACATCAAGACCACGTGCCGCAACGTCTGTTGCGATAACGATATCTAACTGGCCACTTTTCAAACGGCTTACAGTGCGTTCACGCATTGCTTGGTTTAAATCGCCGTTTAGTGCAGCAGCAGAATAACCGCGAGCTTCTAATTTCTCAGCAAGTTCAACAGTCATTGTTTTAGTACGAGCAAAGATGATCACACCATCGTAGTCTTCAGTTTCAAGAATACGTGTTAGGCCGTCAAGTTTTGCTTGTAAACCACCAATGATTAGACATTTTTGTTCAATGTTTTCAACAGTTGATGTTTTAGTTGCAATTTTAACTGCAGTTGGATCAGTCATGAAACGTTTAGTAATACGACGGATTTCATCTGGCATAGTTGCAGAGAATAACGCCATTTGACGTTTTTCAGGTGTTTTAGACAGAATTGATTCAACATCATCAATAAAGCCCATGCGTAACATTTCATCAGCTTCATCAAGTACTAATGCTTTAATACCAGAAAGATCAAGCGTACCACGGTTAATGTGATCAATCACACGACCAGGTGTACCAACAATTACTTGTGGGTTACGTTTCAGTGCTTTTAACTGAATCGGGTAGCTTTGACCGCCGTAGATAGGTAGTACATGGAATCCACGCATATGACGTGAGTACGCTTGGAATGCTTCAGCAACTTGAATAGCTAACTCACGAGTTGGTGCTAGCACCAATATTTGTGGTTTAGTCAATGCAGTATCAATGTTACTCAATAATGGTAATGCAAACGCAGCTGTTTTACCCGTACCAGTCTGTGCCATACCTAGCACATCACCACCGTTTTGTAGTAACGGAATACATTCTGCTTGAATTGGTGAAGGTGTTTCATAACCTAGATCATTCAACGCTTTTAAGATTGGTTCAGGTAAATTTAAATCAGTAAATTGTACGGGTGATGTATCAGACATTCACGGGCCTCAGGTAGACGGGTCTTTGAATAAAGCTATATCAATTATAGCTCCACATATAATATTTCGTGCGCAAAATTAGTGGTCTTTTGCTCAAAGTCTCTTGATGAGCGAAGCCACATAAAAAGGCTGACGTAGTGTACATCATTTAAAAATAAAAATCCCAATATATGGGACCTAAATCACAAAAAATCACGAAAAGTTTAAAAACTAAAAAACTATGACTATAAATCAATAGCTTAAATTCAACAAAAAAAACAGTTCACAAATAGAAATAACTATCCCGAAAAAACTTCACCTCTTTAGAGGTAAAGTTTTTTACTTGCTTCACTGCCTAATATTAATTAATGTTCACGCGTTTCGCGGAAAGTAACATCAGGATAACGTTCTTGTGCTAAACGTAAATTAACCATAGTCGGCGCAATATACGTTAAGTTATTACCACCATCTAAGGCGATATTGTCCCAAGCTTTCTTTTTAAATTCTTCTAGCTTGCGTGGGTCAGCGCAATCAACCCAACGTGCAGTCGCTACGCTGATGCCTTCATAAATTGCATCCACTTTATACTCACTACGTAAACGATGTACCACTACATCAAACTGTAGCACACCAACCGCACCAACGATTAAATCATTTGAGCGTTGCGGACGGAACACCTGCACAGCACCTTCTTCAGATAATTGAATCAAGCCTTTTTGCAGTTGCTTTTGTTTAAGTGGATCTTTCAAACGAATACGACGGAACATTTCTGGTGCGAAGTTAGGGATACCAGAGAATTTAAGTGACTCACCTTGGGTAAAGGTATCGCCAATTTGGATCGTACCATGGTTATGTAAACCAATAATATCACCAGGATAGGCTTCTTCCGTTTGAGTTCGGTCACCCGCCATAAAGGTCACGGCATCAGAAATACTCACGTCTTTATTTAGACGCACGTGTTTCATTTTCATGCCTTTACTGTATTTTCCAGAGCAAACACGCATAAAAGCAATACGGTCACGATGCTTTGGATCCATATTAGCTTGGATCTTAAACACGAAACCAGAGAAGTTTTCATCATTTGGCTCCACCGTACGTACATCAGACTCACGAGATTGTGGCGTTGGCGCCCATTCTGCTAAACCATCAAGAACATGATCAACACCAAAGTTACCCAATGCGGTACCAAAGAATACTGGTGTTAATTCGCCCGCCATGAATAAGTCGTAATCGAATTCATTCGCAGCGCCCTTAACAAGCTCCATATCGTCACGTAATTCCTGGGCATAATCACCCAGTGCTTCATCAATTTCAGGGTTGTTAATGCCTTTAATCACACGGCTATCTTGGATCATGTGACCCTGGCCAATGTTATACATGACCACTTCGTCACGTAAAATATGGTAAATACCTTTTAGTTCTTTACCCATGCCGATCGGCCAAGTAATGGGTGCACATGCAATTTTTAATACTTCTTCAACTTCATCCATCAAATCAATTGGATCGCGAATATCACGGTCAATTTTATTCATGAAAGTAATAATTGGCGTATCACGTAGACGTGTCACTTCCATTAACTTAACAGTACGTGCTTCTACACCTTTTGCACAGTCAATGACCATTAAGCATGAATCGACAGCCGTTAGGGTACGGTAGGTATCTTCCGAGAAATCTTCATGTCCTGGTGTATCCAGTAAGTTAACCAGACAGTCGCGGTACGGGAACTGCATTACCGATGTTGTCACCGAAATACCACGTTCTTTTTCCATTTCCATCCAGTCAGATTTAGCATGCTGACCCGATTTTTTACCTTTTACGGTACCGGCTTTTTGTAATGCGTTCCCGAATAAAAGTACTTTTTCGGTAATGGTTGTTTTACCAGCATCGGGATGCGAGATAATCGCAAAAGTACGTCTTTTCGACACCTCTTGCGCAAGAATGCTATTTGACATGAATGAGTCTTCTCATTGGGTTAAATCTAATGGGCGCTATTTTCGCTGAAATAACGATAAGACACAAGGTCAGGCTGCAATTAATAGTTGGCAATTTCAGTTAATGCTTCATGCAATGTCGGACTAAAAGATGTCACGCCACCAATAGGCTGCACACCCGCTCTTGCTAAGGTTTTTAATGGTTGAAATTGCAGGTCACAGAATATCACTTGGGTATTATAAATTTGGCATTCTTTAATAAACTGCTCCATTGCCGCTAAACCACCGGCATCAAGTAAAGGCACTGCATCTAAATACAGTACAAAACCATCGACCTCACTGGTTTTATCTGCTAATTCAGAAAATACTCGGTCGGCCGCGGCAAAAAAAAGTGGGCCATTAATCTTAAAGACCCGCCAACCTGCTGGAATATCCGCAGTGATCATGCGCTTATTATCAGTAATGTCGGTCACTTTAACCATTTCAGCAATTTCTTTCATGAACAATACTGCTGCTAATAAGATGCCTGCCGTAATGGCGAGTACCATATCAAACAAGATAGTAAACGAAAAACAAATGACAAAAACCCAAAGGTCGCTTTTTGGCGCCGTTTTTAATAAGTGTAGCGCTTTACCTGCTTCACTCATATTCCAAGCAACGACGAGTAATAATGCCGCCATCGAAGCCATTGGTAGATACGCTAATAATGGTGCTAACAACACTAAACTAGCCAGCACGACTAAACCATGGATGACGGCAGATATCGGCGTTTGCGCGCCAGCTTTTACATTCGCAGCAGAACGCGCGATAGCCGCAGTAGCGGTAATACCACCGAAAAATGGCACCACGATATTACCTATACCTTGCCCCAACAATTCACTATTAGCACTATGGCGTTTGCCGGTCATGCCATCAAGCACCACTGCACACAGTAATGATTCAATAGCGCCTAACATGGCAATCGCAAATGCAGCCGGTAATAAATCAGACAAGAGTTTCCAGCTTAAGACTAATGACTGGCCATCCGCGCCAGCTTGTAACCAAGGCCATTCGAAAGTAGGCAAATACGGTGGGATACCCGCACCTTGAGTACCATCAGGTAATAAGTAATGGAAGCGGCTGCCGATAGTCGCAATGTCCATTCCAAAATCATTTAATATTACCGCTAATAAACTACCAAGGATAACCGCAGGTAAATGCGCCGGTACCACGGTTTTTAATTTCGGCCAAAGCAGCATGATAACAAGCGTAAAAGCCGCAACGGCAAAGCTTGGTAAATGTAATTGTGGTAGGGCATTTACTAATACCGCCAATTTATCCCAGTAGTGTTCCGGTAACGTCTCAATAGACAGACCAAAAAAATCTTTAAACTGTAATGTCGCAATAACAACCGCAATACCACCGGTAAAACCGAGGGTAACAGCTTCAGGAATATACTCAATAAAGCGACCAAGACGTAATACCGCCATGATAACTAAGATCAGTCCCGACATGATTGTGGCTAATAATAAACCGCCAAAACCGTACTGCTGGACAATGGGGTAGAGAATAACCACAAAAGCAGCAGTGGGTCCTGAAATGCTATAACGACTACCACCTGATATTGCAATGACAATACCACCAATAATAGCCGTATAAAGTCCGTACTGGGGTGCAACACCACTGGCAATCGCAAGCGCCATGGCCAAAGGAATAGCAATGATACCAACCGTGATACCTGCTAATAAATCTTTTCCGAATTTAGTCGAATTATAGTCAGAACGACTAAACGACTCACGTAAAGCGTGTGCAATACGTAACGAAAAAAGATGAGCCCTGTGCTGCATTATACCGCCTTAAAGTGTTAATTAGATCACGCAATTATAATCGTCTTAGTAACAGATACAATCAAGGTCACGTCATTTCGAAACAAAATAGTCGTTTGCTTGATTCACATCAGAATTACCGACTAATCGCCTTAATATGTGTTCATGATCACATTTAAAATTCGATGTTATACTTAAATAATGGTTAATAGTCGATAGAAAAAGGCAAATAATCCGTGGAAATAATCCCGAGATCGAGTAGATAAGGTTGCACAGCTTAACCGAGATCACTATTATGTTCGTTAATCCATAAACCTATAATAAATTTGGAAGCAATGATGTTAGTACTAGGACACACAAACCCTGATTGTGACAGCTTAGCAGGCTCAATCTCTCTATCTGCATTTTTAACAAAACGCGATGGCAAAACCGTAACACCAATTATGCAAGGCGAACCGAATGCAGAAGGTCTTTTCCTGCTTGAACAAGCTGGTCTAACGTGCCCTGAAATCCGTACATCAATTGCTGGTGAAGAAGTTTGGATCATTGATTATTCTGATTTCAACCAAGCACCAAAAGATGCTCGCCAAGCGACAATTCGCGGTATCGTTGATCATCACAAACTAGGTGATGTTGAAACTGACGAACAACTTGAAGCATGGATCTGGCCTTGCGGCTGTTCAAACACGATTGTGTACAACATGTATAAGATCCATAACATCGAAATCGATCAAAAAGTAGCGGTAATGATGTTAGGTGCAATCTTAAGTGACACCGTTCACTTCAACTCGCCGACATGTACACAAATCGATATTGATGCAGCACACGAGCTAGCTAAAATCGCTGGTATTGATGATATTAATGCATTCGTAACAGCACAGTTTGCAGCGAAATCTGACATTGCAGCAGTACCTTCTGAAGAATTAATTCTACGTGACCTTAAAGTTTACACTATCGGTGAAAAAGACTTTTCAATAGCACAAGTAGAGATCACGAACATCGATGCTGCGCTATCACGTAAAGAAGAACTACAAGCTGAACTTGTTAAGTATAAAGCGGAATTTGGTTACCACACAGCCTTAGTATTATTAACAGATATTACTAACCTGAACTCTATCGCGTTAATCGAAAGTGAAGAGAGTACCTTAGTGGCAGAAACACTAGGCGGTACGTTCGTTGGCGAACTGATCGACTTACCTAATGTTGTAAGCCGTAAAAAACAAGTATTACCACCGCTACAAACACAGTTTAAATAAGTCTTAATAGACTGCGACTTATTGTTGATAGCAAATACGGCTAGTAACAAATTGTAAGTGTAGATACTAAAAAGGGAGCTAATTAGCTCCCTTTTCTATTTCTTATTTCTATTCTTACTCTTATTTTTTAACAGTAATTACTTTTTATCACTGTTATACATTTCATCAATGTCTTTTTTATATTCACTTTCAATCACTTTACGACGTAGTTTCATAGTCGGCGTGATTTCACCCTTTTTCATACAAAATTCACGATTAAGTAATTTGAATTTTTTTACTTTTTCAAAATTAGCCAATTCACTTTGTAACTCTTGCAAGCGTTTCTCAAACATAGTCACAATATGGCTATGGCGTAATAGCTCAGCTTTACTTGAGAACTGTAGGTTAATCGAATTGGCGTATTCTTCTAGCGCTTCAAATGACGGCACTATTAAGGCGCTAACAAAATGACGGGAATCGGCAACAATAGCGACCTGATCGATAAAATGATCTTTGTTCAATGTGCCTTCAACCAACTGTGGAGCAATATATTTGCCATTCGAGGTCTTCATTAACTCTTTAATACGTTCCGTCATAACGACTTCACCATTAGCTAAAACTTTACCCGCATCACCGGTTTTCAACCAACCATCGATAAAGTTCTTTTCGGTTTCTTCAGGCATCTTGTAATAGCCCTTCATTACCGTATCACTACGCACTAATATTTCTTTATCAGCACCTATTTTCACTTCCATATCTGGTAATGGTAAGCCAATTGAGCCAAAGTCATAACCAGTATCACGATGACAACAAACCGTTGCAGTTGTTTCCGTCATGCCATAACCCGCTTGAATCTGAATACCGATAGATTGAAAAAACAGATTTATATCCGCATCAACCTTAGCGCCACCACAAGGTAAAAAACGGGTATTACCACCCAGAATCCCTCGTAGTTTAGAGAAGATTAGCCTGTCAGCTAATTTATGCTGGCTTGCTAACAAAAACGATGGTTGTTGGTCATTATGAATAAGTTTAAAGTGTGCTAAACCGACTTTAGTCGCCCAGTTAAACAATGCCTTTTTAACTTTAGATGCAGACTCTAAACGACTGTGGATCGTGCTGTATATTTTTTCATATAAACGTGGCACAGCAACGAGTAATGTCGGTTTAACCTCAGCAATCACATCAATAATTAATTTTGGATTCTCGAGATGGACATTTTGCGCACCACAATGCATCAGATAAAAAGACCAACTGCGCTCTAGTACATGGCTTAACGGTAGAAACGCAATGGAAGTATCGGTTTCCGACACATCGATCATCTTGTCATGGCTTTTAAATGCGGCGGCAAAGTTAGTGTAATCAAGCATGACACCTTTTGGCTGTCCCGTTGTGCCGGATGTATAGATGAGCGTAACAAGGTCATCCATATTGGCATCAATGAGTCGCTGTTCAAACTCTACATCGGATACGTCATCACCTTGCTTAATGAAATCAGAGAAGTACATCGCATTGGACTCACCTTTTAAATCGATGGCATCCGTCAGCGCAATGATCAACTTTAAGTCATTCTTTGCTAATAGTTCAAGGGCTTTATCAAACTGCTCTTGAGCACCAACAAATAGATAATCAATATCAGCATTATTAACAATATAACGGGTTTGTTCGGTCGTATTGGTAGGATAAATAGGAACAGTAACACAACGTGCAGCTAAAATACCTAAATCTGCAAAGCTCCACTCTGGGCGATTGTTTGCAAAGATACCGACTTTAGTTTGTACTTCACAGCCAAGAAATAATAATGCTTTCGCAACACGATCTGAATTATCAAGTAACGCAGACCAAGTGATATGTTGCCATTCGCCTTGCTCTTTAAAGCGAATCGCGGTTGTGGTTTTACGTGCTGCAAATTTAGTTCTAAAACTGTTTACTAAGTGTTGTGTCATTAGCTTCTCTGATTATCCATAAATAGAATTAAACGCATCAAATACCCAAACCACCTTCAGCGTGCTTGAATATTTAATTCACGGATAGTAATAATTAATCAGGAATAAGTATACAGTTAATAGGCCTTACCTATAGCAAAAACAACAAAGAATCACCCTGTCTTGTTTCTAAATAATACAGCACATCATAATGGCATCTTCTCTACCTGTCGCAGCAGGATAATAGTTGATCCGGCGATCAACTTCATTAAAACCAGCATTTAGATAGAGGTGATAAGCACCATGATTAGACTCACGAACCTCTAACCATAACTGAAACAATGCTTGCTGTTGGCACTCTTGAATTAGATGGTTAATCAGCTGTTTACCGTAACCTTTACCTTGATACTCAGGCGCGACGGTAATATTAAGCAGACTTGCTTCTCCGGCCACTTGGTTAGCAAAGTAATAACCTAATACTTGCTCATCTTTAACTAATAAGAAATTAAAGTATCGCGCACCAAAATTACTGGCGAAGACTTTATCTGACCAAGGAAAGGCATGACTTGCGGCTTCTATTTTTTGGATTAAAGGTAAGTGTTCAAGTGTTAGAGGAATAATTTTTGGCATTCAAGATCCCGTTAATATAACAGATTACATATAACCGACGATTTGTTGCCAAAGCTGCTTTTTAGCTTGAGCAGAATGTAACAGTACATCTAGATGAGGTGATGAGAGTTGTTTTTTGGCGGCCAGTTCAGATTGTTTACAGCCAATTGTCCAAATCCACTCGGGGGTTTGGTAATAATACTTTAATTGTTCTTCTGAGATAATATGACTTTGATTCAATTCTAATTGTAGGGTACGCAAGATCTGTTTAATAAATTGATTATGCGGGGCAAGTTTATCATTAACGACAATTAAAATTTGGCAATGTTTTGGCAGTGCTATTTTTTCAGCTTGACTAGCGAGATGAGGAAATTGTTCAGGCTTATGACATTGCCATAATGTGATACCCATTTGCTGCAAGTAATAACGTGAAAAATTACTCATTGGATAACCATATCATGAAGATTTACAGAAGAAATTGGCAGGGGTGGAGAGATTCGAACTCCCATCACGCGGATTTGGAATCCGCTGCTCTGCCGTTGGAGCTACACCCCTACAAGATGAACAGGATTATAACTTATTTTTTAATTAAAGTTAAATCTGTTTCTTTGATTTGATATTTTTCTAAAAATTGGCAGGGGTGGAGAGATTCGAACTCCCATCACGCGGATTTGGAATCCGCTGCTCTGCCGTTGGAGCTACACCCCTATCATTGGTCAATAACCTGATGGTTAATGAACCTATATATCTAAATAATTAGATATATTTTCTACCCAAGGCTTTACCTTGAATAACTTTTTACCCAAGGCAAAGCCTTGAATTAAAGTTGGCGCTTGGCGATGCCCTAC
>NZ_AKXQ01000006.1 GCF_000276805.1 Moritella dasanensis ArB 0140 | reverse complement strand
ATAAAAAATTCAGTGCCCGAGTGGTGAAATCGGTAGACACAAGGGATTTAAAATCCCTCGCTTAATAGGCGTGCCGGTTCAATTCCGGCCTCGGGCACCAATATTTTATAAAAAAACCAGCTTATAGCTGGTTTTTTTATGTCTGTAATTTATCCATGCCTATTCATATTTCTCTTGGTTATCAGCTCGCTATATCAAAGTATTGATCGTGATATTTAGATGTAAGCTTTACTTTTTCTCTGTCTATTATTCTTTATAGACATAAAGATCAGTAATAAGCGACGCTAAAGTCGAGCTGGAAACAGCAACCGCCAGTTGTGATAATCTAGTGCCCGATCATTTTCATTTTGGCGTCAGTGGCATACCGTCAATAATACTCGGCGATAGCACTTTGGTCACATGATATCAATCACCTAAATAACGCAATAAAATACTGGCAACTTGCTCTTATTCAGATTAGCCCCCCCCCTGACACAAAAATATAATAAATGGACAGAGAGCCATTGCCATATCTTGGTTTATTTATCTCCTAACGTTTACTAAATATTATGTGCCCTAGAACAACTAAGTTAACACTTTGAAAAGTAGAGTCTTACCTACTCTAGTTAGATAGGGGGATTTAATTTAACGAACAGCGTAATCGAGCTATCTTAGATGCGATCTGCCGTGACGCTATGTCGCAGTGTTACAGGTGTTACACCTAGGACAGATTAACTGTTAACTAAGTGACACTAGGTAATAATATAAAGTTTCACTATTTACAACGTGTTAGCTGGCTTAGCCAAAATTAACTGTTACATCTGCACTACAAAATTTCTTAAATAAAGTCTTTTTAATACATATTCCTATTATTTTTCAGTTGGTTACAATTCTGGCTTGAAAGTTGCTCTTTTGGTAGCGAGACTAATTTACAGTGTGTAATAACACATATATTCAAATTTATGCAAAGAGCCTCTTAGCTCAAAATCGATATAGACAGCGTCTGATCTATTAGCGCTACCTTAATCTTTTATTCACATATAGATAATAGAGTGGTAATCATCATGAAAATTTCAATATGTAGACGGCTTATCAGGAGGGTCACCACCGCCCTGATAAGCTTAATGACCCTGTTCGGAGCAGCCAGTCTGGTGCCGGCCTATGCTGGTGTCCATCCTAACCTCAATTCTGAATATTGTATGGCCGATGCCTATTTACTCGAACCGGGTAATAAACTGGCACAAGATGCGCTTAACTGTACCGCCAATGATGTTGAGATCACCCAAGTAACACCAGTAAATGCTGCGGAGGAATGTACTTTAGGAGATATATTTACCTTTGAGGCGGTTGTTAAGGTGCAGACCAATGCCAACGAACGTTGGGACACTACCTTCTATTTGCCATTAACCGAGAATAGTCCACAAGTGGTTCATGTTCCATCTACGGAGAACCTATTAATAGGCGACGATTGTAGCATTATCTTGCCAAATGCAAATGATTTAACTGGTGAACCCGCGGATGTTAAACTCGATAGCGATGTTTGTGGTGATATCACCAAGGCGAATGGTACCGATAACTACGAGCAAGTTGTATTGATTACCATGCTTTGTTCCGACGTCGATAATGACAACCGCGCGGATTTTTCCTATTGTGCAGCATGGGATAACATCGAGCGGGATAACTGTAGTTTGGGTGGTGAGTATCCCGGCCAGATCCCTAACAACAAATCAAAATGTAACTGTGATACCTTTAACATCGATGTCTTTATCACCCCTGAACCACCAGTAGTGATCAAAACGCTGGTAAGCACTAATACTCATGCTGAACCAGGTGGTGTCTATACCTTTGACGTTGATTTTGACAACCCCAATAACAAAACTTCAATCTTCCTCACTTCGCTCGTTGACGAGGTCGATATCGTCGATCCCTCAGATCCCGGTAGCTACAATGTTGCTCTCGATCTTTGGGGAACACCTGTAACAGCAGGTAGTAGCGATGGTGTTTACCTAACCGACACAAACTGTGATGCGCTATTAAGTGGTGGCCAGATTGAAATTGTACCTTCAGGCTCATTCGGTTGCCAATTCGAGGTTACTATTGTCGATTCGGATTTACCCAATGATCAGAGTCCTGAGCTCTATGATGATACAATTCGTCTTAGCTTAGAAGATAAGAATGGGGACGATGTAACTAACGGTGAAACTTGTCCTGCAGACTTAGCTGGAACAGCAGGTAAATTCTGTAGTAATGTACTTCAGGTGCAAGTGACTAACTTGCTACCGAGTATTACGGTATTGAAGACCGCCGATCCAATACAGGTTCCAGAGTCCGGCGGAACTGTCCGCTATACCGTCAGAGTGGACAATACCTCTGCCATCTATGATTCACCAATGGAGCTAACCAGCCTGACGGATGATAAATTTGGTGATCTGACTGATTCGACAGAGAACCCTGGCACAACTTGTGCCACAGGCGGATTCATCGTCTTTGACGGCTTCTATGAATGTTTCTTCGATCAGTTCATCAGCGGCACGGGTGCTGGCTCACATACCAACACAGCCACAGCCAAGGCGATAGACAATGAGGCAGATGAAGCCACTAACTCTAACTCGGCTACGGTGCAGATCAACGATATTCCTTCGGCGATCACGCTAACCAAGACAGCCAACCCAACTACAGTACTTGAGACTGGTGACGATCCTACGGTAACCCGTACCGTCGTCTATACCCTCTTGTTCTCAGTCAACCCTACTACTATCACGGGAGAAACCGCAGTGGATACTGTCACATTCAGCAGTCTGACTGATGACAAATTCGCTGACTGGACTGTCGCCGACTGTGAGGTCGACATGAAAGGCCCAATTGGTGATCTTTCAGCTATTACTCAGTCTGTCCCACTCGATGGTTTCATGCTGGATCCCGGTGAAGAAGCCAGCTGTACTATCACAGAGGAACTCACGGGTAAATCGGGGTTTATACACACCAACGAGGCTACCATCAACGGAGCAGACGAAGATGGCCAAGCGGTAGAAGCTATGAATAGTGCCACAGTGACCTTCACACCTAGCGATCCTGCCACAGAGATGAAGTTTGCAGCCAGCATGCTGGTGGTACTGGAACTGCACAACGCCGGTATAAAAAATGTCAACCTAACCGATCTTACATTGGGTGGCTTTAGCGTGTTTGCCGGTGCCGACGAAACTGCCTTCAGGCTGATCAATACTGGTGGCGACTTTAACAGCATAACCTATGGTGCCTGCGTCGAGGATCAGTTATTGACCTTTAATAGTGATGTTACGGACACAGATACCTATAGCTGTGCCTTCACTATTGAGTTCAAACCTGGACTGGAAGACACGTTACCTATCGGCTTCCTGGAAGATGTCATAGCCATAGTTACAGACGATAAACTAGCTACCTCAACCAACGACGTAACAATTCAGGTAATAACAGGAGAGTAATCGCCGGCAAGTCTGATGTAAGTGCGATTTAACTGCGATTCGATCCACAAGGAGTCAGGGTAATGCCCTGGCTCCTAATTATTTGAAAGTCACTTTACAGACTGGCTTAGCCCTTGCCGTTACCCTTGCCCTTGCCACCACCGGAATTGGTAAGACTAAGGTTTACAGTAGCCGTCGCAACCTTATCTCCATCACTGATGGTGTAACTAAAACTATCGCTGCTCTTAAAACTCTTAGCTGGCGTATAAAGCAGGCGACCATCACTGGCGATTTGCACGCTACCCTTAGCTCCCTGGCTTACTGCACTGACGCTTAATGTGTCATTTTCTGGATCCCAGTCATTACCCAATACATTGATAAATATTGGCTCTTTCGTCGCTAAGACTTCGCTATCTGTTACTGCAACAGGTGCGTTATTGACTTTGACTGGTGTCGAAATCGCATAACTCACCACACCACTGTTGCTATAATTGCTATTCGCTGAATTTTCAGCATTTATGGCAATGTTATAGACACCGTCTGTGGCGCTAATTGTTGACGTCACGCTCAAAGTAACAGTTGTACTCGCTCCGGGTACTAAATCGATACTGGCGCTGTTGGCGTTCCAACCTGCCGGAATGTCAGCAAGCACATTAAAGTTTGCTGTTGCACATGACTCGCTATCTAAGTTGGTGACTGTCGCGTTGTAATTGATTGTTGCACCTGCGGTTACACTCCCACTCGGTCCAGACAGTGAAATCAGCGGATTAGCCGCAACACAAACCGGTGGTGGTGTTGTTACAGTATAACTGGCAACGGTGTTGTTACTATAGCTGGCATCGGCACTGTTTTGCGCATTGATGGAGAAATTGTAAACGCCATCAGTTGCACTCGTGGCCGACGTTACATTGAGATTAACCGTTGCACTGTTGCCCGAAGCTAAAGAAACACGAGTGTTACTGGCAGTCCAGCCAGTCGGAACATTTGCAGCGAGATCAAAATTAGTCACCGCACAACTATCACTATTCTGATTCTTAACAGTGGCTGTGTAAGCGACCGAAGAACCAGGTGTTACGGCATCACCTTGACTATTGGTTAATGACAACTGCGGGTTAGCAACGACACATGCCTGAGTCGGTGTATCAACTACATAACTGACCACTCCACTATCGAAATAGCTGCTGTCAGTGCTGTTTTTCGCACTGATCGCAATATCATAAAATCCATCGCTAGCTGTGCTTGCAGAAGTGACATTAATAATAACCGAGCCGCTGGCACCTGGAGCAAGGCTAAGTGAATTACTGCTGGTAGCCCAACCTGAAGGCACGTTAGCTGCAACGTTAAAATCTGCACTTGCACAGTCATTGCTGTCATTATTTGTTACTGCGGCACTGTAAGTTACTGTAGTACCGGATGTGACCCAGGCACTTTCGTTAGGTGACAATAATAGTGATGGACTCGCCTTAACACAGTTCTGTCCGGAGTAACTGACATTGACACTGGCGCCTGAATTATCTGCCCATTCGGTAGTAATAGTAACCCCGGCATCCACATCGGTATAACTAACGCCGGCTAACAGGGCTGCATCGTCCAGATCAAGCACGGAACTGTGGGGCGTCATATCCAGCAGTAGGCTGCTTGTTATATCCTCGGCGCTGCTATTGAGATGCACTAATACGCCGCCTGTAACCACCTTACCCGCAAGGAAAGCGTCAAAACCCAATGGCTGGCGGTACTCGAGGTAGTACCACAGCTGCTCTCCGGTAACTGCATCCGCACCTCGTCGCACTTTGAGTCCCTTGGCCATACCATTTGAGGCAGTTTCATAGGGTTCCAGCAAGTAGCTGCCATCGCTGTCAGCCGTGACTATCTCGCCCTGTTCAGGGGTCAGCCAGCCGAGCCTTTCTTTATTGAAGGCGTTGAAATGGCCTTCTGACTTACCCATGATATCCAGCACGTCACCGTAGGTGATCTCAACGCAACTATCACTGATATAGCCCCTGTCGCAACTAAGCTCTTTAGCATGTTTCAGCCCTAAGTTGTGACCCAATTCATGACCAATAGTGAGTAAATTTAACTCACCGTTAATCCATGATCTGGAAGGGGTTCCGCCTAAAGTACCCTGGCCTCGCCAGCCACAGGTACTGTTCTTGGGAAATAAATAAATTAATCTATCGTAACTGGCAACATCGATGCCGCTGTCAATAGCAGCTTGTTGCGCATAACCGTCCATCGTGCCGAAATCACAAGTCGCATTAATCGGCAGCGTCAGGTAACCCAGTACATCACCACTAAGCCAAGTCTGGCCGTAAGAGGATTCACGGTAATAATCACTGACGGTGCCAAAGATCATGTCATTGGCTTCAGCAATAGTCCATGGCTGCTCGCTTGAATTGTCCTGAAAATTAATGAGCAACACCAAGGTGCGCTGCTCACCAGTGGTGTTAGCTAAAGGCGCAGTAGTCGTACTCGAAGAAGTAGTACTGCCACCGGCAGCTAACACGGTCAGGCTTACCTGGTCATCATTGACAGCAAGCGAATGAACGGTGTCATCACCCTGCTTAAACAACCAACCGCTAGCACGCACTTTGGTGCCGCTTTGCAGCGAATTGCCTTTGTAATTTTCAGGTAAGTATAGCTCAACGCGGTCTTTGTCAGTGATTAACGTATGATGCAAGCGATTTAGGCTTGGATCTTCATAATCTTCATAGACAACTTCTAACTCACCGTTAAGCTCTTGCTTTTGTTCTAACAATGCTTGTACTTCTGCAGGCATACCGGCGCGAACATGCTTTGGCAATGTAGCTCGAATCGCTGCACCGGGGTCGGTTTTTACCAACTCAGCGAGTAGCGCTTGGCGCGCTTTAGCCTGTTCAATTAGCTCATTAAGCAATTGCTTGTTATTTGATTTGTCAGCATGGCGATAATTCGCCATCAGCTTGGCCAGTGCCATCGTTTTGTTTTGTGCGAGCGTCCGATGCTCCAGAGCTTCAATGCTTATAGTTCCTTCGAATGGGTTACCCTTGGATTCTGCGGTGACTGGAAATATAGTCAAAAGGGTGCTGATGGACACAAAAATGCCCAACACAAGATGCTTCATAAAAAACCTCATTGTTAGAATTTACTGATTAAGTTTTTGGAGCCTGAGCTCACAAAGGATTATTTTATTAATAGAATGACGAGACTCGAGACAACAAAAGGGTTATTCCCTGTTGCCTGAAACACATGTCCTGAAACATTTTCCCTGCTATTTTATTGTTATTATTTTAAGTAGGCATGGTTCAGATGATCTTCCATATCATTGGTTAGCGTTACGATTAAAGGATTATTCGTGTCGGCCTTGAACCAAAATACACAGCCACAGGTAAGTAAAATTACATTACAGAACTCAACACTAAATAAACCATTAAACAGTCATAAACTGGATTTTTTGTTTAATTTCAGGAAGGCATCGTAGCAGTACTTTTTCATTTTAGATAGGTTGTTTTTTGATCGATTTTATTATCTTTTTTAATCAGTAACTTCGAGGAAATCTCAGATAAATGACAATGTATTATGAATGTTTAATTAACTGAAGGCCGTTTTATCGGTGATTTAAGTCTATTTTAGTTTTGAATGTAGACAAGCGAACCTGTTCCCCATCAAAAGTGGGGTGTACGTTTTGTGACCGCTTGTGAATGTGGTCACCCCTATTGTCAGTGCGATTTCAACCGAGATTTAAAGTACGTTTTATCAATTAATTCGGTGGGTTGGATGCATGTAACAGTTCTAATTATTCACTTTATGTTATTAACTAAAATGGTCATAGTGATGGTGGGCACTTTGGGTATCTTTGGCTAGCGATGTTGGCTAAATTGCTACAGAGGTATTTTCAGTTGGCGTTGTCTATTAAAAAGGGTGGCCGAATGAAATCGGTCACCCCTTTACTTTTCGTATATCGCGTTGTCATTATTTGGATTAGTTTTAATTCTCTTTCTCTTTCATTAACCCATCTAGCAGTAATACAAAGTTCTCATAACTCTGTGCCCCGACAACAAGCTGCGGGTCTACTAGCTTATCGTTTTCAATTCGGCCAATGACAAAACTTGGTGTACCGCGGATCCCGAGCGACTTACCCAGCGCCACATCAGCTTCGACTTTGCTGAGCACTTGTGGATCGTTGAGGCAGTCTGAAAATTTAGTCATATCCAGCGATAAGTCGGTGGCGGTTTGTTGATATAACGCATCACCAAGCTGTTTCATATTGTTAAATAACGCAGCACGCATCGGCCAGTAAGCATCTTGCTGCAAGCTGCAATTAGCTGCCACCGCTGCGCCTTTGGCTTTGGGGTGAAAACTTAACGGAAAGTCACGCGTCAGGTACTGTACTTTGCCGACATCAATGTAGTTGGTTTTCAGCTTATCGAAGGTTTGATCAATAAAACGTTTACAGTAGGGACATTGATAATCAGAAAACTCAATAATCGCCAGTTTTGCACCTGCATCACCGAGTAACGGTACCTCACCATCCGCAGTGTAATTAACCTGAGTCGGCAGGGTTTTTACTTGAGGTTTTTGAGAACGGGTAGCGACTTCATGAATATCGTTAACTTGCGTGCCTATATTGGTCAGATCCTGCCGCAGCTGCTGAATTTCTTGTTGCAGTGCGCTGATATCCTGTTCCAATTTATCGTTGCTCTGTGGCTCACAAGCGCTGATAAAAGGGATGGCGAGTACTGCAAGCAACAGTGGTATTTTATTCTTCTGCATTATGACTACCTCATTTTTACTGACACAGTTATTAAGTTAAATATAAGTTGAGTTTTGTTTTATTTTAGAGTTAGAGTTTAATTTTGCATTTTTTGACCAGACGATAAAACGTAGTCCGAGAGATATTTAACTCCTTTGCGGCGGCGGAAATATTGTGATGATGGCGGTTGATAGCAGCGAGTAATACCTCGGTATCTATCTCTATTCGCTGTTGTGATAACTTGATTTTAGCTGGTAGATTATTCACGACTTTCATGCCCATATCAGTTTCATGAATTTCGCAGTTATCAGCCATGACCGCAGCGCGTTGAATTCGATTTTTAAGCTCTCGCACATTACCTGGCCATTCATATCTGAGCATGCTTTCCAGTGTTTGCGGGGCAAACGCGAATTCAGGACTGTATTGTTGTAGATAGTAACTGGCCAATAATTCTATATCTTCTCGGCGTTCTCTTAAACTGGGTACGTGAATACGGAGAATATTAAGGCGGTGATACAGATCTTCTCTAAATCGTCCTTCTTCCACTGCGGTTTCGAGATTGACATGGGAAGCAAAAATAATACGACAATCGATAGTGATCGTATGGTTAGCGCCGAGACGTTCAATCTTATGATCTTCGAGAAACTGTAACAGATGTACTTGTGAATCTAAGGTGAGATCGCCGATCTCATCAAGAAACAAAGTACCTTTATGCGCGCGTTCAATATGGCCGATATATAATTTGTTTGCACCGGTAAATGCGCCTTTTTCGTGACCAAAGAGTTCTGAATGGAGCAGGGTACTTGGCAATGCCCCGCAGTTAATTGTCACAAAAGGGCCATTTTTTCGGCAGGATTGGCGATGAATAGTGCTAGCGCAGAGCCCTTTACCTGTCCCCGTCTCACCGCTAATCAGTACCGCACCATCGGCATGGGATATTTTATTCAGATCAGATTTCAAACGTTTGATAATGGCAGATACACCCAGTATCTCATTACAGTTATCTTGTTTATCTTGTTGCTCGTTACTTTGAGTCTTCAATGGCAACATGCCGTACGCATGACCCAACGTATGGCCTAATTTATCCCAATTAATTGGTAGGTGATGATAATCAAAAAAATAGTCTGGAAACTGGTGTGATAGCGGATATTGTGCAAATTGATTGTCGCAGGAAATCGCAATCCAGATCATATTGCTGTTAACTTCAAAAAGCTTAGACAAGGTTTTAAATACGCACTGTTGATAAGTTGAGGAGATCATCGCAATTGCGATCTTGATATCGAACTCTTCAATATATTTAATCGTTTCGGTAATGTTACTCGAGTGAATGCAATGCCAATCTAATGCATTAAACTCTGATTCCCAGCGGCATTCTTCATTATTTAAATTCAGTAACAGGACGGGCTTCTGCTTGGCATGGTCAAACTTAGCTAGTTTTGCCATTTTAATTCCTTACTTTGAATGCGTGATATTCCAGCTTATAGTGGGTTGCCGACACTCAAATTGTAGGTCCGATGGTATATATTTCCAGCTTTAGAGTAAAAGAAAATAATTAATCTCGGTTTGTTGGTTCAAGGTGCTTACGTTTATCAGGGAGTTGCTCTCTAATTGGTGCTTCATGGTTAATTGTTAGATAATAAACAAACAAATTGGATCTATTTTCAACCATTTGATTTATGTTTAATATTTTATGTTGACTCAATATTAGAATCAGGTAAAGTGAGCGCATATCCGGTTAGGCAGCAGCTTAACAGTTTATCACTCAGCCCGAGTGGTGAAATCGGTAGACACAAGGGATTTAAAATCCCTCGCTTAATAGGCGTGCCGGTTCAATTCCGGCCTCGGGCACCAAATTTAGAAAAAGGCTTACCTAACGGTAAGCCTTTTTTGCTTTCTGACGTTTAAAATAATCCTTGTCTCTTTAAACGCTAGTGATATATGATATGTAATCATCCTTTATGATTAATTATATTCTATGCTAGCTCGGTTTATGCGATGTTTCATTCTGCTGTTTGTCATGGTTGTGGGCTTTAATGCTCAGGCTAGTACACAAGTAGCTGTATCGAAAACAGTATCGATAACATCACAGCCGTCATTCACACCAGCCTCTTTACTGGTTAATGCGCATGAAGATAATAGTGTCAGCCAAGATCTCGGTGAATCAGGATCAGAACCAGCGCCAATATCATCGAAAACACGCCATAATTATGAGTTTGCCTTAACGGACACTACCCGTTACAGCAGTGCTGGCCGCTTAGTATTGAATAACCCAGAACCGGACTATCAAGTCGAGATTGAATTATCAATTCCACCATCGCCATCTTTGGTGATCGGCTATGCGGTTAATGTTAATTTCTCTCAATACTGGTTAACGCGTTCTTCTTCTAAGTCGCGCATATCAGGCTGGAAAGACAGTAATTTATTATATTCTCACCGCCAATACCCCGCTGTTACACCATCTGTTTAGACAAAATGTAAGTATTAAATTACCTACTTTTTGTTAATTTTATCTGCTTATCTATTTTCGTTAGCATTGATTCGACCTCTGATTCAAGTACTGAAATGTACAAGAAATTCATTGCACTGACATAACGTGTTTATCACGTGATTGTCTGGATCGATAAGCAAGTTAATCACCAATATGCCTGCGTTTTATATCATTAGTTTATGTATATATTTTTTATATAAGTACTTTATATAGCAACTTTATATATCTGTTTCTGATAGAGAAAGAAGGCATTGATGGACAGCTATCAAATGACAAAAAAATCAACGACTAAATCGCAACGTAAACTACTTAACCATTATGCTGGTTGGAAATATGTTGTCTTAATCTGCACACTCTTAGTGATGTTACTCAGTGCGATCCCTACCTTATATGGAGAGAACCCAGCGCTGCAAATTAACCACAAACAATCGCCAAAATCCGCAATTAATACGCTTAAGCAAACACTTGAGAGTAATAACATTGTAGTGATGCGTATCGATCAAGAGGCGGATAAAACTACTATCGTACTCGCAGACAGTAATACGCAAACCCGCGCCAAAGCGATACTCGAATCTATGTTGCCTGCAGATGATGATATTACGCTCTCACTTGTTTCTGCTGCGCCGTCTTGGTTGCAGAACATGGGGTTGAAGCCGATCAAATTAGGCTTGGATCTACGTGGTGGCGTGCAGTTCTTGTTAGATGTTGATATGGAACCGGTATTTAATATCAGAGCCCAGCAGTTATTAGATAACTTACACGCTGATTTTCGTGAGCAAGGGTTGCGTGGCGTCAGGATCAGTATTGATCGCGATAATAGCCTGCAACTGAACTTGCCAACGGATGAAGCTAAAGTTGCCTTGTTGAAACAGATTAAAACCAACTATCCACAATGGAAAGTAACGCAAAGCTCGGGATTGTTCGTTGAGGTGAGCATGCCGCAAGCTGAAAAAACCGACATTGTTAATTTAACCGTGCAGCAGAACTTACAAACAATGCGCAGTCGTATTGAAGAATTAGGCATTACCGAGGCGATGGTACAGCGTCAAGGCGAACATCGTATTCGAATTGAACTACCGGGTGTACAAGATCCGGCAACGGCTAAAAATGTGATTGGTGCTACAGCCAGCTTGGCGTTTCATGAACTGAAAGCGACAAACAGTGGCAGTATGGTCGTCAGTAATAACGACGGTGCGCCAATACGCATTGCCCGTGACGCGATACTCGGTGGCGAGCATATTATTGATGCGCGGGCTAATGTCGGTGAAATGGGGGCTGCTCAGGTAAGTATCACCTTAGATAATGCTGGTGGTAAGAAAATGTCTGACTTCACCAAGCATAATATTGGTAAGCCAATGGCAACACTTTACAGCGAGTACAGCCGCAATACCGATGGTTCAACTAAAAAGACCAATAACGTTATCAGTGTCGCTACTATTCAAGCACAACTCGGCAGCCAATTTCGGATCACGGGGGCGGGTAACATGGCTGATGCCAAAGAGTTAGCGTTATTACTCCGCGCGGGCTCGTTAACTGCGCCAGTGACGATTGTTGAAGAAAGAACGATTGGCCCTTCACTGGGTGCCGAGAATATTCAAAATGGCTTTTCAGCACTGGCTCTTGGCTTAGGGTTAACCTTGGTATTTATGGCGCTGTGGTATCGCCGTTTAGGCTGGGTTGCGAATGTAGCCTTACTGGCTAATGTCATCATGTTATTTGGTTTGTTAGCCTTGATCCCGGGGGCAGTATTAACGCTACCCGGTATTGCTGGATTAGTTCTGACAGTCGGTATGGCGGTTGATACTAACGTGCTGGTGTTTGAGCGAATTCGTGACAAATTGCGCGAAGGACACAGCTTCGCACAAGCCATTAATAGCGGTTTTGATAGTGCATTTGGCACCATTGTTGATGCCAATATCACCACCCTCATTATTGCCGTGGTGTTGTATTCAATTGGCCAAGGGCCAGTACAAGGTTTTGCGTTAACACTTGGTTTAGGTATTTTGACCAGTATGTTTACTGGGATCATCGTATCACGCGCTTTAATTAATAAAATATGGGGTCGTGATACTCGTCATGACTTGAAGGTATAAGTATGATGACTATCAACATGAAAAATATTATAAATAGCAACAAATACAGTAAATTACGTTATTTTAGCAGCGCTATCTCAGTTGTTTTCATGCTCATTGCGATTGCCTTCATTAGTGTTAATGGCTTGAATTGGGGACTTGATTTTACCGGTGGTGTGATCACCGAAATACAACTTGATCCCAGTATTACCATGAGTGAGATCTCACCGCTATTGCAATCGGCATTGAATCAACATGTCAGTGTGATTGAAGGGGGAGATGTCGGACGTTGGATCTTACGCTATGCAGAGCCTGCTGCTGGTATGAGTATTGTGAATATTACCGATGTACTGGCACCGTTAGCAACCAATATTGAAGTATTAAACACCAGTATTGTCGGCTCTCAGGTTGGCCAAGAGTTGGCGGAACAAGGCGGTTTGGCGCTGTTAGTATCGATGTTATGTATCCTGGCGTATTTAAGCTATCGCTTTGAATGGCGCTTGGCATCAGGGGCATTATTTGCCTTGGTGCATGACGTGCTGTTTGTGCTTGGTGTGTTTGCAGCATTGCAACTTGAGTTTAACTTGACCGTGTTTGCGGCGATATTGGCGATTATTGGTTATTCATTAAATGACTCGATTATTATCGGAGATCGTATCCGCGAGTTACTGATACTAAAACCAACCTTAGCGATTGCAGAGGTGAATAACCAAGCTATTTCGGCAACAATATCACGCACCATGGTGACATCGGGCACCACACTCATGACAGTTTCGGCATTATGGTTATTGGGAGGAGGACCTTTGGATGGTTTCTCTACCGCCATGTTTATTGGTCTGATTGTTGGTACTTGGTCATCGATTGCAGTGGCGACGACATTACCGGAATTTTGGGGACTCAATGCCAGTCATTACCAAGTCGTTGAGTTGAAAGAGGAGTTTGGTGAAGGTTAATAAGTCTATTGTCACCGATAATGATAGCGTATGGGTTGGCTTAATTCCCATGCGCTTACCGTAATCGGCGGTTATCGTTGTCGATATTGTGATGCAGCACTGACTATTTTTATCCGACCTTCTAATTAATTCTTGTGACTGTTTCATCTTGATTTAGGAATGTGTATTATAGCCATGTCAATTAATTGGCGCTGGTTAGTTTTTGACACACTTTAATAGTTAATAGTTAATAGTTAATAGTTAATAGTTAATAGTTAAAGTGATTAACTCTTCTAAGTTTAAGTAAGGTTTAGCACAGGCTGTAATATGGATACTACTAAGTCAGTTTTTGTAATTGATGAGAATATTGAACGCAGACAAAATTTAGAAACGATCTTGTCTTTTCTTGGTGAAGGCTGGCAGAGTTTCGACTCTCATATGGACATAAGTGCGAAGATAGACCTTGCTGCAAACAGCGTTATTGTGTCTTCAGAAAGTTACTCAGAAAATGATTTATCTGCGTTACTTGATGCCAATCCAATGAACCCATTTTTAACCTTTGGTGCAAATGAAAAAGCATCAGAGCAAGGTAATTTAATCGGCCATATCGAACTGCCTTTATCTTATCAACAACTGACGCTATTACTCGGACGTTGCCAATCTTATCGTCAATGTGTGGCGAGTAAGCTGGGTCAATCACCTTCGGCATCAAAAGCGCTTATTAAGCAATTGGTCGGCGGTGGTGATGCCATTCAAAGTGTCCGTCACTTGATTACGCAAGTCGCGACCAAGGGCGCGAATGTATTAGTATTGGGTGAATCCGGCACGGGTAAAGAAGTGATTGCCCGTTCAATCCACGATGCGTCATCACGTAGCGATGGTCCATTTGTACCGGTTAACTGCGGTGCTATTCCGGCTGAATTATTAGAAAGTGAATTATTTGGTCATGAAAAAGGCGCGTTTACCGGCGCATTTGCAGCACGTAAAGGCCGTTTTGAACTCGCTGGTGGTGGTACCTTATTTCTTGATGAAATTGGTGATATGCCGCAACCAATGCAAGTAAAATTATTACGCGTATTACAAGAACGTGTTTTCGAGCGAGTGGGTGGCAGTAAAGCCATTAAAGCCGATGTACGGGTTATTGCAGCAACACACCGTAATTTAGAAAAAATGATCACCGACGGTGAATTCCGTGAAGATCTATTTTACCGTTTAAATGTATTTCCAATTGAAAGCCCTGCACTGCGTGAGCGTCCTGATGATATTCCATTATTGATTCAAGAGTTATTACGTCGTCACGAAGCAGAGCATGATGCCACAATTTTATTTACCCAACGTGCCATGGAATCGTTAATGCAACATTCTTGGCCGGGTAATGTCCGTGAGTTATCCAATCTGATTGAACGTCTGCTTATCATGACATCGGGTAACATCGTTGACATCGGTGAGTTACCGGCTAAATACCGTTATAATGACGATGGTGAAAGTCAGGTGCATAGTCCTGATATACCCAGTGAGTTAGCCGAGCGTGATGCTATCTCGGCGATGTTTAACGATGAAATTTTTGCTAACGTCGAAGAAGAGCCCCAAGAAGATGGTTTTTTCTCGATGCCAAGTAGCTTGCCTGAAACGGGTGTAAACCTGAAAGAAATGTTGGCTGAATTTGAAATTGATATGATCAAGCAAGCGTTAGATCAACAGGCACATGTTGTGGCACGCGCCGCTGACCAACTGGGTATGCGCCGGACAACCTTGGTTGAAAAAATGCGTAAGTATGGCTTACAGAAAGAAGCTTAAATCAAAATTAAAATAAAATTTAAAATAAAAAGCTCAACATGACGTTGGGCTTTTTTGTTTTTAAATAACGGTTAAAGATGATAATTTTAAAGTATTTCAATGTATTACAAAGTTGAATTTGTTGGCACACTAAATGCATTATTAGGTGTGAGTCAATTTTTTAGCGGAGTACTACCATGGTACAAGAATCTTATCCCGGCGAATTAGCAGCACTACGAGCACACAAAGATCGTAGCGAAAAGTTAGTAGAAGCACTGCCGTCTGGGTTGGTCATTCTTGATGGCAACGGTATTGTCATTGAAGTCAATAAAGTGGCTGTGCAGTTACTGGGTGAGCCGCTAATGGGATCGCGTTGGATGGATGTTATTCAACGGGCATTTACCCCGAAAGAAGACGATGGTCATGAAGTCTCATTGAAAAATGGCTGTAAAGTACAGCTTTCTATTACCACGCTAGGTTCTCAGCCTGGTCAATTAATTATGTTGACTGACTTAACGTATACACGTCATTTACAAGAGCGTGTCAGTCACATGAAGCAATTGTCGTCATTGGGTCGTATGGTGGCGTCATTAGCGCATCAAATCCGTACGCCATTATCGGCGGCATTATTATACGGTTCTAACTTAGCTAATCCTAATCTACCACCGGCATCAAGACAGCGTTTTCAAAGTAAGCTGATTCAACGTCTTAATGATCTGGAAAACCAGGTGAATGACATGCTGCTGTTTGCACGTACCGGTAATGACTTAGTGGTTGAAGAAATCTCGCTACAGAATTTATTGGTGCAAGTACAAGCGGGCAGTGAAGCGATGATGTTGCAAACCCACAGCAAAATGCACGTAACGTTGCCAGAACCCGATTTATTAATTTTAGCTAATCGCAATGCTCTGTCTAGCGCGATTGGTAACTTGATACAAAACGCCTTACACGCTTGTGGCCAAGGCGCTAACTTAGCGATATCAGCCGTACGCTCGGGTGATGACGAAGTCGCCATTATTGTGGCTGACGATGGACCCGGTATCGCCAAGCATATGCAGAAACAAATTTTAGAACCTTTCTTTACCACGAAATCACAAGGCACAGGTCTTGGCCTTGCCGTGGTTCAAAGTGTGGTAAAAGCCCATCATGGCAGTTTGAAATTAGACTCAACTGAAGGTGAAGGCAGTCGTTTTAGTATAATCGTACCGCTACATCGTGTAGCAGAACCGCAACCAATGGTAATAGGTGGATAATAGTATGTCCCATTCTCAAATTCTTGTTGTTGAAGATGATTTAGGTCTCCGTGAAGCCTTGGTTGATACCTTATTAATGGCTGGTTACGAATGTGATGAAGTTGATAGTGGCGAAGGCGCACTGATTGCATTAGGTAAAAAAGCGTATGATATGGTCGTAAGTGATGTCCAAATGGGTGGCATGAGCGGGTTAACATTACTACATAACATTAAACAAAAACACCCCGACTTACCTGTGTTGTTGATGACGGCTTATGCCAAAGTCGATGATGCGGTAACCGCAATGCGTAATGGTGCTGTTGATTACATTGGTAAGCCGTTTTCGCCAGAAGTATTGATTAATCAAGTGGGACGTTATGTGCCACCACAAAAAGTGGTTAAACGTACACCTTGTTATGGTGATATAAAAACGGAGCAGTTATTAAGCCTAGCGCGTAAAGTCGCTAAGTCAGATGCTACCGTTATGGTGACGGGCCCAAGTGGTACTGGTAAAGAAGTATTATCGCGTTATATTCATGATAACTCGATGCGTTTCGATGGCCCGTATGTGGCGATTAACTGCGCGGCGATCCCGGATAACATGCTTGAAGCCACTTTGTTTGGTTATGAAAAAGGCGCATTTACCGGCGCTATCCAAGCGTGCCCAGGTAAATTTGAACAAGCGCAGAACGGCACTATCTTACTTGATGAAATATCAGAAATGAATTTAGCCCTGCAAGTTAAACTGCTGCGGGTATTACAAGAGCGTGAAGTTGAGCGACTCGGTAGCCGTAAGACCATTAAATTGAATGTGCGCGTGATTGCGACCAGTAACCGCAATATGAAGCAAGCGGTGGCGAACGGTGATTTTAGAGAAGATTTATATTATCGTTTAAATGTATTTCCATTGGCTTGGCTCCCCTTGACCGAGCGTAAAGGCGATATTTTACCGATTGCCCAGCATTTGTTAAAACTGCACTGTAAACAAAACAATATCCCCACACTTGAATTACTTGATTGTGCGAAAAGCAAATTACAGATCTACCACTGGCCAGGTAATGTGCGTGAATTAGACAATGTCATTCAACGCGCGATGATTTTAGCGGTTGATGGGCAGGTTAAGACTGAAGATCTGATTTTAGAAGATTTTTCCGCCGCTGATTTTAAGCTGTCTACTGAAGAAGGGCTGGCACCACAACTGCAGGTTAAGACTGAAATACCTGCGCGAAGTGTCACCATGCCAACAGAACCTTTAGGTAACGAATTACGTCAGCAAGAATATCAAATTATTTTGGAAACCTTGATTGGTTGTCATGGCGTGCGTAAGGACGTATCAGAGAAATTAGGTATTAGCCCGCGCACTTTACGTTATAAATTAGCGAAAATGCGTGAGCAAGGGATTGAAATTCCCGCTTAATCATCAATGAATTATCTATTAAGGCCGCAATTGATTGAAATTGCGGCCTTTTTTGTTGGCATAACAATTGCTTTATTTGGTTAGTGACAAAATTAGTCGAGTAGGTCAAAAATATGACAACTAAGGATAATCAATGAACATCGCAGCCAACAACCTTTACTCTGAAATGCAAAGCATGTCGTTACAAGCGACTAAATTTGAAGTCGATCCAACCGCCGTCAAAGCGCCAAGCACGACATCGGCTAATTTTGGTGATATGTTGCAGCAAGCAATGGATAATGTGAACGGATTACAACAGACTACAGGCGATTTACGCACCCGATTTGATCAAGGAGATCGCAGTGTGTCCCTAAGTGATGTTATGATAGCCTCGCAAAAATCTGGGGTGGCTTTCGATGCTACTGTTCAGGTTCGAAATAAATTGATCGAATCTTATAAAGAAATAATGAGCATGCCTGTTTAATCTCGGGTAAAGGAGTACTGCTGTGGCTGATACAGCTTCAAATACAGGTATCGCAAATAACAACGATATGGGTAATGATTTAGCGCAATTAGATGAGAATGAGCAGAAAAGCTCAGCATTTGGTTTTTTTTCTAACTCTGATATCTTACGTCAAATTATTCTCATTCTGGCATTAGCGATCTCGCTAACTTTAGTGGTGTTTATTTTACTTTGGGGTAAAGAACCTGAAATGCGTCCGTTAGGCACGTATCAAACCGCTGAACTCATTGAAACCCTCGAATTTTTAGACCTACAAAAAATAGAATATAAAATTAATGGCGATACAGTGTCTGTACCGGCAGAACAATATCAAGACATTAAACTTAATTTACGTCGTTCTGGTTTAACCACTACACAATTACAAGGTGACGATATCTTAATGAAAGATATGGGCTTTGGTGTCAGTCAACGGGTTGAACGAGAACGTTTGAAACTCGGCCGTGAACGTCAAATCTCACGCGCATTAGAAGAATTTAAACATGTGTCAAAAGCACAGGTTTTACTGGCGATACCGAAAGAAAATGTATTTGCTAAACGCGAGAAAAAACCCAGCGCTACCGTGGTATTAACGGTGCGTAATAGTAGCGCCATCTCCCAAGAAAATATTGATTCTATGGTGCAATTAGTTGCTTCTGCCGTACAAGGCTTAGAACCAACACGGGTGACATTAACCGATCAAAATGGCCGTTTACTTAACTCTGGTAGCCAAAACATGCTGGCTGCAAAAGGCCGCCGTGAATTTGAAATGGTGAAAAATCACGAACGTGAGTACCGCGAAAAAATTGATTCTATCTTGATCCCTATCTTAGGGGTGAGTAACTACACTGCTGAAGTTGATGTCTCTATGGACTTTAGTGTGACAGAACAAACTCAAAAACGTTTTAATCCTGACCTACCCGCTGTCCGTAGTGAAATGTTACTTGAACGTCAATCGCTCGGTAATGGTAATCAAGGTATTCCAGGGGCATTAACCAACCAACCGCCATTGGATGCTGACATTCCTGAAGAAGCCGGCGCGGGCAATGCTGCTGCACGTCCTATTGGCCAGTCGCAAAAAGAATCAACGCGAAACTATGAACTCGATACCACGATCAGTCATACCAAGTCACAAAGCGGTATTATTAAACGTTTAAGTGTATCGGTTGCGATCGATTACATTAACAGTACCGGCGCTGACGGTACCTTAGTGAGAGAGCCGCGTAGTCAAGCTGAAATTGCGAATATCCGCCGAGTATTACAAGGTGGTGTCGGTTTTAATGTCAATCGTGGTGATAGTTTAGAAGTCGTTGCTATTCCTTTTAATCGTCCAGAATTAGCCGCGATGGCTGCGCTGCCAATCTGGGAAGAAGAGTGGTTCTGGCGTGCCATTCGTGTAGTCGCCAGCTTGATTGTGATTGTGGTCTTAATTATGGCGATTATTCGTCCAATGATTAAACGCTTAATCAATAATGACGTTGAAGACGACAAAGAAGATTTAGATTTAGGTATTAGCGCAATTGAAAATGATGAAGACATGCAATTGCTTACTGCCGATGCCGATGGTGATACTGACTTTGCGATGCGCAGTGGTCATTTACAATTACCTAATTTACATAAAGATGAAGACTTGCTAGAAGCGGTTCGTGCACTGGTTGCCAACGAACCAGACTTAACTGCATTAGTGATAAAAGAATGGATGATAGAAGATGCCTGATTCGAATAAACAAGTAGCCACGACCGATAAGTTCGACGCGACCACCTTAACCGGTATTGAACGTTCAGCGATATTAATGTTGAGCCTGAATGAAGGTGATGCGGCGACTATTTTTCGCCAGTTAGAGCCAAAACAAGTACAACGCTTGGGTATGGCGATGGCCTCGATGAAGGACTTTTCACAGGCGAAGGTAGCTGGTGTACATCGTGCATTCATTGATGACATCCAAAAGTTCACTAACATTGGCGTGGGCAGTGAAGACTTCGTACGTAATGCCTTAACTGCGGCGTTAGGTGCAGACAAAGCCGGTAACCTGGTTGATCAAATCATCATGGGCAGTGGCGCTAAAGGTCTTGATTCACTGAAATGGATGGATGCACGTCAGGTGGCGAATATCATTCATAATGAGCATCCTCAGATCCAAACCATTGTATTGTCTTATTTAGAACCTGAACAGTCAGCTGAGATCTTATCGCAATTCCAAGATAAAGTACGGATCGACTTAATGATGCGTATTGCCAATTTAGAAGAAGTACAACCCGCGGCACTGCATGAGCTAAATGAGATCATGGAGAAACAGTTTGCTGGTCAATCTGGCGCGCAAGCGGCGAAGATGGGTGGTCTGAAAGCGGCGGCCAATATTATGAACTACCTCGATACCAATATTGAAGGTCAATTAATGGATGCGATCCGTGAATCGGACGAAGAGATCAGTCAACAGATCCAAGACCTTATGTTTGTATTCGAAAATCTTATCGATGTTGATGACCGTGGTATTCAAGCGCTATTGCGTGAAGTATCGCAAGAGCAATTACAAAAAGCACTGAAAGGCGCTGATGATCAACTGAAAGATAAGATCTTTAAAAACATGTCGAAACGTCAAGTTGAAATGTTGGAAGACGATCTCGAAGCTATGGGTCCTATCCGCGTTAGTGAAGTTGAATCTGCGCAGAAAGAGATCTTATCTATTGCGCGTCGCTTAGCTGACAGCGGTGACATCATGTTAGGCGGAGGCGGTGGTGATGACTTCTTATAAGCACACGACCGTTGATGGAATTCGAGTATGACGGATAGTTTGAAGTCGAATATCCCACCTTTTGAAGGTAGTGATGAACATGAAATAGAAGATTGGTATTTACCTGAGTTTGAGAATACCCAAGCAGCAGCGCTTAATACCAATGCACTGGGCATGAAGCATGACTGGTATGAAGGTAAACCGAGTCATGAACAGGTTGAAGAGATTGAACCTCAGCCGATGACGGCTGAAGAGCTTGATGCAATACGCCAAGCGGCGTATGAAGATGGTTTTGCTGAGGGTAAAGAACAAGGTTATCAAGATGGCTTCACCAGCGGCTCGGCTGAGGGGCTTAGCCAAGGTGAAACCGAGGGCCATACGCAAGGACTGGCGCAAGGACTTGCAGAAGGGCAGCAGCAAGTGCTAGAGAAATCCGCGGCGTGGGAACAATTGCAAACGCAAATGCACGCCCCTTTAGCGGCCGTTAATAGCGAAGTTGAAAATGAATTGATTCGTGTGGCAACAGGTTTGGCCGAAGAGTTAATTAAGACTGAGGTCACCTTTAATCACGATATCATGCTACAAACATTAAAATTAGCACTGGCTGCGTTACCTGTGCTGGAACAAAAAATTACCATTACATTGCACCCTGATGATTTAGCCGTAATTAATGAATATTACGCCCCTGAAGAGTGTGAGAAACGTGGTTGGGTATTAATCTCAGAACCGATGATGAAACAAGGTGATTTGGTTATTAATAATGAAGTATCTTCGGTCGAACTGTTAATGGAACAGCGTATCAAGCAGATGATGCGTCAATTCCTTATTGCTAATAAACCGGGCGCATAATGACCGAGCTCCTTAGTCGATTACAACAATTAAAAACCACCTCGTTGGCGAACAAGCCAACTGTCGCGGGCAAGTTGACACGTGTTGTTGGCTTGACGCTCGAAGCTGTTGGTTGCCGCGCTGCGATTGGCAGTTTGTGTTCTGTCGAAACCGATAACGGGCTGATGGATGCCGAAGTTGTGGGTTTTGATGGTGACAAATTATTCTTAATGCCCAGTGAACAGGTCACCGGTATTATCCCCGGCGCCAAAGTCACTCCGCTTAATGAAACCCAAGGTATTCCCGTTGGTATGGAATTACTGGGGCGGGTGTTAGACGGTGTCGGCAAGCCGATTGACGGTAAAGGCGAGATCATTACCGGACAAACCACGTCTTTTACTGCCAAACGTATTAATCCGCTGTCACGTAAACAAATTTCAAAACCACTGGATGTTGGCGTTAAAGCCATTAATGCCATGCTAACCGTAGGTCAAGGTCAGCGTATGGGGCTTTTTGCTGGTTCTGGTGTCGGTAAGAGTGTGCTGTTAGGGATGATGACGCGCGGTTCGACTGCGGATGTTGTTGTCGTTGGTTTGATTGGTGAACGTGGTCGAGAAGTAAAAGAATTTATTGAAGAGATCCTGGGTGACGAAGGACGCGCGCGTTCAGTCGTTGTCGCCGCCCCTGCGGATGCATCACCCTTGATGCGTCTGAAAGGTTGTGAAACATCGTTAGCCATTGCAGAATATTTTCGTGACCAAGGTTTGAATGTTTTACTGTTAATGGATTCGTTGACGCGTTTTGCCCAAGCACAACGTGAAATTGCCTTAGCCGTTGGCGAGCCGCCTGCAACTAAAGGTTACCCGCCGTCGGTTTTTGCAAAACTACCACAGTTGGTGGAACGTGCTGGTAACGGTAATGACGAGCAAGGCTCAATTACTGCCTTCTTTACAGTACTCACCGAAGGTGATGATTTACAAGATCCGATTGCTGATGCATCACGCGCCATTCTTGATGGCCATATCGTATTATCACGTGACTTAACGGATGCGGGACATTACCCTGCGATTGATATTGAAAAGTCTATTAGTCGTGTTATGCCGATGGTCACCAGTGATTTCCATCAAGCCGCCGCACGTGGTTTTAAGCAAGCGTACTCGTTATACCAACAGAATAAAGATCTGGTGGCTATTGGTGCATATAACCAAGGTGCCGATGCTAAAATTGACCGCGCCATTCGCTTAAAACCGGCGATGGACCAATTCTTACAGCAAGGAATGAAAGAAGTTATTCCGTTTTCACAATGTGAAGAAATGCTGACTGCCATCGCGCCGCATTTAGGCGTGGCAGCCCCATAATGAAACAGTGTCAATAATATGTCTAATACCGCGTTAGAGCGTGTGCACCAGCAGCTTACAGAGCAAGAGAAATATGCCGCCAGAGCGTATGCACTGATCCAACAAGATGCAGTACGTTATCATACCCAAATGCAACAACTGAGTGATTATCGTAAACAATATCTGCAAAAGTTTACTGACAAAGGTGCCGAAGGTATATCGGGTGATAGTTATGCGCACTATCATAACTTCATGAAAAAACTAGAACTGGCCGAGTTTGAGCAAAAGCAAGCACTCGACAATATCCAACAAACCGTCAATAACAAACATCGGGATTGGATGGAGATCCGTAAGAAACGGGATGCCCTTGGTTTGTTGTTAGATAAGCGAAAAACCGCCGCCCAACTTGTCGAACACCGCCGCGAGCAAAAAGATCTTGATGAGTTTTCTAACTTCCAATACTTCAAGCGTAAAAATAATCGCTAAACGCACGTAAGAGCATAATCTGGCGTGAATTTTGCAATCGTTTAGCTATAATTCCTTATTGATGACATTTAGGCTTGAACTATGACTTTCTCTCTACAAAAATCAACAGCGATGACGGATACGCAGGCGGCGAATAACAAATCGTCTGCGCTTAATGTCAAAAGCGATGCCGCTGCAGATATCGCGAATGATGGAGAGTCGAGTACCCCTGAAAGTAGCTTTTCTAAATTGTTCTCTCTCTTTAGCAGTGATAATAACACCGCCGATAACGCCACTGTAAAATCGAACAATAGCACCGCTGCGCTAGCGGGCGAGAGTGTTGCGACTGGCCCTGCGGCTGCTACTTTGAACAGTGATGATGATATTGTCACTGCTGGATTAATTAATAACGCAGATGACGTTGAAGTGATATCTGGCGATGAGTTAAACGAAAAAAGTCCCTCTGACAGTCTGCCACAAAATGAAAGTAGTGATGACTTTTTAGCGCGCCTTGGTCAATCATCTATGTTATTGCAAGGCAATGCAGCGAGTGACGCGGGAAAATCCGTGCAAGGTCAAGCCAACGGTAATGAATTGCCTTCAGCTACAAAGGGGGCGAATATTGCCTCATCAACATCAACATCAACATCAACATCAATTGACATGACTGAATTATCCGCGCTTGAGAGTAACGCTGCAAAAACGACAGATGTTAGTGATGCTGGCAGCGATGAACTGACGCAAGCATTACCAATGAGCGAATTATCTACAACCTCAGCAAATGCGACAGCTCCAATTGATACGATCACAGCATCAACGTTAGCGGGGATGTCGACTGTTGCGGGTCTGACTGACAATAACAGCCGTTCTGCGAAAGATGATTTACAGGCGACTGGCGATACAATTAATGGCGATGGCTCAGTTAATAGTGAAGGGTTAGATGGCGGCGCTGGTAAAGCTAGCTTAGCTACTGGCTTTGGCGACGCCGGGATGACGAAGAACACACCGTTTGGTCAACCAAATAACATGGCTGCTGGTATCAACAGTGCCGCAACTGAAAGTAACGATTCAGCGCGAGATCAGCTGAGCACGACATCAGCTGAACCCATTGAACAACTCGATTTTGCGCAAATTATGGAGTCAGCACGTAAGCCCGAACTGTTAGATCAAACGACGCGTACCCTGGCAAAGGCGCCGATATTAACGGACGCTGAACAGCAAGTATTAGAGAAACGGGTGCATCTTAATAACAATCTCGCCAGTTCGGAATTAAATGAAAAAATCGCCATCATGGCCGGCAAAGAATTACAAACTGCGACAATCCGCTTAGACCCTGCAGAATTAGGTAGCATGAATATCAAATTGGTTGTGCAAAATGATCAGATAAATGTGACAATCCAAGCGCAGAATAATCAAAGCCGAGATTTACTTGAGCAGCAAATGCCGCGATTACGAGAAATGCTCCAGCAACAAGGCATGACACTCGGTGATACACAGGTACAAGCTGACAGTGGCCAGCAGCAATCTGGATTTCAGCAAGCAAGACAAGAAAACGGACAAAAAAATAGCAATAATCAAGCGAATCACGCGATAGATTCACAGAGTGAAGCACCTGTGACGACTCCGTATTGGCAAGACTCGGCTAAAGGGGTAGACTTTTACGCCTAAGCTGTTTCATCAGTGACAGTATTAGCATTCATATAGCACAATAGAGCATTCGATTTAAGGATCACAATGGCCGACGACAAAGACCTGAAACTAGATGAAAAAGGTAAAGGGAATAAGAAAATTATTATCATTGCGATAATTTTAATCTTAGCGCTTGCTGGTGGCGGCGCGGCATTTTTCTTACTAAGTGGTGGTGATGATAGTGTTGCCACTGATAGTACTGAAGTAGCAACGAAAATTGTTGATAAAAGCGCTGACCAGACTGCTTATTATGTTGCTCTACCACGTCCTTTTGTCTTTAATGTTATTGGCTTGAAGCGTGAGCGCTTAGTACAAATAAAAGTCCAGCTAATGGTACGTGGCAGTGATAATCAAGACTTAGTGAAAGCCAATTTACCGCTGGTTGAGAGTACTTTGCTACAAGTCTTTAGCGCCACAACAGAGCAGCAATTAGCAACCTATCAAGGTAAAGAATTAGTACGTACGGACTCATTAACGAGTGTGAATGAAATTTTGACAAAATATACCGGAGTCGCGGCGATTGAAAAAATCCTGTTTTCTGGTTTTGTAATGCAGTAGGTTAAGTGTGAGTGATTTATTAAGCCAAGACGAGATCGATGCGCTATTACATGGTGTTGATGATGTTGAAGAAGATGAGTTTGACACCGTCGAAGACAGTGCCAGTATTGTTGATTTTGACTTTTCATCGCAAGACCGTATTGTACGTGGCCGTATGCCAACGCTGGAGTTGGTTAATGAACGTTTCGCGCGTCACATGCGGATCAGCCTTTTTAATATGATGCGTCGTACTGCTGAAGTATCAATTAATGGCGTACAGATGCTCAAGTTTGGTGAGTACGTACATACGTTATTTGTACCGACGAGTTTGAACATGGTACGTTTCCGACCATTAAAAGGCACTGCGTTAGTGACCATGGAAGCGCGGTTAGTATTTATTTTGGTTGAAAACTTTTTTGGTGGTGATGGTCGTTATCATGCCAAGATTGAAGGTCGTGAGTTTACGCCGACAGAGCGTCGTATTATTCAAATGTTATTGAAGATAGTATTTGAAGATTATCACGAGGCATGGGCGCCAGTCATGGATTCAGAGTTTGAATACCTTGATTCGGAAGTGAACCCGGCAATGGCGAATATTGTTAGCCCAACAGAAGTTGTGGTGGTGAGCTCGTTCCATATTGAACTTGATGGTGGTGGTGGTGATTTCCATATTACCATGCCGTATTCGATGCTAGAGCCGATCCGTGAATTACTCGATGCGGGTGTGCAAAGTGATAAAGAAGATACCGATGAACGCTGGAGTTCGGCGTTACAAGAAGAGATCTTAGATGTACCGGTAGAGCTTAGTACTCGATTACTTGAAACTGAGTTAACGCTAGGGCAAATCATGGAATTAAAAGCCGGCGATATTATTCCGGTCGATATGCCTGAAGAACTCACTGTATTTATTGAAGATTTACCGAGTTATAAAGCCAAACTAGGTCGGAATAAAGACAATGTAGCGGTTAAAATTAGTAAAAAACTGAAAGTAAGTAATTTAACTAAATCTGATATCGACCATGTAGCATTACGTGGTGGTTTATTGAATTTAGGCGATAACAATGACAATGATGACAAATAAGGTATTGAAATGAGTGCAGATCAAGATCAGATGGCTAATGACTGGGCTGCTGCAATGGCAGAGCAAAGTAATGTTGAAGCGACTGAGTTAGAAGATTTTAACAACGACGACAATACCTTCTCGGCTGAGCATCAGCAAAAGCTAGATAGTATTCTTGATATTCCAGTTGTGATCTCAATGGAAGTGGGCCGTAGTAAAATTAGTATTCGTAATTTATTACAGTTAAACCAAGGTTCTGTTGTTGAGCTTGATCGTATTGCCGGTGAGCCACTCGACGTGATGGTCAATGGTACGCTTATCGCACACGGTGAAGTGGTTGTGGTAAATGATAAATTTGGTATTCGTTTAACTGATGTGATAAGTCAAACCGAACGTATTAAAAAGCTTAAATAGCATGAACGATCTCGATATGCTGCAATGGCTATTATCATTGTTTGTGGTTATTGCGGTTATCGTGATGTTAGCTTGGATCGCCAAAAAGACGCGTGTATTTGGTAGTAATCATCAACAACTACACGTTATCGCGACGCTACCGCTAGGGCCTAAAGAACGTCTTATGGTGGTACAAGTGGGCTCTGAACAAGTACTTCTCGGTGTGACTGGACAGCAAATTAATCTGCTGAAAGAATTGCCAGAACCATTGGTAAATAGTCAGCCAGAACTCAATCCATTTGCTACTAAATTAGCCCAGATGATGAAACAGCATAATGAAAAATAAGTATACGATCTTACTGTCATTAATATTGGTATTATTTACTTCTGCTGCCTGGGCCGATAACTCGGTAATGTCGGCGGTGAAACTCATCACCAACGACGATGGTTCGCAAGAGTATTCGGTGTCCTTGCAAATTTTAGCAATGATGACGGCGCTGAGTTTTATCCCTGCCGCGTTAATCATGATGACCTCGTTTACCCGGATTATCATTGTGTTGTCTATCTTGCGTCAAGCGCTGGGTTTACAGCAAAGTCCGTCTAACCAAGTGCTTGTCGGTATCACCTTATTCTTGTCTTTTTTCATTATGTCGCCGGTATTTGAGCGCGTTAATGATAATGCCCTGCAGCCTTATTTGAATGAAGAACTTACCTCGATACAAGCCTTTGAACAGGCAAAGCTACCCATGCAACAATTTATGTTAGCGCAAACTCGTGTGACTGACATTGATACCTTTATGCGTATTGCTAAAGTGGAAGCTAATTCACCTGAAGAAGTGCCTTTTAGAGTACTCATTCCTGCCTTTGTGACCAGTGAACTGAAAACCGCTTTTCAAATTGGTTTTATGGTGTTCATTCCCTTTTTGATTATTGACTTGGTTGTGGCGAGTATCTTGATGGCCATGGGTATGATGATGTTATCGCCTATGATTGTATCCTTACCCTTTAAATTGATGTTGTTTGTACTTGTTGATGGCTGGAGCCTGATTATGGGTACGCTTGCAACTAGTTTTGGTTTATGACGAGCCTCTTTATCACCGAGCTTCCATCTCCGCAATCATATACGTTCATCAGCCAGTTCATAAACCGGTTTATAAGGAAGAGGCAGCATCATGGCACCTGAAGTCTTTGTAGATATATTTCGACAAGCATTATGGACAGTATTGCTGTTGGTATGTGCTGTTGTTGTGCCCGGATTACTGGTTGGTTTAGTCGTTTCTGTATTTCAGGCCGCTACATCTATTAATGAACAAACACTGAGTTTCTTACCGCGCTTAATTGCCACCTTATTAGCGCTTATTTATGGCGCTCACTGGGGGTTTGGTCGATTAATGGAATTTTTCACCAATATGATGCTGCAAGTTCCGCAAGTTGTAGGGTAATAAGTGGAAATTCTGTCGGCTGATATCATGACGTTTATGGCCAGTTATATTTGGCCGTTTGCCCGCCTCTCTGGCATGGTGATGGTCATGATCGTCAGTGGTGCTAAAACCACGCCTGTGATGATCCGGTTATTCTATTGCCTCGCACTGACTGCGATGGTTGCACCTGTATTACCGCCTATGCCGAATGTTGAGCTGTTTTCGCTCCGCAGTTTCATGATAATCCTGCAACAGAGTTTGATTGGTATCGCGGTTGGTTTTGTGACACTGATGTTGATTCAAACCTTTGTTGTCGCGGGACAGATTATTGCGATGCAAACCAGCTTAGGTTTTGCTTCAATGGCAGACCCGTCATCCGGGCAGACTTCGCCTGTGATCGGCCAAATCTATATTCTATTAGGTACGTTGGTTTATTTATCTGTTAACGGTCATTTATTTATGATCGAAACCATCGTTAAATCTTTTGATACCTTACCCGTATCGGAATCCGGTTTGGTTGCAATACAATATTATGAAATAGCAGGCTGGATGTCGGTGATGATAGCGGCTGCCCTGAGCATGTCATTATCTGCGATTGTTGCTATGCTCGTGATTAACTTTTCATTTGGTGTTATGACCAAAGCGGCGCCGCAGTTAAACGTATTCAGTTTAGGGTTTGCGGTAGGTATGGTCGCGGGTTTATTTATTATTTATTTATCATTAAAGAGCTTTATGTTCCATTTTGATGCGCAATGGCAAAGAGCCGGTGAACTGATCTGTTCATTGCTCAATAATGCGTGCGCGTATTAGTACTACTCATCACATTAGAATAAAGGTATTTCCTCATGGCTGAAAAAGACGGTCAAGAACAAACCGAAGACGCCACCGAGAAAAAGCTCACCCAAGCCAGGGAGAAAGGTCAGGTAGTACGTTCGAAAGAACTTGCGACGACCTTTGTTCTGACGGCGACAGGTGCTGCTTTTCTGGCTTTTGGTGATGCGTTAGCGCGTGCGCTTGTGACCAATATGACTCAGCTTTTTAAACTTGATCGTGAAGAAATATTCAACCCTCAAGCCTTGCTCGAGATTGTAACTCTGAGTATTAAACCGTTATTCTGGCCCTTATTCGGTATTATGATCGTGGGTTTTTTTGCTGGTATTGTCGGTAATATTATCATGGGCGGCGTAGTCTTTAGTGGCGAGTCAATTCGCCCTAAAGCATCGAAAATGTCGCCTAAAGCAGGCCTTAAAAGAATGATGGGCCCGCAGGCGATGGTGGAGCTGGTTAAATCAATTGCCAAGGTCACGGTCGTAGTCACCATTGCCTTGATGGTGCTAAAAAATCAATTCTTAGAAATTATGGAGTTTAGTCTTCAGCCATTACACATCTCGATTATCGAATCGTTAACCTTCTTGACTGATGTTTTCATTTGGCTCTGTGCGTCTTTGATTATTATTGTGGCGATTGATGTACCGTATCAATATTGGAAACATGCCAAAGAATTGCGTATGACCAAGCAAGAAGTAAAAGACGAAATGAAAGATGTGAATGGTAATCCACAGCTAAAAGGCAAGATAAGACAAATGCAGATGGAGGTATCACAGCGTCGAATGATGGGCAATGTCCCAGATGCAGATGTCATTATTACCAATCCTACCCATTACTCTGTGGCGCTAAAATATGAGAAGTCGGGGAGTTCCGCCCCTAAAGTCGTGGCTAAAGGTGTCGATCACACGGCATTTCGTATTCGCGATATGGCCAAAGAACATAAAGTACCTATTTTAGAGTCCGCGGCCTTAACGCGTGCTATTTACCATACCACCGAGATCGACGAACCTATCCCTGAAGGCTTGTTTATTGCAGTTGCGCAGATCCTCGCTTACGTTTATCAACTCGAGCAGTTCAAGCAGCGTAAAGGTAATCGTCCCAAACCATTGCCAAAAGCCATGGATATACCGGATGATTTGAAATATTAATGCCATTTTTAGGTTAAGATAGCTAATGCTTTTGCCTTAGGTATGATTATTGCTTTATACTAGCGAGCATAATTTTTTGAGGTCTCCGAATGCAAGTAGCAACAAATCTATCCAAAATCTGGGGTAAAAGATCGATCGCGCTAGAAAATATCGGCACCCCGATAGTTGTTTTAGCTACATTAGGTATGGTTGTATTACCGATACCTGCATTCCTGTTAGATGTCTTCTTTTCTTTTAATATCGCGTTGTCGTTATTAGTCTTACTTGTTTCTGTATACGTAAACAAACCCCTTGAATTTGCTGCTTTTCCGACGGTACTGTTAATTGCGACGCTACTGCGTTTAGCCCTGAATGTGGCCTCGACTCGAGTGGTGTTATTGGAAGGTCATAATGGTGGTGATGCCGCCGGTAAGGTAATTGACGCTTTTGGTTCTGTGGTGATCGGCGGTAATTTGGCGGTCGGTTTAATCGTGTTCATGATCCTGATGATTATTAACTTCGCGGTTGTGACCAAAGGTGCGGGTCGTATCTCGGAAGTAAGTGCGCGTTTTACCCTTGATGCGATGCCAGGTAAACAGATGGCGATTGATGCCGATTTGAATGCCGGTATTATCGATCAAGAACAAGCCAAACAGCGCCGTGCCGAGGTGACTGAAGAAGCTGATTTTTATGGTTCGATGGATGGTGCCAGTAAATTTGTAAAAGGTGATGCGGTTGCGGGTTTATTGATTTTATTTATCAATATTATCGGTGGTCTGATTATCGGTATTATGCAACATGATTTAAGCTTTTCTGAAGCCAGTGAAATTTATACCTTGCTGACGATTGGTGATGGCTTGGTTGCACAAATTCCATCATTACTGCTTTCTATTGCTGCAGCAATTATCGTTACCCGTCAAAATAAAGACGAAAAACTTGGTACCCAAGTGACGAGTCAAATGGTGGCTAATCCAAAAGCATTAGCGGTTGTTGCAATTATTATGACTGTAATGGGCCTAGTGCCGGGCATGCCACATCTCGCTTTCATCGGTTTTGGTGTGCTTACCGGTGCTTGGGCTTGGCGTTTAATGAAACAAGCCGATAAACGCGAAGAAGATAAAAATAACATACCAGAAGATGCCGCGATTGAATCGAATTTGAATGATCAAAAAGACCTTGATTGGGGCGATGTTAAACCCGTTGATACAATTGGCTTGGAAGTGGGTTACCGTCTTATACCTATGGTTGATAAGAGCCAAGGTGGCGAATTATTAAATCGTATTAAAGGTGTGCGTAAAAAACTGTCTCAAGAATTAGGCTTCTTAGTACCCGCGGTACATATTCGAGACAACCTTGATCTACCACCAAATTGTTACAGTATTAACATTATGGGGGTATCAAATGGCGAAATTGAAATCTTCCACGATAAAGAGTTAGCGATTAACCCTGGCCAGGTTTACGGCAAAATTGATGGCATTTCAACCATCGATCCAGCTTTTGGTTTACCTGCTTTGTGGATCAACCCGCAACAGCGTGATCAAGCGCAAACCTTGGGCTATACAGCAGTTGACTCGGCTACGGTTGTTGCGACACACTTGAGTCAGTTACTGCTGAACAATGCGGCGCAGTTACTCGGCTATGAAGAAGTACAGAATTTATTGGATGTGTTAGCAAAAACACATCCCAAGTTGGTTGAAAGTTTAGTACCTGAAATTTTACCTCTCGGTGTTGTAGTGAAAGTACTGAAAGGGTTATTGCATGATAACGTACCCATTCGAGATATACGCACCATTGTCGAAACGATGGCTGAATATGGCACTAAAACACAAGACCCTGAAGTATTAATTTCGGCTTGTCGTGTCAGCTTACGTCGTATGATTGTTCAGGATATTAATGGTATCGATAGTGAATTACCTGTCGTGACACTGGCACCGGAATTAGAACAAATATTACATCAGTCTCTGCAGGCAGCAGGGAGTGAAGGTGCTGGTATTGAACCTGGATTAGCTGAACGAATGCAAACGTCGTTAGCAGAAGTTGCGCAGAATCAAGAATTAGCGGGACAACCCGCGATCTTATTAACGTCTGGGGTATTAAGATCGACATTGGCGAAATTTGTGAAATATTCAATACCATCATTAAGAGTATTGTCTTACCAAGAAGTCCCCGATGATAAACAGATTAGAATTGTCAGTGTTGTAGGGCAATAACGCGTTAATAAATTAAAGTAGTGAACAGTACTTAAGGATGATAAGTTGAAAATAAAGCGCTTTTTTGCCAAAGATATGCGAGCGGCATTGGCTGAAGTTAAAGAGGTTCTTGGCCCTGACGCTGTCATTATGTCTAACAAAAAGGTCACTGGTGGCATCGAAATCGTTGCTGCTGTGGATTTCTCTGAAAGTAAACCTGCTGCGCCTAAGCCTGCACCTAAACTGGCAGCGGAACAAGCACCTGTAACAAATAAGACAAACCGTCAACTTTCTGAAGATTCCGTCAATTTATCGGCATCTAAATTTAGTTTCAAGAAATTAATGAATAGCGAAATGTCACAACAAGCTGAACCTGAGCAAGTTGCGGGTAAAAACGACTCATTAGCAAGCTTACTGGCACGTCAGCAAGAACATAAACAGCAGATGTCGCAAGCTATAAACAATGATGACACGAGTGAAGAGAATAATTGGGATACCAGTTTTCTAAAGAAACCTGTGTCTCGACGTTTCGCTGAACCACCAAAGTCTGCACCAGCCACGCTCGCTGAGCAAAATGAAATGCGTGATGGTATGGCGAAGCAGTCAGCGCCAAATGGCTATAAACCGTTTGAGTCAACGCCGCCAAAAGTGGATAACCAGCAGGATATTAGTGCCATGAAAGCGGAGCTGGCTTCAATCCGTCAGTTGCTTGAGCACCAAGTGTCAGGCTTGCAGTGGCAGGAAGTTGAACGTAACGAACCTATTCGTGCTATGTTGATTAAGCATCTAGTTAAGATTGGTTTTACTGACGAAATTGCCGATCAATTGGCAAATTGTGTGGCAGAAAATTGTTCAATAGAATCAGCATGGGATCAAATTCAGGCGCTATTAATAGATAATGTCTTGATTGCCAAAGATGATATTTTAAGTAAAGGTGGCGCCGTTGCCTTAGTGGGCCCAACCGGTGTTGGTAAAACGACAACAATCGCCAAGTTAGCGGCAAAATTTGCCATGTTGCATGGTTCCGATAATGTTGCGTTGATCACAACTGATACATATCGTATCGGTGCACACGAACAATTAGCGACTTATGGCCGTATAATGGGCTGTACCGTTAAGGTTGCACGTGATGATGCGGAATTGGCACAATACTTGTATCAATTACGTAGTAAGCGTTTAGTTTTGATTGACACCGCTGGGATGGGTCAGCGCGATACGCGTTTGTCTGAACAGTTAAAGACATTAGTAAATAATGAAAAAGTCGTGATTCGTAACTATTTAGTTGTCCCTGCTACTTCACAGCGTAGGGTCGTACAAGAAACACTTGAGCATTTTCACCACATCCCGTTAGCGGGCTGTATTTTAAGTAAAGTGGATGAAAGTTTAAGCCTCGGTGAAATTTTAAGTGTATTAATACAACATCAACTGCCGATTGCTTATATAACGAATGGGCAGAGAGTACCTGAAGATATCGATTCAGCGAATGCTCAGCAATTAGTGAGTACTGTGCTGAACAGAGATACACGAGAAGAACAACACGATACGCATTTTTGGTTAGGCGATGATAAATAGTAATGAATAAAAATCTTTTTTTCGATCAAGCAAGTGGTCTAAGACAAATGAGTAATAACAAAAAAGTTAAAGTTATTGCCGTTTCAGGTGGTAAAGGTGGCGTGGGTAAAACTAACGTAACACTGAACATGGCAGTAGCACTCGCGGCTCAAGGCAAGCGAGTGATGGTTTTAGATGCCGATCTTGGATTGGCAAATGTCGATGTTTTACTCGGCTTACGCGTACATAAAAATATCTCTCATGTGATATCGGGAGAATGTACATTAGACGATATTTTGATTGAAGGGCCAAATGGCATTTTGATCGCGCCAGCGACATCGGGTACACGTTCGATGGTTGAGTTGTCGGTGCAAGAGCATGCGGGTTTAATCCGCGCTTTTGGCGCATTAAAGACACCCATTGACGTGTTATTAGTTGATACTGCTGCCGGTATTTCGGACATGGTATTAAGTTTTTGCCGTGCTTCACAAGATATCTTGATGGTGGTGTGTGATGAACCAACATCGATTACCGATGCTTACGCTTTAATTAAATTATTATCTAAAGAACACGGTGTTCATCGTTTTAAAATTGTCGCCAACATGGTGCGCAGTTTACGTGAAGGCCAAGAATTATTTACTAAGTTGACACGTGTCACCGACCGATTTTTAGATGCAACATTAGAACTTGTTGCTTGTATTCCGTTTGATAACTGTGTTCGTCAATCTGTTCGAAAGCAAAAAGTGGTTGTAGAGGCGTTTCCAAAAGCACCTGCGTCACTTGCGTTTAGAGCATTGGCAAGTAAAGCTGCTACTTGGCCGGTACCGAATAAAGCCGGTGGTCATCTAGAGTTTTTCATTGAGAACCTGTTTGAGAACAAAGCCAAGGTAGAAGATTGAAGTGAATAAGGCATCCGCTTACACTAACATCCAGTCGCAACAGAATCAGGCTGTTGAGCAATTCGGTTTTTTAGTAAAACGAATTGCCCATCACTTGCTTCTACGTTTGCCGCCGAGTGTTCAGTTAGATGATTTAATCCAATCGGGTATGATTGGGTTACTGGATGCTGCGCGCAATTTTGATGGTTCTAAAGGGGCTAGTTTTGAAACGTATGCGGGTATTCGTATTCGCGGCTCAATGATTGATGAAATGAGACGCGGAGACTGGGTACCAAGATCAGTGCATAAAAATGGTCGTGATATTGCAGCTGCCATTGATCGGATCGAGAAACAAACGGGGACGGACGCAAAAGATACTGATGTTGCTGGCGAATTAGGCGTAAGTCTGACCGACTACCATAGTATGTTGATGGATGTTAACAGTGGGCATATATTGGCGGTCGAGGATTTGACGGCCAGTAATGAAGACGCTTATTCAGCTTATGAAGGTAAATCAAGTACCCCTTGTGCGGACTTTTCTGACCAACGTTTTCAGCAAGCACTCGCTGGTTGTATTAAAACATTACCAGAAAGAGAAAGCTTAGTTTTATCGCTTTATTACGATGAAGAGTTAAACCTAAGAGAGATTGGGGAAGTGCTTAGTGTCAGTGAATCTCGAGTAAGTCAAATACACAGTCAAGCAATGCATCGTGTTAAAGCTCGTATGCATGCTTGGATTGATGATTAAGTTTAATTGGTACTATTTATTCAGTACCTGAATATTGAAGTAATATATTTATGGGTATCAGGACCTGTAAATATTGTAATTACTTATTTTGGAGAACAACTTGAAAAAGCAAATTAAAATTCTTATCGTTGATGATTTTTCTACGATGAGACGTATCATTAAAAACCTATTGCGCGACCTTGGTTTTAGTAATACTTATGAAGCGGATGACGGTAACACCGCGTTACCTATGCTTAAAAATGGCGATTATGACTTTGTTGTCACTGATTGGAATATGCCTGGCATGCAAGGTATTGATCTGCTTAAAGAGATCCGTAAAGATCAAGCGCTTTGCCATATTCCAGTATTGATGGTTACTGCAGAAGCGAAACGTGAACAGATTATTGAAGCTGCACAATCAGGTGTAAATGGTTACATTATCAAACCATTCACGGCAGCGACATTAAAAGAAAAATTAGAGAAGATCTTCGAACGAATTCAATAATCAGGGATGCGCATGAGTGAACAACTAGAATCTTTGATTTCATTGGCAAAAGCTAAAGAATTGGTTGCACTGTTAGAGTGTGACCAGATTGAAATGGCAAATGAAATTATCACCGATATTCAGAGTGCAAGTTCCGATGCTCTGTTTGATAAAGTCGGTGTGTTAACGCGTCAACTGCATGATTCATTAGAAGACTTCCAATTAGATACACGTATTGAAAGTTTGGCCAACGACGAATTTCCTGATGCACGAGAGCGTTTAAACTACGTGATCGAGATGACAGATAAAGCCGCAAACCGAACGATGGATGCAGTAGAAGCTTGCTTGCCAATCGCCGATAGCTTTAACGATCGCATCCAACAAGTGATGCCAAATTGGAAGAGCTTGATGAGTCGTGATTTGCAACTCGGTCAATTCAAAGAACTTTGTAATTTATTAGATGATTTCCTTCAAGTTTCAGTGTCTGATGCCGATAGCCTAAGACAGTACTTAACTGAAATTCTAATGGCACAAGATTTCCAAGACTTAACAGGTCAAATGATCCGTCGTGTGATTAATCTAGTGCAAGAAGTTGAAGTTAAATTAGTTGAAATGTTGACGATGTTTGGTGAGGCAGCAAAACCACTAAACAAATCAGCTGAACAAATTAAAGAAATAAGTGGCATTGAGGCGGAAGGTCCGATCATGAACGCGAGTGAACGTGTTGATGTGGTAGACGGCCAAAATGATGTTGATGATTTATTATCAAGTTTAGGATTTTAAGGGAGATATTGATGAGCTTTGATGTTGATGAAGATATTCTACAGGACTTCCTGATAGAAGCATCTGAAATTCTGGAGCTACTCTCTGAGCAACTCGTTGATTTAGAAAAACGTCCAGAAGACTCAGAATTGCTGAATGCAATCTTTAGGGGGTTCCATACGGTTAAAGGTGGTGCTGGATTTTTAGCATTATCAGAACTCGTTGATATATGCCACGGTGCAGAAAACGTATTTGATGGCTTGCGCAATGGACTTCGAGCGGTAACACCTGAATTAATGGATGTTATTCTTAAATCATTGGATTGTGTAAACGAAATGTTTGTCGCAATTCAACAAAGAGAGCCTCTTGTTGCTGCAGATGCGGCATTAATTCATCAACTGAATTTGCTTACTCAACCTGAATCTGCGCCAGCAGCGGTGATCGAAACGCCTGTTGTCGCTGAAAAAATTGCGGCACCTGTGGTTACTGCTGCTAGTCCAGACATTAACGGCATGTCAGAGCTTGAATTTGAGCAGTTACTTGATGAGTTACACGGTAAAGGCGGTACACCAACGGCTAATACTGAAGAGAGTAAACCTGCACCAGTGGCGATGCCTGTAAGTTCAAATTCAGACTTTAGTGATGATGAATTCGAAAAGCTACTTGATGACTTGCATGGTGTTGGTCAGCATAGTGTGGCATCTCCTGCTACACCAGCGGCGCCGAAGGTGGTAGCACCTGTGGCAGATAATAATGCTGGTATTAATGACGATGACTTCGAAAGCTTACTCGATGACTTGTATGGTAAGGGTAATGCACCAAGTGCTGTGAACAGCATTAAAAATGTAGCCACTACTTCGAATACACCAGCAGTACAATCGCAACCCGTTGTGGAACAGTTAACCGCTGTTGCAACACCGACAGCACCTGTTGCAAAAGTAGCGGCATCACCAGCTAAGGCGCCAGTCGCTAAAGCGGTAGAGCCAGCTGCAAAAACAGATAAAAAAGCTAAGCCACAAGCCGATTCAACGGTACGTGTTGATACGCGTACGCTTGATGAAATCATGAATATGGTGGGCGAGTTAGTGCTTGTTCGTAACCGTTTAGTGAGCTTGGGCATTTCAACGAATGATGAAGATATGACCAAAGCTGTGTCTAATCTTGATGTGGTTACTGCTGATTTACAAGGTGCAGTAATGAAAACACGGATGCAACCAATCAAAAAAGTATTTGGTCGTTTCCCCCGTGTTGTACGTGATTTAGCGCGTACTTTAGCGAAAGACATTAACCTTGAATTGGTTGGTGAAGAAACTGATTTAGATAAAAACTTAGTGGAAGCACTTGCTGATCCCCTGGTTCACTTAGTGAGAAACTCGGTGGATCACGGTATTGAAATGCCGGACGTACGTGAGAAAAATGGTAAACCTCGACAAGGTAATATTACCTTATCGGCCTCACAAGAAGGCGACCATATTAGTTTGAAAATCGTTGATGATGGCGCCGGTATGGACGCTGAACGATTAAAACAAATTGCCATTGACCGTGGTGTACTTGACGCAGATTCAGCGGCACGCATTTCGGATAATGAAGCATACAACCTTATTTTTGCACCAGGCTTCTCAACTAAAGAAAAGATTTCTGATATTTCTGGCCGTGGTGTCGGTATGGATGTTGTTAAGACTGGTATTAGTAAGCTTAATGGTACTATTTCGATTGATTCAAACCTGGGTACTGGTACGACAATCTTTATTAAGGTGCCGCTAACACTGGCGATATTACCAACATTGATGGTTGAAGTGGGTAAACAGATATTCGCGTTACCATTAACAAGTGTGAATGAAATATTCCATCTTGATTTAAATAAAACGCACGTAGTGGATAACCAGCTGACAATTATTGTTCGAGAGAAAGCGATACCGCTATTCTATCTGCATGATTGGTTAACGAAAATGGATCCACAAGCAGGTGCTCGTAATGAACGCGGTTTAGGCCATGTTGTTATTGTTCAATTGGGTCTCAAGCAAGTTGGTTTTGTTGTTGATAGTCTGATTGGTCAAGAAGAAGTTGTTATTAAAGCGTTAGACAACTTATTACAAGGTACGCCAGGTATGGCTGGAGCAACAATTACCAGTGATGGTGGTATTGCGCTGATTTTGGACATTCCAAGTCTCTTGAATCATTACGCAAAACGCTAATTTGTTGATGCAGGGGGCAACCCCTGTGTGCTTTTACATTGAAGTAGACACATTGAAGTAGATAGATTAGATGAAAATAAAGGTTTTAGTCGTTGATGACTCTAGTTTTTTCAGACGTAGAGTAAGTGAAATCATTAATGCAGATCCAGAAATGGAAGTTATTGGTACTGCTAACAATGGTCAAGAAGCGATCACTCAAACAAAGTTACTACGTCCTGATGTGATCACGATGGATATTGAAATGCCGGTACTCGATGGTATTTCTGCTGTTAAAGTGATCATGAAGGAAGCGCCGACTCCGATTTTAATGTTTTCATCATTAACACATCAAGGTGCCAAATCAACGCTAGAGGCCTTAGAAGCGGGTGCCGCTAACTTCTTGCCGAAAAAGTTTGAAGATATTGCTAAAGATAAAGCGGAAGCGGTACGATTATTACAGCAGAATATTAAAGAAATTAGTAAACGACGCAGTTTATTAAGAACACCGCGTAGTACGCCTGTTACGTCGCCAATAATGACTGCAGCACCTACGAATCATTCGATACCAACTTTAACGCGAAGTACGGTTAATAGTACGGTTAATAGTACTGTTAATAATACAGTTAATCGCACTGTTAATAACACCGTGCATAACCGTATCAATACGCCAGTTGTTGCGCGACACAATGCGGATACGAATCGCTTAAATACGTTAAATTCTGGTCACACTCACCATGTCGACAATAGTCCGTCTGAAGCGCGAGTATTGCCAGCAGCAAGTCGTGTGCTAAAACGTGCATCAGGTAAAAAGTATAGCTTATTAGCAATCGGCTCTTCGACCGGTGGTCCAGTCGCATTGCAAAATGTATTAACACCTTTACGGCATGATTTTCCACTCCCTATTTTGCTGATTCAACATATGCCAGCTACATTTACCTCGGCATTTGCAGCGCGATTGAATACTTTATGCCAAATTACGGTAAAGGAAGCGCAGCACGGTGATCGCTTACAGCCGGGTGTCGCTTATTTAGCGCCGGGTGGCAAGCAAGTATTGATCGAAAGTAAAGCCGGTGGCTTGTATCTGAAAGTCATAGACAGTCCAGAAGGCATTAATTATAAACCGAGTGTTGATATTACATTTGGTTCTGCTGCAAAGTCATATCGCGATAAAGTATTGGCGATTGTCTTAACTGGCATGGGCGCAGATGGTCGCGAGGGCGCTAAATTACTTAAACAACATGGCAGTACAGTATGGGCACAGGATGCACAATCTTGTGTTGTCTATGGTATGCCACAAGCGATTGTGAATGCTGGATTAGCCGATGAGCAAATTAATCTGCTACAAATCGCAGAGCGCATTAATATTGAAGTTGGTTGTCGGTAATGACAAGCAGATAAGGTAGGGTAAAGTTGAACGTTTGGACTGTTGCTAATCAAAAAGGTGGGGTTGGAAAAACAACCACTGCCATTACGCTGGCTGGGTTACTGTCAGAGCAAGGGCAACGCGTATTATTAATTGATACCGACCCTCACGCATCCTTAACCAGCTATCTCAATTATGACAGTGATGACTTAACAGTTGGATTGTTTGATCTTTTTGTCGCGCCTACGCTTGATGCTGAACTAGTTCATAATGCGACAATAGAAACGCCTTACAACGGTATTAATTTATTACCCGCGACAATGGCATTGGCGACCTTGGATAGAACCCTTGGTCATCGTGATGGTATGGGACTTATTCTCAAAAATATCATCAGTCTAGTCGTGGATGATTATGACTTTGTTATTATCGATTGTCCGCCTGTACTCGGGGTGATGATGGTGAATGCATTAGCAAGCAGTGATCGTATTTTAGTGCCTGTACAAACGGAATTCTTAGCCTTGAAAGGGTTAGACCGTATGGTGAAAACGTTTGAAATTATGCAACGTAGTTGTGCAAATGAATTTAAATATACGGTGATCCCGACGATGTTTGACCGTCGAACTAAAGCATCACTGGTATCATTGCAGACATTACAGCAAAACTATAGCCAGCATGTTTGGCGTGCTGTTGTGCCAATTGATACACAATTTAGAAATGCCAGTTTAAAACATATGCCGCCCTCGATGTATTCTCGAAGTAGCCGTGGTGTTGCTGCGTATGGGGCGTTATTACAAGACTTGTTGGCAGAGATAAAACAACAGGATCGCATGTATGGATAAGAACAACAAACATTCTGCATTGGATGATTACTTTTCGTCTATGTTGTCAGTGCCTGTCGTGGAAGAAGTGAAACTGGTGGAACCAGCAGTTGTGCTTGCAAAGCCCACTCATCCTGAGCCAGTACCGTTATTGTCGGTTGTGGCGCCTCAAGCATTGAGTAACTTCAAGATCCCTGAACCAGATAGTGCTGGTTCATTAACCGAACTTGACCAGTTGTTGGGTTCTGTTATTGATATAGATCTTGCTGACATGGACTTGTCTGTTTTAGATACGGTTGAGCCGGTCGACTTGCCTGTAAATCAAGGGGTTGTCGAAACAGTAGAGCTTGATATAGGTACTGTAGAACAGGTTGTTGATGCAGTCGAACCCGTTGTTGATACAGTGAATACTATTGTCGATACCGGTACGGCTAAAGAGCGAGCAACTGAGCTGAAGAGTTCTGAGGATAGCACTGGTGAGTTGGACGTCCCAGCACAAGAGATAATACACGTAGAAGAAGATGTGATGGTTGCTGCTGAAGCACCGCCGGCGTGGGAAAATATTGAATTAGAAGAACACTTTCAAGCACTGTTTTTTGAAGTTGCAGGCGTTATTTTTGCCGTGCCTTTGACAGAGTTAGGGGGTATTCATCAAGTCGATACGGTTAATAGCTTATTTGGCAAACCGGATTGGTATTTAGGTATCATTCAACACCGAGATCAAAAATTAAGTGTTGTTGATACGGCGCAATGGGTTATGCCTGAGCAGAATATGGGCGCGATAGATTATAAATATCAAATCCAACTAAGTGATTCGAATTGGGTACTAGGCTGTGAAAGTCTGCATGGTACTGAAACTTTAAACCGTAATGATATTAAATGGCGAAGTACACCTGGCAGTCGACCTTGGTTAGCTGGCATGGTTAAATCACGCATGTGCGTATTATTACACGTAACCGAAATGATTAAATTGCTGGATAATGGCATCAATATTCATGGGCAATAGTAGAAGGAAATAAAACATGAGTCAGTCTCGAAGTCTAGGTGAAAACGCATCTGAAGATGAAGTATTACAATGGGTTACATTCAAGCTAGAGAATGAAATCTACGGTATTAACGTTATGCAAGTACAAGAAGTATTACGTTATACAGAAATTGCGCCAGTACCGGGTGCGCCAAACTACGTCATTGGTATTATTAATTTACGTGGTAATGTTGTTACCGTGATCGATACCCGCGTGCGTTTTGGTTTGATGCCATCAGAAGTAAGTGAAAACTCACGTATTGTTATCATCGAAGCTGAAAAACAAGTGATTGGTATTTTAGTTGATGGTGTTGCTGAAGTTGTTTATTTACGTTCTTCAGAAATTGATATGGCGCCGAGTGTTGGTACTGATGAAAGTGCTAAGTTCATTCAAGGTGTATCAAACCGTGATGGCGAACTGCTTATTCTTGTTGATTTGAATAAGTTTTTGAGTGATGAAGAATGGGATGAATTAAGCGGTTTATAAGCTTAATCTTCATTTCTATCTAGAAAAGCACTGTAATGATTGTTACAGTGCTTTTTTTAATTGCTATTTTATTGAAGGACTCAATATGCTTGCTTTGATTTTGTCTGGTGCTGCGCTGACTGTGGCGATTGCTGCGATTATTGGTTGTGTTGTATTATTCCGCAAGTTAACCAAATTGCAGGCAACACATAGTTTACTGCTCAAACACTTATCTAAATCAAATGATTCACTGCAAAAACGCATCATTGAACTCAGTACATCTAATGTTAACTTAGGTGGTGCAATTCAGGGGGTCGCATCGGAGTTACAGCAAACTAAATATCAGCAAGATGAAATGAAAGAAGAGATGACAACACAGGAACAGCAAGATCCTGATAGTCGTTTTTATACACGTGCAGTGAAGCTGGTTGAATTAGGCGCAAGCTTGGAAGAAATCATGCGTGAGTGCGAACTACCACGTGCAGAAGCAGAACTACTCCTTAATTTCCATAAAAAGTAGTATTTATTGTCTATAATTGGCAGGTTATTTGATGTTGCTTAATTATGCTTAAAGCCGGAATATGTTAACATTCTTACAGGTTGCTGCTGGAAGAATTAAAAATATGTTAGAAGTCGTTAATTTAAGCTGTATACGTGAAGACACCGTGTTATTTTCAGATCTGAGTTTCACCGTCTCTGCAGGTGAAATGATTCAAATTGAAGGCCCTAATGGGGTAGGTAAAACAAGCCTACTGCGTTTATTAGCCGGACTCTCATCACCCGCAGATGGTCATATCCTTTGGCAGCACATTGATACCTTAGAAGACCGTGAAAACTATCATCAAGATCTACTCTACCTTGGTCACTTACCTGGGGTGAAAGCAGAGCTGACTGCCTTCGAAAACTTATTTTTCTACCATGCTATGCACGCGCCTGTCGCTAAAGATAAGATTTGGGAAGCACTTGCTCAAGTCGGTCTTGCTGGTTATGAAGACCAACTCGCTTGTCATCTTTCTGCGGGCCAACAACGTCGTATTGCGTTAGCTCGTTTATGGTTGTCTGAGCAGAAATTATGGATCTTAGATGAACCATTTACCGCGATTGATAAAAGTGGCGTGAAGGTATTAGAGAGTTTATTTTTAGCCCATGCCGACAAGGGGGGGAGCGTTGTTTTAACAACGCACCAAGATCTACAGTTCTCAGCTGGGCGCTTACGTAAGATCACCTTAACCCGTCAACACTTAACTGAGTATTAATATGTTTGCTGTTTTTATGCAGGTGATTAAGCGCGAACTCATTACTGCTTTTCGCCGTAAATCAGATATTTTAAATCCACTGTGGTTTTTCATTATCGTCATCACACTTTTCCCATTAGGGATTGGGCCTGAGCCAAACCTGTTATTACGTATTGCACCAGGTGTTATTTGGGTGGCGGCATTATTATCGGCGTTATTATCGATGGAACGTTTATTCCGCGATGATTTTCTCGATGGTTCGCTAGAACAATTAATGTTAACGAACACGCCATTGGGGGTGATAGTTACCGCTAAGGTTGTGGCTCATTGGCTATTGACGGGTGTGCCTATTTTACTTGTTTCACCCTTGTTAGCGGTATTTTTATCATTAGATGCGAATACCTTTACGGCCACGTTTATTACTTTGTTACTCGGTACACCGGTACTTAGTTTTGTCGGGGCGATTGGCGTGGCGTTAACGGTTGGCTTACGTAAAGGTGGGGTATTGCTAAGTTTATTGATCTTACCGTTATTTATTCCCGTATTGATCTTTGCAACCAGTGCCATTGATGCGGCGAGTTTTGGTGTGTCGTATGCTGGCCCCGTTGCTATATTAGGCGCTATGCTGGCAGCATCGGTTACTTTATCACCGTTTGCTATCGCTGCATCATTACGGGTTAGCCTGAGTTAAATTGTTAGTTAAAGCTTTTAATTAAAGAAAAGTAAAGTTAGTTTCAATCACTGTTTAGGTTCATATAATTGAGCCGTTATTTATGTAGAGAGTTTAATATGTGGAAATGGCTCCATCCTTATGCAAAACCAGAAAAAAGTTATAACCTAGCCGGTAAAATGCTGCCTTGGTTTGCACTATTTAGTGCTATCTCACTGACAATCGGTATGGTTTGGGGTTTTGTATTCGCGCCCGCTGATTATCAACAAGGCGATAGTTTCCGTATTATCTATTTGCATGTACCTGCTGCATCACTTTCTATGGGTGCATACTTAAGTATGGCAATTGCTGCATTTATTGGCCTGGTCTGGCAGTTAAAAATGGCAGATATGGCTGTCGCTGCAATCGCACCAATTGGCGCAGTATTTACAGCAATTGCATTATTTACTGGTGCCGTATGGGGTAAACCTATGTGGGGCGCTTGGTGGGTATGGGATGCACGTTTAACATCTGAGCTTATCTTATTATTTTTATACCTTGGCGTTATTGCTATTTATGGCGCGTTTAGCGACAAACTACTTGCTGGTCGTGCTGCAGGTATCCTGGCGTTAGTGGGTGTTATTAATCTACCCGTTATTCACTACTCAGTTGAATGGTGGAATACGCTACATCAAAAAGCCACGATTAGTAAATTCGATAAGCCGTCAATGGATACCGATATGCTGTGGCCTTTACTGATTAACTTATTAGGCTTCGGTTTACTGTTTGGTACCTTGACCTTGATGCGTTTTAGAAATGAATTAATTACCCGTGAGTCGCACAGACCTTGGGTGAAAAAATTATTTATCGAGGATAAGTAACATGCAATTTGATAGCTTTTCGGCTTTTTTAGCCATGGGTGGTTACGGTTTTTATGTCTGGCTAGCGGTTGCGTTTAGCTTGCTATCATTAGGCTCATTAACGGTTGCTACAATTGTAAAACGTCGCCAAATTATTGATGAAATTAAAAATAAGCATCAGCGTATCGAACGTATGCGTGCTGCTGAAAAAATGGAGAATACGCTATGAATCCAAGACGTAAAAAGCGCTTATCGATAGCGCTGGTGATTATCATTGGTTTAGGCACAATGACGGGTCTTGTACTTTATGCATTAAAACAGAACATTGATTTATTCTATACGCCGAGCCAACTTGTTGAAGGCCTAGGTGAAGATAAAGTTAAACCTGAGATTGGCCAGCGTTTACGTATTGGTGGCTTAGTTATGCCGGGTACAGTTACACGTAACATGGAAGACCTTAAGGTTAGCTTTGTGTTAAGTGATGACAACGGCGGTCTGGTTACACTGGAATACGAAGGTATCTTGCCGGATTTATTCCGTGAAGGGCAAGGTATTGTTGCGCAAGGCGTATTAAAGTCAGCTAATGTTATTAGCGCATCTGAAGTACTTGCTAAACATGACGAAGAATATATGCCACCGGAAGTTGCAGAAGCAATTAAAGGTATTAAGCATATGAAACCAGAATACGGAAACGAAACCAAATAAGGTAGTTTATAATGATCCCTGAGATTGGACATTTTAGTTTAATTGTCGCAACGGCGTTGTCGTTCTTGCTGGCAATTTATCCACTTATAGGCGCAAAAATTAATCATCCTGGTATGATTAATAGCGCTAAACCATTAGCCATTATGCAGTTTCTGTTAATGAGCTTATCATTTGCAGTATTAGCGTACGCATTTGCCACTGACGATTTTTCAGTTGGTTATGTAGCGACTAACTCAAATTCATTGTTACCAATACAGTATAAGATTTCTGCTGTATGGGGCGGTCATGAAGGCTCACTATTACTGTGGTCTCTAACGCTCGCGATTTGGACGGCTGCTGTTGCGGTGTTTAGCCAAGGTATTCCTAAGGTTGCACTGGCTCGCGTACTTTCGGTGATGGGGATGATCGCGATTGGTTTTAACTTGTTTATCTTGTTAACGTCAAATCCGTTCGATCGTACCTTGCCTTACTTACCGCTCGACGGTAACGACCTAAACCCATTGCTGCAAGATATTGGTTTGATTTTCCATCCGCCAATGTTGTACATGGGTTATGTTGGTTTCTCTGTTGCTTTCGCTTTTGCCATTGCGGCATTGATGGCGGGTCGTCTTGATTCTGCTTGGGCTCGTTGGTCACGTCCTTGGACGCTTATTGCTTGGGTATTCTTAACATCAGGTATCGCGCTGGGCAGTTGGTGGGCTTATTATGAACTTGGCTGGGGTGGTTGGTGGTTCTGGGATCCAGTAGAGAACTCATCATTTATGCCTTGGCTTGCCGGTACTGCGTTGATTCACTCATTAGCGGTTAGTGAAAAACGTGGTGTATTCAAATCATGGACAGTGCTACTTTCTATTTCAGCATTTAGCTTAAGCTTGTTAGGTACTTTCTTAGTACGTTCAGGTGTACTGGTCTCTGTGCATGCATTTGCTTCTGATCCGGCACGTGGTTTGTTTATTCTGGCCTTCTTGATCGCCGTTGTTGGTGGTTCATTACTGCTTTATGCTGTGAAAGGTTCAGAAATTAAGAGTCGTGGTAAATACAGTCTGTTTTCTCGTGAAACTTTCTTGTTAATGAACAACGTCTTATTAATTGCAGCGCTATTAGTGGTGTTGATTGGTACCTTGTTACCATTGGTACATAAAGAACTGGGTATGGGCTCGATTTCAATCGGTGTACCATTCTTTAATAATATCTTCTTCTATATGATTATCCCGCTTGCAATTGCCTTGGGTGTTGCACCGTTATTACGTTGGAAGAAACAAGAAGCAGACTTACGTCCACTGTTTAAGCAGTTAGCGGTATGTGCAGTCGCGAGCATCGTGTTAGCGGTTGCATTACCAGCTATATTTGCTGATAAGATTAAGATTGTTGCGGTTGTTGGTTTTGCATTAGCATTCTGGGTGATTATCACCAGTTCGCTTGAAGTGTATATCCGTGCAACACATCGTCATAGTTTTGTTTCGGGTGTGACGAAGCTGGGTCGTAGTCATTGGGCTATGGTTCTTGGCCATGTTGGTCTGGCAATGATGTTGATTGGTATTTCTGCAACTCAGAATTACAAAATCGAAAAAGACTTACGTATGTTACCGGGCGATGAAGTTGTCTTCGCTGATTACCTATTCGAATTTGAGCGTATTGGTGAAGCCAATGGTTCGAACTACGAAGGTTATAAAGCAGTATTTAATATCAGTAAAGACGGTAAGTTTGAAACTGTTATGAAGGCTGAAAAACGTAGCTACTTTGCACAACGTAGCATGCCAATGACTGAAGCGGCGATTGATTGGGGCGTAACGCGTGATCTTTACATCGCACTTGGCGAACAGTTAGCAGATGACTCGTGGGCCATTCGTATTTATTACGAACCCTTCATTCGTTTCATCTGGTGGGGTGGCTTAGTCATGTCTATTGGTGGTTTATTAGCGGTATCTGATCGCCGTTATCGTTTTGTGAATAAACGTGTCGCGAAAGCGCAATCATTAGGACAAGAATAATGACTGATGATGAGAAAAAAAAGAAACCGTTAATAACTGCTGATGAGAAAAAAAAGAAGCAGTTAATGACACGACTAATACCCTTAATCGTATTTTTATGTGTGTCTGCGTTCCTTTACATTGGCTTATTTCGTGATGCTACCGTGTTAGAGTCGACCTTCATTGGTCGACCTGTTCCGGAGTTTGCGTTAAACGATTTAGTGGAACCTGAGCTACAACACGATAAAAGTGTACTGACAGGCCAACCTATGTTGTTAAATGTATGGGCAACGTGGTGCCCAACATGTTACGCCGAGCATAAGTACTTAAATGAACTTGCTGAAGACGGTGTTTACATTGTTGGCATGAACTACAAAGACGAGCGCTCAAAAGCCTTAAGATGGTTAGAAGAGTTAGATAATCCATATAAGATCAGCCTTTATGATCCTGATGGTATGCTAGGGCTTGATCTTGGTGTTTACGGCGCGCCTGAAACTTTCTTCATCGATAGCAAAGGTATTATCCAATTCAAGCACGTGGGTGATATCAATCCGCGTAATTGGAATGGTGAGCTGAAAGCTATTTATGAGCAGTTAAAATAAGGATTTAAGATGAAAAAATTATTCGTATTAATGACTTTAATGCTCAGTTTCAGTGTGGCGGCGGTTATTGATGTTTATGACTTTGAAACTGAAGAGCAAGAAGCCTTGTTTAGAACATTAACGGCAGAGTTACGTTGCCCTAAATGTCAAAACAATAACCTGGCTGATTCGAATGCTTCGATTGCCAAAGATATGCGTCAAAAAACCTATAACATGGTGATTGAAGGTCAGAATGAAGATCAGATTGTTGATTATTGGATTGATCGATTTGGTAACTTTGTTTTATACAAACCGCCAGTAACCTTAGGCACCGCCATTTTATGGGTTGGTCCTGGTTTATTTGTCTTATTTGGTGGTTTGATCATCGTTCGTAACAGTCGTCGTAAAGTCAGTGTTGAAACTGATGAACGCGATGAAGAGTTAACGAGTGCGGAGAAAGACCGTTTGGCCAAAATTTTAAAAGATAGCGAGAAATAGCATGTTGTTATTTTGGATAGTAAGTATTGTATTGGTGATCGTTGCCGCGCTCGCATTTGTTATTCCCATTACTGGTAAGAGCAAGTTAACAGGCGCGACACGCGATCAATTAAACAAAGACTTGTATAAAAGTCGTGTCAGTGAATTAGCTGACGATGAAGATCAAGGTTTGTTAGACAAAAGCGCAGAATTCATTGATGAAATGCAACGTGGTCTATTGGATGACGTTGTTGATGAGAAAGCAGAAAAGGTAAATACTGCCGACTCACCCTTCATCTGGCTTGCGGGTGTTTTATTCTTAGTTGTCTTTTCTGTGTCGGTGTATCTGACATTAGGCGCACGTGACAAGGTAGCAAACTGGGAAGATGTGTACTCACGTTTACCTGAGCTAACCAATCGGGTGATGAATGAAGGTGATAAAGTGACAGATCAAGAGATCTCTGACTTTAAACTGGCATTAAGCACTAAGATGAAGGCTGAACCAGATAATGAATTTGGTTGGTTATTACTGGGTCGTTTAAACGTTGCCCTAGGTGATTCAAACGCAGCATTTATTGCTATGGACCGTGCTTATAAACTAGCACCAATGAATACATCTATTGTGACGGGTTATGCGCAAGCATTAATGCTCAGCGATGATCCTGAACAGAATAACCTAGCACGTAAAATATTGATGGATCTTAAACAAGAGAAACCTGACGATATCGAAGTGTTATCGACGTCTGCATTCATGGCATTAGAAAACCAAGATTACCTTGGCGCAATCGAGCAATGGCAACGTATGTTACCGTTACTTGCTGGTCAGCCTGATCGTATCGAAATGATCGAAGGTAGTATTGAATACGCTAGAAAACAGATTGCAGAGAAAGATGGTACAGCACCTGTTGTTGCGAATACTGCAACGCCAGTTGATAACCGTCCTGTTGCAACAAGTACAGAAACGAATGCAGTGACAAGTGACGCCGTTGCGGGCAATGAGCAAGTAACGATCACGATTACTGCTGACCAAGCTGAAATGAAAGGTTACTTGTACGTTTACGTGAAAGCCGCTGCGGGGCCTAAAGCGCCGCTGGCAGTTAAACGCATCATGGACCCAACGTTCCCATTAACTATCTCGTTATCTGATAGTGATGCGATGATGGCACAAATGAAGATGTCGCAATTCCCATCCATTAAAGTCAGTGCTAAGCTGTCTGAAGATGAGAATGTGATGACGAAAGAAGATGACATCAACTCTAATGTTGTTACGCTTAATGAAGGCGATGCACGTTCAGTAACGCTTAATTTGAGTCGTTAATTTACTCAGGCCGTACTTATGTAGTAATCGTTATATAGTAATAGTTATGTAGTAATGCCTTATTAGTGTTTGTTAATAAGCCCCGTGGAAATTATTTTATATAATATCCACGGGGCTTTTTTAGTATCGGTCATCTGTTTTTAAATTAAACACTGACAAAAATGTTGATGATTAAATGTCAAAAATACCACGCTGCAGGTCAGTAATAGGCGTTAAGCAGCACGAAGGAGTTGTTAGTGTTAAAAGTAAGAGTAAACATTGCAGAGAAACAAGCGAAGAAGCTAATCTTTGATCTGGTGAAGTACAGTGACCACTCAAATCGAGATTTGACTGATGGCTTGAAAAATAAAGTCATCGAGCAGTGGTTTGAAGAGAACAAGTATCCTTTTAAGCGTTTAGTTTCAGACACCCGAAACTGGAATTACACAGTGCCATTTGTCGAAAACACCCTGGATAGCAAGGTCTACATCAGTGGTGAAGGCATTCTTAATGTGAGCGATTACCAAGGTGACTTTGACTCCGCGTTAGCATTTCGTGATTTAGCTATTAACGAGGCCAACTTTGCTGCGGGCTATGCAGCGTACTCTGCGTGCCTTACCAAACTTAATGCCTCTTTAACATCATATTTATCCGCTAAAGCTCAAGCCTACAATGTTGATAATGCAGATGTGATTGACATTAAAGACATGATTGATATCGAAGACGAGAATATTTCTCTAGAAGATAAAATCAGCCAATGGGTGCCTTTATTCACTACTGGTAATGCAGTGGATATTAATAACAAATCTTGGGCGCTGTTTACAGCACAATTGGCCGAATGCAATGTACTGGTTGGTAATGCACACACGAGCAATCCGACACTGACAACGGATGGTTTATCTGCAACGCAACTTGCGGCCAAAGTGAATGACTTGCGCGGTGGCATTATTAGCATTATGTATGAATTGCATGTATTACTGAACGATGAAATGAAATCTCAGTTAATTAGGGCTGTCTACTTTCCTGATGTTTATGTATCAGAACCTGCCTAGCTTTTGTTTCTAATCAAAAGTAATTTAAATAGCCCTGTAGCAATAAACTCTATAGGGCTTTTTTTGTTGCTATTATCGGGGAAATACCTATGATACGCGCTCTATTACTTCGAATACTTAATACGGGTTGACTATGTATAAATTAAATCTTGATATTGCTGACTTCATGGAAAATTATTGGCAGAAAAAACCACTGTTGATTAAAGCGGGATTCAAGGATTTTATCGATCCAATTAGCCCGGATGAAATCGCTGGTTTAGCAATGGAAGAAGAAATTACATCGCGCATGGTATGGCGTGAAGAAGACAAGTGGCAGGCTGCATGTGGTCCTTTCACTGAGTTTGAACGTATGGAACAAGATGGTTCGGCTATCTTAGTACAAGCGATTAACCATTGGCACGAACCTTCTGCTGAATTGGCAAACACGTTTAACTTCATTCCGAGCTGGCGCTTTGATGATTTGATGGTTTCTTATAGCACAGATACAGGTGGCGTAGGCCCGCATGTTGACCGTTACTGTGTATTCATTATTCAAGGCCTAGGTAAGCGTCATTGGCGTGTTGGTGCTCAGGATATGAATCCTCAAGAGTTTGCTGCCAACGGTGCTCTGAAGCATTGTGAAGCGTTTGATGCGGTTATTGATACAGTATTAGAACCAGGTGATATTTTATATATCCCACCTTACGCACCGCATGAAGGTTATGCTGTTGGCGAAGCGATTAACTACTCAGTTGGTTTCCGCGCCCAAGACCAAAAAGAATTGTTAAATGATTTTGGTGATTACCTATTACAACAAGAAAAAGAGTTTGTTCGTTATAGCGATAAAAACCTAAAACCACGCGCTGAACACGGCTCAATCGAAGCAAACGAAGTGCAAGGTTTAACTGACATCATGACATCATTAATGGCTGATAAAAGCGTTATGCATGATTTCCTTGGTCGTCATTACAGTGAATCTGCACACGAACTCGATATTGTCGTTCCAGAAGGTGGTTACATCGCTGATTATGCTATCGTAGTCGATGAAATCGGTATGGAATCTTATTTACGTAAAGTGAATGGCCTTAAGACATTATACTTCCCTGAAATGCCAACGAGCTGTTTCATTGATGGTGAGCGTTATGACTTTGATGCAAGTATTGCTGCAAGCGTGCAAACGCTATGTAATACCACTGAACAGTCAGCAAAAGAACTTGAAGCATTAATGGAAGATAAAGTATTTGGTCAGCAGTTGATTGAATGGGTTAACTTAGGTTACTGGCACTTCGAGTAATGATTAATGCGCTGTTAGTATGAACTAGCAAGCATTAGCGAGTAAAAATAGTAATAGCACTAAGGCTGAATGGTCTTGGTGCTTTTTTTTAGCTGTTTTTCAGGCAAAAAATAACCCCAGTTATTTGCATAACTGGGGTTAGGAAGATTAACTAAAAATAATTACTTATTTTTTAGCGTTGTCTTCTTTAACTTTAGCGATAACGCCTTCAGCTACGTTAGCTGGACAAGGGTTGTAGTGTGAGAACTCCATAGAGAACTGACCACGACCAGATGTCATTGTACGTAGTGAACCGATGTAACCAAACATTTCTGAAAGAGGTACGTCAGCTTTAATACGAACACCAGTGTTACCAGCGTCTTGACCAGCGATCATACCACGACGACGGTTAAGGTCACCAATAACGTCACCAACGTGATCGTCTGGCGTGAATACGTCAACTTTCATGATTGGTTCGATTAACTGTGCGCCAGCTTTCGGGATTGATTGACGGAATGCGCCACGACCAGCAAGTTCGAATGCAACAGCTGATGAATCCACTGCGTGGAAGCCACCATCGTATAATTCGATTTCAACGTCTAGTACTGGGAAACCAGCTAGAACACCTGTGTCCATAAGGCTCTTGAAGCCTTTTTCAACAGCAGGGAAGAATTCTTTAGGTACGTTACCACCAACAACAGTTGATGTGAATACGAAACCAGTACCTGGTTCGCCTGGCTTGATACGGTAATCGATCTTACCGAATTGACCACTACCACCAGATTGTTTCTTATGCGTGTAGCTATCTTCAATTGCTTGAGTAATAGTTTCACGGTAAGCAACCTGAGGAGCACCAACAACTAGATCAACGCCGTATGTACGCTTAAGGATATCAACCTTAATGTCTAGGTGAAGTTCACCCATACCAGAAAGGATTGTTTCGCCTGAATCTTGGTCAGTTTCAACTTTGAAAGTTGGATCTTCAGCAACCATTTTACCGATCGCAATACCCATTTTCTCAGTAGAACCTTTATCTTTTGGTGTTACAGAGATAGAGATTACTGGTTCTGGGAATACCATTGCTTCTAGGATGATAGGGTCTTTCGGATCACATAAAGTGTGACCAGTTTGAACGTTACCTTTCATACCTACGATTGCAAGAATATCACCAGCTTGTGCGCTAGTTAATTCGTTACGATCATCAGCTTGCATTTCACACATACGACCAACACGCTCAGTTTTACCTGTAGCAGCGTTAAGAATAGTATCACCTTTTTTCAACGTACCTGAGTAGATACGGATGAAAGTAAGTGCACCAAAACGGTCATCAGAGATTTTAAATGCTAATGCTTTAAAAGTTTCTTCAGTTGAAACGTGTGCAAATTTACCGTTTGGCTCGCCTTCTTCATCTGTAAGCGGCTGAGGATCAACATCAGTTGGGCTCGGTAGATAATCAACAACACCGTCAAGGATTAATTGAATACCCTTGTTCTTGAATGCTGAACCACAGTATGTTGGGAAGAAGTCCATTGTACGTGTACCTTTACGGATACAACGTTTGATTTCTTCAATAGAAGGTTCGTTACCTTCCATGTACGCTTCTAGTAGCGCGTCATCTTGCTCAAGAGCAGTATCAAGCAACATTTCACGATATTCTTCAACTTTCTCTACCATGTCCGCAGGAACATCAGAGATTTCGAAGTTTTCTGGAAGACCTGAATCATCCCAGATGTGTGCTTTACGCGTAAGAAGGTCAACAACACCAACGAAATCTTCTTCGATACCGATTGGTAGAACCATAACTAGTGGGTTAGCATCTAGTACGTCTTGAGTTTGTTTAACAACGCGGTAAAAATCAGCACCCATACGGTCTAATTTGTTTACGAAGATAATACGCGCAACTTCTGAGTCATTCGCATAACGCCAGTTAGTTTCTGACTGAGGTTCAACACCACCAGAACCACAGAATACACCGATACCGCCGTCAAGTACTTTAAGTGAACGGTAAACTTCAACTGTGAAATCAACGTGTCCAGGAGTATCAATAACGTTAAAACGGTGATTGTCCCAGAAGCATGTTACAGCAGCTGACTGAATAGTAATACCGCGCTCAGCTTCCTGTTCCATGAAATCTGTAGTTGACTCACCGTCATGTACTTCACCAGTTTTGTGGATCTGTCCAGTAAGTTTTAGGATACGTTCAGTTGTTGTTGTTTTACCAGCATCAACGTGAGCGAAGATCCCGATATTTCTGTATTTTGATAAATCAGCCATTATGTTCTCTATAATTTATTTATGTAAAGATTCGCGCGGAGTATATCATGGTTTTTTGGGAACAAAAAAGAGATAGCTGACTATAAGCTAGCATTTAAGCTGTTTTTTTGCATTTCTATAAAATTAATTTAGATTAAAGCGATGAAAATCTAAATTTCTGTGAATTTATCGAGGTTTTATTCTAAAAACAGGCGCAACTATTTTATTTCAAGGGCAGCCGCGCCTGTTTTAATGTGTTTATGAATATGTAGTTTAAAACTGTTTTAAAAGCCCTAGATTGTAGTCATCGACGTTAATGGTTAACTGCTTTTCGGTGATGAGCGCATCTAATTTAGCGATGTCTGCCGTTAAGGTTTCCATCGTTAATGTATTGTTATCCAAATTGTATTGTTGTTTCGATGCGGCGTAATAGTAATTTAGGATGGTGATAGCATCGATATTGGTATTATCACTGTCGCTTAACGCTGATTTTATATGGTGTAGCTTGCGATAAATTTTATTGTTTTCTTGCTTTAGATCCCACACATACATGACTTCAGTTAAGTAGGGATGCTTGCGAACAAGGTTGAATGCAATCAATAAGCTAAACACACCAAGCACCACACCCGCTAAATTGAGTTTGAAATTATTACCGTCAGGTACGGCAAAAAAATGGATCAAGACTTGGCCATAAAATAACGCAAAAGCGATTAATACCGCGGTCGCCACGACACTCGCCATGTTTAAGTGTTTACGATAACGAACTTTGTCTATTTGTTGTAGTTGCATTGATTTTTTCTCTTGAATGAACAGACAATATTCTAGCAAATACGGGCGTAAATAATAATGTTAAGCAGCGATAAATGATTAAATAAATGTAAAGTAATTACAAGCAGATAAAAATGGGGTAGTGATTAATTCAGGATAGCGAAGAGATTAGCAGAGGTGGATTAACGGTTGTCGAGGGGGTAACGTTAATGTAGCACACTGTCTTATGGTTTAAGACAGTGTGCTGTTAGGCTATATAGTATAGCCTGTTCAATCGTCGTTACTTCGTGCTTGTGCTGCTGTTTGTAGTACCAGTTGGGCGACGGCGATTGCCTTTATTTGCAGATGGACTTGTTTCGCTACGTGGACCTGTGTGACGACGGTTTTTACTTGCCGGCTTGTGGCCACGTGAGTTTTCACCTGAGCGTTGACCGTCTTGATGATCTTTCTTAGGTTGTTTCTCTTTTGGTGGACGAATACCCGGTGTAGTCGGGAATGAATCCATTGGCGCAAAACCATCAACAACAACACGTTCAAGGTGTTTTTGAGTTAATTGTTCAATTGCTACTAGCTCTTTCATTTCGTCCTGACAAACAAATGAGATTGCAGTACCTTCTGCGCCAGCACGACCTGTACGACCAATACGGTGAACATAATCCTCTGGTACGTTTGGTAAGTCGAAGTTAACTACTTGTGGTAGTTGTTCGATATCAATACCACGAGCGGCAATATCAGTTGCAATAAGTGCTCTTACTTCACCTGATTTGAAGTTTGCTAGTGCTTTAGTACGTGCACTTTGGCTCTTGTTACCGTGAATTGCGGCAGCATTGATGCCTTGCTCTTCTAAGTGTTTGGTTAATTTGTTCGCACCGTGCTTAGTCTTGGTAAATACCAATACTTGTTTCCAGTTGTTTTCTTTAATTAAGTGCGTTAATAGCAGTGGTTTTTTCTTCTTATCAACTGGGTGCATCCATTGTTCAACAGATTTAGCCGCTGCGTTACGTGGCGTTACTGAAATTTCAACTGGATCGTTGATTAAACCCTTAGCAAGTTGACGAATATCATCCGAGAAAGTTGCTGAGAATAATAAGTTTTGACGATTTTTTGGTAATACCGCAAGGATTTTACGAATGTCACGTAAGAAGCCCATATCAAGCATACGGTCAGCTTCGTCTAATACCAAAATTTCTAATTGGTGAAAGCGAATTGCGTTTTGGTTATATAAATCTAACAAACGACCTGGAGTTGCAACTAAGATGTCAACACCACGACGTAAACGTGCCATTTGTGGGTTAATTTTAACGCCACCAAATACCACTGTAGACGTTAAATTCAAATGCTTGCTATATACTTCAACATTCTCAGCGATTTGAGCTGCTAATTCACGTGTCGGCGTTAAGATTAACGTACGAGCTTGATTTGCACGTGGGCGCGGGCCTTGGCTTAGTTTTTCTAAAATAGGTAGAGTAAAACCAGCTGTTTTACCTGTACCTGTTTGTGCCGCAGCCATTACATCCCTACCTGACAGTACAGCTGGTATCGCTTGCGCCTGAATTGCCGATGGTGTGTCGTAGCCTTTTTCTGCTACAGCTTTTAGGATTGGTGCGGATAAACCGAGGTCGGTAAAACTCATATAGTGTCTCTTTATCTAGGTGGTTGCTATTGATATGCTTGTGCTTAGTATAACAGCGGTGCTGCAGGGTACATGATAGGTTGCTCAAGTGCAAACTGCATAGCTGTAGCGAGCCTAATGTCGTTATTGCTAATAACCTTGTTGACACAAATTGGTAAGTCTATATAATTAGCCGCAGCTTTAAGGTTAGTTTTTTATGAATGTATTTTATTTCGAAGTTTTTTTAGTACCTCGTCCTGATTTATCATAAGTAAGTAGTAACACTTCCAGCAGCATCGGCTTTATGCCACTTAATTATTCGATAAATAGGATTATGATTATGTCTAAAATCACTGGTACAGTAAAATGGTTTAACGAAGCTAAAGGTTTCGGTTTCATTCAACAAGAAAACGGCCCTGACGTGTTTGCTCACTTCAGCGCTATCGAAAGTGACGGTTTCCGTACACTTTTAGAAAACCAAAAAGTTGAATTCAACGTTACTGATGGCCAAAAAGGTCCTCAAGCGGAAAACATCGTAGTACTTTAATTCTTTGAATTAATAGTCGCTAAGATTGTTTAGCTTAAATGAATTGATGATAAATCGAAACGTTTAAGTATAAAGGGCATGTTCTTCGGAGCTTGCCCTTTTTGTTTATTTATTACTGCCATTTAAAGGGTACGCACTGTGAGCCAAACTAATTTTTCTTCTCTAAATTTACGTCCAGAACTTGTCTCTAATCTAGATACACTCGGTTATGCCGAAATGACACCAATCCAAGCACAAAGCTTACCGTCGATCCTTGAAGGCAAAGATGTAATTGGCCAAGGTAAAACTGGTTCAGGTAAAACAGCGGCTTTTGGTTTAGGTTTACTGCAACGTTTAGATGTTGAACGCTTCCGTATTCAAACGTTAGTACTTTGTCCTACCCGTGAACTAGCAGACCAAGTAGCGAAAGAAATTCGTAAACTGGCACGTGCTATCCATAACATTAAAGTATTAACACTGTGTGGTGGTATGCCATTTGGCCCACAAATCGGTTCATTAGAACACGGCGCACATATCATTGTTGGTACACCTGGTCGCGTATTAGATCACTTAACGAAAGGCACGTTACGATTAGATAATCTAACTACTTTTGTACTTGATGAAGCTGACCGTATGTTAGAAATGGGTTTCCAAGATGCACTTGACGCAATTGTTGAGAAAGCACCAAGCGACCGTCAAACATTATTATTCAGTGCAACGTTCCCGAAAAAGATTGAAGCAATTGCATCGAAAATAATGAAGAACCCAGAAATGGTTGAAGTAGCATCGACACATGACGATAGCTCTATCAAACAGCATTTCTATAAAGTTAAAAACTTTGGTGAGCGTTTAGATACAGTGCGTGGCTTGTTACTACAGCACAAACCTGAATCAACGGTTATCTTTTGTAATACCAAGAAAGACGTGCAAGATGTTGCTGATGAATTAGGCCACTTTGGTTTCAGTGTCATTGCATTACACGGTGACTTAGAGCAACGTGACCGTGACCAAGCGTTAGTTCGTTTTTCAACGAAGAGTGTTTCTGTTCTTGTTGCTACTGACGTTGCATCTCGTGGTCTGGATATTGAGTCGTTAGATGCGGTAATTAATTTCAACGTTGCGCACGACAGCGAAATACATGTTCACCGTATTGGTCGTACTGGCCGTGCTGGTAGTAAAGGGTTTGCTTGTACTTTATTTGATGATAAAGAAGGTTATCAAGTTGCACAACTTGAAGATCGTTTTGGTATGATCACACCAGAAGCATTACCACCAGAAAGTGTTTTAAACGAAACACCAATGGTGCCACCGATGGAATGTATCCGTATTGATGGTGGTAAAAAGCAGAAAGTACGTGCTGGTGATATTGTTGGTGCGTTAACAGGTAAAGATGGTATTGATGGTAAATCAGTAGGTAAAATCCAACTGTTTGATAATTGTGCTTATGTTGCTGTTGAAGCGAAAGTGGCGAAAGCGGCTGTGCAGAAAATTGGTAAAGGTAAATTGAAAGGTCGTACGTTCCGCGCTTGGATTGTACGTTCATTTAACGATTAATAGTTAAATGCATCTGTCAGTAGCGCTCGAATAGACTCGTTACTGACAGATATTATCTTCATAACTTATTATCGCGGTTATACAGCTCTACAAATGAGTGACCGTAAGATGCTACAACTTTTGTTAGAATAGTTGTGATGAAGTTGCTGATCAATTGAGTTGTCATAATAATTACCTTTCTAATTAGTTTATCTAAACGTCATTTCGTTTAGATAAGTGTTATAAGAAAGAGATAATCTGTTTAATTATCTCTAACCCTCCGTTTTAACTGCATTATAGCTATTGTTATTTATCTTTATAGCGAAATAAATTTGTCATAACGATTAGAAAAGCTAATGTATTTTTATCCATTCAACAGTTAGTCAATTAGTCCGATAAGCACTGTGCTAATAAAGTCACTGGGTGAATTGTTTCCAAGTCACTATTTTCTTCAATTTGCCATTTGCAGGTTTCACAATCGGTGATCGCAAAGTCAGCGTTAGCCTGTTTAATTTGTTCAAATAGCCCTTGGCCTATCTTCATCGATACCTCATAGTTTTCTTTTTTGAAACCATAAGTACCCGCTGAACCACAGCATTCGCTGTTAAGTACAATGACCTTTAAACCAGGGATAGTACGTAATAGCTCGATGGTAAAGATTGCTAAGCCACTGCGTTCTAAATGACACGGTGTATGGTAGACAATGGTTTTATTCACCGGTTTTAACGTCGGCATATTACCATTCATAAACTCACGTAATAAGAACGAGGTAATGAAATCAAGCTTGCTGGAGATCTTACTGTTATCAACATTTAATACATGCGGGTACTCTTGCTTCAAGGTTAATGCGCAAGTTGATGATGTCGACAAGATCGGGGTATTAAATTGCTCGACAGCGTCGGTCATGTGTTTAACATTAAATTGGGCATTCTTACGGGCTTTGTCATGAAAACCATTGGCGATGAGTGGCACGCCGCAGCATTTTTCTTTCTTCAATAACTTCACGCCAATATTCATGGCATTTAATACTTTAATTAAATCTTTACCCAGTTGCGGGTTGTTGTAGTTAACGTAACAGCCGTGGAAATAACTGACCTGACGTTTGAACTGCATTTGGGTGTCGGCTTGTTTTTTATACCAGTTTCTAAACGAGCCAAAGGCATACTTAGGTAAGGATTTGTGTTTATCAATCGCCACGGTTTTATCCATGATGGTTTTGATAATTGGCGAATCCGTGATCTTATTCACCAAAGGTGCAAGTGGTGTTGATAGCGAACCAAATAAATCTGTGTGACTTAAAATATAATCGCGCACTAATTTCGGATTAAGTTTTTTCTTCTCAAACTTACCACGTGCCACCGCAATAATATCGCCGACATTGACGTTGGACGGACAAGCCGTTTCACAGCGTTTACAGTTGGTACAAAGCTTTAATGCTTCATCATAATATTCAGGGCTTTTGATCCTGAGGCGCTCACCATCAGGGCCTGACTCTTTTGGTCCTGGGTAATCGGGGTTGGCTTTTGCAACAGGGCAGTACACGGTACAGATGGTACATTTGATGCATTTTTCAAAGCGTGTTGATACTAAATCCATTGTATTGCTCCGTTATACCAAGCTGTCGCTAGTGAGGTGTTGCGATTGATTATGCTTCGTGTTTTGTAAAAGATGATTCACCGCGTGATAACCCGTACTAATTGCGACACCGCTGCCACAACCTTCGGCGATAGGATCGTATCCACCTAAGTTTGAACCGGCACAAAACAAGTTGGTAATCACTTTACCTGCCAACATTGGATTGAAGTTGTGGTTGGTTTTAATGCCCAGTGATAAAAATGGTTGTGAGTTAGGTGCAAAAAATTGCGGGTTATACCAGGTACTTCGCGCTTGGTTGCTGTTCATGTCTAAGTTGAATACCGGTTCTTGTAATTTGTCATGCTGAGCAATTAAACCTTTATTAAAAAAGCTACCGGATGCGAAAATATAGTTATCTGCGGTTAATGGCATGGATTCTAAATTGCGGGTATAAATGCGTTTAAGGCTCAACTCGTCATTGCTACTGTTATTGTCTTTCGCTATATCGCCGTGCGTGACTTGGTCGCCTTTTAATAACATGCCGCCAGCCTTGATGAATAAATCAATCATGGTTTCTTCAAGGCGGATCCCGAGCATTGAAGGTGGCATCGTCGGCACTTCATGAAAGGTTAATTGGGTTAATGCATGGAGCTTGTTGAGTACCGACAATCCCTTACCATTACCTGTGATCGCCGGTATAACTACCAAGTCATCTTGTGTAGCAATAGTCTTGAGCTTGGTTGCTAAGGCTTTTATTTCAGATTCATTCGTTAAGATCCGAGCAATATCAATCGAGCGCAGTTCACAAGCGTTACGTTTAAGTCCTGAGAATCCATCAATGGCAACGCTGGTATGGGTGATTTCCACGCCTTCAAATTCCGGTATTTGGACTAAATTATCGGTAACCATCTTGGCGTTAAAGTCGCGGAAGTCATCAATTTGGACCACGACAATACGCTTGATGGTATGTTCGTTAAGTCGCATTGGTAACTGGTGTATATAAGGCTGTGATAACCACGTTGATTTTAAGGTGCCAAGTGGGGTGATGCGCAGATGGTTGTCGCCATCTTCTTGCTGCAGTAGTGGAATGCCAGCAGTCGTCAGTATGTTTTTATACCAATTAAGTGATTCAAATACCGTTTGTTTACCCACCTTGCTATAAGGATGGAGGGGGAACTCATTGGTGAACTTATCGAATATAGCCGCAGGGTTACGAATAGCCTTGCCCGTTGGCGTATGCGAAAGCAGGTCGATAGAGCCTGATGAAAAGTGTAGGGCGCTTTGACCATTTGAAATGATAGCTGTTTTTAGTCCAGCTTCGAGGCTGCGTAAGCCTGCGGTATAACCAGCAATGCCACCGCCAATGATGATGCTATCAAATTTCATAATAATCCTTATCTTGTTGTTTTTCGCCTAACTGATTAATCGCACTTGCCCCGAACAGGCCTTCATATAACCAATAGGTAAACTCTGCTTCTCGCAATGCGTCACCAAATAGCACAGGCTTAATACCCTTCCAGCGCTCTTCAAAAAACTGCATTAACAATTTACTCGATTCATAACCACTGCAATTACCAAAATCACAAAATAAACTGGAAGCGCGATAGGTGCACAACTCTCCCTGACATGAACCCATGCCCAGACGGGTACGTCTTCTTAAGTCGACTAAGTTGGTGACATCAAGTTGTTTGATGGCATATTCAATTTCACCAACGGACACCATTTCGCATTCACAGACAATGGATTTACCTTTGGTGCTTTGATCGAATGTGGCTACGGCTGTTTCACCATGACGATGGGTTGCCGCTTTGGTGGTGAAAACGGTCTTTTTGGTTTTCGATTTATTGCTGGTAATCGAACCGGGCAGTGGCTTTAAGTGGGTGCTGCACTGAGTGGCATTACCGAGTTTGTTGGCAATCAGATCTGTGGTCATTTCCGCCATTAAGCGGCTGGTCATTAATTTTCCACCGAGAATACTACTGAAGCCGGCCAAACCATCGCGTTGTTCATGATCGAGTAATACGATACCACGGCTGATGTTACGGCCATCACCGCCACCAATATCAACGAGTGGTCGTACGCCAGCGTAAGCCCGTAAAATACGGGTTTGAGCCAGTATCGGCGCAAGCTTTCCGCCTTCTTCAATAAGTATGTTGACTTCTTTTTCACTGATCTTGAGTGAATCTATATCTTTGTAATCAATTTCTTCGGAAGTGGTGCCAATCAATGAAATCGAATCACCGGGCACTAAAATATCGGCATCGGCAGGTTTACGGCAACGGTTGATAACCAAATCGTTAATACGGTGTTCAAATACTAACAATGACCCTTTGGCGGGTAGCATCTGCACATTAAGATCGGCGTAGTGGCAAATGTTTTTACCCCAAATACCGGCTGCATTAATGACCTCTTGGGCATACACTTCAAATTGTTCGTTGGTGCGGGTATTAATGCATTTAGCCCCAATGATGCGGTCGCCAATACGGATGAAAGATTGCACCATTGAATAAGTCAGTAACTGGGCGCCATGGCTTTTGGCGTCTAATACATTGGATGCACATAAGCGGAAAGGGTCGAGCGTGCCATCGGGCACTTTCACTGCGCCGATTAGACTCGGATTCACATTAGGTTCTAAATCGAGCGCTTGCTGCGCGGTGAGTCTTTGTGTATCGATGCCCGCACTGGCGCAAGCGTCAATAAAAGTACTTTGGAAGTCGAGATCATCTTCTGGCAAGGTAATGAATAACCCGCTGGTGTCTTCGATACAGTGACTGGCGATATGTTTGAGGATCTTATTTTCTTGAATACATTCTCGTGCAGATTCGCCATCGGTCACCGCATAGCGCGCGCCGGAATGTAATAAGCCATGATTACGGCCTGTTGTACCTGAAGCGATATCACCTTTATCAAGTAATATGCATGTAATGCCACGTAATGCGCAATCGCGCATAATGCTCGTGCCAGTCGCGCCACCACCAATGATCAATACTTCGGTATTGAAACGGGTTACCTTTGCCATAATTCATCCATATATTCTGGTCAATTAACTACTTATAAGTATGAACTAGATAGTAGAAGGTAAATTGATCTTAATCATAAATGTTCGAATGAACATTTTGACCATCATTCGAACATCACGTTTTCATAATAAATATTATAATTGCTGAAAATGGTGACATATAAAATCAATTAACACTTTTAAGCGCGCAGGTTGATAACGATTACGGTGATAAAGTAGAAACAGCGGTACATCTGGTGAGTGCCATTGTTCTTCATTAGATACAGAGATTAACGCGGGTGCTAAGGTATGCGCGTTAATCTCATCTTCGCAATACAATTCAGGTAAACGGACAATGCCATTACCACTCTTCGCGGCATTAATCAGTGCTCGGCCACTCTTACAACTAAAGTTACCTTTAACGCTAATGTCTAATTCATGTATCGGCGCATTATTGTGTTGCACTGATTTTTGATGGAAACGCCAGCGTTTGATACTGCCGGTTAAACAATTATGTTGTTCCAGATCTTTAGGGTGCTTAATGACAGGATGCTTGGCTAAATAATCAGGACTGGCCAATACCTGCACTTTAATGTCGGTCAGTTTTCTCGCCACTAATCCTGAATCCTCTAATGCCCCCATACGCACGACTAAATCAAATGCCTCGGAAATCAAGTCAACGCGTGGGCTACTAAAGTCCAGTTCAACCTCTATATCAGGATACTGTAAATTAAACTCACTGATAATGTTTGCCAGAATATCCTCACCTATCACACCGCCAACACAGTTGATACAGATACTACCCTGTAATTGTTCGGTATCGTCTTTCGCTGCTATAACCGCTTGGTTGATGGTTTGTAGTGATGTAAGGCATTGCTGAAAAAATTGTTCGCCAATTGGCGTCAATCGTTGGGCGCGTGTCGTGCGAATAATCAGTTGCACACCGAGTTGTTGTTCGAGCTGAGCAAGTTGACGCGATACGTGGGCACGAGATGACTGCAATACTTCAGCGGCTTTAGTGAAGCTGCCTTGTTCTGCAATGGTGACAAACGCGCGAATGTCGGCAAGAGATGAGCTACTTTGCATTGCTGTGCCTATAGAGATTAAGTTGAGTAGGACGATAGGTAAAGGTCTATGAATCTTATTGTAGCTTAAAGCGTAACAGTTATGTTCTTTATTGTGTATATATCAACAATAGTCATTTCTATATACTCTCTTCATCCACTCAGGAGCACCTAATATCTTACATAGTAGATATCTTTATTGGTCACTGGGTATGTAGCTAACAGGCTGCAGATTAGAAACATAATCATCAAACATTTTTATAAAAAATAGAGAGCATACAATGAAAAAATTAGTTGTTATTACAGGCGCAAGTTCAGGTATTGGTGAAGCTACAGCAAAACGTTTAAGTGCAGCTGGTCACCCATTATTATTAGTTGCTCGTCGAGTTGAAAAATTAGAAGCGCTAGACTTACCAAACTGTTTATGTGAAAAAGTAGACTTAACAGTACACGCTGAATTTAACGCGGCACTTGCTAAAGCGGAAGCGGTATACGGTCCTGCGGATTTATTAATTAATAACGCTGGCATGATGTTACTAGGCCAAATCGATACTCAGCCTGCTGAAGAATTCAAAACGATGTTCGACGTTAACGTCATTGCATTATTAAACGGCATGCAAGCAGTTCTTGCGCCAATGAAAGCACGTAACACGGGTACTATCATTAACATCAGCTCTGTTGCAGGTCGTAAAACATTCGGCGCACACGCTGCTTATTGTGGTACTAAATTTGCTGTTCACGCAATCACTGAAAACGTACGTGAAGAAGTAGCAATGTCAGATGTACGTGTTATCACTATCGCACCGGGCGCTGTTGAAACTGAATTGTTGTCACACACAACATCAGAAGAAATTAAAGCGGGCTACGAATCTTGGAAAGCAACAATGGGTAGCATTTTAGCACCAGATGACGTTGCTCGAGCAATCGAATTTGCTTATGCACAACCACAAGATGTTTGTATTCGTGAAATCGTATTAGCAAGCACACGTCAAGAACCTTAGGTTAGTAGCGACTTATTTAAGCCGTCATCGTTGTTAGGTGCCTATTGCTCTATTGATTTATTGATGAATTAAATCCATCAATAAAGGTGACTGTAAAAGTACTAATAACCGTTTAATTATACATAAATGGATTGTTAGTACTTTTTTCATGCTTGCTCATGGCATTGCTTAGCTAAAATGGGGCTATTACTTTACAAGCACTATACCTGTTACAAACTTTACATTAAGGATGATGTGAAATGAAATTATGGATATACAGACCTGCGCAATTGCTCGATGCAGTGCGCGATTACAAATTATATGCGGACGGTGAATTTATAACTTACGTGAAACGTGGTCAACGTTTTGTTATCGAAATCCCAGACAATACCCAAACCCTACAAGCAAAACTCAGTTGGTGTTCTAGCCAACCTATTCATACCAAAGATCTTTCCCATGGTGCTGTCACAGTAAAAAATGCCTTTTCTCACAATCCAATATTAGTGCTTTTTGGTTCAACGCTTTTCGCTACATTCGGGCGTAAGCATTATTTAAAGCTGATTATTTAATTTAACCTGCCGCACCTCGCTGCTTGAATCGTGCCAAACTACTTATATGGTGATAATTCATTTTCTCTATTCGTGCTGGTGTTTATCTTGTTATGTGAACTCAGTAACAAAATATAACCGGTGCTCATCGGAGGAGTATTCACTGATATGGTCGATAACTTCTCGGGACATACGTGGGAAATGGCTGTGTTGCCTCTTTATGCCGGTTTAAATCAAGGTTGGCGAAGAGCTAATGTAAAGACTAAGCTAATATCTAGGTTCTTTTTTAAATCAGGGTATTAGATTAGCCTTACCCGTAAAGTATGAGATGGGAACAGTGTCATGCTTTATAGTTTATTCGTTTCCATTGTAGAACTTAATATGGGTAAAAGCCTTAAAGTGAATATCCACAAAGTATTATTCACCTAAAACAAACCTACTCATGTTAATTTAGTGTTAAATTCGTGACGAATGTCTAATACTCGCCAATGCTTTTGTTAATCAGTTGTTGCTTCATAGATGTTGTATAGAAATTGCCTTATGCTTATTTTGTGTTTAGGAATTAGAGAAAACAACTCTTTTAAAGCGGCGATTTAGCCGACTAAAACCAACATTACAATAATAATAATAGACAAGGAAATTAATATGAAGGTTACAAAAATAGCTTTAATACTAGGTCTAGCATCAACACTACCCAATTTAGTTAATGCGGCTACGTTAGAGCAAGTAATGAAAAAAGGCGTACTGAACTGTGGTGTTTCTACAGGGATCCCAGGTTTCTCAGCGACTGATTCAAAAGGCGTTTGGAAAGGTATCGACGTTGATTTTTGTCGTTCAGTAGCAGCGGCAGTATTAGGTGATGCATCTAAAGTTAAATATATTCCATTGACTGCGAAAGAACGTTTTACTGCATTACAAAGTGGTGAAATTGATCTGCTATCTCGCGCGTCAACTTGGACTGCAACACGTGATACATCACTGGGCTTAAACTTTGCTGGTGTTAACTATTATGATGGTCAAGGTTTCCTAGTAAACAAAGATCTTGGTGTGACGTCAGCGAAAGAGCTAGACGGTGCTTCTTTTTGTATTCAAGCAGGTACAACAACCGAACTTAACCTGACTGACTACTTCAAATCAAACAACATGGAATATAAAGCCGTGACGTTTGATACATCAGGTCAAACAATTGATGCCTTCAAAAAAGGCCGTTGTGACGCGGTTACATCAGATGCATCGCAGTTATATGGCTTAAGAATTAAGTTGGATGACCCTAAATCTGCAGTTGTATTACCTGATATCATTTCTAAAGAACCACTTGGTCCTGTTGTTCGCCAAGGCGATGATGAATGGTTTAACGTAGTACGTTGGAGCTTATTTGCGACACTTGAAGCTGAAGAGCTAGGTGTAACAGCAAGCAATGTTGATAAGCAATTAAAATCAGCTAACCCATCTATTAAACGTTTATTAGGTGTATCTGGTAAAGCTGGCGAAAACTTAGGGCTTAAATCAGATTGGGCTTACCAAATTGTTAAGCAAGTTGGTAACTACGAAGAAATGTTTGAAAATAACGTAGGTAAAAATTCACCTCTTAACATTGACCGTGGTCTCAATAATTTATGGAACAAAGGCGGCTTAATGTACGCGATGCCAATTCGATAAATTAATACTTCAGTCGCTTCATATTATCAGCTGTTGGTATGTGAAGTGACCTAAGTATATCGGGGGCTTGGCCCCCTTTTTTAAAAGGCTTATTTTGTTATGAATAACTCAAAACTCCCCCCAACCTCCAGCGGTTTATTTAACAGCCCACAAAATCGTGCGATTATTTTCCAAGTGCTTTCTTTAGTGGTTGTGGTTTTATGCATTTTTTACTTCGTTAACAACATGTTTGATAATGTAGCAAAAAGGGGTATCACTACAGGTTTCTCATTCTTAGGTGAAACAGCTGGTTTTGGTGTCAGCCAAGCGCTTATTCCTTATGATGATACCAGCTCAACTTTTTTAGATGTATTTATTGTTGGTCTATTAAATACCATGCTAGTGGGTGTTATTGGTATTGTTTTAGCGTCTATTATTGGCCTAATGGTTGGTATTGGTCGTTTATCTTCTAATTATTTAATCGCTAAATTGTCGTTGGTCTACATTGAAACGTTCCGTAATATTCCTATCTTATTACAGATCTTGTTTTGGTATAACGTGGTACTTGCTGCGCTACCAAGTCCGCGCCAAAGTATTTCTTATTTTGATTCTGTCTTCATTAATAACCGTGGTTTAATTATGCCAGATCCGATCTTCGAATCGGGTAGTGGTTTTATTCTTGTTGCGTTCATCCTTGCATGTATCAGTGTTGTATTTCTTGCCAAATGGGCGAGTAAACGTCATGACTTAACAGGTGAGGAATTTCCATTAATTAGAGTATCGCTGGCAATAGTGGTCGTCGCACCGTTATTGGTGTTCTTTGTTACTGGCCAACCTATCAGTGCTGAATATCCTGCGCTTAAAGGTTTTAACTTCAAAGGCGGGATCACCATTATTCCGGAATTACTGGCGCTTATCTTTGCGTTAAGTATTTATACCGCGACTTATATTGCTGAAGCTGTACGTGCGGGGATTGAAGCTGTACCGCCAGGTCAAAAAGAAGCGGCCAAATCATTAGGCTTAAAAGAGCATGTGATCTTGCGTAAAGTAGTTTTACCGCAAGCATTACGGGTGATTATCCCACCGGTTATTAACCAATATCTTAACCTAGTGAAAAACTCATCACTGGCAACAGCAATTGGTTATCCAGAAATTGTTACCTTGTTCTCAGGGACGACGCTTAACCAAGTCGGGCAGGCTATTGAGATCATTCTTATGACGATGGCCGTGTATCTTGTTTTCAGTATTGTTATTTCACTGCTACTGAACTGGGTTAATGCAAAAATGGAAATTAAAGGAAGATAATATGGCTGTTTATACGATGAAAGAGGCCAAACCTGCACCTTCAACCAGTAAGGGGCTGGTATTCTGGTTACGAGAAAATTTATTTTCTACTATTCCAAATACGCTTTTAACATTACTTGGTATTTACTTTATTTATACCACGATCCCACCGCTATTAGATTGGATGATCTTTGATGCAACGTGGAGTGGGACTAAAGAAGAAGTGGTAAAAGAAGGCGCGCGCTGGATATTTATCATTGAGAAGTTCGACCAATTTATGTATGGGTTCTACCCTGAAGCCTTACATTGGCGTCCGAATTTAGTCGCTATTATCAGCATCATTTTTGTATTTTTTATACCGCGACTCAGCAGTATCAAAATTAAATTTGTCAGTATGCTGTTATACCCGGTTGTGTGTTTCATCTTGATCCGTGGTGGCTTAGGGCTGGAAGTGGTTGGTACTGAAAAATGGGGTGGCTTAATGCTGACTATTTTGGTCGCTGCTGTTGGTATTATTGCTTCGTTCCCAATCGGTATTTTATTGGCGTTAGGTCGTCAGTCGGACAATATGCCGATTGTTAAAACCTTATGTGTTGGTTTTATCGAATTTATTCGTGGTGTGCCGCTTATTACTATCTTATTTATGGCGTCGGTAGTACTGCCGTTGTTCTTTAGCGATGGTATCGAGTTTGATAAGTTATTACGTGCGTTAATTGGTATTACCTTATTCCAAGCAGCGTATATTGCCGAAGTTATTCGTGGTGGTTTGCAAGCTATTCCGAAAGGTCAATACGAAGCGAGTGAGTCATTAGGCTTAAGTTATTGGCAAGGAATGATTTTAATTATTTTGCCACAGGCGTTGAAGATCTCGATCCCGAATTTGGTGGGTTCTTTCATCTCGTTATTTAAAGATACGACGTTGGTATTAATCATTGGTTTATTCGATATTCTGGCAATGGTAACACTCACAAACAGTGATACTAGTTGGCTTGGTTTTGAAATCGAAGGCTACGTATTTGTAACTCTAATTTATTGGGTCTTTTGTTTCAGTATGTCGCAATATTCGCGCGTGATAGAACGCCGATACAATACCGATCACTAACCATTACCGTAAATTTTACAGCTTAACACTGACCATTTACGTAAGGTAATTGGTATAAGGAAATATCATGTCAGAACAAGATTATATGATCAGCATGCAAGACGTTAATAAATGGTATGGCGATTTTCACGTACTTAAAGACGTTAACTTAAATATCAAGAAAGGCGAGAAAGTGGTTATTTGTGGCCCTTCTGGCTCGGGTAAATCAACGACGATCCGTTGCCTTAATCACTTGGAAAAATTTCAAGAAGGTAAGATTAACATTAACGGTACTGACTTGATTGAAGACGTTAAAGTTGTACGCCATATCCGCTCACAGGTGGGGATGGTATTCCAACACTTTAACTTGTTTCCGCATCTTTCGGTGTTAGAAAATTTATTGTTGGCACCGACTTGGGTACATAAAAAACCCCGTCATGAAGCCATTAAAACGGCGATGATGTACCTTGAACGCGTAAAAATTGCTGACCAAGCGCATAAGTATCCTAACCAACTTTCGGGTGGACAACAGCAGCGTGTAGCGATTGCCCGTTGTCTGTGTATTAATCCTGAAATCATGTTGTTTGACGAACCAACATCGGCACTGGATCCAGAGATGGTGTCGGAAGTGTTAGATGTGATGGTTGAGCTTGCAGATGAAGGTATCACCATGATCTGTGTAACCCATGAGATGGGTTTTGCTAAGAAGGTGGCAGACCGCGTTATCTTTATGGATGCAGGGCAGATTATTGAAGAAAATGAACCGCATGAATTTTTTGATAACCCGCAATCAGATCGTTTAAAATTATTCTTAGAGCAGATTTTATCGCACTAAGCTAATACGGAAGGCCGTCGTAACTAATACAACGGCATCGACTGCTAATAAGCCTTACTCTGATTCCGTTACTATAATGGAGGCGGGGTAAGGCTTTTTTATTACCAGGAGATCAATATGATTGAAATGATAGATATCGAAATTGACAATGCCATTGCATTTCAAATGTCTGGAAAAATAACGGAAAGCGATATGGCTTTGGTTCTCAATGCTGCAAAAGAAAAAGTTGAGCGTTATGGCAGTATTGTACTGCTTGAAAAAATTGATTCTTTTAAAGGCGTTGAAATTGCAGCGCTTATCGAAGAGTTCAAATATCTGTTTGATGTGGGTATTAGCAATATAGACAAGGCGGCGGTATTAACTGACAAAAAATGGATAGAGCATATTGTTAATATTGAAGATAAGATTTTTAAGAATATTGATATGCAGTGCTTTACGCTAGATCAAGAGTCTCAAGCCATTGAGTTTCTTAAAGGCGCATAATTCAGTACACTGTATTAAGCGTTTTAAAGGAACATAATATGACAATTGAATATCCCAGGTTTAACCCTGACTATCGTGAAGATGCGCCGACAATGGTTGATGTTGAAGCGTGGACTGGTTATGCCATTTTAGAGTTCGGCGCATCTTGGTGTGGACACTGTCAAGCTGCTGAACCTGCGATTAAAGAGGTGCTGGTGGATCATCCCGCGTTGCCCCATATCAAAATAAGCGATGGTAAAGGTAAAATACTGGGTCGACAGTTTCGAGTTAAACTTTGGCCTACGTTGATATTGTTACAAAATTGCCAGGAAGTGGCACGTATTGTCAGACCCTTGTTGGTCGATGACGTGGGCGGGTTCTTGAAGGTGATACATGAAGATTGAAATTGCGAGTATGGCGCACTTAAATGCCTTTAAATCTTATGTTGATGAATGTGTGACGGATGATATCGTTCTCTACGAGTTTATCTTAAGCCATTACGCTCGTTATCTTAGCAAGCGCATTGCCTATGCGCGTGGGGAACAACTACCGAAGGGCTGGACACCAATCACGACGTATTTCTGTGTCGAAGGCGACGTCATTCTTGGTTCAATACGAGTAAGGCAAGGCTGTAGCGATTATATCGAGAATGTTATCGGTCATATCGGTTATGAAACCAGATCGTCAGCGAGGGGCAGAGGGGTTGCTAAGTTCATGTTGTCACATATTCAAAAGGCAGTGCTGACTGGTGACGTCATTATCAGCTGCGACCCGACTAATATTGCTTCACGTAAGGTGATCGAAGGCTGCGGTGCTAACTTCCTTAATGAATATTACTATGCGCCAGAAGATCAGCAAGTGCGCAGATATCAATTGTCTTCGGCATGATCTATTTTTGACTCGCTTTTGAAGTGGTTCGGCTAGGCAGTGTTGCAACGACAATTTATTACCGCGGGCGCTATTGCAACGACAGCTAATTACAGCGACAACTATCGTCACGACAAAACTGACTCATCGCTGTAATAGATCATTGTTAGCAATTAGCAATTAGAAATCAAACTGCAGACCGAAACCAAACCCTAAATTTTCTTCATACATAATTCCATTCGCAGTAAGCGCGAGATTAGGTAATACATGTGCGACCATTTCAGCACTGTATTCCATTTCTGATTCGTCACCAATATCAATGTAAGCGGCATCAATAATAAATTCTAATTGATGGCTGAAATGCATGGCTAAGCCAACAGCAGCGTTAAATCCAGTCTCACTGTCGAAGTCATCATTCGTGATTGTGCTGGCGTTTGATTTTATTTCCACTTCTTTACCAAATTCATAAACAGCACCACTTTCAATCGTCAGATCAAGCCTAGGATGCAGCGCTAAGCGCGTGCCTATGTTTAATATGGCTTGCATCGATGTTGTGGTGATGGAATTACTTGCATCAATCACCGTCTCTCTGCTTAAGTAATTGAGGTTTGTACGACTAAACAGAAAAGGGCTGAGTAGGTTGCTGATGTTGAACTGGTACATGACTAATGGGTCATTCACATCTTCTGTGGTGACTTCAGCATAATTGAGTTGGTAGTAGCGGTAGCTAACTGGGGTATAAAAATTGTTGGCAAAAGCGGCGCTAGAAAACAGCGAGGCTAATGTGAAGCACAGTGTTATTAGTTTCATTTTACGTTCCTTGTTAAATGAGCTAAATAGCGAAAAGTGGATTTATTTATCAATATAAGCTGAGCTAGTATATCGCTTAAAATAACAAGGCAAGTATGAATAAATAAGGAGTTTTATGCTGTTGTAATTTAATCAGAAATTGATATTCTGGAGCTATACTATTAACATAGATGTATGTAATACGCTGTATTATTGCCATTATCTATTTATTCATATTTAAAAGGGATTTTATGAATATCAAGCAAGCCTCGCTGGCAGAATTGAACGATCTCGTTAGTTTATTTGATCAATATATGGTGTTTTATAAGCAACCATCAGCACCGAAAAAGTACCGACCGTATTTAGGTGAGCGTTTACTGAATAACGATGCCACCGTGTTTATTGCCTATAACAAAAGCGGTGATCCAATGGGGTTTGTACTTAACTATCATTCGTTTTCATCGGTGTCGTTGGGTAAAATCATGGTATTAAACGATCTATTTATAGCCCCCGAATATCGCCGACAAGGATTGGCTAATGAGTTGATTCATCGCGTGGTGAGAGAGGCTCGCAATACCGGCGCTATCCGTGTAGATTTGAATACCGCACAAGATAACTTCTCGGCGCAAGCCTTGTATGAAAAATTGGGATTTGTAAAAAATACCGCGTATTTTTCGTATCACTTGGCGGTAAAATAGAGGTTAACCTATTAACTTATAAATATTAGCCTGTTAATAACGGATCCCTATACGTTGGTAGATGAAGCCTAGCAACCAAGCTGGGCCGATTAATAAAAATTGTAGATCCTCAAAGAATGAGGGTTTCGCCCCTTCAATTTTATGACCGACAAACTGAAATACCCACGCAATCGCAAATAATACCGCACTGAATAGCCACAACGGCATAGCTAAGTATTGAGTCAGCATATAACTGGTCACTAGACATAACCCGGTAAACAGCAGCATGCCCAATAAGATAGGCTTTGATAGTGTGTAATAGAAATACATCGCCGGTAACATGGCTAATGTTGCCCAGTTTAGCCAAGGTGATGAGCCCATCCAATCCATTTTGGGGATAGACCAGAGCAAACCTACAATGGTAAAAAAGATGATGGGTACCATGATCCAATGGATGAGTTTATTGGTTTTGTTCTGGTGACTAACCCCATATTCATCAAACCATTGTTGTACTGTCCTTGATTGACGTGACATATTTTGCTTCCTTGCTGTGTCGTAGATTAACGTGTGATACTAATTCTGAAAACTAAGTGATCAAAATGATATTACTCCTGCAAACCGCTCAAGACATCCCTGTTCGCTTAGACAAGGCCATCCATGGCCATGTATGTTTGCGATAGCAATAGCATTTTTCTGTACAGTTATTTATAGGAATTGGTATGATTATTATTTGTGATGCGTTAATAGGCTAGCATAACGGATCCAATGAAAGTGTTATCGAAGTGTGGTTTTTACTATTTAAGCGGATATCGGCTGTGATGGGAATTGAATTAGGCGCTGATTAGCGTAAGCCCAAGTGTCAGGAAACACTTGGGCTTACACGGTTTATTTACAGCTTACAGCTAGTATTAGTGGTTATTTTTCTACTGCTGTCTCTAATACGGTCTCTAATATTGCAAATAATGCATCAATTTCGCTGGTGGTATTGTAGTGCATAAAGCCAATACGTATCACGCCGCCTTTATCTAAAATACCTAATTGCTTACACAAGCCGATAGCATAGAAATGACCGTTCCAAACACACATGTTGTGCTGACCGAGTAGACCTGATACGTCTTCAGGAGAGGCATGATCAATGCGGATAGAGAAGGTTGGCGTACGCTCAGCCAGTCTTTCCAACTCATTGATGCCGTACAGTGTTACGTTACTGTATTGCGTTAACTTAGCCAGGAAGTGCTTGCTTAACAGCTGTTCATGGGCTTGATATAGATCGAAACTTTGTACTAGTCTTTCACGTAACGGCAGCGTCTGATCACCAGCATGGGCGAGGTATTCAACTGCCGCGGTAAATCCTGCTAATGCTTCAAAGCTTTGGGTACCGGTTTCAAATCGACCTGGGCCTTGGTTTGTTGCTGGCTCTACCTTGTACGGTGATAAGCTGTGTAACCATTTTGGTGCCACATACGCGATGCCAACATGTGGACCAAAGAACTTATATGCAGAACAAGCTAAGAAGTCACAACCCAATGCTTGCACGTCTACCAGCTTGTGTGGCGCGTAATGTACCGCATCAATATAGACTTTAGCACCGACAGCATGTGCAGCTGCAATAATTGGCTTAACGTCCACCAATGAACCAGTGGTGTTAGATGCAAAAGTGAGAGCAACTAATTTAGTCTTAGCTGAAATCAGTGAGATCAAGTGCTCACTATCGAGTGTGCAATCATCTTCATTCACACGCGCTTGATGTACTATCGTGCCTTTATCATCGGCGGCTTGCTGCCATGTTGAAACATTTGAATAATGATCCAATGAAGTAACAATCACTTCATCACCTGCTTGCCAATCACGGCTGATAGCACGGCTTAATTGGAACGTCAGTGAGGTCATGTTGGCGCCAAAAACGATGTTATCTGGCGACTCCGTATTTAACAGTGCTTGGCCACTTAGGCGGGCGTTACGCATGACATCAACGGTTTTTTCACTAGAGAAAAAGCGACCGCCAAGGTTGGAGTTATATTTACCTAAGTAAGATGTCATTGCATCAAGCACTGACTGTGGAACTTGTGAGCCACCAGGACCATCAAAAAAATACACTGGTTCGCCATTCACTTCTTGCTGTAATGCCGGGAAAGCTTGGCGGATTGACTCAATACATAAGTTCATCGGTTATTCCTTTAATATAATTATTATTACGCTACATCTTTTATTCGTGCAACGTTATTGGTGTAAAGCAAAATGCTGTTCTTTAGTGTGTGAAGTACGGTGTGATCACTGTTTAAATGACAATGCGCATTACTGCTTTATTCTCTGCTTTTATAGTTAACGTTGTAAATTAAGCAGTGAAAACAAATACGTCGCGCAGTCCGGTTTCGTCTTGCAAACCTGGCAGTGTTTCTGTCACGTAGTGGTAATAACGACGGTCATTAAAAATGATGAATTGGTTTTCTTCTAGTGTGGTACTCATGTGCGGATGTTGGTCAACAGGCGATGAAAATATTTGGGTAAAAGCGCCGGCGATGTTGTCTCGTTTTACGCAGAAAATACCGACAAAATCAAAACCGTCTTGGTGAATACCCTCTGGTGCTGGTGAGCCTGATTTATCTTGTGAGCAAACTACGCGGATCTGATGCACACCAATTGGCTGCTTAGTGGTATCAACGTTAGTACGCTCAAGAAATGCATTCAGTAGATTCTGAAAATCAGGGTGTTGATCAAGTGCTGGAGAGATGTCTTCGAACTTACGTTCAACGTTGCCGATAAGACGGTTAACATTTGATGACTGCATGAAAGTGCTTGAGTTTAATTTTTCAAATTGTGTATTGGTCTTTTGATATTGTGAAAATGCACGGAATCGACAGTTACTTTCAAGGTAAGGATCTGCACCTAAATCATTAAAGAAATTACCTAAGTTTTGCGCACACGTTGAGGGTGCTTGAAATGCTTCAATAAGAAATGATCCGTTCATGCTGTAAATCCTTAGTTAACCAGATGTAAATATAATGCTGATTATCCGTGTATATGGATGAGTTACAAGATGGGGGGCTAATTTTGAAAGGATGTTTTATAAAAGGCTAATTCGGTGTTTCAGATTGAAACTATAGGGAGGTTTACTTATTTCGTTTTGAACTTATATTTTACAAAAATGCAGTTTTACGATATCTGATTTGTTGATATTAAAAACTGGAATGATAACTAGCGCACAAAAAAGCCCAAGCAATTTGTTACTATTTCTAGTTAACGCGTTACTTGGGCTGTTTTCATTATCTACTGCGTGCTTGACAGTCTATGGCATTATTAGCTGTAGACAGCTTAACTATCTACATCTACAACTATAAACTATAGCTCGTTAACGAACTCAACAGCACGACCGATGTAGTTAGCTGGCGTCATTAATTTTAATTCCGCTTTAACTGCATCAGTTAGCTCTAACGTATCAATGAATTCTTGCATAGCAGGACCATCAACACGACGACCACGTGTAAGCTCTTTTAGCTTTTCGTATGGTTTTTCGATGCCGTAGCGACGCATAACTGTTTGGATTGGCTCAGCCAGAACTTCCCAGTTACGATCAAGGTCAGCAAGTAATGCAGCTTCGTTAAGCTCTAATTTGCTGATGCCTTTTAACGTTGACTCGTAAGCAATAACAGAATAACCGATAGCAACACCTAGGTTACGTAATACAGTTGAATCTGTTAAGTCACGCTGCCAGCGAGAAACCGGTAATTTTGCAGAAAGGTGATTGAATAGTGCGTTAGCAATACCAATGTTACCTTCCGAGTTTTCAAAATCAATCGGGTTAACTTTATGCGGCATTGTAGAAGAGCCAATTTCACCAGCAATCGTTTTTTGCTTGAAGTGACCTAGGCAAATGTAACCCCAGATGTCACGGTCAAAATCAAGAATGATAGTGTTGAAACGTGCGATTGCGTCATAAAGTTCAGCAATGTAATCATGTGGTTCGATTTGCGTAGTGTATGGGTTCCATACAACACCAAGGCTAGAGACGAATTCTTCTGCGAACTCGTTCCAATCAACATCAGGGTAAGCCGAGATGTGTGCGTTGTAGTTACCTACAGCACCGTTGATTTTACCTAAGATTTCAACATTAGCGATTTGTAACATTTGACGGCGTAAACGCACAACAACGTTAGCAAATTCTTTACCCATAGTACTTGGCGACGCAGGCTGGCCGTGAGTACGTGATAATAATGGTACAGCAGCATATTCTTTTGCTAATACTGTTAGGCTATCGATAAGCTTTTCACAGTAAGGTAAAAGAATTGTTTCACGAGCTTCAGTTAACATTAACGCGTGAGACAAGTTGTTGATATCTTCTGAAGTACAAGCAAAGTGGATAAACTCAGAAACTGCATTCAGCTCTGCGTTATCAGCTACTTTCTCTTTCAAGAAGTATTCAACTGCTTTTACATCGTGGTTTGTTGTGCTTTCAATTGCTTTAATACGTGCAGCGTCAGCTTCCGAGAAGTTGTCTGTGATGCTGTTTAATGCAGCGTTTGCATCAGCACTTAGTGCTGGTACTTCTGCAATAGCGTCACATTCAGCTAGTTTTTGTAACCAACGAACTTCTACTTGTACACGGTATTTGATTAGACCAAATTCACTAAAAATTGAACGCAGGGCTACTGTTTTACTACCGTAGCGACCATCGACCGGGGAAACAGCTGTTAACGCTGATAATTCCATTACATACTCCTGGGTGTGTTTAGGTTAAATTCGAGCTAATTGTTGCTTTGCTTGCTCTACCATGTGTTTACGATTGAAAACTACTTGGCGACGTTGACCGCCTGTTTGTCGCCACAACACTGCTGAGCGAATACCGGCAAATAGTAATGCACGGATCTTATCTCTCACCAATGTTTGTTGTAGGAAACTTGCTGTTCCTGCAATTTGGATCTTGGTGCCAAGTGGGCTGATTAAGTCCACATAGATTGACGCCATATTACTTAAAATTTGCGCTTCCGTTAACTCGTAATGATGAGTTTGACGTTTAACTTGTGAGATGCGCTCACCTAACATACCAAGAATATCATTGCGTTTAGCCAGTTTACGCTCTAGGGCAACTAAGCCGATCATGTAGCGTGTTAAGGCGCTATCAGGACCTTTAGAGGTATTACTTAACTGCGCAATCAGGGTTTTGTAGCCTAATTCTAGGTTTGCGTAATCGCCATAAACCTCAATCGTTTGACTTGGGTCTGTCACAATCACACAACGTAAGGTATTACTTAATTGTGTTTCATCACAATTGCCAGTTGTTGCAAGCTGGTGCACGAGTGCTGCAGCCTGACAAACGCCAGCAAAGGCTATATTTGATTCTTGGAAGTTAGTTGACACTGTTAGCCCCTAATTTGAACATCGATAATTGCGCCACCTAGGCATACGTCATCAAGGTAAAATACCGCTGATTGGCCTGGTGTAACAGCAAGTTCGGGTTTATCAAAAGTTACTTCAATTTGGTCTTCGCCAATTGGTGTTACCAAACAAGGCACATCAGTCTGACGGTAGCGTGTTTTTACAGTACAACGTAATGGCTGTGTTAATGGTTCGCGGCTAACCCAATGGAGTTGCGACGCCATTAAACCTTCCGAGAATAAACGTGGGTGATTGTGACCTTGTGCCACAAGCAATACGTTACGCTCCATATCTTTATCGACTACATACCAAGGTTCTTGGCTGCTGTTGTTTTTCATGCCGCCGATATGCAGACCTTTACGTTGACCTAGTGTGTGGTACATCAGACCTTGGTGTTCACCAATTTCTTCGCCATCAACACTTTCAATTTTACCCGGCTGTGCAGGTAAGTATTTGCTTAGGAATTCAGTGAATTTACGTTCACCGATAAAGCAGATACCGGTACTGTCTTTTTTGTTTGCTGTGATCAAGTCTTGTTCTTCAGCAATACGACGTACTTCCGGTTTTTCTAATTCACCCACAGGGAACAATGAGCGAGAAACTTGCACATGATCTAGCGTGTAAAGGAAATAGCTTTGGTCTTTATTGCTGTCTAAGCCACGTAGCATTTCAAATGTGCCATCGGCTTTTTCGCGACGACTAACATAGTGACCCATAGCGATGTAGTCAGCAGAAAGTACTTCTGATGCAAACTGCAGGAATGCTTTAAATTTGATTTCTTTGTTACAAAGAATATCAGGGTTTGGTGTACGACCTGCCTTGTATTCAGCAAGGAAGTATTCAAACACGTTATCCCAGTATTCAGCAGAGAAATTAATCGCGTGTAACTCGATACCTAATTTATCACATACTGATTGTGCGTCTGCTAGGTCCTCAGCAGCGGCACAATATTCATCATTATCGTCATCTTCCCAGTTCTTCATGAACAGGCCTTCTACTTGATAACCTTGCTGTTGTAGCAGGTAAGCAGAAACAGATGAGTCAACACCGCCGGACATGCCAACGATTACTTTTTTAGTACTGTTTAACGCTTTAGTACTGGCGTCGATTGTAGTATTTGTCATAGGACCTTTTAATTACTCTTGTAGTAATGCAAATAAAGTTAAAGGCTTTTTTGCTAATGTGTTAAAAATATTGTGAAATAAGCGTTCTTAGTGGCGTTAATTACGGTTCACTGAAGTACAAATTTCAATGGCGCGAATTTTACCATGAAGACCAACGCAAAAACAGGCTTTGGTCTTAATTCATCATGTTAATACTGCTTTCAACTAGCTCACCTGGTTGGATGTTATCCAGTGTCCAAGGACCAATGCTGTAGCGGATCAAACGTAAGGTCGGATGGCCGATATGTGCAGTCATTCGACGCACTTGACGGTTACGGCCTTCAACGATGGTAATTGCTAACCAGGTTGTAGGAATATTTTGACGTTCACGGATTGGTGGTACACGTGGCCACACCGCTGGTTCAGTCATTATTTCAACTTTAGCGGGCAGGGTTGGGCCGTCTTTTAAAACGATACCGTAACGTAAATCACTGAGCTTTTCAGGGCTAGGTTCACCTTCAACTTGTACCCAATAGGTTTTTTCTGTTTTCTCACCAGGTTGGGTTAATTTTGCTTGTAAGCGACCGTTGTTGGTTAGCAGTAATAAACCTTCACTGTCACGATCTAAGCGACCAGCGGCATAAATATCCGGTACCTTGATATAGTCTTTTAAGGTTTCGCGATTATCAGCATCGGTAAACTGCGTTAATACCATGTAAGGTTTGTTGAATACGAACACCTGAGTCGGGCCAGCTTCTTTCGGTTTAACATGTTGTGAACGATTGCTTTTACCGCGTGCGCTGACTGTATTGGTATAGCTAATTTGGCTTTTTTTACCCTGCTCAGCGGGGCTTTTTTTTCTACCCAGAGTGAGTTTCTTTTTTACTGGTGATTGTGCTGGTACTTTTACTGGTGCTGGTTTTGACATGCTATCGCTAATAATTAAGGTGCTTATAAGCAATTGTAGCAAATTTTGAGGGTCTATTTATAGGGTCTATTTATAAGGTGATGTAGAGGGTCGCTAAAAGACGTTCTGATATTAGCGACCCTGCCTAAAAATTAATAAAACGGAGCGGGTAATAAAGGTCTTAATCTATCTGAGAGATACATGGCACCTTGCTTGGTTGTGTGTACTTCATCGTAGAAAAAAGGTAAGCCATTTTTATCGACTACATTACATTTCTTGATCGGACAGAAAGCATAAGTCATATTAATAAATTGATAATCTGATTTTTGATTATCACGGAAAAATGTATTATTTTTAATGTTCACAGCAGGCAGTGATTCAAACACCAGTTCGCTCACTTCTTGTTGATTATCAAATGCGTTAAGCATCAGTATTGGCAGTGCGCGCGCCATACCTTTGTTACCAATAATAATTATTTTGACCTTAGGGTTCTTTTGTTTTATCGCTTTAACGGCCTGAATATTATAATTTAAAGACCAGTTACGCCAATTCATGGCAATGAAAATATAGTCAGCGTTGAGTAAGCGATTATCCGCGGTGATTTTTCTGATCCTAGCTGCGCATTTAAGTAATCTTTTCTCCCCAATATTTTCAGAGAGGTTGATCCGGTCGTACAGGGCATTTAAGGGGTTAGGTAGGTGATAAAAAACACCGCATTTGGCTGATATTTTTTGCGCCATAAAATTAACACGATCATTATCAATAACACTGATTTTTTCGTTGATTACATTCACAAAGTCGGCAGATTGAGAGTCACCGATAAACATCACGTTTATCTTCGTATTATCGAGTTTATTTTTTTTAAGTTGGTCCATCATTTGCCAAGTAAAAAGCTCACCTTTATCGGATTGATTTAAATTAGCTTCAATAATGTATTTTGGCATCCCAGATATGTGGTACAGCATCGCCGGAATTGATTTGTAAAAGCCAACAAATGCTAACACGGTGATGAGAGTGAAAATCAGGGTGTGTTTTCTTTGTTTAAGCTGATTACTTTCAACCAAATAAAAGCTAATGCCACCAAACACAACAGATAAGATTAAGCCGATTGGCATCCAGTTATCAATTTGAAAATAGCTGCCGTAGACCGCAATAGGCCAGTGCCACAGGTAGATTGAGTATGACCATTTACCCAGAGTTTGAAATATTCGGTTATTGGTAAGCAGACTCGTTTCTCGGTTACTTAACAAAATGAAGTAGGTACCAAAAACGGGGACGCAAGCAACATAACCAGGCCAAGGTGTCATTTTAGAGGTGAACGTGAATGATAATAACATTAACGTCATCCCTATAGCTTCGAGTACTCTTTTTTGGTTTTCGTTTAACTTCAGTGGGTAAAAATAAGCTACGCCACCTAACAGCATTTCCCATGCTCGTGTTGGCAGAGAGAAGTAAGCAAATGTCGGCCACAAATCTGTCGCAATAGTACAGAATATAAACCCAACGACAGTACCGAGAATGAGTAGTCGCTTTAATGATTCAAGTGAAAAATAGCGTTTTAAAAATAGCAGGATAATCGGATAAATAATATAGAACTGCCATTCAACCGACAGCGACCAGGTATGTAGTAGCCATTTCTCATAAGCCCCGGCATCAAAATAGTCAGCTTCATAAAAATAGGTAATGTTGGATAAAAAACTGACACTACTCGCGGCATGCATGCCTAAGTTTACATAGTCCATTGGTGGCAATAAAAACCAACCAAACAGCAGTAGGGTAAAGCACAGCAGGGCAAGCGGGGGAATAATGCGATTGGCTCGGCATAAATAAAATTCAGCTAAGTTCAACGAATTGGTATTTAAGCCTTTAAAAATAATGCCGGTCATTAAAAAACCAGAGATGACAAAGAAAATATCGACACCAGCAAAACCTCCGGGCGCAATGCTCGGATTAAAATGGAACAATACTACAGCAATAAGTGCTATTGCTCTTAACCCATTTAAATCGGTTCTAAATTTCACCTTGTGTACCCTACTATTTACCTTATAATCCGCAATTTTTACGACATTTACATTAAGCGTATCTTAATCGTGTATTTTACGTCATTTTATCGGTGTTGTTCTATTTAATATCACGCTTTCAAAAAATAAAACGCCAGTGATCTGGGTTTAAATAGAATATTACCGACCGTTAGATTAAACATAGCAGAATTTAGAATCTGTATTGTGGAGGTGTATTTGTTATTGAGTATGGAGAATATGTTTGATGATATTAAATCTGTATGGATGAAAAAACCCGCAATAGACTCGTCTATTACGGGTTTTTCAGAAAATAACGATACTCTGTTATTTTCTGAGTACTATATCTTAACGAAGCGTTGTTATTAGCTAATCGCTACATTCAGTACTGCATTGAATGTTTTACTTGGACGCATAATCGCTTCCATCTTCGCTGGATCTGCGTTGAAGTAACCACCAATATCAACAGCTTTGCCTTGCGCCGAGTTTAGCTCTTCAACAATTTTCAACTCATTTTCAGCAAGACTTGCTGCAAGTGGTGCAAATTTAGCCGCAAGTTCAGTATCTTCAGTTTGCTCTGCGATACATTTAGCCCAGAATAAAGATAAGTAGAAGTGACTGCCACGGTTATCTAACTCGCCAGTACGACGTGAAGGTGATTTACCGTTATCAAGTAACATTTCAGTTGCTTGGTCAAGTGTCGTTGCCAGTACTTTAGCTTTAATGCTGCCTGATTTTTTCGCAACAGATTCTAAAGAAACGGTTATCGCTAGGAATTCACCAAGTGAGTCCCAACGTAAATGGTTTTCTTCAACAAGTTGTTGTACGTGTTTCGGTGCTGAACCACCCGCACCGGTTTCAAACAAACCACCACCGGCCATTAACGGCACAATAGATAACATCTTAGCACTTGTACCTAATTCCATAATTGGGAATAGGTCAGTCAGATAATCACGCAGAATGTTACCTGTCGATGAAATAGTATCTAGGCCGCGGACAACACGTTCAAGTGTATAACGCATCGCACGTACTTGTGACATGATCTGAATGTCTAGTCCGTCAGTATTATGATCTTTAAGGTATTCATTGACCTTAGTGATCAGTTCATTTTCATGCGGACGATAGCGGTCAAGCCAGAATACAACCGGAGTATCAGAATCTCTTGCGCGTTCTACAGATAATTTAACCCAGTCGCGGATTGGTGCATCTTTAACTTGGCACATGCGCCAGATATCGTCTTTCTCAACGTTCTGAATCATGAGTACTTCACCGGTATCGATATCGACGATACGCGCTTCACCGGTTGCAGGTGCTTCGAATGTTTTATCGTGTGAACCGTATTCTTCAGCTTTCTGTGCCATTAGGCCAACGTTTGGCACGCTACCCATAGTGACTGGATCAAATGCGCCGTTGGTTTTACAGAAGGCGATTATTTCTTGGTAAATACGGGCAAACGTTGATTCTGGGATCACGGCTTTAGTGTCTTTTGGACGACCATCTGCACCCCACATTTTACCACCACTGCGGATCATAGCAGGCATAGATGCATCTACGATCACATCGTTTGGCGCGTGTAGATTTGAAATACCTTTATCTGAATCAACCATCGCTAGTTCTGGACGATGAGCATGACAAGCGTGTAAATCACGGCGGATTTCTTCACGTTGTGAACTCGGCAGATCTGCAATTTTTTCGTAAAGGTTAGATAAACCGTTATTGACGTTTACGCCAAGCTTTTTAAATAATTCATCATGTTTAGCAAATGCGTCTTTATAGAAAATTCTTACCGCGTGGCCAAATACAATTGGATGAGATACTTTCATCATCGTCGCTTTTACGTGGAGCGAAAACATCATGCCTGTTTCATAAGCATCTTGCATTTCTTGTTCGTAAAAATCACAAAGTGCAGTTTTACTCATATACATGCTATCGATAATTTCGCCATCGAGTAATGCAAGGTTATTCTTAAGAATGATCGTTTCACCATTCTCTGCTACTAGTTCCATTCTCACTGTGCGAGCACGGTCTAGTGTGATAGATTTTTCGCCGTGATAGAAGTCGCCTTCACGCATATGTGCAACGTGAGTTTGCGATGCTTGACTCCACTTACCCATTGAGTGCGGGTGTTTACGGGCGAAGTTTTTAACCGCTTTTGGTGCGCGACGATCTGAGTTACCTTCACGAAGTACCGGATTTACCGCACTACCCAGTGCTTTAGAATAGCGTTGTAAAAGCGCTTTTCCTTCATCTGTCTGTGGGTTTTCTGGCAGGTTTGGAATGTTGAAACCTTGAGATTGCAATTCACTAATCGCTGCTTGCAGCTGTGGTACAGATGCACTGATGTTAGGCAATTTAATAATGTTAGTGTTTGAATCTTGTGTCAGACGACCAAGTTCGCTGAGGTTATCTGGTAACTGTTGTTCTTCGCTCAAGTACTCTGGAAATTCGGCTAGAATTCGGGCTGCAACCGAGATATCACTTTTAACGACATCAATACCGGCAGCTGAAGTGAATTTTTCTACGATTGGTAGCAGTGAGTAAGTCGCCAATAACGGCGCTTCGTCCGTTAAAGTATAAATAATCTTTGAGTTTTCTTCAGACATGTTATTCCCTGGATTACTAGCATATGGTCCCCCGGCTAAATATTCGGAACATCTGACCTAGTGTCTTAAATAAGCGTAGATCCTAGGGGGATTGATAAATGTTATAGCTAGGTTGCAGAAATCGCAACAGCTGTTATCCTAGCAGATGCTCCGTATCTACTATCCCTATAGTATCATAAAAATCCTGTCGTCAATCTTGTTTTACGTCAAAACACTTGAAATCATACCACTTTGTCACGATTCATGAGGCTGTGATTTGTCACTACTTCGCCATTTAAAAATGCTTTGTGTAACTATTTCAGTGGTTTCTAGTAACCGCTTGTTAACTGCTAGGCTACACATCTATCTGTTTACAGCCGTGAGTTACTTCACTATAAAGCCTACTTTCGACATGATTAAAAATGGTGATAAACGATTCAGGTTTAAATTATTATATATTTTAGTGAATGGATAAGAGAGTGTATTCACCTCAATAATTACTTTGACGTTGTGTGTTTTAGGTGTCATTTTAACTATTATTATTTAATATATCGAAACTAAAAGGATGTTTTAAAATGACAAGCCGAGTATACGTTTTAGCGCAATTCAAACCAAAGGAAGGCAAACAAGATGAGTTGTTTGAAATCTTAAAAGCATTAGAACCGGATTCATACCGCGAGGAAGGTTGTATTCAATATATGCTGACTCGTCAAATTAGTCATCCAAGCGCCAGCAACAATGAATACTCAATTGTCTTTAACGAAATTTGGGAAAATGCTGAGGCTTGGACTGCGCATGGCAACAGAAAGCAGATCCAACATTTTTTCGAGACGCAAGTACAAGCTGAGACGGGGCTGGTTGCAGACGTTATGGTAACGGCTTATACAGATGAAGGTAATCATTACGATCATCCTGTTTATGCATAACGAGTGTATTTGAATAAAAATTAAGCATAAAGATAAAGAGTAAAAACCTGAGTATGATACTCAGGTTTATGATCCACTTATTCGCTGAAATACTTAAACTAAGTGATTAGCTGGCAATTAATACATCAAGGTATACAGCTTACGACGGTAATCAGCTACAACGGCAGCATCTGTCATGACTGATAATAATTCTAAATAAACCTTTCTTGCGCCACCTTCTAAGAAATCATATTCTGTAGATAAGATCTTATACAACAATGCCATCGCATCATTATGCTTGTTTGCTGTTTGTAATTGGATAGCTAGATCATAGGCAATTTGTAAGTCATCTGGATTGGCTTCATGGGCAGCTGTTAACGCTACAATTTCAGGCGTCTCAGCGGATTTTTTTGCTGTTTCTAAATGCGAACGCAGCGTTTGATATTGGTGACTTTGTTGCTCTTCTTCTGCAAACGTATCTAGCAGGGCTTCAGCCGCTTCAACTTGGTGTGAACCGAGTAGGGCTTGGGCATAAGCAATTTTGATATCGGTATTATCTGGTGCCAGTTCGTAAGCTTGGCCCATTAGCGGTACGGCTTCTGCAAACTTGCTGTCCATTAATAACATTTGTGCTTGTTGCAGCAATACTTGTTCTTGCTTTGGTAAATGACGGCTGATTATTTCACGGATAGCCGCTTCTTCTTGCTCGCCAACAAAGCTATCGATAGGCTTACCGTCTTTAAAAATCGCTACGGTTGGTAAACTTTTAATACCAAATTGCTGTGCTAATTCTGGGTGACGGTCGCAATTAAGTCGCGCTAGTACAATTTCACCATTTAAGCTTTGCGCTATGTTTAATAGACGCGCACTCACTTGGTTTTCTGGTGCACGTTCAGACCAGAAATCAATGACGATTGGTTGTGAGTATTTGCCTTGTAGCAAGATCTCTTGAAAATTTTCACTGGTAAGGTCAAGGATATAATTCTGCACTGATTAACTCCATCAAATTGCGTGTAGATATAGTTTTGGTATGGTCTAGATATAGATTTTGTATATGAAAGACATATGGGGGATAAAGTTAGCATAATCAAGTCCGCATGATCTGCTTATCACTGTGATCTAGCTCACTGTCGTAAAAACAAAATCAGCATATATTCAAAGGTCACCGTTTTTAAGGATGTGATCTAGGATGAGTAAATCTTTATTTGTAAACGGTATCAGTTGTGCATTGCTCGCTTGTTTTAATTTAACACCTGCAGTTGCCAGTGATAGCTTGGTCGTGACACAAGTAAATAGTTACAGTGCGCAACAGGCAATGAACGTGTCATCGTCAGTAACCAACGCTGCAGCAAAATTATTATATCAAGGCAGTTTTGGCCCTACGCCTGCCGCATTATTAAGTGCCCAACAGGTCACGCGTCAGCAATGGATTGCTGCGCAGATGCAATTGTCGCCAAGCTGGCACTATCCTTTAACAGTACAATACTGTGATGGTTCTATTACCCCGACAACGATTGACGCTGACAATGTTAGCCGCGTTAATGACAAAAAATCGACTAATCCACGCGCCTGTTTAAAAGCGCAAGAATCAGTTTGGTTAGAACATGCCTTAACGGCGCAAGATCAATTGCGTCAACGCGTCGCATTTGCCTTATCGCAGATATTCGTGGTATCAAGCCAAGAACCGCCATTGGCAAAATATGGCGATGGGTTGGCCTGGTATTACGATTTATTAGTCAAACACAGCTTTGGTAATTATCGTGATTTATTGCAAGATGTCACCTTGTCTCCCGCGATGGGCGTTTATCTTTCGATGCAAGGCAATCGCAAAGAAAATCTAAACAAGAACACCTTCCCCGATGAAAACTACGCCCGTGAAGTGATGCAGTTATTCAGTATTGGTTTGTATCAATTAGATATCAGCGGACAAGCTATGTTAGATAAGCAGGGCAATAAGATCCCGAGCTATCAACAAGATGATGTTGAAAACTTAGCGCGGGTATTTACCGGGTGGGATCTGGTTGCAAACAAACGTTATGGTAATCGCCGTAGTGGTCGTTACGATACCTTTATGGAATTGTCACCAAAGCAACATGATTACCAGGAAAAACAATTATTCGGTCAATCGATCAAAGCCGGAATGAAAGCGGACAAAGAATTATCTGCGAGTTTAGATTTATTATTTAACCACCCCAATGTTGGCCCTTTTATTAGTCGTCAACTGATCCAACGCTTGGTGTCATCAAACCCATCGCCTGATTATATTAAACGCATCGCAATGATCTTTAATGATAATGGTGTCGGTGAACGTGGTGATTTAGGCGCGGTAGTCCAAGCTATTTTATTGGATGATGAAGCCCAAGGTGCGGTTACTGAATCGGCTTTAAAATTAAAAGAACCGCTGTTAAATTACGTTGGTTTTTTACGTGCATTTTCAGCCACGCCAAAATCAGAACATTATCAATTACGTCAGCTGAACGGGACGTTTGGTCAGGGAGCCATGCGTTCGGACTCGGTATTTAATTTTTATCAGCCAGACTTTCAAGCGAACTACCAACCTGATTTAAAAGCCAATGATGGCTCATCGAGTACATTGCCTGCTAACCAACAAATGACCACTGTGTCGCCAGAATCACAGATTATGGTTGATCCTCTTATTATCAAGCAGCTATCGTTAATGTTTAAACAAACCATGTCAAACAAAGCGAATTTTGATTTGGACCTTACTGAGCCATTAGCGCTTGCTGATAACAGCGTGGATATGCTGGATTACCTTGATCAACTATTACTGGCAGGAAAAATGACCCCTGCATTCAAAGCGCAATTACAGTCACATTTAATTAATATTAAAGGTCAGAAAAGGCAGTTGAAAGAAGCCATTTACTTAATTGTCAGCTCTGCTGATTACGCCGTGCAACCTTAGGATTTATCACCATGATTTTACGCAGGGAAATACTTAAGGCATTTGGATTACTCGGCGCATCAACTGCATTACTGCAATCTAATCCATTGCAAGCATTGCAAACGATTGCCGATAAACAGCAAGCATTGCAAACGATTGCCGATAAACAGCAAGCTGCAAGCGATTATAAAGGACTGGTTTGTATCATGCTTAATGGCGGTAATGATGCGTTTAACATGGTTTTTCCTGATACGTCACATCCAGAATATCAAAATTATATGGACACCCGTCAAACCTTGGCGGTACCAAATTATGTCAGTCAACCGCAGTACTTGGCCAATAAAGGAGATGAACGTTACAGTAAACAGCTATTACCTATCATGTTACGTGATGTTAATGGTGAACAGCACGCGCTTACTTTCCATCCTGGTATGACAGGGTTACAAGCGTTAAGTCGAGACCAGCAAGTCGCTGTTATCGCCAATACTGGTGTATTGATTGAACCGGGTAGCCTCGAAGAATTTAAGCAAAGTCAGAAAAGTAAACCCGCATTTTTATTTGCCCATAACCAACAACGTAAAGCAGTTTATTCCGGTATCGCTGATAACAATGTGACGACGGGCTGGGCTGGACATATGAATGAATTACCGCGTTTTAAACATGGCTTGAGACAAGGTAAGCCGAAGGCTGTATTACCCATGGGTATTTCTTTCCGAGGTAGTAATCAATGGTTACGTGGCCAGCAAACTATGGGCGCGGTATTAGCGCCTGGCAAACCGGGTAAAATTATCGGTCTGGGTGAGCAAGGCAATAAAAGGCAGCAAGCTAGAACGGCAACCGTACAAGCGTTACAGTCCTTGCCAAGTGATGATGTGTTATTACGTTTAATGCGCGGCAAGTTAACCTCGGCGCAAGATCTCGCTGCAGTTTTAACGCAGCTTTGGACCAAGCACGGTAAAGCGCTAGCAGAGATTGAAGCCATGTTTGATGATGGCAAGTTGTCGCGACAATTAGCGGCAGTGGCGCAAACAATCTTTTTACGCGAAAGTTTAGGTATGCAGCGACAAGTATTTATGGTCGAGCTAGGCGGTTTCGATACTCATGCAGGGCAGATAGATAAGCAGCCGTTATTACTGGCTGAGTTAAGCCGTGCAATAACCAGTTTTCAGCAAGCGTTAGCGTCTTTTTCTTTAACCAAGCAAGTGACCACCTTTACTGCGTCCGATTTTGGTCGTACTTTAACCAGCAATGGTAATGGCACCGATCACGGTTGGGGTTCACATCAATTAGTTGTAGGCGGCGCAGTGCAGGGGGGATTATATGGTCAGTGGCCAAGCATGTTACGCGGTGGCGTTGATGATTACCGCAGTGGCCGTTTATTACCTACCACTTCACTAACTCAGACCAATGCCAGTTTAGCTGCGTGGTTTGGAGCCTCTAAAAGTGAAGTTAATACACTGTTTCCTAATCTAATTAATTTTCCCGGGGGGGCGTTGCCACTCTTTAAAAACGTTTAATCATACCGCGCTACATGCTACTACATCGCACAACATAAAACTCAATCACTCTCTATCCCTAAATAAACAAGACGGTTTTTAGCCTCCTTTTTCACATCTACTATGTCTAAAAATTACCCCTGCATAAGCGGATTAAAAATTAAATATATGCGATTAAAGTCGAAACCATGTGTCCGGAACCGGACAGAAAGGCGTGGTGTTCAATGTTAGTGTTATACAAATTTTTATCATCAGGGCATTATTCATTTATCTTAGGCAGAGGCTGCAGCAGTCTGAGGTAATAATACCCAATTAAGGCTACATACATTGATCCAGCTGGAGATTGCCAAACATATAATTTGGCCAACTACATTATCAAATAATACCAAGCGTAAACTCATTGAAATAGCACAATGTAAAACAGAATTTACGGATGAACGCCAGATTTTTTCTGATGGCGTTTGTTATATATATCAAGGCACGGCTGCTATTTGCATGCAAGCTAAAAATTTAAAAACAGTCAACCATATGGTAATGGGAAAGCAAGAATGGTTTGGTGATTGTCAATCAGTGAAAAATAATTTGTTGTCGTTTTCCTTATCAGAAGTCGAGCCGCTTAATTTAGTGTTTTTTCCGAGTAACCAATTAAATCGTTTGATGGAAAATGACCTAGAAGTGGTGAAATGGTTGTATCACGTAGTAAATGGGTCACAGCAGAAATGGCGACAATCACAGTTACTTTCATCTGAGAATAAATTAATAAAAATTAGTTGCTTACTGATTGAATTAGCCATGCAACAAAGACAAATAAAAGGGGTATTTCCTAAAATCGCAATTTCACAGCAGACGACAAGTATGATTCTTGGCATTGCACGGCAAAGAGTCAATGAAGCGTTGAAACAGTTAGAAAGTTTGGGTTATATCGAATTGGAAAGGAGCAGTGTTTACATTACCGATTTTAAAGGGTTATGTGGAATATTGGATAATGTAGATTTAAGTATTCGAGATCCTCGAATTTCGTTAAACACGATCATGTGTGAACTGACTGCGTCAGCATAATATTAGCAAGTATGAAGAGTATGGTTGGAAACGAGATTAATATGAGACATTTTTTAGGTGTGGCCCTTATTTGTTTAATGTTTCCTTTTAAGGTATTGAGTGTACAAAATAAAGTGTTGGATGTTGGTTTAATGGATCAAGGGCGTCCACCGTATTTCACATTACCTACAGAGACAGCACTAGCGACAGGTTTATACATTGATATTTTGGATGAAATAGGGAGAGAAGTCGGAGTTAAATTTCGTTATCGATTTCTTCCTCAAGCACGGATTCGACATTTGATGAACCATTATCGTATTGATGTGGAACCTGGAATCGCCAAAGAGTGGCGAACTGAGGAGATTGAATTAAAGCAGAGCGTTTATAGCACCACTATTTTAACGTCTTCAGAAGTAGCTGTTTACAATCCCAAGAACATCAAGATACCAGTCACTAAAGATGTGCTCGCGTCATTAACACCTTGTTCAATCCTTGGTTTTTTTGATTTAGATTTATCGAAAGATAAACTAAAAGACCAGCACATTAAACCCCAGCAAGTATTAACCGAAATTCAGTTGCTACAGATGATCAAAAACAAGCGTTGCGACTTTGCTGTATTTCCTAAGGATGTGGTTAAACCACATTTAAGCCGACTGGGATTAATGGCGACAGATAGCGTGGCCGTTTTTGATCTTAAGATACGTTTTACAGAGCAGTATTCAGAACTACTACCGCAGGTTAATAACGCAATCGAAACAATGTTATATAACGGTAAAATTGAAGAAATAATATCTAAATACAGAGGCGTACGTGATTAATAGATTGAACAAACTGAATTTTGTTATTATTTTTGTATTATTTTTGATTGGCGCAATGGTGATGTTCTTTATTAATTCAACATCCGATGATAAACCGTTAACAACGGAATTTGAAGTCGCAGAAGAGATATCATTAATTAGCGCAGCATTAGTTTATAACATGGATTATAGGCAACTTGATGTAATCATGAATGTCATGATAAATAACCGTAAAGATATTATGAATGTGACGATTATTGATGATGTGAGCAAAGGCGTCGTGTTCAGTTATTCACTGAACGGTAAAACGAAAACGACAGCGTTTAATGGTTTATCGACGGGATATATGAAAAGACATTTATTACCGATTGTTTATGATGGTCAATTGATTGGTTCGGTGAGTGTTGAATTAAAGCCTAAATTATTATCATCCAATAATCGGTATCATCAGAATACTAGCTTTATTATTGTGTTCTTTTTACTGGTGCTTATTTTTCTTAATTTGATGTTTTATGCACTATTAAAATTGAGTGTTTCTAGCTCGCGAAAGGTGCAGTTTGGTTCTAAAAAATTTATCTACGTCATTATGTCATGCATGTCTGTTTTTATTGCGATGACGGTGTTCGGAGGTTACTTTATTATTGAAAAGAATAGATCCATCATTGAAAGCCGTGTTGAATTGTATTTAAACAAAAACATCGCAGACTTTAATCGTGACATGCAAAAAACCAAAGGAATACTAGAATCGATTTATAACCAGATGACGGAAACGGTAGAGTTCCAAGGTGTTTATCAAGCATTACTGGACAAGAATCAGAGTAATAATGCAGTCAGTGATAGACAGGCTAATGATGACTTATTGAATATTATTAATCGCTTCCGTCACTTTGGTATTAGTTATGATCTCTCTTTTATTATCATGAATGTTGATGGTGATATTGTCGCAAGGCAGGGAAATTCAATCGCTGCCGATGATATAACCAAGACCATTAATAGTGCCTTTATTGCGGCATTAAGCGGGCATGCTGAATTCTTGCCACCGAAGAAAGCTGACAATAACCCCGCTTCTCAATACTATGCAGACCTCTATTTTAGTTATCCAATAAAGGATGCTGCGGGTAACGTGTCCGGTGTGTTTTTTAGTGAAATACCGAAACTACCGTTTATTTATGCTGATATGTCCCAATATGATTTTGCCACCTCTGGTGAACTGATTGCGACCAATAGCGACGGCTATATTGTGTCTAAATGTCGATATCCTCAAGACAGTATGATGAATTGTGGCTATATGCAGTCAGCGATTACCTCTGTGCATTACTCAGATCAAAATGAAAACTATTTAGAGCTATTTGATGATTATCGTGGCCAAGAATCTTATGTGCTGACCAGTTGGCATGATGAACTTAATGTCATTTTAGTCTCCAAAATGTGCAGCTCTGAAGTACTTGATAGCTTCTACGAATTCCAAAAAGGCATCATCTTGATTTTGGTGGTGATGAGTACCTTTACCATTTTCAGCACTATCTATACCTTATTATTAGGTAAGAATGCCAACGATAAACTGATCAAATCTAACCACGGTATTATCAAACGGCTTGGTCATGCTGCAGAGTTTAAAGATAATGAAACGGCTATGCATATTGTCCGAATGAGCTATTACTCCAAAATTATCGCCACCAATCATGGTTGTGAGCCTGTTTGGGTTGAACTGTTGTTCAATGCTGCACCTATGCACGATATTGGAAAAATTGGTGTCCCCGACCATATTTTGCAAAAACCGGGGAGGTTAACACCGGATGAATGGGTGATCATGCGTCAGCATCCTGAGTTTGGTGCACGTATTATTGGTAGCCAAGACAACGAGTTACTGCGAATGGCGCATGATATTGCTATTGCGCACCACGAAAAATGGGATGGTACTGGTTATCCTTATGGTATTCAAGGTGAAGACATTCCTATTTCTGCTCGGATTATTGCCATTGCCGATGTGTTTGATGCGCTCACGTCTGACCGAGCTTATAAGAAAGCTTGGACACAAGAGGACGCTGTAACCTTAATTTGCAGCGAATCGGGCAAGCATTTTCAACCAAGCTTGGTTAATACATTTATCACATCACTTGCTGAAATTAGTGATATTAAAGCGAAATATACGGATAAGAATAAAGAGATGTCATGCAGAATCGTAAAGTAATAATAGGTTTATTAATCAGTGTTTTCAGTATGCTTTCATTGGTTGTACAGGCGAGTAATAAACTCGTTTTTAGTATGGAGAATAGCCAGCAGAATACATTACTCAATTTTACTATGACAGAGCTACAAGCGTTAAGTCGCGGTAATATAACGACGCCGATGCCTTGGGAAAAAGAGAGTAAGACTTATACCGGTGTTTATGTGGATCAGTTAACAAGAGTTGTTAACGCTAGTAATGACAGTCACATTTATGTTCACGCTAAGAATGGCTACAGTGTCGCAATATCACGGGAAGACATTAACCAGCATCAGTATATGCTTGCTTATGCTATCGATGGAAACGCGATAACGCGCCGAAATAAAGGACCATTAATGCTGATTCGAGATTTGAGGGGGATTGCCCCTGAGGACATCAACAACTTGGAGGTTGAGAGTCATCTAGTTTGGTTTGTTAAAAAGATAAGCACGTATGGTGGAACTCAGCATGAATGAAAAAAAAGACACTATCATGAAGTTTTCACCTTTGGTATTGATCATCGCGATTGAATTAGGTTTGATGGCTTTTATTACCTTTAAATATAATCAAAGTAATAAAGAAGTGACCCGTAATATGGAGTCAATTCGCGCTTCATACTGGGCATCGTGGCACTTTGGTGAACAGTTAGCTCGACTTGAACGCCAAGTGAGCGACGATATCTATTTAGACAATAACGACAGTGACGCGATTGAAGAAAAATTAGATTTTTTGATGGTAAGCTATGAGTTTTTAGCCTCTGACGTCAATATATCGCCTCTGTTGAAAGCCTATGCGGTGGAAACATTGCAGAGTGATGTTACTGAACTCGATCGGTTGGTATTAGCGGTTGTTGCTAGCCACGAACCGATTAAGCAATATAAAGTCATCTTAGATGTGATTAAAAAATTAAAACTAGGCTATAAGAGTGTTGTTTTTTTTGAGTTGAAAGGTTCTGCCTTTAAAGTATTAACGAAAGATATTGAGGCTAATCAGCAGTATTTTTTGAAGATTATTTATAGTGTCTTTTTAATTGTCACGTTTTTACTGGTGGCCTGGGCGATGACTTATTTAAGTTTTAAACGCTCCCAAGCTTTATCAAATATGGATGCACTGACGTTATTGCCCAATCGTAAACGGTGTGTGGAATTTGTGCGGTTGAAAATAGATAAGAAAGAGCCGTTATGTTGTTTTTTTATTGATCTTAACGGTTTTAAACAAATTAATGACACCATCGGTCATTTAGCGGGGGACGAAGTACTTAAAGTTATTGCAAAAAGAGTCTTGTATAGCATGAGTGGTAACGATCTTTTTGCTCGCATTGGCGGAGATGAATTTATATTAATTTTATCTGACTACCAGACGTCAGATAATATTGAAATGATAGTTGAAAGGATCATCAATCAAATTAAACAGCCGATTAATGCCGATGGTAAGGTGGTTAATGTGGGTGCTGCTATCGGTATTTCTTTTTTATCGGAGCAAATCGACACGGTAGAAAAGTTATTCTCGACAGCAGACGCAGCGATGTATGAGGCGAAATCTTTAAAGCAGGGGAGCTCAAGTAATTATAAATACCATTGATCGGTCAATATTTATATATTGCTCATATGTGACTGTCATGCCTCTGAATTTAGATGATCTGGTTAATTAGATAAAATGAGCTTCAAACGCAAGTTCTAGCGTTTAAGTCATTATGACTAAATACTTATATATAAAGGTGTCGGTAATTACGTAGTTTATGTTTTTTACAATTTCAATCCCTATTAACAAGCTTTATTTGAGTTCTTATCGCGTTGTTGCTACTCTGCGCACGTAATTTATCAATTGGTCACCGCATTCGTATGTGATGGCCATATCGTTTCTACTTTTCGATTAAAAAGTATTGCAGGATATGCTTAAGCATTAATTATGGATAGTACGTTAAATAAACATAGGTCGACAGATACATATAGCTCGACAAATAAGTACAGTATTGAAACCACCGATTACCAAGTCGGTCAGGATAACGTTCAAAAATGGGGCTTCGATATACATAACACTGTATTCGGTATTAGCGCCAGTTTAATCTTCTTACTCATTTCAGCCCTCCTCTTCGTAGACCCATCGACAGCAAAAGAAGTTCTAACTAATGTTAGAAATAGCATCATGGCAGAATTTGATGTGGTCTTTATGTGGTCAACTAACTTCTTTGTTATTTTTACTATGCTATTGATTATATCGCCGTTTGGTAAAATCCGAATCGGTGGTAAAGAAGCTAAAACAGATCATTCAACCTTATCTTGGTTGACGATGCTATTTGCTGCTGGCATGGGGATTGGCCTGTTGTTTTGGGGTGTTGCTGAACCAACTGCTTATTTCACTAACTGGTGGGGTACGCCATTAAATGTTGAACCATTCACGGCAGAGGCTAAATCATTAGCGCTGGCGGCAACGGTTTATAACTGGGGTATTCACGGCTGGGCTGTTTACGGCGTTGTTGGTCTTGCTCTGGCTTTCTTTTCTTATAATAAAGGTCTGCCACTCTCTATTCGTTCGGTATTTTATCCGATCATTGGTGATCGAACGTGGGGCTGGGCTGGTCATACTGTTGATATCTTGGCGGTACTTGCGACGTTATTCTCGTTAGCGACATCACTTGGTTTAGGTGCGCAGCAAGCGGCGAGTGGTATCAACCATGTATTTGGTACTGAAGGCGGCCTTGGCTTGCAGCTGGTTGTTATTGTCCTTGTTACCCTAGTGGCAATATTCTCCGTTATGCGCGGTATTAATGGCGGCGTTAAAATATTGAGTAATATCAATATGGTGTTTGCATTTGCACTATTAATCTTTGTATTGATTATTAGTTTTGATGTAATTATGGTAACAATTCCAGAAACATTTGTTGCTTACGCAGATAACTTTATTGCTTTAAGTAACCCGCATGATCGTGGCGATCTAGCGTGGATGCAGGGTTGGACTGTATTTTATTTTGCATGGTGGATTTCATTAGGTCCATTCGTGGGTATGTTCATTGCGCGTATTTCTAAAGGTCGTACAGTACGTGAGTTCTTGTGTGCAGTGATTTTTGTTCCTACATTAGTGACACTGATATGGATGGCGACGTTTGGTGGCATTGCTATCGATCAAGTGATTAATAAAGTCGGTGAACTAGGTACTAATGGTTTGACTGATATTTCGTTATCATTATTCCACGTATATGATGCAATGCCGTATGGTGATGTATTGTCAGTATTATCAATTGTATTGGTATTAATCTTCTTTATTACGTCATCGGATTCTGCTTCCCTTGTGGTCGACAGTATTACGTCGGGTGGTAAGGTTGATGCACCAGTTCCACAACGTATTTTCTGGGCTGTTATACAAGGTTCAATTGCGGCGACTATGCTTTGGATTGGTGGTACCGATGCGCTACAAGCTTTACAAGCAGGTGTTGTAACTACCGGACTACCCTTCGCCTTGTTAATGCTAGTGATGTGCGTGAGTATCATAAAAGGTTTAAATTCAGAGTATCATTTATATAAATAATGACTTTGTTTACCAATACTTACTCATGGTTAGTCATAAGTATTTTTAAAATATAAGTATTAAAACTGTATTTTATAAAATCAAAAATGAGTAATGTAAACGGCCTCAAATGTATGTTTGAGGCCGTTTTTTTATGTCTGATACTTTAGTTTTTAATGCCGAAATTTGTACGCGATCTAGATTTAAGTATTTAATATATGAGGAATTATCAGTATTATTAACTGAACAGTATTCTTACGATTTTGGATAGTATTTTATTATCGATATAAACATTTCATGGTCAAGTGCAATAATACTCTTTTTATCTTAAACATATTTTTATGTATATTTATATCCAGAAACTTTATGTTCTATTTAATAAAGTCCAGGCCGCGGTTGATTGAGTTTTGTCACTTTTTTTGCTACTCTTCAACCGATTTTTATCACTTGGCTCATTATGGTTTTAACTAATGACCCTTTCGTTTTTACTTTTCGATTAAAAAGTATTGCAGGATATATGCTTAGCATAACTTATGGATAGCTCGTTAAACAAAAATAGTACGTCAAATAAATATAGTATTGAAACCACTGACTACCAAGTCGGTCAGGATAACGTTCAAAAATGGGGCTTTGATATACATAACCCAGTGTTCGGCATTAGCGCCGGATTAATAGTTCTCTTTCTCTCTGCACTCCTCCTCGTCGACCCAGTTACCGCAAAAGAAACATTAAACAGCGTACGTAACAGCATCATGGCAGACTTCGATGTCTTCTTTATGTGGTCAACTAACTTCTTTGTTTTATTCACTATGGTATTGATTGTATCGCCACTGGGTAAAATCCGTATTGGCGGTAAAGAAGCAAAGGCTGAGCACTCAACCCTATCTTGGATGGCAATGCTATTTGCTGCCGGCATGGGTATTGGTCTGTTGTTCTGGGGTGTTGCGGAACCAACGGCTTACTTCACTAACTGGTGGGGAACGCCATTTAATGTTGAACCGTTAACTGCAGAAGCAAAATCATTAGCACTTGCTGCAACGATTTATAACTGGGGTATTCACGGTTGGGCTATCTACGGTATCGTCGCGCTTTCTTTGGCTTTCTTTGCTTATAACAAAGGCCTGCCGTTATCAATCCGTTCGGTATTTTATCCGATCATTGGTGATAAAGCTTGGGGTTGGACTGGTCACATTGTTGATATTCTAGCTGTACTGGCAACGTTATTTGGTCTGGCGACATCGCTCGGACTAGGTGCACAACAAGCGGCAAGTGGTATCAACCATGTATTTGGTACTGAAGGTGGCATTGGCATGCAATTAATTGTGATTGCTTTTGTTACCTTTATTGCGATCCTTTCTGTTATTCGTGGTATTGATGGCGGCGTAAAAGTATTGAGTAACATCAATATGGTGTTTGCTATTGGTCTACTTATTTTTGTCATGATTATTGGTTTTGATGTGATTGTTGTGACAATCCCTGAGACTTTGACTGCTTACGTGCAAAACTTTATTGGTTTAAGTAATCCACATGGTCGTGAAGATACATCTTGGATGCACGGTTGGACTGTATTCTACTGGGCATGGTGGATCTCATGGTCACCATTCGTAGGTATGTTTATTGCGCGTATTTCTAAAGGTCGTACAGTACGTCAGTTCTTGTCTGCAGTTATCTTTATTCCAACACTCGTAACACTGGTATGGATGGCGACGTTCGGTGGTATTGCTATCGATCAAGTTGTGAATAACGTCGGTGAGCTTGGTGCGAACGGTTTAACTGACATTTCACTGTCTTTATTCCAAGTATACGATGCAATGCCGTATGGTGATGTATTGTCAGTATTATCGATTATCTTGGTATTGATCTTCTTTATTACCTCATCTGATTCTGGCTCACTTGTGATCGACAGCATCACATCAGGCGGTAAGATTGATGCACCTGTGCCACAGCGTATTTTCTGGGCGACAGTAGAAGGTACGATTGCTGGTGTTATGTTATGGGTTGGTGGTACGGAAGCACTACAAGCTCTGCAAGCAGGTGTTGTAACAACGGCGTTACCATTTACGTTTATATTACTGATTATGTGTGTGAGTCTAATTAAAGGCTTGAACTCAGAACGTCATTTATATAAGTAATGGTTTAGCTTAAAGCTAATTTTGTTAAATTGAAGCTTTAAAGACGACATCATGTAATATGAAAATGCCAACGGCCTCAAATGTATGTTTGAGGCCGTTTTTTGTTTTAGGCAGATCGCAAAAACCAGACATTGCAATGTCAACAAGCGGTATTACGTTATATTTTAAGTTGAGGATTATTTACTTTTAAGCGTATAGGGAGCTCGAGATGAAAAAAGTCATTCTAAAAGGATTTATCATTGTCCCAACAGCGGATTTATCGGCAGTGAAAAAAGCATTGATCAGTCATAAAGAACTCACACGTAATGAACCGGGTTGTTTAATGTTTAATGTCACTCAATCTGAGATTAACCTTAACCGTTTCGATGTGTATGAAGAATTCATTAATAAGGCAGCATTTGAACTGCACCAAGCCAGAGTGAAAAATTCAGCGTGGGGTAAGGCTGCGGCGAATGTTCAACGGCATTATGAGATATTGTAGTCAGTATAGAAGGTGAAATAGACTCAATACAGATTGAATCGCTATGGTATAGTCGGCATTATTGAAACGTAATGTTTATATAAAATACTTCATTACATAAAGATTTTATCAGGAGTTGTAAATGTCACTGGAATCCGCAATCACATTTTTTATCGCGATATTTATTTTTGGTATAACGCCAGGGCCTGGCGTATTTGCGATCTTGGCGCGTGCCATGGTTGATGGACCAAAAAAATGTATCATGCTGGCAATGGGGATGATCGGCAGTGATGTAATTTACCTCATTTTGGCTTGTTTTGGTCTTGCGACGATTGCAGAGAACTGGTCTGAAGTATTCACTGCGATTCGTTATTTAGGTGCCAGTTATCTGATTTATCTCGGCTATAAAATGATTAAAGCATTACCACAGATTAAGAGTGACATTGAAGCTGAAACAACCGCGCACAAAGAGAAAGCCAGCCTAGCGAGTTTCACACAAGGCTTTTTGATTTCAGCCTCTAATCCTAAAGTGATCCTGTTTTATATTTCATTTTTGCCAACGTTTATCGATTTGACCGTATTAACCGCGCAAGATATCGCATTAGTATCAGTCTTATCATCGCTTGCTTTGATGTCTGGGTTAATGCTCATTGCGTTTGGCGCAAGTCGCATGGCGGGGATGCTCAAAACACCGGTGGCGCACCAACGATTAAACCGCGGTGCAGGCAGTATTATGATTGCAGCTGGTGCTTATTTAGCGGTAAGCAAGTAGGTTAAAGCTGTCATTTAATCAGTTCTTAAGCTGAACATCATCTCGCTTCTCATCATGATTTTCGCACCGAAATGGTGCGTTAATTATATCTAAGCACTACAATCGCGCTTTGTGCTCGGCATATCACTTAGCTCCGATGGTTTTTAATCCGTATACCAACCCCTTTTAATACACTTATCCTATAATCACCGCTTACTTCTCTTAAATATCAGACTTGGCTGGATTTTTGCTTTATCTATCGTATTGAATATGCGTAAACAAGGATGACTATATGCAGAAGTTAAAGCAACAACCCAAGTGGGTTAAAACAACATGTCCTTATTGCGGTACCGGTTGCGGTGTCGAAGCGCAAGTAAATCAAGATAATTCAGTGACAATTCGGGGTGATGAATCACACCCAACAAATTTAGGTAATCTTTGTTCTAAAGGATTAACGCTAGCCGATACCCTAGTCCCAGAAGGACGTCTTACCGAATGTTATATTCGCGGCCAAGCGCAGAGCATGGAAACCACATTAAGCTATATTGCATCTTCATTTAATAAGGTGATCGCCGAGCATGGCCCAGACGCCGTGGCGTTTTATGTATCAGGGCAGCTACTCACTGAAGATTACTACATTGCCAACAAATTGATGAAAGGCTTCATCGGCAGCAGTAATATCGATTCTAACTCACGTCTGTGTATGTCGTCTGCCGTTGTAGCCCATAAGCGTGCCTTTGGTGAAGATGCAGTCCCGGCGTGTTATGCCGATATTGAAGCCGCCGAGCATATCTGTTTAGTCGGTTCGAATTTGGCTTGGTGTCATCCTATTTTATTCCGCCGTATTAAACAGGCGAAAATGGCCAACCCAAATTTAAAAATTACCGTGATAGATCCACGTCGAACTGATACGTGTGATATTACTGATCTGCATTTAGCGATTCGACCGGGTACTGATGTCGCGCTTTATAATGGTCTGTTGGAGTTCCTTGATCAGGAGAACGCGTGTGATCTGAGTTATATCGCCCAGCATACCGAAGGATTTGAAGACGCACTTAAATCGGCTTATCAATCGACACCAAGCTGGGTTGAGCTGGCTGAATTCTGTAATCTAGAACTCGATACCATGTTAGCCTTTTTCCGTCGTTTTACCGATATTGATAAAACCCTGACGTTATTTAGCCAAGGGGTGAATCAGTCAACCAGTGGTACTAACAAAGTAAATGCCATTATTAACTGCCACTTAGCAACAGGTCGAGTGGGTAAACCGGGTGCTAGCCCATTTTCGGTGACCGGTCAGCCTAATGCGATGGGTGGTCGTGAAGTAGGGGGACTAGCGAGTATGTTAGCCGCGCATATGGACTTTACCCCTGAGAGTCACGCGCTGGTGAGTGAGTTTTGGCATACCGATAAACTGGCGACAAATACCGGTGCCAAAGCGATCGACATGTTTGACCAAGTGCACCAAGGTAAGATCAAAGCGATTTGGATCATGGGTACCAATCCAGTGGTGAGCTTGCCTGATTCAGATAAAATTCAGCAGGCGTTATTAAATTGTCCGCTGGTGGTTGTGTCAGATTGTATGGCCAAGTCAGATACCATTGCGTGTGCGGATGTATTGTTGCCCGCGCAAGGCTGGGGTGAAAAAACCGGTACTGTGACCAATTCTGAGCGTTGTATATCGCGTCAACGTGGTTTCTTACCAAGTGCCGGTGAAGCAAAAGCCGATTGGTGGTTATTAGCTGAAGTGGCTAAACGGATGGGGTTTACTAAAGACTTTAGTTTTGAATCTGAGGCCGACGTGTTTGCAGAATATGCCAAGATGACAGGCTTTAAACAAGATAGCTTACCGCGTGGTCTTGATATTGCGGTATTAGCGGAACAAGATTACCAACAACATCAACCGCTGCAGTGGCCGATTCACGATGGTAAGTCACAAGCTCGGTTATTCACCGATGGCCATTTTTCAACGCCGTCTGGTCGTGCCCAGTTTATTCCGATGTATCAAAAATCGGCAGCCAGTGAAGTCTGTCAAGATTACCCGATGATTTTAAATACCGGTCGTAACCGCGACCAGTGGCACAGCATGAGCCGCACAGGATTAGCGACTAAGCTTAATGGCCATATGCCAGAGCCTTTACTGTCGATTAACCCACAAGATCTAAGTGAGCGTGGCATTGCCGACGGCAGTTTAGTCGCGGTCGAAAGTGTGCAAGGTAAGTTATTAGTCCGTGCACATGCGACGGTGAGTCAAAACCCTGGAGAGTTATTTTTACCTATTCACTGGAGTCGTGAAAACGCCAGTGCGGGGGCGATATCTAGCTTAGTGGCGGCGCATACCGATCCGCTATCAGGACAACCGGAAAACAAATATACCCCTGTGAGTGTCAGTGCATGGTCACATTCATCTCGTGCAGCGCTCTGGAGTCAACGTCGTCTGCAAGTTGCGAAGATACTACCTATGGTGGATTACTGGATTGAGCGTCGCTTAGAGCAAGGGTTTTTATATTACTTGGCCAGTGTTGCTGAGCCAGCTGTGTTCTTCCAGCAATTAAAATTAGCTTTGCATAATAGCTATATGACCAAACAAGTTGATTATGATAATGCCGCCGAGCAGAAATACCGTTTTGCGATGAGCTTTCAGGACAACCTTGATATTAGTTTAATGGTGACACCCGCTAACGATGTTGATGATGACTCTTGGTTAGCCAGCTTAACCTTGTTAATGCCTGAGGCGGGTTTACGTGCCACCCTTAAAGGGGAAGCTGAAACACCGCCAAGTCGGATGATATGTGCGTGTCACCAAGTGACCGAATACGCCATTATTGAAGCCGTTAAAGCAGGTGCCGATACGGTTGAAGCTGTTGGTGGCTGCAGTAAAGCGGGGACGGGCTGTGGTTCGTGTATCCCTGAAATTAAACGGGTAATGGCAAGCTGTGATATAGCCATTAGTTTAGTTAATTGATTATATTTTATGTATTTAAGCGTCTTCTAAATAGTGTGATTGATCCGCTAAAATTTTGATATGAATTCATTTACGTTTTTGTTGTTGTGCTATTGTTATTAGGTATATGTTTATAAAAATAAACTTTGATAACATGACGCACAGGGATGATAATTATTATGGATATCGACTTTAATGCACTATTCAATGACAGCTATGAATTTGTCCTGAACAGTGAGGATGATTTTTATGATGCTTTCTATACAAAATTTATTGCAGCGTCACCGGAAATCGCCCAAGCATTTCGACATACTGATATGGAAAATCAAAAGTTAATGCTAAGAAAATCGGTCGCGTATATGGTGAATTTTTTTGTTACGAAAAGAGCACGTAAGCATTTTGTTGATATCGCTTGTCTGCATAAAGACCAGTTGAAAATAGATTCGACTTTATATGATGTATTTATCGACACTTTGCTTGATACTTTAGCCGCGTTTTATCCAAGATATAATAATGCCGTCGGTGTCTCTTGGCGCATTACGTTAGCACCAGGCTTAGAATTTATGAAACATATATCTAAGCTAGATTAAGCAGACACTGTGCTACTGCTATGCCAGTGGCAGTACATAAAGATAAATTGTCACAAAATGACAAGCACTACCAAGTAATACAAATATATGCCAAATAGCGTGGTTATACGGAATGCGTTTATTGGCATAAAAAATTGCACCAACTGAATAAGCAAGCCCGCCAGCAAACAGCCAGTACAGCGCGCCAGTCTCTAACTTACCTAATAACTCATCGCCAGCAAAGACAATTAGCCAACCCATAATAAGATAGAAAAATAACGATACTTTTTTAAAGCGTTCAGCCCAATAGAGTTTGGCGATGATGCCAAAGATTGCCATTGACCAAACAATTGCAAAGATGCTCCAGCCGAGTGTACCGCGTAGTTCAATCAAGAGTAATGGCGTATAAGTTCCAGCGATCAGCAAGAAAATCGCACAATGGTCGAGTGTTTTTAATTTCGCTTTCGTCGCAGGATTCGTCGCATAATGATAAGCACTTGATGCAAAAAATAATAAAAACATCGAAATACCATAAATACTAAAGCTGGTAATGCGCCAAGGATCTGCTTGTTGTATCGAGGGTACTAATAATGCGATAAGCGCAGCAATACTCAGTAAGGCACCAATCACATGCGACCAAGTATTTGCCGCTTCTTCTTTTACGCTATAAGGTGCGGCAATGGTGCCTGCCGCCGCTATTATTGGTGTGGCACTTGTTATCGATGTAGCACTCTGTGACATACATTATCCTATCGTTAAGCTGTCTTACCAGTTAGGCGTACAAGTGTACGCTTAACTTTTATGTATTGGAAGTTACGGATGACATTGCAGGTATTTATTTTTAAATATCTAGAATGACGACATTACCTATATTTATAACCTACTTATTTTTCCTTATTCCTTGAGCAACGGTTCGTAAGACTCCTGAGAGCTGTGCTTTCCCTGCATCAATGGCATTTTCATGCCAGCGTCGTAAGAATGTGTTATTGCGCTAACGTCAATATCTCAAGATCAACAAACCTGCATTTAATTGAATTTATTTCACCTTAAATTTATTAACTTGAATTTATTTCATGTTGCAGTGAGGAATTGTCGTGCTAAAAAATTATTATCACGATAAAAATCTCTTAGCGATCACATTTATTAATACCCCCAAAGGTATACTTCTCACCATAGTCTGGAGGGCAAGATAAATGAAAATTGAAATAGATTTTAGTGTGCTGATAAAGTTTATCGCAGGTGTTATCGGTACTCATTGTGAAATTGTAATACATGATTTAAGTGATGTATCAAAGTCGATAGTGGCAATTGAAAATGGCCATATTACCGGGAGACAAATAGGTTCTCCAGCTACTGACTTAGCATTAAAACAAATAAAAAGTATCGAACAAGGAAATACAGAACAAGGCAACAAAGAACCATTTTTATTGAATTATCGGGGGCGTGCTGGCAATGGTGCAGCGCTACGTTCATCAACCTTGATGATTTTTAAAAACAATAAACCTGAATACATGCTCTGCTTAAATATTGATGACAGTAACGTTAAAAGTGCCATTGATATGCTTAAAGCAAGCATCCCTGATCATGAAGTCGCAGAGGCTCGGGATGAGAATTTCTATAACTCTATAGAGGACGTCAGTAATAGCATTATAGAGCAGGCTAAAAATGAGTTAAATCTAACGGTGTTATCACGATTAAGTTTACCTGAAAAAAATGAATTTGTTAAAACGGTTGAGAAGTCAGGATTATTTACCATCAAAGGAAATGTGCAGAAGGTGTCCAAAATGTTGGATATTTCAGAACAGACTTTATATCGCTACTTAAAATAAATGAAAAATAATTAAGCATGAGCTATTACATGCAGTGTAACGGCTCGACGGTATCATTAAAAATTATGGAATTATGACAATGTGGAAAAAGTTAGAACCTTATAAATCATCAATCATACTATTAACCGCTTTAGTCATCGGTGGGGCAATCGGTATTTATTTACCCGATTTCGCACTGACGCTAAAACCAATTGGTCAGATATTTTTAAACCTGCTATTCATGATTATTGTACCGCTAGTTAGTGTCAGTGTTATGTCATCGATTGCCAGTATGACTGATTTGAAGAAGCTAGGTAAAATGCTCGGTATTATTCTAGTTGTTTCAATCATGATGGCAATTATCCCTGCTGTAAGCATTGTTGGTCTCGCATCTATCTTCGATCCAGCACAAGGTGTAACCCTTGAATTGGCTCAGGACTTTACAGCAGAAGCAGGTAAAATTGACTTCGCAAGTATGCTAACAACCAATGACTTTGTTGGCCTGCTCTCGAAGTCTAATATCCTCGCCCTTATTGTTATGTCGATTATCGCTGGTATTGCGATTGGTCAATCAGGTGAAAGCGGTAAGAAAATCGCGGATCTGCTTAACAGCCTAAACGAAGTTATCATGAAAGTGGTTTCTATCATCATGGTTGGTGCGCCAGTTGGTCTTGGTGCTTATTTCGCATCAACAATGGCGAGTCAAGATCCTGAGCTGTTAGTGACTTTTGCTCGAGCGATTGGTTTATTCTTTGCTGCTACAGCTATTTACTTTGTGCTTGGCTCTACCTTTTATTCATGGATTGGCGGTGGTACTAACGCAGTACGCGCTTTCTGGAAAAATGCCTTTGAACCGTCAGCTACCGCTTTAGGTACTTGTTCTTCATTAGGTACACTACCAGTAAACATTCGTGCAGCGAAAAAAATGGGCATCAAAGATGACATCGTCGATATTTGTTTACCACTACTAGCGAACCTTAATAAAGGTGGTGTGGCGATGATTGCGGCACTGAAAATTGTATTCATCTACGCTGTGCTAGGTCTTGAATTTACCCCTGAAGTGTTTTTCATCACTATCGTTATTTCAGTATTATCGGCAATCATTGTCGGTGGTGTACCTGGTGGCGCATTCTTAGGTGAGATATTCATTGTTACCTCACTGGGTTTGCCAATTGAATGTATCCCAATCCTAGTTGTTATTGGCGCCATTACCGACGCACCAGCAACCATGCTTAACGTTGTTAATGACTTAAACGCAACACAAATTGTAGAACGCTTCATGAAACGTGGCGAAAAAACAGAAGCTCAATCTCAAACCAACTTACAACAAGCTTAAGAAGAGAATTATTATGTCTACAGATAAAATGAGTACATTATTAGTAACGGCTGGTCGTTCAAAAAAATTCGGACAAGGCTCTGTTAACCCTGTTATCCAACGCGCTTCATCTTTGGTATTTGATTCTGTAAAAGCGAAGAAATTTGCGACCGCTAATCGTGCTAAAGGCGAGTTGTTCTATGGACGTCGTGGCACCATCACGCACTTCTCTCTGCAAGAAGCGATGGTTGAATTGGAAGGCGGTGCTGGTTGTGCATTGTATCCATGTGGTGCTGCAGCGGTGACGAATTCTATTTTAGCGTTTGTTGAAGCGGGTGATCATGTATTGATGACTGGCGCAGCTTATGAGCCGACACAAGATTTTTGTAACATCATCCTAAAAGATTTAAATATCAGCACGACTTACTACAATCCAATGATTGGCGCTGAGATTGCTGAATTGATTGAACCGACGACTAAAGTGGTGTTCTTGGAATCACCAAGCTCAGTGACGATGGAAGTGCAAGATATTCCGTCTATGGTTAACGCTATCCGTGGTGTTAATCCTGAGATTATTATCATGATTGATAATACTTGGGCTGCGGGTATCTTATTTAAAGCCCTTGAGCATGATATTGATATCTCGATTCAAGCGGGTACTAAATATATTGTTGGTCATTCCGATGCTATGTTAGGTACTGCTGTTTCTAATGCACGCTGTTGGGACCGTCTTCGCGAACGTTCATACCTCATGGGACAAATGGTTGATGCAGATACTGCTTATGTAGCGTCTCGCGGCCTTCGCACTATGGGTGTTCGTTTGAAGCAACATCAACAAAGCAGTATTAAGATTGCTAACTGGTTAAGTGAGCGACCAGAAGTAGAACGTGTTAATCATCCGGAATTACCAAGCTGTAAAGGCCATGAATTTTATAAGCGTGACTTTAACGGTTGTAACGGCTTATTCTCATTCATCCTGAAACAGCGTTTATCTGATGAGCAAGTGGCAGCATACTTAGATAACTTTAAACACTTCAGTATGGCTTATTCGTGGGGCGGCTATGAGTCTTTGGTTCTCGCTAATCAGCCAGAGGAACTTGATGCTATTCGTCCTGCCGGCGGTGTTGATTTCTCCGGTACCTTGATTCGCTTGCACATAGGTTTAGAAGATGCCGATGATTTAATTGAAGATCTGATTGCTGGATTTCAGCGTATTGAAGCTTAACGACTCAGTTCGATAGATTCCCTTGTTTCCTTGTGAGGCAAGGGGTTTAAAACGTATAGATCATCATTAAATAATTTTTATTAAATACATGTTAATAAAACACTTTTGATAAAAATGTTAATAAAACATTGTTAATCGCAGTGTTAATAAAATAGTCAGGATATTATGAAAACAATTATTCATTCAGAACAAGTACCAGCAGCTATCGGCCCTTTCTCACATGGCACAGCCTTTGCTGGGCTAATTTTTACCTCAGGTCAACTACCGGTCAGTAAAGTAACTGGCGCCGTGGTTGCTGGTGGTATTGTTGAGCAGAGTAAACAGTCGTTAGAAAACCTAAATCAGGTTCTGCTTGCTGGTGGCGGCGATCTGAGTACGGTGTTAAAAACGACTTGTTTCCTTGCTGATATCAGCGATTTTGCGCAGTTCAATGAAGTTTACCAAAGCTTTTTCAATACTGATTGTCCGGCGCGCAGCTGCTTTGCAGTTAAAGATTTACCGTTAGGGGTAAAAGTCGAAGTTGAAGCGATTGCTCACGTAAAATCATAACCACAATATTTATTTTATTAAGCCGACATTTGTCGGCTTTTTTGTGTCCAAAAAACCAAATTAATCTAGTTGACTACATCGGTGATATGACCTTTATTGCTAACTTTTTATAATAAGTGGCTTGTTTCTAATGATAGTTCTGGTATAGATCTATCATTAGATGGTGATGGATAAATTAAATTATTTAGGGTTAGGATGTTTAAAAAAATAATAAAAAGACTATTTCGGTTTCTTATAATTTTAATCGTTGCAGGGATTAGCGGCCATTTTTATTGGTCAAGACCACTGCAGAACTATCCTGTACTGGATATTCAGATACAAACCTCATTGCAAGATCGCGTAAAAGAAAGTTCTTCTCTCGCACAGTTTAATGGTCAAACATGGACGACGAATGATAGCGGTGACGATGCCAATCTATATCAAATAGATGAAAAAACGGGTCAAGTTATTAAACAGATACACATTGACGATGTGATCAGTAAGGACTGGGAATCGTTAGCGCAAGACGCTGGTAACCTGTTCATCATGGACTGCGGTAATAATCATGGTACCCGTGACAGCCGCACGATTATCAATGTTGATACTGACACGTTAATACAAGCTGAGGATGGCGAGACCATTGCTGCGGTTAATACCGCGCGTTTTTCAATGGCGGATAAACCTGAAGAAGAGCTAACCAGTTATATGCATGATTATGATTGTGAAGCCGCAGCGGTGGTTGAGCAAGAGTTATGGGTATTAAGTAAAAACTGGAATGATTTAAACAGTCGCTTGTATCGAATGGACTTAGTCGAAATTAGTAACAGTGCAGAAAATGACAGTATTATTGAAGTGATCCCCGCGCAAACATTGGATGTCGATGGTTTGATCACGGCGGCAGATTATAATGCGGACACCAAGCAACTGGTACTGCTTGGTTATGATAGTAGCTTATTTTACAAACATCCTTTTATTTGGATTGTGCCTATTAACAACAAAGACTTGAATTGGGATATGGCAAAACGCTTTAATCTTGCTCCTCACGGACAATGGGAAAGTATTCTCTGGCAAGGCGATAACCAGTTGTTGCTCACGGCTGAAGCTAGTTGGGGTACTGCTGGGCGCGTAGGTACTGTGGCATTAAGTTCGGCGACAGTATTAGATTAATATCGCGTAAAGGAGTATTCTACTAGCGAAAATTACCGATTTGAGTGCGATATAGTAGCGGACATACCACTACCATAGGGGTATAATCCTGCTCATTAAATAGTGCTCAGTAATTAACAGATTAGCTAGGCGCAGTATGCAAGACGATTTAAAAGACTTATTAACAAGCGATTTATTAGCAAATGACGTAGGCGATGAGCAGCAACATAAATATCAAGATTTGATTGCTGTTTTTAACCACACGTTTGCAAACGAATTTAATACCCAATTAGTCAAAGGCGGTGACGAGCCGATTTACATGCCGGCGCATACTGACTTTGAACAATATGTCAGTTGTGAATATCACCGTATTATTTTTGCCCACGGTTTTTTTGCCAGTGGTTTGCATGAAATTTCGCATTGGTTAGTCGCGGGATTAGCGCGCCACCAATTGGTTGATTTTGGTTACTGGTATATTGATGATGGGCGTAATGCGCAGCAGCAAGCAGAATTTGAAAAAGTCGAGATTGTACCGCAGGCGATTGAATGGATTATTTGTGTTGCCGCGGGATTTCAATTTCGCGTTAGTGCCGACAATTTGGCTGATATTGTCATTGACCGATTGGCTTTTCAGCACAAGATCCACGATCAAGTACGCTTATATTTAGAAAACGGTTTATCAGCGAGAACGCAAGCGTTAGTGACGGCACTACAAGCATTTTACAATACAAAACCGTTGGTATTGGCAGATTTTGATTATCGAGGTATGTATGAACGTGAAGCCGTTTAAACTGGGCGTTATTGTTAATCCAGTTGCAGGTGTTGGTGGCAGTGTCGCATTAAAAGGCAGTGATAATGTTGCCCAGCAAGCATTGAGTTTAGGTGCTATTCCGCAAGCCAATAATCGTATGTTACAAGCATTAGGTCAGTTTGCTGATCTTGCCCAGCGTTTTACTGTGGTGACCGCGGGTGGTGAAATGGGCGAGCGCTGTAGTTTAGAACTTGGCCTTAATGTGACAGTGGCTTATCGACCAGTTAATGACATGACCACTGAGCAAGATACTTATGCTGCGGTTGAAGCATTATTAGCACAAGATATAGATTTGTTATTGTTTGCTGGTGGTGATGGCACTGCACGTAATATTTGCGCGACGATCAATGATGTCGTACCGGTATTAGGTGTGCCAGCAGGGTGCAAGATCCATTCCGGCGTTTATGGTGTTACACCAAAAGCAGCCGGTTGTGTCGTACGTCGATTAATTTTAGGCGAACTGGTTACCTTGGCTGATGCCGACGTGATGGATATTGATGAAGTTGCATTTCGTCAAGGTACAGTTAAAGCAAAGCGCTATGGCGAGATGATGGTACCGAGCGATTTACGTTATGTACAAAGCGTAAAAATGGGCGGGATTGAATCAGATGAATTAGTGCTTACCGACATAGCTGCCGATGTCATGGCAGATATGGAAGATGAATATTATATTATGGGGTCTGGGTCAACAGTGGCATTCACCATGGCTGAACTGGGACTGGATAATACCTTATTAGGTGTTGATGTTGTGCATCAGCATGCATTGATTGCTGCAGACCAAACGGCAGCGCAGTTAATCGCGTTGACAGAAGGTAAGCCCTGTAAATTAGTGATCACCTTAATCGGTGGCCAGGGGCATATTTTTGGTCGTGGGAATCAACAACTGTCGCCGCAGTTGATTAAACAAATCGGCAAAGAAAATATAATTGTGTTGGCAACCAAAACTAAGTTGTCAGCATTAGCAGGACGTCCCTTAATCGTAGATACGGGGGATGTTGAATTAGACCAAGCATTAGCAGGTTTTATTCGTGTAACCACAGGTTATCGTGATTACATCATGTATCGTGTCGCCAACCCAGAATTTGAGGATTAATCATTGTCTAAACCTACTTATCAAAGCAAGCTAATGGAAAAGCTTGATGGATTTGTAGAACAAGGAACGTCGGATCAACTATTTGCGGCCGAATATTTACACGGCCACGTCACTTTTGCTACGGCGAAGTGCGAAAATATAGGTAAAATTTATCCCCACGACATTAAATTTCAAGTCGTGCACAGCTTACGAGACGCACTTGTTGCTAATGAGCTCACCCCTCAGAAACAAGCGCTGGTACTCGGCATGTGGGATGATATCAATAAACATTGATATTCGATTAAATGATTATGATTAATCAGACCACTTTAACGAGTGTTATCACCCGTTAAAGTGGCTTATCATTTTAAACCAGCAATCAGATTGCTGGTTTTTTTGTATCTACTGATAAATTTTCTCATGCCTAAGTATGATCTAGGTCTGATAAGTATAAAAACGTTTATAAAAAATTGAATTTAATTTTAAAGCAGTATTTCACAAGAATATTATTAATCAACAAACACTTATAATCATGGTTAAAAATACTAAGGTGATATCCTAGCGCGAAGTGGCTAATTGCTTATCAGCGATTTATGTTTATTATTTATCACCATTATTTATCATTACACCGCTAAATTATATAAATCTAGTCAAAAAAACCTTTTACTCATCTTAATTTAATCAATGGCACTAGTCTGATTCGTCTGGTTGTACCTGTTGTTTTTTTACGTTATAACTTTTCCTGCACTCAAACGGGACAGGTAGTCACTAACGGGTGCGCATTTTTCGATAACTCAAAAATAAAGGATTAGCTATGTTAAAGAAAACGCGGACTTTACTCTCTGTCTTGGTTGGAACCTTGTGCTTCATCGTGGCACCTGTGCATGCAGATACTTCGGGAAAAACTAAATATCCGGTGGTATTAGTTCATGGCTTAGCTGGGTTTGATAGTGTGTTAGCAGATTATTTTTATGGTGTAAAAGGTGCGTTAGCCGATGTTGGCGCGACAGATGTATATACACCACAAGTCAGTGGTTATGATACCAGTGAAGTCCGTGGCGAGCAGTTGCTGAGTTATTTAGAACAGCTGAGTGCGGTGACGGGGGCTGAGAAGTTTAATTTAATTGGCCACTCTCAAGGCGGGATTGATTCACGCTACGTGGCCTCGGTTCGACCTGAGTTGATCGCGTCAGTTACGTCAGTAGGTTCTCCGCATCGAGGTTCTGGTACTGCCGATGTCATTAAAGATTCACCATTAGAAGGCCCGGCAATGGCGATTGGTAATGCGGTTGCGAGTTTACTCGCGGTTGCTACTGGTAATAATGATAACGCAGTAAATGCGATGGGTTCGCTGGAAGCCTTGAACTCTAAAGATGCGGCTATTTTCAATACCAAATATCCTGAAGGTTTAAGACAAGGTGAGTGTAAAGCCACGCCGAGTTATAACGCGGGTTCGTGGTGGTGGCCAAATTGGGTTTATGATTATTCAGTCAATGACGGCGATCATAAAGTGAATGACGTTGCTTATTACTCATGGGGCGGTACCTATAACCCCGTGCTTAACTCTAATGTCTTGGATCTTGCCGATGGTTTACTGGCGGTGACTTACCTGACGATAGATGAAGCGAATGATGGTGTTGTGGGTCGTTGTTCAACGCATTTAGGTAAAGTTATCCGTGATGATTACACCATGAATCACGCCGATGAAATTAATGGCATGTTTGGTTTACGTGGCCTAGGCAGTACTAGCCCATTACCTTTATATGCCGCACATGCGAAGCGGTTAACGAGCGCTGGACTGTAATTAGTTATTTAAAGTAGATAGCTATTCATCATGATTAGCTATCTACACAACCGCGTTAGATGGAGTCTGGCCATGTCATTGAAATCAAGTCCGCTTATTGTCGTTGGATTATCGTCGGTTATTGCGCTTGTTGGGGGCACGCTATTTTTTTCGCAAGGCTATTTGCAAGAGGATGTGCAAGCGGATGCGCATAGTATTGTGCATAGTATTGCAGCAAAATCTACGCAGCAGGCGAGTTACCCATTAGCGCCTGAAGCCATCGATGCCTTAGTTAATCGGGGTGATAACGTGCTTGCTAAAAATATTGAACAACAAGCTGTGCCGTTGTTATTGCCTAGCTCATTATTAGGTTCGCCGTTGCCATTGACACTGGATGTGAATGAGTTTGGTGAATTGGTTATTAACAAAAAAATTCAGCATCTATTTGATTTTTATCTCTCTGCCATGGGCGAGGAAAGTTTAGATATTATCGTTACTCGTATTCAACATAGCCTCAAATTACAACTTACTGAACCAGCGTTGACCCAAGGTATGGATATACTTTCGGGTTATCTACAATATTTAAATGAAGTGACTGCGATCAAACAGCAATTTGAGCAGAGTATTGATGGCGAAAATAGCGGTGAATATGCGTTAGACAATGTCATTCAAGTGCGTGAGATGGTTCTTGATGCGCGCGCTAGCTATTTAGATGATGATGTTATTGTCGCTTTTTTTGGTCAAGCTGATGAGTACGAAGCTTACATGTTAAGTTTGGCTACGATTAATAAAAATGTGTCATTCAATAGCGCTGAAAAACAGGCTGCGAAAGCGGCGTTAGATACCACCGCGCCAACATGGTTATTGACGCAACAGCACAATGCTAATCAACTCAATCAATATCGTCAGCAGTATCAGGCCTTACAAGCACAAGGGGCGAGTCAGGCTGAACTACAAGATTTTACCCAACAATCATTTTCACCCGAAGTGGCAGACCGTTTAGCTGTATTAGATGAGAAGCGTCAGCAGTGGCAAATAAAGTTAGCTGAATATCGAAAAGAGTTGACTGTTATTACCCATAACGCGCCTGATGATAATAGCGACAGTGAGCAACAACAGCTTGAAATCGCGCAATTACGAGAGGCTTATTTCAGCCCCCAAGAAATTAAACGCGTCAGTGCTTTAGACAGTATCGACAGTACTCGTCGTAATAGCACTGGCAGTAACACAAGTGCCCCTGCGCTGTAAGATCACCATTGAACGAGCAGCTAGTTGATAGTGGGCGTTTACATTCAGTGGCGCAAGGTGCATTGAACTGGTATCACAAACACGGTGCCAAATTGGCGGTACTTGCGGCAGTTTAAAGTCGACAGGCGTATCTATTTGGTTGAATAACAACAATAACTCATCGCCATTGGTATCAAGCCCGAGGTGTAGGCCTAAACAACTTTGATTCTCCCAGTCATGTTGTTGCATCACTTCGCCATTACTGCAGTACCAACTGATACGGTGATCATTACGACCATCGCCAGTAAACGCGGCAATGAACGGCAGCATGTATTGTTTACGCGCTGCGATCATCTTGCTTAACCAGTCTTGAAATTCTTGTTTAGCGTCGTCCATTTGCCAATTTAACCAACTTATCTCATTATCCTGACAGTAGGCGTTGTTGTTACCGCCCTGGGTATGAGACACGGTATCGGCAGCCAAAAGATGTGGAATACCAAAACTAAACAGCAGAGTCGTGATCAAATTACGTTTTTGCTTTTCACGAAAGGCGATAATCTCGACATCATCGGTAACACCTTCAACGCCGCAATTGTACGAGCGGTTATCGCCATGACCGTCGCGATTATTTTCACCATTGGCACCGTTGTGTTTATCGTTGTAAGACACTAAGTCTTGCAGGGTAAAACCATCATGATAAGCGATGTAATTAACGGGGAGTTTGTGTGGCCAGCGTCCACCACTAAAGAAGTGACGAGAGCCCATGATACGGGTGGCAAAATCTTTTAAGTACCCGTGATCGCCACGCCAAAAGCTGCGCACAGTATCGCGGAATTTATCGTTACATTCGTTCCAACCATCTGGGAAATAACCCAACTGATAACCATCAGGGCCAATATCCCAAGGTTCAGCGATAAGTTTGGTCGGTTGTAAAATCGGATCTTGCGCAACAGCGTGGAAGAACGGTGCTTGTTGATTGAAGCGATCGCCGTTACGGCCTAATGTAGCGGCTAAATCAAAGCGGAAACCGTCAATATGATATTCACTTACCCAATAGCGCAAGCTGTCCATAACTAAATTAAGACTGGCTTGATGGGTTAAGTCCAAGCTATTGCCGCAACCAGTGTAGTTACGTAGACCGTTTTCATCACGCAAGTAATAACGATGGTCGAGTGCTTTTAAATTGAAGGTTGGTCCATCTTGTCCACCTTCTGCGGTATGGTTAAAGACCACATCTAAAATAACTTCGATGCCGTTTTTATGTAATTCTCTGATTGCAGTTTTTAATTCGGTGACCGCATCAACCGTCGCATAGCGCGGATCGGGTGCCATGAAAGCAAGGGTACTGTAACCCCAAAAATTCACCCCTTGTTGATTTAATAAGTGCGGTTCGTGCATGCACACAGCAACTGGTAGGAGCTGTACGCTGGTAATACCTTGTTGTTTTAATAGGGTGATATTGGCAGGGTCTGATAATGCTTGATAGCTACCTGGCGCAGCTGAAGTGATCGCCGGGTTTAATTTGCTAAAGCCTTTGGCATGGGTTTCTAATAAAATTGTTTCAGCCAGCGGTACATCAGGCTGGGGTACATTTTGCCAATCAAAGGCATTATCGGTGACGAGCGCTTTGGCTAGATGCCAACTTTTTTCGGCACTGTAAGGCGGTTCATAATAAGGCGCTTTGCTGATCGCTTTGGCATAGGGGTCGAGTAGTAGCCAGTCTTGACCGTCTATATTACTTGAGAAACCATATTCTTGTCCCGCGCTAATGCCGGCAATGAAAATATGATGCACATCGGCATATTTGTTGTCGATGGTGTAACTGCATTGGGTCTTGCCATTAAATAAGACTAGCTGCAAATTGGCGCAATCCGGTGCATATATCGCAAAGTTACAGCCTTGTGGTTTTAAGCTGTTCGCAGGCTGCAAGTTTGCACCAAGGGGATAAGGTTTCGACATAAATCACTCACACTTAGTTTGTTAGCTAGGTCACATTTATAGGTTAGCTTCATCTTATGTAATTCAGATAGTTAAAAGGAGCTTTTACACGAATAAACATGATCTAGTTAACACTAAAGTTATACTTCTTGGTTAAAAAACAGGTGATCGGTTAATAAAAAATGCCTGTTAGCGAAAACTAACAGGCATTTTTGGGATTGAGTGATTATGGTTTTCAGTTAATTAACGTTTGTTATATTGCGCTTTCATATCTTCTTTAGTAATGAAACCGTCACCGTTTGAATCTAATTTATCAAAGTGGTCGTTCATTTCTTGTTTTGAAATTTTACCGTCATTGTTGGTGTCCATTTTTTTGAACATCATGCCTTTGTGGTTTTTACCTTTATGATGTTTACCTTTGTTTGGCATGTCAGCTTTGGTAATAAAACCGTCGTTATCAGTATCTAGTTTATCAAAGTTTTCAGCTAAACGGCCTGTGGCTTCATCTTTTGAAATCTTGCCATCGTTGTTGGTGTCCATTGCTGCAAATTTTTCACCTTTATGGTGTTTACCTTTGTTTGGTAAATCTGCTTTGCTAACGAAGCCGTCATTGTCGCTATCTAATTTTTCAAAGTGTTCGGCGAGACGTCCTGTTGCTTCGTCTTTAGATACTTGACCATCTTGGTTGGTGTCCATTTGTTCAAAAGACACATGATTGCGTTGTTTGTTGTCATTGTCTGCATAAGCAAACGTCGTGGTAGTCATCGCTGTTAATAAGGCGGCGGTAATAAAGAATGTCTTTTTCATCATGATCTCACTTGTTGCTTGTTGTTAGGCTTAAACAAGATTAACTCTCCGTGAGTTAATCTGTTGATGGGGTAACTATAAGCAACAAATGCGCAGGCATTATGGATAAAATGTGGAGAAAATGTGGAGATTAAGCATCATGTTCAAAAAACGAAGAAAACTACAGCGTAAAGCGGTAGCCAACCCCATAAATGGATTTGATGTATTCATTGTCCGGTGCTGCATCTTGTAATTTTTTACGTAAGTTTTTGATGTGACTATCAATGGTACGGTCGGTGACTAAGCGATGGTCCGCATAAATTTTTTGCATCAGCTGGTCTCGGTTAAATACTTGACCTGAATGTTGATTAAAAAAGCTTAACAGACGAAATTCTGCGGGTGTTAACGTTAGCTCATGATTGTCGAACGTGGCTTTCATTTGCTCATCATTAATCACTAGGCCATGTGGTGTTGACGGTGCTGCTACTTCGGCAGTTCGGCGTAATACATTTTTGATGCGAGCAACGACTTCACGTGGGCTATATGGTTTGCAGATATAGTCATCCGCGCCGAGTTCAAGTCCTAATAAACGATCAATTTCATCGACACGCGCAGTGGCCATCACGACGGGTATTTGGCTGAAGGTGCGCAATTCACGATAGATATCGAGACCATCACGGTAGGGCAACATTAAATCTAAAATAAGCAGATCTGGTTTGTGCTGTTTTACCCAGTCAATTACTTCAAGGCCATTATCAATGATGTGGGTTTGAAATCCTGCTTGGGCAAGGTATTCACATAACACGATGGCCAGTGATGGTTCATCTTCAACCACGAGTATTGTTTTTACTAACGGAGTCATGGATTAATTGTCCTTAATCGGAAGTGATATCGTTATTTTTAAGCCGCCAAGTGCGGAATGCTGGGCACTGATATGACCATTATGCATCTTGACGATGTTTTCACAAATAGATAAACCCAAACCGGAACCGCCATAGGCACGACTGCGAGATTTATCGACCCGATATAAGCGGTCAAACAGTTTCGGTAAGGCTTCGTCCGGCACACCAGGCGCGCTGTCTTCAATGGTTAATAACACGGAGTCGTGAGTCTGTTGCAGGTTGATGTGTATCTGGCCTACTGGATTGGTATAGCGATAACTGTTTTCAAATAAATTACCAATTAGCTGGGCTAATGATTTGGCATCGGCGTGTAATAACGTGCATTGGTTGCGATCGTATAAGCGCTGTATTGCAATTTTTTTGTCGGCTAAACGGACTTCATTTTGATTGGCAATATTATTGATGATATTAGTGATATCGACTTTCTGTGACGTATCGATAAGCACACCACTATCAGATAATGATAATGCATATAAATCATCAACTAACCGGGTCAGGGTCATGACTTGATCGTGCAATGATCTAATATATTTGGGTTCGGGTTTGCGGATACCGTCTTCAATGGCTTCTATTTCACTGAGCAATACTGCAATCGGGGTGCGTAGCTCATGAGATATATCAGATAACCATTGTTCTCGAACGTGTTTCTGGGTCTTGAGTTTGGTGGTTAATAGGTTAAAGGCGAGCGATAACTCGGCCAATTCATCTTTACCACGCACATCGATTTGATAATCAAAGTTACCGTTGGATAACGACTTTGCGGCGTTATCTAAGTTTTTGAGTGGTTTTAAAAAATGACGTACTAATAACGCGGCAACAATGAATGAGAACAGCGCTGCCCAAGCTGCAATCCAATAAAAGTTGTCGAGTTGTTGTCTTAAGAAACGTTCGGCTAAATGGCCTTTAATATTTTCTCTTTGGATAATGGATAACCAGCCAATGGTCTGTGTATCTTGGGTGATTGCAACCTTGGTAATTTGTACATTGTCATGTAAACGCTTTAAGTTTTTGCGGTTACCAATAAGGGATTTACCATTTGCATCGAGTAAATTAAGACGTACTTCGAGTCGGTTATAATTAGAACGGCTTTTTCTTGCCGGCATATCAGCAAGCTCTTTGGGTTTTCGGGGATGCTCGCCAATATTTCTTAACAGCTGTCGCCATAACTCAGGCTGTTGTTGGAGTTTGCGCCAGCCTTGCTCTACTGAGTAATAGTCACTGATATTTTCAGCCATGTTTTCAATGCGTTCGACTTCACTCTGGTTTAGGTAGCTTTGAAAACCATTTTGAAAGCTGTTATTGATCAGTAATGCCATGCTTACCATCATTAGCATACTAATGAGTATTAACGAGATAAACAATTTGTGGAAGATGGTTAAGCGCATTTAAGCGACCTCTGAATAAGTGAATCCAGATTATTATACCCAAGCTACTTCAAGATACACAATCAGCATCTTGAATTAACGTGGGTATATATGTGCTTGTTGCTGATTGTGGGAGGTAAATGTTAGGTTCACTGAGTTAGTTAACGCTAAGGGTGATGGTATTGTTAGTGATGAGTACTTCATGATAACTGGTGGTTGCATGCTGTAACGATACGACTTCAGCTAGCAAGGTTTTTTGTTGGTTTAAAATATAAATAGGGCCTGAATAACTGCAAGTTTCGGAATCTATTTGCATGACCTGACTACTTGGATCTGGGGTGAACCCCGAGTCTGAAAGGGTATCGTATTCTTTATAAATATTGATATTACAGGGTTGAGCACTGTTAGAGTCCACCTGCAACTGCATGGTTGTTGATGCTCGATAGGTTAATGTACTTGGAGCGGTGATGTTTTTTAAGCTGTTGTTATTACTTGCTGTTGGAATAAAACTGTCTTCATCTTCGGTCAATACTTGTTTGGCACCGTCCACCGTGGGTATCGTTTTATTAGTGGGTGGCGTTACGGTGTTTCCCGATGGCGAGTCACTGCCGCCACAGGCAGAAATAAACAGGGAAACAACCGTGCAAATGAGTAATTGTTGATTAATGTTCATAGCGATACCTACTTATACGTTTTGTTGGTATTAGGGTGATTAAACCAATCGACATTTAGAACTCCACCACTGAGAATAAAGTCAATAAATTCTGGATAAGCAATAGAGATATCAGTACCTTCATACGCAGGACTCCATTCAGCGCCGACTACTATCGCCCAAGGTAAATTGCGCTCGTCTCTGTAGGTTCTTGATGGGGCTTGTGAAGTATCATCATGCAGGCCAAAATAGCTGGTACTACCAAGATCGGTAACAGGGTTATCCGCTAAATGCACTTCAAAGGCGCGACCTGGCATAGTACTACCGTAGAAATCATTACGACTGCGATTTTCACTGCCAAAGATGAAAGGGTCTAATGGCATGTCTGGCATTGCTGAGAGAGCAAGAGGCGTCGTTAGTGGGATGGTAATATCAAATGTGAATAGATCGCTATTTCCGCAGCCCTGCTCTGTCCGATAGAAACTTAATCCACAATTATTTTTCAGAAAAGTATGCTTGAGATTTTCGGTAATAATCACCACTGCATTAGTTTGGCCTTGCTCGAGAGGTGTTTTATCTTGTAATACCAGGCCATTATGGCGGAGTTTAATCAAGCTCTCATCGATTTGTGAACGGGCGATACCGGGTAATTGTATTGCAAAACCATTAGAATAATCAGCACCGTAGGCAGCGAGCTCTCCAGCTATATCGATTCTGACCACTTTATCGTTTTGCATGACTTGTGTGACTCGATAATGAATTAATACATCATTAAAATCATAATCACCGACTTCTGGCCACATATCTTCGTAGGCAATGGTGACAAAATCATTTTGACTCGGGTAATGTAAATAGGTGGTATTGGCTGTCGAGATGTTGATTTGATAATCTTCAACTTCGCCATACACATAACCGCCATTATTACTGGCATCTTCGACATTGCCGACGCGAAAGCGTGACCAGCTTGCGCCAGCACTAGCATCATCTGGCACACGGAAAAGTACATCATGACTGCCGGGTAGTAATTGTAAACCACTAATTGCATGTTCGTTGGCGTCATTGAAGTCACCATCGCGGTTCCAATCAAACCAAGCATTGAGGTAACTACTTGCTTCACCGCCAATGACGACATTGACTTGACCATCTAAGCCTGGGGTTAGGCTGGTTTTAAATATGATCCCGTCTTCATCATTAATACTGATGCTGTCATCAGAACTTGGATAAATTCTCGCATCTGATTCTGCATCGACACTCGAGCCTAAAAAGTAGTTGTAGTAGTTAATCAAGTGACGGGCACCGTTGTTAGCTAATGTGGTGCCGTAAGTATCAGGTGCATCACCGTAATCGGTATTCGAAGATATCACTGGGGCATTAGCACAGCGGGCACCATCATTACTGTTGGTTGGTGATGCTTGGGCAAAATATACGGTGGCACCAGAAATATTATTTGGATCGGTAATATCGGTGCGATAAATATTGCCATCATTGTTACGGACAAAATAAAGGTTACCTAAAATATCGAAATAAGCGGCGCCAAACGCGCTGCCGGGTGCCGTGAACCCTGTGTTAGCGACGACGCTGGCAGTACCATTGGTTGGGTTTATACGATAGAGATCACCGGTTGAGCTTTCAACTGCATATATGTTGCCATCAATAGGGTGAAAGGCAAAGTCGGCAATGCCCATGCTTTGATTGGCACCGCCTATTTTGTTGATCGTGAGGTATCCAGCATCGCTGGAATCTAAGCTGGTATAGAAAAGGCCAGTATTTTTGCGATAAAAATAATATTTATTATTGTAAATATCACCGACATAAAAATTATTAGTCGGCGGATTCGTAAAAGGTAATACCGTGGCTTTAAAGTTACGATCAAATTTGACCAAGGCGAGTGCTTGCTTATTGAAGCCGTAAATATAGCGGTCGGTTTCGTTGAAGGCGATAGCATTTACGACATCCGTGCCTAAGTTATCGTCGATTTGTATCGTCTTTACTGAACCGGTAGATAAATCGACAGACTTATAATGAGTGGCGTTATTGTTGTATTGAGATAAGAACGCCTCGGTAGGGCACAAATCAAAAGGCGCTGCGTAGAGCAGGTTTGGTGTTACTACATAAAGTAATAGTGAGACGAATATATAACGTAGAGAGGTAAACTTAATCATATTATCATTCCTCAGTCCTTGAAAGTGCATTTTGATGTGTACCTAGGTTGTAATGCATATCTTAAGCCAATATTAAATCCCTTTGTAAACAGTGGTTTATAGTTTTGTTCTTTAGCGCATTCGCAAATTGCAACGCATAATGACAATTAATTTGCAGATGCGCTGATTTTTGAAGTGTAGTGTTAGCTGAACTTACTATAGTGCAGCGTGGCATTTTTATTTAACCATACCTACAAAGTGTGATGGATGTAATTATCTGCATACATTTTCTGTTGCTTAATTGTGATACTAAGCCTTACGAGTGTGACTCGCTTCATAATTGATATCTTCTCCTCTCTTAATCTCCTCCTTATAACTGTTTCAAAGGGTTGATTTAATTGTTTTTTAATTACTTTATTATGATGGTGGATATTTGATTTTCAATTCATGAGTTGTAAAAACAATTAGCAATGAAGGAAATATATTATATGAACAAAATGTCAATGCAGCGCCTCATTTTGGGAATTGCGGTGCCGAGTTTACTTGCGGTGAGTGGTTCTGTTTATGCAGAAGTCGAAAGTTTTCGCTATCAAAGTGACAGCAGTTATCGACTGGAAGCCGTAGATATTTTTAGAATGCGCAAAGCCATGCCTGAAATTGATGTGCGTAAAACGCTTAAGCCTTTAATTGGAAATACGTTTTATAGCAGGGAGGCGTTTATTACCGCCCTGAAAGAAGAGCTTGATGATGAGATAGTTAACCAGTACCAGTCGATGTTGTTGGAAAAATCACAACGACAGGGTCATCATTTAGCAATTGATGTGTTAAGTGATGACATCATTCATATTGCCTACAAAGCTCAGTCAAAAGACACCGCTTTACCCACGACTGAACTGATCAATATCGCTAAACTAAATGGTGCCGTTAAGCTGAATGAAATCGCAGGTGGATTTACGACGCAAAATCTTCAAGTGACCGTTAATGCTCAAAACTTATGTGTGTCTGTGACATCCTTCAAGCAAGGGAAACTCACAGACGTTTGTCCTAATAAGGAACATAGTTTCACTTTGCTTTCGCAAGGCGATTATCAACTTAATGGCTTGGGTCAGGAGTTTCATTCTCCAGGTGAATTAAATAGTAATTGGCTTGGCTTTAAGCGCCAAGGCGGCAACAAAATGGAAGGCTATGAGGGTGGTGCAACGGGTAATACTCAATTCCCTATCTTATACGCCACCAATCCTAAGCAACAAAATTACGCTCTGTATCTTGATACTATCTATGCGGCTAATTGGGATTTCATGGAAACACCTTGGAAGGTCTCGGTATCACAAGGTAAACCAAGCTTTTTGCTGATGGCGGGAGAGGGATTAGCAGATCTTAGGCAGCAATATATGAAGTTGGTCGGTAACCCCTTGGTTCCACCGCGTAAAATGTTTGGTATGTGGCTGTCAGAGTACGGTTTTGATAACTGGGAAGAGATGGATGACAAACTCAAAACCTTAAAACAACAAGCGTTCCCGATCGACGGGGTTGTTATGGACCTGCAGTGGTTCGGTAATGTTGACAGTTTCAGCCCCGTCAGCCAGATGGGATCCTTAACATGGGATGTAAAAAACTTTCCTGAGCCAGAAAAGAAAATCCAATATCTTAAGAAGCAAGGCGTTGGTATGATACTGATCGAAGAGTCTTATGTCAGTGAGGGACTGGATGAACATCAGACGCTAGATGACAAAGGTTATTTGATAAAAGATCCGAAAACAGGTAAAGCGATTGATACTGATCCTAATGGTCTTGGCCATTGGTGGGGTAAAGGCGGTATGATCGACTGGACCAATGTTGCTGGTGGTGATTATTGGCATGACTGGAAACGAAAACCTTTAATTGATATGGGAGTTATAGGGCACTGGACTGATCTGGGTGAACCTGAAATGTATAATGCCGATGGCGTCTTTCTCGGTGATAAACCGCATGGCGATGTTCATAATGTATTTAACTATAAGTGGTTAGAAAGTATCTATCAGGGTTATCAGCGTAATCACACGGAAGTTCGCCCGTTTATGATGTCACGATCTGGTGCGCCGGGGATCCAACGTTTTGGCGCGACGATGTGGTCGGCTGATATAGGGAGTAACCTGCAAAGCCTGTCCACTCAATTTAGTATGCAGCCTAATATGGTGCTATCTGGTATTGATTACTACAGCTCTGATATTGGTGGTTTCCATCGCGGGGCATTAAAAGCATCTTCAAGTGAGCGTGAAGCAGCGCTTAATGAAACTTATACCCAATGGTTTGCTTACAGCGCGTTGTTTGAAGTACCGGTTCGCCCGCACACTGAAAACTTGTGTAACTGTAAAGAAACTGCACCGGATAGAGTGGGCGATCTAGCCAGTAATAAAGCCAGTATTAAACTGCGTTATCAGTTGATCCCTTACCTCTATTCGCTTGCTCATCGGGCTAATAATTCGGCTGAGCCAGTTTTCCCATCAATGGATTATTATTATGGCAATGATCCGCAGGCCGTGAATCTGTCAGCTCAAAAAATGATGGGTAAAGACTTACTGGGTGCCGCTATTGCTAAAATGGGGCAAAAGGCGCTAGACCTGTATTTACCAGCTGGTAAGTGGTATGACTATCGCACTGGCGAGATGACAGTCAGTAAAGGTGAGTGGCTTAAGCAGCAGTCAGTTTATGATAACGGTGTGATCCGCTTGCCGTTGTTTGCACGTGATGGTGCTATTATTCCGGTCAACCCACAGCAGAAAATGCCACTCACTAGCGATGTGCCTTTAACGTTGGCGGCGAAAATTTACGGTAGCCAAGGTGCTTTCACTTTGTATGAAGATGATGGTGCAACGAGTGCTTATCTGAAAGGGGAATTACGACAAACAAGTCTGACAACCCGTATCATAGAAGACGGGTTATTGCTTACTGTTGAAGCTAAAGGTCATTATCGTGATGCGCCGACAGTCCGTCCAGTCTCTATTGAATGGTACGGCATTGAAGGTAAAGTGCAGGCGGTTGAATTGAACGGCAACGTTATCTCCGAATGGACGCAGCAAAATGGTGTTGTGAGCGTTAGTACAACGGCGCAGCCTGTAAAACAAAAAGTTGAACTGAAGCTGATAATCGCTTCATAATTTAGCCAATTCTACGGGTGAAAATAAAGGTACTCCGGATTAAATCCGGGTGCCTTATATTTGTCATGACGCTGTTGAAATATCTCACGAATAGACTTAACCACTACAACCCCCCTAAATTAACTTACCATTCAATATCAACTGATGCTTGATATCTGCGACGTGTTTTACCAGTATTTCATTTAAGTGATAAATCCCAACTGTACCAGTTTGACCATCTTGGGCTAACGGCAAGGGCATTATATCTGCCTGTAAAAAGTAATCTGCCATGCTCAGTGGATAGGGCATAATTGCCGCTGTTGAGCTAAGAATATCGATGCTGGCTGTCAATGAGTTGATCTCATAGACAATGCGCTCTGATACTTTTTTTCGTTCTCTCTCTAGTTGCTTGGGCTGTGGATTTTCAATCAAATGCAGATAAGCGTCTGAATCAGGCGTTACTTGCAGTAAAGGATATAGCTCGGTATCTGCTTCTCGTAATTGATTAACAAGCAAAGGGTGGGAGTGATGGACAAACAGCGCTTCTTTATCCTGCAACAGTGGAATAAATGTGACATTGCAGCGCCGTGATAAGCCAATGATTTCATGACCGACAAACAAATCTATTTTACCGTGTATCAGCATATCCATCAATTTTAGATGGTTACCAAATTCAAGCTGAATCGAGATGGAAGGGTTATCGTCACTATATTGCTGGAGCGCTTTTTTAACAAAAATTTCCCACCATGCATCACCGGTGCCCATCTTAATTTTTTCAGTTTTTCTCTCTTTAAGATCTGCCATTTTGTGTAACAGTGAGTCGTGACGGCGTTGCAGTTCGAGCGCTTGTTCCTGCAATAATCGTCCATATTCAGTTAGTTCAACACCTTTAGATTTGCGGATAAATAAAGGCACATCAAAGTTAGCTTCGAGCTTTTTTATGTTATTGGTGAGCGTTGGCTGGCTAAGACCTAAATGGCTGGCAGCAAGGCTGATATTACTCAGCTCGGCGACGACAAGAAATTGTTTGTAGCTTTTATCCATAACGTAATGACTATGTGGCTGAAAGAGTTTGGCGATAAGTATCACATTTATTGAATTTGGTGGGAATCCGGATCCATTGAAACTTGTGATTTAGCTCTCTTAAATGACCTGTGATATAGAGAAAACCTATATCACGTGTGCGATGGGGTATTTTTAAACTGCTAATCAGAAGATTATGATATAGGTATTGAAGATATCACTTTTTTGATTTAAGCCGATTTAAGCCTATTTAAAGGAAATTCTGTCTATGAAAATGACCCCAAAGTGGTGGCACGATGCCGTTGTCTACCAGATTTATCCACGTAGTTTTTGTGATTCTAATAATGATGGTATGGGTGACCTGCAAGGTATTATCGGCAAACTGGATTACCTGAAATCCTTAGGTGTCAATGTGATTTGGTTATCGCCTGTTTACCGTTCACCAATGGATGATAACGGGTATGATATTTCTGATTATCAAGATATAGCTGCAGAATTTGGCACGATGGAAGATATGCTGCAGTTGCTTGCCGATGCCAAGCAACGCGATATCCGAATTATTATGGATTTGGTGGTTAACCATACATCAGATGAGCACCCTTGGTTTACAGAAGCCCGTAAATCAAAAGATAATCCCTACCGCGATTACTATATTTGGCGCCAGCCAAAAGAAGATGGTTCTGTACCGGATGATCAAGGTTCGGTGTTTGGTGGGGGTGCTTGGGAATGGGATGACAATACGGGGGAATATTACTTCCACCTGTTCTCTAAGAGGCAGCCTGATTTGAACTGGGAGAATCCGAAAGTTCAAGAAGAAGTGCATAAGATGATGAACTGGTGGATCGATCGCGGTATCGGTGGATTCCGCCTTGATGTTATCGATCTAATCGGTAAGGAAATTGATAAGAAGATTACTGGTAATGGGCCTCGTCTGCATCCGCTATTACAAGAAATGAATAAGGCGACCTTCGGTGACAAAGATCTGCTTACTGTAGGGGAAACATGGGGGGCGACGCCTGAAATGGCTAAACTGTTCAGCGATCCCGCGCGTAATGAATTTTCGATGGTGTTTCAGTTTGAGCATATTGCTCTGACTTGGAAGTACGGTGATAAATGGAACCCTATTGCACTTGATCTACCTGAATTCAAACGAGTGCTAACTAAATGGCAGATCGAACTGGCCGATGAGGGCTGGAATTCTCTATTCTGGAATAACCATGATCTCCCTCGCGCCGTGTCGAAGTTTGGCAATGATGGTCAGTATCGTGTTGAATCTGCAAAAATGCTGGCGACAACGCTGCACATGATGAAAGGCACGCCGTATGTTTATCAAGGTGAAGAGATTGGCATGACGAATGTCGCGTTCGACAGTATTGATGATTATCGTGATATTGAAACGCTAAATTTTTATAAAGAACGTACAGAAAATGGTGTAGCGCCGGAAACCATGTTGGCTGCTGTACATGAAAATAGTCGTGATAATGGTCGTACGCCAATGCAATGGAGCAATACGGATCACGCCGGGTTCTCACTGACTCAGCCTTGGTTACAGGTTAACCCTAATTACCCTGAAATTAACGTCGATGCGGCGTTGGAAGATAAAGACTCTATTTTTTATCATTATCAGAAGCTGATTCAATTACGTAAGTCATTACCTGTGATTGTACATGGTATTTTTGAGCCGGTATTTGAAGAGCATGAGCAGGTATTTGGTTATATTCGTTCAGATGAGCAGCATCGTCTGTTTGTTCTGAATAATTTTACGGCCAGCGCCGTCACTGTTGCTGTGCCTGAGTCACTTCAGACAGAGGAGGCTGAGTGTATTATTTTCAACTATGAATCACACCAACATTTAGGTACTACCGTAACCCTAAAACCTTATGAGTCTTTTGCTGTGTTGTTCTCAGCATAAACTGATATTGATTGATATCGAAGGTTAATTATTTTCTTGTTTAGGCTCTATTCATTGCTGTTTGAATAGAGCCTTTTGTATTTTTGGCTTCAAAATATTGACACTCAGTGTCGTGAATAGGAGATTGAAAGCTTGCTTGTAAGACATATCCCTAAAGGAGTGATTTATGTAGGCTGGAATTTAAATAAATATAATTAAAAGTATATTTATTTAATAAAATGTTAATGTTTTTTTATAACCATTACAGTCTTAAAGTATTGAAATAAGAGATGTTGGTCATGTTTTATTTTGGGGTTTCGTATTTTTATTACAGCAATACGCCTGATATTCGTGAGAGTTGTCACGAAACACTAATATAGACTTTTTACTACGTCCACCCCCTCCCCCCTGCTACTCCCCCGTGAGGATGAGGCGAAAAACGCTATCAAAGCTTAATATAATTACCGAAAAGATGACTAAACAACTCTTATAATAATTAATGAAGGGATACACTCATGACTCATAAACTTTTACCCGTAGCTGCGGCGATACTTGTAGCATTAACGTCTTACAATGTAGCAGCTGAATCAGGCACTGATGTATTAACCGATGGCTGGGAGGTAAACGGTTACGGTTCAATGAACTACCGTATGGTTGAAGGTGAAACAATTGATACTGAATACGGAAAGACTGATTACCTGACAGCTGGTACTCACGGTAAAAGTACTAACCAAGTAGAATTTGTTATCAAGAAACATACGGAGTTCCAAAATGGTGTATGGTCTAATTTTGTAGTACGTTCAGAATTCGGTAACGGCAACTCTTATGCTTATACTTCTTCAGGTAGCCAAAAAGAGAACGATACAGCTCAATTTGAAGTAAAAGAAACATATATTGAAATCGGCGCTATCCCTTTCCTTGGTCAAGACACATCTATTTGGGCTGGTCAACGCTACTTAAATCGTGCTGCAGGTCTTCTTTCAGGAGAGTTCTGGAAACAATCTTCAGGTGTAGGTGCCGGTATTCAAACAAAACTTGCAGGTAATACTGCTGGTTTTGCTGTTGTGAGTGCCGATCCGGATGCAGGCTCTGCTGATTCATATAGTATTGGTGATTGCGAGAAAGATGATGGTACGCCTTCTACTGATCCTAATGACTGTAAAGTAAATAAAAATGGAGCGGCTGAGCGAACTACATTAACATCAGCAGATTTCTATTACTACGGTGTTGAAGCCCTTGGTGGTAGCTTTGATTTTGATCTGAAATTCATGTCTCAGGCGAACAAAGATTCAAACTCTGACAGTGGTATCGGCGCATCGATTACTTATAACCGTGACTACTACGGTCTAGACGGTTGGACACAAACTGCAATTGCTTACGGTGAAGGCGTTGGGCAGAACCGTGGCGTAAACTTCGGAGGCTGGTCTGGTGGTGATGATAAGGCGAAGTCAATTTTCTTCACTTCTTACGGTGTACTAAATATTAGTGAGAATTGGCAAATGGGCTCTGAGTTGACTTATTTTGCCGCTTTAGATCAATTGTTTGGTGCCGATGATCTGGTTCGTTATCTTGCTGCAGTACGTCCTTCATATAAAGTAAATGATAATCTTCGTTTAGAAATGACGGCATCTTATGGTCATGAAGAAGGTAAAGAGGGTTACTGGGGACGCACAGGTGATTCGGTAGAGAGTAATATTATTAACCTAGAGATTGCATCTGTATTTACAGTTAATGCTGACTACTTTGGCCGTCCACAAATCAAACCTTATGTAAGTTACATCAAAGCAGATGATGAAGCTAGTGCTGATAGAATCGGCATTAAAAATGGCGACAGTGAAGTGATTGTTGGTATTCATTCTGAAATCTGGTTCTAAACCAATTTGATTTTAAGGCAGCCCTAGAGCTGCCTTTTTGAGTATATATCTATTAATTTTAAACAGTGAAATAATAGATATATGCCCACATATTATGACTAGCTGGGCTATTGGAGATTAAAATATGACAATGATAAAAACGACACTTGCCGCAATACTCGCGGTAACATTAATAGGCTGCGCATCTTCCCCTTCATCATCTATAGAAAAGAACGTGGCGGTAACCAAACAGGTTTGCTGTGCTAGCTATAGCGAATTTTCATGGGTACCGATGCAAGGTAGTAAAATTGATTTTACCATTGATGACTATTCCCAAGTTGGGGAATTCCCTGAAGGAAAAAGCTATTTCGCCGCTTTTGCATTACCTGCGAATGTCCAACGTATGCAGGTTGATTTAAGCAGCTGGATGAGAACAACTGGCGTTTTGGCACCTAAAATTATCCTATTAAACTCAAGTTTTGAAACCGTAGATGTGGTCGGTTTGGATGATTTTGAGGTTGAAATGGGTGGCATGTTTAGCCTGGCCAGTTACCAACATCGTTTTGAAATGGATCTGGCTACCACTCCGTATATGGTGGTTTACTCTCCGCAGGAGTATCGCAAAGGCGAAATACAGATCCCACACCCTGAGCGTATTCGAGCTGAAGATCTTGGCCTAGCGAGACCAATGGTGACTGATCCTGTGATCCAGCATCAGAAGTTTGGTTCTTTGGAATTAGGCCTTAAACCGTTAAATTTACGGTCTTACCGTGTGACTGAAACTGTTGTCGCGCCAGTGACTGCCATTGCAGCAACATTGGTCCCGGCAACCGCTGCCAATAAAGCTGCCGACGCAAAAATGTTGCCGGAAACAGAAGCTTTCTACAATACGCAAATTAAAGCGGCTGTCGGGAAAAACGACATGCATAAAGCACTTCAGTTGTTGGAAGAAGCGAAGCGTGCTGGTTCAAGCTCTGCAGAATTAACTTTTGTTGAATTAATTAAAAAGTAAATGACAATCAGCCGTCTTAGTTAAGATACAAAAGACAGGCAGACACTGATACGTTGAGGTCACCGGAGTTTTTGATGACAGAGTCAAGTAAACCGAATGTAGTTAAAAAGCATGTTGTTTATCAGGTGTTTACTCGTCTTTTTGGTAATACTAATACGACTAATAAACCTTGGGGCACAATTGCAGAGAATGGGGTCGGCAAGTTTAATGATTTTACCGATAAAGCCTTAAGTGAAATAAAAGCATTAGGGGTGACACACATTTGGTATACCGGAGTGCCTCATCATGCGCTTGTTGCTGATTATAGCGAATACGGGATTTCAACGGATCATCCTAGTGTTGTAAAAGGGCGGGCTGGCTCTCCTTATGCAGTTAAAGATTATTACAATGTGAATCCAGACCTAGCGGTTGACCCTAGCAATCGGTTAGCAGAATTTAAAGCCTTAATTGAGCGCAGCCATAAACACGGTTTGAAAGTCATCATTGATATTGTGCCAAACCATCTTGCCCGCAAATATCAAGGTATGAGTAACCCAGAAGGTATTGATGATTTCGGGATATCGGATAATACGGCGGTTGAATATCATCGTGATAATAATTTTTATTATATTCCGAAACAACCATTCGTATTACCCGAATCTGAAGATAGCGACCTGCCTTTAGGGGGCGAGCAGCACCCGTTATTGGCTACACCTTATCAAGAATGCCCTGCAAAATGGACCGGTAACGGTTCTCGGCTCGCGCAACCGATGCGTGATGATTGGTATGAGACGGTCAAAGTCAATTATGGGGTGAGACCTGACGGCAGTAAAGACTTTGATCTTTTACCTGAAGGCTACGATCAAAGAAGTATTCAGGCGCACTTTGCATTTTGGCTAAATAAATCAGTGCCAAATTCATGGGATAAGTTCCGTGATATTGCGTTGTACTGGCTTGCTCTCGGCGTTGATGGCTTTCGTTACGATATGGCCGAAATGGTGCCGATTGAGTTTTGGAGTTATATGAATTCTGCAATCAAGCAGGTCAACCCCGATGCATTTTTGATGGCCGAAGTGTACCAATCTGAGCGCTATCGAGACTATATTCATTTAGGGAAGATGGATTATCTCTACGATAAAGTTGATCTGTATGACACATTGAAATTGGTGATGCAGGGGCGAGAATCCACTGATAGCCTCGTTGATGTACAGCAGCAGTTAATGGACATTGAGCATCATATGCTGCACTTCCTTGATAACCATGATGAGCAACGTGTGGCTAGCCCTGAGTTTGCGGGTGATGCTAATAAAGGTAAACCTGCAATGTTAGTGTCTACGACGATCAGTTCATCTCCGACGATGGTTTACTTTGGCCAAGAAGTTGGCGAGTCGGGTGCTGATAATGCAGGATTTGGCCAGCCTTCACGTACCACTATCTTTGACTATTATGGTGTTAATCATCACCAACGTTGGATGAACGATGGTCAATTCGACGGGGGCTTACTTACCAGTGAAGAGCATGAATTACGTGACTTCTACCAGCGATTGCTCAATTTCTCGTTGAACAGTTCAGCCATGATCGGTGAGTATCATGAAATTCATCGTTACAACCGTGAGCATAGTGACAGCTATAATGAGCAACTATTTTGTTTTAGTCGTTACGATAGTCATCAAAAAATATTGGTAATGGTCAATTTCTCTGATAAAGATCAAGGGAGAGTTCAGATTAAATTACCGTCGACACTGATTGATGCCTGGCAGTGTCTTAATGGTGAATACTCGATCACCGAGCAATTATATGGTCGTGAGAGAGAGATATTGTTTATCGTTGAGGGGAAGGGTGAACTGACCATCGAGATTCCAGCGTTAGCTGCAAAGATCTTCCTGCTTGAACCAATAGATGCATAAATATAAAACCGCTGAATATCAACGGCTTTATTATTTTCACCAGATTATTCTTGCGATGGGGAAAGAATACTGCTTGGGAAATAAGGAGTGCACCAACCTTGGTCTTCTATATACCAAGTACAGTGTTCAGACGCTATCGCAATATTGGCAAAGAATAAGCTAATAGCGATAAGTAAGGCGTTAAGTTTCATCATTCTTCTCCTTAAAGAAGTTTAAGACGTGTTAATACCGGACGTTGTTTTTGATGATGTCTTATCATCACAACCTATTAATTATAGCAGTTAACTATTTTTACGGTCATGTCCGACTAAACATGATGTATTAACGAGTAATAAAACCACTGCGCAGCTTTATTCTGCGTTTTTATTATATTTGAGTGCAGTTCTTCAGTAGAGAAGAAAACGGCATTGTTGTTAAGGATTAATTGTGGATGATTTAATTTTAGAACCTTATGTTGAGCAGCTGTACGTGAAAGGTAGCTTTAATGGCTGGGGTGACGATACGCCGATGTCTTTCGTGGGGAAAAGTCGGTATCAAGCCGTTATCTGTTTATCTGCGGATCAACATAGTTTCAAAATATCAGATCAACAAGGCAGTGACGCGCTGACTTTTTCGGCGAATAAACAAAAATCCACACCTTGTTATTTGGATAATAATCAAACACTAGTACCGGCAAGAGGAATTGGTAATGACTTGCTGTTTACTGCACCAGAGATCGGGTTATATACCATTACTTTACTGGTACTGGGCACATCTTCGAGTGACGCCTCAACGTTCTCTCATCAGCTAATTATCACTGCTGGTGGCGAGAGTCTTAACGCCGAGATGAATCGTGAGTTAGCCAGTGTTTGGTTCACTGATATTCATACTGTAAATAAAAAACTTAACTCAAAGCCTGCTCCAGTCATATCGGCGGATACACTGTTTGAAAAACTGGCTATTCGAGTTGAGGAGAGCGCTGCTTTTGCATTTGGTGATAACGTCGATGGTTTTTATGAAGGTGCTACTCAACGTTTTGTCGCCGCTGGGAAATACCGTCATAAACAAGGCTGGTATTTAGGTTCGTTTGGATCATTTGTTGATAATGTGATTAACGATAAAACCACTGCTCCTATTGCCAATATCTACCCGTATGGCGTTACACACCTTTACGATAATAACAGTACCGATACACTGATGTTGTTGTCACAACAACGTGGTGCCGTGTTATCTGTACATTCGGCTGAACCTGCTACACTTGCGATTGCACTGCAGCTAAATTTAGCCATTAATGCATCAACAATAACTGAATTCGAACAGGGTATTGTTTATGCGCTAGACCCCGCATTACGCCAAGATAATACGCCAAGTTATATTGCCATTTCGGCTAATAAGCCGTTTAGTTTCAAAGAGACTGTATTTACCGATCACCCAGCGCTTAATGAGTGCATGCATTTAAATGGTAATCATGTAAAACCCATGATTGAAACTGTAGCGGCAGAAACCGATTTGACTGTTTATTTGGCTTTTGCAGAATCAGCACAAGCGGCTATAGATCAAGCAACGTATTTATTAGAACAAGATGGCTACACCGCACATATTCAACAAACTTACGACATGCTGACTAATAGTTATTTATGGACGTCTGATATCGAATATAACCGGGCATTAATGTGGGCTAAAGCATCGGGGAAAGTGTTTGTCTCAAATGAGTTTGGCAAAGGGATATGGGCAGGTTTACCGTGGTTTAAAGACTGTTGGGGGCGTGACTCGTTCATTGCTTTACCCGGTATAACCTTGGTTAATGGTGATTTTAACGATGCGAAAGCCATTCTTGATAACTTTGCATCGATGCAATTAAGCGATGATCAAAGTATCAATTATGGTCGCATTCCGAACCGAGTAACCAGTCTCAGTAATATTATCTATAACACGACGGATGGTACGCCGTGGATGGTACGAGAACTTTGGGATTACCTTCGTTACAGCGGAGATAAAGCCTACGCTCAAGCTGTTTATCCTGTAGTCCAAACATACATTGACGGTATCGAGAAAAACTACCTTGATGAGTTTGGTTTCATGACGCATCGTGATCCAGATACTTGGATGGATGCAAAATTGGAAGGTAAGTTACCTTGGTCATCACGTGGTAATCGTGCCAATGATATTCAGGCTCTATGGTTTACCAGCCTGACGGTTGCCGTGGAATTAGCCAAATTAAGTGGTGATGAGACCAGCGCCGCACGTTACTTATTCATGGCTGAAAAAGTGAAAGCTAATTTTATATCTATGTTCTGGGACCGAGACAAATGTTTACTCGCAGATCGATTAAGAAGTGATAAGAGTGGTGATTTACAGGTCCGACCAAACCAATTAATGACCATTAGCGTGCCGTTTGATAAGCCATTAGTCGAAGATAATATTGGTGCTCAGATAGTTAAAAATGCAGTGAGTGAATTATTGTTTCCCTGGGGGATCACGTCATTGTCACAACATGATGATATTTTCCATCCTTATCATGATAATCGCGATGAATATCATAAAGATGCGGCATACCATAATGGGACTATTTGGGGGTGGAATTCTGGCTTTACGGTATCGAGTTTGATTCGATATGGTTATGCAGATTTTGCTTATGAACTGAGCAAGCAATTAGGCGAACAAATACTTTATATTGGTCACCGTGGAGCAATGAGTGAGAACTTAGATGCATTTACTACCCCTGAGGGAAAAATAACGACAACGGGTACCTATGCTCAAGCATGGTCAGTGTCAGAGTTTACTCGTAATGGTTATCAAGATTATTTAGGTTTTAGCCCTGAATTAATGCGTAATGCGGTCTCTTTGTCACCCTGTTTACCGTCTCAATGGCAGACGTTTGATGCTGATGTTGCATTTGGTCAATCTAACGGACTTAAAGTGACATTTTCTCGCCCTGAGAATGCGATACAACGTTACCAAATTTGTTATCGTGAGCCAACAACCACGGTGCTGGAATTAACACTAACGGCTGCGGACCATGCTAAATACCAGGTCGTATTAACTGTGTTGGAAGCCGGGGTAGTTGTTGATTTTAATACTCAAACTATGCTTTTGTGCGTAAATGGTATTGCAGTGGCGGCGAGATGTGTGCAAGACAGTTATGATGAGCAAATAGGGGTATTATCGTTTGCAAAACCAGAACTGTCGATCGAGTTCCCTATGCTTCAAGGGCAGCATGTATTACAACGACAAGTTGAAGCATGTAACGACGAGAATTTTGTTGATTAACGTTAATTAAATAGTTGTTATTCGTTCTGGATTTCATGGTTTTAAAAGCGTAAATAACGCTAAAGCGATGATGGTGGGATCAAGTAAAGGCGATAGTGACTATACTGTATATATGCAAGTTGAAGTTTGGTTCTAATACCTCGCGTACAACTCGCATGTAGTAAGCAAGATAGTAAGCAAGGTAGTAAAGGGGGCTCATTTTTGTTTGCAGCAAAAACCCCGAATCATAAAGATGCCTAACAGTAGATGCTGTTAGGTATTTTTTTGCCTCGTTTTTTATATTGAATTTATCATAAAGATACTTTATTAAGCCTTCATTTGTTTAGGCGATATGAAAAGATATATCAGTGCCTTTTTCTGAGGACTCGATATGCAAGCCATTACCGTATAATAAAATCAGTCTTTGATGGACATTATTCAAGCCGATACTGTGCGCATCTAAGCTACCGGCATAGAGTCGGTCAATCACGCTTTGTTTCATCCCCACCCCCGTATCTTTAATGTGAACATGATAACCTTGAGGCTGTTTTTTGACTGAAACGGTCACCTTACCTCCTGCCGATGACGGTTGTATGCCATGTAAAATAGCGTTCTCAACCAAAGGCTGAATAAGCAAGTAAGGGATCTTACAATTGACCTCGTCGATATCAAATTCAACTGCGAGTTTATTAGCAAATCTGGCTTTTTCGATAGCGACATAGTTTTTGACTTGCGCTAACTCATCTTGAATATCGATAAAATCAACTTCTTGCTCAAGGTTGTAGCGTAAAAAATTAGCTAAATTGATGATGAGCAGTCTGGCTTTACTTGGGTCTATTCGGATTAATGATGAAATTGCATTGAGTGCATTAAATAGAAAGTGTGGGTTAATCTTGCTTTGTAGCGCTGAGAATTCCGCTTTTTTGGTCATTGCCCGTAACTCTTCTATTTTCGATACCTCCATCTGCGTTGACATCAGTTGTGATAGACCGATAGCCATTTCTTTTAATGCAGGATGAATTTGATTTGGCTGATGATAGAAGATTTTTAATGTGCCTGTCACGATCCCGTTTTCCCATAACGGGATCAGAATGAGAGATTTGAAGCCATGATTCTCCAAATTATTATTGACGATGAGTTGCCCTGTTTCAACTGCTTTTTTGGTCATGCCACTAATGGCTAACGAAGAACCAACTCGATTATGTTGATGTATGCCGACCGACGCAATGAGGCTACTGGTATCGGTAATCGCAACCGCATCTGCATGGGTTTCTTGTTGGATTATATTGCAGACGGAATTTAGCGAGTCAGGGGCTCGACTGCGAAAGTGGGGGAGTGTTTTATTGGCAATATCGAGCGCTAGCTTAGCTTGAGTCGCGGCGACATTGCTTTTTTCTTCGTCGAGATCGACAACGAGTTTAATGATAAGCCCGACACACACAGAGCAGGTAATCATAGGTAAGCCAATCAACGTCACTATCTCGATTGCTTGTTGCGTATCATCGGCGAGCAGTACGATCAGTACCATCGTAAATCCTTCGCTCAACACACCTGCAATAATCCCCAGTTTGGCATATTGATTGGGTTGATATTTAAAGTGGATCCAACTAGCAAAAATCCCCGCGCTAACGCTGGTAATCAGACAAGCGAGTGATGTTGGACCGCCGACGTCGATAAGATATCGGTGTAAGCCAGAAATCAGACCGTTAGAGATGCCAACCCAAGGTCCAAATAATATCCCCCCTGCGAGGACAGCGATGATGCGGGCGTTGAGTATAGCGCCTTCAATATTCAAACCGGTATAAGTGCTGAATACGCCAAATGAAATAAACAATACTGAGATGATTAGGTTTTCAATCGGTTTACGCTTCGGGTTTTTTATGATGTTTTGAAATAACCGCGAGTGAGTCAGCCAAAATAGCATCATTAACATAAAGGCGGCCTGTTCGGTTACCCCGAGTAACATCATGAGTTGTTCTGTGAGCATATAAACCTGTGCGAATTCTGCAGATAATGAAAAGAAGAGATATATTTGCTATTTTAACGTTATTTCCAGATTAAATGATATTAATTAAGTTATTTCAATTACTTAATTGTAATTAAATAGATTAAACGCTTTCAAAGAAAAATGGGGTAGTTAGCCCCATTTTAGTCTTGTATTACATGTTCTGGTAAACCCTATGCAGGATAAGGCATGTTGTTGTTGTTGTTGTTGTTGTTGTTGTTGTTGTCGAACATTGCTACGGATTCTTTGGTTGGGAACTTGATGATAAATGTGATCACAATTGAGATGACGATCATGGTTAACATCAGATAGAAAGTGGCACTGAATCCACCAAACACGGAGGCTACAACCGATCCAAGCAGACCACCAATACCAAAATTCAGGTACATTAGGCCATAGTTCTTAGTCAGATTATCTAAACCAAAGAAGTCACTTACTAGCGATGGGAATACTGTAATAGTACCGCCAAAGGCAAAGACAACACAGGCGATAGAGGCATAGAAGCTAACATCATCAAGTGGGAAGAAGAGCAGTAAACTAACACCGATTAAGCAAATAGTGAGCGCGATGGTGATCACGTTAATACGCGCAATACGGTCCGATAATATGCCTAGCACGAGACGACCACTTAAGTTAGCGATGGCGACGAGGGCAATGGTTGATGTTGCCGCTGAAATTGATAAATGCGCATAGTTTTCGGCAATGTCTTTCGCCACACCAATGACATACAAACCACTCATGCAAACAGTCAGGAATACCAGTGCAAGCATCCAAAATTGACTGGTTTTGATGGTTTCAGCGAGGCTGAAGTTTCTTGCTGTGTTTTGTGCTTGGTCTGGGCTCAGTGCTAACTTCGGTGCATCATGCATCATCATGCCACCAACGATAACCATCACCATGGCGATACTTCCCCACATAACGAAAGATCCTTCTAAGCCATAATTATCCAGCAAGTACATATTAATATATTTAAAGCCTAAGCTGCCAAGACCATATGCACCAATCGAGCATGCTGATACGAGGCCTTTATGATTGGGAAAGAACTTAACGCAATTAGAGAGTGTTAATAAATAGCCAGTGCCATCAGCAAAGCCGAGTAAGAAGCCTGCACAGATATAGAGGTAGAAAATATTAGAAACTTGAGCGGTTAATAGCAAGCTAATCCCTAACAGCATACCGGCACTAATCGTAATTTGACGTACACTGAATCTTTCTTGTAGTTTACCAGCAAGTGAGGAAGCGACTGCTAACGCCAAACTTAATACACCAAATGAGAGCGCAACATTATTGACTGGCTCGGATAGCTTATCGGCAAGCAAAGCATTGAACAGGCTCCATGTATAAACAGAGCCTAAAGCAAACTGTGCAATAATAGTACCTAACATGGTTAAGGTGCGTTTTCGGTTTGATATCTGAGTACCCATGCGTAAAGTCTCCAACAAATAAAACGATAAATAAAATGGCTAAATGCCTTTGGTTTAACGTCAAGATACCTTGCTAAGGATCGATAACAAGGGGTTGGAATAACTTTAAAATGAGTCGCAATGCCAGTGCGTGGATTGCATTGTCAGCGCGTGAATTACAATTTCATTAGCTTCCTAAATGTTTTGATGTTGGTGCGACTGACTGGGATCCGTTCGTCACTGTCGATGAGTTTGACGAGGTAAGTGCTGTTGAGCCAGGGAATGATTTCGGTGATCTTTTCAAGGGCAACACAATAAGATCTATGCGTGCGAAAGAAATCTTTTTCAGGTAAACGCTCAACTAATTCACTCATGGTCAAAGGCACCCAAAAATCGCCAGTGGCAGTATATAATTGCGTGGTTTTATCATTAGCAATGGCATAGTTGATGCTGCTGATGTCAATAATCTTGATGCTATTGCCACTATGGACATTAATCGTTTTTCGGGTTTGCTCCATCTCTTCGGACGGGTGACTAGCTTCCAGTTTTTTTAACAACCGGATCATTCTTTCTTCACTAAATGGTTTTAATAGGTAATCGAAGGCTTCTAGATCAAACGCATCAATCGCATATTTTTTATGTGCAGTGGTAAACACAATGTGCGGTTTCTTCGCAAATTGGTAAATATTACGTGCTAATAACATACCGTTAATCGAGGGTATTTGAATGTCGAGAAAGACGATGTCTACTTGATTATGTTGCAAGTATTCAAATGCCGTTAGGCCGTCATCAAAGGTAGCGACTATTTCAATCTGGCTATACGCATTAATCAGGTACATTAGCTCTTCCTTAGCTAAATATTCATCCTCGACTATCATTGCTCGTAACATCTTGTGGGCCATTCATTTGGTTAGATTTAAATTTTTCCGACAGTACATGCATTACTGGATTATTTCAATTAATACCTCTTATTTGCTATTCCAATGGTGAATGTAAGCTACTAATTAATCTATTGATTGTCCTACATGCTATTAAATTTGGTTGTGTTAATGGTGATACCCCCTTTTAACCGACATTATCGCGCGGCAACCATGTCGTAAGCGCTTTACTCAGTGTATCCGGTGAAATCGGTTTGGTGACATAATCATCCATACCCGCAGCAAGGCATTTTTCCCGATCGCCGAGCATGGCATTCGCGGTCATGGCAATAATGGGGATCTGATGGTTAATCTGCGTTGATTGAGAATTACGGATTAGGGTTGTCGCTTCGTAGCCATCCATTATCGGCATCTGGCAATCCATAAACACCAAGTCGTAAGGCGTACTTTCAAGCGCGTGCACTGCGTCTTTACCGTTTGCGACGACATCGGCGAAATAGCCTAATTTTTTAAGAATACCCATCGCGACTAACTGGTTGGTAAGGCTATCTTCGGCAAGCAGAATACGGACATTTTCACGCTTGATTCGTGGTATCGAATTTTTAGTCACAGGTGTCTCCACTATTTGACCTTGCGCTGACGGTTTGGTAAATCGCGCGGTAAACCAGAACTCCGCGCCTTTACCTTCTTCGCTGTTAATACCAATTTCGCCGCCCATCAATGCGGATAATTGTTTCGATATCGATAGACCTAAACCAGTACCGCCATATTGACGGGTGGTGGACGAGTCTACTTGGATAAATTTATCAAACAGCAGTGCTTGTCGATCGGGGGGTATTCCAATGCCGGTATCTTTTATCGAAAAATGAATAACCGTATCATAATCATTTTCTGATAATACGCTTGTCGAAACTGTTATTTCACCCTGTGCGGTAAACTTAATCGCATTGCCTAACAGATTGGTTAATACCTGGCGTAAGCGCCCTGGGTCGCCTTGGATAAATGTCGGGACTTCAGTTGAGAGTCGGCAGTTAAATCCAAGACCTTTGGTTTTAACCTGCAGTGAGTGCATGACGGTTAAATCGTTAAGCAGGGCGTGCAAATCAAAATCGATGACTTCAAGGTCAACCTGACCCGCTTCAATTTTTGAAAAATCGAGGATATCGTTAATTAAACTCAGTAATGATTCACCGCTGGCGCGAGCGACCTGTGCATAATGCCGCTGTTCATCTTCGAGTTGTGTATCTAACAATAAACCTATCATCCCGATAACGCCATTTATTGGTGTGCGGATCTCATGGCTCATGTTGGCGAGAAACTCACTTTTGGCACAGTTAGATTCCTCGGCTTTTTTTGCCAACGTTTTAGTTGTGGCTATATTTTCCCGTAATTCTTTATTCATATCGCTGATTTTTTTTGCCATGATATTAGCACGGTTTTTTTCATGACCGGCTAGCTTCGCCGATTGCATGGCTTCATTTTTACTGACTAACAGCGACTCTTGGCTATTTAGAATATTATTGCGCATGATATTAAAATTTTCGGTTAACTGACCGATTTCGTCTTTTGATACAGCAGGTAAACTAATGTTAAAATTACCGTTGGCCAATTCTTTGGTCGCCAATTTTAGTTTTAATATCGGTACTTGTACTAATCGGTTTTGCATAAACAATTCAATGCAGATAATTAACAACATCATTATGATTAAAAATATTTTCAGCTCAAAAAACCGTTGCTCGGTAAATTCGTATTTTTCGGTCCAATCGATGTGCAAGGCAAGATAACCTATGGTTATATTTTCATTCACCAATGGATAATTAATGTGGATATGGTTGGCGTGCTGTTTTGCCAGTATTGCTTTATTTTTTGAAAACAGCGGGTACTTCTGTTGTTTATCGGCGTCGTATAATGTCAGATGCGCCCAATTTTGCTGATGTAACTTTTTTTGATAATCCAATGATGAAAAGAGTGCTGAAAAGTCACTCGCGATTAAATGCCTAATCACATCGTTTTCGATGGATCTTATTTCATTGTTCATTTGTTCTCTAAAATCAGCCTGCGCATAATTAAATAATTTCGGCGCCCAATACCACTGAATCACACTCGTAAAAACAACAAAACCAACAAGGACAGGCACCATTAATTTGAATTTAATGCTCATCTTGTTCCTTACTCTGGTTGGATATAAAATCTTTCTAGGTTCATATTTTTCAACGGTTCATAATCTGCAAATGTAGCAATGCTGATTTGCTGAATCGGAATGCCCTGCAGCAATGCTGAAGTGGCAGCCGTTGTGCCCATGTTGAGTAATGCGGCGGTTACTTTTTCAATATCAGCGTTGGGTACGCGAGGATGCGCTGCGATCGGGTGTGATGATACAGGGATCGTTTTATGTATTACTCTTAAGGCTTGTTGATATTCTGCTTTTTGTTTTTTCAGGGTTTTACCGACCCCACCACCGGCTTGAGTATCACCCAGGAGTACATTGAGATAGACAGAACCATGGGTATTTACATACACAGGGGTGATCTGGATATTAAATATATCATGTAGTTCTTGGCGCATTTGTAATGATGCGCCGAGGGCATTGGGCGAAGGGAATGCGATTTTAGCGCCGTTGAGCTGTGCTACATTTTTTATTGGACTGTCTTTCTGGACGACCAATACGCCGTGTAATTTTTTCGAACCATCTTTGACTAGGGGAATATAACCCTGCAGTTGATTGCCCAATACAAAATGATAAGGGTTCATGTAGACAAAATCATACGCTCCGGCCATAAATTTTTTCTCAAATTCATTTATATTCGGCGCACCTTCCAATTTAAATTTGAGACCCGTTTCAACCGTTAGCTGTTCAAGTATGGGCACCCAAATAGCGGTTAATTTCCTTGCTTCAAACTGTGGCACCATGCCCACGATGTAAACTTTTTCCTCGGCATAGGCAAATGTTGATAGCCATAAATGTGTGCTAAACAAGGTGATAAACAATAACCGTAATTTAAATGAGTACATGCTAAGTTCCTTTTATTGGCTGCATGCTCTTAATTGTAGCAATCGATTTTATAATCACCTTTTATATTGAAAATCGAGGCGAATATACACAGAGTAACAAGGCCTTAAGAAGTCAGTATTAAGTCCATCCTTGGAACGGCTATTTTAGGCGACAGCTAGGGGCGATTTTAATTTTTCACGGGTATTGTCGTAACACCAGTTAAAAATAATTGAATAAATTAAGAAGAACATAACCAGTCCCAGATCAAGGATCAGCACGGTCATGAAATCGAGTTGTAAAATCCACATGAGTACCGGAATGGTTGCAAAGATTAAACCCGCTTCAAATCCAAGCCCATGGCCTATACGCATCATTAATTTACGCGATAAACGGTCGGCACCAAATAAATTGTCAAAGCCGAGGTTGTAGACGTAGTTCCACGCCATGGCAATGAGGGACAAGGTGATAGCCACTCCACCTACTGTTGTGGTGTCTTGTTGGGTAAATATTTTAGAGGCGATAAGCAGTATCGCTAAAGCAATAATTTCAAATAGTAGACTGTGAAAAATGCGTTCTTTTGTGGACATAATATATTTCCGTTTAAGTATTGATATAGTTCCATTCTATCTTTATGTATGATGACATCCAGTCAGTTACCATCGGTTTTAGTGATAGTATGTATAATATTGAGCAATTAAGAATGTTTGTGACAGCCGCAGAATTAGGCTCTTTTTCGGCCTGCGCTAGGCGGTTAGGCAAAGTGCAATCAGCGGTGAGCCAAGGTATATCCAACTTAGAAGTCGATTTAAATGTGCAGCTATTCGACCGCACCACACGTAAACCCAGACTGACCAAAGAAGGGCAGCATTTACTCACCTTTGCTGATGCTATTTTGCAGCAAATGTATGAACTAGAAAGTGCATCTAAAGCGCTGAGTAATAAAGAAGAAATTAACCTGAAGTTGGTACTTGATGATGGTCTTCAGTTAGACTGCTTTTATGTCATTATTGAACAGTTTTCATCACAATTTCCACTCACATCACTCGAAGTCTTTGTTGCTGCTAGCGCTGATATTGTGGGCTTAGTCAATGAAGGGCTGGCTGATATTGGCTTAATGTATACCGACATGTCATTCGTTAAAGAAGTTAATATTTGTTATATCGGTAATGTCTCGTTTGTTGCGGTTGTGTGCCCTAGTCACCCTTTAGCTGCACTTACAACAGTGGCCGCATCACAATTGATACCACATCGACAATTGATGTTGAAAGGGTTAGATAATAATCAGTTAGCACACTTAGAGGCGCTATCTACGTTAGTTTGGTGGGGCAATAACCACAGTATGCTGCGCAATTATGTTGATAGCGGTATTGGTTGGTGCTTCTTACCCCAACACTTGGTGAATAAAGATATTGAGTCAGGTAAGTTGAATGCCTTAACACTGAGTTTTGACCATAAACCCTGGTCTGTGCCCGTGAATCTCATCACCTCTAAAAGTCGCAGTATGGGACCGGCTTGTGCATGGCTTTCTCAGCAATTAACCACGTTACTGGACTAATTACTTCGCCATCGGATAAGACCGTGTATGAGTAGGGGGATTAGTTTAAAACTGGTCGTGGTTAATAATACCCACACTGCTTTAGGTAACTCAAGCAGTGTTGGTATTGAAGTATATGACAGCCGTTTAGGTTTGCTTTTTATCGCTTAATTAACGCGTAGTTTCTTTATATAAACGCTGACAAGCTTGGCCATCTTTATGGAACAAGTGGCAACGGTGTGCTGGAATACCAATATCTATTTTATCGCCAGCTTCAATTGACAGCGTATCAGCAACACGATAAATAACATCTTCATCACAGCCTTCAATGTGTAAATAAACTTGGGTTTCATTACCTAATTTTTCTACCACAATGGTCTCACCAGCAATCACGATATCAGCTTGTTCAACCGCGATTAAATGTTCTGGGCGAATACCGAGGGTCATTTCATCACCCGCGTTAACGGTTTTACCATCAACAGGGATCCATATACTTTGGCAATTCGGTAACAATACTTCCACACGTTGCGCTTCTACAGATTGAATGTGCACGTTAATGAAATTCATTTTGGGTGAGCCAATAAAACCGGCCACAAAAATATTCTGTGGGTAATGATAGATATCCAATGGTGCGCCGACCTGTGCCACATCACCCCCATCGAGTACCACTATTTTATCGGCCATGGTCATGGCTTCAACTTGATCATGCGTTACGTAGATCATCGTGCAACCTAACTGCTTGTGCAATTTGGCCAATTCAATCCGCATTTTAACGCGGAGCGCCGCATCTAAATTTGATAGCGGTTCATCTAACAGAAACACTTCAGGTTGGGATACTAACGTACGGCCAATTGCCACACGTTGACGTTGACCACCTGATAATGACTTGGGTTTACGATCTAATAGCGGCGTGAGTTGCAGAATATCGGCAGCATGCTTCACGCGATCTTTAATTAACTGTTTATCTGCTTTTGCTAATTTTAAGCCAAACGACATGTTATCGGTTAAATCTAAGTGTGGGTAAAGCGCATAAGATTGGAAAACCATACCGACACCACGTTTAGAGGGTTCGACATCATTCATGCGTTTTCCGCCAATAAATAAATCACCCGAGGTGATATCTTCAAGCCCAGCAATACAACGTAACAGGGTTGATTTACCGCAACCTGACGGACCAACGAAAACGACAAATTCACCATCATTTATTTCGAGGTCTACGTTTTTAGAAATAAGTACATCATCATAGGCTTTACATACATTTTTTAACGTGACAGTTGCCATCTCGCGAGTCCTTTTTATGACTAATTAGAATATCTTACACAGTATTTTTCGATGTTGGTAGTGTGTTTTATATGACCTCTAGCTGCATCATCCTTGCTAAAAAATTTTAGGGCGGAGTAGATAGGAGGAGTGCATAGATCACATTTTATTTATTGTTGCTTTAATATCACTCTAAATGGGTACTTTGTTGCTCGTTAGTGTGCGAGCCATCGCATTTTTATCGCCTTTCTTGCGCAACTAAGTAATATTAATCGTGCCAGTTCACGCTTTTGGCTTTGCAGAGGCTAGGCGTAGGGTAAAGGATGATGTTGGGAGTGGGTTTTTGTATGACTATACCATCCAACGCAGACAGCTTGTCTGGTAAGTTTGAAAGCTAATTTAATAAGGATATAAAATGATGAAAAAAACCTTAACGGCTGTAGCGCTATTAACTGCAATGAACTCTTTTTCGGCCTTTGCTGCTATTGAAGAAGGTCAGTTAACGATTTGGATTAACGGTGATAAAGGTTACAACGGTCTTGCTGAAGTAGGTAAGCAGTTTGAAGCTGATACAGGTATCAAGGTCACTGTTGCCCATCCAGATGGCTTACAAGACAAATTTGCGCAAGTAGCGGCTACTGGCGATGGTCCAGATATTATTTTTTGGGCTCATGACCGTTTTGGTGGGTATGCAAAAGCGGGTTTATTAGCTGAAGTAAAACCTTCAAAAGAATTTAAAAATAGTCTGGTTGATTTCACGTGGGACGCGGTTAAATATGAAGGGAAATACATTGGTTACCCTGTTGCGGTTGAGTCACTGTCACTTATTTATAATAAAGATTTAGTTAAAACGCCACCGAAGAATTGGGAAGACGTTGCAGCCTTAGACAAGCAACTTAAAACCCAAGGTAAATCGGCTATCATGTGGGATCTAAAAGGCCCATATTTCACCTGGCCACTTATGGCTGCTGACGGTGGTTATGCATTTAAAGTTAATGCGACTGGTTACGATGTGACAGATGTCGGTATTAATAATAAAGGCGTGCACAACAGCATGCAACTGATTACTAATCTGATCAAAGATGGCGTTATCTCACCAGATATGGATTACTCAGTATCTGAATCAGAGTTTAACAAAGGCAATGTTGCGATGACGATCAATGGTCCTTGGGCATGGGGTAACGTAGAAAAATCTGGCCTTAATTATGGTGTAGTGGAATTACCTAAATTTAACGGTAACCCTTCTAAGCCTTTTGTTGGTGTACTTACAGCAGGTATTAGTACTGCGTCGCCAAACAAAGATCTTGCCGTTGAGTTCCTTGAAAACTACTTGATGACAAATGAAGGTCTGAAACAAGTAAACAATGATAAGCCACTTGGTGCTGTTGCGCTTAAATCGTTCCAAAAAGAGCTGGACGGTGATCCTCGTATTGCAGCGACGATGAAAAATGCGATGAATGGTGAAATCATGCCCAATATTCCGCAAATGAATGCGTTCTGGGGTGCAACCAATAATGCGCTTATTAATATTGTTGATGGTCGCCAATCTATTACTGATGCATTAAATGATGCTGAAAAACAGATGACTAAGTGATCGCTTAGTAATAAAAGTAATACAAGTAATTAAATATGAGGAGCGGTAACTCCCTCCTCTTGCTATTTATTAGGTAGGTTCTTCCATGCAGACCGTTACAGTATCAGAAATTCTGGGTGATACACCGGAATCAGAACAGACTTCAGCACAAGTCGATTCAACATCAAATTATTCGCGTTTTATTAAGTGGTTTATTCTTAGCCTTATCGGTTTAGTTAATGGTTATGCGGCCGTTATTATGTACGCAAATGGAGAAACGTCGTTTGCCGTATTAACGCTAATCTTAACGTTGTTAGGGCTGTTTATTTTTGGCAGTAAAAAAACTTACGCACACCGTTATATCTTTCCGGGTATCGCTGGGATGATCTTGTTTATCATTTTCCCTTTGGTTTATACCGTCGGTATCGCTTTTACCAATTACAGTGCGACAAACCAGTTGTCGTTTGAACGGGCTCAGTCAGTACTGTTAGATCGCACTTTCCAAAGTGGCGATAGTTACCGTTTTGATCTGTATCGCAGCGAAGAAGGTTATCGATTAGCCGTTAAAGATGGTGAGCAACTCTTAGTGACAGATACTTTTGATCTGACTACGCCAGCGACACTGCGTTTTGATCTTAGCCCTATCGATGCCATAACTGGAACAAAAGCAAAGATAAAAGAGATTGTCACTAACCGTACAACATTAACAAAATTTGATCTAACTTTACCAAATGGTAATGAGATCCGCATGAGCGGATTACGTAAATTTGCTGCTGTAAAACCGCTGTATAACTTGAGTAAAGACGGCACTACTTTAATCAATAACCAAAGCCAAGAAGTTTTGCTACCAAATATGGAAACTGGTTTTTATCAAACCATCGACGGGGCGGGCAATTATATCGGTGCTCCGGTATCTCCGGGTTTTAGTGTCGTGATTGGTACAGCTAACTTTGAACGGATTTGGAAAGATGACGGCATTAAAGAACCGTTTGTCAGTATCTTTATCTGGACCGTGATATTTTCAGTATTATCTGTGGGTATCAGTTTGATTATTGGTTTGATTTTGGCCAGTTTGGTGCAATGGGAAGCGCTGCGCGGACGTGCGGTTTATCGTATGTTGCTAATATTGCCCTATGCGGTACCTTCATTCATCTCTATCTTGATCTTCAAAGGGTTGTTCAACCAGAGCTTTGGTGAGATTAACCTCGTTTTGGATGCATTATTTGGTATTTCACCAACTTGGTTCTCTGATCCTTTATCAGCAAAAGTCATGGTGTTAATTGTTAATATCTGGCTCGGTTTCCCTTACATGATGATTCTATGTATGGGGATGTTAAAAGCTATTCCAGATGATCTGTATGAAGCATCGGCACTGGATGGCGCAGGCCCACTGCAAAACTTTAAAAATATTACCTTACCAATGATGGTGAAACCGTTAGCTCCTTTAATGATTGCTAGTTTTGCTTTCAACTTTAATAACTTCGTGATGATCCAGTTATTAACGAAAGGTGGACCAAATATGATCGGTACAAGTGAACCAGCCGGTTATACGGATCTGTTAGTCAGTTATACCTACCGCATCGCCTTTGAAGGTTCTGGTGGTCAGGACTTTGGTTTAGCCAGTGCAATTACCACGCTTATTTTCCTATTGGTCGGTGGTCTCGCATTATTCAATCTTCGTTTCGCTAAGCTGTCAGAAAAATAGCCAGCGTAAAATAAGGAGCCATATTATGGCAATGGTACAAGGTAACTCATTAAAATACCGAGTGTGGGCTGCTCATTTCGCACTTATCGCCCTGCTGGTGGTCATTCTATTTCCGCTGGTTATGGTTATTGCTATCTCATTTCGTGATGGTAACTTCGCCACAGGCGAGATTATCCCTTCGACACCGTCACTAGACCACTGGCGTTTAGCCCTCGGTTTTTCGGTGACTAATGCTGATGGTTCTGTCACTCCGCCTCCATTCCCGGTACTACTGTGGTTATGGAATTCGGTTAAAGTTGCAGGGATCACTTCTATCTTGGTTGTTGCACTATCAACGACCTCGGCTTATGCATTTGCTCGTTTACGTTTCAGCGGTAAAGAAACTATTCTTAAAGCGATGATGATCTTCCAGATGTTTCCAGCAGTGCTGGCGTTGGTCGCCTTGTATGCTTTATTTGATAAGTTAGGTCAGTATATTCCGTTCTTGGGATTAAATACCCACGGCGGTTTGATCTTTGCTTATCTCGGCGGTATTGCCTTGCATGTATGGACTATTAAAGGCTATTTCGAGTCGATTGATGGTTCATTAGAAGAGGCCGCAGCATTGGATGGCGCAACGCCTTGGCAAGCATTCCGTTTGGTATTATTACCACTGTCGGTGCCTATTTTAGCGGTGGTATTCATTCTGTCATTTATTGGTGCAGTAACGGAAGTGCCAGTGGCATCGCTGTTATTATCGGATGTGAATGGCTATACGCTGGCGGTTGGCATGCAGCAGTACTTGTATCCACAAAACTACCTGTGGGGTGACTTTGCAGCAGCAGCTGTGTTGTCAGCATTACCTATTACAGCTGTATTCTTATTAGCACAACGCTGGTTAGTTGGTGGCTTAACGTCTGGTGGTGTGAAAGGGTAGGAATAGTTTACTTTATAATTATTCTGATATGACGAAAGCCAGTGGACGATGTACTCTTTTTAAAGAGGTATTTGTCCGCTGGCTTTATTGTTTGCGCTTACCTACAACTTAACTGAGCGCAAACAACCTTCGATAAACAATGAGGAATGCAAATGATCCCAATTAGAAGTATGGCTGTTTCAGGTGTTGCTTTATCTGAGATTGACGGTGAAACTAAAATTCTTTTAATGAAAAGATGTAGGGGGAACTTTTGGTGTCATGTTGCTGGGACTATTGAAGCGGATGAGAAAGGTTGGCAAACTATCATTCGAGAGTTTAAAGAAGAAACTCAGCTTGAGGTTACTGAATTATATAATGGACAATACCTAGAGAAGTTCTATGAAAGTAGCCTCAATACAATAGAAGTTATTCCCGTTTTCGTGGTCTACTGCCAGCCAAATCAAGCCATAATTATTAATGATGAACATACTGATCATAAGTGGTGTTCTTTAAGCGAGGCTTTGGAATTATCTGAATTCCCTGGTCAGAAATTGCTTTATGAATATATATGGTACAACTTTGTTGAAATTAAACCATCAAAGCTCATGCGTGTGAAAGTAGTTTGAAAAATAGTGCCCATAAATCCTATGCATCTGAAAATCGCTTTTAAAACTGTTTTTAGATTATGTATATGACACTAGCTTAATCCAGATTAAGGATTGTCATGCATATTGTCGATAACATTAGCCATTGCAGATAGCTCATAGCAAAAATAAACAACTAAAGCAGGCATGCGTCAGTATGGCTGCTTTAGTTTTTTTAAGAATGCTGATGAATAATATAAAACGATTTTAAGAGGATTGGACTTGAGTACTTTGTATAAAGAAACCCGTATTGGCAATATGATATTAAAAAACCGCTTTATTCGCAGCGCTACGTGGGAAAATATGGCAACTGATGACGGCCATATGACTGATAAGCTATATGCTATCTACGAAGAACTTGCTAAAGGCGAAGTCGGTCTTATTATCACCGGTTATGCAAATATTGTAGAAGAAGAGAAGCCAAATGCCGGCATGATGGGAATGTACAATGATTCCTTTATCGGTGAATACAAAAAGCTTACCGAGTTGGTACACACCTACGATGCTAAAATAGCCATGCAGCTTGCCTACGGAGGCACAAAAACCACGCATAATGTCGGAGAAAGGGTGATCTATGCGCCGAGTGAAGTGTGCGAAATTGGTACACAAACATTAGGTAAAGCGATGACCAAGGATGAAATAGATTACATCGTTCAGGCATTTGCTCAAGCAAGCCGAAGAGCCCAACAATCAGGCTTTGATGGCGTTGAAATACACGCTGCACATACCTATTTAATCAATCAGTTTTTAAGCCCTTATTATAACCGCAGAGAAGATCAATATGGCGGCAGCTTAGATAATCGAATGAGACTGTTATTAGAGATCTATGCTGAAATAAGAAAACTTGTCGGTGATGAGTATCCGATATTAGTTAAACTGACCGCATCTGAATTTTTTGAGGGTGGTTTAACCTTTGCTGAAACACGTGTTATTTGTAAAAAATTAGAAACGATTGGCGTAGATGCCATTATCATCTCAGGCAATATTCATGGCAAGGCGAGTACTATGATTGGCGAGTGTTTTGATGGATACACCATTCAACAAGAAGGTTACTTCCATGAATATGGCCAGGTGATTAGTGAAGAGGTGAGTGTGCCCGTTATTACTGTTGGCGGATTAACGGATATTGCTGCGATAGAAGAAATTGCAGATAAAACCAATATTCAATACTTTGCACTCTCAAGACCTTTACTGTCTGAACCCGCTTTAATTAAGCGCTGGAAAGACGGCGACAGATCGCCAGTTGAATGTGAACGGTGTTCAAAATGTCGTACTAGACGAGGCAATTTCTGTGTTGTGAATAAAGACAGAAAATCGCAGTTAGCGCGCTTATAAAGCAGCCGTCATATATTTCCCCTCAGTACCAAGTCAGCAATCCTCGCTGACTTTACATTTCCTTATGTCCTTATGTCCTTATGTCCTGTGTTCCACTACCAAACTCGGGCAGTCAGAATCAAGATGAGCAAATATTGAAATTTAAATTGTTCTTAAATTGCTTTATAAGTTTCTCTTAAGTCTTTCTTAAGAAACGTTAGTTAAACTGTTTTATCGAAATTTGAGTCAGGAGATTGGATGAATAAAATACTGGTATTGGCATTTTTAACTGTGCCGTTGATCACGCTTCAGAGTTGTTCTTCCACGGTGGAAAACCCTCATGAAAATGTGAAACAAACTGTTTTACAGTGTAATAACTGTCACTCAGCAACAGCGTCAACATCTGCGACACAGAATACACCGTTACTGGGTGGTATGGACGAGCAATACCTGATGGAACAGCTGGACAATTTCCGCGTTGATAAACGCGGTGCTGGCAGTGTCTCTGCTGCGACTCAAGAAATGTCACGCCAAGTAAAAGCACTGCAGGATGATGAGTTACGGTATATAGCGAACTATTACGCAGCGCTACCGACTGTTGATTCAACTGAAACGGTTGCTGGGGATATTAATAACGGCAAAGCGTTATATGCAACAAACTGTAAAGGTTGTCATTCGAGCGCTATTGGCCGCTTCTTTACCGACAGCCCTAAAATAAGCCATTTAAAAGGCCCTTACATTTTTGAACAATTGACTTTGTTTGCTGCAGATAAAAGAAATTTTAATGTTGAAAACAAGCACAAAAATAAAATGGTTGAGGTCAGTAAGCTATTTAACAGTAAAGAGTTATCAGACATAACCGCTTACATAAAATCAAAGTAATCTGCGCAATAAACCAAGTGTACTGAGATATCGAAATAAGTGGTTAATTTGACTCAACCACTTAGCTCAATTTAAGACGCTAGACTTGCCTGTTTTTGTTGTATCGCTTGTTTTAAATATACCCCGATGACAATCGACATAACCCCCAGTACTTTGAGCAATAATTCACTGTTTGAGTTCGCCGATGAGTCCAGCAATAACCCAAAACCCATTTGCCCGCTAATCACTAAAATCATGGTATTTGTTGACCCTAGACGACTCATGATAAGGCTATTAATTGCAACATAAAAAGCACCGATAAAGCCACCGAGATAAACAAATATGTTTGAACTGGTTGCGAGTTGTGGTGGTTCCAGTAATAACAGCATGACGATTGAAAGGAACAAAAAACCGATAATGTGATTAACATATGAAGCCCTAAATGCGCCGTAGTAGCTAGCCAGTTGTCCGTTCCATATGCGACTTATCGCGATACAAAATCCGTTTAGTAATGCGAGTAAAATATACAACGTCATCTTTAATACCTCTGTGAAATAAGGAGTATTGAACCGAACACTACAAATGAAATAGGCAGTAGGTCGATAACATTGAATTGTTTTTTATCTAATCCAAATAACCCCAAGGTTTCACACAATATAGAGCAAACTAATTGTCCGATTAATCCTAATGCCAGTGTACCTGACAAGCCGATAGCGCTATTGACTGTGATGGACGCTAAGATCACGGTGAATGCGCCTGGTAACCCACCTAAATAATATAATTTAGGCACACGTCCCTGTATTGGCGAGGCTGAGTTCATCGCCCCTTTGGTCATATGAAAAAGCCCGAGTGCCACTACGCTGCCTAAGCCGTGTGCTATCCATGACGCATTGATGGCGGATGTTTGCAGCGAGAGTTGGCTGTTGATACTAATCATGAGTGCCAATAACCCGCCACCGATAATCGCTAAGATTGAATATCTGTTGATACTTTGCATTTTTTACTCCATTGTTTTGAAGTACTTTAATTGATCGCAAAAGAAATGATAATATCTAATAATGATAATCATTGGTGAGTGTAAGTTGACAATATGAAAGACAATTTTTCGGCAATACCCGTGTTTGTGGCTGTCATTGAAAGTGGCAATTTCTCGTCAGCGGCAGAAAAGCTCGGGTTGACAAAATCAGCAGTCAGCAAAAGAATATCGGTTTTAGAAGATAACCTCGGCGTGCGGTTATTTAATCGCACCACCAGAAGTATCACCTTGACTGAGGCTGGCGAACATTTTTCAGATTATGCTCGGAATGCGGTGATGATTGCCAACGAAGGGTTTGCTGCTTTACATAACCAGCAAGACATACCCAAAGGCACGTTAAAGATCAATGCACCGATGACTTTTACGCGCTTACATATTGTTCCCTACCTAAAAGAGTTCTTAGATTTGTACCCTGATGTGAAGGTGATCTTGAGTATGGATGACCGAATTGTAAGTTTAGTTGAGGGGGGATTCGATGTTGGCATTCGCATCGGCAAACTTGAAGATTCGTCCTTGGTGGCCAAAAAATTAGTGGATTGTAAAAGTGTGCTTTGCGCATCGCCACAATACATCTCAGAGCATGGTGAACCAGCAAAGCCAGAAGAGCTATCTTGGCATAATTGTATTTATTACAGCTTATTTCAGGGCGGGACTGAATGGACTTTTTACAAAGATAATAAAAAAATAAGTATAGAACCTAAAGGTAACTTCATCGTTAATAATAGTGATGCTATTGCAGAGGCATTATTGAATGGACTGGGCATTTGCCAGATGCCGACCTTTATCGTTGCACAACACTTGAAATCAAAAGCACTTATTTCATTAATGCCTGATTATACTCTGCCAAAGCATGCCATATATGCTGTCTATCCAGAGAGAAAACACCTTCCTGAAAAAGTAAGAGTGTTCATCGAATTCATGAGTAATAAGTTAGGTGACGGATTTGGCTATTGGGATAAATAAACAATTATTTGGGGGTTTAGGAAACTAGGATCAACATTTATCACTCCAGTGCTTGAGCGTGAGGCCTATATTGTCTACAATAGCGCACTTTATTTACTACAGGTCACGAACATGAACGATATTACAGCTAAACCAGCTCTACCAGATCGCCTTTCAGGTAATCCACGCAGCCCACACCATAACGCTGAAGTTTTCGAACACGAAATTGGTATTATGCTTAACGGCAAAGAGCGTTTCGATGTTGAAGAATATTGCATCAGTGAAGGCTGGGTAAAAGTACCGTCACACAAAGCGTTGGACCGTCGTGGCCAACCACTTATGATGACTGTTAAAGGTACTGTTGAAGCGTTTTATAGCGAAGACGCATCAGCAGAAAAATAGATAACTTAGTCACGATATTGTCGTTACTAAATTAGGTGTCATAGTTAAGTCATTTTGTAATGTACGGACTATCATCGCCAAAAAAGGACCTAAAGCTGTTAATTACAGTGATAGGTCCTTTTTTTTAGCTAAAAATCAGTTAACACATATGAAATAGTCGTTAACTCATCTCAAATCGTCCTTAACGCATATCAAAAAGCTCTTGATGAAAATCATGCCGTGATAAACCTGCCTTAACAAAATGTGATTTTAGTATGTTGCCGAATTTTGCAGGGCCACAAAACCAAACATCAGTCGTACTAAAATTATTAACCACCGCGGCTATTTCTGCTGCTGTTAAGCCACTGCGTTGTTTGGTATTAATGATATGCACGGTGACGCCAGCTCGTTCACAGCGGTTATTTACCTGCTTTATAAAGGCGTCATCAGGCATACGGGTGGTGTAAAACAGCGTGATATCAGGTGTATTTTCTTGGTTTGCTAAACTGTCTAACCGTGATAAAAATGGCGCGATACCAATGCCGCCAGCAATCCAGATATGTTGTTGCTTATCACTGTCGATATTAAAGTTACCATAAGGGCCTTCTACAATAACATCGTCACCTACGGCAAGGCTGCTCGGTAAGGTATTAACGTAATCACCAATCTGCTTGATGTTAAAGCTGATGTCACCACTGTCGCCCCAGCTTGAGGTGATTGAAAAGGGGTGTGGACCTTCTTTTTTATCAAAGGTAACAAACGCATATTGGCCTGCATCATGGCCTGACCACGGGGTGGTTAGCTGGATTGTTACCGCCAGAACCTTGTTATCCGTATAGTGCTGGAGTGTTGAAATTTGGCCATGAGCTTGTTTTGCACTACCCACTTTACCGAACAAGGAAATGAGAGCACTTACGCTACCTGCGACTAATACCAACATCAGAAAAATGCCCATCGGGGTAACCCAATCTGCTATTTTCATCAATACCACCGAATGATAAACGAGTACCAGGTAAACGACGGTCATTAACTTGTGACTTTGACGCGCTAGTTTATAGGTGATTTTTTTGCTCAGCATCAGCAATACCAAGATAATCAAGGCATAGAATGCCCACTCGCCAATGTCTTTAGCAAAGTGGCGCTGGTAGTCGAAAAAATTGGCAAGCCAAGATAGACTTTCACCGTTGCCGTGTTTGTTTTTGATTGGCTTGATCAGTATGTCTAAATCAACTAACCATTTTGGCGCTTTGATAAATAACCAATGCGTCACTGCTGCAACGAATCCCGCGATCCCTAGCCATTTATGTAATTTATAGCGTTTATCCAACCCATCGAGGAAGGAGTCTGAAAAAAATTGTCGTATCGCTAATAACGTCCCGAATGACATCGCGATTATGGCAATGATACCAGAGCCGTAGATAATGGTTTTACGCAGTGGCCAAAAGTGTAGCGGCGTAGAAAGCGCATGTTCAGTGCCTAACCAGAGTGCTAAGGAAGTAGTTAAGATGGCGATTAATGCATAATGAATAGATTTCATATGATTATGTTTCTCGGTAACTGGGTGTATTTTTACTATGTAGTTATTACACCACACTTACACTGAATATAAGCTGAGTAGTTTATTCATATTCAGTACATCTTTGATTTAGCATCGCTGAATTGATAGTAAAGTTGGTCGTTGAGTCAGGGGAAGTATGAATTTAATGAAGATATAAAAAATGCCAACGGTATAAATCGTTAGCATCAAATGAGTAGTGAGATTAGGTGTAAAGAGCTGAATACTGCGCGTTAGCGTTAATAACCCATCATCTTCAATAAGTTCTCTGCGGTTTCAATTGCTTCTCGACGATTCGCAATATTCAGTTTTTGATACAGATTACGAATATGGGTTTTGATGGTCGTTGATGCCACGTCTAACTCTATCGAGATCTGTTCATTGCTGTAGCGAGAATAAATCAAGCCCAGTACTTGCCATTCACGATGAGTCAGTGGGCTAGTGCGTATCAGTTCTGGCACATCTTGATTGTTCAACAGTTTATGCACAAACGCCTTATCAAAATAGACTGCACGGTTGTGACGTTTGATCGACATTTCCGCGAGTAATTTCTCTGCGCGATAACGTGCTAATTCTGCCATGTTGCCTTGTTTTAATAAGCTGTTGAGTAATTCTGCAATCACTTTTGAATCAATCAAAAAATCACAAATCGAGCTGGTGGTATTCGCGAGTGTCAGCGCGGTTTGTAACTTGTTCAGGGCTTGCTCTTGATCATCATACTGGCTGTAAACCACGGCTTCTAACGTGGCATTTTTTTGCTGTTCGAACAACAGTTGATGTTGGCTTGCTGCTTGTTGTAAATGCGCTAACGTTTGCAGTGCTTGGCTGTAATTCCCTGTTAACATATAAGCGCGGGAGATATTACGGCCGTGACTCTGGGTAAAGTGATTACAGGCATTGTCAGCCACGGGTTTGCTTTGTGCTAACCATTGTTCAACCGCGATATTATTGCCCTTGGCTTGCCAATATAACAATTGCGAAAAGTTAGCATTGGCGATCCAGTCAGCATGGAAATCAGATTGCTCGATAAGCTCTCCACACAAATCAATATAACGACCGGCTTTATCTAGCTCTCCCCGTGATATATGCACACGCGCTAAAATGGCATACGATTGTAGATACTTAGATTGGCAATACTTCGGTAGTACATTTAAGCCTTTGTGCGCAAACTCCTCAGCGAGGTCTAAATGATTCCAGCGCCAATAGATTTGACTGCGAATACGCAGTAAAAACTCATACAAAGGCAGCTGTTGTAAGTGCTGCTTGTCAGCTAATTGATCGGCGCTATCGAGCAGGTCAAACGCCGATTGGATATGACCTTGGGCAATTAAGATCTCACTTTGTTGTAACAGCGACCATAATGCTTGCGGGTAAACATGATACTGACGTGCCATGCGTTCTGCTTGTTGCATCATTGACAACGCGCGATCTAAGTGACCGAGTACATGGTTTACTTCGCCAATCACCGACGTTGCGACAATGCGGCTACGGTAATTACTTGGGTCTAACTGTTCCAAGGCATTTTCAGCCAGTTGCAGTGCTAGTTCTGGATTGTTTTGGTTTATTGCTACTTGCGCGCGCAATGCATTAAACTCGCCTTGTTGCGCTAAGGTAAGCTCGATCTTTCGCTGCGTTAATTCGATTAATGCCTGCGCCAATAAATCGCCAACTTGATCATAACTGTGTTGGCTTTGGGCTAACCAAGCGCGTAATAACGGCAGGCGCGGGCTTTGGTATAAGGTATCCGGCTGTAATAGACTGATGGTGGTTTCTAAGTTTTCTAATTCACCTTGATTAAACATGTGCCAACCGTGCGCTAATAAGATCTCGGCGGTTAGGCTACTGTCTTTAGCACGCTGGGCATGAAACAAGGCTTGCTGGGGATTATCATGTTTTAACCAAGCGCGCGCGGCATCTTTATGTAACTGTTTACTACTTTGGGCTAGCTTGGTATGACGTTGGTGTTTCAAAAAATCAGCGAACAGATTATGGAAACGATACCAGTGTTGCTCCCCCTCAAGTGAATGCAGGAATAGTCCATGTTTATCTAACGATTCGAGTAAGTTATTGGCTGCTTCATTATCAAAAAACTCAGTGATTAAGCTGGTATTGAAAATAGTAAAGACTGAGCACTGCATTAAGAATACTTGTAATGGTTCATCCAATAAATCAAATACTTCTTCGGCTAAATAGTCCCACAAATGCGATTGCTTAATTTGCGATATCCACTCTGTCGATTCTGCCACACTGTGTTGTTTCTGTTTTACTTGCAGGGCGATGAGTTGTAATGCCGATGGCCAGCCTTCTATCTTTTCTTGTAATGCTTTTATCTCGGTATCACCGAGGATAGAGCCAATACGTTGTTCAAAAAATTGTGCTATTTCTTGGTCATCAAAGGCTAACAGTTCACTGTCTAATTCAATGAGCAGATCGCGAATACGTAAATTAGCGGTATTCAGCGGTGGTAGGGTGCGACTGGTGACGACTAACGTGCAATTCGCGGGCATGTATTTAAGGAAGAAACGTAGACCTTCATGGATCTCATCATTGTTAATACAGTGATAATCATCTAATACTAGATAAAACTCACTTTGATAATTTGCTAGTTCGGCAAACAATTCACTGAATAAATTCGGCAACGAACTGTATTGGCGACGTTCAGCCAGAGCTTGTGAATTGAGGCAAGATTGATCGGTAACTTTGTTAATTGCTTGAATGAAATAGTTCACAAAACGAAAAGTATCGTTATCGGTTTCATCAATATTAAACCAACCAACTTGGCTGTTATCTTTAAGCCATTGGGCGGCCATGGTGGTTTTACCGTAACCGGCAGGTGAACGAAATAAGACTAATTTATTAAATGCCGCTTCTTGGAGATGAGCTAAAACGCGTGTTCGAGTGATCGAGTTGTGTAGACGAGTTGGGCGATTTAATTTTGATGTTATCCACATAAGCTATTCTTATTTTTCCGAAGATGAAGGCGATGTAGCGTCTTACTACTTTTGATTTAGTTGTTTGTTATTATTTATTTACTTAGTCATTATTTAACTTTCATTAATAAAAATTAAATAATAACTAAGTAATGATTAGATAATATCTAAATATGAGAGGAAATACGGTGATAAACCTACTGTTTGTTTCACTTTGTTACATTTAAATGACACAAAAATACTATTCAAATCCCCCAAAGCGGGTGATTAGGAGTAACGTATTATCATTTCAACAATATTTATAAGGTTATTAACATGACTTCAATGATATTTGCCAATTCTCAAACCGCTATTCCACTGCAATCCGATTTAAGTTATGCATTAATCAATGAGCAAATCAGCTTGCAATTTAATGGGCTAGATAACCAGTTAATCGATGATCACTTTCCTGTGCTGCAGTTTCCGACTCAGATTGAGGATGATGCCAGAATACTCGGTGATGGTTTTCAAATGCTCGCCCAAACCGGCGGCCAGCTGAATGCGCCGCAAGATATTGGCCGTTGCCCCGATAATAATGCCAGTTATCGTTTATACCCCGCGCAAGCAGAAAAGCGTTTCTATAATTATTTAGTCATTGAAGAAACGGTAGGGTTTACCCTATTTGGTTTTACCTCGTGTCAGCGCTTTGCTGGTTATTTTGAGATCCAGCAACATCAAGCTGGCATTAACATCATGGCCTTTATTGATGGTGAACATACCCAGACGCAAGATTGGCGTAGTAAACAGATGGAATCTATCACTGTCATTAAAGGTACGGTGTTAGCCGATGTTTATGCCGATTATAGCGCTAAGATCGAGCTCCAGCATCCGCGTCGCCCAGGGGTAACTGTCGATGCACCAATCGGTTGGTGTTCTTGGTACGCTTATTATGCACAGGTCACTGAACAACATATTTTAGATAATGTCGATGTTATGTGTGCTAGCCAATCTGAGCTGGAATGGGTATTGCTCGATGATGGCTATCAGGCTTTCATGGGGGATTGGTTAACACCATCAGATAAATTTCCGCACGGCATTAAAAGCTTATTACAGTCGATTAAAGCCAGGGGCAAGAAACCCGCGATTTGGTTAGCGCCGTTTATTGCCCAGGCAGAGTCTGACGTATTTAAACAGCATCCTGATTGGTTTATTCGCCATGCTAATGATGACTTGTTAAAAGCGGAAGACATTACTTATGGCGGTTGGCGTTGTACGCCTTGGTATATCCTCGATACCTCCAATGTCGAGGTGCAAGCGCATTTAACTGCGGTTGTTCGTACTATGCAGCAAGAGTGGGGCGTAGAATTATTCAAGCTAGATGCAAATTACTGGGGTAGCTTACGCGGTCAGCGATTGCAGAAAGGCATCACTGGTGTTGAAGCCTATCGTTTAGGTATGCAGGCGATTATTGACGGTGCGGGTGATGCGTTGGTACTGGGTTGTAATGCGCCAATGTGGCCGTCGTTGGGGTTAGTCGATGCGATGCGGGTATCTGACGATGTGGAACGTCGACCTGAACGTTTTGAACAAATTGCCAAAGAGGCGTTTAATCGCAGTTGGCAACATCGCCAATTATGGCAAATAGATCCTGATTGCATCACCTTAACTTCGTTAGTCGACCAAAGTACAGATCAAGATAATTATGAATTTCATCGTGATGTTATTCTGGCTACTGGCGGACTGGCCTTATCGGGCGATCCCTTACCGGCATTAACGGAGTTTGCTAAACATACTTGGACTAAGCTGCTTACTCGTCAGCGCTTAAGCCAAGAATCTGCCCAGTTCCAATCGTTAGCCAATAACCACAGTATTTTGCAATTAGCCCAGCAGTATCAACTGCACTGTTTGTTTAATTACGCTGATAGTGAGGCGGTTGAGCACACCTTAGTGGCTGACTCTCCGGTGATGTGGCGAGATCTGTGGACCGGCGAAGCGCTGTATCCGCGGCCAACGTCTACCTTGACGGTAAATCTGGATGCAGGACTAAGCAGTCGCGCTATTATTATGTCGGCTGTTTCATAACCGTTTTTATCTTATTTACTTTAGATTAATGGTTTTATAATCTCTGTCGCTTGTTTAACTTTCTGCTGTTTAGACAAACGATGGGTGATTTAGCCAAACTAATAACGCGACTTAAATCACTGAAATTCGCTCATCCTCCCCCATAAACTGCGAGCTCTATCACGCCGACGCGCCCACGCGCCTAGAAGTCGCTCATCTACGCCTACGCTACTCCTAAACGACTCCTCCTTGAATTTGTAGGCGTAGGAGGATGTTGGTGTTTACGCATTCAGGCAAGATTCATCTCATGAACTTTTATCTAATTTTAACTTTTACTTAATTTGAACGTTACCGAATTTTAACTATTTAATCTTTAATAAAACTTTGAACCTGCAGCATTGCATTAGGATATAAGATGAAATCGACAGTAAACAAAAGCTTTGATAAAACAGCATTCCAAGCCGCCGTTAATAGATACCTAACGACAAAATTAGTCACAGTACCAGCGCAAGCCGATGCCCATACGTGGCGCTTAGCAATGGAATATGCACTAGCAGAAACAACCACGATGAACTTGTTGGCTACCGAGCAAGATCCGAAAATAAAAAATGCCCGTAGCGTTAACTACCTATCATTAGAATTCCTGATTGGCCGCTTGACTGGTAATAACCTGATCAGCATGGGTCTGTATGAAGAAGTTACTGTCGCGATGGCAGAGTTCGGCCAAAACCTGACTGACTTATTAGAAGAAGAACGCGATCCAGCATTAGGTAATGGTGGTTTAGGCCGTCTAGCGGCTTGTTTCATGGATTCACTGGCTGCAGAAGAATATCCTGCGGTAGGTTATGGCTTACATTATGAATATGGCCTGTTTAAGCAAAGTTTTGATGACGGACGTCAACAAGAAGCGCCGGATGTATGGCGTGATGAAACCGGTTATCCTTGGGAAGTTATTCGTCCTGAGTTAGCGCAAAAAGTCGGTTTTTATGGTCATGTTGAAGAATACACAGATAATGATCGCATCAGCCAACGCCGCTGGGTACCGGGTTTACAAGTAGATGGTATGGCGTGGGATTTACCGATTGTTGGTTATAACAATAATTCTGTCTATCCACTGCGTTTATGGGAATGTCGCGCGCCGGCACCGTTTAACCTGAATCGTTTTGACGAAGGTAATTATGTTGCAGCGCAAGCAAGCAATATTCAAGCTGGTAACCTAACCAAAGTCTTATATCCAAATGATAATCACGATAAAGGTAAAGAGCTGCGCTTAATGCAGCAGTATTTCCATTGTGCTTGTTCGGTTGCGGATATTTTACGTCGCCATAAAGCGGCAGGCCATGCAATCACTGATTTAGCTAAGTTAGAGTCTATTCAACTTAACGATACCCATCCAACAATTGCGATTCCTGAATTATTACGCATCTTGCTTGATGAACATAAATTAAGCTGGGATGACGCTTGGGCAATCAGCTCAAAAACCTTTGCTTATACCAACCATACCTTGTTACCTGAAGCACTCGAGACTTGGGGTGAAAACTTGATGATGACGTTATTACCACGTCACATGGAGATCATCTTTGACATTAACTTACGTCTTATGGGCGCAGTTGCAGACAAATGGCCAAACGATTTAGATAAATTACGCAAACTGTCAATTATCCAAGAAGGTAGTGAACGTCGTGTTCGCATGGCTAACTTATGTGTTGCCAGTACGTATGCGGTAAACGGTGTTGCTGCGATGCATTCAGAGTTGGTGAAACGTGATTTATTCCCTGAGTTTAATGAACTCTTCCCGGGTCGATTACATAATGTTACTAATGGTGTTACGCCACGTCGCTGGTTGAAATTTTGTAACCCATTATTGTCAGATTTAATTAGCAGTAAAATTGGTAATGGCTGGATCAAAGATCTCGACCAACTCGCAAAATTAGAAAAATTTGCCGATGATAGCCAATTCCAAACTGACTTTATGCGAGTGAAAAAAGCCAACAAACAGCGTTTAGCGGATTGGGTTGCTGAGCATATGGATATTACCCTTAATCCAGACGCCATTTTCGATGTACAGATTAAACGTCTGCACGAATATAAGCGTCAGCACCTTAACTTATTGCATATTTTGTCGCTGTATCACCGTTTAATTAACGATGCTGATTTCAAAATGCAGCCACGAGTGTTTATTTTTGCTTCAAAAGCAGCGCCAGGATATGAGCTAGCTAAAGAAATTATCTTTGCAATTAACAAGGTGGCAGAAAAGATTAACAACGATCCGCGAATCGGTGATACCTTAAAAGTAGTATTTATGCCGGATTATCGCGTCAGTCTAGCAGAAATCATTATCCCGGCAGCAGATGTGTCTGAACAGATCTCGACAGCGGGTAAAGAAGCTTCTGGTACCGGTAATATGAAAATGGCACTGAATGGTGCGTTGACAGTCGGTACGATGGACGGTGCGAACGTTGAGATCCGTGAAGAAGTCGGTGACGACAACATCTTTATCTTCGGTCTAAACGTGGATGAAGTGCAAGCACTGCAGGCGCAAGGCTATAACGCCAATGATTATTATAATTCAGACCGATTACTGCGCGCATCGTTAGATTTATTACAAGGTGATGAGTTTACCCCGGGCCAACCTGGTTTGTTGAATGCAACACGCCACAGCTTATTAGAAGGCGGCGACCCGTATCTTGTATTAGCTGACTTTGCAGATTATGTGCAAGCGCAAACACGTATTGATAAGCAATATTGTGACCAGCAAGGCTGGGCAAAAATGGCCATTTTAAATACTGCACGCAATGGTAAGTTCAGCTCTGATCGTAGTATTCGTGATTATGCTAACAACATCTGGAAACTAAACGCGGTTAGCCGTTAAGTATTCATGGAGGATAGAATGGAACAAAGTAATGTGCTGAAACAAGTTGCTGCACAAGCGGGTATAGCAGATAGCTATACCAACGCTTGGGGTAATAACGAATTAGTTTCTGATGAAACGCTAACCAGCTTATTAGCCGCGCTAGGGTATGACACTGAATCTGAACAAAAACTGCTGGCATCGGCGGAGAAAAAACACCAAACACCCATTTTAGCGGCGGTTAAGGTCGTTAAAAAAGATGAGCCGATTCATATTGAGCTGAATTTGGGCTTAAGCGCCAGAGTCAGTGACTTTAGCTGGCAACTAACGACAGAACAAGGTGAAGTGATTGAAGGTTATCTGCAATCACAAATTATCAGCGATGCGCGTGATGAAGGCGGGGTGTTAACCTTTTCTTTACCGAGTGATCTAGCGTTGGGTTATCACCAATTACAGGTATTACGCCGTCGTCGTAAATCGCCGTATGCAATGACGCTTATCATTGCGCCTAAAGCGTGTTACAAACAACCTGCGATTGAACAAGGCAATAAGTCTTGGGGCCCAAGTATTCAGCTGTATACCCTGAAAACCGATCATAACTGGGGTATTGGTGACTTCGGCGATTTGAAACAGCTGGTGGCTGATATTGCTGCCCGTGGTGGTGATTTTGTTGGTTTGAACCCAATTCATTCTTTATTCCCAGCCAATCCAGAAGGCGCTAGCCCGTACAGCCCATCATCGCGTCGCTGGCTAAATCTGTTATACATAGATGTGTCTGCAGTACCTGAATTTGCCTTGTGCTCTGCGGCGCAACAGCGTGTTGGTAGCAATGAATTTCAACAAGGTTTACACGCAGTACGTGCAACGGAGTGGGTCGATTACAGCGAAGTATCACGCTTGAAAATGAGTGTGTTACCGTTGTTATTTACCGAATTCCAACAACGTCACTTAGCGACGAATAGCACTCGAGCGCAAGCGTTCACGGCGTTTGTAGCCAAAGGTGGCGAAAGCTTAAAGCATCAAGCCACCTTCGATGCCCTGCATCAACAGCTACATGATAAAGACGATAGCGTGTGGGGTTGGCAAGTATTCCCGGCTGAACTACGTGATATTAATAGCGATGCAGTACAAACATTTATTAAACAAAATCAACCAGCCATTCAACAATATATGTACTTGCAGTGGATTGCTGATGAACAGATTGGCGATGTGCAAAAGTTTGCGTTAGCGCAAGGCATGCACATGGGACTTTACCGCGACCTTGCGGTAGGTGTTGCCGATAGTGGTGCGGAAGTGTGGGCTGATGACGGTACCTTATGTCAAGACGTTAGCATTGGCGCGCCGCCGGATGTATTAGGGCCTTTAGGGCAAAACTGGGGCTTACCACCGCTGAATCCAGCGCAGTTAAAAGCCACTGCTTATGATGCCTTTATTCAACTATTACGTGCCAACATGCAGCATTGTGGTGCGTTGCGTATCGACCATGTATTAGGTCTATTACGTCTGTGGTGGATCCCGAAAGGTGAAAAAGCCACATCTGGCGCTTATATGTATTATCCAGTGCAAGATATGCTGGCTATTTTGGCGTTAGAAAGTCAACGTCATCAGTGCGCTGTGATTGGTGAAGATCTGGGTACTGTGCCTGATGAAATCGTTAGCTTGTTAAGTGAAGCGGGTATTCATTCTTACAAAGTATTCTTTTTTGAAACTGCGGAAGATGGTGGTTATTTTTCACCTGCACATTATCAACCGCAATCAATGGCAACCTTATGTACGCATGACATGCCAACATTACGTGGCTTCTGGCATTGTGAAGACCTTAAATTAGGCCAAACTATCGGTTTATATCCAGATCAATCTCAGTTAAATGGCTTGTTTGATGATCGCAGCAAGTCAAAACAAGAAATACTTAATAGTGTCTCTTGGCACGGTAAACTGGCTGAATCAGTTGGTCGCAATGCCGATTATGTACCGATGGATCAGGCGCTGAGTAACAGCCTGCAATTACATTTAGCGGCAGGTTCAAGTAGCTTGCTGAGTTTACAGCTCGAAGACTGGTTAGCCATGGATAAACCTGTTAACGTCCCCGGTACGGTTGATGAATATCCGAACTGGCGTCGTAAGCTATCCGCCACATTGGATGATATGTTTAGCTGTCCGAATGTTAATTATTTAGCGGCTGAGTTGACCACTGCGCGTGCAAAAGCCAGCGTATGTGCTGATTAATAGGTTTGGTTTGTGATAAGTTAAGAACATAACTATGTACATAGTATAAGTTTAAATTAACTCGTATCAGTTTAAATTAAACAAGGAGTCTGGTTTGCCAGTCTCCTTTTTTTGCTTTAATGAGAAGAAGGATATTTCAATGCAGGCATCTTCAAAAGCCGTTCGCAGTGTCGTGGCGAAGGCTAATGTGGCCGTGATCCACAATCTTGAGCAATACCCCGATTTAATGCCAAGCATGGAAACCTTGCATACCCCAAAACTCATGCATAAAGAGATGGGGGCGCAGTGTGTTAGCTTCATGCATGACGGCTCGCGTATATCCGGTGTACGCTTTTTAGTATTTGCACCGCACGCGAGTAAAGTCAGTGTTATTGGTGATTTTAATGACTGGAATACCAACGATCATGCTTTGCGTCAATTAGATGCGGGCTTGTGGGGTGTATTCATTACAGACTTAAAAGTTGGTGAGCGTTATAAGTTTGCCATTGTTGATAGCAATGGTAAGAGCTTGCCACATAAAACCGATCCATGGGGGGCACATGCAGAGCAGTACCCTTCGTTTGCATCCTTGGTATATCAGCAAGACAGCTATCAATGGCAAGATGAAGCATGGCAACAACGCCCTGTAACAGCTAAGCATGAGCAAGCGCTGTCATTTTATGAATTGCATGTTGGTTCGTGGTTACGTAATGACGAGGGTGAGTTCTTAACATACCGAGAATTGGCCGCAAAGCTGATCCCGTACTTACAAAAAATGCATTACACCCATGTCGAATTGATGCCGATTTCAGAGCATCCGTTCTATGGTTCTTGGGGTTATCAACCGATAGGCATGTTTGCACCGACCAGTCGGTTTGGTCACCCTGATGACTTTAAATTTTTTGTCGACCAGTGCCACCAAGCCGGCATCGGCGTTATTATCGATTGGGTGCCAGCGCATTTTCCTGAAGATGACCACGGTTTAACTAATTTCGATGGCACGCCATTATTTAATGATCCGGATCCTAAACGCGGTTGGCATCAAGACTGGCACAGTTATATTTATGATTGTGGCCGTGACCATGTACAACGCTTTTTAGTATCGAATAGCTTGTATTGGTTAGAGCAATTTCATGTGGATGGTATTCGCGTGGATGCGGTGGCGTCTATGTTGTATCTGGATTATTCGCGTAATGATGGCGAGTGGATCCCGAATTGCGATGGTGGTAATCACAACTACGATACCATTAAGGTATTGAAGTGGATGAATGAAGAAGTGTATACCCACTTTCCTAATGCCATGACGATTGCAGAAGAATCTACAGCCTATCCGGGAGTCTCTAAGCCGACTTTCTTGGGCGGATTAGGGTTTGGCTTTAAATGGAATATGGGCTGGATGCACGATAGCTTGAGCTATATGCAAGAAGAACCTATTAACCGTCAATACCATCACGATACCATCACGTTCCCGTTAGTTTATGCATTTAGTGAAAACTATGTGTTGGCTTTGTCGCATGATGAAGTTGTGTATGGTAAAGGTTCTTTGTTGGGAAAAATGCCGGGTGATGAATGGCAGAAGTTTGCTAATTTACGGGCTTATACCGGTTATATGTACGGTCAACCGGGTAAAAAACTCAACTTTATGGGCGCTGAATTAGGCCAGTTAGCCGAGTGGAACCATGATGCCCAGCTTGATTGGGGAGTATTGGCTAATCCCAATAATGCCGGTGTTCAGCGTTTAACGGCAGATTTAAATCAACTTTATCAGGCACAAGCTGCCTTGTATCAACTTGATTGTGATCCTGCTGGTTTTGAATGGCGCTTACAAGACAATAAATCTGAAAGTGTACTCGCGCATGAACGTATTAGTGACAATGGCGAACGTATCTTGGTGATCAGTAACTTCACGCCGATACCAAGAGATAATTTCCGCCTCGGGATCCCGAATGCCGGTCGTTATGAGCTGTTATTAAACACTGATGCGGCCTGTTACGCAGGCAGTAATTATCCACTTGTTAGCAGCGCAGATAGTGAGAAAGTACAGAGTCAGGGACTTAATGATTCAGTGCGATTAACGCTACCACCGCTATCGACGGTATTTTATCGTTGGCTGCCAGCGAGCTAAAACAGAACGGCAACGACTTGAGTTACGATGCATATGCTACGCATACAGCAGTAAAATAATCGTCATAAAATAGTAACAGATGAAATTGAAAGGCAAGGGGAACACCGTTAAGAAGGTGATACTCTTGCCTTTTTTATTGTGCGTATATTGCTAACGGTTTGAAGGATAGTATTTTCTTGCATATTCCGATGATTTAGCCAGTAATATTAATGATGGAATGATAATAACAAAACCGAGAGTAAAGATAAGATCATGATTTTCTAGTAGTTCATAGGTTGAATAAATGAAAATAAACAACAATAGTGCAATGTGCAGTTTATGTGTTTTTTGGTTGTTTATTGAAAATTTACAGTATTTTCTAATCATATATCTCATCTTTTAATATAAAAAGCTTAAAATTAGACATTTATTATACATATATTAATATGCGTTTAGGGGGATGTATTCACATAAATATTAAAATATGCATTTAGGAGTAGTGTTTAAATGCTGATGTGACCTACGGTGTACTGGTTAACTGCTTGGGTTAGTCATCGGCCATCTTTTAGTCGGGCATTCTGATTCCGTTTATAAGTATAGTTACAATATCATTAATCAAACCAGGCATTTTCAATATTAATCAGCTACTCTTGTTAAAAAACAAGGAGATGATTGATGAAAGATATCAAAGGAAAGTTAAGTTTAATTATGTGTGCAATGATTGCCTCTGCGCAACCAGCACTTGCTGAAACGGAAGGTAAAACCTATTTAAACCCTGCTGTTGGTTATCATATGTTTGGATCAGAACTGGGTGTTGATGATAGTGAGGCGTTGGTGATAGGTGGCGAGTATGTCATTAGCCCTAAGTTTGGTGCAGAGATTAGTTACCTCTATAGTAACCCTGACGCTAAAGTTGGAAATGTTGACATAGACAACGATCAATACACCCTTGATGGACTCTATTACACCCCTGAACTAGGTAATTGGCAGCCGTTTTTAAATGCTGGTGTCGGTCATGGTACATTTGATTCAGGATCTGCTGATACCAAAGAGACCCAGCTTAATCTTGGTTTAGGTAGTCGTTATCATTTTAATGAAAAATGGTCTGCGCGTTTACAGGCTAAAATTATCAATAGTTTAGATGATGAACGCTGGGATTCATTAGTCACTGTCGGTGTCAGTTATGCCTTTGGTGGCGAGAATAAACCTGCTCCAGTCGCTGCTGTGGCGCTACTTGATGGTGACGGTGATGCCATTCTCGATGACATAGACCAATGTCCAGAGACACCAAGTGGTGTTTATGTCGATGATAAAGGCTGTGCATTAGACCGTGATGGTGATGGTATCCCAGATTATTTGGATCAATGCCCAGATAGTCCATCACTGGATAACTTAGATGAAAATGGTTGTGCGATAGTCGTTGCCATGGAACAACCTGAATCGATTAAGTTAGAAGTTAAATTTGCAAATAATTCGGCAGAAATTCCAGAAAGTGCAAAGCCGGAAATTAAAGCCGTTGCCGATTTGATGACGCAATTTGCAAATGCTAATGTTGAAATTGCAGGACATTCCGATAGTAGCGGTGATGCAGCTTACAATAAGACATTATCACAACGTCGTGCTGATGCGGTTCGCGATACTATCGTGAGTGAATATGCTATTGAAGCGACGCGTGTTACTGCTGTAGGTTATGGAGAAGAGCAACCAATTGCGAGTAATGATACTAAAGAAGGACGTTTAGAAAATCGTCGAGTCATTGCTGAAATAAATTATAAATAACATATAAGATTAATTTAACCGTGCTTTGTTAGAGTGAATCATGGTGTTTAACATAAAAGCCAGCGAAAGCTGGCTTTTTTATTTGTTCAGCGGTACTTCACCTCAAGATCACATAAGGTTGACATTTTATTCGCTGTTAGCGATATCATGGTGTTTTAAACACTATAATTATCATAATATTAAGCTTTATTTCTGGCAGATGACAACCTCTCCTCTATATTTAATAAGGGATATGTTTCAGATGGAATTGGAGTGTAACGTGATTAATAAAAAACGATTTTTAGTGATTGATGATTCAGTCGTCGCGATCTCTTTAATACGCTGGATCTTAAATGGTGCGGGTGTTGCAAATGAATTTATTGATAGCACCACGGACAGTTTAAAATCCATTCGTTTATTATCTCAACATCGTTATGATGTAGTCATCTGTGACTACAACATGAATCACCACATTGATGGTGCCCTTATTTTTGATGAAGCAAAACAGCGTAAGTTAATTGCATTCGATACTGTGTTTATTTGTGTGACAGGCGACAGTTCACTTTCTGTTGTGACGTATTTTATTGAATTAGAACCTGATGATTATTTACTTAAACCTTTTTGCGCAAAAGAATTTATTCATCGTATTGAAGTTGTGTTAGCGCGTAAAAAAGTCATCGCACCCTTGCTATCTGGCATGGATCATCAAGAATATCAACAAGTGTTAGTATTATGTGAGCAGTTCCGTAGTACCCATCCCCAGTATATGACATATATCAATCGTATTTATGGTGATTGTTTATTACGGTTAAAACGCCACGATGAGGCATTATTATTTTATCGGAAATCGTGTGAAGAAAGTAATTGTATTTGGTCTGAAATCGGTTTAGGCCAAACCTATCAATCGTTAGGGGATTTAGATAAAGCGGAAGATATTTTTAATAAGATATTAACCAAACACCCCAGGCAACCAGTCGCACGACAAAACCTTGCTAAATGCATGCTGGTAAGAGATAACTTACCGGATGCTATCCGTGAGTTTGATGCAGTGCACAAAATTAATCCTGCTAATCCTCATCGTGAGTTAATCCTCGCTAATTTATATACTGCACTGCAACAACACGGTAAGGCTGCTACAGGATTCCAGCGTTTTATTACCAAAGTAGAAGATACCAGTCGCTATAGTGATGGTATTGCAATGAATACCTATGTCTCGCTATTATTGGCAAGTTTATACACAGATTCGAGTCAAGAACAGGCTGAATTGATCAGTCAGGCACAATATAAAATTCACGGGTATAGTGTGCTCGCCAAAGGGAACTGTGTTGCTGAATTTAGCTTGTTAGTTGGGCTTGGAATTTTGGCATATATTCATGGTGATATTAAGAATGCCTTGATTGTTATACATCAAATTAAAGCTATCAAAAATCAGGCCGTTGATTTTTATACTGAGTTAAACATTGTTCGCTTATATGGATTATGTGGTGTCCCTGAGTTATATGAGGAATCGGTTGAACGCGCGCAAGCGCTGTGTAAAAACACCAATGATGATATTTTAATGTTAAGTCAAATTAAGATGCTAGAGGGGGCTAAGAATGAAACTCAACAACGTTTGCAAGAGGGAAAAGAACTGACAGATAAAGCACAAGAGCAGCGACAAGATAATGCTGGTAACCTGGCCATAAAATATGCGTATAAAGCCTTTCAGCGCGTCCCGTTTAATTATAATAATTGTCGTTTAATTATTGAATTAACGGCACTGGCGACACCGTCCGAATCACGGACAGAAACGAGTATTCATGAGCGTGAATCGATTCTTAAATCTTGTGATTGGATTTACGAAAATGATAACCGACCCACCTCCGAGGAAAAACGTTGTACACATGAATTGTTTCATCAGGCTCTCAATAAACTGAGCGTTGGCGTCTGAACTCAGGATTATACATAGCTTGGGCCTTAAAGGATTTTTCTAGTAAGGACTTAACATGATTATAAAAGTATAATTACATTTGTTGAATACTGTTATGGATCTTGTGGTTTTATCTTCTAATCTTAATTTAGTATTGCCAACAAATAATCATCAGGCTTTGGTGGTTATTGACGATCATATTAAGTAGGAGCGTAAACGATGAATATTACCTTTCTCGGTGGCACTGAAACGGTGACTGGTTCAAAGTACTTTGTGGAATCTGGTAATACTAAAATTTTAGTCGACTGTGGTTTGTATCAGGGCTACAAATGGTTGCGAGAGCGTAATCGTGAACCACTACCGTTAGATATTCAATCCCTCGATGCTATCGTCCTTACTCACGCTCATTTAGATCATTCAGGCTTTATTCCAGCGTTATATAAACAAGGTTACCGAGGCCCTATCTATGCACATGCTGCGACGATTAGTTTATGCGGTATTCTGTTGCCCGATAGCGGTAAGATCCAAGAAGAAGACGCGCGTTATTTTAATAAATATAAAATCAGTAAACATGGTAAACCAGAACCCTTGTATGACAAGGCGGCAGCAGAGGCAAGCTTGGTACTCTTCAAAGCTGTGTCGTTCGACAAGGCTTTTACCATTGGCGATATTACCGTGACATTGCAAACAGCAGGTCATATTTTAGGGGCCGCGAGTGCTATTTTGCAGGCCGAAGGTAAACGTGTCGGCTTCTCTGGTGATGTAGGTCAACCGAATGACGTCATCATGTATCCACCTAAACCTTTACCTGATCTTGATTTATTAATGCTTGAATCTACCTATGGTAATCGCTTGCATGGTAATGAGGACCCGTATGAACAATTAGCCAAGGTAGTTAACGCGACGGCGAAAAAGGGCGGGGTATTATTAATACCGAGCTTTGCTGTGGGTAGAACTGAAGCTATTCAACATATGTTAGCCACCTTGATTGCTGAAGAGCGTATCCCCAAATTACCCATTTATCTCGATAGCCCCATGGCGATCAGTGTGTTTGATATTTACTGCCAGTTTGATGAGTTGCACCGGTTAAACAGAGCGCAATGCCATGATATGACCAATTTGGTTAAATTCACGCGTGATGTGGAAGAATCAAAATTACTGCATGATATTGTCATGCCACATATTATTATTGCTGGTAGTGGCATGGCCACGGGGGGACGTATTATTCACCACATGAAACGACGGATTGGCGATCACCGTACCACAATACTGTTTATTGGTTATGTCAGTGGCGGTACGCGCGGTGCGAAAATGCTGGCAGGTTGTGAGAGTGTCAAAATTCATGGCGAATGGTTGCAGGTAAAAGCCGATGTTGAGGTATTACATGGTTTATCTGGCCATGGTGACTATGTTGATTTAACCAATTGGCTGCAAGCGTCAAAGCTGACTAAAAACACTCAGATCCAATTAGTGCACGGTGATCCCGATGCGAGTGAAGCAATGCGGGATCATTTACGTCAGCATACACAATTTGATGTTGAAGTTGCGAGCTATCATAAAATATTACGGCTGTAGTCAGTGAATAAAGCCAGATGCAGCTAGCTTGGTTTGGGGTAATTAATACTGACATACTCAGGTTCTTCGATACCTGCGTCTTGATTTAATACCCGTGTTAGCGCGAAGTAATAATTCGTTAACGTATTCGCAAAACGAGGCAAGGTTTCTGGTATTTTCTTGCCGGCTTTATCAACCAGTACTAATTGGCGCACGACTTTCTTACTTAAACTACGACATTGATGCAGCTGGATCACTGGTCCTGTACCTCTTGGCAGTACAAAGCGTTTAGCATCATCAGTGACTTGGGCTTTAAAGTAATTAAAGTCTGTTAAAAGCGCTTGTATGTCTTCTTCAAATATCCCACATTTACCACGAATAGAGCCATTCAAATTAAAAATCTTTGGTTGTAAACGTTCGAGTGATGCTCGTACTTCAGTGTTGGTTACTTGCGATAACGCTAATCCGGTATAAGTACATAACTCATCCGTTAATATCTCAAAGTCACAAAGTGGACTGTCTTCAAAGATGAAAGGATAGCAAAGTTCATCTATATTGCCTGACGCTTTTAATGTCATCACGTTACCGTTTAATTGGAATTATAATTCGCTACCTTAACATGACTGGTGATTTACAGGTAACAGTTGAATTCGTTGTATTTTCTTTAGGGTGCTTATGTAGAATATCTTGCTATAGCCACGTACAATACCCAGCATCTTCGGAATACGGTGAAAATCCGTAACGGGCGCGCCACTGTGTGGTATCGATGACATGAGCAATGATGTTATCGGCACTGAGTCAGATACGAAGATCACGGTTTACAATCAGGTAAAACGTTTTAATTTGTACGCGATTTACAGGAGTTACCATGCCTTGGGCTAGTTTTAAGCATATTTTTTACACGTTAATTATTTTTATTTTTATTTCATCTTCATCTTTGGCGAATACCCGTTATCCATTGACGGTGACTGACGGTTTAGGTCGAGAGATTGTCATTGAAGAACAGCCTCAACGAATTTCATCAAAAACCTTGTTTACTGACGCCGTATTATTAGAACTCGTTGATGAGACTGCATTATCGAGCTTAACCGACCTCGCTATTAACCCGAACTACTCACTCATTATTGATCGTTTACCTGAAAGTGTGCCGCTATTGGGGCTGAATATTGAAATGATCATCGCCAATCGCCCAGATATTGTCTTCGCCGCTAATTGGAGTGATGCGGCTAAGCTAAGCATGCTAGAGCGCGCTGGCATTACGGTCTTTCGTTTACAGGCACCGAAAAATATCGACGAGATCGAGGCTGAAATCTTACGGGTTGGCAAAATCGTCAATCATAATGAAGCCGCGCAACAGATTGTTGCTCGTATGCGTGCACGCTTAAAGTCAGACATTATTCCTGCCAAGCACAAACTGACTGGGATGGACTACAATCCGTGGGGAACATCCAGTGGTCAAGACTCGTCATGGAATGGTTTATTAGAACAAGCGCATGTGGATAATATTATTAAAGATTATGCGACGGATAAATATGGCCAAGTGCCCGTTTCTAAAGAAATGATTATCGTGTTAAATCCGGATGTATTGTTTATACCGGCGTGGGTATATGGTAACGAAAGTACTGCCGAACAATTTAAACAACAAGTCTTAACTGACCCTTCGCTACAATCGGTGAATGCAATTAAAAACAACCGTGTGTATCAAGTACCTCATGCGCTGAGAGGCGTATACAGTCAGTATTTTGTCGATGCTATCCGTTTTATAAATCACGCTGTATATAAGAGTTAATCATGCCATTCTATCGACTTACTGCAGTACAAACGCTGTTCTCTGTGTTGTTATTTTGCGGCTTGTTTTTGCTCTATCTTAGCTTTGGCGCTATTCATATTCCTATTAGCGATATCTTGGCATTGTTTAAAGCGTATTTTGTTGGCGGTAGCGAACTTGCTTTAACAGAGCAACCGTTAGCGTCAGCAGTCGTGTTACACATTCGTTTACCCCGTGCTTGTGCGGCTATATTAGCGGGTGGCTCGTTGGCGTTGGCTGGAGCATGTACACAAGGTTTGTTTAGAAACCCACTTGCTAGTCCTGATGTGTTAGGTGTCAGTGCTGGTAGTAGTTTTGGCGCTGTGCTTGCTATTGTGACGGGATTTTCGTTCATGAACCCGATGTGGTTACCTATTTTTACGACTGTGGGTGCATTGGCTGCTGCGGCGGTTATTTATCTGTTAGCGTCTCGCCATGCGTCAACGCAGATTTTGTTTTTGATTCTAACCGGGTTGGCGTTATCAAGTTTACTCGGCGGTGCCAGAATGGGCCTACTCTTGATGGCGCAACAATATGAAATGAGCCAATTTGTATTCTGGGCGATGGGTGGATTAGACGGTCGTACTTGGTCGCAATTGATGTGGCCAGCACCGATTATTGTGGTGGTATCTGCGTTGTTATTAAGAGAGTGTCGGGCGTTAAATTTACTGGCGTTAGGGGAAGAAAATGCCCATGGTATGGGGTTGAACATCAAGAAAACGCGGCTCAAGTTATTGATGTTTTCGACGTTATTAACCGCGATGTCGATTGCAGTCGCGGGGCCGATTGGTTTCATTGGTTTGATGGTTCCGCATTTGGTGCGGTTGATCGTCGGCCCTACCCATGAAAAATTGTTACCTTTTTCTGCCTTGTTCGGGGTTATTTTCCTCCTTGCTTGTGACCTGTTAGGACGATGGATCATTGCCCCCAATGAATTAAAAGTGGGGATTATTACGTCTTTTATTGGTGGTTGTTATTTCATTGCGTTAATCATTCGTTTTCAGCGTAAAGGCAGCTTTGTATGAGTTCTGCATTATTGATCGTTTCCAAGTTGGGTTATAACGCCGGAGAAAAAACCTTATTAAGCGATATTTCACTGTCGATTCAAGCGGGTGAGCTGGTGGGTATTATCGGTCCTAATGGCGCAGGTAAAAGTACCTTGATGAAATGCTTAAGTGGCTTTCAAAAATACAACCGTGGAGAGGTATTAATAAAGGGCCTGTCATTAACCAAATTATCGGATATCGACCGTGCACGTGATTTAAGTTATTTACCACAATACAGTGAAACTGCATTCCCATTTAGTGTGATGGAAACAGTCGGTTTTGGTTTTCATGTGCAGCAACAAACGCAACCTATGTCTGCTAAAGCGATTGCTGCGAAAACCATCGAGGCGTTAACCTTAGTGGGTATTGACCATTTAAAAGACCGTTCTATTACCGCTTTATCGGGTGGTGAGAAACAGCTGGTCCATTTTGCGCGTTTACTCGTGCAAGGGGCACCATTAATGTTACTTGATGAACCGACAGCAAGCTTGGATATTGGCCATGAATCACAACTGATGAATGTGTTATATCAACAATGTCAGCAAGGTAAGTCGGCATTAGTGGCTATCCATAACTTAAATACGGCAGCAGAATTTTGTGACCGTCTTATTTTAGTGGAGCAAGGGCAGATAATAGCGGAAGGGAAACCGAGCGATGTTTTGACAAAAGCCAACATTCATCGTTTGTATCAAGACTTTGTTATTGTGTCTCAGCATGCGGAAACAGGGAATACGATTGTCTCGCCGTATAGAAAGTAATGTGATCCTTGATCCAAATAAATAAAATGTTAGCTTATATTGTTTTTTAACGTGCTGTGATGCTGCTATTTGTGTTTGTTTTATATATAATAAACGCCAAGTGTCTCCTTAGCTCAGCTGGATAGAGCGGCTCCCTCCTAAGGAGCAGGCCACAGGTTCGAATCCTGTAGGGGACACCATATTTAACCGCAGTAATTCTTATCGGCAATCACCACTACTTCAATACTTAATACCTTGTCACATGCTCAAGCGCTGATTGTAATGCTTGCTCCCTCGACGTGCAGTGATTGTTAGCTGGAATCAAATTCAATACATTCAATTTATCTAAGCGCTCACGGGTATCGATATTCGGGCATAACAATAACACCTCACAGTTAGCGTCTAATGCATCTTTTATCGCATTCTCTAGTGCCAGTCCTACGGTGACATCGATCATCGGCACATCGCTTAAATCTAATATCATTACGTCATAATCGCCGATACTGGAATGCTGGCGAGATATCGCTTTGGATACGCTAAATATCATCGGCCCCGATAAGTAGAAAAACAATACCTTGCCATTGGCTTTGTCTAATATGGCTCGCTCACTGCCGGTCAGTGGCACATCGTTATCTGTATCGCTAATGGCCTTAACTTGGCGTGCTTGTGCTCGGCTTAACTGCTCAATAATGATGATATTGGAAATAAAGACACCCAGACCAACCGCAACAATCAAATCGACAAACACAGTGAGGAACATCACGCCGTACATGATCACCATGCCTTGAATACTGACCTTGTGCGCGCGTTGAATGAAGCTCCAATCTAAAATATTAAACCCCACATACACAGCGATACCTGCTAATACCGCCATTGGGATGGGTTCTGTTAATCCGCCTGCAACTAATACCACCAGTGCTAATACAAGTGCTCTCACCATACCTGAAAGCGGTGAGCGGGCGCCTACCTGTATGTTGGTCACTGTGCCCATGGTTGCACCTGCACCTGGTAGCGCGCCGAATAATCCAGAGATCATGTTGGCAATGCCTTGTCCGCGCAATTCTTTGTCTGAATCATGCTCTTTACGTGTTAACGAGTCACCAATGACCGCCGTTAACAAGGTATCAATACAGCCTAATGTGCCAAGTACTAAGGCATCGATAACCATGGTTGTGAACATTTCTGCATTAAAATGCGGTAATACTAATGACGGTAACCCTGCTGGTATTTCACCAATGCGGCGGATACTGTCGGTATCAAAAAACAGGACTGACAACAGTGTTACAGCGACTAACGCGACCAGTTGTGCTGGTACATATCTGCGGTATTGTTTAGGAAAATAGAATAGTACTGCTAACGTGAGTAAGCCTAAGAATAGCTCGCTGAAACTTATATTTGCTAAGGTATTTGGCAGTGCTGATAAGGTACCGACCACACCACCAGATGGCGCTGCATGGCCTAATAGTGGCGATAATTGTAAGATGATGAGGATGACGCCGATACCAGACATAAAACCTGAGATGACACTGTAAGGCATTAAGGTGACATATTTTCCCAGTTTTAAGGTACCGAGTAATATTTGAAAAGCGCCCGCCATCATCACCACAGTGAAGGACATCGCCATGCCGGTTTCAGGGTATTTAGCCATCATGCTGGTCAGTACGGCTGTCATGATCACTGTCATTGGGCCGGTAGGTTCTGAAATTAAGGTTGTTGAGCCACCAAACAGCGCCGCAAAAAAGCCGACCATAATGGCGCCCCAAAGGCCTGCTTCAGCCCCTGCGCCAGATGCAACACCAAAAGCCAGTGCTAATGGCAACGAGATGATCGCGGTGGTAACACCACCAAATACATCACCTTTTAAATTCATACTGTCAAAACGATGTCCAAACAAAATCCAAATCTCCTTAGCAAATCTGTTAGCAAAGCCGTTATCAAAAAACAGGCATTGAAATTACTTATCCAGACTAAATTGTGCCATTTGCTGGCTAAGTATCTTGGAGTTATCAGCAATAAAATTGATGTGACCTAATTTACGTTTAGGTTTTACGCTTTTGTTGTACCAGTATAGCTTGGCATTTTCGGCTATCGCGGCAAAAGGCGGGCGCTCAGTACCAATAATATTCAGCATACCTGTGGGGGCTATTTGCGCGGTACTGCCGAGACTGAGTCCAGCTAAGGCTCTGATATGATTTTCAAACTGGCAAGTAATACTGCCTAGTTGCGTCCAATGACCACTATTGTGTACACGAGGCGCTAGCTCATTAACCATCAGTTTATCGCCAATAACAAAACATTCCATTGCCATAACGCCGACATAGTCTAATTTATTCAGCAAGCTGACCATGTAGTGTTGGGCTTGTAATTTTAGCTCGTCAGTGATGTTAGCAGCAGGGGCGATGGAGCGGGTTAGCATGCCTTGTACGTGCTCATTATCGGTAAGTGCGTAGTGCTCAATTTGGCCGTTTTGGTGGCGAACAGCAATCAGCGATACTTCTTTATCAAAATCGACAAAGGCTTCGATGATGTAATCTTTAATGTCTAACGTATCAAACTGCTGGGCATCGGCAAGATTTTTAATCAGCCATTGGTTTTTACCGTCGTAGCCTTCGGTGCATGATTTCACCATGACAGGATAACCCAATGTCTGCACTGCTTGTTGCGCACTGGCATTATAAAGATACGGCGATGTTGGTATGGCTAAACGGGTTAATAGCTGTTTTTCTTCACCGCGATGTTGGCAGGCTTGTATCGCTGCAATGCTCGGGTAAATGGCACAAAAAGCCGCTAACGCTTGTAATAACGCAAGGTCGACTTGTTCTTTTTCAACGGTAATACAATCAGGTTTACCTAATGCTTGATACAGCTGCTCAACGTCTTGGTCGTTATAACGATTGCTCGTTGCACATTTATGCGGTGCTGGTGTGATGATGCCTAAACCTGCCACACAGTCTTGGTTTTGGTTTAGATCGTCGTGAATAAAACTAAATTTAATGCCTAAAGGTAACCCTGCTAGGGCTAACATGCGCGACAGTTGGCCACAACCGACTATAGCAATACGCATTATTCTACCTCCCAACCGATACTTGCAGTTTGTTCCTTACGCCATGCTTTTACTTTGCTTTGTAATTCGGAATTGTGGGTTGCTAGCATCTGAGCCGCTAATAAACCGGCATTAAATGCGCCAGCTTCACCAATGGCTTGGGTCGCGACAGCAACACCCTTCGGCATTTGTACGATTGATAACAAGCTATCCATGCCTTTCAGGGCATTACTTTTTACTGGTACACCAATGACAGGTAGGCAAGTCAGTGCAGCTGTCATGCCTGGAAGATGCGCCGCGCCACCTGCTCCAGCAATAATGACGCTGTAGTTTTCTTCGGCTGACTGGGCAAACTCATATAATCTTTCTGGTGTGCGATGCGCTGATACGACCATGGCTTCAAACGGGATCTCAAATTGTTCAAGCACGGTCGCTGCGTGACGCATTACTGGCCAGTCTGATTTAGAACCCATGATGATAGCTACTTTATGTTGTGTCATTGTTGTTACCTTATTATCTAATGTGTTATTACGATGAAGGTAAAAATAGCAATAAGTTGGCATAGATAAAAATAGATATTATCTATCCTAGCTATAGACTATTATCTATATGGTTATTTATGCTTGGTTGGCGTTAGCATCATGCCGTAGCACCGCAACATGTCGTAATAGAGTGGGGAAGTTATTATGCAATCACGTATTCATGCGCACATTGGCACCATGAGGCAGCTTGAGATCTTATTGGCTGTGCACGATCAAGGTAGTATTAATGAGGCTGCAAAAGCGCTGTTTTTAACCCAGCCGACTGTGTCAATTCAGATGCGTAAACTCAGCGATGCAATTGGCGAGCCCTTGTATAAATTTGTAAACCGCCAGCTTATTTTTACCAATGTGGGTTTAGAGTTAGTTAAAACTGCGGTCGAAGTACTCGATAGTTTTGCGCGTTTAGACATGACATTAGGCAATATACGCAAGACTAAACCCGGTACCTTAAGGTTGGCCGTGGTGACTACGTCGAAGTATTTTATTCCGCATCTGTTAGGCCCTTTCTGTGAACAATTTCCCGATGTTGATATCCAATTAAATATTGGTAATCGAGAAAAAACCATCGAACGGATGAAGCAGGGGGTCGATGATTTTTATGTATTCAGTCATCCGCCGCAGGATATTGATGCGCAAAGCCTCGAATTTCTAGATAACCCTTTGGTGGCGATAGCCCATCAAGATCATCCGCTCGGCAAACGCAAATCAATTAGTTTAGCGGACTTGTGTGATGAACCTTTTCTTATGCGGGAAAAAGGCTCGGGTACGCGATACGCGATTGAAGAATTGTTTAAACAGCATAATTTGAAACCGAAGATAAAAATGACTATCGAAAGTAACGAGGCAATTAAACATGCTGTTATGTCTAAATTAGGCATCACCATTATTTCTGCTCATACCCTCACTTATGGTGGTCAAAGTGGCTTAATACGTTTACCGGTCAAAGAATTGCCAATTGATTCTCATTGGTTCTTCTTGTGGTTAACATCGAAACGTCCGACGTTAATTGCTTCGGAATTTTTAAAGCATATTGAGACTAATGGCAGAGAGTTATTACAAAATGAGCTAGATAAAAGTGCGCTGGATTAACGCTTGATCATGGCTATTATTTAACGTTGTAGGTATTAGGTAGGTATTAATTAGGTAGGTATTAGCTAGGTAGGTATTAGATAGGGGGTGAGGAAGGCTATCCCTTTGATACGAACAGTGTGTATCAAAGGGAGGGTACGTTTGTTCTTGTTAAAACTATATTTTTACGATCACATCTTCCATTGCTAAACGTGATTTAGGTGGTGCAATGTTGTAATCGTTTCCTGCATCACGGTAACCGATTGCGAGAGCTACATCAGTCACGTAACCATCTAATTCCACAGCAAATTCTTTGCTAACTAAATCGGTATCTATGCCTTCCATTGGGGTTGAATCAATATTCAAGCGTGCCAATGTGTGCATAGTATTACCCAGCGCTAGATACGTCTGTGCTTTAGTCCAAGCTGATGTATCGCCATCTTCACCTGTGTTTAATTCAACAAAAGCAAACGCACCGAATGCACCTTCTTTTTCTTCCGGTTTAGTACGTTTATCTGTGATGCCTTTATCAATAACTGCTTCGTAGTTTTCGCGAGTATAAGCAGGGTTATGCGCAAAAATAATCGTGTGCGATGAAGTAAAGATATGCGGTTGGTTAAACTGAAATTTATTCGTAAAAGTATTGTGCATACGCTGTTTGGCTGCATCACTTTCGATAACAATAAACTTCCACGGTTGTGAGTTAATTGATGATGCAGATAAACGCATTGCTTCCATGATCACGGCAAGATCTTCTTGAGATACTTTTTTTGAAGCATCAAACTTTTTAGTTGTATAACGGTTGCTTAAATCTTGGATAATTTGGTGTGTCATAATAAAACCTTAATAAATTTGGGCATACAAGTAGTGATCATGTTCAATGGGATTAATTTCTTATGCGATTTTAGTGATTTCGTTTAACGTGAAATTCACTACAGCACCTTCAGTTGCTTGCACATACATAGTTAAATGTGGGCTGTTAAGGTGTTGTTCTAATAATGCTTTACTTGCCCAATTTTCAATAAAAGTAAACTGCGCAGGATTGCTATTATCTTGGTGCAAGTCGTATTGGATGCAACCTTCTTCAAGTCGGGTTGGGGCTATCAACTTCAATAATTCGGCTTTGACGAATTCAATTTTATCTGCTTTGGCTTCGATATTGGCAACAAGCGTTAATGGCGTAGTCATATTCATCTACCTTTTATTCGTTGTTCACTTAGTGAGTGAGGACATTATCCCTGATTATTGCTATTCTTAAAAGATGGTAATACAACTAACAGTTTCAAAAAATATTTGATAATGAACATTCAAGACCTGACTCTTTTTGTGCGAACAGCGCAAACATGTAATATCACCGCATCCGCACTGCAGTTGGAAATGTCACCAGCAGCGGCGAGTGCAGCCTTAAAACGCCTAGAGAAACAGTTAGGTGTACAACTTTTTATCCGTTCGACACGTAAATTACGGATCACCGCGGAAGGTGAACGTTACTTATTGCACTGCACTGAGGCGTTAGCTGCGTTAGAGAAAGGCAAAGCGTCCTTAAACGAGATGCAGGGAAAAATTGCCGGTGAAATTCGTTTATCTGCGTCCTCTGATTTAGGCCGGAATATTGTCTTGCCTTGGCTTGATGAGGTGATGGATGCCTATCCTGAGTTATCTATACAGCTCAATGTCGGTGATAACTTAGCAGACTTTTATCATGACAAAGTAGATATGGCACTGCGTTATGGCGAACCTGAAGATTCGACGCTGGTGGCTTTTCTGATCGCCAAAATAGATCGAGTGGTCTGTGCATCGCCAGCCTATTTGGCGAAATATGGCGAGCCGAGTCATCCCAACGAATTACCTCAACATAATTGTTTGCTCTATCGGTTTGGCGAGCGTGTTTATGATACTTGGCCATTTGTGGATAGTGCTAGCAACAATACCGGTAAATACAATGTCAAAGTGGCGGGGAATCGCTTAAGTAATGATGCAGATGTGGTGCACCGCTGGGTGGTCGCAGGCAAGGGCATTACCATGAAATCGCGCTTAGATATGGCTGCTGATTTACGCTCGGGTAATGTGGTTGAATTATTGCGTGATTTTAATTCGCCGCCGATTAACTTATGGTTAATTTGTCCTAACCGTATCCAAGTCACACCTGCAATGTTGATGCTACGCGATCTGTTACGCAGTAAGTGTGAAGCCGAATTAAGTTAGCGCTGTTTGGTGGTACATCTCGCCTTTAAGGTATGCTACAGTGAATTCATCTATATCTCGTTAATCAAGCTGTATAATAAGGATTTTTATGACTATTGGTATTGGTGGTTCAACTGCTGCATTGGAATTAGCTAAACTGGCTGATATGACTGCAGACGTTAACGCAGTCTCGTTACAAGAATTTAATGCTCGCATGGAAAGTGCACAAGCGATCATGCAGCGTGAAGGTATTAAAGCGATCTATCTTAATGCCGGTACAAACTTGTATTACTTCACTGGCATGCGTTGGGGCGCGGGTGAACGTCTGGTTGGTGCTATTTTACCAGCGGTGGGTGAACTACAGTTTATCGCCCCACGTTTTGAACAAGATACCATTAACGAATTTATGCAAGTTCAAGGTCCACTACATTGCTGGCATGAGCATGAAAGCCCTGCACAGTTATTTGGTGAGATCTTAGCGAAACTTGATATTACCGACGGTACTGTGGGTATCGATGAAGCCACAGCCTTCTTTATGTTTAATAATATTCGTCATGCCCATCCGCAGTTTGAATATATCGATGCGAAAGTAGTAACAGCAGGTTGTCGTCAGCAAAAATCAGACACTGAAATTGCATTATTACAACGTGCGAAAGACATGACAATAGAAGTGCATAAAGCCGCTGCCCGTATCTTACGTTTAGATATTTGTACCACAGAAGTAGAAGAATTTATTCATCAAGCGCATAAAGCGGTTGGTGCGCCAAAAGGTTCTTATTTCTGCATCGTATTATTTGGTAAAGCGAGCTCGTTCCCACACGGCGTGAAAGACCCACAATTCCTAAAACAAGATGACGTGGTATTAATTGATACTGGTTGCCAGTTACACGGTTACAACTCTGACATTACCCGTACGTATGTATTTGGTGAAGCCAGTGATGAAGTGCGCGCTGCTTGGTTAAGTGAAAAAAATGCTCAGCAAGCGGCATTTGATGCGGCGCAAATTAATGTGCCTTGTCAGGATGTTGATGCTGCCGCACGCGTATCACTGGAAGCCGATGGTTTTGGACCGGGTTATGATTTACCAGGACTACCGCACCGTACTGGTCACGGTATTGGCTTAGATATTCATGAATGGCCATATTTAGTCGGTAACGACATGACGCCGTTAGCGAAAGGCATGTGTTTCAGTAATGAACCTATGCTCGTTATTCCAGGTAAATTTGGTATTCGTTTAGAAGATCATTTTTACATGACTGACGCGGGACCTAAATGGTTTACCCAACCATCACACTCGATTGATGACCCATTTGGTTATGAAGCCTAAGGTTTTATAGGTCGAGAGTTAGAGAGTGAGAAGCTAAGCGTTATCAATTAATAAAAGCCCGTTAAGATGAATCTTGCGGGCTTTTTTGTTCTTAACAGTATGCATTATAAATACACGACTTGGTTACGACCCTTGTTCTTGGCCTTATATAGTGCCTCATCAACCCGTAAAAGTAATTCATCAAAACAGCTGTCAGTCCCAGATAATACAGTGATGCCGATACTAACCGTCACCTTTAGATCATCGGTCGTCGCCGAAAAATCATGATGTTGCAGCTTTTGTTGAATGCGCTCGGCCAATAATACAGCTTTGCTTTGTGTTGTATTCGGCAGCATAATCGCAAATTCCTCACCGCCAATTCGTGCGACAACATCTTCTTGTCGCGTTCCTTGCAATAATTGCTCAGAAATACCTATTAATATTTTGTCACCAAATGGGTGCCCGTAATTGTCGTTAAGGTGTTTAAAATGGTCGATATCAATTGAAAGAACCGCGAGCGGTAAAGCATGACGTTGAGAGCGTGTAAATTCACGTTCAGCTTGTTCGATAAAGTAACGTCGGTTGTATAAATTGGTTAGATAGTCCGTGTTAGCTTGCTGCTGAAACTGCTCTTTTAGCTGGTATAATTCGGTTACGTCCGTGGAGAAACCGATTAATGCGCATTTATTATTGATGGTTATAGGCGTTTTGACACTTAAATAATGAGACGTATTACCAACATTATCGGTGATTGTTTCTTCTATTCGTTGAATACGGTTGGTTTTAAAAACCTTTGCATCACTTTCATGAAAGTGGGCGGCTACCTCTTGAGGTAGAATCGAGGTTTCTAACTGGCCAATGATCTCGGTGACGGGCAGTTCAAATAGTGCTGAAAGTTTGGAATTTGCATATAAAAAGCGGCGTTTCTCATCTTTGATATACACATATGCTGGGATACTATTTAATACGGTATCGAGTAACTGTTTTTGCTCAAGGTTTAAGTCGCGTAATTGTTTTTCGATGGTGATGTCTGTTGAGATCCCACAAATACCACATACTCGGTTATCATCGTCGAATAGTGGACTTTTTACTGTGCGGTAAATTCTTGATTCATCGCTAGATTTTATATGATTTTTTTCTTCTGTATTTATTACTGTTGCAGTTTGCATGACCTGCTTGTCATTTTTTCTAATTTGGTTAGAAATATCGAGATCGAAGAATTTAGTATCATCGAATCCAATGACTTCTTCTAAAGATTTATTAAAGAGTGTGAGTACCGCTTGATTAGCGTAGGTATATCTACCTTGCATATCTTTGGTGTAGATGTAGGCGCCTAAAGTATTACAAACTTGCTTTAGTACAGCTAATTGTTTTGTTATTGAATCATTGTTATTTGATTGTGTGGCCACTTAAACCCTTACTCCATTATGTTTTATCAAGCTTGAGAATAATAAATGCTAAAACACTAATTATAAGCAAAATGATACTAATTCCATTTTAGTAATCTGGATTTTATAAATAACATAGAATAAACTAAGTTTTAATTATATATCAGTTGCTTATAAAACACCTCTTAAATTTAAGGGTTATATTATGATAAATAATAATGCGTGAAGACAATCTAGAATGGTTATCATAGGGAGAGGGGATAAAGTACCTGTATAGACCCCGAATGCATTAACAAAAACCAACCCCGTCATTTAACATTGCACTGGATTCAAGTAATAATTGCAATAACGAGGTCGATCATACATTTGTACTTAACAGTATGGGTTATTTACTATTAGCAACGTGCGTTGCAATCACATCCATTAATGTTGGCGATAGGCAGTCATAAGATTCAAGACCTAAGGCATTCAGACGTGCTCGGATTGCAACCATGTCTTTTGGATCTGTACCCGTTTCAATAATAGATGAAACAAATGCTGCAAACTCAGGTGCTGACCAACCTTTATCAGCAGACAGTTCGGTATGAACGAAATCTAAGCCAAAGAATGGGTGGGTTTGATCTTCAATGCGACCATACATGTGTACACCACAATCTTTACACGCAAAGCGTTGGATAGTTGCTGTCGCATCAACTACTCTCAGTTTTGAGTTGTTGTTTGTTACGCTTAATTTTTCTTTAGAAACAACTGCAACTTGTGAGAACAATGCACCTTTTGGTTTCCAACATTTTGAACAACCACAGGCATGGTTATGTGCTGTTTGGCTATCAATCGTTACTGTTACTGGGTTACGGATACAGTGGCATTGTAATGTGCCACCGTTAAAGTTACTTGCTGTTGGTGCGATACCGTTGTCCATTGCTGGGTGGATCTTGGTTTTATTTGTTGGGCAAAAGACGTTTTTAATTTTATTTATCATGTTCAATTCCAATTAGTTTGATGCAGGTGCGAAAGATGAATCAGCGTTTCTGTGTGCGGTATAAATAGCTTCGCCATTACTCTCTGCATCAAAAATCACGACTGTGTATGGTGAGAACAGTAATACATCACCAACTTCAGCAACGTATTTATTGTTTTCTGTATCACGAACGACGATCTTGCCTTTGGTGATAACTTTGTATTCAACCGAATCGTAAGCGTATTCAAATTCAACACCCGGTTCCATTGTAAAGTGACCAATCGTTAGTGCGTTGCTATTGTTGGTGACGGCAACTTCTGCCATGTCACTTTTAAGGCCTTCGACTTCAAGTAATTTACTTAGATCATTTAATTTGAATGAACCTGACTTTAAAAGAAAAATACCCGGTTTGTTGGTTAATGTAGACATTTAATATCCTTTATTTAATCAAGTCACTTGTGTGTTGATTATTGAGTTTGGAAAGTGGTTTCGGTTTCGATGGGGGCATTCTACATTTGGATGAGAACAAAACAATACACTGAAATGGTAAAAGATTGTTACCTTAAAGGTAATAATATGACTTTAACTTATTGTTTGATTTTTAATTAATGTTGTATTTAAAGGTAATTATCAGTGGCGAAGAGGTTATTAATGGCGAGTTTAAAGTCATTTCGAGAGGGGGAAATTGTAATTATTAATGGATTTAATAATATTATGCGGCAGTTTACGGTGATTTATGGCAATTGTTGCTGATATAAAGAGGTGAAGCTGTAGCGTTGTTATTGTTAACCGCTACAGCTTTTCACTTGATGCGTGTTATGCGTAGGTTGAAGCAAGCTTAAAGCGAGACAACATGGATTTTAGTAATTCAGCTTGTTGAGATAGTTGCTCAGCAGCCGCGGCACTTTCTTGTGCTGCGCTATTATTCTGTTGTGTTACTCCATCAACTTCACTCACGCCTTTGTTAATTTCTTCAGCGCCGATAGCTTGCTCATTACTGGCATTGGCAATTTGATCAACCAGTGCGGCTGTTTGACTGACACTTTCAAAAATACTCTTTAAACTTTGTGCTGTTTCGCTGGCAATCAAGCTACCATTTTTAGTTTTATCGACCGAACTGGCGATTAGTTTTGAGGTTTCTTCGGCTGCAGTGGTACTTCTAGCGGCTAAGTTGCGGACTTCATCTGCGACTACGGCAAAACCACGACCTTGCTCACCAGCCCGAGCGGCTTCAATTGCAGCATTTAGAGCCAGTAAATTGGTTTGCGCGGCAATGTCATCAATGGTATTGATAAATTCTGCAATACTTTCACTGGCTTGTGAAATTTCAGACATGGCAGAAATCATGGTTTCCATTTTTTCGATGCCTTGCTCTGCGGAGTTTTGGGCAAGCATGGCTAGCTCTTGTGCTTGATTAGCATTTTGTGCATTAACACTGATTTGCGTACTTAACTGGTTTAATGAAGCTGAAATGTTCTCTAAACTTGACGCTTGTATTGATGCACCTTCAGATAGCGCAGAGCTGGTTTCTGAAACACTATAGCTACCTTGTGATATTTCAATACTGGTTAATTGAGTTTGACCGAGTACTTCATTTAAGTTGTCGGTCATTGCTTGTAATGCGAGACCAACCGAATCTTGGTCAGAGGCTAGCATCACTTTATTATCAAGGTCACCGGCTGCGATGGTCTGTGCGAGTGTGGCCTTATCTTGTAGGTTGGCGATCATGTTTTTCATTTCAGCGAAAATACCACGGTCATTACCATCACTTTTTAATTCAATGGTTAAATTACCAGCCGCGACGGATTTGGCTATCTCGGCAATATAAGTCGGCTCCCCACCGAGTAAGTTCATGATATGTTTGGTTAACCATACGGCAATTAAACAACCTATGATCACAGCAAAAAGCGTACCTAACACCGCGATGTTGATGACAGTTGATTCGGTTTCAGCTAATGACACCATGCGTTTGGCCATCAAACTAGATTCGGCTTCTTTAAAGGTGGCTATTTGTTGTCTGAACTTATCAAAATACTGTTTACCTTTTGCCTCTCCAACTAAGGCTGCTACGTCATCCATGGTTTTTTCATTACCGACTTGGCGTCGTAATGCGATCTGTTTTTCGGCGATACGATTTATCCAGATATCTATCGTGCGTTTACTTTCTGTGAGTAACGCTACTTGTACTGGGTTATCGGCGACCGCGTTAGCAAGTTCCTCACTCAATTTATCAAACTGGGATTTACCTTGATTGTAAGGGTCTAAGAATTGATTTTCCCCTGCGAGTAAGAAACCGCGCATGCCTGTTTCCATATCAACGGCAGCAGCCTCTATCTTGGATGCTTTGGCGAGGACTTCGTGGGTATGATTAACCCAATTAAAATTATTTTCTAATGACTTAACACTAAATAAAACGACGAGTGTAATACTCACCATGAGTGATAATATTACACCATATCCGGCATATAATTTAGTCGTGAATTTAATGTTTTTTAGCATAGCGCCTCGCTTTACATCCTGTAATGGTGCTGTTGTGAATAAATTTGAGAGTAAATAACTGAATCTATAGAAGTGTAGTAAGTTAAATGTTGTTTTTACTTAGGTTGGATTTTAAATGTCATTCTCGTCACGTGTTTGTGAGCTAGCGTTGATAAATCATATAATTTAAGGTTAAGGGTTTAGTGATTGATAGTGTATGTTTATCGAATGCTGGGGTAGGGGATTTTATAGACAAAATGAGAGACGAAAAAAGGAAGCATTGCTGCTTCCTTCGTGACGAACAAGGCATGTGAGTATGACTATTCGTTAGTATGCTTTTTAGTTATGATCTTCAGCATTACTTTGTAATAACTGAAACCAAATACTTAAGCGAAGTGTGCGTCTAACTCTTCACTGCCACCGATGTGTTTACCACCGATGAAGATTTGTGGCACTGTGCTAAGACCTGTTACAGCACGTAGGCTTACAGTTGTTGCGTCTTTACCTAGTACTACTTCTTCGTAGCTTAGACCTTGGTCGATTAAGGTTTGTTTTGCTTTAGCGCAGAACGGGCAACCAGGTTTAGAGAATACTGTGATTGACTCTTGTACTTTGTATTCTGGTGCAACATAAGCAAGCATAGTATCAGCATCAGAAACTTTGAACGGGTCGCCTGGTTCGTCAGCTTCGATGAACATTTTTGCTACCACGCCGTTTTTAACCAGCATGCTGTAACGCCATGAACGCTTGCCAAAACCGATATCAGATTTGTCTACTAACATGCCCATACCTTCAGAAAATGCACCGTTACCGTCTGGGATGAAAGTAATGTTTTCTGCTTCTTGTGCGTCTTTCCAAGCGTTCATTACGAAAGTATCGTTAACTGATACACATAGGATGTCATCAACACCGTGTGCAGAGAATACGCTAGCTAGTTCGTTGTAACGTGGTAAATGGCTTGATGAACAAGTTGGTGTGAATGCGCCTGGCAGGCTGAATACAATCACAGTTTTATTAGCAAATAGTTCTTCAGTTGTACGGTTTACCCATGCGTCACCTTGACGGATTGGGAATGTAACTTGAGGAACTGCTTGGCCTTCTTTCGATACTAATGTAGTCATAATATATTCCTTAGTGTAGCGCTTAATTAAGCTACTTGTTTGATATAAAGTGTTTGGTATAAAACGTTTTTTATAACTTCTTTTTTATAAAAAGTATTCGGTTAAGACGTTGTCTGCCTCGTCTTGATGTAGCTATTATGCAAAACATCACAGTATTGGTCTAATCGATTGAATCTTTTATTTTGATAGGTGGAAGCTATCTAAAATCTATTGATAATAAAATTTTAATTGGTTTTAGCTATGCATAAGACGTTTGAATCAAAACTCAATCGAAGCTCTGATTCAAACTTTTATTCAACGTAAAACTTTAACTAATAGTGCAGGGAAATGACTGAAATTGAAAGAGGTATTAGTGCGTCATTTTAGTTGCTACCGCAATGCGGTTCCAGATGTTGATCGTGACAATTTGCATGATACATTGCGCTAATACTTGCTCACCGAGTAATGCTAGACAAAGGTTATAAGTGTTATCAGAGAGACCTGCGGCGGAAACCTGTGTGACCTCTTCAGTTAACGCCAGTACTGCACGTTCGGTATAGGTGAAGAGTGGTGACTCTTGCCATACTGATAATGCATAGAGACGTTGCTCTGTTTCACCTTGTTTACGAGCCTGCTCGGTATGCATTTTCACGCAATACGCACATTTGTTGGTGATCGACGCTTTGATCTTGATGAGCTCTTTTAATGTTGGCGCTAAATCTGTAGTGCCCAGATAAGACTCTAGCCCGTTATTAGAAGCTGCATTACACGGTGGCGGTATGTTGTTAATGTCAAAATGGATGACGGTGGATTATATTGGCGAGGGTAAGCTGGTGAAGTGTTTGCTGTTTATCATGGCAGTAAATACCAACGCCCTGCGCTACGGGCGTTTATTGATCTTTTGGTTGAGAAAGTGAAGTAAGATTATTTTGCGCTTTTTATCGTATATAAAAATAAAGACTTTATAGCTCGATGTTTACAAAATATGTTAACAGTGAAGGTAGATTCCTATTAGAATGATGAGTTTGAGCACAGAGTCGGAGCGATAACGCTAAGCCATTGATAGGCATAACTGGCTTAGCGCTTATGCTTCAAAGAATATAGTTCGCATTACATAAATGTATGGCAAATAGACATAATCATATTGTGAATGAGTAGAAACTCTAACAAGGAAAGGGGCAGGATCGAGTTAGAGTGATTTAAAAATCGATGGTGTTTGGAGCATTTTGATCGATGATGCTGAGGCGCTTCGGCACAAAGCGAGCTAGGAATTACCATCTTAAATACTCTAGATAGTAGCCGTACTACTTTGGAAAGAAGGTAATATGAAATAAAGATTATTTGTGTTTATTAATAAGCTAATAAAAAGGATATTTTTAACCTGATTCAACTCACCATCTTTCGATCTCTCATATGTTATAACTGTTACCTGGCCTATTTTTATGGGTAAACAGTGTTAACTCAGGTATGAATTGTCTGAGTAGAATTGGCCACATCTTTGTTATTTATAAGGTGCTTTACTCTGCACTAGTGACCAGAATTACTGTGCGACTATAAGAATGAGTGGTTATTAAATGTTGTTCACTTAACACGTGATGCCATGAAGATGGATGTTAAAGAATATCCGTTATTACGACCATGAGCGGCACCATACAACACTCGGCGACTTAACGCCGATTAACGATGACAAATTTACAGCGTCAGGTGTCCGGTTGGGCTTGACCAGAACTTTCTTGGGGGCTCTATATGTCACGTAAATATGCCTTAAGCCGTGCGTCTATCGCATTGCCATTTTTAAATGCAATGAAACAGCACGGAAGTGATCCTAACATTATTACCGCACGCCTAGGACTTAGTGATCAAGACTTTGAAAATAAAAAACTTTATCTACCCGCATACTCTCTGGGCCATATTCTTGATTCTAGCGCTCAATTAACAAAATCTGTTGATTTAGGCTTCATGCTTGGCGGCTCCGATGACATGATAGATATACACCCAGAGCTTATGGAACTCATTGAGCAAAAGGAAACATTATTAGATTGTTTAGTCACCTTAGCTCAATTGCAATACTTACAAGGATCGCATTTTAGATTTGAACTTGAGTATGTAAATAAGGAATTGCGAATTTATCATTCAAGTGCCTTGCTTGCATCAAACCGAGGTTTTGTTCATTCACATCTTTTTACAACAGCACGCATCATCAAGTTTCTAAAACAATACCGAGGTACACACTGGAAACCTGACTATATTGCTCTAGAACCCAATATTGCAGACACCTCTCAGCTGGCAAGAAATACGCACATGGGCCATGTGTTGTGTGGCATGGATAGAAGTTATATTCCAGTTGCTTACAACCTAGATAACGCGCAAATCCCGCTTTCTAATGACAACCCTAAATTATCGATAAAAGCGTTACAACAAATCAAAATTGTTATTAACGCATTGTGGGGGATGGAAAACTTCAATTTGGACTTATTATCACACTTATTTGGCCTTTCAGAGAGAACCATTCAACGATTATTTACCGATGAAGGTGGCACTTTTAGAGACTACTTCAATACAGTAAAAATGAAAAAAGCTAAGCAACTTCTTTTACAGGGTTACAGTGTCAGTGACGTCGCAGAGCAACTTAATTACACTGAACCTGCAAATCTAACGCGTGCAATGAAAAAGCAGATAGGCTTAACCCCGATGCAATATATCAATCAGTTCAAATAGGCACTACCCCTTCCATAACACTCGCGAACATAAACCCCGTTGATAATATTAATGTCAGAAAATGATAGGGTACTCAGTTATCCCTCCGCGTAAGCTTCCTGCATAGAGAAATGTTTCCCTAATATCAGGAGTTACCAATGTTTAAAAAGACCCTAATTGCAGCTGTCGTAGCCTTAAGTAGCGCAAATGTTGCCGCTATTACAACAGAACAACGTCAAGAATACATTGACGATTTTGGTATGATTAGCTTTATGTACCCAAGCGAACAAGCATCTTGGTACTGGGAAAACCTTGACCAAGTCGTACCAACTGCATCGGTAAAAAAATCAGGTGTTGCAATACCACTTGAGCGTGCATATATCGACCCTAACTTGGTATACAACGCAACATTTAATGATACTAAATTAGACGACCTATTTAATGGTGAAGATCCATCTTTAAACTCTATGATGATCGTGAAAGATGGCAAGGTGATTTTTGAGCAACACAACATTCCAGCAAATACTAAACATGTCTGGATGAGTAATGCAAAACCAATTTCTGGACTTATCATCGCAATGTTAGAAGCAGAAGGTAAGATCGACGTAAGCAAACCACTAAAAACCTACATATCTGATTTAGAAGGGAAAGACTGGGGAGATGTTGCTGTAATTGACGTGCTTAACATGCAATCAGGCATGGATCACGAAGAGAATGATTCAGTTCGTGCTAATCCTGATGCTTGGATCACAAAAATGATGCTAGCAGAAGTAGGTAAAGATAAAGGTTATTACGAAACATTAATCAATATCCCTAAAGCTAAAGCACCAGGTCAAGCATTTGAATATAGCTCAGCTAATACTCAAATGTTATCGCTACTAGCATCAACAGTTGAAAACAAAACTTTCTCAGAAATATTTGAAGAAAGAGTTTGGGCAAAAGCGGGGATGACAGGTGACTCTTACTTCACATTAACACCAGATGGTTATGAAGTATCACACGGATTATTTAACTCTAACGTTGAAGACATGGCACGTTTTGCAATGTTATTCACTGACTCATGGTCAGCGACAGCTAAAGAGCAAGTCGTTCCAGATTCTATGGTAAAGCATATTCAACAATCAGTTAAGCCTGGCGTTTATAAAGTAAGCCCTGCGCACACTGGATTCGTTGGTATGTTCCCTGATGAGCCAATTGGTGGTAGTTACCAGTTTGACGCCGTATTTAAAGATGGCGACCTTTATAAAGGTGGCATGCGTGGCCAAGGTTTATACGTTTCTCCAGACAAAAACACAGTAGCTGTATGGTTCAGTAACCGTGTTGAAAAACACAATGTTGCTGGTTACATTCGCGGTTTCATAAAAGATATGAAATAAGTTAATCCTTATTATCAATGTCCGCTAACAGTAAGCCTGATAGAGGACATACCTTGAAAACGTTAGTTTATTTTCATCACACTATAATGAAGGGTTTTACTATGATTGCCCCGTGATGATGAATAATCGGCAAGTTTAATTCTAAAAATTACTAAATTATTCATCGAGAATATTATGACTTTTAAAAAACTTATAGGTACAGCATTGGCCATGAGTATGGTTGCACCGCTAGCGATGGCTGAAGAGGAAGATTTTGATGCTTCGGATATGACACGAGCAAGCAGTACAGCTATTGTTGGGTTTAATAACTCAGGCGATGTTAAATTAACAGGTTCATTATCGTACGGATTTGACAATGGTCAGACAGCGATGACGTTAGCAGAAAGTACAATGGATAATGAAGGCAATTACAAAGATGCCCGTCTGCAATACTTCCATGTATTTAATATCGATAGTGCGACAACACCGCGTATCGCTGCATCAGTTGATATGATTAACAACGAGATGTTTACTAGTGCAGCTGTTGGCGCTATAGCGATGATTCGTACATCATCAGATTCACTAACATTCTTTGCACGTGGTGCAGTTCTTGGTGGGGCATTCGATGAAAATTTCGCTAACGAGTATGGCGTAGATGATACTAGTGCTGTAGGTGGTTCTGCTGCGCTTTATGCAGTATGGAAAACCGGTGAAGATGGTACATTTATCGCAGCCTACCCTGAGCTTACTTACCTCGGTGGTGATCTAGAGCTTAGTACTGTAAAAACAACATTAATGGTGTCTACGCCACTCTCTGCTGATGGCAAACGCTGGGGACAAGTTAAGTTTGAAAATACAACCGGTACCATTGAAAGCGACTCGAGGAAAACAGAGATGGCTGGAGGCACTTCTGTCTGGTTCAACTACAAGGTGTTCTTCTAACACGTAAAATCATGTAATAAAATCTATTAAAATAGTTAAATCAACTATAAATTACTTCCTTATACAATCGTGTTACAAATAAAAAAGGGAAGTAATGCTTTAATGCCATTCCTCACATGAGAAAGTTTATGGCAAATCGATATGATCATATTGTGAGTGAGTAACAGCACTAACAAGGAAAGGGGCATAATTGAGTTAGCTGTGAAGTAAACTTTATAGCCATATAAAAAAAGCCCCGAAAAATATCGAGGCTTTTTTTTTAACTTAATTCATTGATTACTCAACCGTTACAGCTTTAGCAAGGTTACGTGGCTGATCCACATCCGTACCTTTAATCAGTGCAACATGGTATGAAAGCAACTGCATTGGTAAGGTGTAGAAGATTGGTGCAGTAATTTCACTTACGTGCGGCATAGTAATGATCTTCATGCCTTCTGATTCCACAAAACCAGCGTCTGCATCAGCGAATACATACAGTAGGCCGCCACGTGCACGTACTTCTTCAATGTTCGATTTAAGTTTTTCTAGCAATTCATTCGTCGGTGCGATAACAACAACTGGCATATCAGCATCGACTAGCGCTAACGGACCGTGTTTCAATTCACCAGCAGCATAGGCTTCAGCGTGAATGTAAGAGATCTCTTTCAGTTTAAGCGCAGCTTCCATTGCGATAGGGTAGAACTCACCGCGACCTAAGAATAATGTGTGTTGCTTGTCGGCAAAGTCTGTTGCCAGCGCTTCGATGTCTTTATCAAATGATAATGACGTTTCGATTTGTGCAGGTAAAGCGTGTAATGCAGTCACAATCTCTGCTTCTTTCTCTGCGCTAATTACCTTTTTCTCTTTACCTAATGCAGTCACTAGCATTAATAAAGCAGAAAGTTGGGTGGTGAATGCTTTTGTAGATGCCACGCCAATTTCAGTACCAGCACGGGTCATGAATGCAAAGTCAGACTCACGTACTAACGAAGAACCTGCCACGTTACAAATAGTCATTGCCGCCATGTAGCCTTTTTCTTTAGCAAGGCGTAATGCTGCTAAGGTATCTGCTGTTTCACCTGATTGTGACAAGGTAATTAGTAGGCTGTTCGGACGCGTTACAAATTTACGGTAGCGGAATTCAGAGGCAATTTCGACATCACAGCTGACGCCAGCTAATGACTCAAACCAATAACGTGCAGTCATACCTGCATTGTAAGAAGTACCACAAGCGATAATTTGCACGTGTTCTACTTTCGGTAAGATTTCAGCGGCGTTAACACCAATACTTTGAGTGATCACACTGTTAGCTGAAAGACGACCTTCCATTGTATTAGTTAATGCCACAGGCTGCTCAAAGATTTCTTTTTGCATGTAGTGACGGAATTTACCTTTATCGGCAGCATCATGTTCAGCGTTCGATTCAGTTACTTCACGTGTTACCGCGTCACCGTTAATATCAAATACGTTTACATCGCGGCGCGTTACTTCAGCAACATCGCCTTCTTCAAGGTACATGAAGCGGCGTGTTACGCTAAGTAGTGCCAGTTGATCTGATGCTAGGAAGTTTTCACCTACACCCAAACCAATCACAATCGGGCTGCCTGAACGCGCGACAATTAATTTACCTGGTTCTAGGCGGTTAAGTACAACCGTGCCGTATGCGCCATCTAATTGCGTTGCAGTTTTTTGTACTGCATCCAGTAGGCTATCCGTTGAACGTAGTTCCCATTCAACTAAGTGGGCGATAACTTCAGTGTCTGTTTGTGATTGGAATACATAACCACGTTGCTGTAGTAGCGCGCGCAATGATTCATGGTTTTCGATAATACCGTTATGAACAACGGCGATGTCACCAGATACATGTGGATGGGCATTTTCTTGCGAAGGTACACCATGTGTCGCCCAACGTGTATGGGCAATACCAGTACCGCCAATAGGTTGTTCGACATCTACAGCAGCTGCTAGCTCTTTTACTTTACCTAAGCTACGAATACGTTGTAGGTTGTTATCTTGATCTACAATCGCAACACCAGCAGAATCATACCCGCGGTATTCTAAACGACGTAAACCTTCAACTAAAATTTCAGCGATATCTCTTTGCGCTACTGCACCAACAATCCCACACATGGTCTTCTCCTAACTTTATAATTTGTATAAATATGTAACAAATAAGATGTAAACAAGTAATAACCACGTGATAGTACTGCCTATCGGTCCGTGATGACGTGCGTCCTTTTACAACTTGTTTTAATGATTTTTAGTTCGAAACGTAACTGAAATGAAATTCAGGGGTTACGTTTTAATAAATATAGCGTGTGATTGAAATTTATCTACTTTCACTCGTTATATTAATGCTTTAATGCTGTCAATACGATAACTTAAGTTTCGAAGTTGTCGCATTTTAGTTTCGTTTGTTTCGTTTGTCTATTTAAACTTACACTTTATGTGTGGTTAAAGCATAATTAATGAAACTAACGTCGATAATGTCTCGAAACATAATGAGATAGGGTCTTAATGCTAGCGTCGCATTAATGTTTTGCATACGGTGCAAATTTAACTGCTAAAAAAGCCAGCATAAGCTGGCTTGGATAGTGACGTTAGTCATGGTGTTAGTCGTGACGCTAATAAACGTGGTTAATGTTTATGACCTGTATGGTCTGTCGTTTTTTCATATAACTGGGCATCGACTTCTTGGCCTTTCGCTGGGCGAGGCACAATTTCGAATTTCTCATCAAACTCGACTAAAGAGGCCATCAGTTTATTTAATACTGTTTTGTCACCTTTAAGTCCGGCTTCTTTTGATTCAAACAAGGCTTTTAGTGTTGTTTGTTTTAATACCAGTTTCGTTACATCGGTGCGGTTAACATAAAGAGTAGCGTCTGCTTCTAGTGCTTTATCTACTTTAATGTTACTCATGTTGCCGTTAGACATCTCGACAAAAAATGTTTCTTTTGAATCCGGTAATACAACATTCAGTGTGAATGGGGTATTTTGTGCTTTTAATGAATCAACACGTACAGCCATGTAATCAAATAAATTTTCAACCGTCATGTTAGCAAGTACATCTGCTGATGCTGTTTTAGGTGCACCTGGTTTAGTACCTATACGTAATTCTTGAGCACCAGTGAGGTAAATGTTTCTCCAACCAGCACCTTCAGATTGATAACCAAGTTGCTCGTAAGTGTCAGCCAATAGTTTACGTGCATCTTTATTACTTGGCTCAGTTTTGACCACTTTACTCAATACTGTCGCGACAAAGCGGTATTCACCTTTTTCAAAGTCAGCTTGCGCTTTTTTGAGTATCACTTCACTGCCGCCCATGTATTCAACGAACTTCTCTGCTTGTGGTGCAACAGGTAGCGGGTTAAGGTTTGCAGGAACCATATCAAAGTAGCCCAGATACATATTGTAAACGGCGCGTGCATTATGTGAATAAGTACCGTGGTAACCATTGGTATACCATGCCTTTTGAATTGATTGAGGCATTACATCATAAATCTTGTCACCTAAATCTTGCATTACATATCCATCGTTGGCTAGGCGAAGCGTTTGGTTGTGAGTGAATCCATAGGCATCACGTTGCATTTTTAAGAAATCAGAGATCTCTTCATTTCCCCAAACTGGCGCAGAGTGAGCAGAGAACAATACTTCAGTTTCATTACCCCATGTGTGTAACATCTCATTGATTTTTTTAGACCAAAGTAAACCATCTCGCACTTTTGCACCACGTAGTGTGTATAAGTTATGCATGCCTTGGTAAGTTAATTCTGCCGACCACAGGGTTTTCATACTTGGAATATAAGTGACCATTTCTGATGATGCTTCTGTGCCTGATGCATCCATAAAGATCATTTCTAGACCATCAATGGTTAATGTTTCAAATTCATCTTTTTGGTTTAGTTCATAGTCAGGTAGCACATAAGTAATTTCGCCTGTTGATAGGCCTTTTGCGAGTGCTGCATCAACAATACCGTGTTCATCACGATTTAATGTTGCACCATATTGGTATGCCGTACGGCGAGACATTGCATTACCTGCAAGTACATTTTCATCAACAATCTCTTTGGTGATGTTTTTTGAACCGTATACTTTTATATTTGGGAACGCATCTTTAATTGCGCGAGAACCACCAAAGTGATCGGCATGTGAGTGTGAGTAGATCATGGCGACAATCGGTAAGTTGCCTGCTTCAGGTACATTTTCTTGGAAGAATTTAAGTGATTGCTCCGCTGACTCTTTTGTTAATAATACGTCGTATGCGATCCAACCGTTGTCACTGCGGATAAACGAGATTGAAGCGAGGTCAGCACCACGCACTTGATATATTTTACCTGGCACGACTTCATATAGACCTGTTGCAGCTTGGTTCAATACTGCTTGGCGCCAAAGCGATGGATTCACTGAATCGGGCGCTTTATCGGCATTGGCTGCACTTGGGTCAATAAAGTCGAAACTGTTACGAATAAGATCACCGGTTTTTTGATCAAATGCAGCAATCAAGCCGCGGTTATTATTGTCAAAAGCGCGGGTATCTTTATAGTTAAGTGTTTTAGAGAAATCTTGGTTATAGTCAATTGTTGCTTGGGTTGCGGCTTTACCACCTTGATTGCCAATCTCACTAAAATGTTCATGATCATGTTGTGCTGCAACAGCGCCAAATGAAATTGAAAAAATTAAAGTTGCTAAGGTTGTCTTCTTCATATCGTCATCACTCATATTAAAAATAAGATAAGGCGGTATGCATCGCCTCGTTTTGATGAGCTAACTATAAGTGACTTAGGTATAATTAAAAATAGGGTGTGAGATATACTTATGATAACCAGTGCTTATACTAAATGAGTTTAGCCTTGAATGTTTCTCGTAGCTTTTTATGTACCGGATCTTTAATGAAGCGCTTGTGATAAATCATGTGGTATTCAATATCACTGATCGCGAAAGGCAATGGTAGTACTTGTAAATTTAAAGATTTAGCAATGTGCGAAAGCCCTGCTGGCATTGCAGCTATGTAAGGAGTGCCTTGCACAGCGAGCATTAAATTTGCTGGGCTAGATACTTGCACCTTAACATCTCGCTCTCGCAGTATTGTCGTCTTACTAAAAAACTCTACCGCATGCATATTATGACGTAATAGCTTCATTACTACATGACCCGCTTGTCGATACTGTTCTAAGCTTACCTGGCCTTGAATTTCTGGATGATTTTGACAACAAATCAACACTAAGGGTTCTGTATGGATTAGCTCAAAACAAAAGTTACTGTCTTTTTGAGTGATGTTATCAATGGCTAAATCAATGGTACGCATACGCAAGTCGTTAAATGTCTTGTCTTCAGTATCTCCAGATTCAATGAGCTGGATATTAGGCAGACCGATTAATTGTAAAAGAATACTCTCTGGTGCTGTGACGATAAATTGCTTTTTTGTGTCGATGGCATTATCGACGACGTCAATCACACTGACAACTTGTTGGTAAAACTGTTGGGCACTGGTTGTTGTTGTTAAATTACGGCCGCTGCGTATGAATAATTGATAACCTAGGTAGTCTTCTAAACGCTTTATTGAGGCGCTAATCGCTGGCTGTGAAACATCTAAAAATTCAGCCGCTTTGGTGAAGGAGTTAAACTCATACACCTTGATAAACGGCTTAATCAGGTTCATATCAAAATCATGCATAACGGTTACCCTGGACGTTATCTAGTAAACAACGTATCTAATTAAAAGTGTTAATGAACCAAGAAAAACAGCAACATACTCAGTACCGCTGTGAGTAAGGTATTGCGGGTCAATAAGATCAACAATACCGCAAATACCGCACCGATTAAATAACTGTTATCCAGGTTTAGGTGCAACGTATTGTCTTGTAAAAAGACAATAGGCGCTAAAATAGCGGTAAGCACGGCAGGGGCTGAGTAGCTTAAAAACTTCACCATGCCAGCACTTAAACGTAGGGGCAGTTTAGGTTCGATAAAGATGTAGCGACTGAAAAAGATGATGACTGTCATTAATATTATCGTTAGCCAGATCATAGGTCGTCTCCCGGTCTTGTTAATAGGGTTTTATTGGGGTGTGCTTCATTGGTGAACTTAGCCGTAAGCATACCTGCCGTCATCCCTGATAATGCCGCGATAAGTAATCCGCCCGGTATATGGAATAGTTCACAGACAACCGCCATGACTAACGACACCAACACGCTAACGAGAATGGAGGGGGTTTTAATCGCTGGCACGACTAACGCAATAAAGGTTGCTGCAATGGCAAAGTCTAAACCGAGCTCATCTAAATTGGGGATCTGTTGACCCGCGACAATGCCGACCGCAGAGGCAATGTTCCAAATGAGATAGAAACTAAAGCCACCGCCAAAAGCAAACCAGCGGTCAAACTTGTGCTGTTTGGTTTCGCTGCATACGGCAAATAACTCATCGGTGAGTAAAAAACCTAATGTCAGTCGCCAGCGTAAGGGCAGGGGGCTCATTTGCTGACGCATGGCCATGCCGTATAAGAAATGGCGTGAAGTAATGAGCAGCGTCGTTAATAAAATACTGGTTAACCCAACCCCTGATTTGATCATACCCACTGCCACTAATTGCGCCGCACCGGCAAACACAATCGCCGACATTGCTTGGCTTTGGAGCATATCTAACCCCGCTTCAATGGCATAAGAGCCTGCCAAGATACCCCAAGGGATCACCGCAATACTGAGTGGCATTGCCGCTGCAGCGCCTTTTAATGCTGACTTTAGTTTTGATTGTGGTACTTGTTCTGGGTCGGCTTGTTGATCCTGCATCGCATTGTCCTTGTGATGACGAGTAAAATAGGCTGATATAAGTAATATATCATCTTGCCTAATGACTAATGGGTCTATTTGTTACGCATTGTAATACTTCAGAATACAATAGCGAACAATGATAAAGATATATGTCATATTTTATGCATAAGGCTTAATTTTAGTTGATAACACTTAGCGGTGAAGTAGGGGTAGATGATTCGCGTACGGGGTCGTTGAGGTGGTCGTTGAAGTTATTGTTGGTGTTGGTTGTACTGGTAAGCTGGTCGTCGTGACGAGAATAACAACAGACAGCATAAACCGCAGGTAATAAAAAACCCAGCGCACTGGGTTTTTGAACCGTTATACCGATGACGGCATATCAATTATATATAATTCATCAAGTAATTAGTGCTGGGCTTTGTGCTCGCCAGTACCAAAGTGCCAATCGTAATGGAAGCTTTGGCTTGCATCTTGATCTTTACGACGGTAAGTATGGCCACCAAAGTAATCACGCATTGCTTGAATTAAGCTTGCTGAAGAATCTGCTTCACGGTAACAATCGTAGTAGCTCATTGCTGCGCTAATTGAAGGCATTGGCATACCTTGCATGATTGCTTTCGCTAATACTTCGCGCCATGCCATTTGGCTTTCTGCAAGGGTATTAGTGAAACGTTCAGCTAACATTAGGTTTAATAACTCAGGCTCAGCCTGGTAAGCTTTTGAAATATCATCTAAGAAGTGAGCGCGGATCACGCAACCAGCACGCCAGATTTTTGCAATAGCAACGTAATCAAGCGTCCAGTTATGTTCTTTTTCAGCTGCACTCATTAATTCAAAACCTTGCGCGTAGCTACAGATTTTTGAACAATACAGAGCGTCAGCCAGTTTTTCTAACCATACGTTACGGTCTTCGATAGTCACTGCAGGACCTGCAAGTTTCATCGCGCCAACCTGACGGATAGATTTTTGTGTGCTTAGGCAACGTGCAAATACAGATTCTGCAATTGCGTTTGCTGGTACGCCAAGCTCTAAAGCTTCACGTGCAGTCCAGTTACCCGTACCTTTTTGGCCAGCTTGATCCATGATCACGTCAACCATAGGTTTGCCTGTTGCTTGGTCAACAACTTGCAGGATGTTACCGGTGATTTCGATGAGGTAGCTTTGTAGCTTGCCTTTATTCCATTCACTGAATACTTCGCCAACTTCAACAGCAGACATACCCAAGATTTGACGCATGAACTGCACAACTTCGGCAATCATTTGCATATCAGCGTATTCGATACCGTTATGTACCATTTTAACAAAATGACCAGAACCGATTGGACCGATATATTCAGCACAAGGTTCACCTTCAGGTAACGGCTGCTCGACTTGTGTACGTGCAATTTCAACACCTGTTACAGGATCTACTTTCGCTGACATTGCTTGCCACATCGGTTTTAACAATTCCCATGCTGCTTTGTCGCCACTTGGCATAAGTGAAGGACCAAAACGAGCGCCCACTTCACCACCTGAAATAGCACAAGTGAAGAAGTTAAACTTGCCGGCATAAGAATCTGCACGGGTAATTGAATCTCGCCATTGGCTATTACCTGTATCAACCACAATGTCGCTTGCTTCTAAGCCAGCTGCAATTAAGTCATTACAAATGATATCAACAACCGGACCTGCTGGTACAGAAAGCACGATACGACGTGGCGTATCTAGTTGGTTAATTAGTTCTGCAAGATCGGCAACAGCGATTAATTTTGCTGCTGTGAGAGGTTGATGACGCTTAACGATGTCAGTACGACGGGCTTCGTTAATATCAAAAGCGGCAACTGAGAAACCACGTTCTGCTAAGTTTAATGCCATGTTGGCACCCATTACGCCTAAACCTATTACTGCAATATCAATATTATTGTTCATCTGTTCCTCTGTGCCTTGGCAAGTCATGAAGGTGAGAATTGGCTAATGCCTGATTGTTTAAGGCATGATATAGAAAGTAGCAAAAGATACAATGTTAACGCTATCGTTATTTGTCTTTTTCATCTAAATCACACTTTTTGGATAAACTAATTTTAAATCATTAAAATTGATATGGTTAATCCGTATTGTCTTATGAGATCTACCTCACACTATCATAGTTTGTATAAATTTAAGATTGGTTCTTTCCTGCCCAATTATATAAATATAGCTAAAATTACTAATATGTTTATATAACAGTCTCGTGAATATTTTTTAAACATATCAGTAGCATTAACGGCTAAATAAATTAACAAATATGTTGAAAACTATACGAATTTGCTAATTTAAAGTTAATTGAAAAGTTTATTTACCCCTAATTGAAGATAGGTATAATGAGGTAAGTATTTTATAACTAAGGATATTAGGCGTATGAGTTCCAACAGTCGCAAGTCCGGTCGAGTGACCTTACAAGATGTTGCAAATAAAGTAGGCGTGACTAAAATTACCGTCTCTAGGGCGATCCGCACACCTGAGAAAGTATCGGAATCATTACGCTTAACTATCCATAAAGCCATAGATCAAATGGGCTATATACCTAACCGTGCCGCTAGCATGTTAAGTGCCAAGCAAAGTAAAACGGTGGTATTAATTGTGCCTTCATTATCTAACGGCGTATTTGCTGACGTTGTACGCGGTATTAATGATGTGATGTTAGGGCAAGGCTTTCAGATCTTATTAGGTCACTCGGGTTATTCATTGTTAGAAGAAGAACGTTTGATTGAAACCTATTTACAGTTTGGTATCGACGGTATCATCATTTCGGGAACCCATCATACCGAACGCAGTAATCGCCTGTTACGTAAATCAAACTTACCTGTTGTCGAGATCATGGAATGTAATGGTAACGCCATTGATATGTCGGTTGGCTTAGATCATGAAGAAGCTGGCTATAAGATGACAGAGCATTTAATTGGTAAAGGCTATAAAAATATTGGCTTTGCCGGCGCGCGTATGGATTTACGTGCACAGATGCGTTTGGATGGTTGGCGTAAAGCGATTTGGGAAACCGATTTGAGCGATGATCGTGTTGTCACCAGTAACTATGCGTCTACTTACCAGATGGGCGCAGATATGCTGACGGAGATATTGGGTGAATGGCCTGAAACGGATTGTATCTTCTTTTGTAATGATGATTTAGCGGCTGGTGCCCTGTTTGAGTGCCAACGTCGTAATTTGAAAGTACCAAAAGATATCGCCTTAGTTGGCTTTAACGACCTTGAAATTTGCTCAGCAACAAACCCTAAATTAACGTCTGTGTCTATTCCTCGCTTTGATATTGGTGAGCAAGCGGCAACAATGTTACTTAAAAGAATCAACGATGAACCGATCGAAAATAAGCATCTGGATCTCGGTTTTATTATTTCAGAGCGTGCTTCTACCTAATATGTACTAATAAAACTTGTGTTTTATTGTGTTATCGGTAACATTGCCGTGTTGATTTCGAGTAATGTTAAGAAGTAAATAATATGATAGGTAGAAGCATTATTGTCATGGGCGTTTCTGGCAGCGGAAAGTCCACGATAGGATTAAAAATTTCACAGCAACTTGGCGTTAAGTTTATTGATGGCGATGACCTGCATCCGAAAGCGAATATTTTAAAAATGGCCGCGAGCCAGCCATTAAATGATGCAGACCGTCAACCTTGGTTAGAACGTATCCGTGATGCGTGTTTTAGTATTGAGCAGAAGAACGAAACAGGCGTTATCGTTTGTTCTGCATTACGCAAAGATTACCGTGATCAAATTCGTGACGGTAATAAAGCCGTGACATTTATCTACTTAGATGGCAGCTTTGATTTAATTTTAACGCGTATGAAAGCACGAGCAGGCCACTTCTTTAGTGGTGGAGAGATGTTAAAAAGTCAGTTCAGTACTTTAGAGCTACCTTTGGCAGATGAAAGCGACGTACTCTCTGTGCCTATTGATGGTACAATTGATGACATTGTAATGCTCAGTGTCGCTGCTTTATCGAGCGAATAGTATTGCGATATTGTCTTGATTACGACTGATCTTATAAAATATCAGTGCATTCATAAAATATAATAATGGTCATATTTTAATCAAAATATGGCCGTTTTTTTTATCCCGAAATTATACTTTCAAATGAAACAATAAAGTTGTGCATATGTAACAATAGTGACTTGAAAGTTGAAATTATCCGATGATTTTATGTAAAAATGTGATGTTAGCCCTAGAGTTTAACTGTTTGTGAGAGTAAGATTGCCTTAATAGTTACCGGTAACATAACGATTAACATAAAAGTTAACATAACATCATTATCGGGTTTACCAGAAACAAGGATACCGCTACTAATGAAAACGATTTCTAAAACAATACTTGCAGCGTCTGTTGCCGCGTTAATGAGTGCATCTGCATTCGCTGCTGAGTTTAACTTCAAATTCCAATCTTCAGATCCATCAGGTGAGAAGAACTTCCAAGTGCAACAAGCATGGGCTGACCAACTAGAAAAAGATTCTGACGGTCGTATCGATGTCACTATGTTGCCTGTTGGTGCTGTTATTAAGCACACCGAAACACTGGATGCGATTAAATTTGGGGTTTTACAAGGTCACATTACGGCAACGGGTTTCTTTGCTGGTAAAGATCCTGCCTTTGGTTTGATGGGCAACACGGTTGGTGCTTGGTCTGAGCCTGAACAATTACTTGATTACATGTATAACGGCGGCGGTAACGAGCTAATGCGTGAAATCTATCAGCCATATGGTATCTACTATATTGGTGCATCAGCAACGGGTCTTGAAGCGTTTGTTTCTAAAGTGCCGCTTAATGGCGTAGCCGATCTTAAAGGGCTTAAACTACGTGCACCAGAAGGTCTAGTGCAACAAGTCTTTGCTGCGGCAGGTGCTTCACCGGTTAACTTACCGGGTTCAGAAGTATTTACAGGTTTAAGTAAAGGCGTTATTGATGCTGCCGATTACACGGTATTTTCAACGAACCATAAAGCCGGTCTAAATGACATCGCACCGCATCCTGTCTATCCTGGTTTCCATTCTTTACCTGCAATTGAAGTATCAATCAGTGCAAAATCGTGGAACAAACTACCAGCTGATTTACAAAAAATAATGCAAGATTCAGTTAAAACGTTTGCTTACACTATGGTTGATACCTTAAAGAAAGCAGATGCTGAAGCGGTTGCAGAAGCAATGGCAGATCCAAAGATTACAATACATGACTGGCCAGCAGCAGAACGTAAAAAATTCCGTATCATTGCGCGTAGCCAATGGGAAGTTTATGCAAAACGTTCTCCAAACGCACAAAAAGTATATGATTCTGTAACAGCACATTTGAAAGCGAAAAACTTACTGTAATTTAAGTAAGTGCTATACCTGAAGGCTGCACTGCAGCCTTTTTTTCCACTTATAAGATGACTAAATCGATGAGTAATCCAGAAGAACTGCAACCAAGAAACCGCCTTGACGCGGGCATTATATGGGCTGGTAATGCCATTAGTGTGCTGTTTTTATTTACGGTATTAATATCGTTCTATGAAGTGTTGATGCGTTATGTATTTAATGCACCGACGATTTGGGTACATGAAACAGCATCCTTTATTGGTGGCTCATTATTTGTAATTGGTGGCGCTTATGGATTAGCGACAGACAAACACGTTCGTGTTGTTCTTATTTATGATCATGTATCAGAACGAACAAAACAGTACTTGAATGTATTCCATCATATTATGGGGTTATTGTTCACTGTTTTACTTTCTATTGCGGCATGGACAATGACTGAAGGTGCTTGGTATGCACCTTGGGGTGAAATGCGTTTAGAAACATCGGGCTCTGCTTGGGATCCTGCATATCCTGCGCTACTTAAAGCGTTAATTTTTGGTACTTTGTGCTTAATGTCAGTGCAATTTGTGTTGCACCTCATTCAAGATATCCACGACTTAGTTAAGAAGAATAAATAATATGTTTGATCTTTCATCTATCGGTATTGGTTACGGCAGTTTGTTAATGCTGGTGCTTATGATTGGCCTGTTATTAACAGGTATGCAGTTGGCATTTGTAACGGGCTTAGTTGCTGTTATTTTCACATTTGGTTGGTTTGGTCCAGAGGTGTTACCCCTGATCACCAGCCGGATTTATAGTTTTGTTAGTGGCTACGTATTCTTAGCCGTGCCTATGTTTGTATTGATGGCCGCCTTGCTTGACCGTTCAGGTATTGCGCGTGACTTATTCGATGCAATGAAAAAGGTCGCGCGTAACGTCCGTGGTGGCGTTGCCGTTCAAACGTTATTAGTCGCGGTATTACTGGCATCTATGTCAGGTGTGATTGGTGGTGAAACGGTACTGCTTGGTATTCTGGCATTACCACAAATGCTGCGCTTGGGTTACGACCGTAAACTGGCGATTGGTACGACTTGTGCTGGTGGCGCGTTAGGGACTATGTTACCGCCAAGTATCGTGTTGATTATTTATGGTCTCACGGCAAGTGTATCCATTGGCGATCTGTTTAAAGCGTCGTTCTTACCAGCTGCGATATTAGCGTTATTGTATATTGTGTATGTATTGGTTCGTTGTTATTTAAACCCGTCATTAGCACCCTTGCCTAGCGCGGAAGAATTAGCGGAAGACGAAGCAAAAAATATTAACTTTAAGAAAGCATTATTATTCCCGATGTTATCTGTTGCAGTGGTACTGGGTAGTATCTACAGCGGTATTGCGTCAATTACTGAAGCATCGGCATTGGGTGTTGTTGGTATTGCCATTAGTGCGGCGATTCGTGGTGAACTTAACTGGAACATGTTAAAAGAAAGTTCGATTGCGACCTTGCGTACTTGTGGCATGATCATCTGGATTGGTATTGGTGCGAGCGCATTGGTTGGTGTTTACAACTTGATGGGCGGCATTGATTTCGTCAGTGAAGGTATTCTCGCGATGAGTGGTGGTAGCCCAATGGGGACTATCTTAATCATGATGGCAGTGCTGTTTGTATTGGGTATGTTCCTGGATTGGGTAGGTGTTGCACTACTTACTATGCCTATCTTTGTGCCGATTGTTGTTGGTCTTGGTTTTGATCCTATTTGGTTTGGTGTGGTGTTCTGTATGAATATGCAGGTTTCCTTCTTATCACCACCCTTTGGTCCGGCTGCTTTCTATCTTAAATCAGTCGCACCAAAAGACATCAGTTTAGGTGAAATATTCAGTGCGTTAGTACCGTTTATCTGCTTGCAAGTAGTCGCACTGGCGTTACTTATCATCTTCCCTGAGCTCGCGTTGTGGTGGAAATAACTTATTTAAATAAGTGATCTAACCGACAATGTATTAAATTTAATGGTTTTTAAGCCCATCGTTAGCAATAACGATGGGCTTTTTTTGTTTTAAATTAAAAAAATATATAGTCATACTAACTTAGTACTAAAGTCGTTTTTGTAAATGATTATTAATTACAATAGCTTACTGAAATGATAACGAGTTCTTTTAAAAGGGTAAGTCATAAATAATAAATTAGGCAAGTTTTGTATATAAAATTACATTTCATACAATGGTTTATGTTTTGTTAAACATGTATAATAGAAGTGCTATTAAAACCAATGCCTTGTAGTGACTCTGTTAAGTTGTGATTGGCGATGTGCTTAGATGTTAGTAGTATGTGTTAATTAGATGTTTAATTACTATTATTAAATGATTAAAATGTCGGTAAACCGATAATTATGCAGGCTTTACCTGCTCCTTGGAATAAGATAGTCAAAAGGACTTACCCATGATCACATTTGTCATCCCCCAACAAGCCCAAGTTATATCTGTTAACGGTAAAGCGGAGCATATACTTGAGCAGGATAGTCAATCCTTGGAAAGTGGTTATGAAATCGCTGCGGGTGGCAAAATTGAGATCACGTCTGGAGCTCAAGTTATATTGAAATATGCCGATGGCTCACAAGTGATCATCGATGAGCATTTTAAAGCAACTGATAATGCTGACACACCTGATATAGCGATGGATGTGTTAGATGAAATTACTGAAGCGAGTGATCAACCAACACCAGGCCAACCGCAAGTTGGTGATGATGTTTTAGCTGACATTCGTGCCATTCAAGAATTAATCCTTTCTGATGAAGAGTTTATCGATCCTGTAAGTACTGCTGCCGGTAGTGCAAGTGATGGTGGCCGTTCGTCTGCAGTCTCTGTAGAACGTACTGGTGATGAAACACTGGCTAAAGCTGAATTTGAGACTGAGACATTTACGCAGGCTGGGCAAAGTAAAATATTTGTTGATACAAGTATGACGGATGCGGTTGTCGCTGAAGATGTTGTCACGACACTCCAAGCAGCACTGCAAGCCGCCACCAATGCTGCAACAGCACA
>NZ_AKXQ01000005.1 GCF_000276805.1 Moritella dasanensis ArB 0140 | reverse complement strand
CTGTATTAACTGTATTAACTGTTTTTATCGTTATTCTGCTTATCCAGATTAGCCTTATCTAAATTGTTCTTATCAATCTCATCAGCCTGCGTTTGTACGGCATATTGCAACTGTTCTTCTAGCTCATCATGCTCTGGTTTATCTTTAATCGAGGTACTCAGGTCACTATCATTAAACACATCTGAATCTTGTAAGATCTCGACCATGTCCGATGCGATATCGGGTACTGAATCAATCATTGTACTGGCGATATCAGCGGCGTATTCAGGGATGGTTTCAGCAACTTGAGTGACGTAATCATTAACCGCACTTTCAATGTTCGCTGTGGCATCACCCGGTGTCGCTTCTTCACTTTCAATTAGGTTGCTGACGTAAGCTTCAGCTACCACGTTAGATGATTCTGGGTATGCTTCCGATACCGCCAAGGCGAAGTCGGCGGATTGGGTAGGGGATACATCGGTTAAACGGCTATAGAGCTCTGTAGCCGTTTGCTCTGTGGCGGCAGCTGCACGATCGACCGGACGCATATCATCTAATGAATCAGATAGACTGGTCATGTACTGGTCGGTCATTTCAAGTAGTTCATCCTGGTGATCTTCAACCATATTCCCAGCGGCTATTTCCATCATATCAATACCGTTATCTGGCATTGAGTTGGCGATGGCGACAATAATATTTGTAAATTGATCGGGATATTCGGTGGTGATCCAGTCAACTAATTCATCGGCTTGTTCTGGCGAGGCATTGGTTAACGCTTCGGCAATGTGAATGCTCATGCCTGGCGCGGCCGTGGTGATTGCTTGATAGAGTCGGCCAATATCAATTTCATCAATAGTACTTAATGCAGCCGCTAAGTTCGAGGCATTATTGGGGTCGCGCATGGCCAATGATTTTGCCATGTTGACCGCGGCAGCAGGATTTTTAGCGGCTAAACTAATCGCTACTTCAACTTCTGAGGTTTGTTCGAAAGAAGGTTGTGCATACTGAGTACGGGGATCCAGTTCTGATGCCACACCTGAGGGCGTTTGCATGATAAAGTTTTCTTGTTCATCACGGGGTAATGCGGTTTGCTTAAGCATATTGCCGATAATCAACGCCAGTAAGGTAATGGCCGTTATGCTCGTAAATGAAAATAATGCGGCACTGCCAAACATGTTCATGGCGATAGACGCGAGATTGGGTCCCAGAATACTGCCCAAAGCATAAATCAACAGCAAGGAGCCCATTGCCGCTAGGATCTGTTCTCTTAATACTTTATCGAAGGTTTCTGACATGCTCATCGGGTAAAGACAAGCTGTGAGTCCCATCACGACCGCAATCGTTAACAAGGTGAGATTAAACTGCGATGAACTAATCAGCAGCGGCACCAGTAAAGACAAAGCCGCAATGATTAAGACCATGGCTATCATGGTTTTACGACGGTCAAAACGGTCAGATAAATAGGCTATCGGGTATTGAAATATGATAGCGCCAAAGATGGACGCTCCCATAAAGATGGATAAACTGAACCCTTGAATACCGTTGTCGCTGGCAAAAATAGGCAGCATATTAACTAAACCTGCATACAAAAAACCACCATAAAAGCAGCAGATAACCCCAAGCGGTGATAGCTTTACAATGGTCATTAAGGACATGGACTGGCTGTCTTCAATCTGCGGCCCGAGTTGTTTGCTGATCACGATAGGGGTGATAGAAAGGCTAAATAAAATACCGGCAATAATAAACAAGGTGACATCGGTGATCGGCGCGACATTTAATAAAAATTGCCCAGAGAAAAGTGCCGACATGATCACCATCTGGTTTATCGATAATATGCGTCCACGGCTTTCTTCAGTCGCGCTGTGGCTTAACCAACTATCAAGCGTGGCATTGGCACAGGCCATGCAAAATCCTGTCAACATACGCATAGCGGCTAACATCAATGGCTCTGGATATAAACCTGAAAGTAAGATCGCCACCGAGGTTAAACTACCGCACATGGCAAATATACGAATATGACCAACCCGCTGCAATAGCGTGCGGCTATAGATTGCACCCAGTAAGAACCCCACCGACAACATAGATAGGATGATACCGATATTATCGACACTGATACCGTCATTTTGCATGCGCACAGGCAATAAAATATTACTCAAGCCATAGCCAAGCATGAGTAAAAAACCACTTACAAGCAGCAATATGAAAGGTTTCAGGGTTGAGGTCATAAGCGTGTTCTCTTCTTTTATTAATCTAAAATTGTGGATTTATTTTCCAGCTAAACTTTATAACATATGTTAAATAAATGGTAACATCCGATTACATCGTTGTATGAAATAAACCGTTACCATCGGCGTTTTTATTTTGCAATTAAAAACGCCCGATACAGTGTATCAGGCGTTTTTTATAACCTAAAAAAGGCTAATTTATTCGGCTAATTAGTTATTTAAAACTAACCAATAAAGGCATACATAGCGCCAGCCCAAACTACAAACATAGACAACAAGAAGTAAGCAACGGTTTTTGTTACATTCTTATAGTTGAACAACAAGCTTGCAGCTACTGCACCAGTAATACCAACGATAGACCAACGTAATAGTGTTAGGCTTTCATCTTGCACTAAAGGTAGTTGATCGACACCGTTGATCATGAACCAAGCTAATAATGGTAAAGCAAATGCAACAGTCGTATCGAAAGTGTTAGATGCTAACGGGTTAGCAACTGCATCTTCATACTCGCCTTTTTGCGCATCTTTAACTGATAACATCAGATCTGGCACTGAAGAAGCGGCAGAACCAAAGATTAGACCAGCAAAGAACTGAGGAACACCCATTACGCTCGCGCTGCCTAATACACCTTCAACCAATAAATGTGAAGAACCAGAAATAACCGCAATCGCTAGCACTAACACAACCAGCGCAGATACTAATGTGAAGGGTCTGTTTGAGAAGAACAGCGTATTAAAGTTGAATGTAATTAAATTCAAGAACGAACCGCGATCTTCAATTTCTTCATATTCATATGCATCTTCAACTTCTTGATGGCTTCTTGCATCAATATATAAATGTACTGCGTAACCTAAGTATATAACGTTCAGAACAACGGCCATCCAAAGTGTGAATGCGTTGAAACCTAGGAAGTAAATCAAGGTTATTTCAGCTAATAATACCCAGAAAACATCACGTACTAATACACGCTTTGTGAGTTTAATTGAATCAACGGCTTTACCGTCTTCGTCTTTCGCCATGATGATCGAAAGTGCTGGGATCACACAACCATTAAATATCGCAGAACCTGCAGTCACACCTAATGCAACCATCACTAATGATGGATCGTCGAACCAAAACAAACAAGCAATCACAACACACATTTCAGGCATACTTGACCCGATAGCATTCACTGTTGCCCCTTTAACGCCTGGTGGAAATTTGCGGCCAAGGTAAGAAGCAGCTTGTTCAAAAGTATCACATGCATATTTTAATAAATAACATGAGAGTAGAATTAACAAAAAGGGCCATACATTATCAATCAAGTTCATTTTTACATTCCAGTATTATATTTTATTAGTGTTAAAAACTGTCGATTTAACGGTTACAGTAACATGCTAGTACGCACATAGTCTAAAATAGATTTTGTGTCGTTAAACCGCTAAAAAGAGCAAACCTTATTAAGATTTTTCATAGGGCTTAACGACGCTGTCTAATACATAAAATCTTTTTTTAGCCATTTTTAACATCGGGATATCAACAGGTAAGTTCCCAAAGGCTTGTTCAACCTGAAAGGTAATACTGCTGTCATTAAAAATGGCATCTAAACGGCGTACTTTTTCTTGTTCTTGGCATTCGCTGTCAATATCACCGGTGAAATAGCCATTTTTTTCCAAGATAGTGGTGCCGATAACACGTTCAACTGGCCACCCTAATTGCTTGACGATACCGGCGATATATTGTTCTGGTGACGCCGTGACAATCCACACTTGAATGCCGCTATCATGTAACGCTGTCATCATATTTACGACTTCATCGATAGGAGTCACTTTTTGAAATAGCGATTCACCCGCGGCAAAAACCTCTGCAGATGTTTTACCATTCAACGATTGCTTATAAAAGTGCGTCTTAATGGATGTTTTAACCGGTTGTTTATAGGTAGACGGTTTTAGCAATAAAGGCAATAACTGAAGCGGTAATGGCGTTTTCCCTAAAAAATGCTTAAACAAAAAACCGAGTGAATTTTCTTCTACTAACGTTTCATCAAAATCAAATAGTGCTATTTTCATTTTATCCTGCTTACTCTAAAAAATATTATTTTACGTCTTTAATCAAAGCACAAGCACCAAATGGCATCTCAGGCATTTCGATTATCTCAATTGATTTTTCACTCGCTAGCTTGAGTAAGTGAACAGTACTTGGATCTATTTTGCTTTGAACAATCAATAAATCAGGCACTCTTCTTAACATAACGCGCGTCGCTTCAGCTATACCCGGTTTGATACGGTTATAATTAGACACGTTAAATTTCTGCATTATTTTTTGTAAAAAATCATGGGTATTTTTTTGTCGCAATGCAGCTGGAATAGCGGCTTGAGGCAATGGCATGTTAAAGCTGTTTTCGCTAAAGCAGGCTGAAACCTGATCGACAAACCAATTTGAATGATCATGACTTTCTAAATGTGAATAAGAGATACAGCCATGAAAATCATCCTCGCTAATCTGATGATTAAGAATAGAACGACTTACTAACCCGCTCACCGTCGAATTCATCAATGCACTAGGGATCACATAGTCATCAAACGTTGCGGAATAGTCTGCTGTTCCGCCTATATCTGAAATAACAAATAATTGGTCAGGGATATTAACATTACGGCTGCTATTATATTCACCAATAGCCGCTTTAAGCTCTTGGGTAATAACGCCTTTAGCCGTCCAACCATCAACAAAAACAATGCTCTCCGGCTTTATTTTTTCATGCTCGATGAGGTAGTCGAGGGCATTCTCGTCTATGCCTTTATCACGTATGATACTAACAGAGTAGTGTGACGTATTTACATTGCTGTATGTTTTCAGTGCTCGATTCAATAACACTCCGATAGGCGTACCAGCGCGCACCAAAGATACGATGCAAACATCATTCAAACGATTATCTATAATCATTTTAGTTAATTGTAAAACTTCATCTGCAAGGCGTTGTTTGTATTGGGCTGTCAGACTGACAAATAGTTCCGCATATTCAAGTGATGGCGCGGACTCTTGATTAACCATTTCTGAATAATGCATAACACCTGTTTGAATGAGGCGTTCTTTATCTTCAATGGTATAAAACTCGGGTTCAACTTTTGTTAATAAAAATAAACAATCGTCGGCACTATAGCTGCCTAATAAAGGGCTTTTATCTGTGTTTATCATTTTAATCGTAGTCCGTGATTTTTATCATTTAGTTGGATGTCGGAAAGTCGTATTCTTACATCTACATCTACATCTACATCTACATCTACATCTAGCGCCAGAGTCACCTAGGCAACTGCAACGCTGTGTAATGGGTACTCTCTTGCAAAATGATGCTTATCTCTGGCACTTTCACTTTCTAATAATACATATACATCTCTATTTTCTGGATAGAAATTATAGATGTAGTGCTCAAGTTCACTGCCATTAAATGAGAAGGCTAACTTGTTATCAATTGATTCGCCAACTAATAACGGTGAGCGGTTAATCGATTGATACAATACATGACAACCCTGATCTTCATGCTGCTCGGCAACTAAAAACGGGATGTATTGATGCTCACCATTCGCCACTATGGTCATTTTATTTGATGATGTGATTGTTGGTAAGTCACCCGTGTATGGCATTAGCATACCGCATCGGCCTAAATCGGCTGATGAATGTGATTCACATAATCCAGCATCTACATTTTTCGGTAATTCAGGCTTGAAATCGTCTTTTTGATCGATAGAAATTTGCGCATCCATTAATGAAAAATAATTGATTTTAATGCCAAAATCGTCTTCTTTTAATCTCAATTCCTCATCTAATAGATTCACTAAAGACAGGATTTGAATTTCATCAATATTATCTAATTTATTTAATAGACTGGTAATCAACAACTTAATAGTGCGGCCCGTTGTTATTTCATCATCAATAACCACTAAGCGATTCGATTGACGAATACCGTCAAGCAATTCAGCTTTCGGTGCATAAAACATATGATTAACGGCGTGGCTGTGTGCTTCATCGACTGTAAACCACAGTGGTACATCTAATTTATGGCGTGTTGTATGTTGAAAATAAACCTTAGATTGTTGTTTTCTGGCTAAGCTATCTGCAACACCAGCCCCTAATCCCGTCGCCGCTTCAGCCAAGCTCACCACGTAAGTTAATTTATCACCCTCAATCGCCTGTGATAAGTAGTTATAAACCTCTCTCATCACGTTTGGTTTTGTCGGTGTATATCGGCCAAGCACTTTACTCACCAGCATAAAACTACGCTTAGGGTTTTGACGACAGGCGAATGTTAATAAATCGTCCACCGGTTTTTTCGTGTTTAATACTTTAAGAGAAATGAGCCCTGCTTGGGTATCGAAGTTGTAATTCATTGTTTATTCACTTAATTTAGTTTTAAATATGTCAGTTGCAAGCTGGCTTCTTAACGGTGCAATAGCATAGGTGCCTGTCTGCATCATAGGTAAATCACTAATACTATCACCGACAGTTAAAACCAGATCATCAGGTTGTACGTTTAACTGTTTTAAAATAAATTCAGCCGCATTTTTCTTACAAAATATCGCGGGAATATAGGCCATGTTACGGCCGTTACGGTGAAATCTTAATGTGTCATGTTGATTGTATTCAGGTAATGCATTGTAAATTTCATCAAGGTCAGAATCTATGCCTTTTATCGACACGTATGCGGGAATATTCTGATCGACAATCACGCGACTGCGGGCATTTAATGACTGGGTATGAATAATGGTTTGCACACGATCATTAATATCATCAAGTAAGTTAGCAAATGTGGCTGTATCAATATTTAGCCACTGTAACCATTGGCTACAAACCTGGTTATTTTTATCTAGTACGATGGCACCATGGGATACTGAGCTGTATTCACCAAAAGGCAAACTGACTCTTTCTAATGCATCGGTGTTACGACCGGTAATTGGAATTATTTCGGCACCTGAATTGACCAGCATATCAAAAAAAATGCGTTGTGGATTGGTCATGTATGATAAAGGGTTATTATCTCTATCAGTCGCTACAGGCGTTGATGATACGCCTTCAGGGATTTTTTTTAATGTTTGAAATAAGCTATCATCAAGATCTGTTAATACAATAATTCGTTGTGATTTAGTCGTCATAAGTCATTACCTTCAACGCTGAAGTAAAACAGCATGATGTTTAATTTTAGATTTTTAATTTTAAATATAAAAAATCCGATATCATATTCGATTATCGGATTTTATAATTACTGATTAAATCAATTTTTAATAATTAACCTAAGTTAACGCCGTACTGTCGTGCCATTGGTGCTAAACCGCCAGCAAAACCTTGTCCGATCGCTTTAAATTTCCAAGCACCGTTATGCTTGTATAGCTCACCAAACAATAACGCTGTTTCTGTAGAATAATCTTCAGAAAGGTCATAACGGATCACTTCATTATTATTTTCTTCGTTTACAACACGCATGAATGCATTTGAAACTTGACCGAAGTTTTGGCCTCTTGCTTCAGCATCATGGATCGTAACACCAATAACGATTTTAACTACATCTGCTGGCACTAATGATAAATTTACTTTAATTGCTTCATCATCGCCGTCGCCTTCACCAGTTTGGTTATCACCGGTATGCTCAACTGAGCCACAAACTGATTTAAGGTTATTATAAAAGATAAAATCTGTGTCTTGACGGATTTTACCTTCAGCATTAATTAAAAATACCGATGCGTCTAAATCAAAATCAACGCCATCTGTAGCGCGGGTATCCCAGCCAAGTCCTAAAATGCATTTGCTCATTCCTGGTGCTGCTTTCTCTAGCGAAACGTTGCCGCCTTTTTGTAATGATACTGACATATTTCTTCCTTAATAATATAAGATAATATTTAATTTAAACGGGTAAGCATTACACATCATAGATAGATCGTAATTGCTCTAGCTTATTATGACAATTAAAGTTCAAAATCTGCTGGATTTAAACCTAATTCTTTAGCAATTTTGATTGCTACAATTTTTTCGTCTTGGTCAAAAACACCATCTGAAGCGGCAATGGCTAAAATTAAGCGCATCACAGTTCTTGCTTCGACATTGTTATCTTTGATTCGGTTTAATGCTTCACACGCTTTAGATTCACCAACATCTTTGTCAAAATCAAAGTTGTTTAAAAACTCAGTGAAAGAACTGATCACATCAGATGTTTTAAATACTTTTAACGCATCATTGTTTTCAATTAATTTCAGCATTTTTTGCTTTTCAGCTGAGTCAATTGAACCATCAGCCATTGCAATAAGTGCAGAACCTGCGGTTGCAGCATGTAAGAAGTTTTTATTTTTAAATTTCAAAACTTCATCTTTTAATTCATTTGTTTTTTCTTTCAGACCAGATAAGAAATTTGAAAAACTCATTGGATTAACCTCTACTATTTTTATTAATTAGCATTTAAATTATAGGTAACTACTTGCCACTGTTTTTACTAGTTGCTCTAGTTTTTTATCTTGTGTTGGTTCACCAATCGCTTTGAACTTCCATGCGCCGTTGTGGCGATAAAAAGAACCTAAAACCATTGATACTGCGCCACTAAATTTAGCATCATTCGCGATGTTATAACTTGCAACTACTTGATCAACTCGTGTTGGCGTACCTTCGTATAAGCGAACACTTGCGAATGGGATTGTTGCAAAGTCTTGGCCTTTATAGCTGTTTAAAATGATAGCCACAAAGTTTACGTTTGCAGGTACTTGGGCTAGATTTACGGTGATAACTTCGTTATCTAACCCATCATCGCCATCAAGATCACCGGTAGTATCATCACCACTGTGAACAATAGAACCGTCTTTACTTTTTAATTGTCCAAAATAGATCAGGTCTTGCAAATCTTTACTTGCTGAATACAGAGACACACTCGCATCTAAATCAACGGCTATTTTTTTAATACCACCAAATAGGCCTTTCTTTTCAATTGCACCCCAGTTAACACCAACACATACTTTATTAAGCTGCTGACCATTTTTTTCTAAACTAATTCGTTGACCTTTTTCTAGCGATATAGACATAAATTTTTCCTAAATAATATGTTGTAGGTGAAATTGTAATAGTGGTGCGAATAATATCACTATTACATTGATTAATTTGATAACAGACGCATATTTTTAGATCCCAAGACAACTGGCACACTTGGTATAGTTGTAGCTTTACAATCTTCGCGACCAGCGGTATTTCAATGGCTACATCAATAGATCAGACCTTGCTTGAAAAAAAAGGTTCAATCGATTCGGGAAACAGCCCATCCTAATATAGGTTAAACAGCACGTTTTTATCTCAAACAATCGGGCTAGCTAACCAAACGGGACTCAAATATGAGTAACTGGAACGAAAGAAAATATAACAGATTGAAAATTTTAGTAAACTAAGATCTTTAGTAGTATAAAACGCTGTGCATTTAATCAATTTACAACAATTTATTACTGAACCATTTCGTCTGCTACATATCAGGGGTTTTTATTGGTGCTGATAGTATGATCTTGTCGTTATATAATATTAGTGCTTAATACGGATAGTATTGCTAGTTCGTAACAGCCATTTTCACATTTCTAAAAATGCTGTACACTTAACCAGTCTTAAACTATTTTTTCTGGTTAATTTTGTCTGCTACATATCTGGGTTTTTTATTATCGCGCCATAGCCGTGATCGCAATGGTAACAATGAATTAAGCTGCTGGTTAGCATCTGAGATGGGTGCGGTTAAGTTGATCCCGGCAACCCAGCCGCTGGTTATGTTCATTCCTCAAGACCAACTGACCACGGCATTAGCCTGTTTAAGTGAATTAAATCCGCGCTTTAATTATAAAGATCTGAAAATGCGCAGTTTTGATTTAGAATTGATGAGCGCCTTTTATTTCCAAACCTCGCATGACTATCATCGCGCCCAAGAATTATTAAGACGTAAGCTGGTGACGGTCTTAGAAGCCGACATTCGCCCAGCTGAACGTTACTTAATGGAGCGTTTTGTAAAAGGGGCTGTCGAGTTCACCGGAACGCCAGTGCAACGTAAAGGGTATGTGGAGTTTCAACAAGCCCAGCTTAAACCTGCAGAGCTGCCTGACAACTTAGTGGATAAAATTAAACAGATCTCACTGGATATCGAATGCTCAGAACACGGTGAACTGTACTCTATTGGTTTGTATTCATTAAGCCCTGCCTATTGCCCCGATGGTAAACCCTTTAAACGGGTATACATGATTGGCGAGCAGCTTGATAAAGACTTAGCACAAGCACTCGCTGATAAAGATCGAGCACAGGCACAAGAAAAAACTGATAAAAACGTATTGCAAGCGCCCGAAAGTGAGCAGTTAATCTATTGGGTGGCTGACGAGAAAAGTCTATTACAAGCACTGCAAGCCTTTGTGATCAGTTACGATCCCGACGTCTTTATTGGTTGGAACGTGATTAATTTTGATTTCCGTCTATTGGCTGTACGCGCTACCTTTCATAATATTAAGCTAGCATTGGGTCGTGGTGGTCAAAACTTGCATTGGCGTGATGGCCGCACCCCGCAACAGCAAGGTTTTTTGACTTTGCATGGTCGGGTGGTGATTGATGGCATCGATAGTCTAAAAACAGCGACCTATAGCTTCCCCAGTTTCAGTCTCGAAAATGTCGCGCAAGCGATCCTCGGTGTCGGTAAAGAGACTGACGATGTCGATAACCGCATGGAACAGATCAACCACGATTTTCATTTTAATAAGCTCAAACTAGCGAAGTACAATCTGCAAGATTGCGTATTAGTGTGGGATATCTTTGTTAAAACGCGGTTGTTGGATTTCTTGTTATTACGCTCGCAGTTAACCGGATTGGAATTAGATCGTAACGGTGGCTCGGTACTGGCGTTTACCAATGTTTATCTGCCTAAATTACATCGCGCTGGTTATATCGCGCCAAACCTACGTGAGAGTGGGGTAATGGCCAGTCCCGGTGGTTATGTGATGGACTCATTCCCTGGTTTGTACGATCACGTTATCGTACTGGATTTTAAAAGTCTGTATCCGTCGATTATTCGCACCTTTAAAATTGATCCTGTGGGATTATTAGAAGGTGTACAGAACCCGACAGAGGCGATCCCTGGGTTCCGTGGTGGCTTGTTTGATCGGGACAAACATTACCTGCCTGATATTATTACCGAACTTTGGTCGCAGCGCGATCAAGCTAAACTAGATAAAGATGCCGCGCGTTCGCAAGCGATTAAGATCTTAATGAACTCGTTTTATGGGGTGTTAGGATCTGGCGGTTGTCGTTTTTATGATACCCGTTTAGCGTCGTCAATTACCATGCGCGGTCAAGAGATCATGCAGACTACCGCTGGCTGGCTCGAAGCCAAAGGTTATAAGGTGATCTACGGAGATACCGATTCCACCTTTGTATTACTTGATGAATCTAAATTTACCGCTGGTTACACTGGAACGTCAGCTGATCGCGGCTTACAAGCCGATCGTATGGGCGCGGAACTGTCGGCATACATCAACGAGCAATGGCAGCGTCACCTGCGTGAAGATTACGACATTGATTGTTTCTTAGATATTGAATACGAAGTGCATTATCACAAGTTTTTAATGCCCACGATCCGTGGTTTGGATAAAGGCAGTAAGAAGCGTTATGCCGGTTTAGTGCATACTAAAGACGGTGAAAAACTGATCTTTAAAGGGCTAGAAACGGTGCGTACCGATTGGACTGATCTGGCGAAGATGTTCCAGAAGGAATTATACCATAGAGTCTTCCATAACATCGCGGTAGAAGATTATGTGCTGGAAATAGTGGAGAAAACCTTAGCGGGAGAATTTAATGATAAGCTGGTTTACCGTAAGCGTTTGCGCCAAGAATTAGCGTTATATGTGAAAAACGTGCCGCCCCATGTAAAAGCAGCGCGCGCAGCGGATGAAAAAAACCGTCAATTAGGCCAGCCGTTACGTTATCAACACAAAGCGTGGATCAGTTATGTGCTCACATTGAATGGCCCTGAAGCGGTCGAGCATCAACATTCAGTATTGGATTTTGAGCACTATATTGAAAAACAAATTAAACCCATTGCTGATGGTATCTTGCCATTTATTGGCTTGAGCTTTGATTTGATAACCGATCAACAAATGGGGCTGTTTTAAGCCTAATCACGTTAACCCTAGCCATGTTTAATTCCAACCATGCTTTCTCATCCGTTATTCATACTCAATATTAATAGCGGATGAGTAAATAAAGCGTCCTGACAATACTTTACCCATATTTGTGAAACCTATCCTGACAGCACCAGATAAACTGGTTTATCTTATCCAGTTGCGTGACATTCTCTGCTATTCGTTAGGGCGTTAGTTAGGGTATTAGTTACGCAATTAGTTAGTCGCTATGACGTGCCAACATTACTGCTGACTCAGTTGCTCACTGTAAATACTTGCCAACTGTTTTGACATGATATCGACAATCTTAGGTTGTGCTGAGCGGTTCGGGTGAATACCGTCATTTTGCATCAGGCTTGGATCTACAGCGATCTGCTCCATAAAAAATGGCAACACGGTAATGTCTTTTTCACTGCCAACTTGAGCAAATACATCGGTAAACATTTTGCTGTAGCGTGGGCCATAATTAGGTGGAATACGAATATTCATCACATACACGGGAATATTCTGCGCGTGGGCTAAATCCACCATTTTCGTTAAGTTACTTTTGATGAGCTTAGGGGGAAAACCACGTAAACCGTCATTACCACCAAGTTCGATAATTAGCGCATTAATTGATTGCTTAGCCAAAATACCCGGTAAACGAGATAAGCCGCCAGCGGTAGTCTCACCACTGATACTGGCATTGATAATGTTATACGGCGCGTTTTGCTTTGATAACTGTTGATTAAGCAGGGTTACCCAGCCTTCATTTTGTGTCATACCATAACTGGCGCTGAGGCTATCACCCAATAACAAAATTTTATGGTTAGCTGTCGCATGTGCTGCAGGTAACAAGATAACCATCAATAATAATACTTTAAAGGCATTTTTAAACATGAAGCTAAATTCCGACGTTATATTAAAAGTAAGTGCCTTAACTAAATCAGTTAAAACAGATGCTAAAACCCTCGATATCTTACATCCGATGGATTTAACTGTGATCGCTGGTGATTCATTAGCGATTGTTGGCGCGTCTGGCTCAGGTAAGTCTACCCTATTGTCTATTATAGCGGGATTAGATTTACCTTCGAGCGGTGAAGTTTTTCTAAAAAATAAGCCATTGCACCAATTTAATGAAGAACAGCGCAGTGCGGTTCGCGCGAGACACGTCGGTTTTATTTTTCAGCAGTTTTTGTTAATCAATAGCTTAACTGCGTTGGAAAATATCATGTTACCGGCAGAGCTAGCCGAAATGGATAACCCTGAGCAACTGGCGCGGGAATTATTAGCCAAAGTTGATTTAACTGACAGGGCTGAGCATTTTCCGTCACAGCTGTCGGGTGGCGAACAACAGCGTGTTGCTATTGCCCGTGCATTTATTTCTAAACCAGATATTTTATTTGCCGATGAGCCGACGGGTAACTTAGACACAAAAACTGGCTCACACATTGCCGATTTGTTGTTTGAAATTAACAAACAGCAGGGCACTACGTTGATTCTCGTGACACATGATCCGAAATTAGCTGCGCGTTGTCAGCGCCAAGTGACCATGGAAAGTGGCCAGTTAACAGAAACTGTCACTGACGAGCCTTTAGGTACAGAGCCTTTAGTTATCAAACCGTCGCTGAGTACATCGTTATGAGTTATTGGCACAAACATTCCCTGCGTTTATTAAAACACGAGTTAAAGCGCGGCGAGCTAACCATTATCTTATTGGCGATTGTGCTAGCCGTGTCTGCGGTATTTGCGTTATCAGGTTTTTCTAGCCGTGTGAAACAAGCATTAACAGCGGAGAGTAGTACTTTTATTGCTGCCGACAGGGTATTGGATACCGGCAGTGTCATTGACCCTACGGTATTAGCCAAAGCCACCAGTTTAGAATTAATCCAAGCCCAGCAGATCCAAATGTCATCGATGGTGTTTACGGATGAAAAAATGGCATTGTCAGCCTTGTCTGCGGTATCGGATACCTATCCATTGCGTGGTGAGTTATTGGTGAGTCCGTCATTAGATGCCAGTGAAGCCGTCGCGTCAAATTCGCCAAAATCAGGTGAAGCTTGGTTAGAGGCAAAAGGTTTAAGACAGTTAGGGATAGCGCTGGGTGACAGTATTGAAGTGGGGGTAATGCGCTTTAAAGTCACCGGGCTCATCACGCAAATACCGGATGCGTCGTTTAGTGTCTTTAGTTCGGGGCCTGTGGTGTTTATTAATAATAACGACATACAGAAGACTGAATTGATCCAACCCGGTAGCCGATTAAGTTATAAGTATCTGTTCGCCGGAGATGCCGACAATATCACTGCATTTGAGCAATGGTTCACACCACAGTTAAGTGATAACCAGCGTTGGTACGATATTAAATCACAGAATTCTCCGTTAGCGAGAGCCCTAAGCAAAGCCGATAAATACCTATCACTCGCCAGTATGCTGGGTATTGTTTTAGCGTCCGTTGCGGTTGCTGTAGCAAGTCGACGTTATAGTCAGCGCCATCAATCCGTTGTTGCTGTGTTTAAAGCCATGGGCGCATCTAAACGCTATGTGTCGAAACTGTATTGCCTACATTGGTCGTTATTAAGTGTATTAAGTATTAGTTTAGGCTTGGTTGTTGGGTATCTAATATTAAACCTCGGCTTGTACGCGATGCGTGATTATCTTGATACCTCGACAACAGGCAACATGGCATATCCGTTCTTAGTCGCGATTGTCACTGGTATTATTTGCGCCTTTGCATTTGCTATTACGCCATTAAGAGAGTTAGTACAGACTTCGCCTATGATGCTGCTACGCGGTCGTGATAATAACGCTGCGAGCAGTTTGTTCACACGGTTAATGAGTCCGCTACCCTCGTTATTAGCCATCTTCACGTTATTGTATTTATTTAGCCAAGATGCAGTGCTTAGTGCAGCATTATTAATTGGTGGCATGCTGGTGGCATTAGTGTTGTTAGTGATTGGTCGCTTGTTTATGTCTGCAGGGCGTTCAGCGGGCAGTAAAGCGGGTAAATCTTGGCATTTGGCTCTCGCTAATTTAAAACGTCGTGCTAATGAAAATGCGGTGCAATTGATCAGTTTTACTATTGCCATTCAATTACTGTTGATTATCGTAGTAATGAAAAATGGTTTGATTGACGATTGGCAGCAACAATTACCGGATAACAGTGCTAACCGATTTCTCGTTAATATTACAGCCACTCAAGTTGAGCCTGTGAACAATTTTGTTGATTCGTTAGGCATTGAATCCAGTGGCCTGTTTCCTGTGGTACGTGGTCGATTAACCAAAATTAATAATGACCAAGTGACTAAGCGCGTGAGTAAGGAAGAAACCAAATCGGCTGATAATGGCCGTCGTGGAGTAGGGCGAGAGCTAAACATGACTTGGCGTGATGGCTTGCCTTATGAAAACAGCTTAATCGCTGGCAGCTGGTGGCAGCCTGAAGATACCCGTGCGCTGGTATCGATTGAATCGACCTTAGCGGATAAGTTAGCTGTCGAAATTGGCGATAACTTAACATTCCAGCTGGGCAGTGAAGAAGTGTTGGTGATGGTGAGCAGTATCCGTAAGGTCAATTGGCAAACATTGCAACCTAACTTTTACATGATCTTTAACCAACATGTGCTGGCTGATTTCCCTGCGACCTATATTTCATCGTTATATGTACCGGATGACGCCACCGATGCATTGCAAGATTTCTTAACGCAGTATCCGACTATTACCTTGATCGATGTTGATGCAATTATTACCCAACTAAGGAGTGTGATAGGGCAAGTTTCTATCGCGATTGAATTTATTCTGTTGCTGGTGGTGCTTGCTGGCAGTTTGGTATTAGTGGCTCAAGTGCAAGCCAGTATGGAGGAGCGTGAACGCGAGCTCGCCATTTTAAGGACATTAGGCGCGAGTGGACGCTTACTGCGTAATAGTGTGTTATTTGAATTTGTCGCCTTGGGTGCGCTCGCTGGGTTAATGGCAAGTATTGCCATGGAGCTGGGGGTGTATATTTTACAAAGTCGTATCTTTGATATGCCTGGTTCGTTCCACTTTCAATATTGGTTATTAGGTATCGGTGCTGGCGCGAGTTTTGTTGGTCTGATTGGTTTACTGAGCTGTTGGCGTTTGTTGAATATGTCGAGTGTGACGTTAATTAGAAGGACTATGTAAAATAATATGTAAAAGAATAGGTAATGGCTAATAAGTGGTGTTATGAGTACTATCATGGCACCACATGATGAAAGGTGATTTATCCCGCAAAAACCAGTTTAATAATCGTGATTTCCGAACTAACACTATAAAACTAACCAATTGTTGGTAGTATTTATTTTGTTAATAGATTTAACATTATTTTTCAATACTGACGGAAAAGGGAATTTTATGGCTTTCTATTATTATGCACTACTAGCTGTTTTTATTATGATTATGCCGTGCTTGTTCTTTGTTAACAGTATCGTGAGTTACGCTCGCCATTCAACTAAGCTTGTTAAAAAATAATATGATTACGCTTGTTAACCTTCTTTAATTCTTATTAAGTATCATTAATGTGATTAATTAGCTGTTAAATAAGTTATTGATATTCACATACCTCTTGGCTATCGGTAAACTGTAACCCTATATAGTTATAAATTAATTTATGTTTAACGATTACGATCTTACAGTAATTTTTGTTAAGCAAGGGGTGAGTACATTGCTGATAATCCGACCTATGGTATCTCGATTTGTTATTATTTTAACGATTGCATTGATCCCCGCATTATTACTGATGTCGTATAATACCTGGCATGATTTTAGTGCTGAAAAGCAAAAGATACGTAATGAAGCATTCCAATTTGCAGAAAAAGTGATTAAGCAGCAACAGAATAAGATTCAGTATACCAAATCCATATTATTTCAATTAGCGCAAGAAAGTGCTCTCCGTCATCCTGAAGATCCTGACTGCTCTATTTTTGTTGCGCGTGTACAACGAATGAATCCGCTTTTTACTAATATCGGTGTACCAATGGCCAATGGCGATTTGCTTTGTAATGCGCTGCCACTACAGCAAGCCGTAAATGTAGTGGACCGAGCTTATTTTCGCAATACCATTGAAAATGGAGTATTTTCAATGGGCAGATTTCAACATGATAGAGCGACTGATCTGGCTTCGATGAACTTTTCAGTTCCTGTTTATGGTAATGATAATCGTATTATTGCTGCTGCCGTCGCGGTTATATCGCTTGAATGGTGGAGTCGGCAATTAACCGATGATTTTTTTCCGAAAGATGGTGCCGCTTTTATTGTCGATGGTGATGCAGGGGTTATTGCCTCGCATTATGGTGTTGCCAAAGCGAAAGAAAATTTAGCACTTATCATGACTGAAGCATTGCCTGAAGAGCAAGGGGTTTATGAAATGACATCGGTGGACGACATTCCTTATTTAGTCGCTTATAAACCTATGTTCTCAGAGCAAGGCACTGCAAATGCATCGGTAATTATTGCACTGCCATTAAACAGTGCTTATGCGAATGCTTATGCGAAGTTAGAACAGAACATATTAACCTTATTATTTAGCTTCATCACGTTAAGTACAGTGATGTTCTGGGGGTTACGAGTTAAAATTATCACTCCAATTTACCAGTTGCTCGATAATGCTAAAGGTTTTATCTCTGCGCATTTTGAGCATGGTTACACAGTAAAGTCAGAATCCGTTAATGTAAATAAATCTCGATATGATAATGAATTATCGGATTTGTCAGAGCATTTTAATTTGGTTATTGCAGAACAAAAAAAACAACAACAAGAATTAAAAAAGTTAGTTTATCTTGATCAATTGACCCAATTGCCTAATCGTTATTCATTACTCGCGAGTATTGAAAATCGCTTATCTCAGGATCATTCACCTTTTGCGTTAGTATTGATTGATCTCGATAATTTTGGGGTATTAAATGATAGATTTGGGCATGAGATTGGTGATGCGATATTAATTGAAATAGCCAATAGATTGACCGTATTATGCCGAGAATATGAAGAAGTGAGTCGTTGGTGTGGTGATGAGTTTGTGTTGATTTTACCTTATAGTAAGCGGGGGTTATTAGAAAATAGAATCCATTATATTTTGGACTCGATTTGTAAGCCTATTCAAATCGGTGAGATCACTCATGCCTGTCAGGCGCGTTGCGGTGTGGTCATTAGCCAAGAATGTAAGATTAAAGATGGCAGTAAATTGATGCATTTTGCTGACCTCGCTGTTGAAAAAACCGGTGATAATCAGACTTATCAGATTAGTTATTTCAAGCCTGAAATGGAAACTGCTGGGCATGAACTGTTTGAATTGGAAGTTGAACTGCGTCAGGCAATTTCTCGTGATGAATTACGCTTACATTATCAGCCTATTATTAATTTAAAAACGGGTAAGTATGGGTTAGCTGAAGCGCTTATACGCTGGCAACATCCAACATTAGGGTTAGTGCAGCCATTACAGTTTATTGAATTAGCTGAGAAAACAGGTCTTATTATTAATATTGGTCGATGGGTTGTATGTGAAGCGATTCGTCAATTAGCGCAATGGAGCGCCGATGATCGCATTGAGATCGACGAAGTTGCGGTTAATTTATCACCAATACAGCTACAAGATAATGGTCTTATTCAAGTTATCGAAGAGGCGTTAACGCAACATGGTGTGACTCCAGAGCAACTTACCCTTGAGATCACTGAATCCGTGCTACTTGATGGTGGTGATCATGCGCTAGATAAAATTGCTCAATTTAGAACCATGGGTATTAAAATTGCTTTGGATGATTTTGGCACTGGTTACTCAAGTTTAAGTTACTTATCGCGTATCACTTTAGACAAAATTAAGATTGACCGTTCATTTATTAATGAGATTGGTCATGCGCGCGATGATATTTTAATTGAAACTATTATGACCATGTCGCACAACATGAATTTAGCTGTGGTAGCTGAAGGTATTGAAACGCCATCTCAATTATCATTTTTGCAACAACATAATTGTGAATATGGGCAAGGGTACTATTTTAGTAAACCGTTGGCAGCACAAGCAATTACGACCTTTTTTGAAAAGATTAAATGAGCCAGCTTGTGCTGAGTTACCACTCGTTATGAGTGATATATTTCACATTGGTGCCTATAGTTAATATATATGTCTTTATTAGCAGGTGTTATTTTGAAATTAATTAAATGTTGTGCGGTTGTTGTGTCATCATTATTGCTCACTGCTTGTGGTAATGATAATGATGATACCGCGTATTCCTCCGTTTCTTTTTCTGTTTCCGATGCTCCGGTAGATAGTGCCGATAATGTGGTTATTGCATTTGATCAGTTAGAGTTTATTCAAGCAGATGGTACGCGTATTATTGTTGCTGTAGATGAAGATACTGCAGGCCATAATTATCAACAAATAGACCTACTTGATTACCCCGGCTCTAATTCTGCTTTAATTTTGACTGACCAAGTATTGCCTGTGGGTGACTACAAAGAATTAATTATTCATATCGAGGCTAATAAAGCTTTAAGTTATGTGAATGATAGTAATGGCACCAATGAGTTAAAGCAGCCGAGTAATAAGTTAAAGCTGGGCAGTTTCACCATCAAAGACGAAACCGTACAAAGTTTTACTATCGAATTCGACTTACGTCAGTCTCTGGTCATGCGGGGTAACATTGGTAATAATAATGGTTACATCTTGAAACCACATGGCGTAACGATTATTGATAATGATACTGCGGCATCGTTAAAAGGGACTGTCGATAGTAATTTATTTGCTGTGCCTCCTTGTGTCAACGACACTGGTAATTATGTGTATTTATATGAAGGGCATAATCTCGATAGTACAACACTCGTCGATAATTTTGATGCTGACGATGATGAGTTTAATAACATATTACCGGTGTCGGGGTCGTCTGTGCCTTATGCATCGACATCTGTTGATTTAAGCACGGGAGATTATGCGTTTGGTTTCCTACCATCAGGGAACTATACCGTGGCATTTACCTGCAGTGCGGTAGGCGATGATCCGGTGCAATTTGATGCACTGACTATTCCAGACCCAACATCGCAATTACAAAAAGTTACCTTGCTGGATTCGCAAGAAGTGATTCATAACTTTAATCTATGATTAAGGCTAAATCGCATTGAAGTACGTCGGTTGAATGTCAAAACAGGAAAGATGAACCAAATCTGAATTGATAAATAATGAAGTTATTATTGTGATCTTTATTAAAATTTAATGATGCTTATAAATAAAATCGGATTTTATGTTTTATATTGTTGTCATAAACCGAGATATTTATATCAAATTTAATAAGGAAATCATAATGAATAGCAGAGTAATTAAATATGGTCTTATACTCGCCGCTTTGGTTAATATTGGTGGTGTACTGACATTCTCGAAATTATTTAGTAATACCGCCATTAATGAAGCTGACCCGGTTGTCATGTCTAACTTTGGTTTAGTGATGATTATAGTATGGGGACTGGCTTACTTTGCTGCCGCTATGACGAAAGGTAGTATTCGTTTGTTAGTTTCCGTTTTTGCCGTCGAAAAGTTGGTGTATGTGTGCGCATGGGTATACTGGTTAGCAACAAATAACTTATTCACCCTGTACGAAACAGATTTATTTGCTGGTATTTTCTATACTATTTATGGCTTAAACGATTTAGTGTTTATGGTGTTCTTTATCAAAGTCGCTATGTATAAAGGCGAGCAGGTAAACTCTAACAAAGAAAAGCCGAGTAAGGCTGATTATACAAGAGATAATACAGTTTCTGGCGAAGCAAAATAGTACCAAGAACCGTACTAAAAAAGCAGCTTCTGTTATTCCCAGAGACTGCTTTTTTATTATGCTCACTTGTTGAGTAAATCCGGTTAGTGGATTCGTTATTTTACTAGCTCAAAGTCACTTGGTTGCCACGTTTTATCAAACCAAGGTTGTAGCGGTCCATATAACCGTAACATGGCAAACCAAGCTTTATTCGGGGTAGTTTCAGTCCAATTGGCCTCTAATCCTTTGGGTGTATCAGGTCCAAAGTATAAGGTCACGGAACCATCTTTATTGTAGATGAGCTGATCACGTTTATTGTTCTTACTTGGGTAAAGTGAACCACCCGGCACTTGTAACTCTGAGCGTGTTTGAGGGTCGTAAGCAACCATAGACCAGAAGTCTTTAGCGGGAGCATCAGCCGGTAAGGTTACTTTATAATTCTTTTCACCATACAGAATGTCGCCATTATTATCGCCTGTTGTCATGGCGTAATTAGATCCTACTCCCGGTATTTGCAAGGCCATCGCAGGTGTATTTACCGTTGCGATGTAGAAAAACAGCGTTCGGGCATCCATGTTTCGTCCGCCATTACCACCATCCTTTAACCAACGGTAATCTCGGCCAATAAAGCCGGTAAACCACTGCTTGCCTTCAAACAGATAAGCATTTTTATCTCGAGATTTAAACGCAATACCACGAGCCGTGGCATTACCGACGGCGACAGCATCTTTTAAAATAGCCTTCATGCGCGCATCGGGTTCGAAAGGTTTACCTTTCTCAATACCGATAGCGGCGGCCTGACCACGCAGTTCGGGATCAATAAATGATACTGGCTCTTTTTGGATCACATGCCAAAGCTCTTGGTAAAACTTATAATCATTGGCATGAACGGTATTGAAATATTGACCTGAACCATTGATGAACTTCATTTCTTTGGGGTTTTTCGCGTCAGCAAGCGGATAGATCTTAAGACCTGTACGCCACATTTTCGAAGCATGATCGGGTTTTCCATCTTTCAAGAAACCGCGTAAAATAAGCCAGTTATTATAACTTGTTGATTGTGCAATCCATACTTTTTGTTGTGTATCGCCAATCATGATATTAACTCTGTTGTCCTTACCTCTATCTTGCATACCATTAAGCGTAGACTTTAACTCGCCTTTATAATCTGGCGGTAATATAACGTACGTGCCACCTTTCTTTTCATCAGGTCCTGGTGCACCCATATCGACGACAAAACGGAAAAAGGCGTCATTAAGCGTTCCCGGCCCAGCTCCAGGGGGGATTTCAACCACAGTAACACCGTCTTTTTCTAGGTCTAACATGGCACCAGCGTAAACAGTATCTGTGTTACCGGTTAAAAATAATGGATTAGAATCCATAAGATCATCAAATACTAATACTTCATTTGAGTCATCAGCCCCTAGCGATTTAAAGCCTAAACGGATCCCTTCGATTGACGTTGCGGGAATGAAATTAAGAAATACATCGACACCTCGAATGAAATCTAAATTATCATATACCTTGTCGAGCGTTGCTTGAGTTGGGATACCATCATAAAAGTTGAGCTCGCCAATACGCGTTTCAACCTTATTTGGGGTCATGATTTCTTCAGGGACTTTATGATTAAATCCTGGCGTGACGTCACCTGATTGAGTTGTTTCAGCAAAGACAGTGCCTGTGAGTATAGACACAATACAGCTGCTGAGAAGTGCGTATTTGATAAATTTTTTTGGCTTTTTATTCATTAACGATAACCTTTTATTCATGGTGACAATCGTTAAAGGATTGACGTTTTTAAGTTGCTTGTAGAAGCCCTCTTAATTGTAGTCATTCCTTAACTCGCAAGTACTTGGACACAAGCAGCAATACCTTAAGGATAATATAAAGTCCTCGTATTGGCTGCTGCCGTGTCACATTTATAGCGAGAATGTCTCCATGTGGTTAACCCTTTGATCTAACTATTAACTCACTTTTTCCAACAGTGCGTTACGATAAGTAACAATATCTTCAATGGTTAATACCGGTAAGTCGTGCTTTTCACCAAAGGTAATGATTTCAGGTAAACGCGCCATCGTACCGTCTGGGTTAGTCACTTCGCATAATACGCCTGCTGGTTTTAACCCTGCGAGTTTCATTAAATCGATAGTACCTTCGGTATGACCGCGACGTGTTAATACACCACCTGGCTGTGCGCGTAGCGGGTAAACATGGCCTGGACGGGCAAGGTCGCTTGGCATGGCGTTATCAGCAATGGCTGCTTTGATAGTCGTTACACGATCTGCAGCAGATACACCAGTTGTCACACCAACAGCTGCTTCAATACTTACTGTAAAGGCTGTGCCGTATTGGCTTGAGTTGTTCTCGACCATAGGCGCAAGTTCTAAATGCTTAACACGCTCGTCGGGCAAACAAACACAAACGATGCCACTGCCTTCGCGGATAAGTAATGCCATTTGCTCATTGGTTAATGACTCTGCGGCATACACCATATCGCCTTCATTTTCGCGGTCTTCATCATCAACAACTAAAACCCCTTTGCCTAAACGTAATGCAGTTAGTGCAGTTTCAACACGTGTAATTGCGTCGCCAAAAGGGGAAAGTAAAGACTGATTCATGGTTTTAATCCTTAATATACAACTATAAAAATATGGGGTTCCAGAATCAGGGCGTGCAGAATTAGAGGTGCGTGATCAACCATCTACCAAGGCAGACGTTAACGCATCTTATATTCTCTCTCATCCGGACTTAGACATATTCGATGAATATGTTCATTACCGTCGGCTCTGGACTAGGCTATATGGCATAGCGTTCACCAGATCTGCTGACCCTAAGTGATGACTTTATTAATAATCGTCAACTTAGGCGCTCGCGGGCTGAAATAGGCTACGAATAAATCATGTGCCTTATTATTACCGCCGGTGGGGAATTACACCCCGCCCTGAGAATTATATCGTACAGCGGATCATGAGATCACTGCCGACAGGGTTATGTTGCCTTGATTTGATACAAATGACAAGTGTTTAAAGGTGGCCCTGATTGGCGTTAACGTGACGCTCGTCACTCTAGGAGCTATAGTTAATTTATAATTGATGTACCGCAGAAAGTATCAGTAAAAATATGAGGTGTGAATGATGAAAGCTGTGACAAAAATGTGGATGATGCTCATCGTTATATCAGGTGTGTTGAGTGCTTGTAGTAGTGATACTCAGGGGGATGATAGTTATTTTGAGGAGCCAATAGAAAATGATGATATCCCCTATATATATCCTCATCCGCTGGGGAATTCGAATACCTATATAGAGATGCGAGAGGGTACGGAGAGTTCTGCAGATAGTTACAGTGCGTTTAATTCCCGCTATGGTAATTCTGCTACCCACCTTGATGACTAACTTACAGCAAATACTGGCTTCTCAATGTTCTATCAGCGATGCCTGTAGAACATTGATAATTAGCGCGCGATTAACCGCCCGCGAGTTTCACGGTATAACCTTTTTTCTCTAAAAACTCTTTTGCAATATCACGTTGGTCGCCTTGGATCTCGATGACGAAGTCTTTAACACTGCCGCCGACACCACTTTTCTTTTTTAATTCTTTAGCCAGTGCTTTCAAGTCTTTCTCGGGTAAGTCGATACCACTAATCGTCGTCGCGCCTTTACCTTTACGGCCTTTGGTTTCACGGCGAATACGCACAATACCATCACCATCCGGTGCCGTTTCAATTTGTTTTTCTTCTTTAATACGGCCAGTTTCAGTCGAGAAAACCATGCGGATATTGTCATCAAAATGCATATCAGTACTCATTAATAGTCAATAAAGGGATTGTTCAGCAAGGCTGAATATAGGGGATTATAACAAATAAAAGAAAAAATGATAACCAAGTTGGAGAAGGGATCCCCAAACGCACTGACGTCGCTTGGGGTAAGTCATCCGCTAACTAAGCGTCTGCTCATTAATGATATAGCTAAGCAGGCTACCTTCTAATAACGCTTTGCGCACTAACGCGACTCCGGCCATTGATGGTTCATTTTGAAACTCGGCTTCACTGATGATCAAGTTCGGTACGAAACTGCCTAAAGCGTGTTGTTGTACACTGTGTTCAATCATAGGGAAAATTAAATTTTTCGCAGCCACTATTTCGCCTTTGATTAACACTTTTTGTGGGTTAAACAAGTTGACGATAATGGCAATTGATTGACCGAGTAATTTACTCACTCGTTGTAATACTTGTACGGCTAATTCGTCGCCACTATTGGCGGCATTACAAATAGCTTCGATAGTTAAGCCTTCAAGGGTCAGTGATGTTTCGTGACCTTGTTTAATTAATCCTTTGACCTGTTTTAGAATCGCTTCATTAGAGGCGATGGTTTCTAAACAACCGTGACTGCCACAGTGACAAGGTAGACCGAGTGGGTCAATACGGATATGACCGATTTCACCAACTTGGTTATTGTAGTTAGTAAAGATTTTCCCGTTATTAATAATGCCAGAACCAACACCATCATGCACCGAAAGTAATACACTGTCTTGGCAGTCTTGCGCAGCACCAAAGTACAGCTCAGCTAATGATAAAGCCTGGGTATGATTGGCAATATAAGCGGGCACGTTAAACGCTTTCGTGAGCAGTTTACCGAGTGGAATATCTTTTAAATTGTGTTTTGGTAGATACACTATGGTACCTGATTCACGGTCGATCAAGCCCGGTGATGTCACCGCAATGGCGATCAGAGTTTGTGTATCAGGGGTTATGTTAGCGCTAATAAAATCGGCTATTTGCGCTAATAAAAACGGGATAACATCATTATCGGGAGCTGTGCTTAATGCCGCTCGATTGTCGATTAGCTTAGTGCCAGCAATATCATGCAAAGCGATCGTTAAATTATTACGACCAAGTTTACAACTAATAAAGACAAATGGTTCTATCTCGCACGTGAGAGATATGGCTGGTCGCCCGCCGGTAGAGGCTTGTTGCGCAACTTCTTTAATTAACCCCGCCGCCATTAATTGACGTGTCATCTTAGTAATACTGGCAGGCGCTAGCTCACTAAGTTTTGCTAAATCAACACGTGAAATTTGCTTCTGTTCATCGATAAGGCGATAAACAGAAGCCGTATTGACTTGTTTAATAAATTCAATATTGGCGACTGGGCTATGTTTCATAATTAGAAGCTTTTCACTTGTCCGTTGACGATCGTTTTGATAACAGTGAAGTCCGCATCAAAGGCTGTTAAATTGGCCACTTTGCCTTTTGCAATGCTACCTAATTTATCATCCACACCGATTGCTTTTGCTGGGTATAGATTTGCCATGCGCAGTGTTTCGTCTAGCGGTAAGCCGACGTGTTTCACTGTATTTTCAACTGCTTCGATCATAGTTAATGCTGAGCCGCCTAGTGTACCATCGGCGCCAACACATTTACCATCACGATAGAACACTTCTGTGCCTACGAAGTCAAAAGACTCGATATCAGCACCTGCAGGCGCAACCGCATCAGTTACTAACACTAATTTTTCGCCCATCAGCTTATGGCTCATACGCACATTGGCGTAATCGACATGGTGGCCATCAACGATAATACCAGCGTAAACGTCTTGATGATCGTAAATCGCACCAACCACACCTGGATCACGACCTGTAATAGATGTCATCGCGTTGAATAGGTGAGTGGCAAAACGAGCACCCGCATCAAAGCCTTGCATACACTCGGTATACGTTGCATTTGTGTGGCCAACGGATACCAATACGTCTGCTGCGACTAATTGTTTAATGTGCGCAGGGTCTGTATTTTCGGGTGCCAAGGTTACTTTGCTGATCACGGCGCTATTATTGCTAATATGGTCGATCATAGCTTGCTCACTACGGCGAATAAGGTCACTACTGTGAATACCTTTTTTCGCAACAGAAAGGTAAGGACCTTCTAAATGTAAACCTAGCGCTTGGTTACTGTGCTTGGCTAAATATGCCGCCATCGTTTCGATAGCCGATTTCATTGCACCATCGGTAGCCGTAATAAATGTTGGTAAGTAGCTAGTACAACCAAAACGTTCATTGGTTTCTTGCATGATCTCAAGCGTCTTAACACTAATATCAGTATTAAATAAGACACCACCACAACCGTTAAGCTGTAGGTCAATGAAACCAGCTGTTAAGCTTGCGCCCGCAAGATCAATTTTTTCAATATCAGCAGGGCAGTCAGCAACAGAAACCAGATCATGAATGTATTCACCATCGACAATTACACAGTGCTCAGTTAACACACTGTCGTTTGTGTAGATAGTACAATTAGTGAGTGCATACATAAACTTACTCCGCAATAAAGCTTTGAATATTCTGCGCTTCTAGCTGTTTAAAGTAGCGTACAGTTTTAACTTTTAATTCCATCGTTGCTGGTTCGTCACAAGCAATGATTGATTTAGCGTGTAGTTGTAGTGCAGAGATAGTCCAAAGGTGGTTGACGCTACCTTCAACAGCTGCTTCAAGTGCTAATGCTTTGTTGTGGCCTGTGATTAGCACTAAAATTTCTTTTGAATCTAATAGCGTACCAACACCAACAGTCAGTGCTAATTTTGGCACTTGGCTAATATCGTTGTCGAAGAAGCGTGAGTTAACGATACGCGTATCTTCTGTTAGCGTTTTAATGCGTGTACGTGAAGCCAGTGATGATGCTGGTTCGTTAAATGCGATATGACCATCAACACCGACGCCACCCATGAATAGATTTATTTGACCGTAGCTTTTGATTTTATCTTCATAACGCTGACATTCAGCTTCTAAATCTTCAGCTTGACCGTTTAGTAGGTTGATGTTGTCTGCTTGAATATCGATGTGATCGAAAAAGTTACTGTGCATAAATGTGTAGTAACTTTCTGGATGATGTTTGTCGATACCAACATATTCGTCCATATTAAACGTAACAACGTGCTTGAAGCTAACGTCACCAGCTTGGTGTAATTTGATTAACTCTTTATACGTAGTAAGTGGAGTACCGCCAGTTGGTAGGCCTAAAACAAACGGCTTATCTGCAGTTGGATTAAACGCGTTAATTTTATTAACGATGTAAGCTGCGCTCCAGCGACCGACTTGAGCTGGGGTATTCAAAGGAATTAATCTCATGCGATACTCTCTATAATTTTTTGATGATAATTGATACTTTTTTTTAATTGTAAATTAAGTTTTAGGATCCAGCCATCAAAACTTGTCTTTTTATGCTCAAATGGTTGAAATAGATCACAGTGCAGCGAATTAATGATGAATTTGGTTTGTCATTAGCCCCTTCTTACTTTACATTACGAAATAAGTTATGGAGTAAGTACGAAGTCTGTTCTTGTAATGGAACTGCTACAGTTTCATAACAAGAACAAAACATTTATTTGGATTTTAAACTTAAGATAAGGATGATGGCTGTTATGTTTAGCTATTTACAAAAAATTGGTCGTGCACTAATGGTTCCAGTGGCAGTTTTACCTGCTGCTGCTGTATTAATGGGTATTGGTTATTGGATTGATCCGGTTGCATGGGGCGGCGAAAGCATGCTTGCTGCATTCTTCATCAAATCTGGTGCTGCAATCATTGATAACATGTCTCTTCTATTTGCTGTAGGTGTTGCTTATGGTATGTCAAAAGACAAAGACGGTTCAGCCGCGCTTGCTGGTCTTGTTGGCTTCCTGGTTGTGACAACGCTACTTTCACCGGGTGCAGTTGCTGCTATCCAAGGTGTTGGCGCTGACCAAGTTTCTGCAGCCTTCGGTAAAATCAACAACCAATTCGTTGGTATCCTAGTTGGTGTTATCTCTGCTGAACTTTATAACCGCTTCAGCGAAGTTGAGCTGCCTAAAGCGCTTACCTTCTTCAGTGGTCGTCGCCTTGTTCCTATCGTAACTTCTTTCGTTATGATGGGCGTATCATTTATACTTATGTACATCTGGCCAATGATTTTTGATGGTCTAGTAACGTTCGGTACTAGCATTAAAGATATGGGCCCTACAGGCGCTGGTATCTATGCATTCTTTAACCGTATGCTTATCCCAGTTGGTCTTCACCATGCACTAAACTCAGTATTCTGGTTTGACGTTGCTGGTATTAACGATATCCCTAACTTCCTTGGTGGCGCACAATCACTAGAAAACGGCAACGCAACTGTTGGTGTTACTGGTATGTACCAAGCTGGTTTCTTCCCAATCATGATGTTTGGTCTATTAGGTGCAGCGTTAGCGTTCATCCATACAGCTAAACCTGAAAACAAAGCGAAAGTAACATCTATCATGATGGCTGCTGGTTTTGCAACATTCTTCACGGGTGTTACTGAGCCTCTAGAATTCTCATTCATGTTCGTTGCACCAGTGCTATTCGTACTACACGCATTCTTCACGGGTGTATCGGTATTCATCGCTGCGTCTATGCATTGGATTGCAGGCTTCGGTTTCAGTGCGGGTCTGGTTGATTTAGTATTATCATCACGTAACCCACTTGCAACTCAGTGGTATATGCTACTAGTTCAAGGTGCTGCATTCTTCGTAATCTACTATGTAACGTTCCGTACTATCATCATTAAGTTTGACCTTAAAACTCCAGGTCGTGAAGACGCAGGCGAAGAAGCTGCTGCTCCAGCTAAAGCTGGTAAAGCTTCTCACGCTGAAGTTGCTGCTAAAGTTTTCGAACTTGTTGGTGGTAAAGACAACTTAGTACACGTTGATAACTGTGCAACACGTCTACGTCTTGATGTTAAAGATTCTGCACTCGTAAATGACGCTGAACTTAAGCGCCACGTACCAGGTGTAATCAAGCCAAGTAAAACTGCTGTTCAAGTAGTGATTGGTCCACAAGTTGAATTCGTTGCTAACGCACTTAAAAAACTTGTTTAATATCCTTACCGTGAGGTTAGCTACTGTGTAGTTAACCGTTAGGTACAAAAAGGGCGATGCAGTTAATGCATCGCCCTTTTTTTATAAGCATATAAATTGGATAACAAAGGGCTAAATAAAGAACTAAGCAAATAGCTAAACAGATAACTAAACAGATAGCTAAACAAATAACGAATAGGTATGACCTGACAATTTCTTACATATTGGACGTATACAGCAATCGCACAAGGGTATATATTTCACTTCGCTATATTGATCTAGATCAATTTAGCTGGTTTTAATTAATAGTACTCATTTAATAAAATGGATAAAAATATGACTCAAGTTACTTTTCAAGGTGATGCTGTAAACATCTCAGGTTCTATTCCAGCGGTTGGTTCACTCGCACCTGCATTCTCATTAACAGCGGGCGACCTGTCTGATTTAACACTTGTTAGCTTACAAGGTAAGAAAGTTGTACTTAACATTTTCCCAAGTATCGATACGCCTGTATGTGCTGCTGGTGTGCGTAAATTTAACGAAGCTGCTGCCGCATTAGAAAATACGGTTGTTGTATGTGTTTCTGCAGATCTACCGTTTGCGACAGGTCGATTTTGTGAAGTTGAAGGTATTGCTAACGTGCAACACGCATCAACATTTCGTAGCCCTGAGTTTGCTGAAGTTTACGGCGTTGCTATCCCTGATGGCGCATTACGTGGTTTAACAACGCGTGCTGTTGTATGTATCAATGCTGAAGGTGTTGTTACACATAGTGAATTAGTCGCTGAAATCACTGACGAAGCTAACTATGATCTAGCACTTCAGGCGCTATAATTAGTCGTTATGAATAAATAGTGGTTAAACGTTGCAAATTTAATTTGTAATGATGAATTGAAAATAGCGCTGCAGCATCTGCAGCGCTATTTTTTTATGCGGAAGTAAAATTATTGCTGGTTGGTTAGTAGCGTTAATATTTGCTGATAAGGGTAAGCTTGCAAGGCTGCAAAGTTACTGATCTTCTTCGCTTTCATTTTCATGAACAAAGGTGTGCTGATACCACATAAGAAACGCGTGGTTAATACTGGCGTAGGGCGCTTATCACAAGCGCTGATAAACGCTTGGCTTAGCTCTGTCACTTGTTCAGCGGATAACGCCGGCATACTCGCTGGTTGTGGTAGTTGTGCAATACGTCCCTGACAGACAGAACATGTGCCACATTGCACCGGCGCTTTATCATCACCAAAGTAAGTTGATAAGCCTTTACTCAAACATTGTGTACTTTGAATGTACTGACCAACTGCATGCACACGCTTAATTTCACTTTGCTCTTTATGGGCAAATTGTTTATGCAGTGTTTCGGCTAATTGTTGGCTATCAAAACGCGAGTTCAATATTTGATATACATCTGTCATCAACTTGCTCTCGAGTACGATGTTATTGCGTTCATGCAAAAACTCCAACGCGGTTATCACGCGGCTACGCTGTTCTTGATAACCTTCACTCATACGTTCAAAGTTAACCGTTGCCCAAGTACGTTTCGCGGGTGATGCGTTAAATATCTCTTCAATAAATACGCGTTTTTCATCGGTAAACTGATTCAGTATTTGCGCTGGATCTTTTAAGAACTTAAAGCGGTATTCAGCAAAATAGGAATACAGCGGCTTGATGATCCCTTGCATTTCTAAATACACTAATAAGGTTTTTAACGGCGCTTGACGTAAATTACTGTCCATCGACAGTCCGTATAACGTATGTTCCCACTCAGTGCCTGCAGCTTGGATCTCGCGAAGTACTGCCTCAATACCATTGAGTTCTGGGGTATCACCATAAACGAAATTCTCGAGGATACTTTGGTTATCTAAATTGGCTAATACCAGACATTGTGAATCAGTGCCATCACGACCCGCACGACCAATTTCTTGGCTGTAGTTTTCAATGGATTTAGGTAAATCAAAATGCACGACGTTGCGAATGTTACTTTTATCAATGCCCATGCCAAAAGCGATCGTCGCAACAATACAATCTATGCCATTACGCATAAATTTTTGTTGTACTTCTTCGCGTATATCAGTGGGCATACCCGCATGATAAGCCACCGCTTCAATACCTGACTGTTGCAAGGCACTAGCTAGCTCTTCAGCCGTTCTTTGTAAAGTGACATAGACAATCGATGCTTGTCCTGATTTCTTACCTAACCAGCGAGTCAATGCATGCAGCTTTTTGTCTTGGGCTATTGGGTGCATTAACAGACTTAGGTTAGCACGATAGAAACCGGTTTTAATTATATTGTTCGGGGCGATATTAAACTTGGTTTCCATGTCTTTAATAACCGATGGCGTTGCTGTTGCGGTTAATAACAAGGCTTGTTTAATATTCAATTCTTTTTGGTATTGCGGTAGTTTCAAATAATCGGGACGGAAGTTATGGCCCCACTCTGAAATACAATGGGCTTCATCGACCACTAATAATGAGATTGGTATTTGCTTGATAAATTTACGAAAACGCTCGTTCTTCAAGCGTTCAACCGAGATCATTAAGATCTTTACTTCGCCCTCACGTACTTTAGACATGGTATCGCGAACATCATCCACTGACATACTTGAATCAATTTTAGCGGCTGCGACGTTATGCTTCTTTAAAAATAATAGCTGATCTTGAATCAATGCGAGTAGTGGCGAGATCACTAAGGTTAAGTGAGGTAAGTGTAATGCCGATACTTGATAGCATAATGATTTACCTGAACCGGTAGGAAAGATGGCTGCACTAGAATGACCACTGACAATATTGTTAATGACAGCTTCTTGGCCTTCTCTAAATTGATCATAGCCAAAGTAGTGTTGTAACGTTTGGTGCAGCATATCTGTATCTCGTATTATGAAAGCAAAGGGCGATTTAGCAGGGCAGTATATCGTTTTTTGTTGAAAAAGTGATCCTGTAGATGGGGATAAAACGCAGGCAATGCTATATTTTTAACAGTTAACCACGATATTACGGGGAGTATTATGAGGTATAAGCAAATACTGAGGATTGAAATAGTCAAGATTGCAGTCGTCGCGATCTGTGTTTTAGTGAATACCAAGGTCGCTGTGGCTGAGGTATTTGTTGCCCCGTTTGGCGGTTATAGCTTTGGCAGCAGTGCACTGTCAGCGATTGATGAAAATGGCGTCGAGCAAAGTAGTGTTAATTTTGCCGAATCAAACCATTGGGGAGTGATGGCCGGTGTCACCACGCCAGATCCTGGTAGTATTTATTTACTTTATAGCCATCAGCCGAGCCAATTGAAGGTCACGAGTAATCTTAACCAAGATGTGATCAGCAGTCTTGATGTCGACTATCTACATGTAGGCGGCGCGTTATATTTTCCTAAAGGTAATTTTCGTCCCTATATCACCACTAGTGCTGGACTGACTCAGATGCGTCCCGGTGACAGTTTCTCCAATGAAACGAACTTTTCGATGGGCATTGGCGGTGGCGCAGAGTATCAAATCACCCCTCGATTTTCACTTTTTGCTGATGTTCGTGGGTACGCAACTTTTATTAGTAGTTCACAAGCGCTGTTTTGTAATAGTGGCAACTGTAAATGGTTTGTTGACGCAGATTTAATGTGGCAAGGGCAGTTGAATGCAGGCGCAAAATTGTTATTTTAAACTATGCTCAGTAGATGTTTGAAATTATGTATCGTGGCTAACGACTTAGTGGTTCCGTTGTGTTTATTTATGTATTAAAAATATTACGTATTAAAAATAGATAAGCCAGCTACTTTGAGCCTTTAAATACCAGTGTTAGTTACGAGCTAAACCACCTTCAATGACGAAAAGTGGTAACGTAAATTTATAAAGGAATAAATAATGACATTAACAAAGAAGCTCGGTGCTGAGTTTATTGGTACATTTTGGTTAGTCCTTGGTGGTTGTGGTAGTGCGGTATTAGCGGCGGCATTTCCTGATGTCGGTATCGGTTTATTAGGTGTATCACTGGCCTTTGGTTTAACGGTATTAACCATGGCATTCGCGATAGGCCATATCTCTGGTTGTCATTTAAACCCTGCCGTTTCAATCGGACTTTGGTCTGGTGGTCGTTTTTCTGCAGCTGAACTTGGTCCTTATATTCTCGCGCAAGTACTGGGTGGTATTGCCGGTGCTGCAACCTTATATGTTATTGCTAGTGGTCAAGCGGGCTTTGATGCCAGTGCTGGTTTCGCATCGAATGGCTATGGCGAACACTCTCCAGGTGGTTACACCTTAGTTGCGGCATTAGTGACTGAAATCGTCATGACGTTTATGTTCCTGATTATTATTTTAGGTGCAACGGACAAACGTGCTCCTGCAGGTTTTGCACCGATTGCCATTGGTCTAAGTTTAACCTTGATCCATTTAATTAGTATTCCTGTGACTAATACTTCAGTTAACCCTGCACGTAGTACAGGTGTAGCTATTTTCCAAGGTGATTGGGCGTTATCGCAACTGTGGTTATTCTGGGTTGCCCCAATTGTTGGTGCAATATTAGCGGGTATTGTTTACCGTTGGTTTGAATCTGATGAGCAAGAACAACAAGCTTAATCACACACGAATGTATAATTAAATTAATAAACAAAAGAGGGCTAGTAATTGTAATAGCAATCGCAATTACGGCTCCTTTTTTGTTGCAAGCAATGCTGTTACTGAGATAGTTATTAATCCCGCGACAACCCCCCACAATGCCGACCCTATATTCCATAAGGTAAAGTCAGACGCGGTGACTAAAAAGGTCATCAATGCGGCTTCTTTATAAGGCGATTCAATAAAGGCATGCTGCAAACTGCCACCAATAGTCGAAAACAGAGCAATACCGGCTAGCGCCATGACTAAGGCTGTAGGCATGGCTTGAAATAAGGTCATTAAGCTTAAGGCACACAATCCCATTAATAGATAAAAAGCCCCCGCACTGACAGCCGCCCAGTAACGTTTTTTGGGATCTTTATCGGCATCTTCTGACATACATATTGCTGCCGTGATCGCGGCTAAATTAATACCAAAACCACCAAAAGGTGCAATGAGTATATTAGTTACGCCGGTTACAGTCATTAATTTGGATACCGGAGCGTGGTAACCGTGGGCTTTCAAAATAGCAATGCCGGGCATGTTTTGGGTTGCCATTGTGACTAAAAATAGCGGTAAGCCGATGTTGATGAGTGCTGTCATGCTCCACTCTGGTTCGACATAGACCAATTGTCCTAAGCTCCACGTTAATTCAGGTACCACAAACAGTCCTTGTAACCATGCCGAGGCGATCCCGACAATTAAAATAGTCAGCATGGCAAAACGAGGTGCCAGTGCTTTGCTGATTAAAAAGCTGACAAACATCAGGCCAACGAGTCGTGGAGACTGGTTCATGACATTGAATACTTCAATACCAAAAGACAGTAAGATCCCTGCCAACATAGCACTGGCTATTTGTAGTGGCACGCGGTTCATTAATTTTTCAAATAACCCTGAAACACCCGATAGGGTAATGAGACAAGCCGAGAAGATAAAAGCGGCAACCGCTTCGTTAATACTAAAACCTTGGGTACTGGTAATAAGTAATGCAGCACCGGGAGTAGACCAAGCTATTAATAATGGTGTGCGGTAATATATAGATAAGCCAATAGAGGTGATCCCCATACCGAGCCCTAGCGCAAACACCCAACTTGAAACCATAACTAAGTCAGCACCGAGGTTGGTGGCTGCTTGGTATATAAGGGCAATAGAACTGGTGAAGCCGACCAATGCGGCAATAAAGCCCATGTTTACGCGGTTTAAAATGACACTGTTCATTAGTACTCGTCCTTTATGTTACCTATCATTAGTGCTGGTTTGGCCATCGCCACGTGCGTTATAGCGCACGTGGCGCATCTGCAAAATAACACTGTATGTTATAACGCACAAGCGCTATTATCATTATCGCTATTTAGTTCACAAGAGACATTATTATTAATATTCATACATCATTAGGTTCTCGTCTTAAAATCGCGCGTAGTAATAAAGGCTGGAGTTTAGATAAAACCAGTCAACATACCGGTGTGTCCAAAGCCATGCTGGGGCAAATTGAGCGAGGTGAATCGAGTCCAACCGTGGTGCGATTATGGAATATCGCTAATGGTTTTGAGTTGCCACTGTCTTATTTTTTAACCGACTTAGCGCAAACGGTAACAACCCCAAGTACCTTAGAAAATAATGAGGATGATATTAAGATCGTGACCTTATTTCCTTATGACGAAAACACAAAACTTGAAATATTCCAGATAACGTTAGACCCACAGCGTCAGCATATCTCGGCGCCGCACAATGCTGGTGTGGTTGAGCACATTATAGCGGTTGATGGCACGATGGAATACTTCTTAGCACTGACCGTTGGCGGTATTGCAGAGCAGTGGCATACCTTGAAGCAAGGAGAGGGTATTAAATTTAATGCTGACCAAACACACGGTTATCGTAATGTGACGGATAAGTCTGTGACCATCCATAATATTATTAGTTATACCCACGTCTAATACGGTGGGATATGAATCACGACCGAGTGTCCACCTTCGGACAGTCGAAGCTGCTCTCGTATGAGAATATATCTGCTTTATTCATACCTTGATAAAGAGATTGATACTTGTGGGATACACTTTTATTGCCATCATTATAGCCCTGATAATACTCCCTGCGCTCATAACCGAAATGATTATTGTACCGTACAAACCGCATTGTGCTTTGTGCAATAAAAAACTGTCATTACATCGTACCAAGCGCCATTATCAACGTATTTATGGTCAGCGGAAAAGAGTCTGCAAAAAGTGTAATGGAGAAGCATCGACAACGCTTACTGCGGCATTATTTAAGTTATCTGACTATCGCCGCTATTAATTGGTTATGAACATAGCTGAGGTGGCGATATCGCCTATTTTTATTCTACATCTGTGATCAGTTACCTTGTTTGAGGTATGAATAAGATCTAGTATGAAATATTGATATCCTATTAGGAAAGTCTATGTTCACACTAAATATCGGACCAGATTTACAATTAGCTATTGTGCAGCCGTCATTCGCGAGCTGTTATTTAGAGATCGTTACAACAGAGCGAGCTTATTTATCAAAATGGTTACCCTGGGCGACAGAAGCCAATGATGAAGCTTTCTTTCTTGAGTTTATCCGTAAATCATTAATCGGATATGCAGAAGGTAAATCAATGACGTGTGCGATTATTTATCAAAATATAGTCGTTGGCAATGTTAGTTTTAACAGTATCGATCAGGCCTTAAAAAAGGTCGAAGTGGGTTATTGGTTAAGTGAAAAATACCAAGGTTTAGGCATCGTCACTAAAGCGGTGAGTTTTTTAATTGAATACGCTTTCTCTGAGTTAGACATGAAGAAAGTAGAGATATGTGTTGCTGTCGACAATACCGCAAGCCGCCGGGTATGTGAGCGCTTGAATATGACGTTAGAAGGTATTATCAGTAATTTTGAAAATATTAATGGCGAGATTATCGCCCACGCAATTTATGGTATCCATCGTACAGACTTACGTTAAGTGACGACTTATATGTGAGTATTGATTTTATATGGACACATCGTTTACGGAAGGAACAGCACATGGAGATAATTGCTTATACACCGCAATATTTACCGGCGTTACGCGCGCTTTATATGGTCGTAAGAACGTCAACGTTCACTTGGTTGGATAGCAGCGGCTATCAGCTCAAAGACTTTGATGAACATATTCTTGATGATACGCTTTATTTAGCGGTTGCTGATGGCAAGGTGCTGGGTTTCATTGCTGTGTATGAACCGGATAATTTCATTCATCATTTGTTTACTGCCGAAGATTCACAAGGTATCGGTGTAGGTTCTAAGTTACTGGCTATGTTAACGGCATTAAATGGTCGGTCGCAGATACTTAAATGCATGGTTAAGAATGAAAGAGCAATGCAGTTTTATTTTTCCAAAGGCTTTGTTGAAGTGGGTAAAGGCACGGGTGTGGTTGGTGATTACTTAGTATTACGCAATGAATAAACAGGCTATTGACCTGCTTATTCATCACTTCTTATTTATTACAGCTATTTTTAATCGCTTCTAGCCAACACGTTTTTCACTGACTTTATCTACCAGATATAAGATCGAGCGGTACTCAATGCCACTGTGCTCGGACAAACCAATCTCACACGTTCGACTATTTGAATAACCTTCACTACAATTACTCGGTACTTGACGCGCTAATGGCGATAGTGCTGATGCATTTAACTCGGGCGTCGTAAAGCCTTTATCACCGGCAAAACCACAGCATTGAATGTCGTCGGGAATAATTACTTCTGTTGCACAAGCACGACTGACTTTCTCCATCACGCCGGATAAACCTTGCTTACGAGAAGTACAGGTAATATGTAACATCACAGGTTCGGGTTGCGGTGTTATATCAACATGTTCCATGACGAACTCAGCCACAAAGCGGAACGGTTCATAAATCGCGATATCTTTGGTCATCATCTCAATACTGGTGCTTGCACATGGACTAGTATCCATTAATACCGGCAGTTTACCTTGCTCTGACGCTTCCCAAAGCGCTGCCTCTAACTGCTGTGATTTAGTCAGTGCGGTATCGACAAAGCCTTTACTCTTATACGGCATACCACAGCATTTTTCAGACAGCTTGTTTGGCATAATGACTTCAATACCAGCCTTCTGTAGTACTGCTTGAGTTACGTCAGCGAGTGGACGGTTATCCATAGTATTTTTGGCTGTGCCCATATTACGCGCGGCGCAACTTGGGAAATAAACCACTTTTTTATGTGCCAGGCCTAAACCATCATTCGTGCTCGCTAATCGCTTAACTTTACCAGCCGCTTTCGGCATGCTTGGTGTCCATAATGGCACCGCACCGCCACTGAGCTTGTGGGTTGCTTTGGTCACAGTACGCATTGCTTTGGTGCCTAATACACTGTGGATACCGTTAGCGACAGTTAAACCAGCTTGGGTGGCACTTGTTAGTCCGGCGAAATGATCACTACTCCAACGCGCTATCACGTTAGCGATAGGAGAATGCTGTTGGCGTAATTTACGGATCAAGTCACCAGTATTAATGTCAACCGGACAACGCTCGGCGCATAAACCGGTTGCGGCGCAAGTATCAATGCCGAGATATTTAAACGATTTTTCTAATTCGGCAAGACGCGCGGGATCTTCTTGGCTGCGTTGCAAACGACTGATTTCACGATAAACGGTATTACGTTGGCGTGGTGTTAATGATAACTCGCGTGATGGACAAACTGGTTCACAGAAACCACATTCGATACATTTATCAATAAGTTCATCTGCCGCAGGCATGACTTTTAAATCAGTAATGTGACTGTCTTTGTTATCATTTAAGATCACGCCGGGGTTTAAAATACCGGTTTTATCAAAGATGCGTTTGATGTCTTGCATCAAGGCGTAACCTTCGCTGCCCCATTCCAGTTCGACATAGGGTGCCATGTTACGGCCTGTACCATGCTCGGCTTTTAATGATCCTTGATATTCAACCGCAACAAGTTGCGCCACATCATCCATGAAACCACTGTAACGGGCGATCTCTTCTTCGGTTTCAAATGCTTGGGTAAAGACAAAGTGTAAGTTCCCCGCTAAGGCATGGCCAAAGATGATCGCTTCATCATAATGGTATTTTTTAAATAAGATCTCTAAGTCACGTACCGCAGGCGCGAGTTGTTCGATAGGGAAGGCCACATCTTCGATGATCACAGTTGTGCCCACTTCACGTACGGCACCAACGGCAGGGAATAGCTCTTTGCGGATCGCCCACAATTGATTGTAGATCTTGGTATCGGTACTAAACTCGACGGCTTCAGTGGGATTAAGCTGATCGATCAGGGTATTAATTTCGATCACTTGTTGGTTTAAGTCTGCATCACTCTCGGCGTGGATCTCAACAAGTAAAGCAGCGGCTTCAGTATTATTTTCTGCTGTAAGTTGAGTGATGAAGTTAGGCATGCCAGGTTTATTGGCGACTGAGCTTAAAGCGCGGTTATCCATTAATTCGACAGCGGCAACACTGGTATTAGCGAGTTCACTCACCGCTAAACAAGTTTGCTCAATATCAGCGAATAAATACAGGCCAGTGGCTTTAAAGCGATGGTCGATCACCGTATTGTAAGTTACGTCGGCGATAAAGCCTAACGTACCTTCTGAACCAATAAATAGATGTTGTAACACCTCAATTGGATCGCTGTAATCGGTTAATGAATTAAGGCTATAACCCGTGGTGTTTTTAAGACGATATTTATGACGGATCTTATCGGCTAACGCGGTATTGTCTTTACAGGCTTGAGCAAGATCGGTGAGATCTGTCAGCATCTGTTTATGACTGTTCTTAAACTGCGCGACACTGTCCTTATCTAAGGTATTCAGAATTGTACCGTCGGCAAGCACTACCGTCATGCCTGCTAAGGTTTGATAACTGTTCTGTGCTGTACCACAACACATGCCTGATGAATTATTGGCGGCAATACCACCAATTTTACACGTATTGATTGATGCTGGATCGGGACCGATCTTACGTTGGTAAGGGGCTAAGATCTTATTCGCTTCAGCACCGATAATACCCGGTTGTAACCAGATCTGTTCGCCGTTGTTTAATATTTTATGTTCACGCCAATCTGAAGTGAGCATGATAAGCACGGAATCTGACAATGCTTGACCTGATAAGCTGGTACCTGCCGCACGGAATGTCACAGGAATGGCCATGTCGTAACAGGCCTTAATCACCAATACCACTTCGTCTAAATTAGCCAGTTGTAAGATCAGCTTTGGTATTAAGCGATAGAAGCTCGCATCAGTTCCGTAGGCTAAGGTTAGCGTAGGGTCGGTGATAATACGTTTGTCATCGATGGACTGGCGTAACTTGCTAATCAGTACGTGATACGGGTCAGACATTGTAGGCTCCTAGCCATGTGGCTATATTATTTTTATTTTGTAGTTAATGTGCCACATTATGTTTATTAAATTTTGTAATGATGCGGTTTTAGATATAGCACCTATGTGATCTTAGATATAGTACCGTCATACCACTGTTTGATATACTAGCTCGATTACACATAACTGTTTCATAAAGTGGACCAATAATGCGAAGTACCGATGATTTTTTAATTTTTTATCACCTAATTGAACAAGGTTCTTTTAGTAAAGCGGCTGATATTATTGGTTTAACTAAGTCAGTAGTGAGTAAACATATTACCCGTTTGGAAAAAGAGATGGGCGTGCAGTTGATCTTCCGTACGACTCGGAAATTGACCTTGACCGAAGCGGGTAAGGTTTTTTTTGAACACGCGAGAACTATATACCAGTCGGTGCAAGGTGCAGTTGATGCCATGAATGGGTTAGGGGATAGCTTATCAGGTTCGATTCGATTAACAGTGCCGACCGTGTCTGGCGAAATAATATTAGCGGAAGCGATTGCCGACTTTAGTGCCAGCTATCCCGACATTCATGTTCACATGGATCTGGACAATAGCTTTGTTGATTTAATTGATAACAACTTTGATCTGGCGATCCGCACTGGCGCATTACAAGATTCGAGTTACATTGCCCGTCGTTTAGTACAAGCGCAATGGGTGATCTGTGCATCACCAACTTATTTAGCTAAAAATGGCACACCCAAGCGCCCACAAGATTTAGATAAGTATAATTGTCTCGCATACAGCCAGCAGGAAAGTGGCGCGAACGAGTGGTTATTTAAAGGCCGTGAAGCAGACTACAGCGTTAAGATTTCTGGTAACTTCAGTACCAATAATTCGGCGGCATTACGTAAGGCAGCCTTGTTTAATTTAGGCCTGATATATGTACCTAAAGTGCTGGTGGCCGATGATTTACAAGCGGGCACGTTGGTGGAAATTTTACAGCAACAAGTGGCTAAATCATTAGGTATTTATGCCATTTATCCGTATACCAAATTGCAGCCATTAAAAGTGAAACTGTTTATCGAACATATCTATCAGTTTTACCAACGTCAAGCAGATAACTTTAGTTAAGCTTGGAGGCTCTTGTGACAGACACGCTGCTGAACCACGACAGAAATCATTGTAGAATTCACAACACGATTCACAACAAATCATAAATAAACAAGAACACAGCAAGGATGATAAAGATGCTTAAATATACTGAGATGTTACTCGACCGTGCATCTAATCAACGAAAAAGCCCTGAATGGCTAGTGAGCCAAAAGAATAATAATAGCCGTTGGGTATTAACCCATGCAGACCAAAACTATTTTAACCAAGCGGATAAAGCGCCGTTATTTTTAACACTTGATGCGGTTCAGCACCTTGATTTAGAGGACGCTATATTTTTAGGCCTTGATGAAAGTAATGCGAATACGCCTTATTTTTCGTTAGATTTAACTCATGTTGATGTCGCGGTCGTCGCCGCATTTTTGCTTGAAGGTGAGTTTAACGACCTGCGTAAAATGACGGTGATGTTAGATAATCCATCGGCCTCATTAATGGCACTGGCCCGTGGGTTAAGCTTTTGGCATCGTTCGCATTGTTTTTGTGGACGCTGTGGCGCAGTGAATAAATCGGTGTCAGCCGGGCATGCACGGTTATGTACTAATCCTGATTGTCAGCATCAAACATTCCCACGTACCGATCCTGCCGTGATCATGGTGGTACGAAAGCTGTTTGCAGATGGTATTGAGCGTTGTCTGTTAGGTCGCCAAGTGGAATGGCCAGAAGGCGTGTATTCGACCTTGGCGGGTTTTGTTGATCCCGGTGAAACATTAGAAACAGCTGTAGCGCGTGAAGTCATGGAAGAGTCGGGTATTGCCGTCACTAATGTGCAGTACTTAGCTTCACAACCTTGGCCATTCCCATCCTCTATCATGCTTGGTTTTATTGCCGATGCCAGCAGCGATGATATTCAGGTTGATAAACATGAAATAGATGATGCTCGCTGGTTTTCACGCGCTGAATTACAAGCGTTTGGTGAGTGGGGTGATGATGCACCTGGTTTTAAAGTACCAAGAGTGGATTCAGTTTCGCGTTATTTAATTGATCACTGGATTAGTTTAGGCGATTAGTTATGAAAGATTTTTTACAGCACCGAGCTTATCAGATCGTATTTTTTAATGCCTTGGCGACGAGTGGCAGTTTGACCAAGGCGGCAGAGATGCTAAAAGTGTCAGTCTCTCATGTCAGTAAGCAACTGCACAGCTTGGAAGAAGACTTAGGCGTGCAACTGATTAACCGTAGCACCCGCACCAGAACCTTGACGGAAGAGGGCAAGCGTTATGCACAATACAGCGCTAAAATAGTCTCGCTTATTCAAGAGGCGGATACGTTAGTCACCGATACTAGAGATGAAATTTCCGGGCATATTCGCTTGGCTCTGTCGCGTTCTTTTGCCACGCTACATATCATCCCAGCGTTGGATAAGTTGCAAATAAAATATCCACAACTCACAATCGATGTGAGCCTGTTCGATCACAAGGTTGATATGTTGGCAGAGGAGATCGATCTCTGGGTTACTACTTACGAAGATATTAACGAAGGTTATGTGGCGCAGCGCATCGCTGATACGCGTTTCTTGTTACTCGCCGCGCCTGAATATTTACAGGCTCATGGCACCCCACTGCATCCTGATGAGTTAACTCAGCACAATTGCGTGACTTACCACAGCAAGAGCCGTAGCTGTAATCATTGGTCTTTTGCTAAAGACGATGAAGAGTTCAGCATCAGCGTATCGGGTAACTACCGCGTCAACTTAGCCGAGGGTGTTAGAGACGCGCTTATTGCTGGTAAAGGCATTGGTTATCTGGCCAGTTACTTGCTCACCGATGAATTGGAAACCGGTAAGTTGGTGCAACTATTACCGGACTGGCGGGCTAATCAAAAGATGCCTGCCTATGCTGTTTATCCGCGCAACAAACATCTGCCAGCCAGAGTGAGAACGGCGATACATTTCTTAAAGGATACTATCGGGCATCCACCATACTGGGATAAAGCTTTAGCTAAATGGGCAAAATTTTAAGGCAAGAAAGTACCTGTTCTGTAAGGTAAAGGCAGGACGTTTTCTGATAGGAAAGCTGTTTAAATTAATAGCGCCGTATCATTACGGCGCTATTTTTATCAATATTTATATCAATAGTTATATAAATATTGGGTCTTTAAGTTTAACTTCAAACTACAGCCTATAATCTGAATTGACCGACTATGTGGCTCAATCTATTTGACATATTGCCCAGCTCTTGGGCTAATTCAGTGCCACGTCCTGAACTTTTATCTGACTCTTTAGCTGAATCATTTAACTCTACAACACTGCGATTGATATCTGCCGCAACATGACTTTGTTCTTCGGCAGCGGTCGCAATTTGATTATTCATATCTTGAATAATTGATACTGAACTTAAAATGGCATTTAATGCGGTTTTAGCGTCAGATGTTTTAGCTGATGTAATGTTGGCATCATGAGAGTTATTAGTCATGAGTTCGACTGATTTTTTAGCTTCGGATTGCAGCGTACCAATCATGACTTGAATTTCTTCTGTGCTGTGCTGAGTTCGACTTGCTAGACTACGAACTTCGTCAGCAACGACAGCAAAACCGCGGCCTTGATCACCCGCTCTAGCCGCTTCAATTGCCGCATTAAGGGCAAGTAAATTAGTCTGATCTGCAATACCTCTAATCACATCAAGAATACTGCCAATGTTTTCAGTTTCTTGCTCCAGATTAAGAATAACATCTCTGACATTCTCAATATCAATCACCAATGTTTGAATATTGCTGTTCATGCTTTCAATAACGGAAATACCGGCTTCAGAGTGTTTGTTGGCATCACTGGCAGCATCGGAAGCCTGCAAGGCATTGCGGGCCACTTCATCTACAGTGACCGTCATTTCATTCATTGCCGTTGCCGTTTGTTCTAATTGCTCCGCTTGGGATCTAGAATTACCTTTAACTGCTGTAGCTGCTGATAATAGCGTGTGCGATGATTGATTTAATTCACCTGTCGTTTGATTGATTTCTTCAATCATGCCCCTTAAATTAAGAATCATGACCAGTACATTATGATAGATACCTGTTTGTTTATCAGGGTCATTTACATCCATGGTTAAATCACCATTTGATACTTGCTGCACGAGTTTGGATATGTCTTCAGGTTCACCACCAATCGGTGCATAGACTAATTTGATGACGACGGCATAAGTACAAAAGATAAAGATCCCGACGGCAATGGCTGACATTATTATCATCAACATCAGTGCATTTTGGCTGTCTTGTTCAATCACTTTGATCTTTTCGTAGTTCACAACCGTCCAAGGGAAATCCTGCAACTGCTTACTTACTGCAAAGTATTCTGTACCGGCTGGCGTTACGTAGTTAATTTCTTCGTTCGCCGTGGTTTTTAAAGTATTGTACTCTGGATGAAGATCAAAAATATTATTAGTTATATCGGCTTTATCCGTGGCTGAAATAATAAAGCCATCTTTGCGGAATACAAATATGCTGCTGTCGCCAGATAGTGAATCCATAAAATGAGCGATGGCCGACATTTTAATTTCAAATGCGAGAGTTGCCACCGTTGAACCATTTTTAATAATAGGAACGGCGAGCGTGATCACGTCTAGGTTATGGTCATTTTTATAATTTTGAGTAATAACACGTTCAACCCGTTGTTTAAAAATTTGCTCATACCAACCTCGATTCAATGTTTTAGCATTAAAGTTTTTGATATAACCAGCATTAGTAAAAATAACACCAGACTTCAGTCCAATAAAAATCTGGTCAATACCGAGTGTTTTTTCTAGCTCAGAAAGAGAATCTTTAATTTCTGCTGGATTAATTAAATTACCTTCATCATCAAAAGCGAAATGACCGATTGAATTTAAGAAATCAAACTCACGCATTATTCTTGCACTTAATGCTTTTGCAAAGAGGCTAGAATTTTCCTCTAGCTTAGACTTAAAGTTGTGCTCGCTAGATGTTTTAAAATTAATATAACTAGATATTGATAGTATCAATACGACTAAAATTAATAATGTTGAATTAATCAATGCGAACTTATTTTTTAACTTCAATGTAGTAACCTCATGAAGATGCAGCTTTAGTTTGATACTGACAGCGTGCATATAAACAATAATATAAAATACGTGGTGTTAAAAAAAGGACTGCGTAAATCTTACGGATATGTGGTTTTAATTATAGCTATAAGGTCATTAAGGACTCTGATATAACACGGGTATTAACCTTTCTTACTCTCAGTATATTCGCTATTTGGGGGTTTGGTAACTCGGAAAAATACCTGATATTTTTCTATAGATAACCTATAAACCCTCACTCAATGCGTTTCGAAGTAATTCACCGCGCTTATTGCCGGTAAACGCAGGATGTTTTCTGTATGGAAAAGCTGTTTCAACTAATAGCCTATGGGACGATGCACTTTAATTCTCTATGATAGCCCCACATTAAAGGCTGAGCAGCGGGTAGAACATTCCCTTCACCCGCGGTTACATCCAAGCAAACTATTTAAGTAATTCATACGTTTAGCTGTATTTGTGTTTTACAATTACAGCCGTAAACGTCCTTTGGAGATATGATTCATGAGCGATTTAAAAGCAGCAGCCCTAAAAGCACTTAGCCTGATTGACCTAACCACACTGAATGATAACGATACCGATGAAAAAGTGATCGCTTTGTGCCATGACGCTAAAACAGCCGTTGGTAACACCGCTGCAATTTGTATTTACCCGCGATTTATTCCAATAGCGAAGAAGACATTAAGAGAACAAGGTACGCCTGAAATCAGAATTGCGACAGTCACTAACTTCCCCCACGGTAACGATGATATTGCCATTGCTGTCGCAGAAACAAAAGCCGCGATAGCTTACGGCGCAGATGACGTGGATGTTGTTTTTCCTTACCGTACGCTTATTGCGGGTGATGAGACGTTAGGTTTTGAATTGGTTAAGCAGTGCAAAGCAGCTTGTGGTGATACTTTACTTAAAGTGATTATCGAGACTGGTGAGTTGAAAGAAGCACATTTAATTAAGCGTGCTAGTGAAATTTGCATCGAAGCAGGCGCAGACTTTATCAAGACGTCAACAGGTAAAGTCGCTGTTAATGCGACACCAGAAGCCGCTGAAATCATGCTTAACGTGATTAAAGATATGGGTGTTGCTCATCGTGTTGGTTTTAAACCTGCGGGCGGTATTCGCACGACAGAAGACGCTAAATTATTTTTAGATATGGCCGCCGATATTATGGGTCAAGACTGGATTGATGCTGAACATTACCGTTTTGGTGTATCGAGTCTGTTAACTAGCTTACTGAATACTTTGGATGTGAGTGAACAAGTTGCGGATCCTACTGCATACTAATTGCTACCAGCGCCGTATTACTGTCGTGCTAATGAACAGTAAAACGGCGCTTTTTATACTAACATTTTAACTTTTAACCCTTTAACTTCAGCCCTTCATTATTTTTACTGTATGAATACTTCTTTCCCGCGACACATAACTAGTCACTTCCAGCTCCCTGTTCTAATCGCTTAAGCAATCATATTTCGTTCGTATCATTTTTAAAATTGTAGCATCGACATCAATCGCACTGATTAGTTTTATGAGCGAGACTACTAGTTTCATAATCTAGTAGTTTTACGAGTTACGCGGTATTAGCTTAGCTAATACAATGACCGCAAGCAAAGCAGGTACGCGTGCTATAACTGAGAGTATTAATGACGCTTATACATAGCGACAGCGTGAAAACTTGTTTTAATCTAGCATTTAGAAAGTCAAATAACTCTTTATATTAAATAGTGATTTGACGCTCGACCTAACATTGACCACACAAATTTGGAATTGTTCATGACAAAAATAAATAAAGCATTATCTCTTACATTAGCAGCTATTGTATCTATGCCGACTTTGGCTGAAAGCGTAAATACTGATGATTTTTCTTTTGGTGGTCGTATTGAAGCAAGGGGCGTACTTGCCGATAGCGATTTTTCAGATGCTTCACGTGTACGTCTAAACGGTCAAGGTAAACATGAGATTAATGATGCTTTAACAGCTGTTGGTAAGTTCGAATATGAATTTACTCAAGATAAGAAAAGACAAGAAATTCCTGGTGAATCGTCAACGTCTGTAATCAATAATCTTCGTTATGCATACGTAGGTGCTGAAACTGCTTTCGGTACAGTAACATACGGTACACAGGATAACGCTGTTACTTACCTGACTAACTTTACTGATATGGCTGAATACTTCAGTGGTTACACTAACGAAAACATAACAGCAAGTGGTGACCGAGCTGAAGATACAATTCTTTATAGCTTTACCCAAGGTGATTTAAAATTCAATGCATCTGCTAACTTAAAAGAAACTGAAAATGGCGGCGGCTTGATGGTTGCTTACCAAGTAATGCAAAATGTTGAATTGAGTGCTGGTTATGCGGCAACAGAAGCGGCTGAGAACGAAACTAACTCATCAGATGTATACATGGTTGGTGCACGTTATACTAAAGATACTATTTTGGTTTCAGGTCTAGTACAAACAGGTACTTTAGCGGATGCAGACTTCAATGCCGTTGATGCATTTGCATCTTATGGATTTGGCCAGAATACAGTAAGCGTGTCTTATAACTATTACAGTGCAGACGAGAAAGAAGAGCTAGACCTTAACTTCGTTGCATTTGAATATGGTCGTTATATTGGTGACGTAGCTGCATATGCGGGCTATAAAGTGGCATTCAACGATGATAATTCTGCTGGTACTACCAAGAATCCACTCAATGCTGATGAATTCATCATGGGCGCTCGTTACTCTTTCTAATCTTAGCTAATTAATACCGAGCTTATTGAAATCGCCACTCCGAGTGAGAGGTGTGTAACTCAAGTTTAGTTGATTGTTTCTGTCGGTTTCTTAGTCTTTACCGTAACAGAACACAATATACCCTTTATGAAAAATCCCGCTTATTTGCAGTAAGTGGGATTTTTTTTGCTTTTTTAATCAGATAGTCTATTTATTTAAAGAGCATGACTTAAAAGCCTTATTTAAATACCTTCATTTAATCCCAACCTACATGAATCGCCTACTGTTGATTTGACTTACTAGTAAAATAAGGCTATAGTGTTTAGCTGACCAAATCAAAGGGGTTAAAATGTTAAATTTAGATGAATTGCACTTTGTGCCGCATTCTTCATTTCAATCTTTATTTGAACAGCAAGAAGTTAAAGAATTATGGGCATTTTTAAAAACACCCAACAATCTGATTCGTATTGACGCTGCTTTATATCTTGGTAAGAGCCCACTTGAGGTAATTACCCCAAACCTACTAACCTTGTATATATTCTCTGATGATGTGGATAAAAGCCTAAAAGACAGATATAAGAAAATATGCGGCGCTTTTATTAAAGCGATTGCAAATGAACTTGGCTATTCACAGAATCAATCACGGATTAAATTAAAAGCGAGCACGGTTACCAGACCACAGCTTTTTAGTACTTCAACAACTTATTCAAAGAAGGCTTGTTAATATGAAAAAACCACTATGGACTAAAGAACGTATTGCTCAAAAAGGATCTGTATTTTTGCAATCGGTATTGAACAACATGGGCAGCAAAAGCTTGAATGCAACCGTTCGATTTGGCACTACGGGTACCGGTGATTTACCTAATTATCAAGTGAAAAAAGAATTCGGTCCAATTGCACCAGATCGCCATCTTATTACTGTTTATCAAAGTCGCAGCCATAAAAAATATACTGGCACAGCAGTTTTTAATGAAGATAACTTATCGGAAGAATTTACTTATGCCGATATTATTGAAATGTTAGCAAATGATATTAAAGGCATGTTAGCGGACGATAATATCCATAGCTAAACTGCTTTTGTATAAAGACGAAATTCGAAACAATTTTAATCGCCCCGCTTGTGAAAGATTGGGCGAGCAAGAATCCGTTGATGTTATCTGCATTTCTGGTAATTTGTTTGATGGCAGTATCAACGCCGCGCAGTCTTTGTCTGAACAGGCACAGGTATCGTCAGCTTTTAATGACGTTACCTGTGCCTATTTACATTTTCTCTGGTATACCACCATTAGCAATCCTGGTGGCTCCGCTAAAGGGTCGATACCTAAGTATAAAATTATTCATCTTTCAACGAACTAGCCGCTTAATCAACAGTGCTCACTTTTTGCTAGCTGATATTCTAGTATTTCTACCAGTTACGGTGCTCGACACTTATCCATATACTGGCTTTAATATAGCTGAACTGGATAAATAATGATGAAGACGTTTTTATTGAACATTTTTAAGAAAAAACTAAAATCGGTGAATTTAAATGAAAAACTCGAGCATGCGATGCTTGAGAACCCTCAACGACCACTTAAATTTTAATTAAATACCTAATTTTACAACCGTAATGCTCAGTAAAAATGACGCAGCATAGTCACGCCCATCATCCCCTCTGCATACAGTCCTGATGCCTTACTTGCATATTAGTGTCAAAGAATTGAAAGTTGTCACGGCCACTATCTTTAGCTCGGTAAAGAGCAAGATCGGCATATTTCAATAATTCTTTTGGCTCATAGGTATGTAACGGCGCGATACTGATCCCGATACTGCAGGTAATTTTAAAGCTGTACTTATCAATATTGATACTGCGACGCACCGATTGCAGGATCTTTTGTGCGACAGCTTGTATGTCTTCTGGATGAGTGACGTCTTGCAGTAAGATCGTGAACTCGTCACCACCTGGGCGAGAAACCGTGTCTTCCGAACGTACGCAATCAGTTAGCCTCAGACCAACCTCTTTTAACAGTTCGTCACCAACATCATGTCCATAGGTGTCATTAATAGCTTTAAAGTAATCTAAATCAAGCATGATGACCCCGATACCCGTGTCTTGCTGGCGCTGCAATATCTCCGTCGATTGATTCAATCTATCGTATAACAAACGTCGATTAGCTAAACCTGTCAATGGGTCATAAAGGGCGATTTTCTCAATTTTAATTTGCTGATCTTTTTGTGTGGTAATGTCTTCACTGACACTAATAAAGTGGCTTATCTCACCTTGATCATCCATCACTGGAGAGATTGACATTAGTGACCAATAATAGGCACCGTGTTTTGTTCGATTAAAGGTTTCACCATGCCAATTGTTACCGGCAAGTATGGTGCTCCATAACTCTTGATGACAAGCTGGAGGCGTTTCTTTGGTGCTAATAATACTTGGTGTTTGACCTACTGCTTCCGACTCACTGTATCCGGTTACTTCGCAAAATCTGGGATTTATGTACTCAATAATGCCATGTTTATCGGTGATCATGATGGAACTGGCACTGTGTTCGACAGCTCTTGACAGTTTTAGAAGTTGTATTTCAGTCTTTTTATGCGTGGTAATGTTCGTCACAAAAGCAAAAAAACCGCAACCATCACGCATCGTTGTTGCCGTTAACCGTACATTTATTTCCTGACCGCTTTTATGTCGAATAATTAAATCTTCGTCACGATGCAGTTGAATATCGCGACGATTCAATTGCGGAGTAAAAGTATGCTTGAATTCAGGCGTTACATAATCAATGGCTGAAAGTCCCTTTAACTCGGCGAGTTCATATCCGGTAAGGTGGCACAAAGCATGATTGGCAAAGGTGATGTTGAAGTCATTATCGACCATCAAAAAACCTTCCGACGTCGTTTCAATAACGGTTCGAAACAGTTGTTCATTGTTGATATCGTTTTTAAATAACGGTTCCTTGCGTTTTCGGTCGGTAATATCCAGCAAGTATCCTTGGGCTATTGTCTTTTCGCCTTGCTCATCGGTGATGATGATGCTTTTATCATAGACCCTGCGAACGTCACCATTGCAGGTAATGATCCTGTAATCTTGTTCCAAGGATTCAGTATTGGTCGTTAAGCACGTATTCACTTCGGCGGTAATACGCTCGATATCTTCAGGGTGTACTATTTGGGTAAACAGGCGTTTTTCCGACAGGAATGCTTCTGCTTCATAGCCAAATTGGTTGATGTTATCCGTGACGGATAATAGCGGCCAACCAGGGCCAAGGTGTCTGGTAAAACATATCACCGGACCTTGTTCAAATAGTCTTTTATCTGATAAACCCATTAGTTGGTATCCCTTAAAAATAACATCGTAGTCCATAGCTGCGGTCATGATACCGCTGATATCTATCACAAATTCATTTTAACATTCGTAACGGTTATCTAAATTGATTAATGTCAATTGCTTAGGTACATATGTCGAGAATGAGCGGTCTCCATAATCATAGGAATTCGCTTATCTTGAACGTTGGCCTGAATCATATATCACACCCTCGTGAGGTAACATGAGTTTAAATGACGATATCTATTGTTGGTCGCGTTGGTAGCTTAAACATACTTTCTGTTTGTTGATTCAGATCCAAGCTTTGATACTGGGACATTAACTCTACAGCTTCTAATCGTAAGGCCGCTTGTTTTAACTGTTGCGTCATCATTTTTGTTTTATGGGTTTCTAGACGAAGCTCTTCTTCGCGATGATACCCACGCATTCTCATTATTTCTTTTGTTTTATTTTCGGTATTTGAATTGAATAAATCTATTAATGTCCTAGTCATAGAAACCTCATCCTTTAGTTTATATTTTTAATTAATGCTAAATTGACCTCTTATAAATATCTGCTGATGAGGTTAATCTTTAATGTCACACACTTTTCCATTTTCCATTATTACTGAGTGAATATTGTAGCTCTTCAATACCGTAATTATTTCTTTGGGTAATTCGATTGCATCGTCAAATTCGAAAGAATTAAATTCATGTAATAAAGCCTTACACTCTTCTTTTGTTAATTTATTTGTCATACCCCATCCTTGTGTTTATGTTGTTAACTTTAGTGGGTGGGGTATCTTGCGTTCGACCTCACCAGTTCTCAATGGAATAATCATAACGTTATATCTTGATGTGAAACACGTGAATCAGCGGGCTGTTTTCACATTCAAATTTGACTAGATAAGTTGAAAAAGTGATTTAGTGAATCAGACCTTTTTGAGCGCGCTCTAAATAGGCCGTCGATAGCCTGTTGAGTATGAGTATGAGTATGAGATTATAGTGGAGTGGTGGCAGCTTTGTTTTTATAAAGAATAAGAATGAGGAAAGTAAATAGTAGCAGTAATGAATGGGTGCGAATGACCCATACACCTTAAAATATGTATACAAACAACATTATTTTATAAGTTCATTGCTATCACTCGCTTTAATTAAAATAGCTTTCAATTTGACTAACGCATCAATCTCGTCATTTATTTCTTTCTTAATTTTTATTATTTCAGTAGGGCTAATTTTATTGTTTTTTAAGGCTTCATGTATTTCATTAGACACATCACCGTGTTCTTTACTCGTTCCCACCAATGCGTTTGAAATTGATTTATAATTTATACTGACATTAGGTTCAGCGTAGTGCTTATCACACTTCAAGTTGAACACTTCTAACATATCTGTAAATACACTGACATGTCGGCCATTGTCATCTAATTCTAAAACCTTCATTACCGACATGAACTCTGTCAGCGTTAATTTATGTTCTTTAGACGTCGGCGTGAATTTATTACTGAATGTACCTGAGGATACTTTTGTGCCATTCATTTTCAATACTTCACTATAAATCTTAGTGATCCCTATGTCTTTTGAATGTGAATGTAACGTGGTTAAAAAGTTATCCATCAAATTATTATCCATTTATAACGTCCTTTTTAATGTTTAAATTTCAGCATTCTGATTATTCATCGATACTTTCATATACTCAATCGAGTCTTTTATAGAAACGGTATAAGCTAGAAAGCTATTTATTTTAAGACGTTAACGGATATTACAATTGATTAAAAGTAGGTAGACCTGTTGAGCGATACAATATTTTAAAAGAGTTAAATGGGTCACCTTTAGTGTCTCGACTTGAATTGAAACATTCAAAATAAACCACCGTTATACCGATGCGGAGCCACCTGGTTATAATATCTATATATCCATGTTGAAGTATTTCATGTCACTGCAGAATATTACTGACATTATTTACACCATAAACAAAAAAACCAACAGCTAAAGCTGTTGGTTTTTTAATTTAAAAATTAATCACGCAGGGTAATCCCCCTACATTTATGCTTATAAAAGCGTACTCACTACCGCTGCAATCACACCGTAGATAACCATCGGAATAACGGTACGTTTGATAATGTAACCTTCTTTGTTGGAAATACCCAAGATAGTCGATACCGCAATGATATTGTTAATACATACCATGTTGCCCATCGCGCCACCAACAGATTGCAGTGCCAAGATAGTTGTTTCAGGTAAGCCAACTGTCGTCGCAATCGTTTGCTGAATAGCACCAAATGTCAGGTTAGATACCGTCGCCGAACCCGAGAAGAATGCACCCAGCGCGCCAAGGTAAGCTGAAGCAAACTGCCAGTTAGTACCCATCAAATCAGAGAACGCCATGCCGATGATTAGGATAGGCGAGTTTTCACCGCCAGCCATCATCAGTTTCACCATGATCAACGCGCCAATTAAAGTAATAAATGGCATTTTGATGCGGCTACCGGTTTCGCTAAATACCTGCTTAACCATGCTGCTCTTGACTTTGAATAGTGGGATAGAAATTAATACCACTAACAAGAACGGGATCAACGCAGGTACATACAAGGTTTTGTAAGCCCAAGCGACGTTAGTCCCTAAGATGTTACTGAGTTTTAAGATCAACGCTTGGCTAACACTAAAGTCACCCAGGCTACCGAGCGATACCGATAATGCTTCCGTTGCATCTGTCAGCATTGATTTAATACCAAGCTGTTGGATGCGTGTCACGATTAAGATAACGATTAGCAAGATAGTCGGGGTCATGGCTTTGAAGATCTCGCCACGGCTTACTGTCGCTAGCGTTGTCTGCTTGTCAGTCTCATTCGTTACTACTTTAGCAAGGCCAATGTTTAACTTGGCTAAACCAATAGAGATCGTCAAACCAATTGCGCCGCCGACTAATGCAGGGAATTCATAGTTCCATTGTGCGAACAAGAAATACGGGATAGTACAAGACAGGGTACTTAATAGAATGAAGAAGTAGTTACGACGGATCTCAGTCCATGACGTAACAAAGCGTAAAGCCAATACCGGGATAACAAATGCAGCAACAAAGTGGATCATCGCAGTTTGCTGACCAATCTCAAGCAAAGCTGAATCAGTTAAACCTAAGTTTGAGAAACCAAACCACGTCGGCGTACCCACTGCACCAAACGATACTGGTACCGAGTTCATCACTAGCGCTAGCATTGCCACTTGCAATGGTGGGAAACCTAAACCAACTAAGATAGGCGCAGCAATCGCTGCTGGCGTACCAAAGCCTGATGCACCTTCAATCATGAAGGCAAACGCCCAACCAATGATCATTAACTGAGCAACTTTATTAAGGCTGATGCCTTCTAACCAGCGGCTGATTGTATTTTCAGCACCCGTTAGACACATCATGCGGTTCATCAAAATTGCCCCGGCAATAATCGATATTGGGGTAATGGCTGACAAACTACCAGCGATTACATTTGCCCAGATCAACGTCAAGTCGGTTTGGAAATAAAAGATTTGCAGTACACCGACAAACAACGCCGTTAACGGCAGTGCTATATATGAAGGTACACCATTCTTTTTCGTCATCATCCATATAAGGACGATAATTGGCATCATTGCCAAGATTAGGGATGTCATTGCTACCCACTCCATGTGTGCTCAGGCTATAAGTCTATCGGGTTTACGCTGATAGTCATGCTTGAGTCTATTTATAATCGTATTTGAATGTATTGTAGATAAAGTACAGTTAACTAAATGACTGCGCTTTTCGAATACCCGTGTCTTGTGGGAGATGGATTGTAAGAGCTTGAGCAGTAAACTCCACCCCTCTTTTGGGGTATGTAATTAGGACTATGGGCTGTAAACGTGACATAAACAACGCAGTGTAAAATTACGTAAATTATCAAAAAGATTTAAATCAATGGCTTACGTAACAAGCAATAAAACACCATAAATGATTGTAGCGGTATTAGAAACAGTGATTGTCATAATGCACGGTAATAAAATTGCGCGGTATTATCGATAAATTAAGCGATTCATGGATTTAGTGTAATTAGGTAAATAATTTTGATGAAATTCAACCACAAAAAATAGGGTTTATCTATTTATAAGCATTAATACGTTATTTTATTACCGCATCATGCACTCTTCAAATCCCTTGTTCTATCTATTATGAAACCTATTGCCAAGCGTGAATAACTGCTGACTAATTGCACTAAACCAAAAATAGCGGCATTACCATTAATGTCGAACTTCATTGTTTCCATATTTGATCTAATGGTACTTCACTTTTTAGCTACGTAAAAATGTAACCTGTTGTTTTAAATTAAATTGTTATTCTTAACAAAAAGTTAAGATCACACAGTACAACCAATTTGCATATTTATGGGGGTTAATTACGTTCGTTTTTTGCCATACTTACTTATATCATGCTGCAAAAAATAAGCTCGGTGAGCAAGGTGAGATGATGAAAGTTAATTTTTTTGTAACCTGTCTATGTGACGTTGTTAAGTCAAACGTAGCGAAAAAAACAGTGCTATTACTAGAGCAGTTAGGCTGCGAGGTATTATTTCCGAAAGAGCAAGGCTGCTGCGGTCAACCGTCATTGAATAGCGGGTATATCGAATCAAGCAAGCCAGCGATGAAATCACTAATCCGAGCCTTTGAAGGTAATGACTATCCAATAGTGACGCCAGCGGGTTCATGTGCAGCAGCGGTAAAGAAATACCCTGAGTACTTAGCGGACGAACCAGAGTGGGCGGCGCGTGCGCAAGCGGTATCGGATCGCTTGTTCGAGTTAACACAGTTTATCGTTAACGAATTGAATATCGTCAACGTCGGCGCGAAACTACCAGGGCGCGGCGTTTATCATCCTTCTTGTAGTCTTATTCGTAAATTAGGTGTGCGTGAAGAACCGCTTAAATTACTGGGTAATGTCGAAGGGCTAGAATTAGTCGGCATTAAAAATCAAGAAACCTGCTGTGGCTTTGGCGGTACCTTCTCAATCAAAATGGCTGAAATATCTGGCGAAATGGTCAAAGAGAAAGCCGCTAATATTACTGCTGTCACCCCTGATTATTTAATTGGTGCCGATGTGAGTTGTCTAATGAACATCGCCGGACGTTTATCGCGTGAAGGTAAAACAGTCAAAGTGTTACATATTGTTGATGTGCTCATGAGCAACGTTGTTGATGATCTGAGTCAGTCAACGATTACAAGTAATGATAGCCTTACCGTGGAGGTTAACTAATATGTCGATGAAAACCAGTGATGTGATCTTTAAACAGCGTATTAAAGATCAAATGCAAGATAGCTTTATGCGTAAATCGGTGGCCAATGCCCAAGAGCGTATGTTCACTAATCGCCAATTAGCCGCGGATAAACTCGGTAACTGGGATGAGTGGCGTGAAAACGGAAAGCAGATCCGTGAGCATGTATTAGACAACCTTGACTACTACTTACATCAGTTAAGTGAAAACGTGCAAAAAGCCGGTGGTCATGTGTTTTTTGCTGAAACATCGGAACAAGCCACAGACTATATTGAAAATATAATCCAAGAAAAAAACGCTAAAAAAGTCGTCAAATCTAAATCCATGGTGACCGAAGAGATTGGTTTGAACGCAGTAATTCAACGTAACAACTGCGAAGTGATTGAAACCGATTTAGGTGAATACATTTTACAAGTGGATGACTGCGATCCACCGTCACACATCGTGGTACCAGCGCTACACAAAAACCGTGAACAGATCCGTGGTGTATTCGAAGACAAGATTGGCTATAAAGGCAGTTCTGATCCGGAAGAAATGACACGCTTTGTGCGTGAACACATTCGTCATGACTTTATCGAAGCAGACATTGGTATCACCGGCTGTAACTTTGCGGTTGCCGAATCTGGTTCAATTAGCTTAGTGACTAATGAAGGTAACGCGCGATTAGCTACTTCATTACCAAAAGTACATATCGCGGTGATGGGTATGGAGCGTATTGTCCCAACCTTTGAAGAACTGGATATCATGGTTAGCTTGTTATGCCGTAGTGCGGTTGGTCTGCCATTAACGGGTTATGTCACCGCGATTACGGGTCCACGAGAATCCAATGATATGGATGGCGCTGAAGAGTTCCATTTAGTGATCTTAGATAACGGTCGTTCAGACATTCTAGCTTCAGAGTTTAAAGACATTTTACGTTGTATCCGTTGCGCTGCCTGTGTGAATACGTGTCCTGCTTATCGCCACATTGGTGGTCAGTCTTACGGTTCTATTTACTCTGGTCCGATTGGCGCGGTACTGTCACCACTGTTGGGTGGTTATGATGATTTCCAAGATTTACCGTATGCCTGTTCATTATGCCAAGCGTGTAATGATGTCTGTCCGGTTAAGATCCCACTATCAGATTTGTTATTAAAACACCGTGAAAAAATGGTGATTAAAAAGATCACACCATTGGCGGAACGCATGACGGTATCGGCCTTTAACTACCTTAATTCCAGCCCTAAGTTGTGGAACGTGGCGATGAAGGTGGGCGGTAAAGTGGCGCCGAAAGTGATTAAAGATGGCAAGCTACCGATTAACGTTGGCGCTGTTGCTGAATGGACTGAAGCCCGCGACTTACCACAACCAGATGGCGAGTCATTCCGCAGTTGGTTTGCTAATCGTGATGCTGCTGATGCAGGTAAAGAGTTGGCAGCTGTGACAGGTATCGTTAACCCTAAACCTAACCTTTACTCTAACACTGACAAGGTTGAGAAATAATTATGCAAGCTAAGATACATAATCGCGATAGTTTTTTGGGTTCATTGGCATCTAAACTGGGGCGCGAAATTAATACTCAAGGCGTTGTTCGTCCGCCATTGCCGCATAACCCGCATCATGATGTGATGGCAGACTTTAGCCAACAACAACTTGCTGATGCACTTTTAGAGTTTACTAAGACTAATTTAAACTCATTAGGTGTGAGCTGTACTAAAGCTGAATTACATGAAACCTTAATCAGTATTTGTACTGGTTTCCGCGCCGGTAAAATTGTCGTGTCAGGTGATAACCGCTTGGCTGAACTCGACGTGGCTAATTGCTTAAAACTGCAGTTTGATGATGTTTATACTTGGGATGTTGACCAAGCTCATGCCGTTAATATCAAGCAAGCAGAACAAGCGAAAGTCGGTATTGTGTTTGCAGAACAAGCGCTAGCAGAGTCGGGCACGATGGTATTGCACAGCGCTGCATCGCATGGTCGTTCGGTCAGCCTATTACCTGAAACATCGGTATTCTTGGTGCCACAAAGCCAAATTGTGCCGCGTATTACCCAAGCTGCGAAAGTGTTGCATGATAAAGCCCAAGCAGGTGAGCGTTTACCGTCTTGTGTTAACTTTATCTCAGGCCCTAGCTCAACCGCTGATATCGAGTTAATCAAAGTAGTGGGTGTGCATGGTCCTATTCATGCCGCTTATGTTGTTATTGCTGATATGTAGTTGTTACGTAAACGCCCTCGTTATCTATGGGCGTTTACGTGTATAATTATAGCGTCCCTTTATTTTAGTAAACCGAGAATTGCATGCCGCAAATTGATGATTTAGTGTTATTTACCCAAGTGATAGAACTTGGTTCATTTAGCAAAGTAGCTGAAGCGAACAAGGTCACTAAGTCTGTGGTGAGTAAACGTATCAGCCGATTAGAAGAAGACTTAGGTGTGCAGCTCATCTTTCGGACTACCCGTAAGCTGACATTAACCGAAGCCGGTGAAATGTTGTTTTACCGTGCTAAAGGTATCGCCCAAACGGCTAAAAATGCCTTTGATACCGTGACCAGTTACAGTGAAACCTTAGCGGGTCATATCAAGATGTCAGTACCCACTATCTCCGGTGAGCTTTTATTAGCGAGAGCCGTGTCTGAGTTTTGTGAAAAGCATCCAGGACTAACTGTCGATATGTCGATGAATAATGACTTTGTCGATTTGGTTGCCGATGGTTATGACTTGGTGATCCGTACTGGTCATTTAGAAGATTCCAGTTTGATTGCGCGTCATATCTTTAATTCGCGTTGGATGATTTGCGCGAGCCCTGAATATTTAGCGCAACAAGGTGAACCGCAATTCCCCGAACAGCTGGCGCCGTATAATTGCCTCGGTTATACCTGCCAAACTAGCGGTGCATTCAATTGGTTATTCACTCATGATGACGCCCCGTACAATGTCAAAGTATCGGGTAACTTTAGTTCTAACAATGCAGTGGCGTTAAAGCAAGCCGCATTGGCAGGGAAGGGCTTAGCTTACTTACCAAAATGTTTGGTTTATAACGAACTCGATAGTGGCAAGCTGGTGGAAGTACTATCACAGCAAACAGCCAAGGTGATCGGTATTTATGCCGTGTATCCGTATACCCGAAAGCCAGCGAAAAAAGTGCAGCTGTTAATCGAGCATATCCGCGCTTGTTATCTGGACATGAAAGAGAATTTTTAATCGTTTGTGTTATTAGCGCATAACCGTTCATTTAAATGACGTCTATTTTAATCGCTGTTAAATACCGCCATAAATGCGTTAGATCGCCATTAATCTAGCGCGATCTATTAACGCCAGTTAAGCTTTTGGTTATTGATTTCACCTACAACTTAAAAAGTAGGTGAAAATATCGCTAATTGTATTACAATCCAGTTTCTTTTTTTGTAATGCGAACCCTTCATGATTGATTTCTCTATTTTACCCCTCTATTTAACTGCTGTTGTAGCGTTATTACTTATCCCTGGTCCTGACATGTTATTAATTGCCAGTTCAAGTTTAAGCTATGGCCGCAAGGTGGGATTATTTGCCAGCTTAGGTAACGCAACATCAGGTATTATCTTGACGTTATTAGCGGCGATGGGTGTTTCTGCGATGATCGCCATGAGCCCGATAGCCCTTAAAGCGCTGCATTTTTTGGGTGGTTTGTATTTATTAAAAATGGGTTGGGATTGTTTACGCACTAGCTCGGTAGTGGCACCTGAAGTGAATCAAACCAGTAAAATGGCGCGTTCATTGTATCGTAAAGCGGTGTTCAGCAATCTATTAAACCCAAAAGCATTATTATTCTTTGTGTTGTTTTTACCCCAGTTCGTATCATCAAATATTGAGACTTCATCTGGCGAACAAATGCTAGCGCTAGGTTTACTGCTTAATGTATTAGGTTTGTTGTTTAACTTACTGCTGGTAGTCACGGTCGGTACATTAGGTAAATCATTATTAGCCAATGAACGTTTCCACATCTACCAGCATAAGATCATGGGTTCAGTATTCGTATTACTTGGTGCATGGTTGCTATTCTCGCAAGTGCCTACTGCGGTGGCTTAAGCTAAATCTAGCTCTATACTTACAAAGCTAGATGATGAGAAGGATCTCGTCGCCCTGCTACCATTATTGTGAGTAATATTATGGCCTTCGCTAAAAGCAGTCTGATTGTAATATCTAGCCTTCCTATTTTATTTATTAATACCTCTTTTGCCGCTCCGAATCCAAACGCGGGACTTAATCCAAATCATACTCGTGTTTTACAACATTGGGATAACTCGCGGCGACATGCAGCAGTGCCCAGAGACTTATTTATTGATCCGCAAGGGCAAGGTTATATGCGGGTTAAGCAGGGTGAGTTAATGCCTTACGGTCATACCATGAAGCCACTAGCAGGAAAACCAAAGCGTAGTCGGGATACTACTGCGCCGGTGATATCTAATCTATCACCGGATGCTGGTGAGCTTGATACTTCGGTTATATTGGCGGCGACGGTGACCGATAATGTCGCGGTATCTCGGGTTGATTTTTATCTCACCGGCCCGACAGCTAACCCAACGAATTACAGTTTTTCAGCGAATTCATCTACTGATAGTTGGACTGCAGCAGCCCAAAATCTTACTTACGGTGAATGGTGTTGGTACGTGACTGCAAGGGATACCGCTAAACGCGGCGGCAATCGTAGTACCTCACCTGAAGTTTGTTTTGATGTCGATGGTGGCAGCGGTGTTACTGAACCACCAGTAACAGAAGAGATAGTGGTTAATGGCAATTGGAGTATCAGCGGACAAGATGTTAGTGCTGATGTGCAGTGGGCCGCAGGGCGTATCTATTTTGAAATGCCAGCGGACCAACTTAAAAGACAGTGGAACGGTTATGTGTGTTCTGGCACAGTTGTAAAAAATTCGACCACTGGGCGCTCACTCATTTTAACCGCAGCGCATTGTGTTTATGACGATACCAATAAAGCCTTTGCCCGTAATGTGTTGTTTATCCCCAATCAAAGTGATTCAGGTACAGGCACAGATACCAACTGCAGTAATGATGTGATTGGTTGCTGGAGCACGGCATTTGGGGTTGTTGATAGAGGTTGGGCGCAAACTACGTTCCCGAATAATATAAAATGGGACCACGCCTATTATGTTGTCAATGATAGCGACGCACACAGTGGTAACACAGCTAGTTCTGATATTTTATCCGACGCGGTACCTGCGCTAAACATTAACTTTATTGCTCCGCTACATAGTGAAGGGGACGGTACATATAGCTATGGTTTAGGTTATTCCTATGCTGATGACCCGCACTTTATGTATTGCGCAGAAGGCATGACAACGATAGGTGCTGTGAATTGGTGGTTACCAAGTTGCGGTTTATCAGGCGGTGCTTCGGGTGGTCCTTGGCTACAATATAATGGTAACGATGTTTGGGATATCATCTCGGTAAACTCTTGGGGTTATACTACAGGGCCAGGTATGGCTGGACCCAAGTTGGATACTGCTTTGGGTGCATGCTTATATGACGCTGCAAATACCACTGCAGCGCCAAGCTCGTTGAGTGATGGTGACGCTGGTATCATTACCGATTGCCCATAGTTTGCTTACAGCTACTTGCTAATAAAAGCAGTGATAACGGATTGTCACTGCTTTGTCCATCATAGCGAATATCATCAAATATCAATCTTTTAAAAGTAAACTGCAATTATCCCGTATTAACTTTAAAATCCTTTCAATTTTACCAATCAGACTACGTGATTTACATCACATTAGGTGATATACTCCGCCAACTTAAAATTCAGTAATTTATATTTTAGTCCATTTTTGGACAGGAGCGTTCCCTATCATTAGCACAGCAAATATTACAATGCAGTTCGGTGCCAAGCCACTTTTCGAAAATATCTCAGTTAAGTTCGGTGGCGGTAACCGTTACGGTTTAATCGGTGCTAACGGCTGTGGTAAATCAACATTCATGAAAATCCTAGGTGGCGATTTAGATCAAAGCTCTGGTAACGTGAAACTTGATGAAAACGAACGTCTAGGTAAATTACGTCAGGATCAATTCGCATTCGAAAAAAATACAGTACTTGATACTGTGATCATGGGCCACGCAGAAATGTGGACTGTGAAAGAAGAACGTGACGCAATTTATGCTAACCCAGATATGTCTGAAGCAGATGGTATGCGTGTTGGTGATTTAGAAAGTGAATTTGCAGAGATGGACGGCTACACAGCTGAATCTCGTGCGGGTGAACTACTAATCGGTGTTGGTATCCCAGTAGAATTACATTACGGCCTAATGAGCGAAGTTGCTCCAGGTTGGAAACTACGTGTACTACTAGCACAAGCACTATTCTCTGATCCAGATATCTTACTACTTGACGAACCAACGAATAACTTGGATATCGCAACGATTGACTGGTTAGAAGAAACGCTAAACGCACGTCAAAGTACAATGGTAATCATCTCGCATGATCGTCATTTCTTAAACAGTGTTTGTACTCACATGGCTGACCTTGATTTCGGTGAACTACGCGTTTACCCAGGTAACTATGATGACTACATGTTTGCTGCTACATTAGCACGCGAGCAACTACTAACAAGCAACTCGAAAAAAGAAGCTCAAATTACAGAGCTTAAAGCATTCGTTGCTCGTTTCTCTGCAAACGCATCTAAAGCCAAACAAGCATCATCACGTGCTAAACGTCTTGATAAAATTGAGCTTGATGAAGTTAAAGTTTCTAGCCGTCAAACGCCATTTATTCGTTTCGAGCAAGAAAAACAACTTTACCGTAATGCACTAGAAATTGAAGGTCTAACAAAAGGCTTTGATGAAGGTCCGTTATTCTCAGACTTCAAAGCTATGGTTGAAGTTGGCGAGCGTATCGCAATTATCGGTACCAATGGTGTTGGTAAAACAACATTAATGCGTATGTTAGCAGACGAACTTACTCCAGATGCGGGTGAGTACAAATGGTCTGAAAACGTAAACATCGCTTACTATGCACAGGACCATGAATCATACTTCGAAGAAGATATGACGCTTATGGAGTGGATGAACCAGTGGAAAGAAAAAGGCGATGACGATCAAACTGTTCGTGGTTACCTAGGTCGTTTATTATTCTCTAATGATGACATTAGCAAGAAAGTAAGTGTTCTATCTGGTGGTGAAAAAGGCCGAATGCTTTACGGTAAATTAATGATGCAAAAACCAAATGTATTATTAATGGATGAACCAACTAACCACATGGATATGGAATCAATTGAGTCATTAAACATGGCGCTTGAGAAATATGAAGGTACTTTACTATTCATCTCTCATGACCGTGAGTTCGTATCTACAGTTGCTACACGTATCTGGGATATTACTCCAAACGGCATCGTTAACTTCGACGGTACTTACGAAGAATACATCGCAAGCAAATAATTATTCTTAGCCAAGCAATACGTTGCTTGGTTTAAGATTTATAGCTTGTAAATAAAAGGCTCATCACATAGCTCTCTTTCTAATAAAGAGCTGTGATGAGCCTTTTTTATATCTGCGATTTACGCTACAGACTGTTAGCATGAAATTATGCGCATAAAAAAACCTGAGTAGCTGTTACTCAGGTTTTTTATTGAAATAAATATAAATCGAATCAAATCGGTAGGGCGTTAAGCGCTACTTTTCTTCTTCTACAGTCCAATAGATAACAACTTCCTGCTTACCCCATTGTCTTGCTTTTTGAACATCGTTACCCATGTAGATATCGATTTTCTTTTCCCAGCGCTTATTCATCTTATCCAGTACTAAGTAAGTCCCTTCAAAGCCTTCGATTCTCACTTCTTGATTGTGAGTAAGACCCATTTCGAGTAGGTCTCTCGACACAGCAATAGACTTCATACCAGGTTTAAGAATATCGCCCCAAGCAGCAAGGTTTGGCGTTGAATCTGTTTCGCCAACACTTGAGGTATATGCACTAGCCGTTACTTTTAGAGATTGCTCTCCGCCGCCGCAACCGAATAGTGAAGTAATAGCGAGTGCTGCGATAAGGTGGAAACGAATTTTCATAATAGTTTAGTCCTTTAATTTATTAATGTTTATAGCTTTATTGTTATCGATATACTACTGATAATAAAACAATTTAGTGAGTGTACAGTACTGTTTTGTTTTTACCACTAACCATTAAAGGCTGAGTTAATATCCTAAGTTCAGACAGCGTAGTTGCTAACATTTTTATGCCTGTGCCGTGGTGTCAATATACAGTCAGTGGCTTGAGCATTACATCAATATGCATTAGGCTGCAGTATAATCAAAATGTTATAAGAGCAGTGCTGCGATATGAACATCCCTGAAGTTGGCTTTAATCACACTAAAACGGCAAACAACGAAATTGAAGTGATTGAGTTAGCAACGCTGTATCAAGGCAAAGATAACCTGACTCATAATCCGACGTTACCACACCGAGTCGATTTTCATCAGATTATCCATATAGAAGAAGGTGAGGGCGCTCATTTAATTGACTTTGTTAACTACCCTTATCAATCTGGCGCGTTTATATTTGTCCAAAAAAACCAAGTGCATGCATTTGATTTTAACCACAAACCGCAAGGTAAAGTACTGCTGTTTACGCAAGCATTTATCGATCAAGCACTCATGAATATGCGGTTGCCCGAGTTTACGCCTACGCACCTTGAGTACGCCTATCAGCCGGTTTTTATTCCTGACGCAGCAACCATGAGCAGCAGTGAAAAACTGTTGGCTGAAATTAGCAAAGAGCTAATACACCTGGAATCTAATGAACTGATTGTCATGTTGCTGTTTTCTTCGCTGTCATTGATGCTGCGCCGAGTCATGCCTGAGAATCATCATGATAAATTAAACCAAAGTCAACTGGGTAAATTCAATGACTTTGTGGCTCTGCTTGCCGCCAACTTCCAGCGCACCCGAGATGCGACTTATTATGCAGACCAACTGCACACTACCTACAAAACGTTAAATCAGATCTGCAAGTTGGCCACTAATCAAACCGCCAAACAACTCATCGATGCTTACACTATTTTAGAAGCGAAAAGACGGCTGGTGCTACATGGCATGCCAACCCAGCAGCTTGCTTATGAATTAGGGTTTGAGGATGCCAGTAATTTTGTTAAGTATTTTAAAAAGCATACCTTGATTACTCCCTCACGTTTTCAAAAACAATATCAAGGTTCGTAATTGACCATTTTCCTTCTGATTTTGACCATGTAAAGCATCGCTGTTTTTATTAATATTACCTCATTCCAACGAGAGGTAAGAATGATGAAAAAAGGTATTTCAGCGATGTTAGCCGCTACTGTGTTAGTGACTACAGCATGCACAAGTCAAGTTTCAACTGAGGATAATACAATGAGTCTATCTAACAAAGATAAAGCCGTAGCCCTGCTTAATAGTATTGAAACAGGCGACCCACAGGCTGCCGCTTATGTGAACCCAGATAACTACACGCAACATAACCTCGCCGTGGCGGATGGTCTTGCTGGTTTTGGTGCGGTACTGCAAGCATTGCCAGTAGGAAGTGCAAAGGTTGATGTTAAACGTGCTTTCCAAGATGGTGACTATGTATTTACCCATACCGACTACAATTTCTTTGGCCCTAAAGCTGGCTTTGATGTGTTTCGTTTTGAAGATGGACTAATCGTCGAGCATTGGGATAACTTGGCAGAGAAAAGCGTAGCCAACCCAAGTGGTCGCACTCAGCTAGATGGTCCAACAGCAGTGCGCGATTTAGACAAGACTGATGCAAATAAAGCCTTAGTGGGTGATTTTGTTGAAACGATCCTGGTTAAAGGTGATTTTGCCCAGCTTGGTCGTTTTATTGATGACGGTGACGCTAACTATCTGCAACACAATTCAGCCATTGCAGATGGCCTTTCAGGTTTAGGTCAGGCGCTGGAAGCAATGGCGAAACAAGGTATTACAATGGTTTATAGCCAAAATCATATCGTCTTGGGTGAAGGTAACTTTGTACTGAGTATCAGTGAGGGGAGTTTTGCCGGAAAACCGGTTTCTTTCTATGATTTATTCCGAATTGAAAACAGCAAAATTGTAGAGCACTGGGACATTATTGAACCAATCCTAGCGAAAGATGCCTGGAAAAATAATAACGGTAAATTTGGTTTCTAAACTAACTAGACTAATCAGTTTTTTGAATCCAAGCTATGATTACCTGAACAGAGGGAATATTAATTATGCGTTATTTTAAAAGATTAATCTTAGTATTGTTAACTATGATTATGACCGTTTCTACCGCGTTTGCGTCAGACACTGCCGTTATTGAAATTGTGACGCTAAAGCTTAACGAAGGGGTTTCATATACCGAGTTCGCAGCAATTGATAAAGCGGTTGAAGACCAACATGTCGCTAAACAGCCTGGTTTTATATCACGAGAGTCGGCTGCTGGAGAAAATGGCGAGTGGTTGGTGATTGTGCACTGGCAATCAACAGAAGAAGCGGATGCGTCGATGGCGTCATTTATGAGTGCGCCTGCAGCACAACAGTTTGTCGATAATATTGATGGTTCGACTATGGTCATGAAGCGTTATTCAACGATGTTTAAGTAACGACTACGGTAAACGACGAAGCTTGGATATATTGATCATATCCAAGCTTCGTCGTTACTGAATTCTGTTATTCAATTCTGTCATTCAATGCGCTATGTACTTTCTATTCACTATCGAACCAAAGTTATTTTATTTATAATTAACAGGTACAAAACGGCTTAGGATTAAAGATAAACAAGCAATAGCAGCGCCTGCGTAAAACACTAACGAGGGATCATACAACCAGATCAAACCGAAGATAACTGGAATAACTACAGCAGCGATATGATTGATCGAGAAACTCACGCCCATGCTACCGGCAATATCTTTCGGGTCAGCAATCTTTTGGAAATAGGTTTTCAGCGCAATCGCCATAGCAAAGAACAGATGGTCAATAACATACAGCACAGCAGCAACTTCCGCTGTTTCTACCAAGGCATAACCCACAAATACAAAGATAAGACCTGTGTATTCAATTGTTAAAGCACGGCGCTCACCGACACGGCCAATCCAAGCACCAATTTTAGGGCCTAAATACAGGTTAATCACGTGATTAAGCATGAACAGTGCCGTGATCTCGGTAACGCCATAACCAAATTTCTCGACCATTAAGAACCCGGCGAACACGACGAAGATTTGACGACGCGCACCAGATAAAAATGTCAGTAAATAATACAAGCTATAGCGCTTACGTAAGATCAGCTTTTTGTGTTGTACTTCAACATGGCTGACTTCTGGTTTATGAGTCGCTAACCATGCAGTGATGGCTAAACCGAGCAAACCACAGATCATGTATACCGTAATGTAATCGGCTTCAAACACCGTAAATGCGAGCCAAATACCCGCAAAGGTAAAGAGGGCGGCAAGAGATTTAATCGCGAGCAGGCGGCCTAACTGGGCTGGTGCCTCGGCTTTACTAAACCATTGCAGACTTAACGATTGGTTGATGGTTTCGTAATAATGAAAACCCACAGACATCAACACAGTCGTGGCATACAAGCCATATACCGATGGGAAAAAGCCGGTTATCGCCACACCAATACAGAGTAACGACAAGGCGATAATCGCAAATACCTGTTCGGTTAATATCAGTAATACAAACGCGGCAGTGAAAGCCAGTAATCCAGGGATTTCACGGATAGATTGCAGTGTGCCTATCTCAGCACCAGTAAACGCGGCATTCTCGATAGCAAAGTTATTTAGTAGTGCATTCCAAGCCGAGAAAGTCATGGTCATGACTATGCCTGCAAGGGCGAGAAACACAAATGGACTTTCTTTAGAAGGTAGTTTAAGTAATCGTTTCATGGTGATCGCGGTTAATTGGCTAGGAGATAGCTAGATTAGCATTGTTATGCGTTAAAGTAATATTGTGTAGATAAGTATTAAGATAAAACACCAGACCAAGCAGTAAACTCGTGTATCTGGTGTTTATCTCAATGTTGATATCCGCTTATTATGTTTTATAACTTTTTTATAAAAGTGATTTATAAAAAGCTATTCTGGCGCAGATTATCATGTAGGGGTATAGCGTTCGATTTCTTGTTATATTTTAATTTTTGCGTCTATTGAGTTATTACTTGTCGCTAACTGCTTTCGTGATAGCTTTAATTTTTTTGCTGATTTCACGGCGTTCTTTAGATAATTCAGCACCTGTGATGATATGGTCATCAACACGGTCTTCGTAATCTGATTTCATGTTGCCGATGATTTCAACAATTTCTGCTTGAGTCATTTCTGGCGAAAGATAATCAAGAAGGTTATCAAGTAGATCAACACGTTTTTGGTTATCACGGATCTTCTTCGCGTTATCTAAGATTTCACGTTTCAGCTTGTTTTTACGACGAGCACTTTTTACTGCATCAAAAGCGTTATTCATTAGCACACCCTATTATTTATAATTAAAAGTCAATTATGAAAAGTAATTATGAAAAGTAAATAAAGAAATCTCCTTTAATTTAACAGGATAATGTCCTAAAAGCTCTGTGTTTTTGAGCTTATTAGTAGCAAATTTCAATTTTTTGCACTGTATCAAAAATGGTTATTTTATAAACCACTCATTAAAAATGGCTGCTGTGGTATCATTAGCGGACAATTTTAAGAAGGAATTACCATGCAATATCAACATCTAACCGAGCAGTGGTCCGCATTCTCTAACGCCATCATCGCTTTTGCAGACCAACTCGGTTTACTCGAACAATCAGATTCGAATTCGCAGGCCTTATGGTGCGATCATGTGGCTTTACGCGTCAATGATATTGCGTTGGCAGAAGCGCTATTAGTTGATTTTAAACAACGTGGTAAGGTGATTTCTGACAATGTTGTCAACGGTCGTGCTATTTACATTATCGTCTTAGATGAGCCGTTAATCTTAGGTGATTGGCAAATTGATTGTGTGGAACTGCCGCTACCTGGGAAACACTACCCACAACAGGGTTGGGAACATATTGAACTTGTGGTACCTGGTAATGCCACGAGTATGGACGAATTAGACTACGCATTGCGTTTAATTAATCCTAACATTGATACAGTACTAACGAATGACAGCAGTATTCAAGTTAAGCGTTCAGCGCCACACGTGGAAGGTGAGCAATTAGCCAATCCGACTATCGCTTTTAAACAGGGTGATATCTGTATTAAGCTGCACAGTGCAGGCATTAAAGCTGTTGTTGCGAGTGAATCTACGGCATAATATTGCAATTGATAATCATTCGTAACAACTTAAGGGTGACGTGGTTTTAGAGCATTATGATAAAAACAACTTCTCAATCTCAACAGCAAGACGATCTAAAAGATCCGCAACAAGCGCAATCATCAACACACGCGTCTGACCAAGATACTTCACCGCATAATCCAGGCCGTCGAGGCAATCTGATCAGCTGGAAGTTGATCCGTGAACGGGTATTACGTCATAAGAAACCTTTGATCAGCGCGCATATTATTGCCGTATTTGCCACTTTAGTCAGTGTGCCAATTCCGTTGATGATGCCCTTGCTGGTGGATGAGGTGTTGTTAGAGAAACCTGGTGCTGCAGTACAAGCAATGCAGAATATGTTTCCAGAATCATGGTGGGGACCACAGTTATATATTTTAGCTATTCTTGGCCTTGTGGTGTGCTTACGTCTATCCAGCCTTGTTTTATCAGTTTGGCAAGCAAGGCAATTTACCATTATCGGTAAGCATTTAAGTTTCTACATTCGTGATAAATTGATGCACCATTTACCCTTGGTATCATTAACTGAATATGAAACTCAAGGGTCTGGTGCGATCAGCTCTCGTTGTATAACTGATGTGGAAACAATCGATAAATTCCTGGCTGAAACCTTGTCTAAATTTCTGGTTAGTATGCTCACGATCCTCGGTACTGCGGCTATTTTATTATGGATAGATTGGCAGTTAGGGTTGATTATCTTATTGCTGAATCCAGCAGTGATTTACTTTTCTCGGTCATTCGGCAAGCGAGTTAAAAACTTAAAAACCCGTGAAAATGCGGCGTTTGAAGCTTTCCAAGAAGCCTTGATTGATACCTTAGATGCAATCCAACAATTACGTACAGCGCAGCGTGAAAAGCAATATTTTAGTCGTGTCATTGATGCTGCCGGTGAATTGCGTGATAGCGCGATCCAGTCGCAGTGGAAAACCGATGCGGTTAACCGTTTAAGCTTTACGATCTTTTTGATTGGCTTCGAAGTGTTCCGCGCGATTGCGATGTTAATGGTGGTGTTTGCTGATTTAACTATCGGTCAGATCTTCGCAGTATTTGGTTATCTTTGGTTTATGATGGGCCCAGTGCAGGAGCTATTAAGTATTCAATATACTTACTTTGCGGCGTCAGCAGCATTGAAGCGTTTAAACAGTGTATTTGAATTAACCCAAGAGCCACAACATCCCTGTGTCGTAGATCCATTTGCGGATCAAGACGGCGTGAGTGTTGAATTTAAAGATGTGTGCTTTGGTTATAATACTGAAAACAAAGTTATCCGTAATGTAAATTTAACCATACCGAAAGGGAAGAAAGTAGCGATTGTTGCAGTCAGTGGTGGTGGTAAATCAACATTGGTACAGCTGTTATTAGGGCTATACGAGAAACAGCAAGGCGAGATCTTAATTAATGATGTGCCGCTGAATCAAGTTGGTTATGATAAAGTACGTGAGAACATTGCCACGGTATTACAGCAACCTATCTTGTTTAATACTTCGATCCGTGAAAATTTATCAATGGGCCATCAATTTAGCGATGATGAACTGTGGAAAGCGCTGCAAGTTGCTGAAATGGCTGACACAATACAACAACTTGGTCATGGATTAGAGACCTTAGTCGGACGTAATGGTGTACGTCTTTCTGGTGGTCAACGTCAGCGTTTAGCCATTGCCAGAATGGTATTAAGTAAACCACAAATGGTGGTGTTTGATGAAGCAACATCGGCTCTCGATACTGAAACTGAAAGTCGTTTACATCATAACCTGAGTGAATTTTTACAAGACAGAACGACATTAATTATTGCCCATAGACTCAGCGCCATTAAACAGGCTGATTTGATCTATGTGCTCGACGATGGCGTAATTAGCCAGTCAGGACAACATCATGAACTATTACAGGTTGAAGGGCTTTATCAAACGTTGTACGGCCGCTTACAATCAACTCATTAACCCTGAGGATAACCACGTTATGAACAATGAAACAACTAAAACCGATGCCGAGTGGCAAGCGCAATTAACTGATGAAGAGTTTTACGTATGCCGTAAAAAAGGCACTGAACATCCGTACACAGGCACATTACTAAACAATAACGATGTGGGCGTATACAAGTGTAAGTGCTGCGGTAGCGAGTTATTTACCAGCGACAGCAAGTTTAATTCAGGTTGCGGTTGGCCAAGTTTTGATAAAGAAATCAAAGACGGCGCAGTGATCTATACCGAAGACAGCAGCTTAGCGATGCAACGCATTGAAGTGACATGCAGTCACTGTGATTCGCATTTAGGCCATGTATTCCCTGATGGACCGACAGAAACAGGCCAGCGTTTCTGTATTAACTCTATTTCTATGGATTTTAGCGGTAAAGAATAAATCATATACCCAAAGTGTTGTCAGGTGTTGTCATGTCATGTGTTCAATTCGATACCGAGCAATAATTTGGGTATATTTGTATCAGCTTGACAGTTAAGGATCACCGTGAGCAAAGCGATAAATCAAGACGGCATCGATGCACTTGTATGCGATAACCATTATACGAGCTTACCAGCGCATTTTTATAACAAACAAATGCCTGATGGGATCAGTGATCCGAAAATGGTCAGCCTCAATCCACAAGTCATGGCGTTATTAGGCTTAGAAGATGTAGCAGTCGACAGTGATACGTTATTGCAGTTATGCTCGGGTAATTACCTACCAAGCGGTTTTGAGCCACTGGCAATGAAATACACTGGTCATCAGTTTGGTCATTACAATCCTGATTTAGGTGATGGTCGAGGCCTGTTGTTAGCACAGGTAAAAGGGTTAGCGCAAGTTAAAACAGCTGATAGCACAACGTGGGATCTGCATTTAAAAGGCGCGGGTAAAACCCCTTACAGCCGTCAAGGTGATGGTCGTGCGGTATTGCGTTCAAGTATTCGTGAGTATTTATGCAGTGCTGCGATGCAAGGTCTTGGGATCCCAACGACGCAAGCATTAAGCGTAGTGGTCGGTAGTGATGCCGTTATGCGTGAGCAAGTGGAACAAGCCGCGATGGTTGTGCGTGTTGCTGAATCACATGTGCGTTTTGGTCATTTCGAACACTTTTATTATACTCAGCGTTTAGACGATTTAAAGTTGATGCTGGATTACACGTTGACGCAGCACTTCCCTGAAACGCTCGATGCAGAAGTACCTTACCTAGCATTTTATAAACAAGTCGTGACGACAACTGCAGAGTTGATGGCACATTGGCAAGCGGTTGGTTTTGTTCACGGCGTGATGAATACCGATAATATGTCGATTTTGGGACAAACCTTTGATTATGGCCCGTTCGCGTTCCAGGATAATTTCGATCCTGGCTATGTTTGTAACCATACCGACTATTCAGGTCGTTATGCCTTTAATCAGCAGCCACAAATAGGTTACTGGAACTTAATGGCGTTAGGTCGCTCGTTAACACCGTTCATGGATATTGCGGCGTTGAATGAAACGCTAAAAACCTACGATGATATTTTCTTGGCTAAGTTACGTCAGCTAATGCGCGCTAAATTGGGCTTACAGCAAGTGCAAGATGGTGACGGTGAGCTGATTAAAAATCTATTAGAAATATTAGCCGGTAGCAGTGTAGATTACAGCCACTTCTTCCGCCTGTTAGGTGATTTTGATAGCTCTGAGGCTGTTGTAAATAGTGCTGAAGGCGCGGTAAATACAGCGATACGTGACCAGTTTATTGACCGTGAAGCGTTTGATGGCTGGGCCGCGCAATATCAACAGCGTTTAGTGTTAGAATCAAGTGCTGATGAGGCGCGTAAAATACGCATGAATCAAACGAACCCTAAGTATATTTTACGCAATTACTTAGCGCAGCAAGCAATTGAACAAGCCGCTAATTATGATTACAGCTTAGTTAATGAATTAATGGCTGTGTTAGCTGACCCGTTTGCCGAACATTCCGAGTTCGAAAAGCTTGCAGCATTACCACCTGAGTGGGGACGTAAAATGGTGCTGAGCTGTTCGTCTTAGTTACTTGTAATAATGACTGCCGATATACTCGTATTGGCAGTACTAACCTCACTGTATTCCCCCTATATTGCGTTATTATTGTCCACATAACTTTCGTTTTAATTAACAAACGAAAGAAAAGAGCCCTACATTGTTAGGTGACAGTCACAACTCAACATTCGTTTTCGTTGCATAAAACAAATCTAAGGTAATATTTTCGTTCTGAGTATCATGCTCATGTACGGGACTAGTTATATAAGCATGATGACTGTTAATTGATAACAGATATAGCATTCATTCTTGCCTATGATTTGGAACGTAATATGAAAATGAACAAGATAACCTTGAAAGCTCGATTGGTATTAACCGCTTCTATTGCTGTTTTTATTGGTGCCGGAGCCGTCGGTACAACAAGCTACTTTTCGTCTAAGCATAGAATTGAAAATGAGACTTTATCAAGAATCGAAAGTACGGCAAATTCATATAATAAATCGCTAACTGATTGGTTGAATTCTAAATCAGATACCTTGGATAGTATGCCTGAAAAAACGCCATTAATGATGCTCCGTAGTACCTTAAAAATAATCAAGAATGCAGGACGTTTTGAAAATGTATTTTTTGCTTATCCTGATGGTCAGCAGAAGAATGCGAATGATGTTGACCTGCCAGAAGGCAATAACGATCCGAGAGAATGGGGTTGGTATAAAAATGCCTCAATGGATAATATTTTTATGGATACGCCGACCGTTGCCGCAGCGACAGGGCATAGAGTCGTCTCGATGAGTAGAGCGATGACATTTTATAATTCTTATATGGTGATAGGTGCGGATGTAAAAATTGATATTTTAATTTCTAATCTAGCGCAAATGCTTATCCCCGGAAACGGTAAGATTTTTGTGGTTTCTAACCAAGGTGAAATCTTTGCTGATGTGAATACACACCTTATTAATAAGCGCTTAACCGATATCTCGTTAGATAATAAATATTTAAATAATGTAGAACCTCAGCTTTATAATGACATGATTAATGGCATCGACAGTGTTGTATATGTTGCGCCAATTAAAGGCACAAACCTCAGAACCATTATCGTTATTGATAGATCAAGTATAACCCAAGATATTAGAGATAATGCCTTTGTACAATTATTCGCGGCATTAGGCGTTAGTTTAATTGTGTCTTTGTTTATGTTCTTATTTATTCAAAAATTATTAAACCCATTATTTGCGGTTACAAAATCGTTAAAAGAAATTGCGGCAGGGGACGGTGATCTTACTCACCGCTTAGATGCGAGTAATGAAGATGAAATCGGAGAGTTGAGCCAAGCCTTTAATGATGTAGCTGAAAGTCAGCGTTCTTTAGTTGCCGAAGTAAAAAATCAAGCAACCATGCTTAAATCTATGGCAGAAATAAGCAAAGCAAAATCACATGAAAACAGTAACATCATCAAAGAGCAACAAATTGAAGTTTCCATGGTCGCTACGGCCGTTAATGAAATGACGACGGCAACGGTTGAAATCGCGCGTAATGCCGAAGAGGCTGCCAATTCAGCGCAAGCATCTTCTGAAAGTGCACAAAAAGGGATGGCTATCATATCTGGTTCTATCAAGTCGATCAGCAATCTATCAAGCGAGATAAAACAGACATCGGATGTAGTCGAAGAGTTAAATTCGCACGTATTAGAAATTAATAGCATACTTGTCGCCATTCAAACGATAGCAGACCAGACGAATCTACTCGCGCTAAATGCTGCTATTGAAGCTGCCCGAGCGGGGGACGCAGGACGAGGTTTTGCTGTGGTCGCTGATGAAGTGCGTACACTTTCGCAAAAAACACATCGCTCTACTGGTGAGATCCAAAATACCATTCAAACACTGCAAGATATTGTTGGTAAAGCTACTGTACTGATGAAATCAAGTGAGAAATTAGCCTTGTCTACCGTATCTGAATCCGATCTTGTCGCTGAATCGTTTAATGACATCAATGTGTCTATCCAGAAAATTTCTGATATGTCGACGCAGATAGCCACGGCTGTTGAGCAGCAAACAGCGGTAACAGGTGAGATCTCTGAAAACGTAAATAATATTAATAGTGTCTCTGATATTCTATCCGACAACTCGATTGATGCTAACGAACAGTCTAATGTGCTTAATACTGAAGCCAATAAGTTGTATGACAGCGTATCGATATATACGGTTTAATTGCTGAAATATAATTAAGATAATAACCAGATATCTTGTACTATATAGGTTCAGGTTTCATGCCCCTTAGGATCCAGATAAATGAATGTAGATAAAGCAAAAAAACGTATCGAAAAGTTAGTTAAAAAAGGCTTTAAAGGCTATCCAATGGTATCGATAGAATACTTTGGTGCAACGGCTGATGCTGCAACAGAAGTTGTGATGACATTCACGTTAGAAGAAGGCGCTGCACCACAAGCGCAAAAGTTTTTAAGTAAAAGTGATGCGCGCGAAGACGAAACAATTCAATCAGTGCTGGTTAAAACCATCGAACGTACTGAAGCGAGCACTGTAGCGCAAGTTGACGGTGTGTCGATTATTAAATAATACGATGAATCGCGACGTAAATATAAGTCTGTAGGGGATATGTTCCCTACAGATATTTGTATGATGAGCGAACATTAAAAACTAAAGATGATGCCAGTTGAGAACATTGCGCTAAGGTCATAGGGTAAAAACGTTTTATCTCGGTCAATATAGTTAATATCGGTACCTGCTCTGAAGGCAATATTATCCGTTACTGCAATAACCCAACTCGCCGAGATACTGACACCAGTCGCTTCTGAATATCTCATATCGTTACTCCCAAATCGTCTTTGCTTACCCTCATACTCGACCCAACCCGCTTCTAGTTGTAGTGACATTTTAGGTTTATTTACGAGCTGCTTTTGCGCCCCAATTCGATATGTTTTTAATCTGTCGTTATCAAGATATAAAAACTGTGCTGAAGTATGGCTGTAAGATAAATAGACGGCATCCAAGCCGAAGGTATCTGTCAAACCTAATTGCAGGCCCGCACCAGAGATACCCGTTCCCTCATAGGGGCCAATTTTTATTTCTGGAGAAATATGCACTGTATTAGCTAACGCAGATGTTGAACTGAGCAGGAGTAACGGAATAAGTATCTTATGCATAGGATGCGCCTGTATTAAAAGAGTAATAATTTTTCGTTAATACTATTTAAATATCCGGCGCCGGGCTAAACGTTATGCCTTATATGGCTGATAAGCGTTACTTATGATTGAGCTGTAATTGTGTTTGAATCACACCTGATATTAACGCATGTAACCAGTTGAATAGGGCACTATTACGGTGTCTAGTATGGCTATAGCTGTAAACGTCAATATAGAAAGCTTCACCTTGAATTTCCACATCGAGGGCGCGCAGGTTAGGATATTGCTGAATTGGGAATAAATTGGTGTGGGGTAAGTACATGTCGGTATGTTGAATAATATCCAGTAATACCATGATGAATTCAGAGCGAAAGCCTACCTTATGTTCCAAGCCATGGGCTTTCATTGTCTCAGCTGCTAGGCTAAAACTCTCATTCCAACCGGGCGATATCATCGAGGCAATTTCATAACCCGCATAATCATCAGGGGTGGTCAGTGTGCTCTTGATTGGATGGGTATCTCTGACAATCACTTGGCCGCGTAGGTCAGCTAACTGCTTGCTATAAACTTCTGCCGGTGTGGGAATGTCATAATTAATGCCAAGGTATACACCGTCTTTCTGAATGTCTTCAAGCGTAGAACGCGACCAACTCACTAATTCAATATTGGCATTGGGCGCTGATGCTTTAAGTGCTTGATAAAGCGAACCTGACAGGCATGACAATACGACAGGGGATAGGGCAATTTTAAGCGATGTATCCAGTGTTGCAGGGTCAAACTTTAGACTGTGATTAATGCTGTTAGCTAAGCCATTTAAGTGGGGCGCAATGGAGGTCGCGAGGGCTTCTGAAAATGGCGTGGCTTTGAGTCCTGTTGGTACTTTGACAAACAGCTCATCATCAAAGTGATGGCGTAATTTGGTTAATGACTGGCTGATCGCAGGCTGAGACACAAACAATCGCTCAGATGCCTTTCTCATGTTAAGTTCTTGAGAAAGGATCAGAAAGACCTTTAATAAATTCAGATCTAATGTGTTGTAGAGATCTTTTTTCATGCCTGTCCTACCGCTAAAAAGGGAATGATTTCCAGTCTAATCAAGTTTGTATTAATAAGACAGTTATTACGGCGTCAGTATGTCTATATAATAGTTAACATGATGTTAACTAACCATTAGGGTGCGGCTACGCACTTGCTCTAGTTTATCTTCGATTACTTTTTTAACAATTTCAGCGCTAAATTTATATAAAGGAACGTGGTGGTTTTTTTCAAGATAATAGAATGCATGATTGATTTTGTTCGGTAGCTTGTCATTCAGCCATTGCGGTTGGATGCATATCATATCGTCGTCGCAAACAGATGCGGATAATGTTTCTGTGAGCGCCAGAATATCTGAATGTTTGGCCAAGCAGTTAAGCACTGACATGCTTGCTGAACGATATTTTAAATCGAATGACTTAAAATCACGAGACTGGAACAAGGATTCACTTTCAAGGGTATCGGGTAATAGACAGCCGCCCAGTGGATATTGATTGAACTCAGATTGTTGCATACCGCCTGTAACCCAAGGGTGATCTTTTCGAGCCACTACCATGCCTTGGCTTTGGGTTAATGGAATGCAGCGTATCGATTTTGGTGTGCTGATTGGATCGAAATTCATCGCCATATGTACACGGCCCTCAATCATGTCTTTCATGGTGTTTTCTGTCCACGTAGTGACATTTATTTTGGCATTAGGCAAAGATTCAAACATGATTGAAGTAGTGAATTCGGTGGCAAAACTTTCTAGAAATACACTTGATACCGCCACCGTAAGCTCACCATTAAAATGTTCAGGCTCAAAAAAACTCACCGGTAATAATAAGTCGTCTATCGCTTGAATATTCTCGTTTAAACCTTCATTAATTAGGATCGCGCGTTGTGTCGGAGCTAACTCATTATTGGCTGAATAAAATAAACGGTCACCAGTAAATGCACGTAGTTTTGCTAATGTTTGGCTGACCGCAGATTGGGTCACGCCTAATTTTTTCGCTGCAACAGTGGTGCTTTTAGCCTGATAAATAGCATTAAATATACGCAGGTAATTCAGGTTTATTTTTTCATTATAAGTTTTATGCATAAGTCTTTTCCATCACGGTGTTCGTGCTTTTATTAGCATCGCTAATAGCGGCTATAAGTGGTATTAAATGCCTGCTTCATTCATATTCCCCACCAAGTTAATCGACTTGTTATATCGTTATTTGGAGAAAGTCATGAGTATGAATAAAACGTTATTATCTTTAATCGCAGCTAGTGTGATCAGCGCTGCATGTAGTCCAAGTGTGTTCGCTAATGAGTCTCAGGAGTACCATGATGCAGACCCGAGAAACAGTAACTTTAGAGCCGCGGTATTTGCCAGTGACGCTGGTGAATTAAAGCTACTTGCTGGTGGTGGTGCTAGTGGCTTAACCAGTGATATATCGCAAACAATCGGTTTCGCTGAATATTACACTCAGTCTAACAATGCCCGAGTTCGTGCGGCTCATTTTGACCGTTTTGGTGGTGCATACATGGATCTTTATCGTTTAGACGATGCTGCCGGTATGTACACCGCAGGTTATATGCTGCCGTTAGAAAGTGATGATGGCACATTGTTTTTTCCTTCATTGAATTATACTTATATCGATTTTAAAACCGCAGACCTGTCCGAACTCGCTAATTCGAGCATGGCTGGTTCACCCTTATCAGTGAGTGGTTTTTCAGTAAGTGATTCTGATATTCAGCAAACACTGAAAGGTAATGATGCTCATCTTGGCTCCGTAAACCTATATGCGGTACACCCTTGGAACGAAACTCACTTTTCTGTATTCAATGTCAATCTTGGTTCATCATATTCAGGCGTTGATATGCAAGTGGCTAATATTATGTGGGTACAAGGTATCAAAACTCACGTTGCCGATAAGACCATTAACATCATGCTTGAAGTCAAATATGATGCGATGAAGATCCAAACCGAAAAAAGCAACTTATCTGATGGTGAAGAAAGATCAGAAGAAGTTACAGTCTCTGTCGGTGTTGATTATCGATTTTAATCGCTGGTACATTTGCTAGTGCTATATTTGGCTCGCACAATATTTAGCTAGCGCAACATTAAGCGTTATGATTATCGATTTATCATTGCTGGATTATCATTCTATGACGATCACTATTAATTAATTTTAATAGCAAGTCGTAACATAAATTGTGCAGCAATGATAAATGACATAAAGAAGGGATTAAGCAGTAGAATTACTGATTTTTTGTTAGTCGCTGGAAATACCTAAACCGTTACGCAGTGCAAACTGGATCAGTTCTGCAGGTTTATCCAGTTCTAGAATATCTAACATGCGATATTTATGTGATTCGATGGTGCGTGGGCTTAAGAATAGTTTCTCTGCACATTGCTTGGCACTATCACCTTGCGCCAACAATGCCAGAACCGCACACTGCTTTTTACTCAGCAGTAGTAACTTTTCATTTTCATTTATATCTTGCTGTAAATTACGGGCAAGCGTTGAATGCTGCCAATAACATAACCACATTTCACACAATAGCTTCAGGCGTTTCAAACCCTCATTACCTAACGGCTGATCATTATCGCCAAATCGAGTGAAAGACAGCGCTCCCCATTGTTGACCAAACAATTGTAACGGAATAATGCAATGCCAGCGTCCGCCTTGATCATACAGCTTATTTAACACCGAACACTTGTCTTTTTGCAATTGTGGTGCTGTAAAGCTGATCCAATCATGCTTAGTTTTTAATAACTTAAAGTAGTCCTGATAATTACCATCAATAAAATGCTGCTTAATTAATGGCGGAATTCCGGCTTTTTCGACCGACTCCGTTTTACCATCATTAAGTAAGATCATCGAGTTAGGAAACAGTGTAAGCCTATCAATATTAAAAAAATCCAATACATCCAATGATATTTTTTGCCAGAGGTGATTAAAATCTTTTGGCTTGCTAGAAATCATCATCGCAGATTGATTCATTAGCAGTTGTTCGAAATCAGTATTAGTCGATTCTGGCATTATTCGTTCCATGTTTAACACGCAAGTGGGAGTGTTGCAGTGCTAGGATTAAAGCAATTGATTAAAAGCACTAGCGTAAAAGTACTGCAAAACATACTTTGTGATCTTGGATTATGATTTCAGTGATGTAAATCAATTGACTATTTTATTCAGTAAATTTACTGCTTACTGAGTACCTTAGCACATGGAGAATAGCCGGTGATGATTTTATTCACAAATTAGTAAAACAATCACAGGACATTATTATGTTTAAAAATAAGACGTTTTTGCAATTGTCGATAGGTGCTGTTCTTGCCTCTACTGCAACAGCAAGTTTTGCGACCACCGATGAAAGCCGTCCTAATATCTTAGCCATTTGGGGCGATGATATTGGTATTGATAACATCAGTGCTTATACGCATGGACAAGCAGGTCATTTTACACCAAACATTGACCGTATCGCCAATGAAGGCGTGTTATTTACCGATTACTATGGCGAGCAATCTTGTACTGCTGGTCGTGCTGCATTTATTACGGGTCAACATCCAATCCGTACTGGTCTTACTAAAGTCGGTATGCCGGGTTCTACCCAAGGCATGCGTCAAGAAGATCCAACGATTGCGGTGATGCTGAAAGACAAAGGTTATATGACTGGTCAGTTTGGTAAAAACCATTTAGGTGACCGCCCTGAACAGCTACCAACAGCGAATGGCTTTGATGAATTCTTTGGTAACTTATACCACCTTAATGCAGAAGAAGAGCCGGAACACGCAGATTACCCTAAAGGCGCTGGCTTTAAGAAACGTTTTGGCCCACGTGGTGTAATTCATTCTTATGCTGACGGCCGTACTGAAGATACTGGTGCGTTAACCAAGAAACGTATGGAAACGGTTGATGAAGAGTTCCTTGCTTCAGCACTTGATTTCATTGACCGTGCACATGAAGAAAAGAAACCTTTCTTTGTTTGGTTTAATGCCACTCGTATGCACGTTTGGACGCATCTAAAAGAAGAAAGCCAAGGTTTATCTAAGCGTGGCGGTTTATACGGCGACGGCATGGTAGAGCACGACAACATGGTTGGTGTGTTACTGGATAAGTTGGATGATCTTAAGATCGCTGATAATACAGTTGTATTGTATACCACTGATAATGGTGCAGAAAAATGGTCTTGGCCTGATGGTGGTACTTCACGCTTTAAAGGCGAGAAGAACACCACATGGGAAGGCGGTTTCCGTGTACCAGCTATGGTACGTTGGCCAGCTAAGATCCCTGCGGGTCAAGTGGTTAATGAAATTGCAGCGCACAATGATTGGGCTACAACATTCCTTGCTGCGGCTGGCGAACCAACAATCGCTGCTGACCTGAAAAAAGGTACTAAGTTAAACGGCAAGAAGTACAAAGTACATTTAGATGGTTACAACTTATTACCAAAACTTATCGAAGGCAAGTCAACAACAGCTGATGACAATAAAGATTGGCCACGTAAAGCCTTTATTTATGGTACTGATAGCGGTGATGTTGCTGGTGTACGTATTGGTGATTGGAAGATTCTTTATTCATACCAAGAGTGTCACGGTATTGAAGCATGGCGCTGTCCGATGACAGAAGGTCGTCTGCCGTATGTATTCAACTTACGTCAAGACCCGTATGAATCAGCATTTGATACTGCTGGTGCATATGAAACTTGGATGGTTGAACATCTACCGTACATGTATATGGGCGCTGGTTATACTTTCCAGTGGTTAAATACCTTTAATGAATTCCCACCACGTCAAGTACCTGGTTCATTCTCAATCGATAAGATTGTAGAGAAAATGCAAATTTGGGAACGTGCGCAATACCAATAATCATGACTAATTGATTATGCACAAGTAACGAGCTGCTTAGGTAGCTCGTTACTACAAACTAAGGAGAGTTTGCTACTACCTACACCACAGCATCGATAATTAAGTGAGATAACATGACTAACAATCTACAAACCATGACAGATAAGCTAACAGCTAAAAAAGACGTGAACATGTACAACCCGCATCAGCCGACTAAGCGCATGAACATCATGACTAAGCCGACTGGCTCAGCGTGTAACATTGATTGCAAATATTGCTATTACCTCAGTAAAGAAGAACTGCTGGGTGATAAAGATGGCTGTAAACCTGTCATGAAAGACGACATGTTAGAAGATTATATTCGCACTTATATCGAGCAACAAAACCATTCAGAAATTGTTTTCCATTGGCAAGGTGGCGAACCGACATTACTGGGTGTTAACTATTTTAGAGACGTCGTGCGCTTGCAAAAAAAATACGCACCAAAGAATGTCACTATCGAAAACAACATGCAAACCAACGGCATTTTACTTAATGACGAATGGGGCAAGTTCTTAGCAAAGAATAACTTCATGGTCGGTATTAGCATTGATGGACCAGAAATGATCCACAATACCTACCGTGTAAACAGAGCTGGACGAGGTACGTTTAAGCAAACATTTGCGGGCATCAAGATCCTGCATAAATACAACATCAATTTTGCCACGCTGACTTGTGTTAATAATTTAACTGGTGATAACGCACTGGAAATATATCGCTTTTTACGCGATGACGTTAAATCAAAGCAAATGCAATTTATCCCGATTGTAGAACCAAAAAGCTTTAAAACGACCGCACCACAACATTGGAAAAATGAAGAAGTCATATTCCAAGGCATGCCTGAAATGGATCCAAGTCACCCAAACTCTGTTGTTGAAAGTTGGTGCGTATCACCGGCGCAATGGGGCAAGTTCCTGTGCACCGTATTTGACGAATGGTTAGACAACGATATCGGTCAAATAAACGTACCTTACTTTGAAGCCAGTATCGAAGCGTGGATGGGGCGTGTAAACCCATTATGCACCCTTGCTCCTATGTGTGGCAAAGGTCTGGCTATCGAAGCCAATGGCGACGTATTTTCGTGTGATCACTACGTTTACCCTGAATATAAGCTCGGTAACATCAAAGATAAAGCGCTAGAAGATATGCAATTTTCAGCGGGACAGGAAAAATTTGGTCGTGCTAAAGAAGCAACGTTACCGAAACAATGTCGTGAATGTGAATATCAATTTGCGTGTTTCGGTGAATGTCCTAAAAACCGTTTTATCAAAACCTTAGACGGTGAATCGGGCTTAAATTACCTGTGTGGTGGTTGGAAACAATTCTTCAGTCATATCGACCAATACATCATGATGATCGTAGTGAGCATGGGTTATAACGTGCATAAAAAGATTAACGCCGACGCCATGAAAATAAAATTTAAATAAAGGTACACGCAATGAAAAAAATACTCATTACAACGCTATTCAGTGCAGCGAGCCTATTGTTAGTTGGCTGTTCAAATACGACGTCATTGTTGCAAGACAGTGATCAAAATGCAGTGGCCTTTACAAATGAGATAGTCAATGAAGACTCCGCTGATTTCCCTAATGACATAATCGAGCCGTTGATCGACCAATCATTCGCGACGATGGCTCTAGAATATAAAATGTACGCAACGTATTTCAATATATGTCAAAAAGCACCTGATGATGCAGTATGTGAAGCACCCTATAAAACAGCAATGACACGCTACAAACAAGCGAAAGCAAATCATGACGTATTAAGCCTGCTGTGGAGTTCCGATTTGAAAGACATTGAGATCCCGCCAGCAGCAATGAATGAACTGGGTGAATTATTAGTTAAACTTGGTTATTTGCCTGTTAATAAAGGTCTAGATAATAAAGAGCTGGAAAAGAGTAAAGCTCAGGAAAGTAATCAAAGCGGTAAATTTACTGTAGAGCAAATAAGCCAAGCTACTTATCATTGGATGCAAGATAAGGGATTACCAAAGACAGAGAATATCTTGTTATTACATGAGGTATTGATAAAGTCTGAGGCGCTTAAATTAACCATTTAGCTTAAGTTTACCAGGAATAATTTATGATAATGAAATACGTTTTTAAGCAAACAATTGAGATGCCTGCTCGAGTCATTATGTCTGTAATGCAACTGGTTGTTAGCTTATTGATAGCATTATTGTTGACGACGAATGTCAGTGCGACAGCATTTGATAGTATGGCTTTGTCTGAGCTTTCACAAAATATCGATGCGCCGATCCAGCAGCGGGTTGCTGCGACAATGGAATTGGGTAATATCAGCGATCAAAATTCGATCATTGCCATTGGGCGAGCAACGCGCGATGACGCGATTGAATTAAGACGAGCTGCTATTTTTTCGGTCGAACATTGGCAGCCTTCAGCGCGTTGGGACATGATATCGCCACTATTGAATGATGCTGTAGAAAGCGTGCGATTTGAAGCTGCATTAGCTGTTGTTACTTTATGGCCTCTTTTGAATGAGGGTCAACGACAAGTGCTCGGTGAACAAATTGAAGCCTATATGTTGGCACTGCCAAATGAGGATGCTGCATTGGTACAGCGCGCGTATTTATATCGCATTCGCGGTGATTACGAACAAGCTGAGATAGTGTTTACAGTGCTATTGAATCGCAATATGGATCATAATGATAACCGTATTTATTTAGAATATGTGGAGCTGTTAAAAGCCACCGACAGAAACCAGCAAGCAATCACTTTACTTGAAGAGGTAGTGCAAACCCAGATCACTCAACAAGGTGTTGCCAACAGTGAATTGTATTTTAGTTTAGGTTTAGCACACTATCGTGAAAAAAACAGCAGTGCAGCAATCGCAAATATTAAACACGCGCATGAATTAAATAACCAGGATGCACAAGTCAGTTATACCTTGGCATTACTGATTAAAGATCAAGAGCCTATGGCGGCCGTTGAACTGTTGTCACAGGCTTATCAAGTAAATCCTCAACCTAAATATTTGTATAGCTTGTGCGAGTTACAATTACAGCAAGGCCTAGATGCGAGTGCGTGTTTGCGTGATTTACGTTTGTTAATCCCTGAGCAAATCGTTGATGATTTAGTTTTGTCGGTTAAGTAGTTATTCTGTAGGTTAAGTCGTTATTTTTGCTTTTCCTTGTTCTTTTATTATTCATCTTATGTTCAGTGTTGGTATATATAATAGGTCTCATTTAAACTAAACTCTCGAGAATAGTAATGAGCCTTGTTATGACAAAATATAAATTACGCTTCAGTTTGATTATCACCGCGTTTATCTTAATCTATGGTGCTGCGTTGACTGGGTGTAAAAGCACACCTGAGGATCCTCATTACTTGACGGCAGACGCACTGCCTGAATTTAAACAAGCGGACTTTGATCTCTACTTACATGACACTGAAGTTTGGTTGCGGGCTAACCGCGTATTTAATTCGGCTGATGAAGACAAAGAAATTAAAGCCAACCTACCTTACGAGATAAAACCAGAAAACCCCAACGGCCAAGGCGTACTATTAGTACATGGTCTTGCCGATTCCCCCTTTTCATTTATTGATATCGCAGAGCATCTCGCGCAGCAGGGCTATTTAGTGCGAACGGTATTATTACCCGGTCATGGCAGTAAGGTGGGGGATTTGATATTACCGACACTCGCTGACTGGCAAGGTGTTGTCGCGCATCATACGCAATTACTCAAGCAAGAAGTTGATCAAGTTTGGCTTGGCGGCTTCTCGACAGGGGCTAATTTAGTCACATCACAAGCAATTAACGATGATGAGATCGCTGGGCTATTATTATTTGCGCCAGCATTCAAACCGGATGCTTTTGTGGCTGCTTTAGCTCCTGCAGTAAGTCACTTTATTACTTGGGCTGATCGCGATCCTGAAGATAACTATACTCGATACAATTCATTACCGATGAATGCTGCGGCGGTTTATTATCAAACCTCAGAGATTGTGCGTGATGATCTAGAAAAAGCAGACTATGACAAACCGGTATTTATGATGATGAGTGAAGGCGAGCATGTGATTGATACGGCTTATGCACAGAGCATATTTAGTCAAGTGATGACCAATACTAGTAACAAGTTAGTCTGGAAAGGTGAGGTGCAACCAATAGACAAGCGATCGGTGCGTTTTAGCATGGATTTACCACAACAGAAAATATCTAACGGTTCGCATTTAGGCTTATTATTTTCACCGTCAAATCCTGTGTATGGACGTGATGGCGAAATTACAATGTGTGGTAATGGTCAGGGTGAAGTCGATGAAGCCAAATGCCAAGCTGGTGAAGAGGTCTGGTATTCCGCTTATGGTTATCAAGAGCCAGGTAAGATTTATGCAAGACTCAGCTGGAACCCTTATTTTGCAGAAAGTATGAGTGTGCTTGATGATGTGATGCAGCAAGGTCCCCAACAATCATCAAAGACGTTAGCGGATATTTTTGTTGAACCGATTACTTTAAGTATGTAATTAGATTTAGAGCCTGCGATTTGTCGGATAAATCCCTATTGTTTCCGCTCTATAGTTGATTTTATCTAACAAATCGTTATCTTATACAAAAGTCATAAAATATGATTAACTATTTTAGTTTGCAGGATTAGGTAGCAGAAATTAATTATGTATAAGAATAAAGGTTTTACCCTTATAGAATTGGTTATCGTGATCATCGTGCTTGGTATTCTTGCCGCGGTTGCGATACCTCGATTTATCAATATTCAGCAGGATGCTCGCATCGCCGTGATTAAAGGTATTGCGGGTAATTTCAGTTTTGTTGTCGACCAAGTTAATTATGCCGCAATCATGCAAGGCCTTGATGATCAATCTAGAGTTGAGGTTGATGTTGGTGGTGTTGTAATTGAAACTTACTATGGTAAACCAAAAGAAATTTGGGGTTCAAAGTTGGCTGAGCTAATGAATAGTAATATTCATTACTTGGGTAATGGCAATGATACGCCTACGATCTTAGGTGAAGAGTGCTCACAAGCGCCAATCTGTGTAGTTGACCAAACTAAAGCGGGTAATGTACCTGGTGGTTTTACCCAAGGCTGGGGCATGTTTTTCATACCTCAAGGTAAGTCAGTCACAGATCAATGTTATGCATTTTATGCATTTGAGGTTGATTATGGGGCTGGCGTTATCGCGTACAGTGAAGTTTCGACAATTGAAACTGGTTGTTAGCTGCGCCCCAATTGATTCAATGAATGAGGCTATGAGTAAATTCTAATCTCAAATCATGAATAAGAGATAGTGAATAATCGAGTGTTAATAGCTAAAACAAAAAGGGGAGAAACAGTTGCTGTTTCTCCCCTTTGGTTTATTTTCTGCTAGCTAATGGCTATTTACTTAAAAGTGAATGCCGTTCTCTAGTGAGCTGATACGTGCTAATGACAGCGTATCAATGCCTTTATCTGCTAGCATTTTTGCGCCAGCTTGAAATGATTTCTCAAACAAGATACCCACGCCAACTAATGTTGCGCTAGTCTGTGCCAGAATCTCTAACGTACCTTCAACCGCGTTACCGTGTGCTAATACATCATCAACAAATAATATGCGGTCATTGTCATTAATGTGTTCAACGTTACAGTTCAATTCGTATGACGAGTTTTTAGTAAAGCTAAATACATTGGTTGTTAGTACGTTTTCAGGATCTAACATGCTGCGTTTTTTCTTCATTACCACTAATGGCACATTCAGTTTTAACGCCACTAACGTCGAGATAGCAATACCGCCGCTCTCGATTGTTAGGATGCGATCTATTTTAGCGTCTTGAAAATGGATAGCTAATTGCGATGCACACCAATCTAAAATTTGAATATCAATTTGCTTAGTCAAGAAGCTACTTGCGTCTAGGGCTACGTTGTTAACTGATTTACCGTGCTCTAAAATCGCTTTTTCTAATAAGTTCATGTGTTCGTCCCTAAATTATGAAAGTGCTAAATAAACAATAAATAGTAGTGCTAGTGAGTAAATAATTGGATGTACTTTTTTGCCATCACCTTGAACTAGCATGACGAAACAGTAGCTGATGAAACCCATTGCCATACCGTTTGCAGGCGAGAAGGTTAACAAGCTGAATACCATGATAAAGAATACTGGTATTGCAGATTCTTTCTTATCCCAGTTGACGTTCGCTAAGTTCTTAATCATGTAAATACCGATAACAACCAGTGCCGGAGCCACAATCGCAGTGGTAAAAATTGAGAACACCGGGAATAAGAACATAGATACTAAGAACAAGGCTGCAACCGTAATTGCACTGATACCTGTTTTTGCACCTAATGATGAGGCTACTGCTGATTCAGAATAAGCCGTAATCGATGTTGTGCCTAATATAGTCCCGATGATAGTACCGCCTGAGTCAGCAATTAATGCTGATTTAGCGTTTGGCACTTTACCGTCTTTACCGATAATACCAGCGTCACGACCAACACCAACAATAGTGCTTAAGCCATCGAAGAAATCGACAATAAAGAAGATAATAACCAAGAAGATTAAGTCACTCATTTTTGGCATGGTTAGTTGTGACAAGTCAAAGATAGCACCAAAGGTAGGCGCCAAACTTGGTGGCATTGAAAATACTTCGGTTGGAATAGTAATCAAATTACTACCAAGGAAGTGATCGCTTAATAAGCTTAGAATAATCGACGAGATAAACGAAATAACAGTCGCTAGTTTCATATCGCGAACTAAACAACCAATCGCAATGAAGATGCTGACCAGTGCAATGAACACTTTCGGGTCGTACACATCGCCCATACTAACCAGAATAAACGGGTTGCTAACGATGATACCAGCATTTTTAAGGCCTAAAAATGAAACGAATAAGCCTAGACCAACTGCAATACCGAGTTTTAAATCTTCAGGTATAGCTTCAATCATCACCTTACGGGCAGGTGTTAAGCTTAAAATTAAATACAGACAACCAGAAAGGAAAATAGCAAACAGTGCTTCATGCCAAAGTAACGAAATACCGCCGCCGAGTAAGATAGCTTTAAAGAAGCCATTCATCGACATGCCCGGCGCTAACATAATTGGGTATTTAGAAAACGCACCCATAATGAATGTTGCAATCGCTGCAGACAGTGCAGTAGCAGTAAAGATTGAGCCTTTATCTATCCCGTCGATGCTTCCTAAAATTGCCGGATTCACTGCTAAGATATAACTCATCGCTAAAAAGGTAATTAAACCCGCGTAGATTTCATTTTTTAGAGTTGCGCCACGCGCAGACAGGAGGAAGTACTTGTCCATTAATAAACATCCATTACTATTAAGTTGGTTGATTTTAAATGACAATATTCCGAAGTATAAACTTGGGTAGGGGAACCATACCGATAAAAAGGTACAATCATCCTGCTTCATTGTAGGTCTGAAATTTACGGTTTCAGAGTAGAGACTTAAGGCCCATATTGCCAAAATTATACAACGTCACATTGCTTGCGGGGCATCTTAAAGATGTTGACGCGGTTGTCAATTTTTTTGTGTTCGATGAATATTAAAAACAAGTCTATATCTAGGGTTAAACAGCCATTATTGTGATGGAGGAGTACTACTTATAGGGCTTTGAAGGTATTTAGCGTTATAACAGGGTAATCTTAAAGTTTTTTCAGGTAACTGACTTTGTGGTCAATATTTAAACAGGACATTAATATACTTTAGGGCTTTGTTTTTGAGTGAAAAGTGAATATCTTGGTGTTAATTTGTGCTTATTTCTGTTTTTAAGGGCCAGAAACGAAAAATGGCGAGCCGAGGCTCACCATATTTATCAACTTATCAACTTATCAACTTATCAACTTATTAACTTATTCATTTATTAAAAATGACTTAACGTTAAAAGTAATTACTTTTTAAGTTCAGCAATTGCTTTCGTTAATTCGTCAACTTTAGCGTTTAGCGCGTCAACTTTAGTGCTATCAACACCAGAAATTTTAGTGAACACTTGGTTTACGCGTGTTTCTAAAACATCTGTAGAGATTTTTTTATCAGACAATTTTTCTTTTGCTGTTTCTTCAATCTTAGTGCCTTTAGCAACTAATTCTTCGAATAATGTTGAAGATTTATCTGATACTTTGTTTGCTTCATCAATGCTTTTACCGTATGCACCAAGACCTGCTAACCAAATATTTTTAGCAATTTCGTCTTTGCTGCTCCAAAGTTTCTTCGCTGTATCAACTACGTTTAATTGTGTCATGGTTTTTATCCTTTCAGGGTGCGTTTCGATTTGTTGAAGCCAGAATAGGGTTTTAAATTAGAAAATGCATACAAATTGTGGATTTAATTTTATACAAAAAAAAGCTGAATTTAGAATGGTTTTTCAGCCTATCTATGTTTCACTTTAACACTACATTACCTCGTAACATCTAGAAGGTTCTGGTTCTATTTTTGTTTGCATTAATAATGGCAAGTTACTAATTGAGCAGCTATCTTTCTATTTATAATCATATGTTGTTTTTTATGACCAGTTGCATTGTTATAATGAAAATTTAATTATATTCAACATCTGATCTTTGAGGATGAGGACTATAATCGAGCAGACTTAAATTTAATTGAGAGGCTAACAGTGGAATTTCATATAGTAACTAAAGATGGCTTGGCTCTTATTTCACGTATCAAGCAAGAGATTAGCTATATACGCGCATGCCAGTATACCCAAGCGAGTTTAGATATCTTACACACTGCTTCTTTTAACTTAGAGTCAGCTGGAGACTTGCTGGATTATGCCAACGAGCTTGCTTTAAAGAATGATAATATGGCCGGTGAAAAAGTACTAATTGCCAGTGACGCAATTAAAAAAGTACAATCAATGTTATCCCGTCAATTCGATGCCGAAATCGATTGTGGCGGCCAAGCGTGGTTTGACAATGTAACCGAAAATATCGGCATCTGTGCTTAATAATTAATGCTGCGCGATCATAGTCTGAATTCAGACCTAGACCAGATACATTTTGTTTCTGGTTTTTTTATGTCTGCTCTATTTTAATTAAGAGTCCATAAGCGCTAAATACGATTTTCAATAAGCGTTTAAGAGGTTTTGTTTAAATAATAGTTAAAAAAGATGCTCAAATCTGATTTTAAAATAAGATTTAAAATCAGCTGTTTGTGGCACCCATCATAGTTTTAATCAAAAAAGTGCTGCAATGTAAGTGAATGTAAGCGTCCAGTTAATAGGGCATTATTTCATGTTACTGTACCCCGCGAAAATTAGGGTTATATAGCTAACAGGGAATAAAGGTTATACGATGGATTTTATGAATGATTACGCCAGCCTCCACAAGAATATCGTCGATCTTATTGAACAAGACGCCGAGCATGGCTTCTACATCACCGACCAAGACTTAACTTTTACCAGTGTGTTTCAACCCATTTTTGACCGCGAACATAATATCTACGGTGTCGAGGCGCTCGCCAGAATTTTTGATGCCAATGGAGCACCTGTTAACCCCCATGATTACTTTGAATCTATCCGCCATGATGACGAGTCCAGCGCGATTGCCACGTTAACGTGTGCGATTATCCATATGTTAAACTTCTCTTATTCCTGCCATTACGATAAAAAACTCTTCATTAATGTTACCCCAGTTATATTTGAGATCCTGTCTAATCATGATATTGCGGTTGATACTTTAGTCAGAGGATTAAAGAAAATCGGTCTATCGCCTGCGCAATTAGTGTATGAGATTATTGAATTTGAAGGGCGTAATCTCGAATCGGTATTAAACGGGATACAGAAACTTGCTAGCTTCGGTATCGAAGTGGCGATTGATGATTATGGTAGTGCTTATTCGACTGAAGCGAGAGTTAGAAGTATTAAACCTGATTATTTGAAAATCGATAAAAGTATTGTCGATTTGCTCGCGGCATTTAAGTACAGCAAGTTTCATCATGCAGTGAGTCTTGGTCATTCGATTAAAGCGCAGACTATTGCTGAAGGTATTGAGACGAAAGAAGTGCTTGAGCGTTGTATGGCATCGGGGGCTGATTATTTTCAGGGGTACTATTTAGCCAGACCAGAGAAGTTAGCTAGGTCAGAGCAGTTAGCGAACCTAGAGAGCTTAGAAAAGTCTAAAAGCGTTAGTCAGAGTTCGGAGTCTAACTAACGCTTTCAAATGTTTACCCTTCGCTATGACCTTCGTTATGGCGCTCGGTTAAGCCAAAGTCATCTAAGATGCCATAGAAAGCCGGTAACACTAGAATGATTAATAACGTTGAGGCTAATAGACCAAAAATCAACGCCACCACCAGTGGGATTATCACCTGTGCTTGAATACTTTGTTCAAGTAATATTGGCATTAATCCCGCTGTCGTTGTTGCCGTTGTGATCAAAATGGCGCGGATACGATTAGTCGTTGCATGTATCGCCGCTTGCCTAATATCGTTACTCTTCACCAAGTTTTCTTTGATAAATTGCACCAGCAAGATGGAGTTATTGACTACGATCCCAGCTAATGAGGTAAAGCCCAGCATTGACGGCATGGTGAGGTCATAATTCAACATGAAATGTCCCCAAAATACCCCAATCAAAGCCAGTGGAATGGCGACCATGACAATGATAGGTTCAACATAACTGCGGAATTGGAAGCTTAAGATGGCAAAGACCACGAACAAGCCAATTGAGAAACTTTTTATCATCGAGTTACCCGTCTCAGCTGTGGATTCCACTTCACCGCCTAAGCGCACTTCAATACCAGGGTATTTCTGGATGAGCAGTGGGACAAAGTCTTTCTGCATGCTTGCCATCAGCTCAACGGTATTGGCTTGTTCTTTGTCTATATCACCTTGTAACGACATGGTTCGAATATTATTAATGCGATTTAACTGGCTCACCCCTCGGCCCCATTCAACATTAACAATACTGGCAAGTGGCACTTGGCTACCATCAGCAAGTGTGAAAGGGAAATCTTCATAATAAGCCAGGTCAGAACGGTATTTTTCTGCTAACCGTACATCTAATTCCACATTTTCACTGCCGATCTGTAACTCATCAACGGTGATCCCAAAAAATGCAGCACGCAGTTGCATCGCGATGTCTTGGCCGGTAACACCAAATGTCTCGGCACCGGGCAGTAATGACATTCGTAGCTCTGGTTTACCATCACGAAGGTTGGTAATGATGTTGCTCACACCATTGAATTGGGCAAGGTATTGTGCTAGTTCATTACCTGCATCTTTTAAGGTCTGGATCTGCGGGTGACTTAATTCAATATCAATGGCGCGACCAGCAGGTCCCATTGCCGGTTCTCGGATAATAAGGTTGGTGACGCCCGGAATCACGCCAATCTGTTGTTGCAGCGCCGCTAAATAATCGGCCATGCGTGTTGTTCTTTTTTCCGATGTTAGCAGGTCGATAAAGATCGTTGCGACATGTTCACCAGTTTCACCTGCGTCAGGGTTTGTGCCGCTTTGTACTGTGATATATCTTAGCAATGCTTCATTGTCGGGTTGTTCACCAAACTGGGCACTGGTTATTTTAATATCATCAGTAATACCCGCGACCACGTTATCAGTTTTCTGTAAGGGGGTCCCCGGTGGCATCATGAGCGATATTTGTACCCAGTCGCCTTCTACTTCTGGAAAGGCCGAAAAGCGTAATAAACCACTGGATGCTAGCGAAATAGTGGCGATGAATAACGCGATAACCCCAGCTGTGACCATGTAACGACGGTCGATAACCGCACCAATGACCTTCGGCAGGAGATTGAATTGAAAGTGTTCGAATTTTTTATTAAAGCGGCCTTTGAAACTGTTTTCAGCAATACTGTCGTCGACATCTTTAACCGAGGCATACAAGTGATGCGGCAAGATGAAAAATGCTTCAATTAAAGACACACTCAGGGTGATCACTAAGGTTATCGGAATAACTTTAAGTACTTCGCCCATGTCGCCTTCAAGAAATGCCAGTGAACCAAAAATAGCGACTGTGGTTAAGAACGACGAAAATACGCCGTTTTTAACGCGGTTAACGCCATTGACAATACCTTGGAGTTTATCGGTAGTTTTCGTTAATTCATGGGCGACACTTTCGGATAATACAATGGCGTCATCCATCAACAAACCAATTGCGACCAACAGCGCCACCATCGACATCAAGTTTAAACTAATGCCCACCAATGACAGCACGTACATACTGGCAAGGAAAGAAACCGGTAAGCCCATCGCCACCCAAATAGCATAACGCCAAGGGAAGAATAACCACATGACTAAGAACACCAGAATGAAACCTTGCCAACCGTTCGATAACAACAGATCAAGACGGTCTTTGGCGATTGACGCCATGTCTTTGGTTAGCGAGAACTGTACTGTATCAGGTGTTTGCAGTTTTTCGTTTTCAATAAATTGTTTTACTTCTTCGAGTACATTGAGCGAATCATCGGCTTTCGATTTTTTAATATCGAGCATGGTACCTTCTTTACCATTGACCGTTATTTTTGCTTCGTCTAATTCAAAGCGCTGGGTGATGGTGGCGATGTCTTTTAACTGTACTTTGCTGCCATCTTCGTTACTTAAAACGATGATTTCACCGAGTTCGCGTGGGGTATAACGCTGCGCATCGAAACGTAATAAAATAGTACTGCTTGGGGTATTTAAGTTACCACTGGGCATTTTTACATTCTGTTTGGCAATTTGATTCGCAACATCTTGCACTGACACATTGAGCTGACGCAGGGCGATTAAATCAAGTTCAACACGCAACTGCGGATCAGAAAAACCATTAATGTCTACTTGCGCAATGCCTTTCAGCCGTTTAAGGCGGCGCTTAACATCTTCGGCATAGAGCTTGAGTTCTTGTTTTTCCATGTCACTGTAAATCACCAGACTGACCACATTGTCATAGGTCATTAGCTCTTTTACGATGGTGGTTTCCACTTCATCGGGAAATTGGTCAATCGCATCGACTTCGGTTTTGATATCCGAGATAAAAGTGGTGCCATTACCGTCATGACTCATTTCCGCAGTAGTGACCGCCACGCCTTCGCTGGCGCTACAGGTTAGTTTTTTAAGGTTATTGATACCATCAAGCGCGTCTTCCATGGGTAAACAAATGGCTTGTTCGACATCTTCAGGACTCGCGCCAGGATAGGGCACTGTGATCTGGGCTATCGTCACCGAGAAGTCGGGAAATGTTTCTCGTTTCATATCGGGGAGCGTGATCGCGCCGAGAGCGAGGAACATCACCATTAATAAATTGGCGGCAGTAGGGTGTTTGGTAAAGAAATTGATCATTATTCTTTATCCTCTGTCCATACGGTTGGCGCTAGCTTTAAACCATTGGCCACAGGGATAATGTCAGATAACACGACTTGTTGACCATCCTGCAGACCTGGCGCTTTAATCGCTGCTACTTGGTCGCGAATAAACAATACATCGACGGTTTTTAATTGCAGTCTGTTGTCTGCATCCAGTAGATATAAACGGTTATTGTGTAAGGCGGCTAATGGCACGGTTAATTGGGGTTGCTGCTGTCCATTGACGGTCACTTCAACAAACATGCCCGAGATAATCGGACTGTCATTGGGATCATTGCGTTTAATAAATTCGAGGAAATCAAAGTCGACTTCCACCACTAATCCTGCAGTGCCTAAACGGGCGTCAATTTCACCGAGAATGCGCGTTACTTTACCTTGCCAATGGGTTTCTGATGATGAGTTTCGCAGGGTAATACGCGCCGTTAAATTAGCAATCGATATATCAGGCACCGAGTTCAGATTATCTAACACATTTCTATCTTGTTTTAAGCTGTGCATTAGGCGGCTAAGTTGACTCGTCGGCATTTTCGCTTCGACTTCTAATTTCGATACATCATGAGCTAGAATCAGGCTGGTGCCGGTAGCTACAAATTGTTGTAACTCGGCGCTCACATCAATAATGCGGCCGTTAAATGGCATGGTAATGATGGTGTGTTCTAAATCCAGTTTGGCTTGATCGATTTGGCTTTGTGCTTGTGATAGTTGCGCTTCGAGTGATCTTCTTAATGCGGGTACTTGTTTTACTTGGGCTTTTAAATCATTTAATTGCAGTTGGGTGTTGTATACCACACGCTCTTGTTGCTCTAGGCTCGATGCCGAAATAGTGCCTTTTTTGTTTAGTTTGATATTACGTTGGTATTCTTTTTCTTCCAGTGCCAAGGTTTTACTTTCGACTTGGTATGAGCGCGTCAGGCGTTGTGCTTCAATATCCAGTTTTTCCACTTCCGAACTAATATTGTCTAAGTTTGCTTGTGCCGTTTTCAGGTTTAATTCATAAGAGGCGGGATCGATACGCAGCAGTTCGATACCGGCATTAATGAAGGTACCACGTTGTAGTTGTTCATTTTTGTAAATTACTTTACCGCTGACTTCCGTGATACCTTGCCACTTATTCTTCGCAATGACATTGCCATAACCTTTTACAGCGGGGGCAATGTTCTGTTGCGTAATCTGGGTAATGTAGACACTGTGGGCAGGTTCAATTACTTCCAATACAACGTCTTGCTTCATGATGAAATTATTAATGGCCATGATACCTAGCCCCGCAGCAACGCCAATTGGTAGCCACATCAACTTAGATTTCTGCATTATATTTCTCCGTTGTAATTGAATTAATTAACATATTATAGTTCTGCTGGGCGAGGTTTTGGTAAAATGCCATGTCCATTTTGGTCGAAATAATCTGGGTTAATAACGGTTTAAATGCACAAGGGTAAATGCACAGGCTAAGGAATTGGATGGTTAATAACTCCGGGTCCAGCTCTGGTTTGATATCGCCCTTGGTTTGTAATCGAGCCAGCATGGTGTTAATTAATTTAAAGGTTTGCTGCGGCCCTTCTTGAATTATATGCGCTTTGATTTGCGGGTTATTTTTACTGAGCATATTACGTCGGACAATATGCTGTAAGTTTTTGTTTTCTTGCATTGTAGTATAGTAAATCGTAAAAATATGATGCAGATTTTCGAGTGATGGCTTCGCGGCGTATTGTTTTAATGTATCAAGTATTGGCTGACGGTACTGTGACATAGCGGCATGAAACAGGCCTTCTTTGTTTTGAAAATAATAGCGGATCATGGCTGGTGTGGTATTGGCGGCAATGGCAATTTTCCGGGTGCTGACTTGGTTGTAATCATTATCGGCGAATAGATCAAATGCCACCGTCATTAAATGCTGACGGATGTTAGTGTCGGAAGATTTGGTTGGTCTGCCTATATTTCTAGCCAGGGCTTCGTCCTTGTTATTACTACTGTCCATATGTGCGCCATTATTAATTAATCTAGTGGATAATTTTGAACCTGTTTGCCTAAATTATCCAGATGATTAATTTCCCATTTTTGCCATTTTGGATAAATTAGGTAATATAAAATGTTTAAATGAAACTTAAGTATAAAATAGTGGAGCATAAGATGTCGAATAGCGTTTTTATAGCAACAAGTTTAGATGGGTTTATCGCAGATAAGCAAGGCAGTATAGATTGGTTACACATGATCCCGAATCCTGATGGTGATGACATGGGTTACGAGGCATTCGTTGAGCGTATTGATGCCATGGTGATGGGACGCAATACGTTAGACATGGTATTAAGTTTTGGCGTTGATTGGCCGTATACAAAACCAGTATTTGTATTAAGTAATACCTTAACATCGGTACCTGAGGGTTATGAGGATAAGATCTTCTTGCTTAAAGGTGACATTAAAGATGTTGTTGAGCATATCAATGGCCTTGGTTTTAAGCGCTTGTATATTGATGGTGGCGTCACGATTCAACAGTTCATGCAAGCGGATATGATTGACGAGTTAATTCTTACCACTATCTCTGTTGTACTCGGTGGCGGTTCTCGTTTGTTTGGCGATCTGGATGCAGCTGTTAATTTTAAATTGATGAACAGCGAAGTACTATTAGATACGATTGTACAAAATCAGTTTGTACGAGCTCGTTAAGCTAGCACTAAGGAAGAGGGCCTTAGCTTAATTCCTCGTCAGTAATGACAGCTCCCTAACATCATACTAAAGAGAACACTGATGGTAGCTGTTCTCTCCTCCCATCATCCTGAATTTTACATTCATTAGTACGAAAGCGAAGTCAAAGTGATTTTTGTTTTTAACTTTTATTTTTAATATAGCTATGATCGCTTATTTACAGTAGCAATGAGACAAGCCATATCATAACCATCGTTTTAGTCGCGTAGGTATTTTCTTCTATACTCTGCAGCTTTTGCAAAAATGATTAAAGGTAATGCAGGGGTAAGTAAACCAATTATTAATATTAAAGTATCTTCTAATACTAAAATATTTTCTTCTTGTGATAGTAACAAAACCATGCAAGTTACACTGCATAGCATGGTTAAAGTTATAAGAGACATGTGTGCTCTTGGTTTACTCTGAGAAAAAAGAGCATATTTTCTAATCATGGGTAACGTTCTCATCTTGATCATTTTACTAGGCACAAAGGTGGTGATTAATTTATCAAAACAGCTGTGATTACGAGTGGCTATTCTAAGTGCTTCGAAGGTATTTGGTGTGTTAATAAAGGTTAAATAAAGATAAGTGAGCAGAGTATTAAAAATGCAATTAACGAATAATTTAAGCGAACAGCTTTATTTATCTTTATTTACCTTTATTTAATATTATTGGTTTTTATATTTGACTGTTATAGTGTCATTTTCCGTTATTAAATACTGCTTCACATTGGTTTTAGTTGCTTTTGGGAGTTTGTTCCGTGATTATAACGATCTTGAAGTTTAATGAACTTTCCCTTTAAATTGAAGTAGATATGAGGATAGCAATGTTTTGCTAGTGTTTAGATTACAAAATGAATCTTTATCAATCGATGTATTTAAAGACCCCCACCGACTCAATTTCACTCATGAATCTCGAGACGTTTTAGATGTAAATGAGTCCAGTTTAACTGTGATAGAGGGGGATTTACTTTGTTTATTATTAGATGAAGGACAAGTTTCCAGAGAGCGATGCATGTCTACTTTATGGGATGGAAGAATCATTTCAGATTCATCACGTAGCTTAACTCAAGTGATATCTACTTTAAGAAAAAAGCTTCGCCAATGTGGTATTGATGATTTAATTTCAACAAAACCTCGTATCGGGTATTTGATTACGAGGGAGTGGAATGTTATCGACATGAGAAACGCGGTGCATTTAGATGATGTGCTAGCGAATGAAAATAAAGTGATTCAGCTTCAAACTGAAAGTATAAATATACATTCTTTAGATAAACAGCCTTTAGAGAAAAAATATAAAAAAAATATAGGCGCCATTAAAAAGACGAGACTTGATACTTCGTTAGCGTTTTTTGTAGTGTCATTTATCCTGTCTTTATTGGTTACTTTTCGTTGGTATTCATACGATCATATGCATGAAAACTCTTTAGCTAAAAGAGCTATAAAACCACATTTAGTGAACAAATTGGATGAAAGCAATGTGTTCAATGACGCTGAAGAATTTAGAGTTAAAAATGAATTAGTAGCATTTGGTAATGTAAATGCATATTACTGGCGAAAGAGTGCAGACGGTTGGTTTGGCGTTATTACTTCTACACAGGGCGCTAGCTAAGATGAGATTTGGCGTGAACAATATCAAGTTAAAACGTGAGAAAATTTTATATTTACTGACGCTATTGAGTCTTGGGTATTCCTCTTATTTTTTTGTAACTTGGTTATCTAACTTCAAATTAGAAGCTGGTGAATACTCAACAACTGAGCTGGTGAGTGGTTCTGTGGTGAAGACCAAAATTGATCTTACTGTGGATGCCGATACATTGTTGATTGAGTTTGATTTTTCGAGACCCTATTGTGAGGGTGTTAAAGTGAAGATGAAGTATCAATATTCGCAAGCACTCTTAGCTCGTTACATTACTTTATATGATGGCTCTTTGATCAGTGATCAAAAGCACATGGATTGCCGAGGCATGATTATGGAGACTATCGGAGATGAATTAGGGTTTGGCAATAAGATCACGGTTGATGTTGTAAAAGATAACAAGGGAAATGTCTGTTTTAGAAATAATAATTTCGGTCTGTATTGTTATGCAAAAAAATAAAATAAGAATTTAATCTGATGAGGTATTTCATGGCTGGGATTAACATCGTTGTATATTTTTTGCTATTTGTTACTTACTCTGTTTCAGCAACAAGTTTTAATTCGGGTATGAACCTGAATAAATGGGCTATGGAACCGGGTAACCCAGATCTAGCTTGGGGTCCTAAAGTTACTTTAAATCATATAAATGGTGATATGAAAAATATCTCATTAATAATGCCTTATTTAAGAATTAGTGATGGAGAAATAGAAGCTGGTTTAGTTGTTGAGGGGGCTTATAAGGATGAGTTCTGCCGATCCCCCGTATTTTCTGATGAACGTTATGATGTATATGTCATTGAAAATAAAAAAGTAAAATTTACTATCGAATGCATTTCAAGAGGGGAGCTGCTTGTTTATCCCTCGAGTAAATTAGGACGTGAGTATTTTATTAATGCTATAAAAAACAACGACAAAGTTAACCTTCAACATTATTGGAGTGGCACTGAGTGGGATGTGTCATCTGTCGGTTTTATCCCGGTATTTAAAAGTATGGCTTCATGGAATTTGATGTTAAGTGAATCACTCTGAGCTTAAATGCTTTGACGAGTTTTTTCGTTACTGATTTAAGCCGAGCTGTTTTTGTAGCGTCTTAGTCAGCCCTAACGACACGATGCGATAAGACTCTTTAATGTAATAGCTTAACTCCTCATCCGTTGCTATTTTGCTTTCGTAGTGCTGAATCCATTTCATGCCACGAGAAGCAAAGTAGGGGGCTGGTTTATAACCGGCGAGCTCACTTAAAAAATCAAAGTTAAGCTCGGAGGTTTTAAAAATGAATGCCGGTTGTTTATCTTTACCCAAACCACCAATCGCGAACACCTTGCCGCCAATCTTCCAGACATGCGAATTGTTCCATTGCATCACATAGGTGCTGGCTGACAATGCCCCGCAAAATTTATTGAATTCATCGTAAGTCATGGTCTGATCCTTGGTGCAATAATCGTTAGTTTTATTAATCTACTCTAGTATGCGTGGGGGATTCAAGTCTATTTTTAAAACGTAAAGTGGGAATCAATAAAAACACAGGGACTTACAAAGGCGATATAGAAATCCTAATGAGGTTTTGCCGTAATCACCGCATGATTAAGAGGGTATATCCTGTGCAGCGCAACATTGACTGGCTCTCTATGTTTCCTATACTCAACATCTAAGCCTTATCATTAAGGGGCAGGATAATGAACATACCCACCTTACGGATTATTGCTGGAAGATTACTGCTGTTGGGCCTGTGTACCGCTTTTTTGTCGGCCTGCAGTTCCGAGAAGATCATTGTGGCTATTGACGGCGGGCAAGGTAATGCAGACAGCGTTGAATCGAGCATCAGTGTTGACGGTAATTATGTGGCTTTTACGTCACGCGCTAACAACTTGGTGACAGATGACACCAACCTGAGTACTGATGTCTTTGTCTACGACCGTAACAGCGGGATCACCGAGCGGATCAGCGTCAAGAGTGATGGCAGTCAAGGGAATGGGGATAGCTCAGCACCGAGTATCAGTGGCAATGGCCGCTATGTGGCTTTTATCGCAGAAGCTAGCAATTTGGTATTCAACGATGTCAATCGTACCAAAGATGTGTTTATTCATGACCGCGACACTGATATCACCGAACGGATCAGTATCGCCAGTGATGGCAGTCAAGGTGATGCTGCTAGTTATCAAGTTGCCTTAAGTACTGATGGCCGTTATGTGGCTTTTACCTCCCTTGCTAGCAATCTCGTGGCAGATGATACCAACATTAGTGCCGATGTCTTTGTCCATGACCGTAACACTGCTATCACTGAACGGATTAGCGTCGCCAGCGATGGCAGTCAGGGTGACGGCTATCATCCCGCAATCAGTGCTGACGGTCGCTTTGTCGCTTTTACTGCCGATAGCAGTAATTTGGTGTTTAATGACAGCAATGGGATGAGTGATATTTTTGTTCACGACCGCAACAGCCATATTACCGAGCTAGTCAGTGGTTCCAATGATGGTAGTCAGGGCAACTTGGGCGCTATTTTTTCGGCCATTAGCGCTGATGGCCGTTATGTGGCTTTTGACTCCAGTTCTAATAACCTCGTATCAGAAGACACCAATGCTGCTGAAGATGTGTTTGTTCGTGACCGCAAGACAGGCCTAACCGAGCGGGTCAGCATCGCCATTGATGGTACTCAGGGGAATGCAAACAGCCATATCGCCAGCATCAGCGCAGATGGTCGCTATGTTGTGTTCCAATCTCTCGCCAGCACCTTAATATCATACGATAACAATAACTTCTCTGATATTTTTATCCATTATCGTTATGTTGGTATCACCGAACTGGTCAGTATTACCAGTAACGGCGGGCAGGGAAACTCACATAGTACTCGACCAGCTATTAGTGCTGATGGTAACTATGTGGTGTTTCAATCTCTTGCGAGTAATTTAATACAGGATGATAACAATGCTCGTTCTGATATCTTTTTTCGTAAAATTAACTAATGTGCTGTATTCGTTGAAAAATCACAGCATCGGCACAATTGAAAACACTAATAACCCTGCCATGCTGTAGTTGAACAGCTTAATGCGGTTTGGCGCTTGTAAGTTGCTTTGTAATTTTTTCCCAGCTGCTGTCCACAGGCCAACTGATGGCACAGTGATAAGCGCAAACACCAGCATTACCAGCAAAATTTCTTGCAGTTCAGCAGAGGCTGCATACACGCTGATTGCCGTAAGAACCATCGTCCAGGCTTTTGGATTTACCCATTGGAAGCTAGCGGCCGACAGAAAGGACATAGGTTTGTAATCAGATGCTTCGCTGGTCATGGCTTTGCTGGTAGCGATCTTAATTGCTAAATACAGCAGGTAGAAAATACTGACAATACGTAGCCCTTGCTGCACTGCTGGGTAAGTACTAAATAAACCCATCAAGCCAAAACCAACCAATACCACCATCACACTGAAACCAACAATAATGCCTAGCATGTGCGGTATGGTCCGTATAAAGCCAACGTTAGCACCTGAGGTCATTAGCATAATGTTGTTTGGTCCAGGGGAGACCGTTGAAACCAGCGCAAAGGTCATAAGTGCTATAAGTTGTTGATATTCCATTTTATACTCGCATTGTTGTTGTCGTTATGTTGTGTAGTTGTATTTTAAGTAACTATGCGGTAAATTTTGTGCCTATATTTGCTCTAATTGATGAAAATTAACAAGGAATGGTTGCTATGGATAGATTTGACGACAGGATCTTGCGTGAGCTTAAATTAAACGGCAGATTGTCCAATGTGGAACTAGCAGAACGGATCGGATTATCGGCTTCCGCGACATTACGTCGGGTCCAAGAATTGGAACGTAGTGACGTTATTCAAGGTTATCGCGCTGTCTTTAACGCCAAAAAACTGGGCATTGGTTTTATTGCTTATGTCACCATTGGTTTATCTAGCCACAGTAAGAAATCACAACACAGTTTTGAAGATAAAATAAAGGAAGCTGAACAGGTGACCGAGTGTCACAATGTGACGGGCTCAAGTGAATATTTGTTAAGGGTAGAAACCGAAGATTTGACCGCTTATAAACGTTTTCATTCTGGTGTACTGGGTGAGATCCCACAAGTCTATTCCATCACGACCTTGGTGGTGATGGATACGCCGAAAGATGAGCGGACTTAACACCTGCTGATAATCTCAGATTAAATCATTACCAAATATTATCAAAATCATTAAATATCATAATTTTATTATCAAAATGTTTTTCTATACACTGCTGTTATCGACACCAAGCAGGCCGCAAAGGGCTTGCTTAACGTTCGCAATTAACAGGAATGACAACATGACAAACGCACTATTTCAAACAATTAAACTTGGTAACCTTACGCTGAAGAACCGTATCGTAATGCCGCCAATGACGCGTTCTCGTGCCAGTCAGCCTGGTAATGTTGCGAACCAAATGATGGCCGATTATTATGCCCAACGAGCATCAGCAGGTCTGATTATCGCAGAAGGCACACAAATTTCACCTATGGGCCAAGGTTATGCTTGGACACCGGGTATCTATTCTGCAGCGCAAATTGCGGGTTGGAAAAAAGTAACAGATGCCGTGCACGCTAAAGACGGTGTTATCTTTGCGCAACTTTGGCATGTTGGTCGTGTTACTCACCCAGATAATATTGGCGGTATGCAACCAATCTCGTCTTCAGCAATGAAAGCTGAAAATGTAAAAGTATTCATTGATAATGGTACTGATGGACCTGGTTTTGTTGACGTTGTTGAACCGCGTGAGATGACTAAAGCTGACATTCAACTTGTTGTTGGTGAATACCGTCAAGCGGCTTTAAACGCTATTGAAGCGGGTTTTGATGGTATTGAGTTACACGCAGCAAACGGTTATTTGATTAACCAGTTTATTGATTCTGAAGCGAATAACCGTACCGATGAATACGGTGGTTGTATTGAAAACCGCTTACGTTTCCTAAGTGAAGTAATCGCTGCAATGGCAGAGGCGATTGGCGCTGACCGTATTGGTGTGCGTCTTGCTCCGTTTACGTCATTAAACGGTACTGTGGATGCAACGCCTATTGAAAGTTATACCTCTGCGGCTGCAGTATTAAATAATCACAAGGTTGCCTACATCCATTTTGCTGAAGTCGATTGGGATGATGCACCTGGAACACCAAAAGCATTTAAATTATCTGTTCGCGCCGTATATCAAGGCGTGCTTATCTATGCTGGTCGTTACAATGGTGCAAAAGGCGCTAGCGCTATCGAAGCTGGCGTAACGGATATGGTTGGATTTGGTCGTCCTTTTGTTGCCAATCCTGACTTACCAAACCGCCTTAAAAATAACTACCCATTAGCAATGCACAATCCAGATACCTTATTTGGTGGTGCAGAAGCTGGGCTGACTGATTACCCTGAGTACAGTGTTAGCTAGGCCTTCTTTTAACGATAAAAGTTAAGGTGTTAAAGGTTTTCAGTTTAGAAAAAATAAAGGCGAGACAATAGTGATATTGTGCTCGCCTGTCTTTAAGTTCGCACATGAACTGCATGGCTAACCTTATCACTTATTAACTCTATCGTTTATTAGCCAATCGCAAGCTTCGTTTCTGCGTAGCGCATTTTTTTGGTTCTTGGACTCGCGATAAAATAGGCGAGGGTTAATGGTCCTAAGCGCCCCATAAACATGATGAAAATGATAATGAATTGACCTACTTCTGAGAGTTCAGCCGTTAAACCACGGGATAGGCCAACAGTGCCTAATGCTGATACCGCTTCAAAAATAATATCAAGCATTGGCGCATTTTCACTGAGCAGCAGTGCAAAAATAGCCAGCCAAGTAACACCAATCGATATCATCGTTAGGGCGAGGGCTTTACTTACCGTGTCTTTGGCTATTTCACGTTTAAATATGTAGATGGATTCATCACGACGTAAATAACTGTATGTCGCCAAAATGAGTACCATAAATGTGACCACTTTAATTCCGCTTGCAGTACTCGATGAACCGCCACCAATAAACATTAATAACAGTGTTATCGCTGTCGTTGCATCTTCAAATTGGTCAATAGCTAATGTGTTGAAGCCAGCTGTTCGGGGGCTTACAGCCTGAAACCAAGAGGCTAACCACTTTCCTAGTTCGCTGAGTGGTGCTAGCGTATTTGGATTGTTGTATTCAATAAGATAGATAGCAATAACAGCGACAAGGTTGATGACCACCGTTCCAGCTATCATCATCCGGCTATAAACGGTTAAGCGTGACCAGCGGCGATTACGGCGTAGATCTGTCCAAACTGAAAATCCCAAACCGCCGATAATGAGTAAACCTGTAATGGTTAGGTTAACAACAGGGTCTGCAACATAAGGCATTAAACTATCCGCATTCAAAGCAAATCCGGCATTGTTAAATGCACTGATAGAGTAAAAAAAACCGTGGAATAAACTGGTTTCCCAGCCCAACTCAGCACTCCAATATACCGATAGGATCACCATACCAATCAGTTCGATGAGTAACGAAAAAGTGAGAACCGACTTGGCTGTGAATACTAAAGCAGAGGTATCGGTCTGGTTAAATGCTTCTCTGGCTACAGAGCATTGCAAAAAACTAATTTTTCCACCCAGAGCAATCAGTGTGACAATTGCGAAGGTCATTAACCCCAGACCACCACATTGGATCAGCAAAGCAATAATGATTTGACCAAATGTTGTAAAGACGGTGCCGGTATCTACGACCACTAATCCCGTCACCGTGACTGCTGATGTAGCAGTAAAAAAGCTTTGCACCCAAGAAATAGGCTCTAAAGTTGCCATTGGTAACTTTAACAAACAGGTTCCAAGTACAATTAAAACGGCAAAACTGCCACTTAAAATTAGAGGAGGGGCGCCAAGTAATTTTTTACCCGCTTTGGGTTTGCGCTCGATAGGGGAGATAGAGGGGTGCCATAATTCCATGTTACACCAACCTCGGTGCTATGTACTTTAGCTCCTTGCGTGTGCCACACAGCAATAAAGTGTCATTTTCGTGTAATACAAAAGAATCTGAAATATGAGTGAAAACTTCTTGGTCTCGATTAACTAACACTGCGTGAATATTGCGGCCCACATTGCCAAGCACCTGAGAGATCTGTTTATCATGCAGAGTTGGTTTTATGTGGATCTCTACAACATAGATCCCATGACCTATGGATAAGTAGTTATTCACCATCGGGTAATTGAGCGATTGTGCTACACGCACCCCCATTTCTTCTTCAGGGTGGATGATCCGCGACACCCCGAGTTTTGATACTATGGTGTGATGGGCCTTAGTACTTGCTTTAACCCAAATACCGTTTACGCCAAGATTCTTTAATGCCAGCGTGCAAAGTAAACTGGATTGCATATCTTTGCCTATCGCAATCAACACCGCTTCACTGTTGGCTAGGTTTAACTCTTTCAGCACACTTTCGTCGGTAGCGTCGCAGATAATCGCTTGAGTTAGTTCTTCCACATACTTTTCAACTATTTTAGGATCTTTGTCTACCCCTGTTACAGTGTGACCAAGATGAATTAATTCCAAGCTGGCTGAGATACCGAATCGCCCTAAACCAATAACTGTAAAATGAGCCATAATGACTACCTTTTCTATTGTTAAAAAGTAACTTACTGTTCTTCAAAGTAATGCAAGAATTTGTTCTTGAAAGTAATCTAGAATCTCTTCTTCAAAGTGATCTAGAGTCCCCACGAGTGCCGATTAGTACTCTACGCATTGGTATGTTTCGCAACGCAACAGATTAATGACGTTCAGTGCTATTCGTGATTAATCGGTAGCCTAGCCCTGATTCTGTTTTTATCAGCTGTTGAAGGTCGGCTGTGTCGTTTAGCTTCTTACGCAGTTGGCTGACTAAAATCCGTAGATAATGGCTATCATCTCGATGTGTATGCCCCCAAATATCTTCTAGAAACTCCTCTTGCTTCACTAACTTACCGGGCTGATTCAATAATTTTTCAATGAATGAAAATTCTTTTTTGGTTAAGGCGATGGCTTTATTATCCAGCCATACTTGATTGGTGCTTTTTTGTAATTTAAGTTGACCGCTGACTAACACATCGGCAAGAGGTGCCGTCTGAACCAAATCACGGACAAGTACCTTGATACGAACGATCAGTTCTTTGATACCAAATGGTTTACTCAAGTAGTCATTCGCTCCAGCTTCAAATAAGCGTACTTTTTCTTCCTCTTGATCTCTCGCTGTGAGGATCAGTACGGGGGTTTTGGCTGTTTTACGAATCGAATGCAAAAATTGAGCGCCATCACCATCTGGTAATCCCAGATCGAGTACTACAATATGTGGCCGTTCTTGACGGAAAGCCTCTTGTGCTGATTTAATCGATGTCGCGCCAACATAATGGAACCCTTCCGCAGTCAATGATATACGCATGAAAGTATGAATTTGTGGTTCGTCATCTACCACTAATACCGTGTAAGTCATTTATAGCTCTCCTTAGAGACGGGTAAACTGATACGAATAAGGCAGCCATGAGTAACGGCAACCGCTTCAATCTGCCCTTGATGAGCAGTCAAAATCCCCTTCGCCACCGCTAACCCTAATCCGGCTCCAGAGTCACTGCTTTTATGAGGGCTCTCGGTATAAAATAAGTCAAAAATATGTGCCGCTTGATCATTCGTAATACCATCGCCTTCATCCTGAATATCCAAAATGACATTATTACCTGCTTGATAGGCTTTAATATTGACCGTTTTATTGGAAGGGGTATAACGGAGTGCATTATCTAAGACATTAAAGATAGCTTGTTCAATCAAGGAGCTACTAATGAACAACGTCGGCAATGGCGTATCAATAACGAGCTTGATGCGTAGCCGTGATTCTGAGAAACGTGTAATAGTTTGGTTAACTACGTTTAAAATGGACTCTTCACTTTTATTGAATTTAAGTGCGCCGTGCTGCAATTTGGTGGCTTGAAGCAGGTTTTCTATGTATTGATGCAGTCGATGGCTTTCAGCCGTGGCACTGTCTAACAGCTCTATTTTATCGGACTCGCTGAGTTTTCCCATGTATTCTTTTAAGGTCGTTAGCGTACCGATGATCGTCGCTAATGGCGTGCGTAAATCATGAGAAACAGAGAGCAGAATACTGTTTCGAAGTTGAACTTGTTTTAACTCATTCTGCTGACGTTGATAATGCTCTGCTAATTGACTCGCCGTGAGTGCTACTGTGATAAATACCAGCAGGTTCAACATGTCGTCCATATGCAACATCTGTAGAGAATAACGCGGGGTTGTAAATAAGAAGTTAAAAATAACAGCTTCAAAAATGGCAGTGAAGTAAGCGAATTTAGCGTTACACCGTAAGGCCACTATCACGACTGCTAATTGTAAAATAAGCAAAACGGCAATGGTGGCACCAAACAGAAAGTCAATGAGAACGCTACTTAATAGAGCCGCTGAGAGTACAAAACACGTGAATGTTATGCGGTTAGAACGCCAATTTTTAAGCATGATATAAATAGCCATAAAGAATGATATATAGCTATTCTAGCAAAGGAGTCTCAGTTGTTCGCGTAAAGAAAGTGTAAAATTAATCACAAAAAATATTATAAAAACTGCCTATCAAGGCTTCAATACGTTCATCAGCCAAAGTGTAAAACACCGACTGCGACTCTTTACGTACCTTCACTATGTTGTTTTTTCTTAATACCGCTAAATGCTGTGAGAATGCCGACTGGCTTAGCGTTGAGTTTTCCTGCAATTGGCTGGCACTCATCTCGCCCTCAACCAACTGACATAACACCATTAATCTTTCTGGATGTGCCATGGTTTTTAATAAATCGGCCACTTCTGTAGCGCGTTCTTGCATGTCTATTAATTCCATTGTTAGCACTTACCATTATTAAATTTAAGGCCTTCAGTTTACTCGAGTAAAGCTAATGTAGTCAATGCTTGTTTAGCTTTTGCTACATTAGTGTTTGCTATATTAGACTTTACTAACTAAGTGTTCTATAGTGGTCATCAGTTTAAAACGTGGTTTATAGTTTTAAAGACTAAGATTTTTATAAAAATTAATTAACCTTTCCGTTTGGAGTAAATAGCTATGACAAAGATCGTAATTGTAGGTGGTGTTGCTGGTGGTGCTTCGGCGGCTGCCCGTGCTCGTCGTTTAAGTGAAGATGCGCAAATTATTATGTTTGAGCGTGGCCCTTTTGTCTCCTTTGCTAACTGTGGTTTGCCTTATCACATCGGCGGTGATATTACGGATCGTAGCAAGTTACTACTGCAAACACCTGACAGCTTTTTAGCGCGCTTTAATGTAGATGTACGGGTAATGAATGAAATTACCAGCATCAACCGTGCAGGAAAAACGGTGACAGTGAAGAACTTACTCGATGGCAGTGAATACACTGAATGTTACGATTTTCTATTATTAAGCCCAGGCGCTGGACCTATCGTACCGCCGATTCCAGGTATTGATAATCCGCTTACCCATTCTTTACGTAATATTCCAGATATGGATCGCATCCTGCAGACCATTGAAACCAACAACGTGGAACATGCCACTGTTGTTGGCGGTGGTTTTATTGGTTTAGAGATGATGGAAGCATTTCAGCAACGGGGTATCAAAACCACATTATTAGAGCTTGCAGACCAAGTGATGATGCCTGTCGATAAGGAAATGGCTGGTTTTGCACATGTCGAAATTCGTGAGAAAGGCATCGATTTACGTCTTGGTACGGCATTATCAGGTGTCGAATATGTGCCTGAAATTCATATCGCCAACGAAGAGTCTGGTGAAAATAGCAATCATCAACATATTAATGGTCATTTGAATCTATCGCTGAGTAATGGCGAGTCGTTAAAGACTGAACTGCTAATCATGGCGATTGGTGTCCGCCCTGAAACGGCGTTAGCGAAAAATGCTGGTTTAGCTATTGGTGAACTTGGCGGCATTAAAACTAATACTCAAATGCAGACCAGTGATCCGGCTATTTATGCCGTGGGTGATGCGATTGAAGAACTCGATTTTGTCACTGGTGAAGCCACGATAGTACCACTTGCTGGACCCGCTAACCGTCAAGGTCGTATGGCTGCAGACAACATGTTAGGCCGTAATGAACATTATCAAGGCACCCAAGGTACGGCGATTTGTAAGATCTTTGACTTAGCTATTGCCTCGACAGGCAAAAATGAAAAGCAATTAAAACGTGATGGTATCGCGTTCGAAAAAGTCTATGTGCATACCGCCAGTCATGCAAGTTATTACCCGGGTGCAGAGATGGTCTCGTTCAAAATGTTGTTTGATCCTGTCACTGGCAAAATCTTAGGCGCGCAAGCAGCAGGTAAAGACGGCATTGATAAACGTATTGATATCATGGCTGTGGCTCAACGTGCTGGCATGACAGTCGCGCAGTTACAACATTTAGAGTTAACTTACGCGCCACCTTTTGGCAGTGCTAAAGACGTGATAAATCAAGCGGCGTTTGTTGCACACAACCTCATGCAAGGCGATGCAACCGCGATCCACTTTGATGAAATAGATAACTTAACGGACAAGCAATTATTACTGGATGTACGTAATCCCGGAGAACTGGAAAAGTTGGGCCGTATTGGTGACGCAATCAATATTCCAGTGGATGAATTACGTCAACGTATGCATGAGTTACCAAAAGACAAAGAGATCATTATCTATTGTCAGGTAGGCTTGCGTGGCAATGTCGCTTATCGTCAATTAGTTAATAATGGTTTTAAAGCCCGTAACTTAATTGGTGGTTACCGTACTTACCTGTTTGCTAAAGCTTAGGGCTAATCACATTTTAGAGGTGTAAATATGTACTTATTCATTGATGTAAAATACACTTATGGATAGGTATCACGTGTTACTTTTTATCAAAGAGAAGTATATAAATGAGCATACACCTCAACTTCACCATCGAGCATACCCCAGCGCTAACACTGTTAGCTTGGTATAACATCGATCATCAGCTTACCTGCCGTTTGTCTTCAGAATAACTTCTATAAGTTATAGGCGATTTTTGACCTCGCCTTAAATCAACTTCGTATTATTTAAACAACTAATTACCCACGAAGGTATTCTTATGGAAAATTTTAAACATCTGCCAGAACCGTTCCGCATCCGTGTTATTGAACCAGTAAAGCGTACGACACGTGAGCACCGTGAAAAAGCCATTTTAAAAGCCGGTATGAATCCATTTTTACTCGACAGTGAAGACGTGTTTATTGATCTACTGACCGACAGTGGTACTGGTGCTATTACCCAAGACATGCAAGCGGCGATGTTTCGGGGTGATGAAGCATACAGCGGCAGTCGCAGTTATTACGCGCTAGCGAATGCAGTGAAAGATATTTTTGGTTATGAACATACCATTCCGACGCATCAAGGTCGTGGCGCCGAACAAATTTACATCCCGGTATTGATTAAAAAACGTGAGATGGAAAAAGGCTTAGACCGTAATAAGATGGTGGCACTGTCGAACTATTTCTTTGATACGACGCAAGGGCATACACAAGTGAACTGCTGCGTCGCTAAAAATGTCTACACAGAAGATGCGTTCAATACCGCTGTTAATGCCGATTTTAAAGGTAATTTCGACCTTATTAAACTAGAAGAGGCAATCCTTGAAGCGGGCGCCATTAATGTCCCTTATATTGTCAGTACTATTACTTGTAACTCTGCGGGCGGCCAACCTGTTTCTATCGCCAACTTAAAAGCCGTGTATGCAATAGCGCAAAAATATGCCATACCAGTGGTGATTGATTCTGCCCGTTATGCCGAGAATGCTTACTTTATTCAGCAGCGTGAAGCGGATTATAAACACTGGACCATTGCAGCGATCACCCGTGAATCTTATAAGTATGCCGATGTCCTTGCTATGTCAGCGAAAAAAGATGCCATGGTACAAATGGGCGGGTTACTTTGTTTTAAAAATGATTTGATGATGGACGCTTATCGAGAATGTCGTACTTTGTGTGTCGTGCAAGAAGGTTTCCCTACTTATGGTGGTCTAGAAGGCGGCGCGATGGAACGTCTTGCGGTTGGTCTTTACGATGGTATGCGTCAGGAGTGGTTGGCGTATCGTATTGGACAGGTGCAATACCTTGTTAATGGATTAGAAAGTATTGGTATTGTATGTCAACAAGCGGGTGGTCATGCCGCCTTCGTTGATGCCGGTAAATTACTGCCACATATTCCCGCTAGTCAATTTCCAGCCCATGCGTTAGCGTGCGAGTTATATAAAGTAGCAGGTATCCGTGCGGTTGAGATCGGCTCGTTGTTACAAGGTCGGGATCCGACGACGGGCGAGCAACATGCTTGCCCTGCAGAGCTGCTTCGTTTGACCATTCCCCGTGCGACGTATACGCAAACCCACATGGACTTCGTGATTGAAGCATTCGAAAAGGTGAAAGAGAACGCCGCTAATGTAAAGGGTCTGGATTTCACTTACGAGCCACCGGTACTTCGTCATTTTACTGCGCTGCTTAAAGAGGTTGAAACAGACCCAGAAAAAGGCAACGTCGAGCCTAAAGTCCTAGCCGAAGTTTAATCCCGAATAATATGCTGCCACCTTTTTATTTACAGTAATTTGGTGGCGCTTTTTTGTTTTATATTAGGGACTATCTTCGACACATCTTCTGTTCTATTTCTATATCGACACCTCACTCACAACACCTCTTAATAAGTACTGTTAATTATTTTATAATTTTTTGTTAATGTTTAACGGAAAGAAGCCGATATACTGCTTTGTGTCATTGATGGATTATTCAGAACATTCTCGTTATTAGGAAGTGATAAATAGAGAATGAAGAGCGTAACTAAGAGTATGAGGTTGATTTTAATCCAACTCCAACTCCAACTCTAATTTTGCTAGACACTGCAGCTGCTAATTTTTATGGATGTAAATTATTTCAGCAGCTAACCTCTGAGCTATCTAATTGTGGAATAAAATAATGTTAAAAAATTTAGGCTTTAAAAGACTCATCATATTGTCGGTAGTGATCTTACTGACCGCTATTTTACTTGTCTCAAACATAATTTCTTACAATATAATTAAATCTAAAACCATTGAAGATGTGAATACGCTATCTAGCTCAATCGTAAGCTATGAAGCTAATAAAATTGAAGATTGGTTCACCACAAAAACGGATGCACTTAATGTCCTTAACCAAAAATACAAGTCCAATAGCCTAGGTGATGATTACGTCACCATCGCAAGACTAGTAAAAGAAACCAATGGTTTTGGTGGGGTATTTTTTGCTTTTGATGATGGTGTGACTTATTCCACTGCTGTCGATCCAAGTTGGGTTAATGGCGTTGCGATTACAGCGCGTTATGATGCGCGTCAACGTCCTTGGTATAGCATGGGTAAAAACACGGCCACGTTCGATGTTTCCGATGTTTATAACGATGCTGGCACAGGTCAGCCGGTTATTTCAGTGGTTCGTAACCTAGGTAATGGTGTGTTACTGGGTGACATTGATTTAAGCATTCTTGAAGATACCGTTAAAAATGTTAATTATCCTGGTTCCGTTACCGCCATTATGGATGGTGAAGGTAATGCATTAGCATCAAATTCAATGACATTGAGAACCGGTGTTAATTTTTCTGATGTTGGTATGGGGAATGTCAAAACAGGTATGTTAAGTGGGCATGCTAATACCACCGCTTATACGTTAGGTGGTGTCGATAAACTTGCCTTTACCCAAGAGATCACTCTTGTTAATGGCAAAAAATGGTACTTATTTATTGGTGTTGATAAATCAGTTGCTTATGCAGAAGTAGATGAGGCATTAGAAACGTCGATTGTGGTATCTATTATTATGCTCGCAATCGGCTTATTCTTGACTGTGACGGTAATGAATATCGTTTATCGTCCGATTATGTCGTTGAAAGAAGTGGTCACGGATCTATCTAAAGGTAATGGTGATTTAACGCGTCGTTTACCGATTGAAAGCAACGATGATTTAGGGGATATTTCGGCAGGTATTAATGCGTTCATTGCGAATCTGCAAACCTTGATGTTAGAGATCGATAACTCTTCACAACATATTTCTGAAAGTGTTGGTAAGTTAGAGCAACAAACGACGACCAATAATCAAGTATTAGAAGCGCATTCAATTGAAACGGATCAAATCGCCGCGGCAGTTGAAGAAATGAGTGCAACGGCCAATGATGTTGCCAGTAATGCGGAAGAAGCGTCGCAATTTACCGATGCAATGAATAAGCAGGTCGGTACGTCGAAAGTAACTGTCACAGCAACCACATCAACGGTCTCTAAACTGGTTGAGAATGTGGAAAGTTCATCAAAAAGTATCGAAGACATAGAGAAAGATACACAAGCCATCACTAAAGTACTGAATGTGATTGGTGCGATTGCTGAACAGACAAACTTACTGGCACTTAACGCGGCAATTGAAGCGGCGCGAGCCGGTGAGCAAGGTCGTGGTTTTGCTGTGGTCGCTGATGAAGTACGTGCACTTGCGGCGAGAACACAAGTGAGCACGGCTGAAATTAAAGAGACGTTGGATGCATTAACGGCGGGTTCAAGTTCTGCGATAATAGCGATGAATATGACACAAGAAACGTGTCAGCAAGCTGCTGAAAGTACTTATGCAGTAGCGGCAGACTTGGATCATATTGCTAGTTCTGTTACGCAAATTAATGATTTAAACACGCAAATTGCAACAGCAGCGGAAGAGCAGAGTAGTGTGTCGCTAGAAGTGACGCGTAACATGACTGCAATCCGTGAAATGGCGCAAGAGTTAGCGATAAATGGTCAATCTACCGCGCAAGAATCGGTAAATGTGGCTGTCGCAAACGAGCAACTAAAATCAATTGTGGGTCAGTTTAAACTAAGATAATTTTTCATCTTATTAAATTAAACTGAATGCAATCAAAAGCCATTAAGTGTTAATACTTAATGGCTTTTTTTTAACTCGATTTTATCTAATCACAATTCGACCTAATACATAGCCAACCAAACTGAAACAACCCCGATTAATCCTACGCATACCTCCGCGATCATGCTTGGTTTGAAACAAGGCTGTTAGGTACACACGTGGACAGTAATTAATTATTAATTATTTTATGGTTTTTTATTAATGTTTCCCCAATAAGTGCCGATACGCTACATAATGTGTCATTGATGGATTATTCAGAACATTCTCTTTATTAGGAAGTGATAAATAGAGAATGAAGAAAACAGCTAGGATTATGCGATTAATTTAAAGCATATTCTAAAGTTGTTAGACACTACTGCGGTGAATATTATGGACGTAAATTTTCTGCAGCTAATCTCTAATCTATCTAATTGTGGAATAAAATAATGGTAAAAAATTTAGGATTCAAAAAAGTCATCATATTGTCGGTAATTGTCTTACTGACCGCTATTTTACTGGTTTCAAATATAATTTCTTATAATATAATTAAATCTAAAACCATTGAAGATGTGAATTTTCTGTCGAGTTCAATAGTAAGTTACGAAGCCAATAAAATTGAAGATTGGTTTACAGCAAAAACGGATGCGCTTAACGCGATATCCCAAAAACATAAGTCAAATAGCCTAGGTGACGATTACGTCACAATCGCGCGACTTATAAAAGAAACCAGTGGTTTTGCTAACGTCTTTTTCTCATTCGATGATGGTGTCTCGTATTCTACCGCTAGAAATGCAGACTGGGTTAATGGCGTTGCGATAACTGCACGTTATGATGCGCGTAAACGTCCTTGGTATACCAAAGGTAAGAACACGGCAACGCTAGATGTGACGGATGTTTATAACGCGAGAAGCACGGGCCTTCCGGTTATTTCAGTGGTTCGTAATATTAGCAACGGTGTGCTGTTAGGCAATATTGGTTTAGAAATTCTTGAAGAAACCGTTAAAAATGTCGACTACCCTGGTTCTGTCACTGCCATTATGGATAGTGATGGCAATGCATTAGCGTCAAATTCAATAGCGTTGAAAACGGGCGTTAACTTTTCTGATATCGGTATGGGTAACGTTAAAATAGCGATGCTAAATCAGCATGCCAATACAACGAATTATACTGTCGGTGGTGTCGATAAATTAGCGTTTACGCAAGAAATTACCCTTATTAATGGTAAGCGCTGGTATTTATTTATTGGTGTTGATAAGTCAGTTGCTTATGCAGAAGTTGATGAGGCGTTAGAAAGTGCTTTTGTGGTCTCTGCTATCATGCTCGCAGTCGGTTTATTCTTAACTATTACTGTGCTGAATATAGCCTATCGTCCGATCGTATCACTGAAAGAAGTTGTGATGGATTTATCTAAAGGTAATGGTGATTTAACGCGCCGCTTACCAGTGGAAAGCAACGATGATTTAGGTGATATTTCGGCAGGTATTAATGCCTTCATTATGAACCTGCAAACCTTGATGTTAGAGATTGATAATTCTTCACAGCATATTTCAGAAAGTGTAGGCAAACTAGAACAACAAACGGTGAGCAATAACCAAGTACTGGATGCTCACTCAATCGAAACAGACCAAATCGCCGCAGCAGTTGAAGAAATGAGTGCAACGGCAAATGATGTTGCCAGTAATGCGGAAGAAGCGTCGCAATTTACCGATGCAATGAATAAGCAGGTCGATACGTCGAAAGTAACGGTGACAGCAACCACATCAACGGTCTCTAAACTGGTTGATAATGTGGAAAGTTCATCAAAAAGTATCCAAGACATTGAGAAAGATACGCAAGCCATCACCAAAGTACTGAATGTGATTGGTGCGATTGCTGAACAAACCAATCTGCTGGCGCTTAACGCGGCAATTGAAGCGGCGAGAGCGGGCGAACAAGGTCGTGGTTTTGCTGTGGTAGCTGATGAAGTGCGTGCACTTGCGGCGAGAACACAAGTGAGCACGGCTGAAATTAAAGAGACGTTAGATGCATTAACGGCGGGTTCAAGTTCTGCAATTTTAGCGATGAACATGACACAAGAAACGTGTCAGCAAGCTGCTGAAAGTACTTATGCAGTAGCGACAGATTTGGACCATATTGCCAGTTCTGTTACTAAAATAAATGATTTAAATACGCAAATTGCAACGGCAGCGGAAGAGCAGAGTAGTGTGTCGCTTGAAGTGACGCGTAACATGAGCGCTATCCGTGAAATGGCGCAAGAGTTAGCGATAAACGGTCAATCTACCGCGCAAGAATCGGTAAATGTGGCTGTCGCCAACGAGCAACTAAAATCAATTGTGGGTCAGTTTAAACTAAGATAATTTTTCATCTTGTTAAATTAAACTGAATGCAATAAAAAGCCATTAAGTGTTAATACTTAATGGCTTTTTTTTAACTCCAGTTTATTAATTTGACCGTATTCGCTAGCGCTTATTAATCAATGACAATTTATCCAATCACTATTTGACCTAATACATAGCCAACCAAACAAGCAGAAACAACCCCGATTAAACCCACCGCCATAAACGAATGGTTGAAGTAGTACTTACCAATTTTAGTAGTACCCGAGTTATCAAAGTTCACGGTTGCAATGTCTGACGGATAGTTGGGAATAAAGAAGTAACCATATACCGCAGGCATTAAACCGATCACCAAGGCTGGTTCTAATCCCAGTGCTAAACCCACGGGTAACATCATCCGTGCTGTCGCTGCTTGTGAGTTCACTACCACAGAGACAATAAACAGTGCTAACGCAAACGTCCAAGGATGTAACGTCACCATATCAACAATACCAGCTCTGAATTGCGGCATTGCGTATTGGAAATAAGTATCAGACATCCAGGCGATACCAAAAATAGCAATGGCGGCAACCATACCTGATTTGAACACCACGCCATTAGGCACATCGCGCGGATCAGTTTTAGTCGCGAGTAAGATCACACCACCAAACGCCAACATCATCATTTGGATCACCACCGACATTTTGATTGGCGCTGCGCCTTCGGTGATCGTCCTAATTTCAGGGAACATGGCAATCACCACGATAGACAAGATTGCGCCTAAAAAGATAAGTACTGCGTTACGGGCTTTGGTTGGTAACTTTTCATCTAACGAAGTGGATGTGGTATTTAAGATCTTTTCACGCCAGATTGGATCTTTTAAGCGTGCTTGGTATTCCTCATCATCGTCTAATTCTTTGCCACGACGTAAGCTATACAGTGCCAGCATTAAAGTACCAAATAACGTCGACGGCACAGTCACCATTAAGATCGACAGTAGGGTAATGGAGCTATCGATATCCACTAACTGGGCTAAATAGAATACCACCGCCGCCGAGAGTGGTGATGCGGTGATCGCGATTTGCGATGCGACTGATGCAGCCGCCATCGGACGTTCTGGACGAATGCCATTTTTAAGCGCCACATCACCAATGATTGGCATAATTGAATATACCGCATGACCAGTACCGAGCAAAAATGTCATTGCATACGTAACAAAAGGCGCAATGATGGTGACGCGTTTTGGGTTTTTTCTTAAAATACGTTCTGCAACTTGCAGCATATATTTAAGCCCGCCTGCTGCTTCGAGAATTGAAGCACAGGTTACCACCGCTAAGATAATCAACATTACCGTGACAGGGGGCGAAGTCGGCGGCATTTTGAAGATAAATACTTCAATCACCAAGCCAATCCCAGAGACAACCCCTAACCCTATGCCACCATATCGGGAACCGATATAGAGTACGACCAATAAAAACAGAAATTCAAAATACAACATAACACTACCTTTTATATAACTTTATGGGTAGTAAAGTATCTTGTAAACAAGATCGTTAAATTGAACTATTCCTCAGTTCGAGTAGAAGAGGCGATTATTTAATGCGCAATTGATATGAAATAAGTTTTTGATAAATAATGTAATGATGACTCAGTAATGTGAGGTTCAGCTTATATTTTCTCCCATCATGGTTAAAACTAACTTGGTCTAACAATGTAGATGTCTTTGTGTGTTTAAAAAAATCACAGCGGACAGTGTTTCAAATCAAAGCATTTTTCACTGCTTTTGCTAGATTGGCAGCATATATCAAATAATGCAATTCAGAGATCTTTACGAGGCCACCTATGATAAATGTTACATTCAACGGACAACCATTTTCCGTCACAGCGCAGCAAACGCTACTTGAAGCGGCAACAGACTGTAATATTGACATCCCCTCATTGTGTGGCTTGAATAAAAGCGGTGAGAAAGTACCGTGCGATCTTTGCGTTGTCGATATCGCCGGGCAAGGGATTAAACGAGCTTGTGAAATGTCACCCGTAGAAGGTATGGCTGTCACTACCGCATCTGAAACCTTGTCTTCATTACGCCAAAAATCATTAAATCGTATTCTCTCTGATCACTATGCTGATTGTGAAGCGCCGTGTCAGACTGCTTGTCCTGCTGGCGTTGATATTCAATCTTACCTGTACCACATTTCCCAAAACGACCATGCTAAAGCGGTTGAAGTGATTAAACGCACCTTACCTATGCCGTTGTCGATTGGGCGTGTGTGTCCGGCCTTTTGTGAAACCGAATGTCGCCGAGGTTTGGTCGATGAACCGGTCGCTATTCGTCAATTAAAACGTCATTCAGCAGATATCGACTTGGAATCACAAGAACAATACGTGCCAGTGAAAAAACCAACAAGAGGCGAATCTATTGCCGTTGTTGGTAGTGGCCCTGGTGGCTTGACCTGTGGTTATTACCTCACCAACGAAGGTTATGACGTGACGGTATTTGAATCCATGCCGGATGCAGGGGGTTGGTTACGTTATGGCATACCCGAGTATCGCTTGCCAAAAGCCATTCTAGCGAAAGAAATTGAGATCATGTGCCGTAACGGCATGCAATTGCTGACCAATAAAAAATTGGGGCGTGATTTTACCCTAACAGAACTGACTCAAGACTATGATGCCGTGTGCTTAGCGGTTGGCGCGTCGCAAGCGGTCGACATGAAATACACGGGTAGTGACTTTGATGGTTGTTATTTGGGCGTTGATTACCTTAAAGATTACGTCACCGACGGCAACTACACCACAGGTAAAAAAGTAGCGGTGATTGGTGGTGGTAATACCGCGATTGATTGCGCGCGAACTGCAGTACGTGATGGCGCTGACACTACCTTGATTTATCGCCGTACCCGCGCCGAAATGCCGGCGGAAGATTATGAGATTTTAGAAGCTGAACACGAAGGGGTTAAATTCCACTTTTTGACTAATCCGGTTGAAAACATCGCCGATGCTAATGGCCGTGTACGTGAAGTTAAATTAGAAAAAATGGCTTTAGGTGAACCGGATGCCTCAGGTCGCCGCCGCCCAGAACAAACTGGTGAGTATTTTACCGAAGCCTTTGATACTGTCATCGCGGCGGTATCGCAAAAGCCTGATTTAAGCTTCATGGACCAAGAAATATTAGATCTACCGCTGACCCGTTGGAATACTCAAGATGCTAATCCTGACACTATGTATTCTGGTGTTGGTAATGTGTTTAGTATTGGTGATTTCCGCCGCGGACCGGCGACGGCAATCGAAGCCGTTGCCGATGGTCGAATTGCCGCAGAAGCGATTGATCGTTACTTTGATGGTGATATGGAAAATATCCCGGTTAAACAATTTAACTCAAAAAAAGCGCCTAAGCTAAAACAGGTAGATACCGCGCAATTCGATAGCATTAAACAAGCGATGCGTTCAGTGATGCCAGAGTTGAGCCCACAAGCACGTGAATTAAGCTTTGCTGAAGTGGAAACCGGTTTTGATAATGACGAAGCCATGCGTGAAGCGGCGCGTTGTTTAGAGTGTGGTTGCCAGGCCAATACCGACTGTCAATTGCGAGACTTTGCTACTGAATATAAAGTGGCTGATACCGATATTGATACAAACAGCAGCCAAGAAGGCTGTCAGAAATTCGCTGTCGATGATAGCGCTGAGTTTATCGTCTTTGATGCCAACCGTTGTATCAGTTGCGGCCAATGTGTTGATGCTTGTAACGAACAGGCGGTACATGGTGTGCTGAGTTTCATGAAAAATGATGACGGAAAGTCAGCAGACCGTCCTGCATGTCGCCCTGGTTTTGAGCGTGGTTTTAGTATGGGTGATTCTGACTGCGTGCAATGTGGGCGCTGTGTACAGGTGTGTCCAACCGGGGCTTTGGTTGACAGCCGTGATAAATCTCAAGGCCGTATTGAAATTCTCAAACCAGTCGATAGCATTTGTACCTATTGTGGTGTGGGTTGTAATTTGACCATGTACGTTGACGAAGCGCAGAATAAGATCCGTTATGTACAAGGCGTGAAAGACTCACCAGTAAACCAAGGTATGTTATGTGTGAAAGGGCGCTTTGGCTTTGATTTTGTCAGTAGCAGCGAGCGTCTTACAACACCATTAATTCGTAAAGATGGCGTACTCCAACCTGCGAGCTGGGAAGAGGCTATCACGCTGGTTGCGGCTAAGTTTAATGCTATTAAAACCAACTATAGCGGTAATGCTCTGGCAGGTTTCTCGTCAGCAAAAACCACCAATGAAGATAACTTCGCGTTCCAGAAATTCATTCGCCGTGAGTTAGAAACCAACAATGTCGATCATTGTGCTCGTTTGTGTCATGCCTCGACAGTGACAGGGCTCGAAGCATCGATTGGTAGTGGCGCGATGACCAACGATATTCCCAGTATTAAACATTCGGATGTGATATTCATTATTGGTTCTGATACCACCTCTGCGCACCCGATTATTGCCTCGCATATCAAGCAAGCAGTGCGCCATGGTAACGCACGTTTGATTGTTGCCGATCCTAAACGCATCGATATTAGCGATCATGCGCAATTGTATGTCGCCCATCGTCCGGGTACAGATGTGATGTTAATGAACGGCATCATGCAACAAATAATTAAAAACGATTGGCACGATAAGGCTTATATTAGCGATCGTACCGAAGGTTTTGCAGCGTTAAAAGCAGAAGTCATGTCTGACAGTTATGCACCAGATAAAGTTGAGTTGATCACGGGCGTGAAAGCGCAAGACGTGATTAAAATGGCAGAGATGATTGGCACGGCAGAACGTACCGCTGTGTATTATTCGATGGGTATCACTCAGCATACAACCGGTCATGATAACGTGCGTTCTGTTGCCAACCTGCAAATGCTGTGTGGCAACATAGGTATTGAAGGCGGCGGCATTAACCCATTACGTGGTCAGTCTAATGTGCAAGGTGCTTGTGACATGGGCGCACTGCCGGGTGATTACCCTGGTTATCAGAAAGTGACAAAACCGACAGTACAGGCCAAATTCGCTAAAGCGTGGAATAAAGCTAATTTACCCAAAGAACCGGGTCTCACGCTAACTGAAATTATTGATGCTGCATGTCATGGTAAAGTAAAAGGGCTGTACGTGATGGGTGAAAATCCAATATTGAGCGATCCAAACCAAGCACACGTTATTGAAGGTATTGAAGCATTAGACTTCTTAGTGGTGCAAGATATCTTCTTAACCGAAACGGCGCAGTATGCAGATGTCGTCTTGCCATCGTGTTCATTTGCAGAGAAATCTGGTCACTTCACCAATACTGAACGCCGTGTGCAACGTATTTCGCCTGCGGTTAAGCCACCAGGTGAAGCGAAAGAAGATTGGGTTATCATTCAAGATATTGCTAATGCTATGGGCAGTGACTGGGCATATCAATCGGTTGAGGATATTACCAAAGAAATTACCCAATTGACGCCTCAGTATGCCGGTATCCATTGGGATAGCGTCGGTAAAAATGGCGTGCAATGGCCCTGTGCTGATGGTGAATCTGAAGGTACGCGATTGATGCATACCCAACAGTTTACCCGTGGTAAGGGTGAGATGGTGGCTGTGCCATTCCGTTATGCCGCAGAGTTACCTGATGATGAGTATCCGTTGATCTTGACTACGGGGCGTTTACTGGAGCAGTTCCATACCGGCACCATGACCCGTAAAACGAAAGGCTTAGATAACCTTGCTGGCCCACGGGCGATGATCTCGGTGGCGGATGCAGAGCGATTAGGCATTAGTAATGGTGAGATGCTGACGGTATCGACACGTCGCGGCAGCATTGAAACGCCGGCATTTGTGACTAAGCGTATGCAAGAGGGCGTGGTGTTTGTGCCATTCCATTTTGCCGAATCACCGGCGAACCGCTTGACCACTACAGCAACGGATCCACATGCCAAGATCCCTGAGTTTAAAGTGGCTGCAGTGAAGATCGCAAAGGCATTGGTGGGCACGACTTCTGTGACAAGAGAGGCTGTAACCAATTAGCTGTGAATAGAGTGGCAGTAATTGCGAACTAGGATGCAATTTGACCTAGCGCATTTACTTTAAATTGACAGAAGCATATAATGAGCTCGCTTTATTATATGCTTCTCGCATAAAGTTACATAACTATGTTAAACAGTTACGTTATATAGTTACATTTAAGTCAAACCTAAGGTACCGAGATGACGCCGCCATAACGCTAACCCCCCCTCTAAACAATTTATATGACTTTTGTAATTAAAGTCAGGCTCTTACGCACCGTAAGATTATTATAAATTGGACTATATCAACACTATATTAGTATTCGCATATTTATCTATCGAGATAATATGGCTTATTGTTGATGATCACTATTTCCTGACATATTTTAAACAGGAATTCTCCAGTATGGTATTTTTACCATCGCTATTTATCGTTTAAAAGTACATTAAATTGAATGCGGCTTAGCGTCGTGGGATCTGCCCTTATTGAAGGTCATTTACTGTGGCTGCAATAGCATTAAACCATCTATTTAATGGCTGATCTAAGCGTTATATCTGCGTATCGCCACGTACTCTCGTGGGTAATCGATGCGCCCGAAAAAGGACAAGTATGATTTTTTTGTCAAACAAACAAGATTGGTTAGGTAATGTTAAAGGAGATATCTTAGCTGGTATTGTTGTTGCGTTAGCCCTGATCCCTGAAGCTATCGCGTTTTCTATTATTGCCGGTGTCGACCCTAAAGTTGGTCTGTATGCCTCGTTCTGTATTGCTACTATTGTTGCTATCACAGGTGGCAGACCCGGTATGATTTCTGCTGCAACCGGTGCCATGGCACTGCTTATGGTGACGCTCGTTAAAGAACACGGGTTAGAATACTTACTTGCAGCGACGTTGCTAACGGGCCTATTGCAAATACTCGCCGGTTATTTACAACTTGGCAGCTTAATGCGCTTTGTCTCACGTTCAGTGGTGACGGGTTTTGTTAATGCATTAGCTATCTTAATCTTTATGGCGCAATTACCGGAATTAACCAATGTGACTTGGCATGTCTATGCTATGACGGCTGGTGGCTTAGGTATTATCTATTTATTCCCGTATATTCCCGTGATTGGTAAAAGCATTCCTTCACCTTTAGTGTGTATCATCTTCCTTACCGTGTTATCGCAGGTGATAGGATTAGATATCCGTACTGTCGGTGATATGGGCGAGCTACCTGATGCGTTACCTATCTTCTTATGGCCTGAAGTACCACTTACTTTAGAAACGCTGTGGATAGTATTACCTTATGCGTTGGGTCTTTCTGTGGTCGGTCTTTTAGAGTCGATGATGACAGCGACGATTGTTGATGATTTAACGGATACGACAAGTGATCGTAACCGTGAATGTAAAGCGCAAGGTATTGCCAATATCGGTGCTGGTTTAATGGGTGGTATGGCTGGTTGCGCCATGATCGGCCAATCAATCATTAATATTAAATCCGGTGGTCGTGGTCGATTATCGAGTTTTTCAGCGGGTGTATTCTTGCTGATCATGGTGGTTTTCTTGGGTGATGAGCTGAAGCAAATTCCGATGGCGGCTTTGGTTGCTGTGATGATCATGGTCTCGATTGGTACATTCTCGTGGAGTTCGATTAAAGATCTGAGAACCCATCCGCTATCAACCAGTATTGTGATGATCGCGACGGTTATTACTGTTGTGGGTACCCATAACTTAGCTATTGGTGTATTTGTGGGTGTATTGCTGTCAGCGCTCTTTTTCGCGCACAAAATCAGCCGCTTTATGGTTATCAAAAACAGTGAAACAGAGCAGCAAGTACGTACATATCAAGTCACCGGACAGATATTCTTTGCATCGGCAGATAAATTTGTTGATGGTTTTGATTTTAAAGAAGTGGTTGATAACGTGGTTATCGATTTATCACATGCTCATTTCTGGGATATCAGTGCCGTTGGAGCGCTCGATAAAGTCGTGATCAAGTTCCGCCGCGAAGGCGCTACGGTTAATATTGTCGGCATGAGTGATGCGACTGCGACTGTGATTGATAAATTTGCCATTCATAATGATCCCGCTGCTGTTGAAAAAATGATGGCTGGCCACTAAGGAGAACACCATGAGCAACAATGTAAAAAAAATAATAGCATGTATTGATGGATCTAAACTGGCTAAAGCAGTATCTGATACCGCGATTTGGGCGTCAAAACGTTTGACTAATGGCATTGTTTTTCTACATGCCATCGATAAAAAACAGCAACATGGCGCAGACGACTTAACTGGTTCTATTGGTTTAGGTGCTCGTTCAGACTTGCTTAACAAAATGATTGAGCTTGATGCGGAGCGTGGCAAGATAGCCATTCAGCTGGGCAATGAGATGTTAGGTAATGCAGTTGATAGAGCCAACACGGCGGGCCTGACAGATATAGAGCAGATCCAACGCCATGGTGATTTTATTGAAGCCTTAGTGGGTTTAGAAAGCGATGCGCGTTTAATGATCGTTGGGCGCTCTGGTAATGGTCATCAAGGTGATTTTAAAGCCCTAGGTTCGCATATCGAAACGCTGATCCGTCAAGTGCATACGCCGATTGTGATTGCCCCGCAGGACTTTGCTGAACCGACAAATTTCATGCTAGCTTATGATGGCCGTGAAACAGCAGACAAAGCGGTGCAACGTATTATTGAAGGCGGTTTACTCAAAGGCATGACGTGTCATTTAGTGACGATTAAAAACAGTGAAAAAGCACAACAGCAGAAGTTTGAAGTCACTAAAGTAAGACTTGAGAAAGAAGGGTTTAACGTCATTGCTACATATTTGGAAGGGGATATTTCGGTTGCGCTAATGGATTACAAACTGCAGCATGATATTGAGCTGGTGGTGATGGGTGCATTTGCACATTCCAAGGTGAGAAGCTTTTTCCTTGGTAGCAACACCATGCGCATGATTGAAAACTGTCGAGTACCGTTGATCGTGCTTAGATAGATGAAACTCGCTAGTTGACTCATTGTAGTCAACTAACTCGATTTTATTCATCGATGCTTATTCCTAAATAGGCTATACGCTTATCAGCTAGTTGTTAGTTGATAAGCGTTTTTCGTTTTAGCGGATTATAACAATACTTAATGGGTTATTGAAAAGGATGTTGCTATTGATAAACGGACGGCGAATCTGGACCTGGACGGGTTTTAAAGCGTCGGTGTAACCACATATACTGAGCGCGTTCTTTATTAATGATTTGCTCGATAATGGCATTACCTCGTTTAGTGTCAGCGACTTCATCCTTGGTTGGGAAGTCCTCTAACGGCGGTAATATTTCGATGGTATAACCCTTGTCATCGGCATTTCGTACGACGCTGAATGGCAATACTTTTGCTTTCCCCAAACGTGCTAAGGTACTTGCGCCAGTGATGGTTGCGGCATCAGGCATAGCGAAGAAAGGCACAAAGGTTGCGCTCGAACGTCCGAAATCTTGATCTGCGGTATACCAAATTACCTCAGATTTACGCAGGCAACGCACCATCTGTCTCAAATCACGTTTAGGTACGAGTGCTTTATTCGATCTGAGTCGGCCTTTAACCTGCATGTACTCCATTGCTGGGTTTTTATGTGGGCGGTAAACACCGACACCGGGATGGAACTGACCAAATATACGCGCGCCCATTTCCAATGGTAAGCAGTGTACGGCAAACAACACAATGCCATGACCTTCGCTGAGCGTCTTGTCTATATGTTCTTGACCTTTGATGGTCATGTGACGTTGCACTTTTTCATCCGACCACCACCAAGCATTGGCAATATCGAAGATCGCTTTGCCGATCTCTTCGACGTTACGATCCAATAATTGTGCTTGCTCTACTGCTGGCATATCAGGGAAACATAGCTCTAAATTACGTTGGGCGATCTTAACGCGACGACTAATCAGTTTTTTAATTAAACGACCGATGCTTGCGCCCATTTTCATTTGTTTGTCTAAAGGCAGTAATAGGGTTAGTCGTACCAAACCGGCAAAAAACCACAATAACCAGAATTTTGGATGAAACAAGTGATTGGAGAACTGCGCTTTTTCTATCATAGAGGCCTCAAAATAGTGTCATGAATATTAAAACAGCCCCTAATCCATGAGTCTGATTCACTATTATATGATAGGTAATAATATCTAGACCTGTTGTTTTAGTTAATAATTTGATAATAAAATCGCTAGTAAGTCATATTTCTACGCCGTCATTTGCACTCGCTACCCAAAAGCAGTAAGTTGACACTTCTGCAGTATTTAAGGAGGAAGTATGCAAAGCGAATGTAAATTTGTGTTACCCGGTAATCACCACCCAGAACCAGCTGAAGTGTTTGAATCAATGGCACAGTGGTGTCGTCAGCATAACGTTAAACATGATGTTTATGGCGAAGGTGAGCTTATTCAAGGCTTTGAACAAAAAGTGGCAGATCTACTTGGCTTTGAAGCGGGTTTGTTCGTTATCACGGGCACCATGACTCAGCCAACAGCGTTGCAACTAGCCTGTCAGTCACGTAGCTGCTTTAATGTTGCGCTACATCAGTCTAGCCATATAACCTTGTGGGAGTCGCAAGGTTATCAGATGCAAAACCGATTCAATGCCTTACCAGTTGGTTCGCCGTATACGCCATGGCTGGTGGATGATCTTAAACGCATTCCTGACAAATTAGGCGCTGTGCTGTATGAACTGCCAATGCGTGAAATTGGTGGTCAACTGCCCGCGTTTGATGCATTGAATGAGATCAAAAATTATTGTCGTGAACAGGATATTCATTTGCATATGGACGGCGCTCGCTTATGGGAAGCCGCCGCGTATTATGAAAAATCCTATCAAGAGATTGCTCAAGGATTTAACTCTGCTTATGTTTCCTTGTATAAAGGTGTGAATGGCCTTGGTGGTTCATTATTGTTGGGTGATAAAGACTTCATTGCAGAAGCGTCAGTGTGGATGCACAGACAAGGTGGGAGCGTGTATCAACGTTCACCTTATGTGATTGCCGCTGCGATGCAGTTCGATGAACGATTAGCAGCCATGCCCGCGTTATTCCAGCGTACCAAAGCGCTCTACAAAATGTTGTCTGAATGCAGCAATCTAACCGCAAATCCAGTGGCACCGCAAGCCAATATGCTGCATATTTATTTACCGTTGAGTAAAGCGAATGCCTGCGAATTACGTGATACATTGGCTAAAGAACATAGTATTTGGATAGGTAATCCAAAACAAAGTGCATTACCCAATCAGTCATTTATTGAATGGTATGTTGGCGATAATCTGCTGAATATGGATGACGAAATACTGCAACAGATCCTCACTCAGATTAATACCTTGGTCGCACCGTCAAATTAGGTTAGTGCGAAAAGAGAAGAACGTTGTGCTTGAGCGTTCAGATCTTTATCAAAGCTATCGACAATAATTGCGGCTATCTACTGCAATACGTTGAGTTACCTGATGCCGTGCAGTTGGCTGCACGGCAGTGTGTTATCTGCTGTATCAATGGCCTCAGATCGTTTACCTTACAGCCTTAGGTTGATAAGATGAGGTTCATTATTTGAAATATAAAAGCAGAGAAATAAATGAAAAACTGGTTACATGATAAGTGCTCGGTCATATTTCTCATCACGTTAGTCGTTTATCTGGCAACACTCTACTTTGTCAGTTTTGTTGGTGTTTTACTCACTTATATTGCGGTGCCAATAATCGTTGTCACCGGGGTTCTCGCCTATGCGACACGACCAGCAAATAAAAAAGGAAAAACCTAAAAATGTCACTCGCTGTAGTGGGCTTGCTTGGTACAGCTGGTGGGATTACAATAGAGTCTTCGTTGCAACTCAATCGCAGCTGACGGATTTTATAGCAAGACGATAGCAACAGCATAATAGAGTGGTTACAAGTCATGGATGCAAACACACTTAAACAAATGAATAAGGCCTTCGATTATCTTTTTGATGCCTTAGTTGTCACCGACCTACAAGGTATTATTACGGACTGGAATAAGGGTTCTGAGATACTGTATGGCTATTCCAAAGAAGAGGCCATCGGTCAACCTGTCAATATTCTGCATGTCCCCGAAGACACAGCTCAGATCACTTCAGAAGTTATCTCTGCTGTAGAAACATGCGGTAAATGGGCTGGTGAAGTAAGGATGCTGCATAAAAATGGGCACATTGGTTGGATTGAATCCATGTGTGTCCCTATTTATGATTCGAATAGACAGATTATCGGTGCGCTGGGTATTAATCGAGATATCACGGATCGGATAAACGAGAGTCAACGCCTTGAACACCTCGCACATTACGATCAGCTTACAAAGATCCCTAATCGATATTTACTGTTTTCACGCGTTGAGCATTTAATCGAACAATCTATCCGTAATCAGAGCTCGTTTACGCTGCTGTATATTGATTTAGATAAATTTAAACTCATTAACGATACAAAAGGTCATGCATTCGGTGATCAGGTTCTGATAGAATCTTCTTTACGTCTTAAACACGCAATTCGCCATTCCGATACCGTTGCTAGGATCGGAGGTGATGAATTTGTTGTTTTGCTCGAAAACATTACCCATACATGTAATGTATCTATAATGGTTGAGACGATAATTAATGCGCTAAACGGCCAATTTGTTATCAACAGTGAAAAGGTTGACGTTAGTTGCAGTGTTGGTGTTGCTACCTATCCTGCCAATGGCACCACGACAGACGCTCTCATAGCCTCAGCGGACAAAGCCATGTATAATGTAAAATATAAAAGACACGATACCTAAATTCCCTCATCTCATCTTTGATGCGGCTGAAATAACGAAAGTCGCTATTCATTTTACTAACGACCTGTTTCGTCACAGCGTTGTATATAACTAGGAAATAGACATGTTTTTGCTAAGTAACATACATAATAAGAATTATAAAAAGAGCTATCCAACAGAATCAGACGTTATCTTTGATATTTCAGCAAAGCAACTGGGCAATATTAAAAATGCGGCTTGGAAAGAACTACAAGAAGGCAGTATCGTATGTGTTGTTACAAGTACTAAAAAGGTAAGTACTTTTTGCAAAGTAACGGCAATTAAAGGTCTTGGCGATGGTGATTCTGATGGTGGTGAAACATTCCTGTTATTTGGTGTTGTAATAGCAAAACTTATGCCTGAAAGTAATATGGGTTTGATGCTGAGTAAATTCAGTGTTAAACATCAATATCTGCCTAATAATAAATTTAGTATTGGCTTTAATGTTGCTGACTTAGGCACGGCGTTAGATACCTTACAAGTAAGAACCAGACGCGGCTCTGAAAGTGTTGGCGATCTTAAAGCAATGGCATAACATATGTGTCAAGTTCGGCGCCCTTACTAGGGCGTTACTTGACTTAAGTCTCTAATTTATAATAACAGCCCTCCCATATTAGTATATGTTGCGTTAGATCATGACACGCATACTCGGTTAGCTAAACAATAGCGGTATTGGTAATCGAATCATGATAGACGTGATGATATGACAGATAAAAATCTTATTCGTATTCTACAAACCTTTATTGCCATTGGTATCTCACTGATATTGCTTGGTCATTATTTATTGTCGTACACAGATTTTACTCAGCAGCACGGCGTGATGGGTATTATGATCTGTGCGGGTTGTATCGCCTTGGGATTTGCTTGCTCGTTACCAACCAAAATGTATCTGACCTTTGTGTTGGTTAAACGTGAGAACGATGAAAAATTGTCAACATTTAAGCGTTAAGCTTGAACCTTAAAATACAGTCATCTCCTCAGCATTTTTATTGCTATTATATACCTGCTATAGCGTTCAGATGATTTTCATGAAACATCTGAGTTTGTATTAAATGTATAAGGAAAATAAAAATGAAACAGTCAATCGTCCATATCGCGTTAGTGGTGAAAGACTATGATGAAGCTATTGATTTCTATGTTGGAAAGTTGAAATTTGAGTTAATCGAAGATACTTATCAAGCAGAGCAAGATAAACGTTGGGTAGTCATATCGCCTCCTGGTTCAACAGGTGTTACCTTGTTGTTAGCACGCGCGTCAAAGCCAGAGCAGCATGACTTTATAGGTAATCAATCTGGCGGACGCGTGTTTCTATTTTTAAGTACCGATGATTTTTGGCGGGACTATAACCGTATGGTCGCAGACGGCATTAAATTTATTCGACCACCTCAAGAGCAAGATTACGGCACCGTTGCTGTATTTGAAGATCTATACGGCAACCGTTGGGACTTGCTGCAATTAAGTGAAGATCATCCTATGTCGATCAGAATGAGTTAATATTATTTTTTAATCGCCGCCTAGCATAAAGGCGAGATGGTAATGGGCTCGAGTCTAAAATAGAGCCCATTAAAATACAGCCATCATTATTCCCTCTCTAATTATCAACCCTAAATCTCAGCATATTCCTCAGACCACACATCTTGTATATCAGGCCAACCCCAAACATTTATCGATACACCTTTGAGCACACCTTGAAAGTACAGTGTTTGCCTGTGGTGCAGCATAGGTATCATCCAGTGCTCGGCAATCATAGCGGTACTTATCGATTCCAATTCGGCCAGATAGTTTGTTAATGGCTGTTGCTGACGAATGCTGATTAATTTAGTTTGTAACCAGTGACTAGCCTCTACAGACAGGCTTTGATTCAATACCGTATTCGATAACATCCAATGGAATACCGAAGTCGGCAAGTTGTCGTCTAAATCCAAACTAATCAATATCAGGTCTTCCATCAGCGTATTAGTGTTGGCCTTTTGCAGTAGTTCCTCAAAGGTATAGACGTTAACCTCGCACTCGATGCCAGCTTGTTCAAGTAACTGCCTCATCGCCTGTGCGCATTCTTTTAAGGTATGGTGCTCGAATATAGCGATAGTCAGTTTGCTTGGTAAAGGTTGTTCTGTTGTCCCTGTCGAGATGATTTTAAGCCAACTGGAAAGCAGATTGTATGCAGGTATCGCTTCAATGGGATTCGCTGACTGTCTTAATTCAGCCATTAGCTTATCTGCAGCCAGCAGTTGGCTGAGGTATTTTCGCTGCAACAGCGATAGCTTGGCATTACTGTTTATCATCGCCAGCAAACAGCCATATTCTATTCTGCTCTTTTGGTCACTTTCAATTGCTTGCTTGTCCATATCAGATTCTTTTTCAGCGCTGTTAGCTGCATAGTTTACTGGATAGTTTACTGGATAGTTTGAACGGATCTGACTGGTTTTTTGCACCACATTCGCCTGTATTTCGGTCGTGCAAGGTGAGTTATTTTGTGATGACGTGACTTGCCAAATCGTCACGGTATCGGTGAGTGCGCGATGGCCATAGTAGTTGTCGTACGCCTGCAATCGTAAATACTGCTGTGTGTGTTCTTGCACCCGAAATGCACCGCTGCCAACAATCGCTGTGGTTGCGTTAAGTTGCGAATGTGGCAGCGCGTTCGGCTGATATTGTAATTGCGATGGTAGTTGAGAGCAGGGTTGAATCGAATATTTCACATCAGCAACGAGTCCAGCAAAACCTGGATCAGGTTGATCTAATTGAAAATCGACACAGAGCGGGTTTATCGCGGTGACATGAGCGACATGCGCCAGTTCAGTTTGGTATGTCGCTAGCTGTTTTAGGCGATTAAATAATACTGCTATTTTGTCAGCGTTAATGGCACTGCCGTCATGAAAGGTAAGGGCTGGGCGCAGGTAGAATCGCCAGCGTTGTAGCTCGGCGTTGTACACCCAATGGTGGGCGAGTTGTGGCGTGATAATACCATCTTTGTCGCACTGCACTAAACAGCAATAAACCTGACGTAACAAGAAACGTTCGCTGTTTCTTAATGCGATATGTGGGAGCAGGGCAGAGAAAGAGCGCGCGTAAGTCAGCTGAATGTGTAAACGACCTTCACGTTGTACCGCGCCCGATGTGTTTTGCAGCAATTGCCCAAACAAGGTTTGATCGTGATCGATAAGCGCCAGTGCATTTTCATATTTGCCAACCGCGATCATTTGCTGTGCCAGTTCTGCTTTTAATTCATCGACAGCATAAACCAGATAAAGCCGAGAACGTTGGTTTCGCCCCGCCTTTGGTGTCCATTCTAACCAGCCTAAATCACGCAGTTCGTTTAACAAGGTGCGGCAATGTCGGGTACTGGTAAACATCACTTCAGCCACTTCTTGCAGGGTGATGGCTATTTCTTGCTTAACGCCTAGCTTACTTAACCGAGAAAAATGCAGTATTTTTTTATCATTGTTCAAAACAGGCACCAGATTATCATCGTGACTTCCGCGTTTATGGCGTAAGTAGGGTTAAAAAGACATTAACGCCAAGATTACGACTTAATGAGGAACTAAGCAATGAAATTTACTCTGTTTTTAGCTTCCTGTTATTGGGTGATACTTACAGCATGGCTTGAGCAAAGAGCAAAGGCTTAAGTAACGTAAATAATGAACAGAGGAATAAACATGCTAGAGACAATCAAAACAATCTTACTGAATACGTCAGGCAACACACTCGCTGCGTATTATCAGTCTCGGCTACAAGCGACGAACAGTGCTGTTGAAGTAGACGCCATTCTTAGCATTAACACGTTAATGACATTTAATGAGCAGGAAGAGCCGCAAGATGAGGGGGCAAAATGAGAATCGAACATGTGGCTATTTGGTGTAAAGACCTAGAAGAAATGAAACGCTTTTACACCCAATTTTTTAGTGCCACCAGTAATGACAAATACGAGAACAAGGCCAAAGGTTTTCGCTCATATTTCCTCACGTTAGCGGGTGGTGCTCGCATCGAGTTGATGCAGATGGATTCGGTGTTGATCTCTGCTGTCGATGTATATCCGCAGTTCACCGGACTGGCTCATATCGCCTTTGCAGTTGGTTCGGAAGTGAAAGTTGATGCAATGGCCGCGACCTTTATCGCCAATGGTTATGAAGTGCTTGATGGACCACGTCGAACTGGAGATGGTTACTATGAATGTGTGGTGTTAGATCCTGAATGGAATCGAGTTGAAATTGTCGTGTAACTAAATTTATAATCTGAGCTTATTGGTAGAAGTGATTAACAAAAGTTATTCACCTAATTAAAAAACCGAACGCATCACCCAGTGGTCAATTGAACCAAGGTGATGTGCTGATCCGTTAATCGTGGTTATTATTGTTGCGGTCTATTTGTTAATCGCATGGTTTTGCTTGGATCTAAGTAGACGCGAATAAATTGGTTCATGTCTGCAACCGAAATACTGGCAAATATTGCCGGCGCGTCTTCTGTTGATCCTAATGGATAATTAAATAAATGATCTCGGTGTAACAGCCATTGCTTACTCGCTGGATCAGTTAATGACGAAGCCAGATCTTGCGCTATTATCTTTTTGTTCTCGTCCAACTGTGCTTGGGTGATACCGTTAGTCAGTAAACCCGCAATGATGTCATCGACAACCTGCTGCGTGGTTTCGATATCTTCAACTTTAGTGATTAATTCAATCATGACTTCAGTAAATGCCTGACCTGCTGCTTGGTCGCGAACCATCACGTAAGGAGAGTAGGTTAACGATAATTGCTCTCTGACTATCTTCGTTAACGTTTGGCTAAGCATGGCCTGCATGAGTTCGGCCTGATAAACCGCTTTGATACTTGGGTTTGGGGTATCGGTGACAGTGTAAAACAATACCTGGCCATTATCTTGCGGGTAGGTTGTTTCATTAATCCCACTGGCTTGGGTTATTAACGACTGTACTGGGTGGTCAAATTTACTTTCTTTCCCCCTAGGTAACGTTGCTACATATTGCAATATCAGTGGCTTTAATTGCGCCGGTTCAAAGTCGCCGACGATCGTTAATTTATAGCCGTTGACGTTATTAAACAGTGCTTGGTAAATAGCTTCAATATCGTGTTGTTCTACCTCGGCTAATTCTTGCACTGAAATTTGTTCTTGCTGTAGATTGTGAGGGAATAAAATCTCACCTGTTTTTATCCACGTTGCAGTCGCTGGTAGCGTTAGGTTGTTTTGTTGGTATTCAATGGCAGCTTGTTTTTCTAACGCAAATTCATGCTCATTCACTTTTGCATTGGTGACACTGCTGTATAACATCGAGAATAATAATTCCAAACTCTTTGGATCATTAATCGAATGCATATTGAAACCATGATTGTTGGTATCAATAATTGGCATAATATCGATACGTTCTTGCTCAAACCTTTGGCCTATCGTTTGCGCTGACAACCCCTCTAAACCACTGTTTAAATAGCTTCTTATGAGCAAATAATTGGCCGCGCGTTGTTGCTTGGTAAATGCATTGCTGCCGCCTGGCGCTGTAAAACTCATCTTAATTTCATTTTTAATACTGTCATCTGGCTGTAATACCACACTCACACCATTGCTTAATTGCCACGGTGTCAGTTGCTGTTTGGCATCAACGCTTTCACTGAGAATATCACTTTCTGTGGCGCTTTTTTTAGCGACTGGCAAGGTAAGTGTCTCAATGTTAAGAACGATATTTTTAATTGGTTGAGTAAGGGCATAAGCAAAGAGTTTATCGGCTGCTAACAAATCAGGTTTATCGGCTTGATATGGCGTCGCAAAGGTCATTTGACGCGGGCTGTCGATAAGTTCATTAGCTAATTGATTAAGCTCTTCGAGGCTAACCGTACTCAATAATAATTGATAAGCCTGTTGTTCAAGCTCGAAAGTAAATTCAATATCGCCGGTTGACCAAGCAGATATCGTTGCGCCTGCTAATTGCGCCGCGTCTTGATTGATGTAGTGATTGCTAAGCTGGGCTTGGTCTGATTTCATCTGTGCTAATTGCAGGTCAAATTCAGCTTGGCTAAAACCGTATTGCTGGATGCGCGCTAGCTCTTGGGCAATAAACTCAACCGCTTGTTGGCTTTCATTTTTTTGATGGCTTACTGAAATATTGTTGAGCGCTTTATCACCTAACAAAACATCATAGAAAATACCGATATTATTGAAGGAGCCTTCGCGTTGGCTGTTAGCCGCCGTCAAACGATAATTGAACAACATGTTTAGCATATCTAATTTGAAAGCCTGACTGAGATCTTGGCTGTCGGTAATTGCTAATTTAGGTACTTCGAAGTACAGGTCTGTTTGGGAGTAATTAATTACTTTACTGCTGTAATCCCGTGTCTGGGTTTTAAATGTTGGTGCTGTGAATTCCGGTTGTTTCGTGTCGTTTGTTGATTTATCTATACTGGCAAAAAGCTCTGTGATCAGTTGCGTTGCGCGTTCACTATCGACATCACCCGTTATCAATAATTTGGCATTGTTGGGGCGATACCAAGCTGTGTAAAACTCGTTAACAGAGGCAACCGTACTGTTTTTAATACTTTCAACTGTGCCGATTGGTAAGCGGTTTTCGTATTCACTGTCTTTGATATAGTCACGGAACAATGCATAGTTATAAGATTGTTCTTGTTGGGTACTTAGATAGTACTCATTTTCTACCACGCCTTTTTCTTTATCCAATTCGCCTTGTTCTAATTCAATATCCGTTAAAATATCGCGGAAATATAACAGCGCATCAGCCAGTAACTGTTTATTGGCTTTAGGGATCGATAAGGTATAAACCGTTTCATCAAACGAGGTATAAGCATTAATATCATTACCGACAACTAAGCCTGACTTTTCAAATAACTCGTCAATTTTTAGTTTAGGGTAGTGCTTAGTACCATTAAAGGCCATGTGTTCAAGTAGGTGTGCGTATCCAGACTGTGCCTCGGTTTCACTTAATGATCCTGATTTGATCATCAAGCGTAGCTCAATTTTATCAGCGCTTTGTGGCTTAGAGTGAACGGCATAAAAGAAGCCATTATCCAAGGTATCGCTACTGATCGTCGTCAGCGGCTGGTTTTGATTGGGGGCAGTTGCACAACTAGAGAGCGCGAGTAGGGCAAAGGTAACTAATAATAATTTTCTACTGAACATCATGGTTAAAATAACTCGTTAATAATTTATCGTCACAGGGGCGTACAGCATCAGGTTATTGCAATACGATCCAACATAATTTAATAAACATCTTTATATATATTGGATTATCTTATAATAACAATCGGTTAAGAAGTAGTTAATCGTGTGCCAGTACAGTTTTAGTGTGACTCATCGTGGATAAATACAATTGGTTACAAATCTAAATGATATTTACTTGTATTTAGGTTTTATTGTTATGTAACTAAAGTTTGAAATGCACCTTAGTACTTTTAGTTGCATGTACAACAAAAAAGAGTATGCTGCGTATATGTTTTGTTGTATGGGTAACAATTTTGAAAGATTCAATTTATAAATTTATAATATATGCCGTGTGTTTAATCACTGTCGGCTTCTCCATTTTTTTGATCGGCTCAGATAATGTGTCGCCCTTTACCACTCAAGCGACGATACATAAAACAATCGCTAATATTGCACCTGAAGTGTCTGGTGTTATCACCGAGGTCAATATAAATAATGGGCAAAATGTTAAAGCTGGCGATAAATTATTTAGTATAAACAGTCAGAACTACCAACTGGATGTGCAGTCAGCAGAAGCGGAACTGCATAGCGCCCAAGAATTAGATTCGGCTAAATGGCAAGAGCTGAAATCTGCAAGTCAAAGTCTTATTCAACGTAATCTTGAATTGGATAATGCACAAACTAAGTATGCTCGTAGCCAGAGATTACTCAGCAAAGGGTTGCTAAACGAACAAGACTTTGATGAGAGTCGTATGAATGCAAGCATTGCCAAAAGTGCTGTAGAAGCTGCAAATGCTGACGTTTTACGCATTAAAGTTGAGCTTTCTAATAAAAATAAAAGTTCAGCGATTAAGATAGCTGAAACGGCACTCGCAAAAGCAAAACTCGATCTTATTCGTACTAATGTGACGGCTCAATTCTCGGGTACTATTAGTAATTTACAATTACAGTCAGGAAGTTATGTAAATAAAGGCACTGTGTCGTTATTTATGATTAACGAAGAAAGTACCTGGCTAAGTGCTGACTTTAATGAAAAAGGGATCGTTCATTTACAGGCTGGTGCTAATGTATGGATCACATTTGATGCGATGCCTGGCCAGGTTTTTTCTGGGCAGATCACCAATCAAGATCGGGCCATTTTTGATTCATCGACTTCAACAAGTCAACTATCGACTGTCACAAATGATTCTCGTTGGATCCGTGAGCAGCAAAAAATTCGAACTCGAATTCATATCAACGATGCAAATACGGCTTTAATCGCTGGCTCTCGAGCGAGTGTAATCGTCAGTAACGGTAATATCATCATCGACACCATTGGCTACACATGGATAAAATTAGTGTCTTGGTTCAGATATATCTACTAAATTCTCGGAGGTGCCAATATGTTGATTAAAAATTCAGATGTTAATGAAACCTTGAGAGTGACATTGACTATTACGTTATGTATGTTGATGGGTAAATTTTTCGATCTTGGTTCACCGGTATATTTAGCACTTTACCCAACGATTTTAATGACAAAGGGCAAAAATTTTTCATGGCAAGGGATAGGAAAGATGTTTTTTCCTACACTATTGGCTGCAGCCTGCGCATTGCTTGTTTCTGAAATTTTTTATGATCACCCCTTTATCATCTGGACTATCAGCTTAGTGTTTTTTGATACTATGCGCCGCCGTGCTGATACGCCAATTAAGTTGGGCGGTATGTTAATGCCTACTTTTAACTGGATATTAATTGTGGTGTTTTCACAGCAAGGCCGTTTTGATATGCCGATGCGTATTCATGAGATCCTTATCTCTATGATGATTACGGCGATCGTTGCAAAGACAATGGAGACCCTATTTCCTTCTGATAAAATGGCTAAACCACCTGCATTCAAAGCGCAGATTGTTACGTATCAACATCGGTTTGTGTCGGGGGGATTAATTGGTGGTGGGCTGGCATTTCTGATGATTGTCGACTTACTTTCTGCCACTTTCTGCATGGTGCCTGTGATTGCGGCTTCAATCCAATTTACGCGAGATAAGTTTAAATCTGTTGTCCTGTTACGTTTTATTAGTCAAATTGGCGGTTGTGCCATTGCAGTTATCTTTACCATCATTATGGGCGGGCACCAAAGCATAATTATTTTTTATGCGTTAGGTTTGGGTACGTTAGTATTTATAATTACTAAATGGATGGTTACGTCGAAAGGGCCTTCTCGCGATCTTCATGCTGATGTATTATTGGCTACTATGTTACCTATTCAGTTATATATCGGTAATACAGCACTTGGGTTAGAGAATACCTATCTACGCGCATGGGAGCTTACCGTGACCTTGAGCATCCTCTTCATTTTTCATCACTTAACACGTTCTCGAGACAATCATGATCAAAGAAATCACAAACATTCCAGAATTGGATGAAAGCACCTCGTTTATGATGGGGCTTGCGGGTAAACAATTCCGCACGCAAGCGAATCAAACGTTAAACACTGAATTTGATATTACACTCGAAATGCTAGGTTTGCTTCGCGTACTTGCTCACTTGGGGGTCGTACCGCAGCAGACATTATCTGATGCCCTACATCGCGAACGTTCGGTGACAAAGCGTTTAGTCGACCATGTTATTAAACGCGGTCTTATTGAAGTACATAAAAATGAACTGAACAAAAAAGCCCGATATATCGGCTTGACTGAAAAGGGCATGGAGATAAAAGAGAAAGCGAGTCATTGTTTAAAGCAAATAACGGCTGACTATTTCTCTCCTTTAGCGTCAGATGAGCAGGATCTTTTACGCACGTTATGCAAAAAATTGATTCGCTATAACATGGTTTCAAATAATGAGTAATGATTTTATCATTACGATAAATTATCAAAAACATTAAAATTGATAATTTCACTTAATTATCTACACTGCCTATACTCACTCCATCAAAACAGACAAACAACTAACTAACTAACAACGGATAAGTGAGCATATTATGAAAATGAATCATGTAGGTATTATGGTCGGCGATATGGATAAAGCGGTTGAGTTTTACACTAAAGCGCTGGGTCTTAAAATTGTAATGAATAACACTAAAGTACTTGAAGAACGTGAGACTGCTATCGGTAAAATGTGCGTTGCAGTATTTGGTGAGGGCTTTAAAGGCTTTAACATTGCTCACTTAGTCACGACTGACGGCATTGGTGTTGAAATGTTTGAAATGAAAGAACGCCAAGAACGTCACGAAGTTGATTTCTCACGCCTTGGTATCTTCCACTTCTGTCTGCAAACAGATGACTTCGAAGGTGCGATGGCACGAACTGAAGAATACGGCGGTAAAGTGCGTATGGACGTTCATCGCTACCACCCAGAAGATGACAGTAAGCAAGCTAAAATGGTTTATCTAGAAGACCCATTTGGTAATTTATTCGAGCTTTACTCACACTCTTATGAAGAAACTTACGCTTCTGAATACGAATAAACTGAATACTTAATTAACTGATGTCGTGGTTAGTTATTAAGATTCATTAAAAAGAGCCTCCATTATTGGGGGCTTTTTTGATCTTATTTTTGTAATTTGTCGATTTGATGAACAAAGTATGCCTAGTAAATACACCTGAAATAAGCCATTCGCCCTGTTTATACCAATCTGAAAATATCGTTTATGTAATAATTCCAGCTTATATAAGGGGTTAAGCCTAGAAATGATTTTTCAGAGGTAATTATTATCCTGATCTTGCTTGGTTAAATCGTGTTATCTCACCAAGAAGCAGGTGTGATTACGATTATGGATTTAATTTGCTTATGTATAGGTGAATTTTTTATTTTTTTGGAGTGAGATGATGACGAAGAATGTGAACAAACTAACTTATAGTGTGCTTATTTCTATTTTTATAAGTCTTGTATTTGTTAGTCTTTATGCCGCGATTAATTATAATAAATACTTTCACCGATCACATTCTTCTTTTACCAGTAGAGTGAATGAGGTCAATGCAAATTTTGATAACTACGGTTATATCCTCAACCTCGTCACTGACTTGTGGGATGTTAATGCGCATAAAATAAATTCGACACGTGATAATAACGATGGTCGATTTCTGCATCATGCTCTGGATGGTGAAACAGAGCAGGGGGTACAGGTGTTTAATTTTATGAATTCTTTGGACTCGAGAATTTTAAAAAAACTAAATGATAGTAAGATCCGCCCTTTTGTTCGTAGTATTGATAGCAATGAACTTATTTCGTTAATGGATTTTTCTGATGAGACGTTACAGAAGACATTTAAAAAAGAACGGTGTGTAGAAACAGACTCTTGTGGTGAAAATACTGATGAGGTTCATTATTCTAACGTACACAATACACTAATAGATGATAAGCCAAGCGTAATTATAATGAAACGTCTTAAAGGCACATCGTTTTACATTATGTTTCATATGTCGTTAGAAGATATGAGCGCGTTTAGTGTCGACTTAACCCCTTTTTCGATGGTATTTGAGGATAAACCGTTTAAGTATATTGAGCTTTATTCTGATGACTACACATCAATTTTCAATCGCAATACGGATGTTGTGTTTTTTCACGAAAGTAAGTTTGGTTACCTTATAATTGAAAGGCACGCACTGCTTGCACCAATTCAAAGTATCATTCCGTTGTTTATTGTTTGCTGGCTATTTTTGGCGATCATCTTTTATATGTTATTACACCTGAACTTAAAAAATGCGCTCATTAGAGAGAAAACAACGCGTTCAATTACCGATAAATTGACGGGTGTTTACAATCGTGACTTCATTGAATTAGTGTTAATGAAAGAAGGTGTGTTGAATGGTGGCGGCACTGTTATCTACCTTGATGGCAATAAAATTAAAATGATTAATGACAAATTTGGCCATGACTACGGTGATATCGCGATTAAGATGATTTGTGATGCGGCTAACTCTTGTATCAGAAAAGAGGACCACATTATCCGCATGGGCGGCGATGAATTTGTCGTTGTGCTTAAAGGCTGTAATGAGTCAGCTGCGATTATCGTTTTTGACAAAATAGCCGCAATGCTGAGATTACAATCGCAGAGTAAACTCCCTTTTATTGAAGGTGGTGTTTCCGTTGCGCCGGGATATTGTGAATTTACGAACAGCGCAGACTTTGAAAGTGCAATTACTAAATCTGATCTTGAAATGCTGAAACAAAAAGACGCGAGTAAACAAGGTCGTAAATAGCAGCGTTAATTCCTTCTAATCACACTAAATATACGGGTATACAGATGCTTACTGAGTCTGTATACCCGTCCGCAGGTTTTCGTTGTATTATGTCTACAGATATTTAGCAGTAAGGTATTCATAATGAAAAAGTTAATTTATATCGCACTGGCTTGTGTCGGTGTATTGGCATCAGTAAACGTGGCTCGTTATATGGGCGATAGCAGTAGCAAGGCACCTAACTATCACTCTGAAGTAATACGGACGTTATTTGCCATGGAAACCAGCAGTGATTTTATTATCAACCTACCTGACAGCGATTCAAATTCTGATACAAGTACTGACAAAAATACTAGCGTTACACTGACTTCTATAATTGGCCTCGGCACTCCGCACGGTAAAGCGCAGGGTAATTATCAGATCGGAGAAGAACGTGGTGAGGTATTACTCGACTACATGTTTATCAATGTTTTAGGCTCGATGACTGCGGAGAATAAAATGTATTTTGTCGCGCCCTTTACTGTTAGCAATCAAGGTAGTGGGGTATTCACTTATGTTGGCTTGTTTGAACAAGACATTGATAACCAAACCATCCAACACTTAGATTCTTATTTTATTGGCGACCGAATTAAGCTTAATGAAATGCGTCTGTGGGATTCTAAAATCGAGCTGTCATTCAACCAACATGGTGAGCAACAAGCGTATGCAGAAGTGCCCACTGAAACCGTACATTTGACGCTTGGAGTTGATGATGTGATCCCAACTAAACTGCTTAAACAGCAAGATATTTAGCTTAAAGGGTTAACTATTCCAGCCTGCTATCTGTAATAGATATCACAATTGTCTGGGGTTGTGTCTTCGCGCCCCTGATCGGTATTTAGAACAGCGAGTATGGAATTATTTTTGTGTTCTTCCTGGCACCAATATTTCGCATAGTCATCAGGTTTTGATGGATTGTATTCATGATAAGCGCATGACGCGAGTAAATTGGTAAGTAGGGATATAAACAAAATCTTTTGTATACGGAACATCACGATATAACCTGAATAAAGTATGGATCATAATTTTATCTGTGTGTTTCAGGCGTGTAAATAATTGAGATGTAAGTGTATGTCAGTACTTTTTAAGAATGGTGATAGTTTCCACTTTTTCCAACCAAGATCAACACATCCTCAATCAAACCACTTAATGCTCGACATTGAATTAAGGCAAAGGATAAAATAGCCTCATCTTTGTTTTAAACGACTCTTCTTTATAAGGCTTCCTATGAACGTTTATCAATGTTGTGACAAAATCCGTGAACTGTATTCATTAATTGGCAGTGGCGATCAAGGTTATATTCCCAAAGCGATTGGCTGTGCGATTAAAGCGTTAAACGATGTGGCAAGTAACGAATCTCTACCTGACGAAGTTCGCGATAACGCGGCCTTTGCAGCAGCGAATTTACTTATTTCAGACTTTGAAGATTAGTCTTTCTTTGCATAGAATAAATAAGCAGTCCAACTCGGGCATCACACCCTAAATTGGATTGCTTTATCCTGCTTAAATAAACCGTATTAGCTTAATTTAAAACGACCAACCAATGTCGCGAGTGACTCGTTTTCATCGGTAAGACTCTTCACACTTAGCTTTGTTTCTTGACCGTTTTGACTTAACACTTGTACCATCTCTTGGATGGTATGCATGTTACGCGTTATTTCTTCAGTCACCGCACTTTGCTCTTCAGAAGCCGTTGCAATTTGAGTACTTAAATCGTTAATTTCAACGATAGATCCCGTCATACTATCTAGGCTCTCGGTTACTCTGGACGTATTTGTCGCCACTGTTTGGCAACTCTCAGTTGTGTTATTCATAGCGGATACGGCAGAGTTAGCTCGAACGGTTAGGCTTTGCAACATGTCATTAATTTTTGCGGTACTGTTTTGCGTTAAGGCTGCTAAAGACCGAACTTCATCAGCTACAACGGCAAAACCACGGCCTTGTTCACCAGCTCTTGCTGCTTCAATTGCGGCATTCAATGCTAATAAATTAGTTTGGTCAGCAATGCCTCCAATGACTTCTAACACAGTGGCAATATTTTTAGTGCCTTCATTCATGGCATGTATACTTTTGGCTGTATCACCCATTTCAGAGACTAAAGACATAACACTATTCGATGCTTCGATAACCGTTACTTTCGATGCTTGCGCGTCATCGTTTGCCACTTGAGTGCTCGTTGCTGTTTGCAGTGCATTTTGAGCAACGATGTCTGCGGTTGTACTCATCTCAGTAATAGCGGTTACTGCTAATTCTGTTTCAGCACTGTGATTATCCAGCGCTTGAGTATTACGCTCAGACTGTGAGTGAATATCATTAATACCGCGAGTAATATTTTTTGACGCACCGGATATATCCAACATCATCGATTGTAAGTAACCAATAAAATTATTTACCGAGTGACTAATTTCAGCAACTTCATCATTACCCTTAATCACTAATCTCGAGGTTAGGTCTGCTTCACCAGTCGATAAATTATCAATACTTAATTTCAGTACCAGTAATTCACGAATAATACAGTTGATAAGCCAAAGTGAAAACACAATCGCAAGGATGAAAAGGACAGACGCGAATTTAAAACTATTTTTTATTTCAGTATCGAAAATATCTGCTGTCGCAGTCGTTAAACTTTCTTCAATGGTAGTTATCTCACTCTCGTAGGTGCCAGTACCGAGTGACCAACCCCAATCAGGGAAGATATTACGTACATACAGGATCTTGTTTTCTACTTTATTCGTCTCTGAATTTTTAAATGCCGCAGACATGAAAATATCAGAGCCATTTTGAAGGCGAGTTGCTGCATTACGGGTAAAGTCAGCGGTCGTACCGATTAGCTTAGCGTCTGGATGCATAAGGATTTTACCGTCAGCATCTTGGATCCAAAAGTAGCCGTCTTTACCGTATTGAGTAAGACTGACTGAATGCAACGCCATATCAATTTTGCTTTGTCTTAATCGGCTAGTATATTCACCAGTCGCAATAACCAGGTTCAGTGGTTCAAAATAGAAAGAAGCTGACATTTTTTCTTCTACTGTATCTGACACTGGGTTTGGAAAGTAATACTGGCTATAACCAATTGTTGATTTTTTAGCACTGTTCACAATGTCTCGCGCGTAGTAATTACCTCTTTTATCTTGCGAGTTATAGCTAGAATCGCCGATAATACGGTGGTTCGCCCCATTGGCTATGTTTTCAAGTGAGTCAGCATCATAAGCAAAAATGTAACGGCCATCATTCCAACGATAGTTATCAATGAATGCGTTGATATTTGCTTGGGCATCGTCGTCCGACGGTGCATCTGCATACATATCTGCAATTGTTTTTTTGAATGTGAGGATATCAGCACGAAGTTCTTGTCTGATTTTATTGGCTGAAGAGGATTCATATAAGTTGGCTAAAGAGAAACTCAGGTTGTCGGTTTGACCTTGTAAGTTATTCTTTATTAAGCTTTCGACTTTAGTTCGAATGTTTACTTTCTCTGTCGCTAGCACTGTCTTTTCTGTCATGAAAATACTTGTAATAAAGAATCCGTTAACAAGTAATAGCATCACGCAAATTGTAATAGTTAATTTTATTTTAATTGTTATTTTCATTAGACCAATTTCTGCAACGTGTGATTCAAGATAAATCACTAATATCACAGGAAAATAACATATAGTTCACATTTTTCAATACCTCTATTATTCATTAATAAAACACCCTGTAACGATATTGTCCACTGGTTTTATCATTGATAACAATAAAATACCAGATTAACTATAGATATCAACATCAAAGCAAAAGTTAAGCATTTGAAATCCGCATTTTAAATGCTTGATTATTAATTGCCCAATCGATATTTAATATGGTGTTGGTTGTTTATAATCCATTTAATTGCTGGTTTTATGGTCGTTCATCACCTAACTCTTAGTTATAAGTCACTATTCCATATCGTATTATCCTGTTTACCATTTAGCTAAAATTTAACTCAATAATACCTGTTATTCACTGCGCCAACTGTCGTCGAGCTCGCTGAGGAAGTGGTTAAACAGCGTGAAGCTATCAGTCTGGTATTAGACGATACCCAATATAGTCATTGCGACATTCAATGTGCTTGTTGTAAGCGTCGAAATAAAATTCTGTAATTTGTTAAATATACTGCGCAAGTTTCGTATATGTGATCACATTCGTATTTTGGGACTTAAAATCATTAAAAATCAATTATTTCAGCCGTATAGAGGGAGGTGAGCTATATTTATGTAGATAGATTACATTTACATTTTAAAGGTATTCAATGCGTAAAATCATATCAATATCATCAGTAGTTCTATTGCTAGTAGCTTGTAGTGATGGAAGCAATACATCCTCAACGCCTCCTTTAGATGCAACGCCTCCTTTAGATGCAACTCCTAGTGTACTACTCGTTTCGGGTGACTCCGGTAGCGATAAGCTAGGCGCTATGTATTCGATTGAAATTGAGGACATGTCAACGCAAAGCGTGTTATATGAAGCGAGTGGTGGTCACGACCCCCATACTAATGAACGTGATTTTCATAATGGCTTGATTTACAGTAATCCTGCTACCTGTGTCGATGGTGGTGGCGACGGGAAATTTTGGGGGGTTGTGGATTCTCATTATTTTAGCGCGGGTAAATTAATTAGTTTCGATCCCGAGTCCGACAAATTGACTTACGAAAAAGTGATCGATAAGCAATACATCAGTTCTTCTAGTTGGTTTGCATCTGGTTGGCGGACTGCACCGGTTATGACACCGGATTGTAAAGGCTTAATAGTGGTTACGAAAGACGGAGGTAGAGAATCTTTAAATGGTGGAGGCGATGGTGTCATTTTATACATCAATATCGATAAAACCGACACGGAAAACTTTGGTCAGATGTCGATAGTCTACGAATTTTATGAAGGTGATGGAATCTTAAATCAGGAAATATTTAGAAATTTATTCAGTAACCCTGTACTAGGCGAATATAATAATCGCGACGCTGTATTCCTAATGTCTGACGGTGAAAAATGGCGTGATCCTGATACATCGATATCTGGAGAAGTGGAAGGATATGCTTTAATTCTTAGCCCTAGTGTGGAAAGTGATTGGTCTAAGCCTTGGGAACTGACATGGTTTGAAAAATTGATTCCTAATCAATACTCACTTCACGGTACAAGTTCAGAGCCATTGTATGACGCGGTAAACAAACGATTTATCTACTCTGTTTTTAATTATAAAAACGGTGAAACAATAGTCAGCAGTAACGATGATACATTCAACCCCAATGTTATTAATGAGAGTAATGATGAGTGTTATTATAATGCTGGGCTCGCAAAACTGGGTGCTAAAACCTATCAATTCTGCCGCGGTTATGACAGGGATAGGACTGGTTCATACACAAATAATAGTCCTCGTCTGTTAGAAGTATCAAGTGGTAATGCGGCTACATCCGTTATGACCTTCCGTGAATGGAAAAGTATCAATGGCTCCGATAATCTGAATATTGCACCTTTTGATTTTACAGTGGATCCTGACAATGGACGGATTTTAGTAACTGCTGGTACTTTAGATGGGGCCGACTACATAGGACGTGGTAGTTTAAATTTATATAAAGATGCATTCTTTTATCCTTCTAGAGTAGAAGAAATTAATCCTGGCAACACTTTCGTCAGAAATATTTTATTTGAAGGTAAACCTGAGCACGGTGAACACTTTGTTGGCAAGCCTAGCTTAGGTGGTCCGAACAACCAATACATTTTACAATTTTCGGTGACAGGTGAATTGGGTGTGACTGGTTATTTATTGAAATACGACCGTGCCACTCAAGCGTTATCATCAATCCCATTAGGGACAGAGGAACCTGCATATTTAGCATCGAAACCATTGGTATTGGATGATTCAATTGTTGTTTCTAGTTTTGATATAGGGGTGTATGACGGGTTTGTCACTGTTGCTAAAGATGGCTCTTCATACACGGCACAAGTACCTGAACAGCTTTATGATGATAAACACCACGCAGGGGTTTATGCATCTGTACCGTTGAATTTTGAGGTGTTGGATAATGGTGATATCTGGGGCGTGGCGAAAGATACAAATCTTGGGAATTATGATTATTTTGTTAACTTTGATTCATCAACGGGCATGCAGACTAAACGGAGCTATATTTCCGAAGCAATAATAAATGGGACTGATTCTGGTAACTATTTAGACGGTAATACCACCACATTTACGATGGAGTCAGTTAATAATATTCTCGTTTATCCTGCTTGGGGACCTATTAGCAATCCTACTACTAATGCTTTATTTGACGTAGGAATTAATTGTAACGCTCACCCTGGTAATAATAATGCCGTTCATCGAACATCGTTACCAAATGATGAAACAATAGTGCGAGGTGCAACGTTACACAGTAATGGGAACTTATATATGGCTACAAGTGGTATCTCTAATAGGATATTACAAGTGGATGTTGGGACATGTACAGCTGACCCGGTTATTACGGAACAAGTCTCTGACCTAAACAGTGTTGATATTTTACCTTCAACACGTATGCTAAGTGCCAGTGACGATTTCTTGTATTTTGGTACAACTGATGGCTTCCTTGCAAGCTATAATCCCAGTGATAATAGCATAACAAAACAAATAGATTTGACCCATTATAGCAGCGATACTAAAACGCGAGTCGTTGGATTTTTATCTGAGCCAATAGATGGTTTTATTATGGGTATTGTCGCTGATACTTTATTAACTAATGGCAATCCATTATCAAGAAGGTTATTTAAATTTGATATTGCAAACAATACACTGACCTTTGAAGATGTATCAGACTTGTTAGTGGACGATGAATTGTATCCAGGAGCCGTTCGTTTATAGTGAGGGGTAACCAACTTAACGCTTACCATGAATGATGAGATAGATCTTAAACGGTAATTTACTTAGTTTCAAAACGTAAAAATGCGAGCATGATAATGGTACATTTATAATTAAATAAATCCACATTATGCTCGCATTTGTTCGCTTCAATATGCAGTTCTAACGCGGTGTCGAAACTGCATACCTTCTAACAATCACACCTTTCTAATTACGACTCGACAGCGCCGCCACTTTCAACCCATTCCGCAAAACCGCCCGCTAGATTTTTAACTGGCGTCAGCCCCATATCTGCAGCTGTTTTAGCTGCATAAAGTGAACGCAGGCCGCGAGCACAATAAAACACATAGGTTTTGTCTTGGTTAAAAATCTTATTATGGAAAGGACATGCTGAATCGATTAAAAACTCAAGCATGCCTCTCGGGCAGGTAAATGCACCGGGGATCACACCGAGAGTTTGTCGTTCTTCAGCTTCTCGGACATCGACAAACACATAATTGTCATCGTTAAAAAGGGCTTTGGCTTCAGCTATCGATATATCGTCAACGACACGATAAGCTTCTTCTTCTAAGGCTTTAATACCTTTGGTGATAGTTTGTGGCATAGAATATTCCTCATTCATAAATTCGGTTATGTCTTAATAGATGTCTTAACATATGTCGCTATAGAACAGAGCTTAGCGTTATGCCTGTTCTATATCTATTGCTGATTTCAACAACGTGAGCGAAGCCTGAATTTGCGCTAACGGAGATGCAAAGTTCATGCGATAGAAGTTTTCATCGGGCTCACTAAACCAAGTACCTGGGGTAAGTGCCAATTTTGCTTGCTGTGTTAATAGTGATTTAAGTTGCGCCGATTTTAATCCTAATCCGCTAAAATCAAACCAGATCTGATTCGTGCCTTCAGGTACAAATACTTTCACTTGTGGCAGCTCATTGGCCATAAATTCGGTGATCCAATTACGGGTATTTTGGGTATAACTTAAAAACGCATCGAACCATGCTTGGCCGTGCTGATAAGCTGCAATAGTCGCGTTCGTGGTAAAGATATTTTCGTGGTCAAGTGACATAGAAACCACAGTGCTTTTGATCTTCTCGCGTAATACTTTGTTGTCACTGTAAATATAACCATTCGAAATACTGTTCAAGCCAAAGCTCTTAGCTGGCGAACCAATAATCGTTAAGCTGTTGTCATAATCGAATGAACTAATACTGGTGAATGTGGCTTCGTCAAACACGATGTCGCCATGGATCTCGTCACTAATGATGAGGGTGTTATATTTCTTCGCTATTGCCACCAGTTGTTCTAATTCTGTTTTGTGCCAAACACGACCGACAGGGTTGTGTGGGTTACATAGCAACACCATTTTCACCTTGCCACTTTGCAGTTTTTCTTCAAAGTCGGCAAAATCCATGACATATTTATCATTGTCGATTTGTAACGTGTTGTTCACCGCTTTGCGTCCTGCCGATTCAATTAAGCGGCGGAATTGATGATAGACCGGTGTTTGAATTAATACGCCATCACCTTCGTCGGTAAACTCGCGGATTAATAAGGCTATCGCGCTTAATACACCTGGTGCTGGCACAAAGTGCTCGGGATTTAGATCAAGGTTGTGACGGGTTTTATTCCATTGTGAAATAGCCTGGAACACTGTTTTAGAATCAAATTCGTATGAGTAAGTTTCGCGGCTAACCAGCTGTTGCATGGCTTGAGTTATCGGTGATGCGATGGGGAAGTCCATGTCTGCAATCCAATAAGGTGTTACATCATCGGTGCCATAGACTTGCTTGAGCATATTACTGTCGTGCTTGATGAATTTGTTGTTAATATCTGTCTGACTTGGTGCTAGTTTTAACATGGATTTATCTCTGTGATTGTTGTCTGATATAACTAAGACGGAGATAAATAAAAAAGACGCAAATTATTTAATGACTCATCACTATTATTTAATGATGAGCCTTGGATTTAATCAATCGTTCAATTAATTAATTAATCAATCAATGCAAGAGAATCTAAAATACCTTTACCACTGTGAATACCAGCTTCGTTCTCGCTCGCTGGTTTACTGCGGATCAAATACCCTGCATAACCTTCATATTCCGTTACTGGCTCACCATTGTAGTAGGCAGTAAATAGACCTATTTCACTGACTAAATCGTCTATTTGAGTTTGCTGGCCATCACGTACTGCAATGGTTGGCGTCTCGCGTTCATGTGGATGCAAACGTAACATTAGCGCCCATGCGTCGTATTCAGTTGGGTTAAGTTGATTTAATTTATCGCTAATATCGTCACCAAAAATGCAGTGACCACCACCTTCACCTTGATTCTTTAATACCCATTGTTGTTTGTCTGCTTGGGTGTTAAACCAAGTGATGGTGTTGTCATTCACAGGCTTCATTTCTGCAAGCAAACTTTTGACTAATAGCGCTTCTTCCAGCGTCAGTCCCCAGCGTAAATAGTCTTCAGCTGGCATTATCGTTAGCAGCATTTGTATGGTTTTGCTGGTGGCTAACTGCTGGCCGATAGTGGCATTCATCGCTACGTGATGTTGCTCGATAAACAATCTTGTCTGGCTTAACGTCTGGCAACATACCGATTCATTACGCTTTGGAGAATAGTAGTCTGAATATTGATAACCAGCGCGTAGATACACAACATCGATAGCACCAACACCTTCTAACATTAAACGTTGGTTGTCGCCTGTTGCAAGCTGGGTACTGAGCTGCTCAAATGTCCGTCTTACTGTGCGTAAACCCTTTTTTTGCAGCGCGATTTCAAGCAAGTGCTGGTCGTAAACATTATCTTCATTGTCTTGGATCACCATCAAAAAGGTTGGCTTTGATTGGGGCGTGTCGGCAGTAAATGTCGCTTGGACTTTTTTAGCTGCTTGGGCAATACCATAAGCGAGTTGTTCTAGGCCTTGATTTTCTGCTGGTGTAGCAGGGCTATTTTTAGAAGCTGCTTCAGACCATGTACGGTAAACGGCAGGCCATTGGTTTGTCATAAAGGCGTGAAACTCTGTCGCACGTTGACCAAAGGGTGCCATGCCCGCTGCGATACCATTAAATTCGATGACTTTAGCGCCGTGTTCACGGTCATCCATAAAGTCGGTGCGCATTAACAGTAATGGTGTACGTGCCGGATTAAGGCGTTTGTCTGTATTGCCCTGTTTTTTATCATAGTGCGCTTGCTGATGCAGGGCTAATAAGCGTCCGAAAAAGGGATCGGCTTTGGCCATGTCTTGTAATGATGATTGCAGGTAATCATGGTCTTCAGACAGGTTGCTGATTAGTTTGGTGATTAGCGGCGTTACTTTACGCAAATGTTCATATACTTCACGCTTCATTGTCATTGGCGCAATGCTAAAAGGGCAGTGTCTTGCTGTGTTGTCTGCTTGACGAAATGCGACGCCGTGCATGATTGCCCATTCTGTGGCGTCTTCAATTACATGCTGTGGGATCATTACGTTTGCTTGGTTATTCATTTTTGCTCCAATAAGGGATCACATTTAGGTGAGCTGCCGGTATCTTTTCTGGTGTAGTCGACAATACCGTTTTGGTCTACTTCAAAATTACAACATGCCATCATTTGTTCGCGAAATTTGACTCTGCCTCTTTGCACACGGCTCTTGGCGCCAGAAAGCGATAAACCGAGTCGCTGGGCTATGTCTTTTTGTGAAACGCCCTCAAGCTCTGCTAAGCGCAATGGGGTGCCGTATTTCTCTGGTAGTTCGTCAATCAGTGGGCGCAAACATTGCGCTAATTCTTCGCGAGCTTCAATGCCTTCATCCTCCTCTTCGGCGACGAGGTCGTCGGGTAGGGGGTCATAAGGTTGACGCCCTCGATAAAAATCCATGATGGTGTTGTGCGCAATACGATAAAGCCAACCTTTGAGGCTGCCGGTAGATTTTAATTGATGCAAGTTACTGCTGGCCTTGATATATACATCTTGCAGGATATCGTCAACAGCGTCAGCATCATCAATGCGCTTGCTTACATAACCGCGCAGTTGCGCTTTGTGATTTTGCCATTCAGATAACATATTAACGGAGCCTCAAGTTAATCGATTTACGGTATTCATTATTTACAGTGCTCTTTATTTACAGTGCTTATAGCTAGACGGTGTCATTGACCAAAAGACGCAAAAAATAATCCACTTATTTTATTTTCATTGTAACCATTGTGCACCTTTTCTATCGTTAAAACGCAAAAAGGCGGGCATGATAATGGACTATGTCTATATCAATGCTCACCTTTATTAGCTTAAATACGCAGTTCTAGACCTGTGTCAGAACAGCCATACATTGGAATAACAAAAAACAAGCATACATTGATACTTTAGTGAATTGAGCTTTTTTGTGATTCTTGTACAGTAACTAAATTGTTTTTAGTTTAACGTGGATTTCCATTTCAACATAACCATCAACTCTCGCATCATTCAGATAATGCTCTAGCATCGGAAAATTATCTGGTTCAAATCCACTATCAGGTAACCAATCAGAATAGATACTTAATTGAGCCTTAATTGTTTCCTCAGGGCTACCTTTAAAATAGAGTACTGCGTATTTACCTTTCGGTATCTCAGATGCTGAAAATGGTGATTTAACTTGTACATTTTCACCAATCACTACCGAAGCAATGTAACGACATTTATCGACTGGCGTAACTGTTGGGTTATCAAAAGCAAAGGCAAAGCGTTCTTGTTCTTCTTGTTTTATTCCATTACAGGTAGCCCAATCGATAAGCTTATCCCATGCCTGATATATAGCGTCAGATTCATAACCGCGTTCAGAAGCCAAAGTACATATACGTTGGCGGTCAAGCTCTCTTACTTCAATATTCATATTTGTATCCTCTAAGTTGTTTTTTTTCATCACTTCATTTGTGATGCGAGTAGGATACAAATCAGAGGGATTAAAATCTTTTCCATACTTGCTAGATATTTTTCCAATCTTGCTATCTTTAACTTTATTTGGGTTCCGTATTTCTGACGGACTAAACCCAAAATGAAGCTTTACTGCTTTTGAAAAGTTGGCACTTGACGAAAAGCCATTATCTAAAGCTACCTGAGTAATGGATAGCTCAGTTTTAAAAATCAATACGTTGACTGCTCGCTCTAATCTTCGCCTAACGATGTAATTATTAACGGTCTCACCGACAATGCCTGTAAAAACTCGGTGAAAGTGATATGCCGAAAAATGACTTACGTTTGCCACTTCAGCCAATGAAATTTTGTTAGCTAGATTGATTTCAATATATTGAATGACTCGATCTATACGAATTTTATATTTTTTATTCATAAATACTTAATGATCACGTTGATATGACAGTAGACATAATAGATTTAAAATTTGACGGTTATTTAGTCCGCAATAACTCTGAATCAGAATTGCTGTCTAAATATCACTATTATAATGATTATTGTAGATAAAGAGCCCTTAGTTGTGTAAATAAATTTGGCACTGCCCCCTTTGTTGTTCTTGTAATACTACAAATTAAACTGCCCGATAGAGAAGTTTATGACCTCTTCAAGATCTTCCATGCTACTTCCATTTCTAGCAGAAACAGCTAACCCAAATTGTAGTGTTAAAAGATAATTTGCTATCGAATTTGAGGAATTATCTTCGAGCAAGTTTCCTACTTGTTGTTCTTTTTCAAAAAAATTAGTTAACGTAAAAATGGTTTGTTGATTTATAGCATTAATATTTTTTGCCGAATTATCAGGTAAGCAATGACCGGCTATTTCTGATGTAGAATTACAAATTAAGCACCCTTTAGGTAAATCTGGGTTTGTTAACATGTTAGCAATAGAGAGTAGGTAGTTTCTGACTCGTTCTTTTAGGTTTTGTTCTGTTTTAAAAAGCTCAGCTAAATGTGCCACACCATGTTTATTTAAATAAAATTCAATAGCTTGATTAAATAATTCTTCCTTATTACCAAAAGCAGCATAAAGGCTGGATTTGTTAATACCCATTACATTCGTTAGATCAGTTAACGAGGTGCCGGGATATCCATTTTCCCAAAATACCAGCATGGCTTTTTTAAGTGCATTGTCTTTATCAAAGCTACGATTTCGACCTACTGTCATAATAATTTCCAAATGTAATAAAATTTACGCTTGCAATTGTGAACCGATCGGTATAGATTGTCAATATCTGGACCGATCGGTACAGATGTATTTTAAGATTACTCACTTTAAGGAAATATAATATGAATGATTTAGCTGGGAAAATTGCTGTAGTAACTGGTGGTAATAGTGGTATTGGTTATGAAACTGCAAAATATTTTAAAAATGCTGGCGCGAGTGTGATTATTACGGGTAGGTCAGCAGATAAGGTGGCTACTGCGGCTACAGAATTAGGTGTTAAAGGTATAGTTGCTGATGTTATTGATTTATCAGCTATTGATGCACTTGTAGACCAAGTAAAACTTGAGTTTGGCAATATCGACGTATTATTTGTTAACGCCGGCATTTTCAGTCCAGCGCCAATAGGCCAAAATACAGAGGAAATGTTTGATACTCAGATGGGAATTAACTTCAAAGGTGCGGTATTTACCACTGAAAAGTTTTTACCCATAATTAATGATGGCGGGTCTATTATTAATCTTTCATCCATAAATGCTTATACAGGCATGCCAAATACGGCTATTTATGCAGCCTCTAAAGCCGCGTTAAATTCATATACAAGAACTGCTGCGACTGAGCTTGCAGGAAGAAAAATACGCGTTAATTCTGTTAATCCAGGCCCTATCTATACACCTATTTTTGCTAAAACTGGTATGCCAGAAGATCAATTAAATGAGTTTGCGGCAGCTATGCAAAATAGAATTCCATTAAAACGCTTTGGACAGCCAGAAGATATTGCAAAACTCGTTACATTCTTAGCTTCTGATGATGCTTCATTTATTACTGGTGGAGAATATAATATTGATGGTGGAATTAATATAAACCCCATTTTGTCTTAATCAAATGGACTTAAACATCTATTGAACTTACTTAATTAAAACGGAAGGGCAACATGGCTAAAAGCATTTTAAGGCTTGATGCAAGCATGAGAAAAACAGGCTCTTATAGCCGAGATTTATCAGATAAGTTAATTAAGCAACTTACTAGCGGAAAAAATAACAAAGTCACGATTAGAGACTTAGCTGATGGTATTCCTTTCATTGATGAAAACTGGATTAAAGCTAATTTCACCGCTGTTAATGAACGAACTATCGAGCAAAATGAATATTTGGCAACGTCGGATATATTAGTTGAGGAACTAAATAATACTGACCTAATTGTAATCGGTCTTCCTATTTATAATTTTGGTGTACCTGCAGCCTTTAAGGCATGGATTGACCAAGTTGTTAGATCTAAATTAACCTTTCGATACGGTGATAATGGGCCCGTTGGTTTATTGAATAATAAAAAGGCATATATTATTGTTGCTTCTGGAGGAACTAAATTAGGCACTGAAATTGATTTTATTTCCGATTATATAAGACATATATTAGGCTTTATTGGCATTACCGATATCTCATTTATTGATAGTAGTGGTCTTGGTCGGGATGAATCGCAAACTTTAGCTCACGCACACAAAATCATTGAGCGTATTTAACGTTTGTATAGCTAATTTCAGTTCGCTAGCGCTACATGAAGTTTGGCATTAATTTAAATTTCATGTAATGCTGATATTAAGAAGGAAATAAATAAATGAGCAAGCAGAAATCTCCGGTTAATATTCATGACTATTACCATGCCCATGTTTATTTTGAACAAGAAACTATCGAACTTGCTCAAGGTTTATGTAAAAAAGCAGGTGATTTATTTACTTTGAAAGTTGGGAGGGTACATCAAAAACCTGTAGGGCCTCATCCTAAGTGGAGCTGTCAAATAACTTTTTCATCAAATGATTTTGAGCAACTTATTCCGTGGCTTGAAGATAACCGTCAAGGATTAAGTGTATTAGTGCATGGGTTAACTGGTGACACACTGCAAGATCATACTGAGCATGCATATTGGTTAGGAAGTGAAATTGATTTAAGTTTAGATATCTTTAGACCTTGGTTAACGTTAGAGAAATAGGTGGTTAAACTGGAATTGTGTAGTATATGCAACCTTCAGTAGATATTGCAGGAACCGTGGTCAAGGCCGTGAGTCGTATTGTTGGTATAGACAAGGCATTGAAAAATAGAATGAAAATGGAATTACGGATCATGTTCATGTAAGAATACATACTCGAACTGGTACAAAAATTAATCCTGCCATAGTTATTAATTGAGTTGATGAAAGTATGAAAAAAACGGCTAATTATTTGATCGCGTTATTAATGCTGGTACTGATTCAGGCATGTACTGCTACGGTAGAAGAGCAGCGCCAAGCAGAGACCAAGGTGCCTACTATTTTTGGACATTACACTTATGGCCATGAGGTTAATAGTTTTCGACCTTGCGGTGAAAAGCAAGATTTTTGGGTTAAAGGATCGAACGACACGCTTGAGCTTATGACTCAAAAGTATAGTGCGCTGGTAACGAAACTCTATGATGAAGTCTTTGTTGAAATAAAGGGCAATTTTGAAAGTAAAGCCAGTGATGGATTTGCCATGGATTATGACGGACAAGTTAATATATTGGAATTAGTTCACATGAAGAATAAGCATGCTAGTGATTGTGAATAGGTAATATCGCAAGCAAGAGTTGAACACGCAAAAAGGCGAGCATGATAATGGAACATTTATAATTAAATCCACATCAATGCTCGCCTTTGTTAGCTTAAATACGAAGTCCTAGATCTGTGAAAAAATAACCATACTTGGATATCTCTTTGAATTGTTGTTATCGATATAGTCCATAGAAATGTCAGAGCTAAATATCCCAATATTTTATTAGTGTGTTCTAACTCACTTTAGACATAAATCGCTTAGTGTTAAGACATTACTAGGTAGTAATATCCATTAGATTTTGTAGGGAAAGTGAAAAACTCGAATTAACTGTAAAAACGCCAACCTATTTCGCAATGGAAATAGACAACAGCATTGAGTTCACTTTATTATCGAGTTACACCTAAATTGATTAAGCTTTAATACCTTCTAACTCAAAGGATCTCATGAACCCAACCTTCATTAAGCAATTAGAAAAAAATGAATTCACGGCCTTAGATATTGATATATTAACTCGTGTTGCAAAACCATTATTGCTTCCCGCTCAGCATATATTATTGAACCAAGGCGAAGTTGCCAACTCGTTTTATTTCATTTTAGAAGGTACCTGCCATGCTTCTTATATTACTCAGCAAGGTAAGCAATTTAGTAAAGAATTCTATTGGGAACAGGATTGGATAATTGGCTTTGAATCTCTAGTAAGGGGACTTCCTTCGCCATATTCGGTGGAAACTTTAACAGCAACTGTACTACTTTGTTTACCCATATCCTCTGTTCAGGAGTGGCGAAATCAGTCACATCCTTTATATATTAAGTTACTAGAAACACAATTAATGTATAAAGAGAATAAAGAGCGCTTCATGCTACATACGCCCAAAGAGCGATACGAAATCTTCTGTCGAGACTTCCCCCTGCTACTTACACGGTTAAATGATTACCAGATTGCAGCTTACCTTGGGATCACTCATGTCAGCTTAAGTCGTATTAAAACTAGAATAAAAGATAATAATTAACATAAGTTAACGATAATCTTCTCCTGAGTTGTTACATTTTATCCAGATATTCAACACTTAGGATAAATAGATGATCACTTGGCAAACGCTTCCTTTTAATAAGCTCTCTACATTACAATTTTATGAGCTTATTAAGCTAAGAGTAAATGTTTTTGTTGTAGAACAGACTTGCCCTTATCCAGAGTTAGATGGCAAAGATATCATTGACGATGTATATCATCTTTTAGGATCTCAAAACGACGAGATTATTGCATGTGCAAGATTACTCCCTGCTGGGATATCTTATGTGAATGTCAGTTTAGGGCGCGTTGCGACGAAAGAAACAGCTCGCGGGCATGGTCTTGGCCATCAATTGGTTATAGAAGCACTTAAACAATGTGAACAGCATTGGCCAGGTAAAACTATTGATATTGGAGCACAAGAATACTTACAAACTTTCTACGAGCACCACGGATTTAAACCTATTTCTGAAGTGTATATGGAAGATGGTATCCCACACATTGATATGCGTTTAAAGAAATAATCATCGAGTCACAGGGGCGCGATGCGTAATATTATCCTCGGCAACTTGATAACTTTACGCTCAGATTCAAAAAGTTTACGCTCAGATGCAAAAAGGCGAGCATGATAATGGATCATTTATAATTAAATAAATCCACATCAATGCTCGCCTTTGTTAGCTTAAATACGCAGTTCTAGAACTGCATATTTACACCAATTTATTCTTTACCGAATACGTTGTTTTCTTGCTCAAGTACACGGATAAAGGTAGTACGCTTGCTTAGCTCTTTTAATGAAGCTGCGCCAACGTATGTACAAGTAGAGCGTACGCCACCTAGGATATCAAAAACAGTGTTTTCGATTGGACCACGGTAAGGAACTTCTACAGTTTTGCCTTCTGAAGCACGGTATTTAGCAACACCACCTGCGTGTTTGTTCATCGCAGTTGTTGAGCTCATGCCATAGAATTTTTTCGTTTTCTTGCCATTAACTTCGCACAGCTCGCCGCCACTTTCGTCGTGACCAGCTAACATGCCGCCAAGCATAACGAAGTCTGCGCCGCCGCCGAATGCTTTAGCAACATCACCAGCACAAGAACAACCACCGTCACCAACAACCATGCCACCTAAACCGTGTGCAGCATCTGCGCATTCGATGATTGCAGAAAGTTGTGGGTAACCAACACCTGTTTTAACACGTGTAGTACATACTGAACCAGGACCGATACCAACTTTGATGATATCTGCACCAGAAAGAATAAGTTCTTCGGTGATTTCACCAGTAACTACGTTACCAGCCATAATCGTTTTAGTTGGGTATGCAGCGCGTACTTTACGCACATACTCAATGAAAAATTCTGAGTAACCATTAGCTACATCGATACAGATAAACTGTAAACGCTCATCTAAGGCTAGAACTTGTTGAAGTTTTTCGAAATCTGCATCTGATGTACCAGTTGATACAAAGATGTGATCAAAGATTTCTGGGTTTGCTTCTAGGAACTCTTTCCATTCGGCAACAGTATAATGCTTATGTACAGCTGTTAGCATCTTGTGTGCAGCAAGTTCTTTTGCCGCTTCAAATGTGCCTACAGTATCCATGTTTGCAGCAATAACCGGTACACCTGTCCAAGTGTACTTGCTGTTAGGGAAAGTGAATGTACGCTCTAAGCTTACTTGTGAACGACTCTTTAGAGTTGAACGTTTTGGGCGGAAAAGTACATCTTTAAAACCTAGCTTCAATTCTTGTTCTATACGCATGACATCTATCTTCTGGTTGTTCGCACAGGCTCTTTTCTTACGCCACACTATATGGCAGGCGCAAGGAAAACCCTAAATCAATGGGTTCATGGATGGTACTGTGCAAAAAATTATAAGGATTTTAGTTTAAGCGGTACAAGCGAATCGTGTGTGCGAGGAAGTCGCGTTTCATCAACGCGCCTATACGAATAGATATTAGTTCAAGGGTAGTTATCTTGTAAAGGCTTTATTTTCAGATGAAAGGAGTGAAAGGTTATTTTCTTGACCTGGAAGTCAGTATTTACGCGGCTCTAGACGGATTTTAAAAATATAAAAATAATTTAGCTATCGTAAAAATCATATTTTAAAGCGTAGAAATACCAGAATAGAACGAAAAAAGGCCAAAACGCCCGCAGTATTGGATGCTAACTGCGAATGCTTGGCCAAAGACTTAACAACAACTATTACTAAAAATTAGCTATTACTGATGAGCAGCTAAAAGCTAACAGTACCAACTAGCCGCGACAGGCTAGGGTAATCATTTCTTTAAAACTTTTTAAAGAGTGTTAACGCGTTATAACCAGTTCTATAGTAGTGAGAACAAGTTCTTCACATCGCTTAGGTCTGGAATTAATTCCATTTCGCTGCCGATGTTGTGTTCTTTAGCCAGTTTGTAAACTAAACGTAGTACCGAGTAATCTTCAAGTGCAAAGCCTACTGAGTCATACAAGATGGTACCGTCTGTTGCTACGTTAAGCGTTTTCTCGCCTTTCACAATTTCGTGTAGTTCTGTACACGTAAAGTCTGGACCCAATTGTTGGATCTCACCTTCAACACGTGATTGTGGTAAGAACTCAACAACAATCGTTGCGCTTTCTACCAATTCTTTTTCAATTTCTGTTTTACCAGGGCAATCACCGCCAAGACCGTTAATGAATACGTCTTTGCTGATCATGTCTTTGGTTAATACCGTTTGGTATTTTTTATCTGCTGTACAAGTCGTAATTAAATCAGCACCTTGAACCGCTTCTCTTGCATCTTTACACGGTGTTAGGCGAATGTCGAAACGCGCCATGTTCTTCTCGAACTTACGCATTGCTGCAGGGTCTGTATCAAAGAAGCGTACTTCTTTTAAATCAAAGATGAACGAGTACGCTAAGAACTGGAATTCACTCTGTGCGCCAGTACCGATTAACGCTAATACTTCTGAATCTTTCTTGGCTAAGTGCTTGGCAGCCATTGCTGAAGTAGCCGCTGTACGGAAACCAGTAAGCAATGTCATTTCTGAAAACATTAGCGGTTCGCCAGTTTCAGTTAATGATAATTGACCTGTCGCCATTACCGTCATTTTGTTTTGTGACGGGTTTTTTGGGTGGCCATTTACATATTTAAACGAGTACATTTCCGCATTAGAAATAGGCATTAATTCGATAACACCATCTTGAACATGATTGGCTACACGTGGACTTTTATCAAAGTCGTGCCAATTTTTATAATCTTCAGTCAATGTATCATTCAGTTGTGCAAAAAAGTCTTTGTAGCCCACTTTCGCAATTACCGCTTTAATATCTTTTATCTCTAAAACAATCATGGTGATCCTTTTTAAATTCCGTCTAAGGTAAAAGAGAAAAATCGAATTTTTCCATTACAATCATGATCATATAAATGGCTATATATAATAGCTATATAAATCATGAGTCGTTTATCTAATACGTTTAATGTTGAGATACACACGTGTTATGTGTATCGGTTCAAATGTTCTGTTTATTAGTGCTATGTGTATCAGGTTTAATTTATTAAATTGCCAGCATCACGCCCTAAGGGTATGATTAAAATAAGTCAAAATAGACACCCTCATACTTAAATACGGATTAAATACCTGCCTATGCCAGCCAAAGGAACTAAAGGTAAAAACCGTAAACAAGAGTTAATCAATGCCACGCTAGATTGCATTGCTAACGAAGGTTTACAAAAAACCACAGTACGTAATGTGGCTGAATATGCGAATGTCACTAACGGTCTTATCCGCTTTTACTTTTCTGGTAAAGACGAGATGCTCCGTGAAGCGTATTCCGCATTACTCGAGATAATGTACGTTAATGCCCGTGTCGAAATTAACGACCAGGACGTATGCGCCAAGACTCGATTACAGCACTTTATTCAAGCGACGCTATCAGCGCCAATTGTGTCACCACGTACCGTATTGTTATGGGCTAACTTCTTGCCGATGACGTACATCGATCCAGAAATGGCAGCCATTCGTACTAATGAGTATGCTAAAACAACGAAGATATTAGCGCCGTTGATTAGTGCTGCATTAGCCACCGATAACATCACAGTTGATCATCATGAATGTGAAATCCTAGCGATAAAAATCAATGCTTTGATTGATGGTTTATGGCTAGAAGGCAGCATGGCCGCCTACAAATTCAAAGATAATGAACTGGTCAATATCGGTATCGACAGTGCGTCTGCTATCTTATCTATTAAGTTAGATAATATTTAGTTTATCTAAAAAAACAAGGTAATAGCACTCTCAGCTTAACTATTAGTGACGTTCTAACGGGAACGTCATGCAGTGTGGACCACCGCCCGTTTTCAAAATTTCAGTCGAATGCAGTTCAAATACAGTGAAACCACGTTCACGTAATTGTGCATTTACGTCGGTATTAGCGCTTAACGAGATAATACGTTTGTTACCCAATGCTTGCAGATTACAGAAGTGTTTAAAGACACCTGCTTCCTCAATTTTAATTAAGTCGTAACCCGCTTCATCAAGATAATCTTTGAATTCTTGTGGTAAACCGTCGTAATAAGTCACGGCCGTCTTTTCACCAACGATATTAAAGATCATGTCTAGGTGTAGGTATTCTGGTTTCGAGTTAACCGAAATAATCGTATAGCCTAATGGTTCAAGCTGTTCACGAATACTTTGAATGCCTTTTTCATCAGAACGTTGCAGTGTACCAATCGCTAATGTCTTCTCGTCAAGCTGCCAGAAATCACCGCCTTCAAGAATACCTTCATGACAAGTCGCTATGATAGGTACACCCAGTTCAGCTAGTTTTTCTGCATACAATAAGCTTTCTGCGTGGCGCACTTTTTCTTTGAAGCGACCCAGAACATAACCTTCTTTGATGTTGAAACCAAAGTCACGGGCAAATACTTGGCTCGACAAATGTTCAGTCGGCGCGAGTACTTCGACATTAATGCCGTTTTGCTCGTAGATATCAATCAGCTGTTGGTGTTCGCTTAAGCATTTTTGTTGATCAATCTGCTCGCCTTTCTCTAACCAATCTTCCGCAATCTTGTTGATTGGTGAAAGATTAAGGTAAGTGGGTGAACAAAGTAATACTTGCTTCAATTCACCTGTCGCTGATTTTACGTAACTGGTTTCCATAACCTTTTCCTTTTCCATAAGTCGTATCTTTTTAATTATTTAGAATTTGTGTACTGCAGACATAGGCTGAAATCGGCACAGTGATGTCTACTGCAATCGGGTAATCGTTAACTGCTTTTTACGTTCTTGGGCTCAAATGTATTCCTGCAATCATGCAGCGAATAGAACCACCGGCTAATTCGATAGTCGGTACGCTAAAGCCTAATATTTTTGAATGTTGTTCAATGCGGGCAACTTGATCTGCGGTTAAGGCATCTCTTGCTCGTTGTGACATAACCAAGTGACTTTGTCCGTTGCCTGTCAGTTCGATGGCGTTACCAGCAAAGTTATCAATTTGATCGAAACTCAGTTCAATCACTTCGATGTCTGATTCTTCTAAACGTTGGCGAACAGCTGCGCGACGTGCTTCATTTGGGATCATGTCCAAGCAAATAAGCGCGTATTTAGACGCTACACACATCATCACATTGGTATGATAAATCGCGGTGCCTGATGCATCAGCTGTTTCGAACGCCATTGGTTCGTACTGGAAGATGGCGCAGAAGCGTTCCAGAATAACTTCGCTAGAACGGTTTGATTTAGCGGTATAAGCGATACGGTTGACGTTGTCTAATACCATCGCGCCAGTGCCTTCAAGAAACACGTTATCCCACTCTAAACCAGAGAAGTCGATAACATCTTGTACACGATAATGCGCTTTTAACATTTCAATAATGTCACTGCGGCGTTCGCGTCGGCGGTTTTGTGAAAACATTGGGTAGAGAGCAACGTGGCCGCCACCGTGGGTCGAGAACCAGTTGTTTGGGAATACTGAGTCAGGTGTCTCACGATCACCAAAATCATCAAATACATGGACGTTGATGCCGTTTTCATTTAATCCAGCAACCACGATATCAAATTCGTTTTTAGCTTGTAGTGATATACCGGTGCGGTCTAACTCAAGCGAGTCTTGTTCATCGAGGCCCGTTTTTTGAAAAGCATTATCAACAGCTGTTTCTGGATTTGAGAAAAATTTCCACGGTCGAACCATGACAACTGAATTGGGCGCTTGGATTAAAGCCATACAACTTCCTTTATTGAACCATGAGTTTACAAACATGGCATTAACAACTTGTTATTGAAAAATAGGCGTTCTGCAAAACTATGCAACTGCATAAACAATATGCCAGACCTTGATTAAAGTCAATTAACAAGCGGAAGGCGGAGTGACTTTCATCGCATGATAAAATGCTATAATGGCTATTTTTTAGATGTTAATGCGTTGTAAATTCAGGCTTTTACGATTTGTTAATGAATTATAAAATTTGTTATGGAATGTGATGGAGTTATCGGTTTTTTATATTGTTAGTGACTGGTGTTGTGGTCGTAACGTGGGATATTTAGGGTTAGTTTAGGTTATTATATCATCATGAATTCATATTGGCGGAACAAACGATGGCGTGTTTTCTGCGTAAACGATGACTTTATTACAGATAAAAAAATGGTTTGTTACAGATATAACAAACCATCATTATCATTACATTGACTACCATTGAGCCGCTATTTTCTTATATTTATTTAGCTAAAAGCCTCTTTATTTACTCAAAAGCTTAATCAGTGTTTGCTCGTATATCTCAGCTAATTGCTCGATATCAGTGATCTTCACACACTCATTTACTTTGTGAATTGTTGCGTTCACAGGGCCTAATTCTACAACCTGTGCACCGGTAGGCGCGATGAAACGACCATCTGATGTGCCACCAGATGTAGACAATTCCGTTGTATAACCACAGACATTCTCGATTGAATCGCTGATCGCGTTTAACAAGTTGCCAGGTTCTGTTAAGAAAGGTTGGCCACTGTGGATCCAGCTGATCTCGTAGTTTAAACCGTGTTTTTCAAAAATGCCTTCAATACGGTATTTGATTAAATCAGCTGTTAGTTCGGTAGAATAACGCAGGTTAAACTGACAAGTCGCTTCGCCTGGTACGATGTTGCTTGCACCTGCGCCACTGCGAATATCGGTGATTTGTAATGTTGTAGCAGGGAAGTAGTCATTACCTTGATCCCATACTACTTGGCTTAGCTCAGACAAGGCTGGTGCTAGCTTGTGAATCGGGTTTTCTGCAAGGTGTGGATAAGCCACATGACCTTGAATACCTTTAACGACGATATCACCCGTTAATGAACCACGACGACCGTTTTTAACAATATCGCCAACTTTGTTGGTGCTTGATGGTTCGCCAACAATACACCAATCGATTTTTTCGTTACGTGCTTCTAGCGTATCAATCACACGGGTTGTGCCATTGATGAACGGGCCTTCTTCATCACTGGTGATCAAGAGTGCAATCGAACCTTGGTGGTCAGGGTGTACTTTAACGAAGTTTTCTGCCGCTACTAAGAATGACGCGATAGAGCCTTTCATGTCTGCTGCACCACGGCCGTGTAAATAACCATCGATAACAGTTGGAACGAACGGGTCGGTATCCCAATCTTCGATTTTACCTACTGGCACAACGTCGGTATGACCGGCGAAGCAAAATACCGGGGCAGTGGTACCGCGACGAGCCCAAAGGTTAGTTGTGTCTTCAAATACCATGGTTTCGATAGTGAAACCGAGGTCTTCAAGACGGTTGATCATCATTTGTTGGCAACCTGCATCTTCGGGTGTCACTGATTCGCGGCTAAGTAGATCTTTGGCAAGTTGTAGTACTAAACTGTCTGACATGAGTAATTCCTTTTTACAGCACTTTTTACAAGATATTGTTAGCACTGACTTACGCGGTAAGCCAATGCTTTAAGTATTTGGTGTTATTTAGAGAAGAGAGCCGCATAAGTGTCGGCTTTAAAGCCTAATGTAAGTTGCCCGTCTACATCAAGAATTGGACGTTTGATCATCGCAGGTTGTGCAATTAACAATTCAATGGCAGTCGCTTCTGTCAGCCCTGCCTTTTGCTCATCGCTTAATTGACGATACGTAGTACCACGTTTATTCAACACTTGTTCCCAACCTAGTGTTTCACACCAAGTGATCAGTTGTGCTTTATCTAAACCGTTAACGCGGTGATCGTGAAATGTGAATTCAAGTTCGTTTGCTTCTAACCATTTCTTCGCTTTTTTAATGGTGTCGCAATTTTTTATTCCGTACATCACAGTCGTCATTTCAATTCCTATTTGCTTGGTTTTTTCTGTAAACGTTATACTGCCAGTATATACCGAAGTTACTTCAAGATGCTATATCAGAGACGGCCTCCCGTAGGGGAAATTGAATGCAGTATTTTCGGTATAAGTTACTGGGTATAAATTAGTTCTAATTGCTGTGGACTTTTTTATGTCTGTAATTTGCGACTTAGATCCTTTCCAATCGCCGTGGTATTTCTTACCCTGTCAGCATTATTTTTTTATACACAGGACGTGGATTATTTATGTCGCAACAATCAGTTATTCAAGTCGCGTTAATTGAAGACGACGAGATTGTGCGTTTGGCTATTAGTCAACGACTACAACTCGCGGGTTATGATGTTATCGAATGTGCAGATGGTGCTTCGGCATTAACCAACATACCAACTGCCTTTCCTGGGATTGTTATTTCAGATGTGCGCTTACCTGATATCTCTGGTTTAGCACTGTTACCGCAGTTATTGACTCACAATCCAGAGATGCCGATTATTCTAATGACTGGCCATGGCGACATTAATATGGCCGTGAATGCATTGCGTGATGGGGCTTTTGATTTTTTAGAAAAACCGTTTGATCCGGATAAATTAATTGAAACGGTCGGCTGTGCCATCGAAAAAAGGCAGTTACAACTCGGTGCCAATAAGCGTGAAGAATATTTACAGCAAGCCCAAGGTTTAGACCAGATCCTGATTGGCTCGAGTCCTGGTATGGTGGAATTACGTCAACAGCTGGTTAAAATCGCCAATATCGACACCAACGTCATTATCTATGGTGATACCGGTTGTGGTAAAGAATTGGTCGCAGATTGTTTACATAAAGTCAGTACGCGCTCGAAAGGTAATTTTGTCGCACTAAATTGCGCTGCTATCCCAGAAGCATTATTTGAAAGTGAGCTATTTGGTCATGAAGCAGGAGCCTTTACTGGGGCAATCAAAAAACGCATTGGTAAACTCGAATATGCAGATAAAGGCACGCTGTTTTTAGATGAAATAGAAAGTATGCCACTTAACATGCAGATCAAGATGTTACGTATTTTACAAGAAAAGCTAATTGAACGAGTGGGTGGTAATAAATCCATTGCCATTGATGTGCGAGTCATTGCTGCTGCTAAAGAAAGCTTGAAGGACAATGACGCGTTTCGCCAAGATCTGTTTTATCGTCTCAACGTTGCCCAGCTATATTTACCGCCATTACGTGAACGTGGTGAAGATATCTTATTATTATTTGAGCACTACGTTAATTTGGCCAACACGCATGCCAAGCCGTTATCGGGTATGGATGAAAAAACACTATTGGCGTATGGCTGGCCAGGGAATGTGCGTGAGTTAATTAATGTGGCGACGCGTTTTGCGTTAGATGCGGTGTTAACGGTTGCTGATATTTTAGTGACTAAACCGCTTGCCTGTATTGATACTGGTTCTAGTGAGTTATCACTGGCCATGCAAACGCAAAATTTCGAGCGAAAGGTGATTGATGAAGCCTTGCGAACTCATAAAGGCAGCATTATTGAGGTAATGGATATGCTTGATTTACCCCGCCGGACGTTAAATCAGAAAATGCAAAAATATGACCTGCAGCGCGCAGATTATATTTAACTGTATCGTATGCGGTTTAATGACTAATACTTGCTTGGCTCGCTAAGCGTTTTGACCAAAGTGGCAATATCTTGCTTATTGCCACTTATTTATCTTCAGTTTCCTCTTTCTTGTGGTTCTTTCATTGCCCATTATCGATTTTTAATTACCTCTTAAGTATACGTTTTTGACTTGTTTGTAGAATCTTTCAGCGTCGTATTCTAAATGGGTTATGTATTTATATTGTTAATGTGATGTTTGTCGCTTTGATACGGCGATGCGCTATTTTTTGCTTATCAAAAACCTTCCTATCGGCATGATCTTGCTTACTTATCAATGTAATTTATTTTAATGTTATATTTAACAATGCCTTAACTTCTGGCATTCTTGTTGCAATGTGTCATGTATAACGGAAGTAATGAAATAGCCTTGTGCAAGTCAACAATATGCAATGCACTTAATGGTAACAATACGATTGTGTTAACAGCACTATTTATTTTAATAATACTATTTGTTTTAACAATGAAGTAACAAGGAAAGATCATGTTTAAAGGAATGTTAAAAAAATCATTATTAGTGTCGAGTGTCATACTTGGCTTAGCAACAACCTCTGCAGTTGCTGAACAGAAGCGCAGTTATATTCTTGCTACAGCATCGACGGGTGGCACTTATTATCCAGTCGGTGTGGCATTGGCTACATTAAGCAAAATCAAACTTGAGCCTAAATATAACTTTTCATTAGCGGCGATTAGCTCTGCTGGCTCGGGTGAAAATATCAAACTGCTGAGTGACAATGAAGCGCAATTTGCCATTCTCCAAGGCCTATATGGCGCATGGGCTTGGCAAGGTGAAGGACAATTCAAACAAACTGGCCCACAAAAAGACTTACGCTCGGTGAGTATGTTGTGGCAAAACGTAGAGCATTTTGTAGTGCGAAGCTCATTAGTTGAAACGGGCACCGTGAGTGATTTAAATAATTTAAAAGGTAAGAAGTTCTCAATCGGTAAGAAAAACTCGGGTACTGAACATTCTGGCCGTCAGATCATGCGTGGCGTAAACGTCGATCCAAATAGCTTTAACCTCGCTTATTTGGGTTACAGCTCAAGTACTGACGCGATGCAAAATGGCGCGATTGATGGCATGAATATTCCAGCAGGTATGCCAGTGGGGGCGATCACCCGTGCTTTTGCTGCGATGGGTGATGACATCTCTTTGTTGCAGTTTACGGATGAGCAAATTAAAGAAGCCAACAGCGAGTATCCACTGTGGACTAAATTTACTATTCCAGCGAATACTTATCCAAGTCAGAGTAAAGCCGTTACCACGATTGCACAACCTAACTTCTTAGCCGTGCGTGATGATGTATCTGAAGAAGATGTTTACCTGTTAACCAAAAATATTTATGAAAACCTACCCTTCTTAAACAGTATCCACAAAGCCACGAAAGCGATGGCGGTAGAGAAGTCAATTAAAGGCTTGCCAGTACCATTACACCCAGGTGCTGTACGTTATTACCAAGAAATTGGTTTAACAATCCCTGCCGAGTTATTACCAACTGCACTGTAACAGACGACGTTAAGTATTAATAAGAAGGGCTGCTGCCGCGATGGTAGCAGTCAAAAAGGAATTTGTTATGGACAAGCAAGTCGAAGAAAAGTTAGAACAATTTGAGTCAGCCACCCGTACTGATTTTCCCTGGGTAACTGCGTTTATATCCGCGTGTGGTGTGGTGCTGTCGTTATTGCATATTTGGTTTAACACCTTTGCTACTATCCCTGAGTTATGGGCATCTGCGACTCACTTTGCTGGCTTCTCGGTTATTTGTGCACTCTGGTATCCAGCGCATCGAAGTCTCAAAAGCAGTAAGTTGGCACTTGGCGTTGATATCATTATTGCCCTCGCAGCACTTGCTTGTTTAGCCTACATCCCCTTTGCTGAAGATGCCCTGTATGAACGAGGCGTGCGCTTTGTTACCAGTGATTGGGTATTTTCAATCATGGCGATTATCATCGTATTAGAATTGATCCGTCGTACGATTGGCTGGTTTATTCCGGTATTAATTATGGTCTCATTAACCTATGTAGTCTGGTGGGGACAGTTAGTACCCGGTATGTTCCATTTCCCTGGGTTGAGTTTAGAAACCTTGTTGTATCGTAGTTTTTATAGTTCAGAAGGTATGTTTGGGGCAATCTCACGTATCAGCTGGAGTTTTGTGTTCATGTTCATCTTGTTTGGTGCTTTTCTGGTGCGCTCTGGAGTGGGTGATTACATTATTAACCTGTCTCGCGCGGCGGCAAACAAAGTCATTGGCGGTCCTGGTTTTATTGCTGTACTGGCCTCTGGACTGATGGGTTCTGTATCAGGTTCGAGTGTGGCAAATACTGTATCAACAGGTGTGATTACCATTCCATTGATGCGTAAAGCGGGTTTCCCTGCGCGCTTTGCTGCCGGCGTTGAAGCTGCAGCGTCAACGGGTGGGCAAATCATGCCACCAGTAATGGGCGCGGGTGCGTTTATTATGGCCTCTTATACGCAAGTACCTTATGTGAGCATTATCGCGGTATCGGTTGTACCGGCATTAATCTATTTTCTCTCTGTTGCATTTTTTGTGCGCATCGAAGCCAAGCGCAGCAACATCCAACAAGTTAACGCGTCTGACGATTCGTTTTCATCTGTATTTTTAGCGGGTTGGTATAATCTTATTCCATTAGGCGTATTGGTATTTTTATTAGTGTCTGGATTTACGCCGACTTATTCCGCCGGTTTATCGATTATCTCGGTTGTCGTGGCATCTTGGTTATCACCGAATAAAATGGGGATTAAAGCGGTATTTGAAGCACTAGAGCAAGGTGCTAAAAATATGGCAACGACAGCGGTATTACTGGTCGGTATTGGTCTTGTGGTTAATGTTATCAGTACTACTGGTGTGGGTAATACCTTTTCGTTAATGATCAATGAATGGGCTGATGGCAGCTTGATGTTGATGTTAGTCTTGATTGCTCTGGCCTCATTAATCCTTGGCATGGGCTTGCCTGTGACGGCGGCTTATATTGTCTTAGGCACACTTTCTGCGCCGGCGTTATATACGTTACTCGCCGAAGCTCAGTTGGTGCAAATGCTCATGGATGGTCTATTACCAGCGCAAGCACACGGTATATTCATGTTGGCCGCACCTGAGCAAATGAGCGCATTAGCTCAACCAATGACGCAAATACAAGCTGAAAGCTTATTAAGCTTGGTACCGAGTGATTTCATGGGGACTTTGTTAGAGCAGGGGTTAGGAGCTGATAAGGTGATGCTCGCACTACTTTCTGCGCATTTAATTATTTTTTGGTTATCACAAGACAGTAATGTTACTCCGCCAGTTTGTTTAACGGCATTTGCTGCCGCCACTATCGCGGGTACACCACCAATGCGCACCGGTTTAACTGCATGGAAAATAGCGAAAGGCTTGTACTTAGTGCCGATCTTGATGGCTTATACCTCGCTGGTGAGTTGGGATATGATGACTGTGATCACGGTGGGCTTTTTCGCTATCATAGGTACTTACGCATTTATTGCGGGTATTGAAGGTTACTTAGAAAGTGAACTGAATATCTTCCAGCGTGGATTTTCGTTATTGCTTGGTTTAGCAATGACATGGCCAGATTTACCCTTAGTATTAAGAGTGGTAGCGCTAGTGAGTTTCGTTGGCATGTTTGTTTACACTAATCGCCGTTATAAATCGGTTGTAACGAAGTCTGTTGCCGTCGCCGTTTAATAAGGATAATGAAAATGACTTTAAACACATCGAATGTTGATGGCAATGGCCTAGATACTCATAACCCCGATAACAATGACTATGATTACATTATTATTGGCGGCGGTATTGTTGGTGTTTCAACGGCTTGGCAGTTACAACAGCGAGAGCCTGAAAAACGCATCTTATTAATCGAAAAAGAAAGTAAGTTATCGCAACATCAAACCGGTCACAACAGTGGCGTGATCCATGCTGGGGTTTATTATGAACCTGGCAGTATGAAAGCCAATTTTTGTAAGGCCGGTGTTGCCGCGACGAAAGCGTTTTGTGCCAAGCATGATATTCCGGTTGAAAACTGCGGCAAGCTGTTAGTTGCAACCAATGTATTAGAGTTGCAGCGTATGGAAGCGTTGTATAAACGCTGCCGTGATAATGGTATTGAAGTTGAATTATTAGATGCAGCGGGGCTCGCTGAAAAAGAGCCTAACATTACTGGATTAGGCGCTATTTTGGTGCCATCTACCAGCATCGTTAATTATTGTTTAGTGACCGAGAAGATGGCAGAAGCGTTTTGCGCACTCGGTGGGCATATCGCCTTAGAGACTGAGGTGACTAATTTAGTTGAAACCAGCGAGCAGATTAGCGTGCAGTGCCAACAAAAAGCAGCGTTGGGGCATACATTCAAGGGACTCAATTATGCCGCTAAATTCTTAATTACTTGTTCTGGGTTAATGGCCGATCGCGTGACTAAGATGCTGAACATTGATACTGAATTTCAAATCATTCCTTATCGCGGCGAATACTACCGTTTGCAGTCGGTGCATAACAATATTGTCAATCACCTGATTTATCCTATTCCCAATCCTGAACTGCCGTTTTTGGGCGTGCATTTAACCCGTATGATCGATGGTTCGGTAACTGTTGGTCCCAATGCTGTACAAGGTTGGAAGCGAGAAGGGTATGGTAAAATAAACCTCGATTTACGCGATATTAGCGACATGCTTAAGTTTCCTGGATTTTGGCGCGTGAGTGCTAAAAATTTAAAAACCGGCTTAATTGAAACCAAGAATTCGTGGTGGAAACCGGGTTATTTAAAGCTAGTGAATAAATACTGCCCGGTATTGAAAGTGTCTGATCTAGAAGATTATCCCGCGGGCATTCGCGCGCAAGCGGTATTGAAAGATGGCACGCTGGTACATGATTTCTTATTCGCAGAAAGCCCTCGTAGCTTACATGTTTGTAATGCACCATCACCTGCGGCCACGTCAGCGATCCCTATTGGTGATTACATTGGTAATAAAGTGCGCAATAAAATCGGTAATAACGTGCACGATAAAGCATGTAATAAGAGTCTAACGCCTGTATTAGAGGTCAATTAAACGTTCCAAAACTTATTTATTATCATCCGCTTTCAGCGTCAGGGTAAATGTCATTCCTGCTTGTTGCTGATTATTATGTGCGAATATCTCGCCTTGCATATCGCGCATAATATTGGCGGTGATAGCCAAACCTAGCCCCAATCCCTCGCCAATTTTCTTGCTGGTATAAAAAGGTTCGAATAGATGCGTTAGCGCCTCATCATCTACGCCGGCGCCATTATCGATGACTTTGATGTGTACTCTGTCTTTAACCCTGTTGGCGCTGATCATGAGTGTCGGTTGTGATGTTTTTTGTAGTGCGGCCGCGGCATTACTGATTAAGTTGGAAAACACTTGGTGTAATCGGTGTGGCTCGGCTAATACCTGTGGCAGTGAGTCCGGAATATCAACCGTGATGGCGATATTGGCGAGTTTAGCTTGCTGCAGTGTAAAAACCTCGCTCAATACATCTGTCATTGATGTGGCAATTAAACGTTCTGGGCGATTAAATGCGAAGACTTTAAGCTGCGCAGTCATCGATAGCATGCGTTTAACCAGCTTGTCGATTAAAGCCATGTTGGAACGCAATACTTTGGTATTGCCTTGGTCCAAAAATAACAGGTTACTGGATAACAAGGTTCTAATACCTGTTAGCGGCTGATTTAACTCATGATTGATTGCACTAGACATACGCCCAAGCGCCGCCATTTTACTGCTTAATACTAACTCTTCTTGTGCTGCATATAGCTTTGCAGTGGTCTCTTGTACGCGGGTTTCAAGCTGCTCATTTGCTTGTGATAGTGCGTGTTCTGCGCGTTTACGTTTGCTGATATCAACAAATGTCATGAGCGAACCACGGCTTTGTGACCAAGCCAGCGGCGTAATCGACAGTAACGCAGGAAAATCGTAACCATGATGGTTATGAGCAAAGACTTCAATGCCGGTGAACGTTGGGGTGATTAATAAATCGTTTAACTGGGTCACAACCGCTTCATTGTCTTGATGTTGAGTCAGTAACTGGCTGGCATGCAACTTCCCACTCTTTCCACTTTTATCACCTTTCTTATGCTGCTCATTCTTATCAAGATCATCATTATTTAAGCCAAAATAACGCATTGCGGTTGGATTGATGTAACTGATACTGCGGTCGTTATTCAGTAACACTAAGCCGACATTGGTGCCTGCAATCATCTGTTTTAATGCCGCATGTGAATAGAGCTTCTGTTTACGTTCATAACGGTATAGGAGAACGGACAATAACAGTGACATTAAAATAGCGGAGATAAAGCTCGCGACATTCACTTTTCGGTATAAATCATTTAGTGGTGTCAGGTAATAAATATGCCATTGGAGATCGTCGAGCTGTACCTGCTGCACTTGATAGTCACGGCTGGCAATCGTCCAGTTGTAGATATTGGCGTTATTACTGAGCTGGTGGGTGGTTATGCCTGTTGTACCTAAGCTGTTTATCTCTGTCGCCGATATCTGTGGGTGGCTAGAGAGAAAGAATTTATTTTGCGCATTGCTGATGAGAATGAAGTCATTCTCAGCCAGCCAAGGTTCACTTAATGCGGTTAAATCGACTTCAATGACGGCAATACCAATCAACTTACCTTGGTGGTTTATTGGCAAGCTTAAATAATAATTGGCGCTACCATTGGCAATGTAACTCGATGTCAGCACGCCTCTGTCGTTGTCCCGTTCACCGTTTGGACCACGTAAATTCATGGTGATATTCTGGGCTTTGTAGGTATCCCAATTGGTATTATGGCGGCTTGATACTAACAAAGAACCATCTGGCTTAAGTAAATACCAGCCTTTGGTGTTTGCGGCTTTATCAAACTGGGTTAACGTTTGTTGAATAGGGGTTAGCGATGCCTTTGGATCCGTCAGTACGGTAATCACGTTTTTTTGTTCGGTAATAAGGTAAGGCAGATACTTGTAACTCGCGAGTACACGCCGTATATCGACGACGTAGGTGAGCAGTTGGTTTTCTGCTTGTTCGCGGTTTGAATCTAATAGCCAATCTCGGCATATTTCACGTACTGTAAAGGTCGTCACAATGACGCTGCATAAGATGACACCCACTATAATTTTAAACTTATTCGACACCGACATACACCACTGAAAAACTAATAACAGGATAACTATTAGCAAAATAAAGACGAGTAAATAGCTATTAGCAAAACAGCTAAGTTAACAATTTATCGCGCATAAAACTGGATCTATAATCACATAACACCTTATTAACATGCTGTTTGTTGATATTAATATTGTGTAATGTAGTTGGGATTTGTGGGTTTGAGTATATAGTAGGGTTATCTTATTTGAGCCATTGATGATTCTAGCTATTCATAATTTAAGCTATTCATTATGTAGCATCAATGGCCGATGCTGTTGGAGAAACGACAAAGTGAAAATGATTTCCGGTCTGAAAGACATAATTAACGATTTTGATACCTTTATCTTGGATCAATGGGGCGTGCTGCACAATGGCGGTGATGCCTTTCCTAATGCGGTTGCGACATTAGAGTTTTTAAAACAACACGACAAAAAAGTTGTGATCTTATCGAATAGTGGTAATACCCACAATTTCTCATATCAGCGTTTAACCGATTCCGGTATCCGTCGTGATCTGTATATTGATGTACTGACATCTGGCGATCATATGCGCCACAATTTCAAGCAGGGTAAATTCGACAACTTGGGCTCGAATGCCTTGGTGTTTGGCTGGGGTGAAGGGATTAACGGTACTGTGCTAGAAGACTGTGGTTTAACGAGCGTAGCGATTGATGATGCCTCATTAATCATGTGTTACGGCGTTGAACGTGGCACTGTGGCTGATTATCAACGCGATCTCGATATTGCGTTTGCCCGTGGTTTAGAAATGGTGGTGAGCAATCCAGATTTAGTGGCGATGAGCCCAACGGGTGAATTAAAACTTTGCCCAGGTTCTATTGCGACAGCCTATGCCGCTATGGGCGGCAAGGTACATTGGCATGGCAAACCACAAGCCGAAGTGTATGCCATGTGTCATACCTTGTTAGGTGGCTGGGATAATGCCATTGCCGTTGGCGATAGCTTAGAGCATGACATCCGCGGCGCGAATACAGCAGGTATATCTAGTTTGTTTTTAACCACGGGTATTCATGCTGATGATCTGAGCGCGAAAATGACCAATAAAGACGATGTGATTAGCGCGTCTGCCGTTGCTGATTTAAGCCGTGAGTTTGACGTACAACCGAGTCATTATATTGATTGGTTCCAAGTCGACTAATTGTTGTTTATGGTTTGAAAATTCAATTTCCAACAGGTAAGCTTTTATTATTGTTAAACCTATATCTTAATGGGTATGTGGTTAATGCTTAATGAAAGGATGCCCTAATGGAATTGGATGTAAGACAAACGGTTATTGTGGCGATTTTGGTGCTGTTTATAGGTAAATACCTGACACGCAAGGTCGCTTTGTTACAAGAATATAATATCCCCGAGCCAGTTTCTGGCGGTTTAATCGCATCCATTGTTTTTGCTATTCTGTATGCCGCGTTTGATATCGAATTGCAGTTCTCACTTGCAGTGCGCGATACCTTATTGATTGTATTCTTCACCATTATTGGTCTGTCCTCGCGCTTTTCAACTCTGCTTAAAGGCGGTAAGCCGTTAATCATCTTGTTGGTGATCGCGGTCATTTATCTGTTCTTACAAAACTTAACTGGCTTAACCGTTGCGCAGTTTACCCAACAATTACCGGAAGTCGGTATCATCGGTGGTTCTGTCTCCTTAAGTGGTGGACACGGCACTGCCATTGCGTGGGCGCCGTTGTTTGTTGAAAAATACAATATCAGTAATGCCATGGAAATCGGCATAGCCTGTGCGACCTTTGGTTTGATCCTAGGTGGTGTGATAGGCGGCCCGATTGCTAAATATCTCATTAGTCATTATCAGCTAGAGCCAAGTAAAGAGCCTAAGTTAACGGTTGGTACGCTGCATCAAGCTAAGAAAAAAGTTACTAATACGTCGACAGGTATTGATGTATCTGAACCTACTCAAGCGCCGATTGATTACCATCACATGCTCAATTCTATATTGATTATTAGTATCAGCATTGGTTTAGGACTGGGCTTGAATTTACTTGCTGTGGAAGTCGGATTACAACTGCCAGAGTTTGTGACTTGTTTATTTTCCGGTATCATCGTTATTAACTTCGGCCCGCTGATTATGCCAAACCTGACTTGGCCAGAGCGCAGTCGGTCATTAGCGTTGATCTCTGATTTAAGTTTAGGTTTGTTCCTCGCTATGTCATTAATGAGCTTGCAGCTGTGGACGCTGGGCGGGTTAGGTGGACCCATCTTAATCATGCTTACCGCACAAGTGGTGATCGTCACTGGCTTTGTTATTTTTGTGGTATTTCCCTTGATGGGCAAAGATTATGACGCGGCAGTGATGTCAGCTGGTTATGCCGGACTGGCGTTAGGCGCAACGCCAACGGCAATCGCCAATATGACTGCGGTGACCGAGAAGTTTGGTGCTTCAGCAAAAGCCTTTGTGGTGGTGCCGCTGGTGGGTGCGTTCTTTATTGATATTGCCAATGCACTGATCATTCAATTCTTACTGGATATCTTTGCATCGTAATCGAGTTGTCGTTTCACCAAGTTTGGTTTTTGAATTTAGCTTGGTGAACGATGGCAGAATTTATAAGCGCTTTTTGGTTTCTTCTATCAGACTTTTGATACGTTTGGCTTTTTCATTATCAAGATGGTTTATACGTTTAATTTTTTCGAGGGCTTGGATTACTTCTTCTTCGGCTTTATCTAGGCTTTCTTTACTTGATTCAATCATGTTGCTTACAAAACTATTTTTGGGATGACATTTAACAATATAAACATGTTGGACTTCAATAATAATGTATTGATATTACTTTAATCTTAATGTGAAAAGAGGGTGTATCATCTGCGATACACCCTCTTTGGGTTATTATATATGGATACCATCTACATCGTGTTAGTTGGTATGATCCCAAATGTTTACTAACTCTGTGAGACCCGCTCCAACGGTCGTGTCTGGCGTGATGTACACATGCGTCGCCCTGTTCGCATCACTTGCTTGGCCATTTGCGAGTGGCATTAAGATATCGTTAATGAACGGTGTTAAGTAATGGCTGTTGGCTGGGTTTGACCCTGGCGCTTTCGGGAAATAAATCATGTTTTCGTTGTGACGGCCAGACAGTGTCGCGACCGGATCTTTTTCTCGTACCATGTTAATCACGTTGTTGTAACGCATTTTATTAGCAAATGCATGGATGTATTTTTCAATAATACGCGTAGCGGGTGACGAGAATACCCGCGTTAGTACGCCGGTTCTGACGCCTGCATCAATCGCAGTATACGCACCCAATGAGTGTCCAGTTAGTACCACATTATACGTTTTCGCTGCGCTTGAGACTTTATAACCACGGGTTAATGACGCGGTATTAGCAGGGTATTGGGCTAAAATCTGTTGCGTAAAGTTAAAGGCGTCAACTTGCCAGTCTTCATCTGTTTCCGAAAGATTCGCCAGTACTAGTTCGATGTCTTGCATTACATCGCCACCGTTACTTGTGCCTTTAAAGGCGATGATAATCTCTTGTGCTAGGTTTTTACTTGGTACGGCAGGGACTTTAATCGCTACCCCGTGTACACCACTGTCACCCACATAAGTCGCAATAACATCCAGTTCTGCGCTGTTTTCTTCCAGCATTAATTGCTGAAAGGTAGGGTTGTCTGTAAATGAGAACGCAGCTGCACCTTGTTCTGTGCTGTAGACATAACTTGAGGCAAACGCATAACGCAGCATGTTGTTATACGCCACTGGCAACTCGGTATGATTAATGGTGAGTGCGTCAGCTTCTGACATAACAGGGTATTCATAACCGACGGAGCTATCGGCTGCAAAGTAAGTGATATTGCTAATGTAGTCAGCGGAATATTTGTTTACTAAGGTATCGCTGCACATGCTGGCTAATACACTGTGTACTTGCTCGGATGTGACGGGCTGTGAGTCAATCGCTTTGACGATAAAGTAGTTTTCCGTATCGGCATTATAACCATTGTCTTTCCAATAGCCGTCGAGTTTAAGGTACTGGTTGTTGGGATTGACTGCCCATGACTTCTTGATTAGATCTGAGCGTGATTCAAAGCTGTCTTTAACGCCATAGCATTGCAGATAAGTTGAATCGAGGGCAAAGCTGTTAAAACTCAGTGCTGATATAAATAACGTAAAAATAGTGCGCATTTAAAACTCCATGTCGTCTGCATCGTAATTAAATAACGGTGATTGAAAACGGCTACAGATAACAGTCTCTGAGAGCGGTTATTAACAATCACTATATTATTAATAATGTTAATTCGTTGTTATTTGGAGGCTGAGGTTATCGCATCTTTTTAATTATTTTTTCAATACAGATCTCATATTTACTTAATGGACTGGCAATGCATTAAAAGTGGTCCGATTTGTTCTGGTTTTGTGAGCAACAAGAACAATTAAACTTACAGGTGTAAATAATAATATTGTGTATAATTTGGTTGGTATATTTAAAATATAATATTAGTGTATTATGCTTTTCGTTTGTTCTTATTATATATTTAGGAGTTAAAATGAAGGCGTTTATTTTGTTTGTTGCGTTGTTTTCTAATTACTCAATAGCAGGGAATATAGGTTTTAATGAGGGGGTAGAGCTATGCGCATCACTCTTACCAAAAGCGAAAGTGTATAATGTTTCGGTGGAATATAATATTGATACTACTCAAGCTAAGATGATTGTTAATGGGAGTTTTGGTGTTGAATGGTCTCCTGAATATAACCCTTCAGCAGACGAAGAAAAGGCTGCTTTTAAATCCCTAGAGCCTTTTGTCTTATGCATGAGTAAAGAGCTGACAGGGAAAGATTAAATTAGCTGTTGTGCGCATAAGTACAAATATGTTCTATGTCCCATTCGGCTAATGGTTTCGGGCGTGAGTAGTAAAAGCCTTGGGCATAACGACAGCCTAATTTTTTTAGGTGAGCTGCTTGCTCGGCGGTTTCGACACCTTCCGCGACAATATCTGAATTGAATGTATTGGTCATGGTGATGATCGCGGCGACAATCGCTGCATGGTTATCACTGTCGAGCATTTGGCTGACAAAAGAGCGATCAATTTTGAGTGCATCAAACTGTAAGTGCGTCAGGTAAGCTAGTGAAGAGTAACCGGTACCAAAATCATCGATTGCAATGTGTATGCCTAACTCACGGAGTTCGCCAAGTAATTTGTTCGTCAGTAATGGTTGACTGACCAAGCGCGACTCGGTGATTTCGAGCGTGAGATTGGCGGCTGGTAATTGGGTGTTCGCGAGAATATCTTTTACCGTTGATACATAATTTGGGTGCAGTAATTCTCGCACTGACATATTAACGTGCAGAGCGAAATTTGCAGGCCAATGGCCATTGTCTATTTGCAGCTTAGTATCCGCGCAAGCTTGTAATAAAATCTGTTTACCAATATCGACAATCATCCCAGTATCTTCAGCGACAGGGATAAAGTCGAGCGGTGAAACAATGCCACGAATAGGACTATGCCAGCGTACTAATGCTTCGGCACCAGCAATGGTGTCGTTGGTTAAATCAATCACGGGCTGGTAATAAACCGCAAATTCGTTGTTGATGATCGCGCGTTGTAAATCCACTGTGATACGGGTGTGTTCTTGCGAGGCAATGATCATGTAGTCTTGATAGTGACAACAGCTAATTTGTTCTTCTTGTACTGCATAGGTTAATGCCAAACTTGAGTTACGTAACCATTTGTCTATATCAATATCGTCAAATTTACCACTCATGATCCCTGCATTCGCACCGACTAATACTTCGGTGCCATTTATGATAAAGGGATGATTAAAGTCCAATAGTAAGCTGTCTGCAAAAGCATGACTGTGGTCTAGGTCGGAAAAGTCGGGTGAAAACACCGCAAAACTATCTTTATCAATGCGGCTAATAGTAACATTGTCTGCGACGTGTAACTGTAAGCGGGACGCGATAGCAATCAGTAGTTGATCACTTTTGTTTTGACCTAAACTATTGTTGGTATGCCGAAATGAGCGTAGTCCCAATAATACCAAGATACCTTTAGTCTGAGCTACTGGCGAATTTAATTGTTCCACAAATCCATCACGACTTAATAATCCCGTGAGGTTGTCAAATAACAACTGCTTACGTAATGTAGTAAAGGCGCTTTCTAACCTTGATGACATGGATTTAAATGCTGAAATAAGCTGAGTTGTTTCATGTAACTGAATGTTTTCTTTAATGCTAACATCCCAGTTATTATGATCAATCTGCTGTGATATTTCGGCAATGTCAATAATCGGTTGAGTGATAATACGCAGTAAATACAACCCCATTAACAGGCCAAAAAACGCGAGTATCAGTGCTGCCGCTACGCCTAAACGTTGCTGACTCTGCAGTCCACCGAGCAATACGTCCTCTGGTAAAGTTACTATAATAAACCAGCGTAAATTATTATTGTTATAGGGGCTGACACGGCTGAAGTAACGGACTCCATCTTTAGTAAATTCAAATGTCGCAGGTTTATGACTTAATAGTAATTGCTGTTCTATGATTAGCTGAGAATTAGTCGAGATAAGTGGACTGTTGCTATTAGCTGCAATAACATTATTGTTGTTCTCATCGATAAGTGGCGCCTGCTGCGAATTTGCAATTAATTCGCTGTTATTATTGATGATATAGGTGAGAGCTCCAAGATCGCTGCTTTCAGGCTTAATGAATTGTGATATCTCCGATAAATCGATATCGATCGAGACAACTCCTAATAGTATATTATTGCGTATAACTGGCGCTGCACTCGCGATGAGAAAGGTTTTCTTTGCGTCGATGGCGGTGTATATCGTTGACCAATTCGCCATTCTGCTTTCAGCAAAAGGGGCATACCAAGGTCGAATCGTGGGGTTGTAATTAATAACGCTGTCGTTGATAGCACTATTACTGTCAATGCCGCTGTAAAAGTTGAGCGCGTTATTAGTGCGTTGATCTTGCAGTATTAAAGTAATCGTTTTATCACTATGACGACGAAAACCGATATAGTCCTGTTGTTCATGACCAAATGAAATTGTACTGATTTGTTGTTGCTGGCTATAGATGTCTGTGATTGCGGCATGCAGGTAGTTTTCGATTTTATTTAAATCGGGGGCATCATCAAGACGATTACGTTGAATGCTGTCAGCGATCGTTAATGTGGTATTAAAAGGTTGCGCTAAAAAACGGTCTAGGTCGTTACTGACATTTTCGGAGTATGCGCTGAGTAATTTAGTACTGATTTCATCGAGCATTCGCTCGTAATTACTATTTTGGACAAAAGTGAGTACAGCCACAGTAAGCAAAAGCAACAAGGTAAAGGGGATCATGACCGCTTTACGAAGCGATTGAGGTTTAGGTTTTGTCATCACTGTGATCTTAGATAATTACATGGCTTAAAAGACGACACCATGTTCACTTATATTTGCGACATATGCAAAGATTCAAATTTATTATTTGAGTTTAATCACAAAAAAGGAATATAAATATCATATCATTACAGTGGTTACCTCTATTAAGGTAGCTGGTGTTTATTGTGGTATTAAACTCTTTATATATCTATGTATTACCTATTTTAAGTTGTCTTTATTAATCTTAGTGGTTGTTTATTTTAATCTTTATCCATGCCGCCATATGAATGTGTTGGCGGAATGGATACCGATGTGCGCATGTTAATAACGATTTCTTAAACTAGGTATATCGGTATTATATTGCACAAACTCAACTTCGTAGCCATTCGGGTCGAGAAAGTAAATATTTTGGCGGTATTCATCGTCCATACCATCTTTGGCAATGCTAAAGCCAGCTTCGGCTAAGCGTGCTATGACGCCAGCAATATCGTCGGTGACATAGGCGAAATGGGCGAGACCCACTTGGTGACCTGCTAAGTCGCGGTTATCACCAACGCCGTTATCGCCAAAGGCCAGGTATTGATAGTCATCACCAAAGTGGACCCAGGTTCTTGGTTTACCCGACCATTCGCCTTTGTCGCCACCACGTATTGACCAATGTGGAAATGCGGCGCGGTAAAAAGTCAGTGTTTCTTCGATATCGCGTACGATTAAATTGACGTGTTCTAGGTGTATCATAATGAAGTCCTTGTATTATATATTGAAATTAAATGGCTACATGCCGTAACTGTATTGTTCTTGTTGAGCGTAAGGTTGTCGTTGTTGCCACTGACGATTACTAATCTCATGTTTAGTAAATATTTTTATTTACTAATTGTTTAATAAAGTAATCCCTTTACTTAAGTTTGTAAAGTCTTAAACTAAAATAAAGTAAATAAAAAAGTTTACTTAATATTTTTATCGGTAATAATACAGCTATAAACGTATCTGAGGGCACAGCCCCGTTGTTTGTATGAGTGTGCATATAACTGTCGATGTGATTACTGTCGTGATTATTGGCTATTAATCCTTATCGTCATTGGGGCTTGGAATAGTTGGAGTTAACATGAAAGAAAAAACCAGTGAGAAAATACTCAGCTTATTAAAAGTTGAAGGGGCATCAACAGCCAAGGTACTTGCCAGCGAATTAGGTTTAACCACCATGGGCGTACGCCAACATTTGCAAGCATTAGCAGATGACGGTGATATTAGTTTTGAAGATAAAAAAGCTGTGCGAGGCCGTCCAACCCGTTATTGGTCGTTAACGGCGCAGAGTAATAGCCACTTTTCCGATCGTCATGAAGAATTGACCGTGCAGCTGATCGATTCAGTGAAAGTGATATTCGGCGATGAAGGGCTAGAGCAACTGATTGCTCACCGAGAGCAGACATCATTTGCACTGTACAGTGACAGACTCGCGAACAAAGCTGATTTGCTGGGTAAACTTGAAGCCTTGGCTGAGCTGCGCAGTGAAGAAGGTTATATGGCGACGGTTGTTGTTGATAGCGGAATGGATGAAAATGGCGTTGTTATTGCTGATGATAGCGACAACGTGGCGAAAAATACCGTTTATTGGCTAATGGAAAACCATTGTCCGATTTGTGCTGCGGCATCGAAGTGTCTTAATTTTTGTCGTTCAGAATTGAATTTATTTCAAACATTGTTAGCAGAAATCGCGACCGTTGAACGCGAAGAGCATATTGTCGAAGGGGCAAGACGTTGTGCGTACAAAGTGACGCGATTAGAAGTTAAATAGCTAGATGCTTAGAGTCAGAACAAAATACGCTCTGCAATATAAAAAACTTCGGTCATAAAAAAGCCCACATTAAGGTCATTAATGTGGGCTTTTTTCATCGTATGGTTAACAGATTAGATGCTTTTAGCTTCTGCGTCTGTTAGGTAACGCCATTCACCTAATTCTAGTGCTGGGTCTAATACGATGTCACCGATTTGTTCGCGGTGTAAACCGACTACGCTGTTGCCTTGGCTTGCAAACATACGCTTAACTTGGTGGTATTTGCCTTCTTGGATAGTAAGCAATACTTCTTGGTCGCTTAAGATCTCTAATTTTGCAGGTAGACAAGGTTTGTCTTCGCTACGCAATTGGATGCCAGCTTCGAAATCAGCAACTGCAGTTGCTGCAATTGGTGATGCAAGCTGTACACGGTAACGTTTGTTGCATGCACGCTTAGGTGATGTAACGCGGTGTGACCATTTACCGTCATCTGAGATTAATACTAAACCAGTAGTATCAACATCAAGGCGACCAGCGATGTGTAGTTCTTCACGCTTGTCTGTTTCGATTAGATTCATCACAGATGGATGTTCTTCATCTACTGTTGAGCAAATTACATCTACTGGTTTATGCATCATGATATAACGCGGTGGACGTTGACTTAATGATTTACCACTAAACCAAACATCCATGTCTGCTGTTACTTTATGGTCTGCTTTACGTACAACTTCGCCGTCAACTTTTACGTTGCTGCGTGCAATCTCACGCTTGGCAAGAGTTCGGGTCAGGTTAGTACTTTGGCAAATAAACTTATCTAAACGCATTTATGTTCAACTTTTGTCTGGTGTCATAGGAATATATCCAAACTGAGCTAGTATTTAGTTCGGTTTGGATAGATGGGCTGATTATCGGCCTTTTTCGCTGTAAGCGCAAAGTATAGTGAACAATATCTCAGAATTCGGAGGATAAGCGCCAAATGAATTACTTAAAACCGGATTATGTTAGTTTTTTGATTACAAACTACGATATAGGCTACTGGCGATCAGCCACATGATACAGCCGACCGTGATGTCGATAACACGTTGCACCTTGGGCTGGTTTAACCAAACTGAAAACTTGGCGGCGCTAAAGGCGAGACCATAAAACCATAAGATTGAGGCTAAAATGGTACCCGCTGCAAAAGCCAAACGATGATCCCCGGTAAACTGATTGCCAACACTGCCTAAGACCACCACCGTATCTAAATACACGTGGGGGTTGAGCAGGGTGACTGCGAGGGTTGCCATTATCACCATTTTACGGGATTTATGACTCCCATCTAACGCTGTTTTCCCATATTGATAATAGAATGCACTGCGAAAAGACATGGCGCCATACGTGGTTAAAAATACAATGCCGCCCCAGGTAATAACTTGCAGTAAGTCGGGATTTAATGCCAACAAGCTGCCTGCACCAAACACACCAGCACAGATTAATAACGCATCGCAGATAATACAAATCGTCGCGGTTAAAAAGTGGTGATTACGTTTTATTCCCTGATTTAAAATATAGGCATTTTGTGCACCGATGGGAATGATCATACTACCGCCAAGCAGTAGGCCCTGAATTGTTGCTGTTAACATAACGAACCTCTAGAAATTAGGCTATCGAGATTACAAAAAATTTCGTTATAAGTATAATTAATAATTATTATGATTGATAAGTTAAACTTATGTTTCTATATAAATGATAAATAGGCGTAAATAATTAATTATTAGAAGAGAGGGGAAGTCTGAGGTGGATTATAAATTATTACACGCTTTACAAGTGGTGATTGAGCAGCAAAGCTTCGATCGAGCAGCGAATGTATTGTGCATTTCACAACCTGCAGTATCGCAACGTATCAAGTTGTTGGAAGAGTTTGTGGCGCAGCCAGTGTTGATCCGTAGTCAACCAATCGTGGCGACAGAGATTGGTCAGCGTTTGTTAAAACATTATAAACAAGTGCAGCATTTAGAAGCTGAATTATTACCGAGTATTAGTGCAACGTCGACGGATAAGTCTGTGGTGATGGCGATTGCAGTGAATGCCGACAGTTTAGCAACGTGGTTTATCCCCGCAATCGCGCCATTGTTAAAGCAATATCCGATCGAACTGAACCTGCATATTATGGATGAAGCGAGAACCCTAGAGAAAGTCAAAGCCGGTGAAGCTTTTGGGGCGCTGAGTTTACAACGTAAGCCATTACCAGGGTGTGAAGCAACGTTATTGGGTGAGCTTAATTATGCGCTGGTGGCAACGCCAGAATTTGTGCAGCAGTATTTACCCCAAGGGATCACGCAGCAAGGCTTGCGTAAAGCACCCGCGGTATCGTTTGACCATAAGGACGATATGCACATTAAGTTTATTCAACAGCATTTTGATTTGGCTGGTGGCAGTTACCCTTGTCACATTGTGCGATCGTCAGAAGCGTTTGTCGCGATGGCCAATGCCGGTGTGGCGTATTGCTTGATCCCAGAGCTACAAATTAAACACGAGTTGGCATCAGGTTCGTTGGTTAAATTAACCGAAACACCATTAACGATACCGCTCTATTGGCATCGTTGGATCTTGCTCAAAGGCTTGTATAAGCAAGTCTCTGAACAAATTATCATAGGGGCTAAGCAAGCTATATCGTGAGTTACTATTTTTAGGTAATCGGCTTAGGTATTAGGTTCGATTAAATACTTCGGCCAGATTAATAAAAATAATGTTGATGAGATCGATAAAAGCTTCGATAAGTTGTTGGCTATCTTGTCCTGTGGCGTAGCTATATAAAATGAGTAAACCTACGAATATAAAGAAAGGGGAAATGACTTTGATAAATAGTGAAAACATAATCTAACTCCCGTAGATAAATCATATTGAGCTTAATACTTCAAATAATATAATATTACAGTGTAATTGATATTGTGATATTCGCCTCTTTTGACGCTGAAATAGTATGACTAAAATGGTTATAGATTATAATTTTTTACTCTTTCCCCTCGATTTATTAATGCGATAGCCTAGACTCAATTAAACAAAAATATGCTATGTTATCGTTGTTCAATAAACACGATTAGGATATTGGCTGCTGAAACAGCAGAGCAACAAGGATGAGGATCATGATGATGAGTAATGTTGATAGTGATAATGTTAAGAGTAGCAATGTTAAGAGTGGCAGTTTAGAGAATAGTAATGTTGCTATAGATAACTTAGCCATAGATAAATTAGCTGTGTCTAACAGTGAGCAAGCGCAAACCAAGTTAACCATTGATGAGTTAAGTGCACAAATTAAGCGCATGACTGACTATGTTCAACAACATAGTCAGTCCAATACTGCCGCGGTACACAATACCCTAAAAGCAACAATGCGTTACCGCGACAGCTTGGCGGCCAGTCTTAATCGCCAAGCATAATGTGTAGTTAGGCGCTTAACTTACTTAAGTAACTAACTAACTAACTAACTAACTAACTAACAGCCTGGGCCGCAATCCATACAATGTTTAATCATATCTGGGCCTAGGTGAAGTTTCGCGTTGAGATCTCGTAATGCTGTTCTAACTCCCTCTTCTATAACGGGGTGGTAGAACGGCATGTCTAACATTTCTGAAACTGTCATTTTTTGTTGATGTGCCCATGCTAATAAGTGTGCTAAATGCTCTGCATCTGGCCCTATCATTTCCGCTCCTAAGAATCGGCCAGTGCCGTGTTCAGCATAAACGCGTAACAAGCCTTTGTTACGTAGCATCACGCGTGAACGGCCTTGGTTTTCGAACGACACGCTACCTGTTTCAAAACAACCACAGTTACCTAAACGGGCAATGATCTGCTTGTATGTTTCACCGACCATGGCAATCTGTGGGTCGGTAAATACCGCCGAGATAACACTGCGGCGTAGACCGGCTCTAATCTGGGGGAAACGTCCGGCGTTATCACCCGCAATACGTGCTTGATCTGCCGCTTCGTGTAACAGCGGGATCTGGTTGCTGGCATCACCTGATATAAAGATACTTTCTACCGACGTTTGCATGGTGTAATAATCAGCGGTTGGTACACCACGTTCATCAAGTTCGAGTGTGGTGTTTTGCAGGCCAATTTTATCGACATTTGGGCGGCGGCCTGTCGCTGCAAGTACGTATTCAACATTAATCGTTTGTAGGGCTTGGTGTTCGTCTAAGTATTTAATTTCAACATGGTCACCTTGGCGCTTCATGCTTTCTACTTTAACGTCGGCATCAAGATAGAATTCTTCATTAAAGGCTTTATTGGCATAAGCCATGACTTCAGGGTCTGTTAATGGACCCACTTGACCACCTAATCCGAACATGATCACGTCAACACCAAGGCGTTTTAATGATTGCCCTAATTCTAAACCAATCACACCTGGGCCAAATACGGCGATTGATTTTGGTAAATCATCCCATTCAAAGACATCATCATTGATCACTAAGCGGTCGCCTAATTCGTTCCATACTGCTGGGTAAGCAGGGCGAGAACCGGTCGCAATGACAATGCGTTTGGCATTAATTTGAGTGTGGTCACCAACAAGTAAGGTATTGTTGTTTAAAAACGTAGCGTAACCCGCGATTTTATCTTGTTCAGGGATCTCATCGACGCCCTCTACAACAAAACCAACAAAGCGATCGCGTTCACTTTTTACACGGGCCATTACTTCGACACCGTTAATCAAGGTTTCGCCTTGTGGGTGGATACCAAAGCCCGGCGCTTTTGCAATGTGGTGAACACTTTCTGCAGCAGCAATAAGTAATTTAGATGGCATACAACCAACACGGGCACACGTTGTGCCATACGGACCACCTTCGATGATCACGACACTTTCTGAGTGTGCTTTTGCTGCGCGGTATGCGCCAAGTCCAGCTGTACCACCACCGATTACTGCTACATCTACATTTATCATTTTCATAATTCAGCCTTAGAAAGTGTTTGGCGAAAACGAATGTCGTTTGTCGCGCTTATTTTATTGTAAATTTGGGGTCGAAGACGTGCTTCGTGTTGATGGCGCTATTATGCAAAATATAACTGTATAGGTATAATCGATTAAACATTCTGTTTTGATAGGTGGTGACTATGTTGTAAGTTTGTTGGTATCGTCAAATTCACCATCTAAGACTATTGAGGTAGTTAGCATCAATTACGTTAAGTAAACTTGATGTATATCATTATGTTTTATTATTGTTTATACAATGAGGAAATAAATAGGTATCATTCTCATCTTATATTTTGCAGTGTGCTCACCGAGCGTGGTGCTATTTTTTGAATCAGGAACTGTGATGAAATTTTCAGATATCTCGTTTAAGCATAAAATTATTATGTTATTAGCTTTACCCATGCTGGGATTTTTGTGGTTGAGTGTCGCTTCACTTTCACAAAGCATCGCAACCAGTAACGAAATGTCTGTTTTAACCCAGTACACTGAACTTTCTGTTGAATACAGTGAATTAGTCCATGAGCTACAAAAAGAACGTGGCATGACCGCAGGGTTTATTGGTTCTAACGGTACTAAGTTTGGCAGCAAACTGCGTAAGCAACGCGCCGATACCGATGTGAAACACGCTAAGTTGATGCGTTTTTTACAACAAAATGAAATCACTGATCGTCAAATTAAGCAGTTACAAACTAGCATTCAGCAAAACCTTTCCATGCTGGTTGGTATTCGTAATAAAGTGGATGCACAGAATATTCAGCTAGGTGCTGCACTAGGTTATTACACCAAGCTAAACGCTAAGCTGTTGAGTGTGTCAGGCTTGATTGTTGATATCAGTACTGATGCCAGTATTACCGCTGAGACTGTGGCTTATTATAACTTTTTACAAGGTAAAGAGCGTGCCGGTATCGAACGTGCTGTCTTGAGTAATACCTTTTCTAAAGATCACTTCGGCCCCGGTAATTTTGTTAAATTTATTGGCTTAGTGATTGAACAAGACACGTACTTTTCGACTTTTAAAACTTTTGCGACTAACAGCAATAAGCAATTCTTTGAACAGCAGTTAAATAGCGCTGCGGCGAAAGAAGTGCTGAAGTTAAGAAATATCGCTGAAACGAAATCAAGTGACTTTAATGTCGATGCCGAGTATTGGTTTGCGCAATCAAGTGAACGTATTGGCCAGTTGAAAGCGATTCAAGATGAGTTAGAATCATCACTATTGAATTTGGTTGATAGCAATCGTGATAATGCGATGATAACGCTGACGAGGAACATTGTATTTAGTCTGTTGATTATTGTGATTTCAGCGGTGATTAGTTTTGTTACCATTCGAGACTTATTAGCACGGGTGAAAGAGCTAATGAATGTGATGACCGAAGTGCGAGACAACAATGACCTTACGGTACAAACAAAGCTTGCAGGCGAGAGCGAGTTAGGTCAAATTGCCAACGCGCTTAATTTGACGTTGTCGCAATTTGCAGGTGCGATGGATAACATTTCGACATCAAGTATTACCTTGGCATCCGCAGCAGAAGAAACCGCGCAAACTTGTGTTTACAGCTCGGCGTCATTGGCGGAACAGCAAGATGGTATTAGCCTGATTGCGACCGCGATTGAAGAGTTATCAGCTACTGTGAGAGAGGTCGCGCAAAACACCCAATTGACTGCGGATTCGGCTAAAGAAGTTGATGCACAAGCAACTGGCGGATATGAGATTGTGCAACAGTCCTCACTGTCAATTGAATCGCTTGCGAGTGAGATTGATAGTTTAGCGCAACGTATTAATCGTCTACATGAAAGTAGTAATAACATCACTAATATGGTTGATGTGATTAAATCGGTTGCTGACCAAACTAACTTGTTAGCCTTGAATGCGGCGATTGAGGCCGCGCGAGCTGGTGAACAAGGGCGTGGTTTTGCCGTTGTTGCTGATGAAGTGCGTACCCTAGCGAAACGAACTCAGGATTCGACCGCTGAGATTGAAAGCTATATTAGCGCATTGCAAAGTGATGTTAATGCAGCCTTTAACGTGATTGAGGTGAGCCAAAGTAAAGCCACCGACGCGGTAAGTAAATCGAAAGATGTTGCAAAAACCTTGCAAGATATTACCGGCGCCGTAAACCACATTTTTGCGATGACAGAACAAATCGCCACTGCCATTGAAGAGCAATCGGTGGTAACGCAAGATGTTGCTGAAAATATTGTTAACGTCAAACAAAAATCAATGGAGTCGGCAACTGGCGCAAATCAAATTGCCATGACAGCGAGAGAGCAGGCGCAATTAGCCACGTCATTACAAGATGTTGCCAGAGTCTTTAAGATTTAAAAATAACAGTTAAGATTGCAACGTTAAAAGTTAATAAGAGGCTAGGATGAATATGATAAATAAAATAAAACTGCTTGGATTGGCATTAGTTGCTGTTGTCATGAGTGGTTGTGCAACAGTGCAGTTACCAGCAGCACAACAAGCGCTGCTCGACAGTAATACCACGCTTTATACGCAAGTGGGGATGTGGACTGAGAAAGGTAATGTGATCGCCACCAATTATAGCCGTGGTGAACATATACCGGTTAATTCGCCAGTGCAGATCACCGAAATGAGTGCTTCGACAATTACCTTTCACTATGGTGGTCGTAACATTAAGCTGAAGAATATTGAGAAATACACTAAAGTCGATGTCGCTGGGTTGATGACCCGTACTTTTGCTGAAAAACAAGTTAACTTAACGCAATTTAGTGCGTTAGAAAAAACCGCAATTGAGCAAGGTGACGTGGTGATTGGCATGACGAAAGACGCGGTAATCATTAGCCGTGGTTTTCCACCTGCACATCGAACTGCTAATCTAAAACTAGATAGCTGGAGATTCTGGCAAAATCGATTCGGTACGATTGTCTATGAATTTGAGCAAGGTAAAGTATCAAAAATTGTTGAGTAACTTCACTTTAGATACTGACGCTTATTAAAAGAGCTAACTAACAAAGTCTAAAATAGAAAGTTGAACACGAAAAAAGGAAGCATCGCAGCTTCCTTTTTTTATTGCTAACAAATAGCGGCATGTGAGACACGCTATCCATTACTTTAAGTTTAGTTGATATTAAGCGAAGTGTGCTTCTAGCGCTTCGCTACCACCTATGTGTTTACCACCGATAAAGACTGGTAATTGGCAAGATCGACTACCGCGATTAACTTGTACTTTTATGGACCTAATTTTGTATTTCTTTAATTACATGGTTATGGCTGGTTAGGCAATAACCAATCGACTTGCTTAACCAGTAGTTGTACGGTAAATTCTCTACCTTGAATAGCCAGTAAATCTTACTTTTTAGAGTTTAATGAATCGTTAATGAATCCCATGCCTTTAGTCTTGTTAGACTTGTTTACCATCGTAATATTTACTGCAATAGGGCTGTCATTTTTAGCTGTCATCATGTTATGTATTTGGGTTGGCAATCGCCGCTATGATGGGGTTGGTTACTGGCTTACCTCTAGCCTGCTTATCTTGGGCTACGGCTTTATTATGGCAGAGCAATTATGGTTATTTAAGCTGGATAATTATGCCAGCCATAGTTGGCTTAATGCCATGCGGCCAAATATATTACTCTGTTTTGCTGTTTGCCTGATTTCACATGGTTTTCATCGATTCCTAAAAATAAAACAATCATTATTCTGGCTCTATGGGGCACAGTGCTTGTTTATCTTGCCGTTGTATTTTTATGGCTCAACCACCGAAATGCCTGCACTCTATACGTCGTCAGTTCTTACCGTATCCGTTAGTATTAGTTTGATTTTTAATAGTGGTTATTTATTAAGTTATCAAGCCAAGCAATATGGAATGACGCGACTTATTTGTTTGTTTACCTGCGTGTTATCTCTAGTACTCAATATTACTCGATTTGCACTGTTAACGAGCGATCAAGCTGTCTTAAATTGTATTGAAATCACTACTGCGATTGCGTGTATTAACCTGTTAATGACTCAGTGCTTTCTTACCTTCTGTTATTTGATGTTCTGTACTCAGCGTAATGCCTTTTCATTACGGCACATGTCTTTTATTGACCCTCTGGCTAATATTTATAATCGTCGTGGTTATCAACATGCTATTGCGGCTTTAGCGCCGCATAAAGAAGCTGCGGTGATGATTTTGGATATAGATCATTTTAAGAATATTAACGATGAATATGGTCATGCCGCTGGTGATTTAGTGATTAAAGATATTGCGATGATTATTAGTAAGGCCTGTGGTTCTACGTGTGTTTATGCTCGAACAGGTGGCGAAGAGTTTAGTATCTATTCGCCCTTGATATCAGCCAAAATAATGGACAATCTAGCCGAGCAGATCCGTCTCTCTATTATGGAACATACCAGTACCAAAGAAGCGCTAGAGATAAAGGTGACTGCCAGTATTGGCATTGCTGTTGGTCAAAGCGTCAATATCTTTGCCTTGGAAGAAGAAGCTGATAAAGCCCTGTACCAAGCTAAAAGTGAAGGGCGAAACTGTACTGTGATGCAGTTATCTATGGCGAGTTAACTTATGCTGCGTGTTCGCAGGTAATAAACACTAAAATGCAGATAAAAAAAAGAGCTATAGATAGCTCTTTTTGCATATTTGATAAGTAGTTAATATCTAAATCTTTAACTGAGATGAGCATCGAGCCATCTCATATTATGAATTTAAATTAGGCGTTATTTGGTGGGGTAAAAGCCGTTAAACTTGGTGCAACGCCGGTGTATTTTTCAATTTTTACCAATGATGAGTTAGCGGCACAACCATTAGCAAGTTGTGACGTTGGAATATCACTTGTTAGCACGTTCGGATTACCATTTTTACAGATACCCAGTGGTTTATCCAAATCTAGCCAAGCTCCTTCATGAATACAAACAGAACCTTGCTTGATTATGTTAGCCACTAAAGCGCCGACTAATACTTCACCTCGTTGGTTAAAGGCACGTATTAAATCACCATTTTTGATACCGCGTGCTGCCGCGTCTGCAGGATGTATGGTAATAGGTTCACGGTTAGCTATCGCATATTGCTCACGCAGTTTTGCATAGTTTAATTGGCTGTGTAAACGGTGCGCAGCATGTGATGTCATTAACTGTAATTCACCATCTTTAGCGTTACCTACCCATTCTGTTGGTGCTAACCATGTTGGGTGCGCTGGACAATCAGCATAGCCATAGCCTTCAATGGTTTTAGAATAGATTTCAATTTTACCACTTGGCGTGCCGAGTGGATTCATGATTGGATCTTGACGGAAACTCGCGTGACGAACAAATTGATTGTTTTTCTTATTCACTTTCATTTCAATCAGTTCGTTTTTATTCCAGAAAGAACCAAATTTCGGCATGCGAACACGCGCCTTCACGGCACCTTTTTTCGCTTGGTCATAAAAACCTTTCAGCCAATCCATTTCTGATTTACCGTCAGTAAAGACGTCGCGACCGCCGGGTTTAATTAACTCAGCCATGTCGGCAAATACATCAAAATCGTTACGGGATTCAAATTGTGGTTCAACAACTTGCTTCATCGGCACAAGATGTTGGTTACTGTAATCACCGGTCATGGTCAGATCATTACGCTCGAACGAGGTTGTGATTGGCAAGACGATATCAGCGTGTTTTGCCGCTGCAGTCCAATAGGATTCAGAGATCACCACTAGTTCAGGCTTCTGCCATGCTTTAATTAGACGATTAACATCTTGGTGATGGGTGAAGTTACCACCACCTGCCCACCAAATCATTTTGATATCTGGGAAGCTGAGTTCATGACCGTTATGTTGGTATTTTTTGTTTGGCGATTCGAGTGCTTCGACAATACGCGCCACTGGCAGGCTATTTACCGCACCAGATACCGCCCAATCATTACCAGCGGATGAACCACCACCTATGGTAGATGAAATGGCAGAAAGAACACCACCGTCACGGGTAGGGTTACCACCATTAGAATAATGATAAGATAAACCAAAACCACCACCTTCTAGACCGATTTGCCCCAGCATGGCTGCGAGTGTCGCCATCATCCAGTGTTTTTGTTCGCCATACTGTTGGCGCTGCATTCCCCAGCCGCCCATCAGCATGGTGCGGTTTTGACTGAATATATTAGCTAATGCTTCAAGTTGTTGAACTGATACACCGCAAATACTTTCTGCCCAGGCTGCGGTTTTCGCAACACCGTCTGTTGTACCTAATAAATACGCTTCAAATTTATCATAACCAGAAGTGTATTTAGATAAGAAGTCTACATCATGTTGTTTTTTAGAGACTAAGGTATGGGCGATACCTAGCATCATTGCAACATCAGTACCTGGGTGTGGCGCAACCCACAATGCTTTATCACCAAAGAACTCAACTGTTTCTGATTTCATCGGGTCGATAGCAATAATGGTTTTACCCGATTTTTTCAGTTTATGGAAAAACTCTAAACCGGATTCATCTGATGAACTCCACGCGATTTTAAGGGTGTTTAATGGGTTAATACCCCACATAACCACTACATCACTGTGTTCTAAAATAACCGGGTGGGTTGTTTGCTGTTCATAAACTTCGATTGAGCCCATCACGTGAGGCATAATAACTTGCGCCGCACCTGTTGAATAATCACCTAAATGACCTGAATAACCGCCTGCCATACTCATGTAGCGTTGTAATAACGTTTGCGCCTTGTGTAATACACCACTTGAACGCCAGCCATAAGACCCGGCAAAGATTGCTTCCGGACCATGGTCGTTACGAATTCTAGACTGTTGTTCGTGAATTAATTGATAGGCTTTATCCCAAGATACGCGGACAAATTCATCGTTACCGCGTTTTCCATCTGGTTTACCTGGTGTTGCCAAGAAGCCTTTACGTACCATTGGGTATTTAACACGAGCTTGAGTATGTACTTGATCAGCAGCCGTTGTTTGTAGGCTATTTGGTACTGTCTTTGCTAATGCGCCTTTTGACGAAACAATGCGTCCATCTTTCGTGGTCACTTGCATTGCGCCCCAGCGACCAGCGGTCAAAATTGGCGAGTCTTTGCCTTTAGCAGCAAATGCTGGCAGTGGCGTTACAGATGTAATCGCGGCAGCACCAGTTGTTAACGCTGCACTTTTAAGAAATCCACGACGAGAAAATTCGTTCATTAGTTTATCCCTATTAATTATATTTGGTGTAATAATTGTTGGAAAATAGATAGCCAATAATCACTTGATGTATTGGCTATATTAATTAGTGTTTAACCATATCTTTTGCGTGTGCTTGGAAATATTTAGTTAGTATTTCAAGATCTTCTACAGATATATCGGTGCGGTCACCCATGCCTTTTGCTACGGGTCCCCACGCATTGACGGTGAAATGGTTAGCCCCAATTTTGGCGTGACAACCTGAACAATAAACCGTGTCTAGTTGCTCTGCGTATTGCCATAGCGGCGTTATATCACTGAGTACTTGCGCATCAATGTCTGCAATTAGGCTTGCGGTGCGCCAATGATTACCGTACTCATCTTCACTAAAATCACCGACCGTTAATGCGGCTTGGCCTTGTTCACTTAATGTCGCAACAATTGAACGTTGGCCATTTCCAGAATATAAAACGCGCTCAGCACCTTGCATTTGGAAGGCATTGATCTGCACTTTTCTGTTGTTACCAGTGGTTTCAATAACGGTTAACGGCGTCGCTGGATTGATAGAGCCAAAGTCGCCCATCGAAATCGCAGCAACAGGATAAACCGAGGTCGCTGTGTCGTTCGTTTCCAGTGTTTTAGTCAACAAGTTATCAAATGCTTCACTGTCCATTTCAGCTTCTGGTGGGAAATGGGCAACGCCTTTGTGGCAATCGATACATGTTTGCCCATTTTCTTTGGCAAATTCGTGCATCTTCACTGCATCTTCAGATTGCTCAAATGAGTCCATTGCATCACGGACGTGGCAAGAACGGCAAGTGACTGAGTCATTCGCTCGCATTTGTGCCCAAACCGTTTCAGCCATCGCCATGCGGTGATCTTCAAACTTTTCTTCAGTATCTATTTTACCCGTAACAAACTCATGGTAGATGTCTTTGGAAGCGATAATTTTGGTAATGACATAATCGATGGGATTACTTGGGATATGACAATCGGCACATTCAGCGCGGATACCTTTGGCATTACTGAAATGGATAGAACCTTGGTATTCTTCATAAGGGATCTGCATGGTGTGGCAAGATATACAAAATTCTGTTGATGATGTTTTTTTCATTATATAAGCGGTACCGCCTAGCGTTAGCCAGCCGAGCACTATAGCAACAAGTAAACAAGCCGCGAAATAACGCTTTTTAATCTTCATTTTTATCTCGATATAACAGTATAATTATTTCATCAAACGATATACCACTTGGTGGGTACTACTTTTGATGTATATCAATACTGAGACATTGATTTAATTAATAATAAATTAATTGTATTATTATAATCTTGCTAGGTGCGGGGTATGAATTCAAGCTATTGAATTTTAAGTATAATTTATTTTTGTAATGATTGTTTTATAGATTAATATTTAAACTGTAAGTTTATCAGCTAGTTAAGTCATTAATCTAATTGTTGGGTATTGAATGAACAGGTGTGGCGATGGGGATTGAGATATAGGGTAGATGTTAAGATAGGACGTGAAAAACTAAACGTAGACGAAAAAAAAGAGCTACTCATAGCTCTTTTTTGCATACTTAGGTTATTGTTAAGAACAAGTCTTCAATAACGTTAAGTACTAGTCCTTAATAACTTTAAGAACAATAGTTTCGCCTAGTACAACTGAACCAGAGAATTTTTCCATGCTCTTAATTTCATCCATGTTTGAGATGATGCACGGTGTAATTACTGATTTAGCTTTCGCTTTCAATAATTCAAGATCGAATTCAATGATGGTTTCACCAGCTTTGATATGTTGACCTTCTTCAGCGATACGAGTAAAGCCTTCGCCGCGTAATTCAACTGTATCTAAACCGAAGTGAACAAGTACTTCTAGGCCTTCATCAGAACGAATTGCGAATGCGTGGTTAGTTTCGTAAATTTTTACGATCTCACCTGTTACTGGCGCAACTAGTTTGTTACCAGTTGGGTTGATAGCGATACCGTCACCAACAATTTTCTCAGCAAAGATAACATCTGGCACATCTTCGATAGCAACGATTTCACCGGCAAGTGGAGAAACAATGTGTAGCGTATTGCTGTCTTTACTGTCGTCTGAAACCAGTTTTTTTAATTTATCGAATAATCCCATTTTTAACTCCTAGAATTTGGTAGACATAGTCACTGGTGATGAACGTGTGCATAACCAATGACTTTACGTTGTTATCATAACATTATCTTTCGAGATTAGATGCTATGACAACTGAAATAATTAGCAAGCAGCGCGTCGTTTAGTGAATTGAGCGATTAACTCTTGGATTTCACCTGCAGTTGCGCAGCTTAATGCTTGGTCTGCTAACTCTTTAGTATCAGCAAAATTAGCATTACGGATTGTTTTCTTCACTTTAGGGATTGAGATACCGCTCATAGAGAACTCATCTAAGCCCATACCAAGCAAGAGTAGTGTTGCAGTTTCATCACCTGCAAGTTCACCACACATACCTGTCCACTTGCCTGCAGCATGTGAAGCGTCAATAACCTGTTTAATCAGCGTAAGTACCGCTGGTGTAAGTGGGTTATATAGGTCTGAAATCATTTCGTTACCACGGTCTACCGCTAGTGTGTACTGCGTTAAATCGTTAGTACCAATACTAAAGAAGTCGACTTCTTTAATAAGGTGATGGGCAATGGCTGCAGCTGCTGGTGTTTCAACCATAACACCTGTCTCCATTGCTGCATCGAATGCGTGACCTTCAGCTGTTAATTCAGCTTTCAGTGTCGCAAGAATGTCCTTAAGTAGACGAATTTCTTCAACAGAAATAATCATCGGGAACATAATGCGGATTTTACCGAATGCAGATGCACGTAAGATAGCGCGTAGCTGTGCGTTCATAATTTCTGGACGGTCGAAACAGATACGGATCGCGCGCCAACCCAAGAATGGGTTCATTTCTTTTGGTAAGTTTAGGTACGGTAGGTCTTTATCACCACCGATATCCATAGTACGGATGATCACTGATTGACCATTCATACTTTCTGCTACCGCTTTGTATGCTTCAAACTGTTCATCTTCAGTTGGTAAGCTATCACGGTCCATAAAGAGGAATTCTGTACGGTAAAGACCAACGCCTTCGCCGCCATTACGGATCACACCAGCACAATCTTTTACTGTACCAACGTTACCACATACTTCCACGTGCTTACCGTCAAGTGTGATTGCAGGTAAGTCTTTCATTTTAAGCAGCTCAGCTTTTTCAGCAAGATACTGTGCCTGAGTTGCTTGGTATTCTTTGATTACGCTTTCTGATGGGTTAACAATAACGTTATTGTTAATTGCATCAAGGATTACGAAGTCACCAGATTTGATGATTTCAGTTACGTTACCTGTACCAACAATCGCTGGAAGTTCTAATGAACGAGCCATGATTGATGTATGGGCAGTACGGCCACCTAAGTCAGTCACAAAACCTAAGATTTTATCTAGGTTAATCTGTGCTGTTTCTGATGGTGTTAAGTCGCTTGCGATTAGAATAACTTCATCTTCGATAGCGCTTAATGAAACGATTTCCATGCCAAGAGCATTTTTTACGATACGATTACCGATATCACGGAAATCCGCAGCTCGTTCTCGTAAATAAGGGTCGTCCAATGCAGCCATCATTTCAGCATTTTCTTCAATGATGCTGTGAATAGCAAGATCTGCCGATGCTTTATTTTTCTTAATAAAGGTTACGATATCTTCTTCTAGCTCTTCATCTTCAAGCAGCATCATGTGCCCTTCGAAGATTTCAGCTTTCTCATCACCAAATGTTTGGCGTGCCATTTCCGTGATAGCTTCAAGCTGTATAGCAGACTTATCCCTAGCAGCTAAAAAGATAGCTATTTGTTCATCGATCTGTGCAGTTTCAATAGTTTGTTGGTTAAGAACAATTTCTTCGTTAATGAATAATTGTGCTTTACCAAAAGCAATACCTGGTGAGGCGAGAATGCCTGATATCATAACCTTTCCTTACTTCAATACAAAAAATACGTTAACAGCAAATGGGGTCTATTCTAAAACATCCATTAGCGCTACTAGAGCTTCAATAGCCGCTTGCTCGTCAGTACCTTCAGCAGAAATAGTCATTGTTACACCTTTAGAAAGGCCTAACGTTTGTAATTTAAATAAGCTTGTAGCACTTGCAGATTTACCGCCAGCTTCAACTGTGATTTTTGACTCGAATTCTTTTGCTTTTTTTACAAAAAGAGCAGCAGGGCGAGTGTGAAGACCGTTTGGTGCGATAATTACAACTGATTTTTGGTACATGACTTTTCCTTAAAAATAACGATTCTAAAAAGAGGTTTTTACTATAACCATAAATGTAAGTGTAATCTAATTTTACAGAGTAAAATAACTTTTTTTTATAAAAAATATGGCTATAGATCATGTTTTCGTAAGTTTTACGACAAAACAATGCGATGTAAGTATATTACCCCTAATTCAGGCCTATGTTGTAGTTTAATTACAACAAAAAGGGGAAAGTGTGACGGCTATCAACCCCTCTAAACAAACTAGTGTGTATAAAAAAAAGCCGCTAGTGCGGCTTTTGTTAATCTTGTTAATTTAATGTAGCTATAACAGTGTCGTTGTGACAGTTACAGCATCATTGTGACTATTGTTGGAGCTCTTGCTCAGTAAATACGCCATCGAATAACGCTGTACTTAAATAACGTTCACCTGACGATGGTAAGATCACAACGATATTTTTATCAGCAAATTCAGGTAATGCAGCTAAACGTGCAGCGGCAACAACAGCTGCGCCTGAAGAGATACCCGCTAAGATGCCTTCTTCTTTCATTAGACGTTGTGCCATTTCGATAGAATCTTCGTTTGATACGAGTTCTACACGATCAACCATTTCTAAGTCTAGGTTACCAGGGATAAAACCGGCACCAATACCTTGGATCTTATGTGGGCCAGGTGTTAATGCTTCACCGGCTTTCGCTTGGGTAATGACAGGCGAGTTAGTTGGTTCAACGGCAACAGACACTAAGTCCTTACCTTTATTTAATTTAATGTAACGGCTTGTACCTGTAATCGTACCGCCTGTACCTACACCAGCAATTAATACGTCTACTTGACCGTCTGTTGCTTCCCAGATTTCTGGACCTGTCGTTTGTTCATGGATCGCTGGGTTCGCTGGATTTTCAAATTGCTGTAATAAAATGGTTGTTTCAGGATTTGCATCACGAATTTCAACTGCTTTATCAATCGCGCCTTTCATGCCTTTTGCGCCATCTGTTAATACAAGGTTAGCACCTAAAGCTTTAAGTAGCTTACGACGTTCAAGGCTCATCGTGTTTGGCATCGTTAATGTTAGTTTATACCCACGAGCTGCGGCAACAAATGCTAATGCAATACCGGTATTGCCACTGGTTGGCTCAACGATATCGATACCTTCTTTTAAGAGTCCGTCTTTTTCTGCCTGCCAAATCATGTTTGCACCGATACGGCACTTTACACTTGCACTTGGATTACGGCTTTCGATTTTTGCAAATACGTTACCTGTAGTCACACGGTTTAAACGTACTAAAGGTGTATTACCAATTGAAAGGCTGTTGTCTTGTAAAATTTGGCTCATGGGATTTCCCTATATAAATTGAATAATCGTCATTTTTATTTATGTATTTATTTATAGTTTACTTCTTTATAGCTTAAGCATACTGATAAGTTTGAAAATTGAAAATGCTGTTTTGTTATATCGTTAGGTTCTAAAATGATAAGAGCTTATAACGATTAGTTATGCATAGCGTTTAACTTCTATTTCTGCCACTGCTATTTTAAGTCTGTATAAACCATTCATTTGTGCGTCTATGGTATTGAGTCTTCTCTATATATAGACCAAATTAGCGGTATTAGTTCCTCCTTAATAACGTAATTTAGCGTTTGCGCCGTTTTTTTATTCAATAATCCGCTTACTAAGGCATCATTTTTTCATTTTTGTCGGATGTGCAACTAGATCTGGTTAACAGTTTGCTTTAGTTTAGTGCACTCTGTATCCCAATTTAGCTGATAGTGGCTATGCATATAAGTGCTTAACGGACTATGTGTAATGAGCCGCTAAAGGACAATGTATGAGTAATGTAGTAATTAGTGGTAGTGGTTTATTTACCCCTCCTGATGCAATCAGTAATGATGAGCTAGTAATGAGCTTTAATTATTACGTTGATAATTTTAATGCTGACAATGCAGTGGCAATTGAAGCGGGCGAAGTAACGGCTAAAGCACACTCAAGCAGTGAATTTATTGAAAAAGCATCGGGCATTAAAAGTCGTTTTGTGATGAGCAAAGCGGGCATTTTAGATCCAGCAATTATGCGTCCGGTATTTGAACCGATTGCCGATGATGAACCCAGTATTACGGTACAAATGGCACTGGTTGCTGCCAAGCAAGCATTAGCCGCTGCTAATAAAGAAGCAAAAGACATCGATTTAATTATTTTTGCCGCGTCTGGTTTTCAACGTGCTTATCCGGCAATGGCGGTTGAACTACAGCATTTCCTTGGTGCTAATGGTTTCGCTTATGATATGAGTGTGGCGTGTTCGTCGGCAACGTTTGCTATTGCGAGTGCGATGGATGCGGTTAAGTCTGGACGTAGCAAAGCAGCATTAGTGGTTAACCCTGAAATTTGTTCTGCGCATTTAAACTTTAAAGATCGCGACAGCCACTTCATTTTTGGTGATGTGTGTACTGCGGTTGTGATTGAAGATAAAGCCACAGCAACAAGTGAGCATTGTTACGAGATCATTGATAGCAAGCTGTTTACCCAGTATTCAAATAATATCCGTAATAACTTAGGTTATTTAAGCCGTAGTGAAGGCGCTGATATTAATGCTGATTCAAGTTTCTTCATGCAAAATGGCCGTAAGGTATTTAAAGAAGTATTACCGACGGTATATAACTTGATTACTGAACAATTGAGTGGCTTAGAGTTACAAGCAACTGACTTTAAACGTTTGTGGTTACATCAAGCTAATATTAACATGAATAACTATTTGGCTAAGAAGCTATTGGGTCGCGATCCATCGGCAACAGAAGCCCCTATTATTCTAGATACCTACGCCAATACCGCGTCTGCCGGTTCTATTATTGCTTTCCATTTACACCAAGACGGTGTGGAAAGTGGTGACCTCGCATTAATCTGTTCGTTTGGTGCCGGTTATTCAGTCGGCTCGTTGGTGCTAAAGCGTTGCTAATTGACAAATGCGGCGAGTTATATCGTCAATGAATGTCAGTTGGTAAAATAAAGCCCCGTTAATGTAGAATATTAACGGGGCTTTTAACAGAAAGGTCGTGCTTGGCTATATAACGGAGTAAGCTAAAGATTAAACTACAACAGGAACGTCAGTTGGAACTGACGTTGCATAATGGTTGACCAATAGCTGATAATGTTGCTCTAAACGCGTAAACATAGCGCAATATTCAGGAGTCGAATGGGCTCTAAATAACATCAATACACGTAGTAAACCTTCGTAAAGAAATGCTTTCGTTACGCTCTCATTATGCGAATGTGTTTGTTTATAATGGATCCAAAAACCAGCAATCATTCGCATTGTGTCCGCTAACGGCGTCACTTGTTCGACGTCAATCGCCAGCACGCCATCCGCTTTTAGCTTGTGCAAGATGCTACTTGAGCGATTTAATGCTTTTTGTTGAGTGTGCTGATAGCGTGTTGATAATTCCGGGTCGCGATTAAGAATAGCGGTGAGATTGCTATACATAAAGCGGAACTTCCACACCGTTTCAAACATCGTATCAAAGTAACCAATAAACAGCTCAACATCTAGCTTATCATCATGATAGAGCTGAAAACCAGCATTCAAATGTTCTTCATACAAATCAAAAATAGACCGGATAATGTCTTCTTTATTACGAAAATGATAATAAAGATTACCTGGGCTAATATTTAAATGGGCGGCTAGATGATTGGTTGTCATATTTCTCACACCAAACTCATTAAAAAGCGCGAGGCTGCCGTAAACTATTCTGTCGCAGGTTTTCATCCCATTCCTAAGATTTAATAAATTATTTAAATAGTGATCATAATCTCTATTTCCAACACAGACTGTAATCTAGCTAACGTTTTAGAAAAAAAATATTGCATTTATCTATGTTTATATGGTTATTGAAAATTAGACTTGTCGCTATTATCTACCCACATCGCTGTTGCGCCGCAGACCGCAACGGGCATCACCATGAAATTCACGATTGGGATTGATTGGCACAATGCCACCATAGAACCGAAGCTTAAAGATTGCATACGGTTTGATGACAATTCACTGCGCATTTCGTCAAAGCCGACTTTGTTATTATCAAACGTGTAATCAGCATATTGAATCGCTAGCATCCAAGCGGTAAAGATAAACCACAGTACTGGTGCAACGGTTTGTCCGACAACCGGAATGAAAAATAACAGCAGTAAACCAATCGCACGCGGGACGTAATAGGTGATTTTTTTCAGTTCTCGCGTCAGTACACGCGGAATATCTAACAAAATATCTTTGATGCTCATTTCTGGTAGAGGTTTATTATTTAATAGCAGTTCAGTTTGCTCTGCTAACAAGCCATTGAACGGGGCGGCGATAATATTGGCTATCGCACCAAAAAAGAAGCCAAAGACCAGTAATATTACGATGAAGGCGAGGGGTTTAATAATATAAACTAACCAGCTCAACCAGTCTAAGCTAGTTTCAAGCTGTAGCAGCCAGACGTCGATTTGTTGAAATAAGAAGTAAAAGCTAACCGAGAACAATATCAGGTTAATTAATAATGGGATCAATACAAAAGGTCTTAACTTAGGCTGACGGATCAAGTCGAAACCTTGTAAGAAATATTGAAACCCAGATAACGATGGTTTTATTGAAAGCATATTCTATGAAGCCTATGTAAGTAGTGTTAATCGCATATTTTATCATGCGGTTGTTATTCGACTGCGATTACAGTAAAAAGTGCAGTAAAATAATAGCAAAAGTGCAGTGAAATAACAGCAAATGTGCAGTAAAAAGCAGCAGCTTTGATATTCTGCTAACACGAATCTTTAATATTGCAGACACATCTGCTAAAGTTTTCTGGTTATTCTATATACGTTGTTTGATATGTACCTTAAAAAGATCAAAATCTCTGGTTTTAAGTCGTTTGTTGATACCACCGAACTGCTTTTTCCCTTTGATATGACCGCGGTTGTTGGCCCCAACGGCTGTGGTAAGTCCAATATTATTGATGCAGTACGCTGGGTGCTGGGTGAAAGCTCGGCTAAGCACTTGCGTGGCGATGCTATGGCTGACGTTATCTTTAACGGTTCAGTGGCGCGTTCGCCTGTCTCAAGAGCCAGTGTTGAACTGTTATTCGATAATGCCAAACAACGGATTGATCATGCTTTATTACAACATAATGAAGTGTCTATTCGTCGCGAGTTATACCGTGATGGTACCAACCAATATTACCTTAACGGGACCAAATGCCGTCGAAAAGATGTCACCGAGCTGTTTTTAGGCACAGGTTTGGGGCCGCGCAGTTATGCGATCATCGAACAGGGTATGATTTCGCGTTTAATCGAATCGAAACCGCATGAGTTGCGTCATTTCATCGAAGAAGCGGCAGGTATTTCAAAATATAAAGAAAAGCGCCGCGAAACAGAACAACGTATTAATCAAACTAAAGATAACTTAAATCGACTAGCCGATATTCGCATTGAATTAGGTGCGCAAATTGATAAGTTGAAAGTACAGTCTGCAGTCGCTCAACAGTTTAGAGCGTTAAAACAGCAGCAACGTGACGCTAAAAGTCGTCTTGGTTTAGTGCAGATCTATGATGTGGAACGTTCGATTAATCAGTTGGCGCAACAAAAATTAGTGCTGATGAATGAACTAGAAAAACTCACGGCTACCGCGACTAAACTGCAAACGCAGATCACCGACTTTGACGTACAGTTAAATGAACTCACGGTATTGATTGAAAACCAGCAGCAAGCGTTCTATTTACAAGGCACAGAGCTCACTAAGATTGAGCAGAAATTACTGCATCACAAAGCACGCAAGCAAGAATCGGTCGGTAAACAACAAGAATACCAACAGCAAAGTGACAAGCTACAGTTGTTACTAAAAGAAGAACAAACCCAGTTACAAACGCATCAGCAACAAGCGCAGTCGACAGAAACGGACTACAACCGACTGTCTGCAGAGTTATTAGTGATTGAGCAATCACTCGCATCGGCGACGGTGAGTAGTGACCAAGCTGTTGCCCAGCATGCGGTATACCTTGAAAAAGTACAACGCTTTAGCAGTAAACTTGATGTGTTGACCAATGCCGTTAAAAGCGCCGAATCAGTACTGAATAAAAGTAAATTACAACGCTCTGAGTTAATTGAAGAACAGCAGCAACTTGCTGAGCACAGCAAACAAGTATTAATTAGCGCTAAAACAACAGCGCAGCAACAACTACAATCTCAAGAAACCCAACTCGGTCATGAATTAGCGGGGTTGAATAATGGCTTTGAAGGCATTAACAAACAAGTTGCTGGGCTCGAAGCGAATATTAGTCAAGGTGTTGCAGAGAAAACTGAAATCAACGGCTCACTAAGTGTGATCGCTGAATTATTACGTAAAGCGGAGCATGCTGATCACGCCCATGCTTGGTTAGAATGTAATTTCGATTCGATTCCGTTAAAATTATTACAACAGTTAGATGTTGAACCCGGTTGGGAAGCCGCTGTCGAAAAGGTACTTGCCAATTGGCTGGATGCTTACTGTATTAGCGACGAACAACTTGCTCAATTTGATTTGAATGAATTACCAGCATTGCAATGGTTCAAACCCAGTCAATGTAGTGCGCGTGCTGGTTCGTTAGCTGATAAGGTGAAAAATAACTTATTTAATCGACAGCTAAACCAAGTGACCTGTGTTACGAACATTAACGACGCTAAAACGGGCGCTGAAAATCACAGTGAATACAGTTATATCACTGCGCATGGCGATTGGTTTACCGATGAAGGCGTGTGGCTATCACAACATGCCAAAGCCAATGTGTCATCACCGCAAGGGCGCATTGAAATGCAACTGCAAGCGTCACAGCTGCAAGCGCGCTTATTAGCAATTGAAACCTTGATGGACACACAGCACAATCAATTGATTGCGCTTAAGGTGACTCAGGGCGAATACCAGCATCAAATTGAGCTGGTGCAAGCTCAGTTGCATGAAAAGCAAAGTGAAGTGAAACAGCTTACGGTTGAACTTGGGTTATTACAGCAACAGCAAGTACAGTGGCAACTGACGCATGATCAGTTAAATACCCGTTTATTAACTCTGGGTAATATATTAGCGATTGAAGCTGAAGAGGTGCAACGCTTTAGTGCACAGATAGTGTCGACACAAACAGCGATTGCACAGTTAGCAAACGATGATAGCTTGATTCAAAAAGCGGAAGCGGCCAAAGCAGATAAAGCCAAGTTTTTGCTAGAACAGCAAGTGCTGGGAAAACAAGTTCAACAATTACTGTTAGTTAAAACCAAATTTACCGTTGAAATAGAGAAGCAACAGCAACTAATTGCCAAAACGGACACGCAATATCAAACTATTTTGCAAGATATTGCTGCATTAGGTGATAACTCATTATATGCTGAAAGCTTACAGCAGTTAGAAACCGCACGGGCGATTGCTGCCGAGAAACAAATTGCTATCGAAAATGACAATAACATGAAGAAATCAACACGCGCTAAACTCATTAATGACAAGCGTGATGTTGAAGAAAAACGTGCTAGGATAATGACTAGTAGCTTAAAAGTGAAAGACAAAGTCCAACAGTTAGATTTAAAACAAGCGAACAACAAAGCAAGAGAACAGCTATTATATCAACAAATTGCGGATGACCATGTGGATGTAGACACATTAAAACGTGAGTGTGTTAATATATTAACGCTTAAGGAGTATCAGCTACAGTTGAAACAGCTTGAAGCGCAATTACAGAAGATAGGTGCAGTGAATCTTGCGGCTGTCGCAGAATTTGAACAGCAATCGCAGCGTAAACAATATTTAGACGAACAAACCGATGACTTAGAAAAAGCCATCGAGACGTTAGAAGCGGCGATTGTTAAAATTGATAAACAAACGAAAGCGCGCTTTGCGACCACGTTTGAAAAGATTAATACTGATTTTAAAGCGTTATTCCCTAAAGTGTTTGGTGGTGGAGCGGCTTGGTTAGAGCTAACATCGACTAATTTACTCGACACGGGTGTAACGATTATGGCGCGACCGCCAGGCAAGAAGAATGCGCGTATTTCATTACTTTCCGGTGGTGAAAAAGCCCTGACTGCACTGTCGTTAGTGTTTGCTATATTTAGGTTAAACCCGGCGCCATTTTGTATGCTAGATGAAGTAGATGCACCACTCGATGAATTAAATGTCGGGCGTTTTTGTAAACTGGTTCAGGAGATGTCAGAAACAGTACAATTTATTTATATTAGTCATAATAAGTTAGCCATGGAAATGGCTCAGCAATTAATAGGAGTGACCATGCATGAACCAGGGGTCTCTCGAATCGTCGCCGTTGATATATCAACGGCGGTAGAACTTACAGACAATTAACATTAAGAGATAGGCTGTTATGCAAGATTTGCGACTTGTTCTCATCATTCTAGGGTTTATGGCAATCGTTGCTTTAATTGCCCATGGCCTTTGGTCAAATAAAAAGAATCAAGTAAAACCATTAAAAGATAAACCGTTAGATAAACTTGATCAGAATGTTAAAGATAGACAAGGTTTTGACCTTGACGGTATAGGTGAAAAGCGCGTTGTGACTAAGTCGGTAGAATCGACAGTGAACTTCGACAGCGATGAACCCGCGCCTGTGTCAGTTGAAAAAATTGAGCCGCAGTTCGGTGAAGTAAAGAGTGGTGAAGTAAAGAGTGGTACAGTTAAGAGTGGTGAAGTAATAAGCGGAACTCCAAAGAGTAGTTCAATTAAAAACCGTGCAGTAAAGACTCGCGCTATAAACAGCAGTTCAATGCAAAGTACCTCGTTAAAAAATAGCGAGACGCATGACAGCACTAACACCGCGCAAACTGAAACATTGGTAACCGCTTCATTTTCGGCAATTGACGTAGAATTACCGGCTGATACGATAACAAATGATTTAAGTTATGATGTTGTCGACGCCGCTGCTAACGTGGCTATTGATGCAGAAAATGATGTAAATAGTGATGCTGAGAATAATGTCGTCATCGATAATACCCTCACAACGGATGATCAACAGCAAACCGTGCATCACGATGCCGCGAATGATTCAGCGCAAGATGACGTTGCTGAAGAAGCTGTATTTGTAATTAACATTATGGCGCGTGAAGGCAAGAGTATTGCTGGCGCTGAATTATTACAAGAATTATCAGCCTTTGGTTTCAAGTTTGGTGCAATGAATATTTTTCACCGCCACGTTGATGCTGCAGGTAAAGGCGCTGTTATCTTTAGTCTTGCGAATATGGTTAAACCAGGTACGTTTGATATTGATACGATGGAACAGTTTGAGTCTCCTGGGGTATCATTGTTCATGATGTTCCCGTGTGCAGGCCAAGCGTCACATAATTATGGCTTGATGCTAGGTGCTGCAGAACGTATTGCTGACGGTGTTGATGGTTTATTAATGGATGCAACACGTCACCCATTAACAGAAGACGCCATTGAGCAAGAACAAGCGTTTATTCGTAAGTTAGAAAGTAGAGCACTCGCGAAAAAATCTGACTAGATTATTACTGTAACTCGTACTCGGTGAATAAAGAGTACTTGGTAAATATAGTCTCCAGATAAATGCCTCACTTCGGTGGGGCTTTTTTTGATCTTTGGAATTTTTATCTTTGGAAATAAAGATGACAGAACAAGTAAAACAGATTCAAGCCTTAACGCTTCAATTAGAAGAGTATAATCACCAGTATTACGTGCTGGATAATCCGACTGTACCGGATGCGGAATATGATCGTGTATTGCGTGCATTAAAACAGCTAGAAACAGCATACCCAGAACTTGCGTTAGCCACATCACCAACCCAAAAGGTCGGTGGCGAAGCGCTGACCTCTTTTAGTCAGATTAAGCATGAAATACCGATGTTGTCATTGGACAATGTGTTTTCTGCAGAAGAGTTATTGGCGTTTGAAAAACGTTTACAAGACCGTTTACTGACTAAAACCGAGATCAAGTTTAGCTGTGAACCAAAACTAGATGGCCTTGCTGCGAGTATTTTGTATGAAAACGGTCACTTTGTCCGCGCTGCAACCCGTGGTGATGGTCAGATTGGTGAAGACATTTCTGAAAATGTAAAAACCATTAAATCAATTCCACTGCGTTTACGTGGCGATGACTTTCCAGCGCGTTTAGAAGTACGTGGTGAAGTGTTCATGCCGAAAGCTGGTTTTGAGCAACTGAATATCAATGCCAAGAAGAAAGGTGAAAAGACCTTTGTTAATCCACGTAATGCCGCCGCTGGTAGCTTACGTCAGCTTGATCCTAAGATCGCGGCAAGCCGTCCGTTAGCGTTTAATGCTTATTCATTAGGTGTGGTAGAAGGCGAGGTTGAAGGTAAAGGCTTGTCTAATTCACACGCTGAAAACTTACAGAAACTAAAGCAATGGGGTTTACCTGTTTGTGCCGATGTGACTGTGGCGACGGGTTATCAAGGTTGCTTAGATTTCTATGAAGACATTGGTCAACGTCGTGATGCATTGTCGTATGACATTGACGGTGTGGTGTATAAAGTTGACGATTTAACATTGCAAAAAACACTCGGTTTTGTTGCGCGTGCGCCACGTTGGGCAACCTCGCATAAATTCCCGGCACAAGAAGAAATTACTACGTTATTGGATGTTGAATTCCAAGTCGGTCGTACTGGCGCGATCACGCCAGTAGCGCGTTTAGAACCTGTGTTTGTGGGCGGTGTAACCGTGAGTAATGCGACGCTACATAACACCGATGAAATTGCGCGTTTGGGTATTAAAATCAAAGATCAGGTGATTATTCGCCGTGCTGGTGATGTGATCCCACAAGTGGCGCGTGTGATGCTAGAACGCCGCCCTGATGATGCGCAAGATATCGTATTCCCTACAACATGCCCTGTGTGTGATTCAGAAGTAGAACGCATTGAAGGTGAAGCTACCGTGCGTTGTACTGCTGGCCTGTATTGTGGCGCCCAACGTAAAGAAGCGATTAAACATTTTGCTTCACGTAAAGCACTAAACGTTGATGGTTTAGGCGACAAAATGGTTGAGCAATTGGTTGATGCGGAGTTAATTAAAACCCCTGCTGATTTGTTTGGTGTGACGTTTGGTCAGTTAACGATGCTCGATCGCATGGGACCAAAGAAGGCGACGAACTTACTGGAAGCGTTGAAAATCGCAAAACACACGACACTGGCTAAGTTTTTATATTCACTGGGTATCCGTGAAGTAGGGGAGGCGACAGCCGCTAACCTTGCCAATGATTTATTAACACTCGAGTTTATCAAAAAAGCCTCGGTTGAGCGTTTAGTATTGATTTCAGACGTTGGTGAGATCGTTGCTAAGCACATATTTTACTTCTTCCGAGAAGAGCATAACCTAGCGGTTGTCGATCAACTGATTGAAGCCGGTATGACCTGGAATGATGTGGCGGTTAAAGAACAAAGCCAACTGCCATTGTTAGGCACTATTTATGTGATCACCGGTACGCTGGTTAATATCTCGCGTGCTGATGCTAAGACGCGGTTACAAGACTTAGGCGCTAAAGTCGCAGGCAGTGTGTCGAAGAAGACAACTGCGTTAGTGGCTGGACCTGCTGCAGGCTCTAAGCTGACGAAAGCACAAGAGTTAGATATCGATATTCTGTCGGAAGACGATTTACTCGCGCTATTAACAACACATAGCAACACATAGTTAGTTTATGGTAAACGCTGATATCAGCTTCGATAAATAACTGTATAGAAAAATGTTATTGCTATCGCAAACATACATGGCCATGGATGGCCTTGTCTAAGCGAACATGGATGTCTTGAGCGGTTTGCAGGAGCAATAACATTTTGCACACTTAATTTTAGCTCGCGTATTGTTAGTTTTAGCTTTAATGGTAAAATACGCAGCATCATGTGCTTAACCTTTCGTGGGTTAAGCTAATTAAATAATGTAAAAGGTATTGTGAGACTTATGACTGTTAAGACTCGTTTTGCACCTAGCCCAACTGGCTACTTGCACGTAGGCGGCGCACGTACAGCGCTTTATTCTTGGTTACATGCAAAAAGCCAAGGTGGTGAATTTGTACTGCGTATCGAAGATACTGATTTAGAACGTTCTACTCAAGAAGCGGTTGACGCGATCTTAGAAGGCATGAAATGGGCTGGTCTGGATTGGGATGAAGGTCCGTATTTCCAAACTCAACGTTTTGATCGTTACAACGAATTAGTTGATCAACTACTAGCAGAAGACAAAGCATACAAATGTTATTGTTCACGCGAACGTCTTGACGCGTTACGTGCAGCGCAAATGGATGCGAAAGAAAGCCCACGTTACGATGGCAAATGTAGCCATGGTGACATTGCCGACACTGGTGCTGATTTCGTTGTGCGTTTCCGCAATCCGAAAGAAGGTTCTGTTATCGTTGATGACAAGATCCGCGGCAAAGTTGAATTTGCTAATAAAGAATTAGATGATCTAATCATCCGCCGTACTGACGGTTCACCGACATACAACTTCTGTGTTGTTGTTGATGACTGGGATATGGGTATTACGAATGTTGTTCGTGGTGAAGATCACTTAAACAACACGCCTCGTCAAATCAACATCTTAAAAGCACTAGGCGCACCTGTTCCACAGTACGCTCACGTTGCTATGATCCTTGGTGATGACGGCGCTAAACTATCTAAGCGTCATGGCGCTGTCGGTGTTATGCAATACCGTGATGACGGTTACCTACCTGAAGCACTACTAAACTATTTAGTACGTTTAGGTTGGTCACATGGCGATCAAGAAATCTTCAGCACTGAAGAAATGATCAAACTGTTTAGCTTAGACGATGTAAACAAAGCGCCTTCAGCGTTTAATACAGAGAAGTTACAATGGGTAAACCAACATTACATTAAAACACTGGCACCTGAATATGTTGCAACTCATCTTGAGTGGCACATGGCAGACCAAGGCATCGATACGACTAACGGTCCAGCACTAGCTGAGATTGTTAAAGTACTTGCTGAACGTGCTAAGACACTGAAAGAACTTGCAGCTGCTAGCCGTTACTTCTTTGAAGACTATGCTGAATTTGATGCAACTGCGGCGAAGAAACATTTACGTCCTGTAGCAAAAGAAGCATTACTTAAAGTGCAAGAAAAACTAGCTGCGATTGCAGATTGGAGCGATGCTGAAGTATTACACGCTGCAATTAACGATACAGCGACTGAACTTGAAGTAGGTATGGGTAAAGTTGGTATGCCGCTACGTGTTGCTATTACTGGTGCCGGTCAATCACCGTCATTAGATGTAACACTTAAGCTTATCGGTAAAGAACGTAGCCTTGCTGGTATCGACAAAGCGTTAGCATTTATTACTGCACGTGAAAACGCCTAACGGTGTGTAAATAATAACCTTTCTGTCGTTTGGTCGTGATTTTCTATTGTAGATATTGACACCAAAACGGCAGATCGAATATTATGCCTACAGCAGCAAATGTTGCTGTAGAAATGGGGCCATAGCTCAGTTGGGAGAGCGCGACACTGGCAGTGTCGAGGTCATCGGTTCGATCCCGTTTGGCTCCACCATTTCTACTTCAAATATATGATTATCAATCAGTTAATGATCTCCAGTTCAATTCGTAATGTCATTTGCACTCATTTTGCACGCAAATACCTACAAAGTTGAATATGAGCATACCTCTACCAAACATCTCTAGACGCAATCAAACCTATTATTTTAGGCAAAGAATCCCTTGTGATTTAGTTCAATTTCTAAACAAAAAAGAATTCTATTTTTCGTTACAAACCACCATATTAAACACTGCTGTCTCAATGGTTAATGAGTTATTATTAAAGACTGATAATTTATTCAAGGAATTGAAGAACGTGGTTAGCAAAGCGGATTTAGATAAGATTTTATATGGCTCAAGCACTCCCACCAGAAACACTGCTAATAAGCCAGTTGATGCTGATGAGTGGATACGTGCAACAGTAACGACTAGCGATGGCACTAGCATTACCGTAGAGGCTGACCATAATGACCCCCTTGAAGAACGTGAATCAATCCGAATTGCTACAGAGCAAGCCATACAGCAGGTCTCAGGCTACTCATCAGTTAAGCAAGCCACAACAAATATATCTGTTAGTCTTGGTAGTGCAATTAAACAATATCTGCAATCTAAGCAGGATGGACCAGAGATAACCACTAAAAGTTATGAAACAATTAAAGCAAAGATTTTGTTGTTAAGCGAGTACTTCGATGGTGGTCGTGATATTGCTACTCTCAAATTAAAAGACGCAGAATCATTCAGAAATATATTGTTAAAACTACCGCCAAACCGCGCCAAGGTTAAGAAGTATGACGGTTTAAGTCTGCAAGAAATAGCCGACTTTGGTGACGAACCACAGAGTATTACAACGGTGAAAGCGACCCTTAATAAGTGCTCAGCATTTTTTAATTGGTGTATTAAATCTGATATCGTCGAAAAGAATTATTTTGAAAAACTGCCACTATCTAGAAAAACGCATAAAGATTCTGATGAACGTAAAATCTGGTATAAAAATGATCTGAATACATTATTTAATGCCGATATTTGGGCTACTGGTAAATGTAAACACGATTATCAATTTTGGCTGCCGTTAATAGCATTGCACACTGGTGCTCGATTGACTGAAATAGCACAATTACGTGTTGAAGATATCAAAGATATGTGTGGTATTAAGTGCTTTCATATTAACGAAGAACATAAATTTCAAAAACTTAAAAATCCAGACTCAATGCGTTATATCCCTATACACTCAGCGCTGGTTGATCTAGGTTTTATTGATTTTGTAGCCACGAAGTCTAGCGGTTGGCTATTTAATGGGTTGCTGAATAAACAGGGTGAAGTCCCAAGAGATGGGCTTGGTACAAAAGCATCAAAATGGTTCTTACATCATAAAGACAAATTAGGAATCGAAGAGCCTGTGTTTCATTCATTTAGACATACGGTTGCTAATGAATTTAAGCAGAAGTCAGTACCAGAGCAGCAAGCAATGGGGGTATTAGGTCATAAGAGTCAGTCGATTACGTATGCTAGATACGATAAAGATCTTAATGTACCTTTACTGCAAGAAACGATAGAGCAATTGGATTTCAATTTGTACATTAAGAATGTTAAGGCTTGGGGCGTAGTTTAGGCGAACTGAATTTTCACTAATTTGAGGTGCTATAAACATGTTTAAATTTAAATTCACTATAACCATTTGATTTTTAAGTGATAAAAAATATTTTTAGATGAATAAAAGTATTGAGTCATGATATAGGTTTAAGAACTGATTTTTATTCGTTCTTAAAATAAAATTTACGACCCTTATTAAGAGCCTAATGGCTCTTTTTTTATACCTGTAATAAAAAAAACTAAATCAAAGGTAAAGATATGATTAATTTAAGCGCGTTATTAAATAAAATTGAAGTTCAGCGAGGTATTTTTATTGATCTATCTAGAGTCATTATGCGTACTGGTCAAGATAGTAATGGATCAACGTTCTATTGCGATCGACAGTGGAACATTGCGTTTAACCCTGTTAACGGTATGTGTCTCATTCAAAACCAAGATCACAACATTAATGAGAGTGTTTCGCTGGTGGATTTTCAAAGTCTTTCTGAACTTGAGGATCTGATCCCAAGCGTAATGATTCAACACTGTAGAGCAAACCAAAGTGTTGATAATAACGATATATTAGAAGTTATTGAATCACTGTTTAACGATCACGGTATTAATACTGACGATCTAGAAATCTATGACGAGTTAAGAAGTGGTGTTAGTTTCGATAATACTTGTGAAGACGAGGGAGAGAATACATTTACAGCCACTTTTGACGCAACTACAACAATCACCAGTAATGATAAGCCTGTAATTGAAATCGCATGGAATGGTGAATGGTACGACTGCTACGAGGACGAAGATTTAATTTTAGAAGAATACTTCTGGAACAGTCGTTCTATTGAAAGCGTTGAATTTAACGAAGTGGGTTTATAGCATGATTGTAATGGTAGAGGGTGAGCAAAATGACTACTTAACTCAAGTAGCAAAACGTTTAGACCTATTTGGAGAAAGAGCGCTTTATGATTTATTTGCAATGGATGGCATAAGCCAAGAGGACATTGCTATCTTGGTTTCAATTATCTTAGATATTGCAAAAGAGAAACTTACTGAAGCGGATCTAGCACGAGTCAAATTAGATGATTGGGATAAGTGGGAATGCTATTTGTATAAAGGTTTAAGTTAATAGATTCCCGATCAGCAAGAATTACACAAACCAGCCTAGTACTGGTTTTTTTTGTTTCTAGCGTTTGATGTCGCTGGTCTTGCGATCCGGTTATTAACTAGTTAATAAATACTTATATAACAAACAACAACACTAAAGAGGGGATGGCTACATGATAAACGTTAAGCACGGAGCACCAACAATAAGCGCAGATAAAATAGAAGAGGTCCACGCGGTCTTTGCTGAATTACAGAACTACACACAGACAGCAAAGAGACTTGAACTGAATGTTAATACGGTTAGAAAATACGTTAAGGCTGGTAAGTAATGGCTAAACAATTAAACCTTGAAATACCTGATGATGTAGCAAAGTTTGTTGATGATACTTATCCAAACAAATCACCTGCGGCAACAATAAAAATACTACTTAAAGAGATTCAATCACAATACGAGAATAACCAAGATATGGGGAAAAAACATGGCAAAAAAGGCAATACCAAATAAGACTACTTTAGAGATTACTCATACCAATATTTTAGCAGATGCCATATATCAAAAGCGTGAACTATTATTACCTACCCAATCAATAAAAAGAGCAAAGGGATATTACAACAAGTATATTTTTGAATACTGTTTACTGTTTACTGATTGCAGAGTGTATCACTGGATACAGAAAGCACGTTAAGAATGGAAACGCTTATGATGTCGGTGGACAGAGTGAAATATTAAAACGATTTAATAATCAAGTAGCCTTTAATAATCTTAATACTGAAATGGGAATTTTTACTAAATTAGGTAATTATAGCGTTGGTAACTACAACAAACCGTATCTATTAAATCAGTTCTGGTTAAGACGATTGGATGCGGTATTAACTATAAATCAAACACACAAATTATCAGAATCAAATAAATGGCATGAGTTCGTTTATTCAAACCCAATAACAACAAGCACTATTGATCCTGATATTGAAGCACTAAGTAAACTATATTATATCTATCTCGATGATACCCCTCAGCACATAGAAAAACGTAATATTATATGGGCGCTTATTAACTGTTATAAGCACCACGGCTGCATTATTCAATATTATGATGTATCGGGTGGCATATTTGGGCGCTACTGGACTAAAGGCGCTCTAGGACTACAGCAGCAAGACAGATCAATTCGCAATGCAACACTAAATCAATATACTGAATATGATATGAAAGCGGCTGCATATGCAATTCTGCTATCGTTAGTTCGTAATAAAAGTAAATATCCAACAATATCAAATTATGTTGCAGATACAGAGCAAGCAAGATTAAGAATTGCGCTTAACTCAGGCACTAGCAGCGAGAAGGTTAAACTTGTATTTCTTCATCAATCATTTGGTAGTTCCTTGGGATGTCGAAGCGCTATACATGATGAGGTTGGAGGTGAAGCATTGGCGGCGATCAAGAACGAACAAGAGTTTGAATTATTCCGTGCTGAGTTCAAGGACATGACTAAAGAATTACAACGCATTAAGGCAAGCACACATGAACAAGTTAAAGCCTACAGGAAAAGTATTCATGAAAAAACTTATACGGCTTCATTCATTGCTAAATTATATCAAGATATAGAATGTAAAATAACATGTCTAATACGTGATCAACTGGCAAATAAAAAAGATTGTTTATTGTTGCATGATGGAGTTTTTACCAAAGAAAAACTTGATTGTAATCAATTGTCTTTGCTGATTAAGCAGGAACTCAATATTGATATTAAGATAGGTAAGAAGTGAGTTAGTTATCAATTGATTATTTGATTTTAATGTTAAGTTCTTAAACGAATACATAAGTAGTGTAAGGTTCCTATATGGGCTTCCTAAGGTGCTGGCTTACCTTGTTCTGTGCCTTCCTCTAACCTCTCCTGTTATAACTAAGCCGAATCCCGTAGGGGTTAGCGCGTGTGGTTATTTCAATATTATTCTTGTATAGATCTTTAGGTAACTAGGTACGTAATACCTGTATTGGTACGTAATAACTCAATAACTACGTATCTATCGAATGAACACTTGAGATAAAACTAAACAAAGTCCAATCTATTTAAATCAATTCGTAACACTATTAGCAACGTTATAAGGAATAGGTAAAAGTGTTTTGATCACCTCTGACATAGTGCGTGTTTATCTATACTGATTTTTTATTTTCTAAGCCGCTCTCAAATACAATAGTAAACAAAATAATGGTGTAGTTTATTCCCTATCAGGAACTAAAGGGGGGAAGGGCCCCATACTTCAAGTACTGAAAATAAAAAAAATGCATCCCCATACCCACTTAAATATCGGCTATATATTTTTTGTATCGGCTGGTGGACTTTTTATATCAGCAACATAATAGCCAACAGATACACTCTCACATTTAGTTCATTATGAGTATACCTCAGTGAAACTAACTGCAATACTCAATAGGTTGGTTTCATATAGAGTTTACAGCACCTTAATGAAACCGTTAATGTGAAACCACTTAAACGAAACCAGAGCGAAATATTATGTTTATCAGATGTTATCTACGTGCTTCAACACAAGAGCAATCAGCAGACCGAGCAAAAGAAGAAGTAACGACATTTGTTAATTCATACAATCATAAGATTGCTGGTTTCTATATTGAGAATGAATCAGGTACTAAAGCCGAACGACCAGAACTAGAGCGCCTGATTAATGATTCACATAATGGCGATGTATTAGTTATTGAGAAAATGGATCGATTGACACGTTTACCGTATCAACAGTGGCAAACACTAAAGTCACGAATTCAGGATAAAGGATTGACTATTGTTGTTGTTGATCAACCGATGACACATCAAGCATTATCAACAAGCCAACCTGAGTTATCAGCGATACAGCAAGCCTTAACTGGGTTCATGTTAGATCTCGGTGCAGCAATGGCTCGTGATGATTATGAAACAAGACTGAAACGTCAAAAGCAAGGAATTGCAAAGGCTAAAGAAGAAGGTAAGTATAAAGGTAAGCAGATTAATACTGAGTTACATAAAAATATTAAGAAAATGCTTGCTGGTGGACTGAGTTACACTGATATACAGAATGCACTTGGCTGTTCACGTGCTACGATTGCGCGTGTTAAAAAGATATAAAATTTAAGTGTAAAAAACCCCGTATCCAGCCAAGGTACGGGGTTTTATTAAATTAATTGCGTATTAAACTAGATTAGAAGATGAATTGAGTACCAACGCCACCAGATACTTCGCTGTATGAACCTGTTGTCACGTTAACAGTACTTGATACAGACCAGTTAGAACTGAAACTATGAGCGACACCTACCGCGATTGCTGAAGATGAACCAGCGAAACCAGCACCAACACCTACAGCCGTTTGTCCTTCACCAGTTAGGAATGGACGCGCATTGTTGATTGCGTGAGTACCAGCCATAACACCATCCATTTTCTCGTCTAGGCGGTCGATTTCGTTATAAAGGTCTGCAATATCTGCTTGAGTTTCAAACTTGAACTCATTAAATGCTGCGTCTTGTGCATCATCACGGCTTAATTGTTGATTATAGTTTTCGCGTAACTGTTCGTTTGCGTCACTACCTGATTCATCAAGACCTTTAAGACCATCAATCAATTTATCACGTGCTTCACCAACTACATCACCAGGTAATGTAGGCTCAACCATATCATCAGGAATTATAGCCTCTTGACGTTCTTTTTGTTTTGTTTCTTTTTGCTCTGCCAATTCAGAACCTTTTTCTTGAACCTTTGATTCAATATCTGATTTGCTAACTACAATAGATTCTTCTATACCAACTTCAGAAACCTTAGTGAATACTAGATCATTACCATCTTCTGATTCTGTGATTTCATAACCTTGCTTACCTGCTTCATTTTTAAGAATATCAAACTTCTGTTCATCAGTTGCATTTTCTTTAATGTTATTAGCACGTTCTGTAAGATTATTAACAATTGTCATTTCATATGATGCTTGTTCTTCAGGCGTGATTACACGAGGAAGTTTAATAACAGGTTCTTCAACAGGATCTAGAACAATAGGTTGTTTGATTGGTGAAACGATTGGTGCATTGTTGTTAACGTGCTCACGGGTTGCTTGCTTAACGATGTCTAACTGCTCTTCTGACATATCAGAGAGGTTTAACTGACGTACTTCACCAGATACAGGATCAATAAATGTAAGGTTAACAGTACCATTTTTATCTCGAACAATAGAAGATTCACCTTCACCGTAGTTTGCTAGGTGTGCATTAATCATATCAATTTTTTGATTAACAGGTACTTCGATTGGTTTAACGCTAAATTTATCGCGAGAATTTTGACGATTTTTTGAATTATCTTTTGCTACAGCCGCTAAAGTTTGTTTAAATTGCGATTCATTCTCTGAATCTAAAATAATAGGAGATTTACCTTCTTGAATAAGAGTGTAATCACCATTTACATTTTTTGTAATCATTACTTTATTTTCAAGATTTGCTTTTTCAATCATTAAATTGAAAGCGTCAACCTTAACATCAACTGAGTAATCAGGATGCGTAGGACGTTCAGGCTTATTTGGTTGACCCATGTCAGCCGCCATAACAGCAGTTGACGCGAATGTTGATGCAATGATTGTTGCTAATAATAATTTTTTCATTTTTAAGTTTCTCAGTTTTTTGATTGATGTTTTGTTGGGAGCATTATTAACAAATTCAATCATGCTGAGTATGTCGTTTAGGCGAAAAAAATTCTAAACGATATAAAATATAAAAATAATTTTAATTTATAAAAAATCCTTGTTGTAGAACAATTTAATTGATATTGTTTGCCCCACTTCATTATATGAAGTGATTGATTGATGTTGGCTCTGCGTTCTCAGCGCAGAGCCATTCAATCAAACCCTTTCCTAATATACTTAATTAAATTTATAGCCGTCTAATCTGTCTAACCTCCAGCAAAAATCTTTCTTTGATTATTAATTAGGTGCTTTGACAACATCCCTCCTAATGCCTAAATTTATTGTTATTTCTGATGGTTAACCTGTTTGGAGATGTTATTGGTGGCGGGTCTGATAGCATTGAGTTTACCTATTTTAAATTGGTAAATTAAGTAGTGTGAAAAATTCAATGCATGGTACTTATCATGCAATTAAGCAAAAGAATTTCCCTCTATATTAGGCAGAGTTTTGCTTTAAATTTAATCGTCGATTTAACTTAGAAAAGATGCTTGAGCAGTTAAAGCATCAAGTATTCGAATGGCACCGACACCCCAACGCCTTCGGTGGTAATCAGATAAATCTAAGGGATCTAGGCAGCCCCCAATTAACAATAATTTATCGTTAATAAAAAGGTGAATAGGCACTTCTAGATTATCAGTTGATATTTTAGTCGGTCTTATTTGCACTCATTTTGCACACATTTGTGTAAAATTAGTGTTACAGTATCCCTAACGCATTGATATTACGAATGCTGAACTAGAGTTTTTGATATCGTGGTGCACCCGTTTGGCTCCACCATTTCTACTTCAAATATATGATTATCAATCAGTTAATCATCTCCAGTTCAATTCGTAATAACTTTCCATTTATTTCGCACTCATTTTGCACGCAAATCATTATAAAGTTGAATATGAGCATAGCTCTACCAAACATCTCTAGACGTCATCAAAGCTATTATTTTAAACCTCTACACTGGAGTTTATATAAAACACATAGTGTTTTCATCTTGTTAAGGTTATATTCATCAGTCACGTCGTAGACTACTGGCGACTATTCGCACCCTGTAGCCCCCTAATGAGTAACTATGAAACTAATTTTAAACGAAAATAGCCAGATGCGTAATTTGGTGATGATCGCTGCTGTGATCATTATTCTAGGTGGTATCAAAATTGCCACGCCGATTATCATTCCATTTTTGCTGGCCATATTCATTGCCATTATCTGCAACCCATTGGTAAACCTGATTACACGTTGCCGTATTCCACGCACAATCGCTATTTTTACTGTGCTGATTCTTGCCATCCTGATTGGCTTGACGATCACCAGCGTAATTGGTTCAAGCGTGCAACAACTCACCAGTAATATTGGCGATTATCAAAGCCAAATCCGTGGTCACTACGGCGAGCTAGTTACGTTCTTACATAAATACAATATCCAAATATCATCTGATACCTTACTGGAATACTTCAACCCAGGTACTGCAGTGACGATGGTGTCGAGCATGGTTAGTAGCTTGTCAGGCGTGATGGCAAACATCTTCCTGATCTTGCTAACGGTGGTCTTTATGCTGTTTGAAGGTGATGTATTACCGAAGAAACTGCATTTAATGTTTAAAGACCCTGATTTCAAATTAGCCCAGTTAGACAAGTTCTTAGATTCGGTGAACAAATATGTGGCGATTAAAACCTTAGTCAGTATCGCGACGGGTATCACGGTTGGTCTCATGTTGTTTATTATGGGTGTCGATTTCTATCTGTTGTGGGGCTTGATTGCCTTCCTATTAAATTACGTACCTAACATCGGTTCGTTAATTGCGGCTGTGCCTGCGGTTATCTTAACGATGTTGCAACTGGGCTTACCACAAGCCGGTGCAGTAGCTGCAGGTTATGTCACGATTAACTTGATCATGGGTAACGTTGTCGAACCACGCTTCATGGGCAAAGGACTGGGTTTATCGACCTTGATCGTATTCCTATCGTTAATCTTCTGGGGCTGGTTACTTGGTTTGGTCGGTATGTTATTGGCAGTACCACTGACGATGATTGTCAAAATTGGCTTAGAAACGATTAACGACAACAACTGGATGTCGATACTGATCAGCAGTGATGTTGATGTGAAAAAATAACCCCGCACCTTGATCGCAATTTAGTACTAATCAAGTATAATACGATGAATTGAAGAAAGGGATGTACAGTGTGCATCCCTTTTTGTTTTGTCAGATTAATTAAGGTGAATAAGATTGTGACTGTCGCTATGTCCGAGGCTGATAAGAAATTGCCGCTTGAATTTATTGATTTCTCTGCTGTTGCAGAAGATGCTTGTCGCTTGTTCCATGGTCGTGGCCATACGTATGCGGGCTTCGAGCACATCAACATTGATTGGTTGTCACCTGTTGCACTTATTACGTTATACCAAGAAGAAGAAAACGATTACCTCATGTTGTTAGCAGAAGCGCTGCAAGCACAACTTGGTGAACAGTGTAAAACGGTATTAGTACAGTTCCGTTGTCGTGAACGAGCGCCGACTTCATTGTTCCTTGGTGAAGAATGTAACCGTACCGAAATCACTGAAAATGGCATGACCTTTAACCTTGAGTTTGGTCGTGCACAAAACACCGGTCTATTTCTCGACATGGCCAATGGCCGTCAATGGGTTAAAGAGCAGTCAGAGAATGCGAACGTATTAAACTTGTTCTCTTATACTTGTGCTTTCTCTGTTGCTGCACTAGCCGGCGGAGCAGACAAGGTGATGAACGTTGACCTTAGCCGTACTTCACTGACGATGGGACGTGATAATCACCGCAGTAATGGTCATGATCTTAAGCGTGTTAAATTTGAAGGTGTTGATATCTTTAAATCATATGGCCGTTTACGTAAACATGGTCCTTATGATCTGTTGATCTCGGATCCACCGTCGTTTCAAAAAGGCAGTGTTGATATTAAGCGTGATTACAGCAAGATCATTAAACGTATTCCGGAGCTAATGAAGCCGGGTGGTAAAGTGATGCTATGTTTGAACGCACCTGAATTGGGTGAACAGTTCTTATTTGATAATGTTGCCGAGCATTGCCCTGATTGTGTGTTCCAAGAACAACTGCCAACGCCAGCTGTATTCAAAGAAGCTGAAGCGGGCAAAGGCCTTAAAGTTTTAATCTTCATTTACTCGCCTAAAGCGGCGTAATCGATATTAGCGTGTCGTTTTATTTATACGATGAAACGGCAGGCTAAATTAGTTATTTTACCCTAGTTAGTGTTATTCCGACTCCAAAACTCGCCCTTTAAGTCATTTTATTGTATTCATTTTAGACACTCATATCGCCAATATCCGATAAGATTTGCTATTTTAGCGCCAAAATCGCCACATATTACTTTTTGGTATAACTTATACTAAGTTGTTCTATTTTGTTTATTATCGTTCAGTTTTAGTCAACGTGTTGTGTTTTGAGGGCGTGATGGCTTCCTTATATCGGTAGTTGGCTTTCATATGAAGAGCTAACAATCAAAATGTTGATAAATAATTACAGAATAGGTTTATTGACGCGGATCAATGTTTTTGCCTAACGTGACAAATATTGCAGACTGAAAATGCTGTGTTAGGATTAATACATGGACTGAGCAAAAGGTTGCTCAGGGAAGTGTGATAAGCGGGTTATCGATTATCGGCATATTTTAACGAAGTACTGTTTAGTACTATTAAGGTGGTTATGATGGACTATAATGAAAACGATTTATCGTATTATCAACTTCAAGACGAATTGAAACAAGAAATGGAAGCGGAACTAAGTGACCAACTTGATGATGAGTCAGGCGTAAACTAATCAGCACTGACTGAATAGTTTAGCGATAATATACTGATGATAAAGAAGCCTCGATTGAGGCTTTTTTTATGCCTGTCTTATGGCTATTCCTTTCCTATTTCAACCCACGGTTATTCACAATCTCGCCCGCTAAAATCACATGATATTTTGTTGTTCCATGTGATCAGTTCGATACCTGCAGTTTGCTTCACTGGTTAATCATGGTGTTATACACAGGGTGATGATACTTGTGTATATAAGCAGGTTAACGTCTTCGCCTGTGTATAACTTTAAGTATTAAAATAAAGTTGTGGACTAAATGTGGCATATTCAGGGGCTGATTTATCAATAACCAGCGTTTATGTCAGGTTATCCACAAAATCTGTGGATAAACATGTGTGTTAACTTGTTGGTTGATTTTAAGTTGTTGTATTTAAATCATTTTTTGTTTAAATTCTTTGATTTACTGAAAAATCAAGAAAAAATTAGAAATTAAATACAACTAAAGACTGGTTGGTTTAGCTGATTTTGTTATATAAAAAAACGCCCTCAGAAGCCTTGGTAAGGTTATTTTTTATTTGAGGCTACACACTAATCACTGAAGTTGAATGGCTGTAAGCGCGGTTATGGAAACGCTGCGGATGCACAAACTTTATGAGTATAAAGTCGGTGAATTTAAGCCTGATTGTTACCCTATGGATAAGATGTATCTGCTGGAGGGAGCAGTCATCAGTGATGACCGTGGTATCATGATTGCAGTAGACTATTTCAAATTTAAAACGTTAAATCAAATCATCGGTATATAAATTTATGGTTAATTATTTTTCTATTTCTCAAGTCGATACTGACGCTTATCCTTTACGTCATGAAAATGTCGACAAATTTGCACTCGTTTGTGAGGGTGGGGGGCAGAGAGGCGTATTTACAGCCGGTGTATTAGATGCATTTTTGAAAGCCGATTATAATCCGTTTGATTGTTTTATTGGTACATCAGCAGGCGCGTTAAATCTGGCATCTTATGTTTGTGGTCAATATCGACATGCTTATGATGTCATTAATAAAGTGACGCGTGATCCCGATTTTTTTAATATTAAGAATGTATTTCGTGGTGAAAACAGCTTGAATCTGGATTTGCTAATTCATGCTACCGAAACACACCTAGCGCTTGATTGGGGTACGGGATTAAAAAACTTAGAAGATCGCGAGTTGTATTGCGTTGCGACCAATATAAATAGCATGCAAGCCAAATGCTTAGATTTAAAAAGAGGCTGTTGGAAAAAATCCTTAAAAGCGACATGTGCTATTCCTTTATTAACCGTGAATCCGATCAAAATTGACCATGACGATTGGTATGATGGTGGCGTGACTGCACCTATTCCGGTTCGAGAAGCATATAAGCTTGGTTATAAACATATTGTGGTGATTAGAACGATCCCTGTCGATGCCAGTTATAATCATGAGTGGTTGAATTTTTTAAAAAACGTTGGCCCGAATAAACTTAAAAATTTAAGTCACTTATTAATGATCCATGAAGACGCGTACCGCGCGGACCAAGCATTTTTAGAAAATCCGCCTGATGATGTGGTTATTTATGAGATCCATCCGGCAACGCATTTACAAACCTCCTTAGTCCATTCATCTAAAAAAGCAGTGGATAGCGATTACGCGTTAGGTTTTGAAATGGGTAAAAAATACCTTAATCTCATTGCGGATAAAATCCATAAAGGTCAATTTGAACTCGCCAATGTCACCGATCTTCCGCTCAAAACGACCGAAGATGTTGATACCACTGAAAACGCCTGTAATGAGGTAATTAAAGGTTTAAAACGTGGTAATTTCATTGGTTTTGACAAAGTTAGAATCAATTGGATTAATTATAATCCACATCATAAAAAAGATACGTTGGTGATTGTTAATGGCAGAAATGAATCTTATTGGGGATATTTAGAACTTATTTATGAGTTATCACATTTTTATAATATTTATACTTATGATCATCGAGGCCAAGGCGAGTCAGAGCGATGGGCTTCGGATCTTGATTTAGGTCATGTAAATGATTTTCAAGATTATATAGTTGATTTACAACTATTTATGGATAAAGTTGTTTACCCTAATGGCGATGGCGATGGTGATTGTTATTTGGTCGGACATTCTATGGGCGCAAATATTTGTACTCAATATATTCAATTTTATCAGCACAAAGTGAAGAAGTTGCTGTTGAGTACGCCTATGTTTGGTCTTGGTTTATCTATTAAAAGTAAGTTAGATACCTCAAGCCACTCCATTTTCGAACGCTTCACGAAGAAACCTAATTTTGCTTTAGGTCGTTCTTTTTATGATTTTCCTGAATTTGATAAAAATCTCATGAGTAAGAGTAAATTACGCTACTCACGTTATACCAATAGCTATAATGAAAAACCAAATTTAAAGTTAAGTGGTCCCAGCACTAAATGGATCCAAGAGTCGATTAAAGCGTGTGAAAAAGTGTTAATTAATGCCCATAAAGTAGATATTCCAGTATTGATATTACAAGCTGAAGATGAATATGTGGTGAGTAATTTAGCCCAAGACAAGTTTAATGAAAGTTGTCCCCATAGTTATATTGAAGTGGTTGAAGGCGCATTACACGGTCTATTTATTGAAGAAGATAAATACCGGAACATTGCAGTCAACAAATTGATTTTCTTTATGAAAAACTAACCAAGTTCGTTGCTATCTTTTGATGGGTTCAAATATAAGAAGTTGATGAGTTTAAATATAAAAAGTTGATGGGTTTAAAGATACAAAAAAGGCTCCCGAGGGAGCCTTAATACACGTTTAACAGGTTTTCAAACTAGTTGCTTAATTGCTTAGCTTGAATTGCTGTTAGCGCGATTGTGTAAACGATATCGTCTACTAATGCGCCACGTGATAAATCATTTACTGGTTTACGCATGCCTTGCAGCATTGGACCAATAGAGATTAGGTTTGCAGAACGCTGTACCGCTTTGTAAGTTGTGTTACCAGTATTAAGATCTGGGAATACAAATACAGTCGCTTTACCAGCAACTGGGCTGTTTGGCGCTTTGCTTTTCGCTACATTTTCCATGATAGCTGCATCGTACTGTAGAGGACCATCAATGATCAAATCAGGACGACGTTCTTGAGCAAGTTTCGTTGCTTCACGTACTTTCTCTACATCACTACCTTGGCCAGATGAACCAGTTGAGTAAGAGATCATAGCAACGCGAGGGTCGATACCGAATGCTTTAGCAGAATCCGCAGATTGAATTGCGATGTCAGCTAGTTGAGAAGCATCTGGGTCTGGGTTAATTGCACAATCACCGTACACTAACACTTGATCAGGTAGCAACATGAAGAAGATCGAAGACACTAGGTTTGAACCCGGTGCTGTTTTGATCAACTGTAGTGCTGGACGGATTGTGTTTGCTGTCGTATGAACGGCACCAGATACAAGACCATCAACTTCAGCTTGTTCTAACATCATCGTCGCAAGAACAACACTATCTTGTAGTTGTTCACGTGCTACTACTTCAGTCAGACCTTTCGCTTTACGCAGTTCAACCATAGGCGCAACATATTTTTCAAGACATGTTACTGGATCTATGATTTCAACACCGTCAGAAAGAATGATACCTTGGCTTTCTGCAACACGTTTAATTTCAGCTGGGTTACCAAGCAATACTGGAGTCGCGATACCGCGTTCAGCACAGATGTTAGCCGCTTCAATTGTACGTGGCTCTTCGCCTTCAGGTAATACAACACGTTTCTTCGCTTGACGCGCCAATTCAGTTAACTGGTAACGGAATGCAGGCGGTGATAAACGACGAGTACGTTGTGTACCAACAGTTAACGATTCAATCCATTGCTTGTCGATGTGACTTGCGATGTATTCTTGAACCGCTTCGATGCGTTGTTTGTCATCTGCAGGGATATCAAGATTGAAGTTTTGAAGCGTTAATGCTGTCTGCCAAGTGTTCGTAGGCGTTAGCATGATTGGTAAACCAGTCGCCATTGCTTGTTGGCAAAGTTTTAATACACTTGCGTCTGGGCGAACATCACCAGTTAATAGTAATGCACCGATTTTAACGCCGTTCATTGCAGCAAGACATGCAGCAACAATCACGTCAGCACGGTCGCCAGAAGTAACTAATAAGCCACCTGGACGGAAGTGCTCAAGCATGTTCGGGATAGAACGTGCACAGAAAGTGATACCCACTAGACGACGTTCTTCGATGTCGCCTTCGTTTAAGATCTCAGCACCTAGGTGTTTAGCAAGATCTTTTGCACGTGGTGCAATTAGCTCAGCGCTCCATGGGATGCAACCCAGGATAGGCATTGGGCTTTTGCCAAATACTTGTAGCACTTCTAGGTTATGGCTAGCATTACCTGCGTTTGCTTCAAACATTTCGGCAAGATCTGGACGGCTACGACCAGCTTCATCAAGTGGTGCGCCAACTTTGTTGATCACACAACCAATGATGTTTTTGTTTTTGCTGCCGCCGAAGTTAGAACAAGCGATCTCTAAACGATCTTTAAGTTGTTCTGAAGAATCTGTGCCTGGGTTAGTCACAAATACCATTTCAGCGTCAAGTGCTTTAGCGATGTTGTAGTTGACGTCGTTAGCAAATGGTTGTTTTGATGTTGGTACTAGACCTTCAACAACAACGATTTCAGCATCAACCATGTGCGATTCAAAACGCTCAACGATATCTTCAAGCAGTACGTCAGTTTTACCAGCGCCGATTAATTTTTCAGCGTGAGATAAAGTGAACGGCGTTGCAGGTGATGCATTCGTTCCTTGACGGATGATTTCAGTTGATAACTCAGGACCTTTTTCGCCTTGGCGAGGTTGAGCAACAGGTTTGAAAAAGTTAACGTTTAGGCCGTTGCGTTCAAACGCACGAACCATACCTAGACTAACAGAAGTTACGCCTACGCCTACGCCAACTGGGATAAGCATTATAGTGCGAGCCACTAGCGTCCCCTTATATTGGGATTGAGAAGAAAGAAAGGTGCGATCACACCTTTCTTATAAAAGTTAAATTTAGTTAAGTTAACTAGCTAATTAGATTAAGTTTACTGCGTCTTGTGCAATAACTAATTCTTCATTAGTAGAAATAACCATAGCTTTAATTTTACTATTTGCAGTAGTGATTGTGCCTTCTGAACCAAAACGTGCAGCTGTATTTGCTGCAGCGTCAACTTCGATACCGAAGATAGAAAGTTGGTTCAATACTAGCGCACGGATAACGTCAGAGTTTTCACCGATACCACCAGTAAATACGATAGCGTCGATACGGCCTAAAGCAGCTGCGTATGAAGCGATGTATTTAGCTAGACGGTAGCAAGAAAGTTCCATTGCGCGAACTGCGCCAACTTGACCTTCTGCATAGCCATCTTCGATAGCACGGCAATCGCTAGAAATTTCAGAAACACCTAACAAACCACTTTCGTTGTTAAGCATGCTGTTAACTTCAGCAACTGTGTAGTTACACTGTGTAACTAGGTGGTTAATGATGCTTGGATCAATATCACCACTACGCGTACCCATTACTAGACCTTCAAGCGGAGTCATACCCATGCTTGTGTCTACTGATTTACCATTTTTAATTGCACAAACTGATGCGCCGTTACCTAAATGACAGTTGATGATGTTAGTGTCTTCAACTTTTTTACCTAGAAGCGAAGCTGCTTCACGAGTAATGAATAGGTGGCTAGTACCGTGCATGCCGTAACGACGGATGTTGTTTTCACGGTATAGTTTGTATGGTAATGCGTATAGGTATGCTTTTTCAGGCATAGTCTGGTGGAACGCAGTATCGAATACAGCTACTTGTGGAAGCGTTGGGAATGCAGCTTGTGCAGCACGGATACCGATAAGGTGAGCCGGGTTATGAAGCGGTGCTAATGTTGCGCAGTCTTCGATGCCTTGCATTACAGTATCATCAATGATTACTGATGAAGTGAATTTTTCGCCGCCGTGTACAACACGATGACCGATCGCTACGATAGCGTCGCTCATTTCTTTTTGGTCTTTAAGAATGTTATTTACGATGTATGCTACAGCTTCTTTATGTGAAGCGCCTGCGCCTAGATCGGCTGTGCCTTTATTGCCGTCAAGTTTCCACTTGATGCGTGCGTTATCTAAATTAAAGCATTCAGCAAGACCAGATAATTTTTCATCACCAGATACTGAATCAAGGACTGCGAATTTAAGAGAAGAGCTACCACAGTTTAGAACTAGAACGAGTTTATTCATGCGTAAAAACCTATTATGAAATAATCAATAAAATAACTGATAACAATCCTAGCGATTTTGGCTTAGGTATCGTATCTTTATTAAAGCACAGATATTGTCTGTGCTTAGTAAATTGGCTGACACTGTCATTTTTACGTACTATGTCGTAGTGATACGACGAATGTTCGTTACTAAGTATCCATCTTAAAGAAATGACAACTTTCTAAAACTGTGAGTTATATCACTCACATTTTCCCTAAAAGTGTTAACTGCCTCATAGTTTACTTGCTATAGGACGATATCTCAAAGTATATTTGTAATAAAGTTGATCTAAACCATTAACGTAACATTCATATACTATTTTACCTGCACCATGACATAGTGTATGGTTTGAATTATAGAATAATTATCTTTTTACGGGAGGATGCTGATGAGTGTATTTAAAGATACCCTTTATAAAGGTCAACATTATATGCAGCGCTGGCCGATGAAAAAAGAATTGGCTGCACTTTTTCCTGAGAATAGAATCATTGCTGCCACGCAGCTTGGCTTTAAGACAATGCCACCATTAGCTATTCTAACGGTGATGATGCAGTACCTCTATGGTGATATGCAGCAACTACCGGCGAGTATTGCGGTTGCATTGCTATTAATTACATTGCCAATGCAAGGTCTGTTTTGGTTAGGTAAACGTTCGAAAGAGCTATTACCTGTGTCACTTGCAAACTGGTATCACGAGTTATACCAAGGTTTAGTGACGCAAGGTTGTGAACTCGAACCAGCCAAAAAAAATCCACATTACAGTGAATTAGCTTATGTATTAGAAAGTGCATTCAAGCGTATGGATAAAGCGTTTATGGTTAAGTAATACACGATTTGCTGCTGTATAAGGTCGCGTTAATCGATACATAAACACTGAGTCTCGAAACGAATACCGATATTAACGTTAATA